>CAWHYM010000028.1:0-122655 GCA_963833595.1 uncultured Acidobacteriota bacterium | reverse complement strand
AAAAGCGCGAGGAAATGTGGCCACAACGTTTCGATTCCGCTTCCCTTCAACATTGCGCCGCGCGAGATTACGCCGAAGTGTTGAATGGGGTTGAATTGCGCAACCGGCTGGAGCCATTTCGGCATTGCTTCCACCGGCGTGAATGCCCCGGAGAGCGAGGTTAGCGGAGGATTCACGAAAAAGAGCGTGAGCTGCGCCTGCCGCGCCGACTTTGTGAACGTGGCGATGAACGTGCCGATGCTGATCCCGCACAACAAACAAAGGGCCGCGGCGGCGATCACCAATAAAACATTTCCACGGAATGGGATTCCGAACACGACGCGCATGATCGCCACCGCCATCATGCCCATCATGCAGAGCAGCACGAAGAGCGGAAAAAGCTTCGCGACCATGATCTGCGTCGTCGAAGCGGGAGACATCAAGAGTTGCTCGAGCGTCCCGGCCTCGCGTTCCTTCACAATCGCCGCCGCGGAAATTAGCGAGCCGTTCAGAATCAGAAGCACGCCGAGAATGCCGGTCACGATAAACCACGTGGGCTCGAGCCCGGGGTTGTACAGATATGCGGGATGTATCAACACCATGCCGATGCGACTCACGTTCGGCGCGGCGATCTGCCGGAACCGCGCGTGAATCCCTTCGCCAACGAGGGTCTGGTTGTAGGACGCGATCACGCCTTGCGCGTATCCTTCGCCGATCGTAGCCGTATTGGAATTCATGGCGTTCAACAGCACCTGTACCGTAGCGGGCCGGCCGCGCTGCAGATCGCGCGCGTAGTCGTACGGGATCACGAGCCCGGCGTCCAGATTGCCGTTCGCGATCTTCTTGCTCATTTCGTTTACGTCAAGGTAGTTGCCGGCTCCCTTGAAGCTTTTGCTTTCGGTCATGATCGCGACAAGCTCGCGGCTTTCGGGAGTCCTGCTGTCGTCGACAACACCGAGGCGCAGGTTGCTGACGGTCGCGTTGAGAGCGAATCCGAAAAGAAGCAATTGCAGCGTGGGAGGCAGGATTAAGGACATAGCGAGCCGCTTATCCCGCAGAATCTGGCGAAATTCTTTGCGGATCAAAGCCCGCATGCGATAACCGAGAAATGCGCGAATCTTATTCATGGCCTAATCTTTCAACTGCATGCGCCGCATGTTGCGCCACGCGATGATGTAAAAAATCGAGCCGATCACGGCGATTGCGAGCACTTTGAGCCACACCGATGACCAGCCTCCGCCCGCCAGCAGCGCGTCACGCACGATTTCGATGTAGTAGCGGCCCCAGACGAGGTTTGAAATCCAGCGAATGCCGGCGGGGATATTTTCAACGGGGAAAAGCAAGCCGGAAAGCATATACACAAGCAGGAATCCGGCAAGCGCAACCGCTTGCATCGCGGCCACCTGGCTCGGAATCGCCGCGCCAATCATGTTTCCGAAGGTTGTCACGGTGAACATGTACAGAATCGTGGCGACAAGAAACGGCGTGGGATCGCCGGCGAAGCGCAGCCCGAACCCCATGAATAAAATCGTCATCATGATGATTGCTTCCGCGGTTGCCACGATCATGAACGCGGCAATCTTGCCGAGCAGGAATTCATGCGCGGAAATGTTCGAGACGTAGACTTGAAGGATCGTTTTCTGCTCGCCTTCCTTTGACATGGCCAGTGTCGCGAGCAACGGCGGAAAAAGGGACATGGCCAGCACGTAAATTCCGGGACCATAAAATTTCTGCGACGAGCGGCTCGGGTTGTACCACAGCCGGATCGTGGCGGTGACCGGCTGAGGGCGGGTGGCTCCCGCATTTTCCGCGTTGTACGCGCGAACGATTTGCGCCGCATCGCCCGAGATGATTTGCGCGGTATTTTCGTCCGAAGCGTCGACCAGAATCTGTACCGTGGCGTCTTCGCCGCGCGCAATGTTCCGGCCATATTCTTCCGGAATGATCAACGCGCCACGCGCTTTGTTGGAAGCGAAGGCCTCCTCAGGCTGTTTGTCCGTGGGCCACGAGACGACGTGGAAGCTCAGCGACTGGCGAAACGCGTCAACCAATTTCTGGGACGCCTGCGACTGATCGAAGTCCTGCACGATGATGGGGAGATCCTTCACCGTCAGCGAAATGGCTGTGGTCTGCAGCAGCAGCAAAATCACGGGGAGCAGGAGCGCCAGCGCCACCGCGAGGCGGTCGCGGAGAAGTTGCGTCAATTCCTTTCGGGCCTGCGCGAAAATTCGCCGCATGATTTGCTCCCCGAGAAGCTATCTCATAGCTAGTCTTTGTGAGTCGCGGCTTCAGCCGCGACATTTGGAGACCTGAAAAACCAGGGCTTTAGCCCCTGAAATCCTATCGAGTTTGGATGGCTGACCATTTATGTGATGGTTTCTACTCCTCCGCACCGATCTTGCCGCGCTCGCGGGCCTGCTCGACAACGCTGATGAACACATCTTCCAGCGAGAAGCGTCCTTCGCGCGTCTCGAGCACGTGGACCCCTCCCGCTTCAAGTCTTTGCGTGTTCTCGCGAATGCCCGCATCGACATCGCCGTCCGCAATGATGTGGAGCCGTTTGCCGAAAAGCGCAACCCGCCAGTGCTGCGTTTCAGCCTTCAAAAGATCGGCCGCGCGTTGCGGCTGGTCCACGCGAAATTCCAGCAGATGGCCTTTCTGCGCTGCTTTGATTTCGCTCGGCGTCCCCTCCACGAGCAGTTCGCCCGCCACCATGAAGCCAAGCCGGTTGCACTGTTCTGCTTCTTCGAGATAGTGCGTGGTCACGAGGACGGCGGTGCCCGCATCGGCGAGACGGTTGATCATCATCCAAAATGCGCGGCGGGCCAGAGGATCGACGCCCGAGGTCGGCTCGTCGAGAAACACAATGCCGGGCTCGTGCATAATGGCGCTGCCGAACGCAACGCGCTGCTTCCATCCGCCCGGCAAACTGCCGGTGATCTGCTGTTCCTTGCCCTCGAGTCCGGAGAAATCGAGCACCCAGCGTTCCTTCTCTTTGAGCTCTTCCGCGGGGACGCCGTAGACTCCGCCGAAGAAATCCAGGTTCTCCGCGATCGAAAGATCGTCGTAGAGCGAAAACTTTTGCGACATGTAGCCGATCTGTTGCCGGATTTCGGTCGAGCGAAACGCGCCGCGCCCGCCCGCAAGCTGCATGTTTCCCGTGGAGGCTTCCAGCAAACCGCAGAGCATTTTGATCGTCGTTGTTTTTCCCGCGCCGTTGGCTCCCAGCAATCCATAAATTTCGCCGTAGCGCACTTGCAGGCTCACATCGTGCACCGCGGTGAAGGAGCCGAATTGTTTCGTGATATGTTCCGCGCCGATCGCTATCTGGCCGCGCTTGTCCCTGTGGTCGCGGCGGGCGGGAAAGGGCGTGTCCCGCACTTCCTGGCTGAGCGAACGGAGCGTCGCGACAAACGTGTTTTCAAGCGTGGGTTCATCCAATCGCACGCCATCAATCGTGATTCCTTCGGCATGCATGACTTCTTCCATCTTCCGCTGCGCGGCTTCGGGCGAATGCGAAAGCAAATCCAGGCGATCTCCAAAGCGCTGCACGTCAAAGATGTCGCTGTCGGGGCCCGCTACTTTGTCCACGGCACGCAAGGCTTTGCGGAGATCGGGCGCGCGCATTTCGATCCGCTTCGCATGCAAACTCTCGCGAAATTCGTCCGGCATGCCGATTTGCAAGATATCGCCGAGGTGAAACAAAGCGATCCGATGGCACCGCTCTGCTTCATCAAGATACGGAGTGGCAATCAGCACGGTGAGTCCCTGGCCGGCAAGGTGAGCCAGCGTGTCCCAAAACTCCCGCCGCGACACAGGATCCACGCCTGTCGTCGGTTCATCCAAGAGCAGGATATCCGGCTCGGAAACGAGCGCGCACACGAGCGCCAACTTCTGCTTCATGCCGCCGCTCAACTGAGCCGCCAGCCGCTTGGAAAAGCGGTCCATGTCAAACATTTTCAAATAGCGGGCGCCGCGCTCGTCGATTTCCGCGGAAGGAACATGTCGCAATTCGCCGATATAGCGGATGTTTTCGCTCACGCTCAGGTCGGGATAGAGGCTGAACGTTTGGGTGAGATATCCGGTCCGCGCACGCGCGTCGCGCGCCGGCTTTCCAAAAATCTCCGCTGTGCCGCCCGTGGCTTCCATCACTCCCGCAAGAATTTGAAACGTGGTGGTTTTGCCTGCGCCGTCGGCGCCGATCAGACCGAAGATTTCTCCGCGCTGTACGTCGAAGGAAATACCGCGCACCGCTTCGAGAGCGCCGTAGTGTTTCCTGAGGCCGCGAACATCAATGGCAGCTCCTGAAGACGCGACAGTCCGCGCGACGAGATCTTCACGGTCCGAAGCGGCAGTGTTCATTGCGCTGCTCGTTTGTGCGGCGGCCACGCATTGCCGTTCGTCAGGATTTCGCCGTCCGCGGGCATGCCGGGTTTTGCGAAGCCGATCCCCTGCGTCAATTGCACCTTCACACCCACTACCTGCTTTACGCGATCGTCGCGGAAGTAAGTATTTTCGGGAGTGAAGGTCGCCTGCGGGTCGATTCGAAGAACGTATCCGTCCAGCGCTTGATTTGAATTGGAGTCGAGAAAAACGTGCGCGGGCTGGCCAATTGTTACTTTGCCGATTTGGCCTTCCGGAATAAAGCCACGCAAATACACCTTGGAGAGATCGAGCAGCGTCACGATCGCCGTGCCCGCTTGCACCACTTCACCGGGCTCGGCGGCGCGGGTGAGCACGGTGCCGGAAAATGGGGCGAGCACGGTCAAATCGGCCCGATCAGCCTCCGCCTCTGCGAGTTGCGCTTGCGCCTGGGCCGTTTCCGCTTTCGCAGCTGCGATGGTCGATTGCTGCTGGGAAATTTGCGCTTCGGTACTGGAAACCTGCGCGCCGCGAATTTTCGGATTGTCCAGGTTTGCCTGTGCTGTTGTCAGCGCGCCGCGGGACGATTCCACCCGTCGCTGAGCGGCGGCTACCGCGGCAGCTTGCTGGTCGGCTTGCACCTCGGCCTGAAGTCCTTGCAGTTCGGAAGCGGCGCCGGTCTTCGCAAGCCGCGAGTAGGCATCGCGATTGAATTCGGCGAGCCGCAATGCCGCTTGTTGCTGCACGAGGTCCGCTTCCGCGGCCGTCAGGTCCGCCTGCGCCTGCCGAACGCGGCCCTCTGCATCCATCGCCGATTGGCCTGTTTGCAATTGATTCTGGCGCAACTGTTCCTGCAGCACGGCGATTTGATCGTGCGCGCCTTGCATCTTTGCCTGCGCGTTAGTGAGCGCGGCCCGCGCCTGATCTTCCCGCGCGCGCACCTGCGCGTCGTCGATCCGCGCAATCACCTGCCCGGCCGTTACGGTGTCGCCCTCCCGGACGGTGACCTCGAGAATTTTCCCGCTCGTTTTCGGCGCCACCGCGGAATCGTCGCCTTCAATGCGCCCGCTGAGCGCGATGATGCTGGCAGGCAGACTCGGTGTGGCAAAAAATATCTTCCAGATCACGAGCGCCGCGATGATGACTCCCGCGATGAGGAAGATTCTTACGGCGCGCGAACGCGGCGCTTTGTTTTCCGCCGGCGCCGCCGCGCCAAATGCGGCAGGCGGCGGAGTACGCTGCTGTGCTTCCGGCGGCGCTTGAGTCATCGTATTGGTTTTTATTTCATCCATGGCGTTTGCCGTGCCCCACTTTCTTCAAATACGCGAGCGAAAAATCCGCGATGTGGTCGGCGATCCGGTCCAGTTGATTCGGCGTGAGCTTCAGTTCCGGCTGCAAATGCGCGAGCACCGGCCAGGAGAACGTGTAGAAGAGAATTTGTCCAACGATGCTGTTCACCGAGAGACGCGTGGTTTCATGGTCGGGCGGCAAACCGATTATCTTGCCGATGGCTTTCCGCACACGATCATAAATTGGCCGCATGCCTTCATCCACAACACGTCCCATCGCCGGCGTGGGATGCGTGAATTCGTGCATCACCAGGCGAATGTGCCAGTCTGGCCGCGCTTCCTTGCAAAGGCTCATCAGCCGAGCCCGGATCACGCCGCGAATCGTGTCTTCGGGAGAAAGGCTGGAATCCAGGGCAGCGCTCATCGCTGCGGTTTGGGCCGCGCGCACGGAATGACGCAGCACCTCCGTGTACAGACCCATTTTGTCGCCAAAGGTGTAATTCACCGCCGCGACGTTCGCGCCCGCGCGGCGGCAGATGTCTCGAATCGTCGCGGCGCGATACCCGCGTTCGGCAAATACGTAGCCAGCCGCATCAAGCAGTTTGTCGCGGGTCAAGTCCAGGCCTTTGTTTTTGGCGCGTGGGCGGACAGGAGGGGGAATGCGAGTTAACGCAGGGTGCGACATATCAAACACATGTTTAAAACAAGTGTTTTATTCTGTCAAGCGGAAAGGCGCGAGGCAAGGGAGGCGAATCGGCTCCGGTCAGCAGCCATGGCCGCCCCGCCAGCCCCTGCCGACCGCACTCCAAAATTACAATGCCTGCGCGCTATGCGTAGTTGCCCGCAGATGTTAAAATGGCGCCAGTAAGAAAGTTGAATAGGCCCGTAGCTCAGTTGGTTAGAGCGCTACCTTGACACGGTAGAGGTCTGCGGTTCGAGTCCGCACGGGCCTACCATATCATTGCGATGGACTTAACCACGTTTTCGCCACCCTGTTTTTAAGCATTCCGTACCGCTCTCCGTACCGCTGAAATTCTCGATCTGGTGGTCGGCTATTTTAGAATCGCGCTGAGCACCGACTCATGCGCGGCGAATTTCTGCGCCATCGGCGATTGCGTGTAAAGGTCAATCGTCGTTGCGAAATTGCAATGACGGGCAATGTCCTGCGTCGTGCGAACGTCCGACTTCTGCCCGGTGATGAGAAGACTGCTGAGCGAATGCCGCAGGTTGTGGAATCCAAACCGCAGCCCTACAACCCTCAAAAGCCATCGCACCGAAAAATCTGAAAATGAAATAAAATAATAGTGGAATGCGAACGAACCACAATTGGCGGTGGATCGGCTCGGGAACCACTTTTGAAACAACTCCCGAGGAACAACTCCGGGCGGGGCGTTATCCGTTCTGGATGTGGTGGAATCTTCTGAGTCTCGACGCGCCGACAGTTGTTTGCCTGTGGGCGCTGTTTTTCGCGCACGCCCTTCGTATCCCTTTTCCCTTCCTGGAATCAGCGGTGCTGACGGTCACCGTATGGATTATCTATGTGAGCGATCGAATGCTGGATACGCTGCGTTCATCGCCCGATGTAGCACATTCAGATCGTCACAATTTCCACGCACGTCATAGTTCCGCCGTACTCGGCGCACTGCTTCCCATAGCTTCAGCCACCATCTGGATTAGTCTCACCAGGCTGAGCAGCCAAACCAGGGCGGCCGGGCTAGTGATGTGCGGAGCTGTTAGTTTCTACTTTCTGGCCATCCACGTAGTGCCGGATCGCGTGGTTCGATGGTTTCCTAAAGAGTTATTCGTCGGAGCCATCTTTGCCGCGGGGGCTACGATTCCTGCTTGGACGCACGCGTCGGAATCCCGAAAGGTGCTCATGCCAGCCGCAGTCCTATTTGCCGGATTGTGCGGGCTGAACTGTATCGCGATCGAGTGCTGGGAACATCACCGCGGAGAACGGCAATGGGAAAAGACGCCCTATTGGCTGATTCAATTGGTAGATTCTCGTATCATGCAAATTGCAGCAATGCTCATCGTAGGTGCAGGGTTCATCGGCGCCTTCGGGCCGCATAACGCAGAGCAAGCGGAACTGGCCGGGGCATCCGCGGTTTCACTGTCTCTTATCGCGGCTCTGGATTGGAGAAGTAACGACTTCTCGCCGCAAGTTTTACGCGTACTCGCGGACGCCGCACTGCTGACTCCTGCAATCTTCCTATTGAAATCGGTGCTCTGAGCGCACCTGAAGCCTGGTACAACCAAGATGAACTGCGACCGAATCGCGCGATGGTATGAGCCTGCTGAGCATTTGAGTTTCCGCAAGGCTCTGGAACACCGGCGTTTCGCGTACGTGAACCAGCTTAGGGAGAGCAGGCGAGCCATGTTATGCGGCGGAGGGGACGGAAGGTTCCTTGCTGGTTTGCTCCAGGCAAACCTTTCTGTTGAGGTCACGTACGTCGATCTGAGCAGGGAAATGATGCGGATTGCAGAACATCGCATTATGCGCTTGGGTGACAGTTACAGAAGTCGCGTGCAGTTTTTTTGCGCTGACGTGATGACGTTTGTCCCGCCACATCGCGATTATGATCTGTTCGCAACGCATTTCTTCCTGGATTGTCTAACGCGCGAGGACGTTCGGAGACTCATTCTGAAAATGATGGAATGGGCGCGTCCACGAGCGAAATGGGTCTTGTCTGAATTCCATCACTCGCAATCCGCGTTTGGGAAACTCTGGACGAGTGCCATTATCCACGCTTTGTATGCAGCTTTCCGCGTGACAACTGGGCTGCAAGTCAATCGCATCCCTCAATACACTTCTCTTCTTCTTTCCGCTGGTTTCCATATGCAAGAGTGCGATATCGCTACCGGGGGTCTGCTGATTTCGGAGTTGTGGGAATATCGAAAAGGTATCCTCGACCAACCTTCATAAATCTTGCGCATGGCCACTCCTCTTTCCGGGTACGCTCGGCTGATATTGTCATTCCGTATATTTGCACTGCATACATTTAAGACCGACACTAGGGGGGGCACGGTGGAGGTCTGCGGATTCGATCCCACGTTGCTCCAGCTTGGCGATGAATTCTTTATCGGTCACATTTTGTGATCCACGGAAAACATCGCACAGAAGGTTTAGCACGCGCTCACCTCCGCCTTGTTCTACGGGCAGCAGACCTTCACAATTGTGAAGCGCATGCAGCAGCCGGAGTGGCGCAGCTTGAGAGAGACTTGATTCGGGAGCGGGTGAGTGCTGGGATTCGGAATGCGCGATCAAATGGCAAAAAGCTGGGCCGCCCAATGAGGACCGTGGACCGCGAACGGATTCTGGAATTGAAAGCTCAAGGCCAAAGCTTGCGGGAGATCGCGGCAAAGCTGGGGGTGGGCTATGGGACGGTCCGCGCCCGGCTTCGGAACGAGTGAGCTAAAAACCCTGGCAAAAGCACCCGTGGAAACGGCTAGAAAAGGACACTTAGCAACCAGAGTTTTAACGGGCGGGAAATATAAGTTTTGCGCTCACATTCCTCGGACAAAACCGCCAGGCAAAGCGCGTCCGATGAAAACTTCAGGTTTGCCGACTATCCAACCACAATGCCCCCACGCCGTGGGGGCGATCACTTCTGTCGTGTTCGCTGCCCTGATCCTCCAGTTCATCTCTGCTGGCAAGAACTAATGTCGTGCTCACTTGCGTCGGGCAGGTCAGAGACCCGCTGTGGATGACCCCGACGTCCGTTTGGTCGCCGAGGAACTCGTATTCGCACTTCTATCCACACCGGTGTACATGAGAGTCAGTAGGAAAGTCCAAGTTATTGAAAAGAATGCCCGGGACGGCAGGATTTCAATCTCCGGCCACTTGGTCCCGAACCCCTGCCATCTCGACTGGTTATGATGCGGTCTATGTCCTCAATCACCGAACTCGTTATTGACTCTCTCGGAACGGAAATCACCAAGGGTATGAAAATATTCGAAAGGATGAGCGAAGATAGAAGGTGGTCGATAAAGCGGACGAGCGCGCTTGCCAGACCTGGGCGAATGGTTTTTCTCCGACAGGCGGCGGTGATTCGCTCAACGGCTGCGCCGAGTGCGCCCCTTTCATTGGAGTGAACGCAATTGCCAAAGCCTTGCAGGGTCATCGCAGTTCTGGGCACGCGACCGGAGGCCATCAAGCTCGCCCTCGTGATCCACGAGCTGCGGCGCCGATCTACTGAATTTGAAACCGCCGTTGTGCATACGGGTCAGCATCGCACGATGCTCGATGAGGCGCTCCAGCACTTCAAGATCAAGCCAGATTTTGACCTGGACGTCATGCGTCCGAATCAGACACTGAGCATGCTCACCTGCCGCGTGGTCGATACGGTGGAAAACGCGTGCCATCGCTTCAAGCCCAACATAGTCTTGGTCCAAGGCGATACTACTACGGCTTTCGGCGCGGCTCTCGCCGCCTACTACTGCAAGATTTCAGTAGGGCACATCGAGGCGGGACTTCGCAGTCACGACATTTATAACCCGTTCCCGGAGGAGGCGAACCGCCGGCTCGTTTCCGTCGTCACGGAGATTCACTTTGCTCCGACCGCTATTTCGCGTGACGCTCTCCTGGCCGAGGGCGTTCCGGCTGGAAAGATTGTGGTCACTGGAAACACCGTCGTGGACGCGCTGCGGGGTCTCGGCAATCTGCCTCATTCCTGGGAAGATACTCCTCTGGCTGGTATTCCCGCGGATGACAAACGGCTGGTGCTAGTGACTTCCCACCGTCGCGAATCGTGGGGGAGCGATCAGGAAAACATGTGCCTGGCGCTAAAGGATCTTGTGAACCTGCATCCTGAAATTCGCGTGATCTATCCCGTTCACATGAATCCAAACGTGCGCAGCACGATCAACGCGCTCCTGGGCGGTATTGACCGAATTCATCTCACAGAACCTCTCGACTACCTGACCTTTATCAGCTTGCTGCGCCGCTGTTTCATGGTGCTCACGGATTCGGGCGGAATTCAAGAAGAAGCCCCTACTTTTCACAAGCCGGTGCTTGTGCTCCGCAAAGTGACGGAACGCCCCGAGGCTTCGCAATTCGGAATGGCCAAAATAATCGGCATGTCACGCGAGGGAATCTTCGGTGAGGCCGAGCGGCTGCTTAGCGACACGGATGAGTACAAGTACATGTCGCAGGGAGATAATCCGTACGGTGATGGCAGAGCGTCGGAGCGCATCGTCGAGGCTATCACCCGCTGGCATCAGGGGAAGACGCCGCTACTCGACCCAGAGAAGGAATTCAAGCTGCCCCCCAGATCGCACCCAAGGCGCCGCAAAACCGATGTCTTGGAAGAGGCGAAGGTACTGGTGCCCGAGAAAGTTCGTTCGTAGCTCACGGTTGACTATGATGCTTTACGCTCTCTACGCGATCGTCATCCTTATCTCGGTATACACGGCGCGCCACTATCTATTCACGCTGAACCGTCTTTTTGGATTCCAGCGCCATCCCTATATCGACATCGACACAGCCGCCTGGCCGCCGGTGACTGTCTTGGTGGCAGCGCACAACGAAGAAAAGGTCGTCGCCCACATACTAGCTGCGCTGATGAATGTGAACTATCCCAAGGATAAGATGGTGGTCGTTCCGGTCAACGACCGCTCTACGGACCGCACGCGCGAAATCATCGATCGCTTTTGTGAGGACCATCCGGGCCGTATCCGTCCCTTTCACCGCAACGGGGGCAAAGGAGGCAAAGCCGCCGCGTTGAAGGACGCCATGGAATTGGTCGACACCGAAGTCATTCTCATCTTTGATGCCGACTACATTCCCGGCAGCGGGTTGATCAAGCAACTCGTTGCCCCGTTCTTCGATCCCGAGGTGGGTGGCGTGATGGGGCGTGTCGTACCTCTGAATGTCGGGACGAATCTACTCACTCGCCTGCTCGACCTCGAGCGCTCCGGCGGCTATCAGGTGGACCAGCAGGCGCGCATGAATCTTCGACTCGTTCCTCAGCATGGAGGGACGGTCGCCGGCGTAAGGCTCAGTGCTCTGCGCGAGATCGGCGGTTGGAATGACAATTCCCTCACTGAAGATACCGATCTGACCTACCGTTTGTTGCTGGCTGGCTGGAAAACGGTCTATCAGAATCGCTCCGAGTGCTATGAAGAAGTTCCCGAGACGTGGCAAGTCCGCATCAAGCAGATCATGCGCTGGGCCAAAGGACACAACCAGGTGCTGGCGGCCTACGGCCTCGAACTATTGTTCGGCAAGCATCTCGCGACCCTCAGGGAACGCATTGATGGATTCTTGCTTCTTGGAGTGTACGCCATGGCGCCGCTAACTTTGATTGCTTGGCTCCTGGCGCTGGGTCTTTTTTATGAGGGTGTGGCGCCGCTCCATGGAGTCATCGCGCTTCTCGCGTTCACTGCTTATGCTGCGACGGGGAATTTCGCCGCATTTTTTGAAATCGCTGCGGCGACCCGGCTCGATAACACGCGCCAGCGAATCTGCTTGCTCCCTTTTCTCGTTTTGGGATTTGTGGTGAGCATTTCTTCCGTCTCTCGCGCGTGCGTCGCTCAATTGATGGCTCCTATCACCCGGGAGCAATTTCACTGGGATAAGACCGAGCGTTTTCGGACCACTCAATGAATCCTGCGCTGGCAACGGTCCTGCTTGTTTTATTTGCGGGTATTCTTTTCACGCTCCCGTTGTTGCCGGCGCTGACGGAGCTGCGTCTCAAGCGTGACGCGCAACCCCTCGACGTGATCCAGCAACACGCAGGAGAGATCCGGCATTTTTCCTATGGATTCCGTAGCTATATCGCCGATCTATTGAAGCCGTTGCGGGAGTGCGTGGCATCAGGCACCATGGCGCACGGCACCATGCCCGACGGCGGCCAATATCTGTTGCTCGGACGCGCCGATAATCCGCCCTTCGTGTCTGCGGGGGGAACAACAGCGATCTGCCAGTCAGTCGTAGCGGCAGGCATGGATGTGATTCTTCCCGATGGAATCACTTTCGCCAAAGAGGTCTACGCAGCGGGGGAATTCACCGGCGGGGAAAAAAGCGTGTTCCGGGCCCTTCTCGGAGAGAAGGACATCCATTTGAAGAGGGCCAGCACGGTGATCCGGTGGGCGCACGCTGTCGGTGCATTTCGAGCTGAACGCGATTGCGATTTATATGGGCGCATCTCTTCCGATCGCGAGATTCAGTTGGAATCCGGCTGCGCCTTCCAGCGCCTGAACGCTCCCCGCATTGTACTAGGACGCTCAGATGCGGAGGAGACCAATGTTGGCACGGAAACCTTGCCAACAACCCTGCCGGGCGGCCGCCGGCTGGTCGATGAGGATTTGGAGATCCAAGCCGGTGAAATCGTCTCCGCAAACATTGTGACTAGGGGAAGGCTGCACATCGGTGCCGGCGCGCGGGTACTCGGCAGCGTCAAGAGCTATAAACACATGGCGCTGGAGGCCGGCGTGCATGTGGAGGGCAGCCTCATCAGTGCATCGACCATGCGTATCGGTCCCGATTGCCGCATTACCGGGCCGGTTATCGCCGAGCGCGGAATCACAATTGAAACCGGAACCCGGTGCGGCTCGGTTCGGGTTCCCACCACCGTCAGCGCTCCGACGATTGAAATCGCGGACGGTGTCACGGTCTTCGGCACAATATGGGCGCGGACCGAAGGGCAAGTGGTCCCCCAGGGATGAAGAAACGGGCGGCCACTATCGTCGCGGCAGCTTTTTGTTTGTTGGCCCTTGCCACATGGTTGGCCGTGCGTGCGTACGACCATTTCAGTGCTGGAGCCGATGGACTGATACTTTTGGTGCCTGACGGCGCCAGCTTTTCCGATCCTCGGGTTACAGTTTGGCTCGATGCCGCGAGCGAAGAGGGACTGCATGTGATTCCCATGAACGACTCCGCCTTTCTTCGTCCCCTGTTCGGAAGGCCCAAATGCGCGGGCATAATTCTTCCCGACTCAATTCATCAGCAGGCAAGCGATCTCTTGCTCGGCGAGATTCGCGATTATGTGGCGAACGGCGGGAATCTGATGCTGGTCTACGACGCAGCGACAAAATCAGTCCAGGGATTCTATCCCGGCAGCCGCTCGCGATTATCCGACCTGGCCGGAGTGGATTACGCGTTATACAAGAATCTCGGCGACGCAACAATCAGCTCGGGCGACATGACCAGCACGATCCAGTTAATGAAGCAGCTCGGTGTGCCTCCTGGAAAATACTTTCCGTTTTCGGCGCCTTCCGCCGCGATCGAAAACACAACCTCGACTCAGCTCAGGCGCTATCAATACGGGAATCTAGAATATCCGAGCTTCGTCACGGCAGGCGACTACGCGGGGCAGGTCTTGTTGCGCTCGAGTGCGGGCGTCGCCGCTGGGTACCATCACTACGAAAAGGGAAGAGTGCTCTTTGTAAATCTGCCCCTAGGGTACCTCAAGGGTAATACCGATGGCCTCCCGCTGCACGCTTTCCTTCAATATTTTGCCGTACACATGCTCTCGTTGCCCCAATTGCTTTCGGTTCCCGACGGTGTCGGGGGGCTGGTATTGAACTGGCACATCGATTCCAACGCGGCCATTTCCGCGCTTCAGGCAATGAACTCGTGGACGATCTTGGGGCAAGGGCCGTATTCGATCGATATCACGGCCGGGCCGGACACATATGCGTTTGGCGATAACGAGGGATTTAACGTTCTCCACAATCCTGTGAGCCAGGACCTCGTACGCAAATACGTGCGTCTTGGAAATGAAATCGGAAGTCACGGCGGCTGGATTCACAACTATTTTGCGGCTCACGTTGAAACGGACCCGCCCAAGGATATGGGGAAGTTCCTCGATCTCAACAAGGATGCTCTCGAGCAAGTGACAGGAAAGCGCGTTGTCGAATACGCGGCACCGAACGGCGATCAGCCGAGGTGGGTTACCCATTGGCTGGAGTCGCACGGTTTCGTGGCCTACTACTTCACTGGCGACGCGGGCATGGGGCCGACGCAGGGTTATCGCCGCGGCCAGCGCGAGGGGCAAAACATCTGGGCTTTTCCTGTCACCGAATTGGACCGGGCTGCCTCCTTCGAAGAATTCAGTGGAGAGGATATTTCTTTCGATGTGATACAGCAATGGCTCGAAGCGCTGACCGGCTTCGTTGTGGATCGCCGGGAAGTGCGTCTTATCTACTTCCATCCGCCCGGGATTCTTCCCTACCGCGAGGTAGTTCATAACTGGTTGAACAAAACCGCCCAGCTCAAGGCACAGGGAAGTTTTCGCTGGTACACAATGGCTCAGCTCGCGAATTTCCTGAATATGCGCAAACACGTGGAGTGGACCTTGACCGAGCGCGACGGCCTTGCTTCGCTCAAGGCTACCGATTCTCAAACCTTGGCCCACCAGACCTGGAGCCTGCCGGCGGACACGTTTGGCAGGCCTGTTGTGATTCGAGGCACCGCAACCGTGTTGCAGGACGGCGACGCGTGGCTCGTGGACGCTGGCGAAGGGAATCAGATGGAAGTGCAAGCTAGGATATCTCGAAAATGAGTCACCAGCGATTTTTGGGGAGCCTCACGCTCCTGCTGCTCCTGAGCATCGCACTCGCATGGAGAGCGAATGCCCAGCAAGTCGTCGCGTCTACCGATCCACAGCAATCCTCGCCTCAAACGCCAGGTACGGATGTTCCAGTGACACCCGCGCCTGGGAAAATTCTGACCAATTTTGTGGAAGTCGGGGGCAGTTATCGCCAGCTCACGAACGGCTTTGGCGATTGGAGCGGCGGTTACGCTCGCGGTGTCCTCACGACCGGAAAGAATATTTGGAGCCTCGAAGTCAACGGACAGCATGAATTCAGCGATGGCGGTGTGTACCTGGCTGCTGGAGACACGTACAACTTCAATTCAGATTGGTATGCCTCGCTAACGCTCGGATCGAGTGTCGGCGGATTCTTCTGGCCGCGTTTTCGTGCCGATGCATTTGTGAACCGCAAATGGGGCGCGCGAAAGCAGTTCATCACTACTCTCGGTTACGGTTACTACGCTTCGAAGGACGTGCACCGCGACCAGAGTGTTTTTATCGGAACTATCTATTATTTTCAAGGGCCTTGGATCATCGAGGATGGAGTGCGATTCGACGTGAGTAATCCCGGCGTAGTCTTTTCGCCATCCGGCTTCGTGGCTGTGACCGAGGGCCGCGACAAGCATCACTACTTGACAGTAAACGCAGGGTCCGGACAAGAGGCATATCAGATCGTCGGCCCGACTACTATTCTGACGCGCTTCCCCAGTCAAAACTTGACAATTACCTGGCGGCAGTGGATGGGAAAGACCTGGGGATTCAATCTCGTCGGGGATTATTACCACAGTCCATTCTACGAACGAGGTGGCGGCAGCTTTGGATTTTTCAAAGAATTCTGATCGCCGTGCGTTCTCTGCGGCGGCAAAATACAAGCCGAGATCCGCCGATCATGGCCGTTTCCGTGGGCATCGCGGCGGCGTCATCACGATGCACCGCGCGCTGACGCGTTTCGTTCTCGAGCCTCTGGATCTGATCACGGCCTTTCTGCTTGTGTTGCTGTTTTCATTTACGTGGATCATTTCACTGCCGCGGCTCTGTCGAATGTGGGGTTATGTGCTTGAGAACGGCATGAAAATGCTGGCGCTCCACGCCGAGATCGGTCTCACGGAACATCACATCACGCCTTACATCCGCTTCGTGATCCCATTTCCCAAAATGGAAGGAACCGCTCCCGACGCATGGACGTGGTGGTCCACGGCGGCGATCGTTTGTCTGCTGTATGCGGGGAGTTACTTTTTCCCGAAGAAGCTTACGCCCGTCACGTATCTTCTGCGAGCGATGCTTTTCATTCAGGTCACGGCGCTGATGTACTTTCTGTTGATACCGGCGCGCTTTCCGCACACGCCCGACAGTTATATGGAAGGTCTCGTATCGTATCGAATCGCGCTGATCTCCGCCGTCCCTGCGCTGTTCGGTCTGACCTACTACATTTTCAAATTTGGTCTAATCCAAAAGATCGCGCTCACCATTCTGACGATGAGCTATCTTTCTCTGTTTCTCCCTGTGCAAATCCTGCTTCAGGCGATGGTCCTCGAGAAATCCGTACTGTTCATGCCGATACTCTACTTGGTATTCGGATTGCCTGTGGACATCCTCATCATCCTTGCCTTTTACTCGTGGGGGATGAGCTGGCCGTCGGATCAGGCCGTCAAAAGGGGATAATTGTGCATCGGGCGAGTTGTCATTCCCCAAGATTCTAGAAGTTTCGTCACAGGCACCACTCTTCGCACACTCTGGTTTAGGGTATGTTATTCGCTTGGTTTGTGGGTGTCGTTGAATGCAATTGCTGAACAGGGTGGGTCGAATCCTATGGGCTCAGGCTAGCGAAGCTGCGTGAGGATTTTCTTGTGGAACCGAATGAAAACCTAACCCGTCACCAGATCGTGACGTTTGTTTGTGCCGTCTCTACAATCCTCCTGTAGAACTGCTGGGACTAGGGCTCCGCAGGAACCCGATGCTGGTTCCGCCCGAGTCACGGCGTAACCGGAAGTAATACTGTTAGTCCAGACGGTAAGGCCCTCATGCGTTTTGCGACTGAGGGCCTATCCTGTCTCGCTCGCTTTAGGACTTCGCCTTGAGCGCCTTCTGAAACTTTTTCGCCGGAACACCTGTTTTGGCTCGCTGCGCCCATGTCATCGTCGGTCCCTTTGCGCCGTACACCTTGACGAACTGGGCTTTGGTCGGGCGCCCGGCAAGAGCGAAGAGGCGCGTACCCTCAGCGATGTGTGCTCGGGCTGCCTTGCTGCGGGTAACTGGCGTGGCGGTTGACTCAGTGGCCGAGGTAGCTGACGAACTGACGGTTGGTGCAGATTTAATAGCCGCTTTCGTTTCCCTCGCAAGTCTCGCCGCGACCTTGGTCCCCCTCGAACTCTTCGTTGTCTTCTTGGATCGCTTCTGTTTCTTCATAGTGTGTCCCCTCATTGGAACTCGCGAACCAAACGCGTGTTTCGAGAGAAGTAAAGTGTTAATGGAATGTGTAACGTGCAGTACCCAGTTCAAAACTACGCCAGATTGGCAAATGTCGAGCAGTGGAACAGGGATTGCGGCACGTGACTGGAGGTAAGCCTCGGAGGTCCACAACCCGTGGATGAGAAACAAGACAACGTCGGAGCAATCCCGTACCGCTCTCCGTACCGCTGAACGTCTTTCTCTGATGGCTGGGATTCCGGAAGTCGGCTTTAGGAAATATGCGCATACCGCCAGAAATCCACATTCCGAAAATCCTTTTCTTGGGAGTTGGCCTCAAAAATCCGGCGACAAGTGAGTGGGCATTCGTTTCACACTTGCCATGATAGCCTTACAAGATCATGGACAATGTGACTCTGCACATTTTAATAGTCGTGTTTGTCGCCACTTTGATTCGATCAACCTTTGGTTTTGGCGAAGCTCTAATTGCTGTGCCGTTGCTTGCCCTCAGCATTCCCATCGAGGTTGCTGCCCCAGTTGTCGTACTTTTATCGGTAACCATCGCGGCGGTCGTTGTCGTACAGGACTGGCGGAGGATTCACATGCGCAGCGCGGGTTGGCTTCTGGCGCCGACTTTTCTAGGCATTCCTTTGGGCATTGCGTTGCTGACAAGCGTTCACCACGATATCGTCAAAGGTTTATTGGCAATTGTGATTATGGGATTTTCCGGCTATTTTTTGCTGGTCAAAAGACCAGCTGAACTAACCAAAGATAGCAGTATTTGGCTTTTGTCTTGTGGCTTCCTGGCCGGATTGCTGGGAGGTGCTTATGGAATGAACGGGCCTCCCTTGGTTATTTACGGAGCTATGCGGCGCTGGTCTCCCCAGCACTTTCGCGCAACGTTGCAAGGATATTTTTTGCCTGCCAGCGTCGTAGCGATGGCGGGATATTGGTTCGCGGGATTATGGACGACCGCCGTAACACACTATTACCTGATTTCTCTGTCTGTCGCGCTTCCAGCAATATTCATCGGTAGGGTTGTTAATCATCGTCTGCATGGGGGATCTTTTTTCAAATACGTTTACGCAGGCCTAGTGTGCATCGGAGTGATTTTGCTGATTCAAGCAATCCGGCACGCGTAAGGATCAGTTAACCGCTTCCGGTTTCTCGTGTGCCTGTGCCATGCTAGCCCCTCGATTCTGGACCCAGCTCAACACAAGGGAAAAGTACATTTACTCATGTCGTGCCCTTCGTCGCATCATTCCAATTCTTGCTCTTCTGGTCAGGTGCCCAAGAATCGCTCTGAGCACTGACTCCTGCGCGGCGATCCTCTGCGCCATCGGCGATTGCGTGTAATGCTCAATCGTCATTGCGGAATCGCTATGGCGGAGAATGTCCTGAGTCGTGCAAACGTCCGCCTTGTGCGCGGTGATGAGAAGATTCCTAAAAGGTGACCAGGGAGCTTTATCTGTGTTGAAGTCTCTCCTTGTTCAATAAGAGGGACGTGCAGGTTCAAGGCGAGTAGTCCGCCGATCTGCGCCGGATCGTGCTGGAGGCGGTGTTCTCCTTCTGCCATAATGAAAAGAGACCATCAGTACATTTGAGCGAAACCACAACGGCCACGAATGAGATTCTGGAACGACGCCTCTTGGATTTTACCAAAGCGAATGTGCGCGCTGGATCGTGGGCGCAATCTGCGCACGCGCTGGTGTTTGCTTGCATTGTTTGCGATTCCCTTTTGCCTCGTTGCATGCGGCAATCGGGAGCACCCGCCTGCAAGCGCCCGGACGATTCAAGTCACATCCGATTTAGCCTCCGAGCAAATATTGAATCGTCACTTGCAAGCCGATCCGCGCACGCTTGATCCCACGCTCGCCACGGACGTGGTAAGTCAGCGCGTTCTCGACGATCTTTTCGAGGGGCTGGTGACGCTCAGCGAAAACGGCCAAACCGTTCCCGGCGTCGCTCTCACCTGGGATACAAGCGCTGATGGCAAGACTTGGACATTTCATCTGCGCAAGGATGCCCGTTGGTCCAACGGCCAGCCTGTCACCGCTGTACGATTTCGTTTACGCTTGGCGCCGTCAGGTGGACCCGGCAACGGGGTCTGAGTACGCCCAGGCGTTGACTCCGATCGAAAATGCGATGGAAGTTGCCGCAGGGAAGGCGCCTCCCGCCCGCCTTGGGGTAGAGTCTGCCGGACCCAGCACGCTCATCGTGCACCTGCACGCCCCGACGCCTTACCTGCTGGCGCTTCTGACCAACGCGTATTTGGATCCGATTTATGAACCCGCGGTAAAGCAGTGGGGTGATGGTTGGACGCAACCGGGGCACATGGTTTCGAATGGCGCCTACCAGTTATCAGGGCGAGTCATCAACGGGCACATCACGCTCGACAAAGAATCCCTATTACTGGGATGTCGAACCGGGTTCGCGTGACGCAAGTGAATCTACTATCCCATTACCGACTATCAATGGCGCCACCGATCAGTATCTTGCTGGCAATCTTGACTTCACGGAGCTCAGTAAGCACTTCCGAAAGGATCGGCTGCAGCAAACACTGGGAAGCCAGGTCGTGTTTGCGCCCTATTTTGGCACGGCGATGTTCGGCTACAATCTTGACGAAACCTCCGTTTCAGGGAAATCCCAAGTTGCGCCTGGCCCTCAACATCGCTTTGGACCGCGACATTCTTGTCAAATACGTCCAACGTGGCATCGGAATCCCTGCTTATAACATCATGCCTCCGCTCGAACGGATACGATCCCGCCGTTCCCGATTGGGCTCAACTTTCCCCCGACGCGCGTCATGCTCTGGCTCGCAAGCTCTATCAGGAAGCGGGGTACTCGGACCCGCCATCCACTCGAAGTGGTGCTCACCTATCCGAGTGGTGGGGCTGAAGTGCGCCGCTTCATGGAGGCGCTGTCGGCCATGTGGCAAATGAATCTTGGCGCGAAGGTGCAAATCTACAACGTGGAGTGGAAGGTGTTCTTGCAAGCTCGTTCAACTCAAGCAACCGCGTGTTTTATTGGGATGCGTGGATCGGCGACTTCCCTGACCCCTTCACGTTCATGCAGCTTTTTCAGACCGGTTTTGGAATGAATTATGGCGGACTATCGCAATCCCCAGTTTGACGCGCTGGTGGACCAGGCCAGCAGCATCAATGACGCCGCGACGCGCTTCAAGTTGTTTCATAAGGCCGACGCCATCCTCAATGAAGACGCGCCGCTGCTGCCGGCATATTTCTATGAAAGTGGACATCTGATCAAGCCATACGTAAAGGGCTGGCAATCCAACATCACGGATCGCAACTTGTCCCGATACATGTATATTCTGGCCCACCAGGAGAGTTGACTTGCTTCGCTACACGATTTCCCGGTTGCTGGGCGCCGTTCCCACCATACTCGTCATCATCACGCTGGCCTTTTTGCTGCTGCACGCCGCGCCGGGCGGCCCGTTTGATTCGCAGAAAAAAATTCCTCCCGAGATTAAGCAAAACATCGAACGCAAATATCACCTCGATGAACCGCTGTACAAACAATATCTTCGCTACCTCGCCGGCATTCTCCAAGGTGATTTCGGCCCGTCCTATCAATACCGCGACACCACGGTGAACGAAATCATCCGGCAAGGCTTCCCGATTGATATCGTCATCGGAGGCTGTGCCCTGGCCGGTGCGCTCCTCATCGGTCTGCCGATCGGAATCATGGCCGCGCTTCGGCGTGACACCGCGTGGGACCACCTGCCGATGGGGCTATCGATGATCGGAATTTCCATTCCCGTTTTTGTGGTTGCCCCGATTTTGATTCTGGTATTCGCCGTGAATCTTCACTGGGCGCCGGCGGGCGGCTGGGGAACAGGTTCACTAAAGAATGTGATTTTGCCGGCCGTAGCCTTGGCGGCTCCGTACATCGCCTACGTCGCGCGCCTGATGCGCGGCAGCATGGTCGAGGTTCTGAACAGCCCTTTCATTCTGATGGCCCGGGCCAAAGGTGTGCCGCGATATCTGGTGATCTTGCGGCACGCGCTGAAGCCGGCCCTGATGCCGTTGGTTTCGTTCCTGGGGCCGGCGGTCGTCGGCGTGATCACCGGATCGATTGTGATCGAAACGATCTTTGGACTTCCGGGAATTGGCCGGGCGTTTGTCGATGGAGCACTCAACCGGGATTACACGCTCGTGCTTGGCGTGACCATCCTGTACGGCGTACTCATCGTGGTCTTCAATCTATTGGCGGACTTGAGTTATTCCGTGCTCGATCCCAGGGTGCGCTACTGATGGCAGCCACTACGGAAGCGTTGAATATTTCCGCCGCGCCCGCCGGCCGCAGTCTTTGGCAGGATGCGTTCGCCCGCTTGTTATATAACCGAACCGCAGTGGCCAGCGGCATCCTGCTCGGCGTGATCGTGCTTGCCTCGATTGTGGTTCCGTGGATTTCTCCTTACAACTATTACACGCCCCAGTGGGCTCTTTTGAATACTTCTCCCACGCTGCACGGCGGGCATATTTTTGGAACGGACGATTTGGGCCGGGATCTCCTGGTTCGCGTGATGTGGGGATGCCGCGTCTCCTTGTTGATCGGCGCCGTGGCCAGCATCGTCAGCGTTGTCATAGGCGTTTTGTGGGGAGCGGCGGCGGGATTCGTCGGCGGGCGCGTTGACTCCTTCATGATGCGCATCGTGGATATTCTGTACTCGGTGCCGTTTATCCCCTTCGTCATCGTACTGGTCGTAATGTTCGGCAGAAATCTGTTCCTCATTTTTGTGGCGATTGGCGCGGTATCGTGGCTGGACATTGCCCGCATTGTGCGCGGCCAGACGCTCTCGCTGCGAAACAAGGAGTTCATCGAAGCCGCGCGCGCGTCGGGAGTTCGCGGGCCGGCGATCGTCACGCGGCATCTCGTCCCCAATCTCATGGGCATCGTCATCATTTATGCGACGCTCACCGTTCCCTCGGTGATTCTTTTCGAGGCATTTCTCAGTTTTCTCGGATTGGGCGTGCAAGCGCCCATGACTTCGCTGGGCGTGCTGGTTTCCGACGGTGCGAGCGAATTGCAATCCTATCCGTACCTGCTGTTCATTCCGGCTCTTTTCCTGGCATCGATCGTGTATTGCTTAAACTATATTGGCGACGGGCTGCGCGACGTGCTCGACCCGAAAGAGCGTTGAGATGACCGACGCACCCCTTCTCGAGGCACGCAAGCTGAGTGTGGAGTTCGCCACTCGTGAAGGCGTCGTTCGCGCCGTTTCTGAAGTGGACCTGGACCTGGCTGCTGGCGAAACGCTGGCCATCGTGGGGGAATCCGGCTCAGGCAAAAGCCAGATGCTTCTGAGCATGCTCGGTCTCGTCGCCCGAAATGCGCGCGTCACTGGAAGCGCGCGATTTAAGGGCGAGGAACTCTTGTCCGCTTCCGAGAACCGCCTGAATCAAATTCGTGGATCCGGCATTGGGCTCGTCTTCCAGGATCCGATGACCTCGCTCAATCCATACCTTTCCATAGGGCTTCAATTGACAGAGCCGGTACGCATTCACAAGGGCGCGGATCGTGCCGCCGCCTCTGCACAAGCAATCGAAATGCTGAAGGCCGTGCACATTACGGAACCGGAGCGGCGCATGCAGCAGTATCCGCATCAGCTTTCAGGAGGAATGCGGCAGCGCGTCGCTATCGCCATGGCCCTGATCTGCCGGCCCGAAATCCTGATCGCGGATGAACCAACAACTGCGCTTGACGTAACTGTACAGGCCCAGGTGCTTTCCCTTTTGCGCGAGATCCGGGAACGGTTCGGCACTGCGGTGATCCTGGTGACGCATGACCTGGGGGTGATCGCGGAATTGGCTGACAGGGTGAACGTGATGTATGCGGGGAAAATAGTGGAAAGAGGATCGGTGGAAGATATCTTCTACAACTGCCGTCACCCTTACACCGAGGCGCTGGAACGCTCGATTCCCCAATTCACGGAGGTCCGGCCCGCGCGCCTGACGGCGATCTCGGGCAACCCGCCGAATCCGGTGCACCTGCCTCCCGGCTGCGCGTTCGCCCCTCGCTGTCCGTATCGTCTGGACGTCTGCGACCAGAGTGTGCCTCCACTGGAAACTGTTTCGCCAAACCACGCCAAGGCGTGTTTCTATGAAGGCCCGCTCGGAATGGCCGCGGAACTGTCCGCATGAGCGAGCCTATCGTTTCAGTTCGCAATTTGTGCGTGTACTTTGAAGTTTCCGGCGACGGATGGTTTGGCGCCCGCAAGGTCTTGCGCGCCGTCGACGGAGTAAGCTTCGATTTGGGCCGAAGTGAGACGCTTGGAATCGTGGGTGAGTCGGGCTGCGGAAAATCCACGCTGGCCCGGGCAGTTTTGGGATTGGTCCGGGTGACTTCCGGTGAAGTGCGCTTCATGGGGCAAGATTTGGCCCGCCTCAATCCCGAAAAATTGCGCGAACAGCGCCATCACCTCCAGATCATCTTTCAAGACCCACTGTCTTCGCTCGACCCACGCATGAACGTAGGCCAGATCATCGCCGAACCTCTGCGTTCCTTTTTCCCCCGGATGACCCAGCAGGAGCGGCAAGCGAAGGTCGTCGACATGATGCGTCGCGTTGGCCTGTTGCCGGAGCACATCAACCGGTACCCGCACGAGTTTTCAGGAGGGCAGGCTCAAAGAATTGGCATTGCCCGCGCCTTGATCTCGCAGCCGGAAGTCGTCGTTTGCGACGAGCCCGTTTCGGCGCTGGATGTTTCCATTAAGGCCCAAATCGTAAATTTGCTCGCGGACCTGCAAGCCGAGCTTGGCCTATCGCTGCTGTTTATTGCGCACGACCTGGCATCGGTGCGTCACGTCAGCCATCGCGTGATGGTGCTCTATCTTGGTAAGGTAATGGAGCTGGCTCCGTGGGACGAAATTTATCGCGCGCCGCGCCATCCCTACACGCAGGCGCTGATCCAGGCCATTCCGCCTGCGGACCCGAAGCGCGCGCGAGCCAATCCGGCAAAACCTCTCGGAGGAGAGCTTCCTTCGCCGATTGCGCCGCCGTCAGGCTGCGTGTTTCGCACGCGGTGTCCTTACGCTATCGAGCGCTGCGCGCTAGAGCCACCAGTCTTGCGCCGCGTCAGGGAGAGCTTAGTCGCTTGCCATCTCGCTGAAGAGTTTCCAAAGCCGGCTGGAACAGCGTAGCGGCTGCCTTCCATCGGGGCCCGCGCCCGCGTCTCCGAGATGCTCTGTTGCTGTTGCCAGATCGCTACCTCATCACGAGCTGGTGAGGATCGGGTAATTTCCAACGATATCTTCCGAGTGACGATAGCTCAATAGCCCCTAAAAATTAAATGCGCCACGGATGCATCGCCTGCGCTTCGCATCCCTTCTGGGATACAAAGTCACCCCTTTACGAGCGGCTGCCATCGGGGCTGGGTTTCGGCTTGGACGTCGACGCCGGGATGCTCGGCCTTTAACGGGTGGCATGGCGGCAGCGCTAGGCGTGCATCGAATCGCAAGCGCGACGCGAGCGCAAATGCGTCCCGGGGGGAAGAGCATAGGGGGCAGCGAGACCTCACGAGGATCTGTGATTGCCGTCACATACGAATATTGCGTCGGAGGACCAACATATCGCTGAAAGGAGAGACCATGAACGCTACTGCTGCTCGGGTTGAGGCAACGGGTAAGATGTCGATCATCATGTTTAGCGGCACAGCTGATAAGTTCATTCCACTTGGCGTCCTCGCGCAGGCGGCGGCTGCGATGGGCATCCAGGTGAACATCTTTGTGACGGGCTTCGCATTGCGCGGATTCACGAAGAAGCATCAAGATCTGCCGTTTCCGGCGGAGTTTGCCGCGATGGCTCCCGCTCTCGAAAAGGGGATGCAGGCGACCCACGTAGCCTCCTGGGACGCAATGCTGCGTCAGGCCAAGGAGTTGGATGCGAAAGTGTATGCCTGCTCGATGATGGCCAGCGTGATGGGGCTCAAGAAGGAAGACTTTAGCGATCTCGTCGACGATGTCGTCGGGGCGGCGACGTTTCTCCAACAATCGGAGAACGGCCAGACTCTGTTCATTTGAGGTGCAGCCATGGCGACGGAAACAGCAAAACGGACGATGGTGGATTCCCGGGGTTCAGCATGCCCGGGTCCGATTACTGATCTGGCGTTGGCGTACCGGCGTGCAAAAGTCGGCGACGTCATCGAACTGTGGGCCACCGACCCGGGCGTGAAGGCGGACGTCCAGGCATGGGCCACGAAGACCCGCAATGAGATCGTATCCATCGAGGATCAATCAGACAAGATCGTCGTGGTGGCTCGGATTCTAAGGCGGTGATGCGATGAAAAAAGTTCTGATTCTCGGTGGCGGGACCGGGGGGACGATGCTCGCCAACACGCTCGACAGGCGGCAGTTCGAGGTCACCGTGTTGAGCGGATCGTCGCAACATATGTTTCAGCCCGCCTTGCTGTACGTGGCATTCAAGAATTCTAAACCGCGGATGATGCGCGAGGAACGCAAGCTGCTTCGTCGTCATGTCCAGTTCGCGCAAGAGATGGTCACGCGGGTTAATTTCCGGGAACACATCGTCAGCACCAACAGCGGGAAACAGTACAGCTATGACTACATTGTGCTCGCCACGGGTGTTCGGACAGATCCGGCGCAGATTCCTGGTCTTGGCGAGGTGAACGCTCAGTTCGGTGATTACCACTCAAGTGTCGAGCAAGCGACTAAGGTGTGGAAGTCCCTGGATGCGTTTCGAGGTGGCACCATCGTTGTCGGGCAGAGCTCCCCTCTTATCAAGTGCCCTCCGTCGCCTGTGGAAGGAATCCTCTTGACGGAGGAGTTGGTGCGGAAGAGGGGGCTGAAGGAAAAGACTAGGTTTGTTTACTTCACGCCTTATCCACGAGCCTATCCCGCGGAGCCGATGAATGAAATAATTGAACCGATCCTGAAAGAGCGAGGGATTGAGGTCTTCAGTTTCTTCGACGTTGACCGCATCGATCCCGCAACCCGAACGATTTTTTCGATTGAAGGAGATCAGATCAAGTACGACCTGCCGATCATAGTCCCGCCGTTTGCCGGCGCGGCCATCGAGTATGAGCCGGCCGAGGCCGCCGACGCGGATCGGATGATTGTGGTTGATAAGACGAGTCTCTGCATTAAGGGCGTGGACGGGGCTTTCGCCCTCGGGGACTGCACAAATCTACCGACGTCCAAAGCGGGCGTAGGAGCCCATCTCGAAGCCAAGGTGATCGCGAGCGCGCTGAAGGGTGCACCGTCAGCATTCAACGGCAGAACGCATTGTCCGATGGACCTCGCCTACGGCAAGGCGACGTTCGTCATTGGCTCGTACACTGCGCCTGTTGTGAAATATCCACCAAGCCGTCTCAATCATTTCATGAAGATGATGATGGCGCACATTTACTGGCTGAGCCTGCGTGGAGTTTTCGAGCCGATCTTCGACTGGTACTTCGCGCACACCGCTCCAGAGAAGCTCGCTGGACGCGCCTCTCGACATGCCAAGGCGACGCACTTGCCGGCGGTCAAGTAGATTTTGCTGGGAGTTCATCCGCGCCGGAGCTTTCGTGACGCATCGTGAGGGTCAAACAAGGAGACGTAGTGAAAAGGCGGTGAAGCATGTTGCACGGAGCGAATATCCCTGACGCTTTAGAAAATCGTGGAATCTCTCGCCGGGAGTTCATGAACTTTTGCAGCCTCATGGTAGCGACTCTGGCATTACCGCCGCGATACCTGGGAATGGTTGCGCAAGCATTGGAACGCGCGGATCGCCCCGTCCTGGTGTGGCTGGAATTTCAAGATTGCGCCGGGAATACGGAGTCGATGCTTCGGTCGAGCGCCCCGCCGGTGGCCGACGTCGTTCTCGATCTGCTTTCCTGGGAATACCACGAAACGATCATGGCCGGCGCGGGCAAGCAGGCGGAAGCGGCGCTGAAACGAGTTGTCCAGCAGGATGCCGGCAAGTACATCGCGGTCGTCGAGGGCGCGATTCCGACGGCGGACGGCGGCGTATATTGCACGATTGGCGGCCGCACGGCGCTGGACATCGCCACCGAAGTCTGCACGCACGCGGCCGCAGTCATTGCCGTGGGCGCGTGTGCATGGGATGGAGGACTGGTGCGAGCCAATCCGAACCCGACGGGCGCGGTTGGATTGCAGGAAGCCGTGCCTGGAATGAAGGTCGTGAATCTCGGTGGCTGCCCGCACAACGTGGCTAACACCGCTGCCGTCCTTGTGCATTATCTAACCTTCCACGAAATGCCTGCGCTCGACCAGTACAACCGCCCGCTATTCGCCTACGGCCAGATCATTCACGATCAATGCGAGCGCCGGGCCCACTACGACGCGGGTCAGTTTGTCGAGGAATGGGACGATGAAGGGAGTCGCAAGGGCTGGTGCCTTTACAAGATGGGCTGCAAAGGTCCGGATGCAACATACAACTGCCCGACGGTCCGGTGGAATGGCGGAACGAGTTGGCCGGTGAAATCCGGGCACGGTTGTATCGCCTGCGCCTCCCCTCGATTTTGGGACACGATGTCGCCTTTCTATAAGCCGCTGCCGAAGGTTCCCGGGTTCGGCGTCGACATCACTGCGGAAGAAATCGGCTGGGGGGTTGTCGGGACGGTGGCCGCGCTCACAGCGGCTCACGGGGTGGGCAGCGTGATTCGTGCGAGGAAAGATAACGGAGATGTTCAAAAGGAAGATACGAAATCGACTACCCCGCAATCCTAGGAGGTTCCGATGGCTCGCATTGTGGTGGATCCCATCACCCGGATTGAAGGGCACCTTCGAGTCGAAGCTCAGGTGGACGGCGGTAAGGTCTCGGACGCGTGGAGTTCCGGGACGATGTTTCGCGGCATTGAATTGATTGTTCGCAATCGCGACCCCCGGGAAGTCTGGCTCTGGACACAACGGATCTGCGCGGTCTGCACCATGGTACATGCCCTGGCTTCGGTTCGCGCAGTTGAGAATGCTCTTGGAATCGAAGTCCCGAACAATGCGCGCCTCGTCCGCAATATCATTTCAGCCAGTCAATACATTCAGGACCATGTCGTGCACTTCTATCATTTGCATGCGCTCGATTGGGTGGACATCACCGGAGCACTGAAGGCTGATCCGGCAAGAACCTCCCAACTCGCTCAATCCCTGTCCGAATGGCCCAAGTCGAGTGCAACCTATTTCAAAGGTGTGCAGGGCCGGGTAAAGGCGCTCGTTGAGAGCCGTCAGCTCAGCCTCTTTACCAGCGGGTATTGGGGACATCCGGCCTACCGGCTGCCTCCCGAGGCTGACCTGATGGCTGTGGCCCACTATCTCGAAGCGCTTGAATTTCAGCGGGAATTCATTCGAATTCATGCGGTGCTCGGCGGCAAGAATCCTCATTTGCAGAGCTTCTTGGTCGGCGGCATGACGACATCGCTCGATCCGAACGAGCCGCAGGCGCCACTCAATCCGGAACGGATCGACTTTCTCGTCCAGGTGGCTCAGACCGCCAAGACATTCGTGGATCAAGTGCTGATTCCGGACGTGCTGGCGGTGGCCGGTTTCTACCAGGACTGGTTTGGCCTGGGTGAAGGGCCGGGAAACTACCTGAGTTACGGCGCGTTCCCGCAGGGCGGCATCAAAGATACCGCGCGCTATTTCCTGCCGCAGGGCATCATTCTCAATAACGATATCTCCAAGGTGTATCCGGTCGATCCGGGCAAGGTCGCCGAATACGTTACCCATTCCTGGTACGAATACGCCGAAGGGGATCAGGTGGCAAAAGCGCCGTATGAGGGCGAGACAAATCCCAAATACGCTGGGCCAAAGCCGCCTTACGAGTTTCTCGATGTCGACAAGAAGTATTCCTGGGTAAAGGCGCCTCGGTACGAGGATCACGTCATGGAGGTCGGTCCACTTTCGCGGATGCTAGTGGCATACGCTTCGGGGCAGCCGGAAGTGAAAGCGATGGTGGACGGCGTCCTGGCGAAATTCAAGGCTCCGCCAACGGCGCTGTTTTCAACCCTGGGCCGCATTGCCGCTCGAGCACTCGAGACACAGTTGCTGTCCAATCACATCGTGGGCTGGATCGAAGAGTTGCGAGCCAGCATGCACAGCGGAGACCTTCGCATGCACAATGGGGAGAAGTGGGATCCGAGCACTTGGCCTAGCTCGGCGAGGGGATACGGCTTGTTCGAAGCGCCTCGCGGTTCGCTGGGCCACTGGGTCGAGATCGAGAACGCCTTGGTGAAGAATTATCAGATTGTGGTGCCGACCACTTGGAATGCCGGGCCGCGCGACGCCAAGGGCCAGCGTGGTCCATACGAAACGGCGCTGCTCAAGACGCCCGTTGCCGATCCGGAGCGTCCCCTGGAAATCTTGCGTACGGTCCACTCTTTTGACCCGTGCCTGGCCTGTGCAGTTCACGTGGTGGATGCTCGTGGGCGAGCCCATGCTCGCCGGGAAGTTTGATGAGAGCGAGGGACCTATGACTACAATAGCCCACTCTATTGGCGGTATGATCCAGCCCGAAGTGGAAGAGAAGCTCATTCGGGTCTACGTTTGGGAATGGCCCGTGCGGATCGCTCATTGGGTGATTTTTCTCTCGATCGTGGTACTCAGCTTCACTGGCTACTACATGTATAATCCCTTTATCATTTCCAGAGGCAGCGGCGCATTCGTTATGGGGAAGATACGCTTTATTCATGAGGTTACCGCTTTCGTCTTCATTGCCGCTTTTCTGCTGCGTGTCTACTGGTTCTTCAGGGGAAACAAATGGGCGCGATGGCGTCAGTTCTTGCCGATCGGGAAACGGCAATGGCATGGCTTCGTCGGGCAGCTTGAATATTACCTATTTTTGCGGCGGAAGCCGGCCTTCCGGATGGGTCACAATCCGCTGGCGGGTGCCACGTATTCGGTCGTGTACGCTCTCATGCTGATCGAAATCCTCACCGGGTTGGCTCTGTACAATCATATACTCGGCAGCAAGGTGCTGGGGTTTTTCGTCGGTTGGCTTTCCTCCCTCACTAGTGTGCGTCATCTGCGTGAGATTCATTTCCTGATCATGTTTGCCTTTGGAGCGTTCATCATTCACCACGTTTATAGCGCGGTGCTCATTGGGATCGAGGAGCGCAGCGGGCTCGTGGGCGGAATATTCTCCGGAGACAAGTTCTTCACTGAGAGTAGGGTGAAGGAAGACACCTCTCACGAATAAGACGAAGGTCCAAGTTACGAGAGGCGAAGCTCGCGGTTTCAGTGCGAGCAGCGGTGCAGGCGGCAGAAAATGGAGCCGAAACCAGCGCAAAAAATCGTTGTGGTAGGGGTGGGCAACACCATCCATTCCGATGACGGCGCCGGTGTACATGCGCTCGAGCGCCTCCAGCTTGACCCGCGCTTGCCAGATGGCGTTACATTCATCGACGGAGGCACGTTCGGAATCGAGCTTCTGGCTTACCTGTACGAATGCACACGATTGCTATTACTTGATGCCGTGGACGTTGGCGAGCAGGCGGGAACCTTGGTACGCATGGCCGGCAGCGAGTTGCGGGGGCTGCCTTGCGGAGCAAGCGTGCACCAACTCGGAGTGGCTGACCTACTGGCGACCTTGCCGTTGGTTTCCGACACGCTCAGGGAAACCGTGCTCTTGGGCGTGCAACCGGCTTCGACCGATTGGGGGACGGAGCTATCGGCTCCGGTGGAAGCAGCGCTCGGGCCGCTGGTGGGGGCGGCGGTCGAGCAGTTGCTCCGCTGGTCACAGGGAACTGCTGCGCATCTAGCGGGGCGCATCGACACCGACGTCTGAGCCCTTCGCACTATCGGACGTGTGAGCTTTTCGATTTTGGAGGGTGCAAATGTGCCTTGCAATTCCAGGGAAAATCCTCAGCTGCGAAATTAGCGATGGAATCCGCGTCGGTCGAGTGCAATTTGGCGGTATTTCACGAGAGGTTTGTCTCGATTTCGTTCCCGAAGCCGTCGTCGGGGATTATGTGATCGTCCATGTGGGTTTCGCCATCAGCATCGTCGATCGCGAAGAGGCCGAGCGGAGCTACGAGCTGCTGCAATCAATGGGAGTGCTCGAGAGAGAGTTGGAGTCGGATTTGGAAGATTCGCAATCCGGCGAGTAGGCGCTATCGGCAGATCTCCGAGGGAGTGTATGAAATATTTGGACGAATACCGGGATGAGAAGATTGCCCGCGGAATTGTGGCTGAGCTCGGCCGTTGCGCTACGCGGCCGTGGGTGTTAATGGAGATTTGCGGCGGGCAAACCCACACGCTGATGCGTTACGGCATCGACGAGATGCTGCCCGCTGGCATTGAGCTGGTCCACGGCCCCGGGTGCCCCGTGTGCGTGACCTCTCTTGAAACGATCGATAAGGCCATCGAGATTGCTTCTCGTCCTGACGTGACACTGATTTCTTATGGCGACATGTTGCGCGTGCCGGGCTCCCGCACCGATCTCTTCCATGTGAAGGCCAACGGCGGAGATGTGCGGGTGGTTTACTCTCCCACCGAGGCGCTCAAATTCGCCCGCGCAAATCCCGGCCGCAAGGTGGTCTTCTTTGCCGTCGGTTTTGAAACGACGGCTCCGGCGAACGCCATGGCCGTCTGGCAGGCGAAGCGCGAGGGGCTGAAAAACTTCTCCATGCTCGCCTCTCATGTCCTCGTGCCACCCGCGATTCGCGCGCTCTTGAGTTCGTCCCGCAATCGGGTGCAAGGCTTCATCGGTCCGGGTCACGTGTGCACGGTGATGGGCTATCGCGAATATGAGGACCTCATCCGGGAGTTCCATGTGCCAATTGTCGTGGGCGGTTTCGAACCGCTTGATTTGCTGGAAGCGATCCTGATGCTGGTGAAGCAGCTGGAAGAAGGACGCGCGGTGGTCGAGAACCAATACGTCCGGTCGGTGACTTACGAAGGCAACCTGCCCGCTCAGAAGATATTGGCCGAAGTGTTTGAGGTGTGTGACCGTAAATGGCGCGGGATCGGCGGAATTCCCGAGAGTGGTTTCAGTCTCCGGCAGGAGTATATTGATTTCGATGCGGATCGCATTTTTGGGACCGAAGGTGTGACCGCGGACGAGCCCGCGGAGTGCATCAGTGCGGAAGTACTCCAGGGCTTGAAGAAACCGACGGATTGTTCGGCATTCGGGACGCGCTGCACGCCGGAAAATCCGCTGGGCGCTCCCATGGTCTCTACCGAAGGCGCGTGCGCCGCGTATTACCAATATCGCCGGCATGCGATGGTGGCGAAGGAGAATCGTTGATGCCACGGGAAACAAAGATGCCGCAGGAAACAAAACTCGATGTGGACTTGAACTGTCCGGTTCCGATTGCAGCCAGGGAATCGATCCTGCTCGGTCATGGAAGCGGCGGCCGAATGAGCGGCGATCTGCTCAGAAATATCCTCCTTCCGGCCCTTCAAAATCCCGTGCTCGAACGGTTGGACGACCAAGCCATCGTGGAAGTTGACGGATCGCGAATTGCCTTTACGACAGACTCCTTTGTCGTGAAGCCGCTATTTTTTCCTGGCGGCGATATCGGAACGCTGGCGGTGAACGGCACCGTAAACGACCTGGCGATGGGCGGCGCGGAACCTCTTTTCCTGAGCCTTGCGCTCATCCTCGAAGAAGGGCTTCCGATTCGATATCCTCCGCCGGGTTATGGAATCCATTCGCGTTGCTGCCGCCCTCGCCGGCGTCCTGGTCGTCACGGGAGACACAAAGGTAGTGGAAAAAGGAAGCGGCGATGGATTGTTTGTGAATACCTCGGGAATTGGGCTGGTCCCATCCGGGGTGCAGCTTTCCGCCGATCAAGCGCGCCCAGGGGATCGCGTGCTGCTGAGCGGGACCATTGGAGACCATGGGATCACGATCCTGTCCCAGCGCGAGGGACTGGAATTCGAAAGCGCCATCGCGAGCGACACGGCGGCGCTGCACACCCTTGTTGCCGCCATGCTTGGCGCGAGTTCTGAAATTCGCTGTCTCCGCGACCCAACGCGCGGCGGCGTGTCCAGCTCTTTGAACGAAATTGCGGCCCGGTCGCGCGTGGGAATTGAGCTCGAAGAGGACGCGATCCCGATTCGCGAGGAAGTCCAGGGCGCGTGCGAGATGTTAGGGCTGGATCCTCTATATGTGGCGAACGAAGGCAAGCTGCTCGCGATTGTTGCGCCCACGGCGGCCGAAACGATTCTCGATGCGATGCGCAAGCATCCGCTGGGCCGCGACGCGCGCATGATCGGAACGGTTACCGCTTCCCATTCGGCCATGGTCAGCCTGCGAACGCGGTTCGGAACCTCGCGGATCGTCGATCTGCTCTCCGGCGATCAATTGCCGAGAATCTGCTGAAGGCGGGCCGATGCACGAGATGGGAATCGCCAATTCGGTGCTCGATGCGATTCGCGAGGAAACGCGCCGCTTCCCGGATGGCCACATCTGCAAAGTGGGAGTGCGAATCGGCGAACTCGCGGGCGTTGACCCGGACGCCATGAGTTTTTGTTTCGAAGCTCTCGTGCGCGGGACAGAACTCGAGCCGCTTGCGCTCGAGATCGAATACTGCCCGCGCCGCTATCAATGCCGGGCCTGCGGACACTCCTACGCCGCAGCCAGAGACGATTTGGCATGTCCCGAGTGCGGCTTGACGGAATCGAAGTTCTTAGGAGGCGATGAACTCGAGATCGCCTTCCTGGAGGTCGAAGATGGAGCGCGTGCAGCTGGAACGTAAAGTCTTAAGCGAAAATGATCGCATTGCCGCCGATTTGCGGGCGCGCTTTGCCGAACACAATATTCTGTGCCTGAACCTGATTAGCTCGCCCGGGTCCGGGAAAACCAGTCTGCTCGAACGCACACTCGAAAGCTTCGACCGCCGCGAGCGTGTGGCGGTTCTCACGGGGGACATCCAGACGGAAAACGACGCGAAACGCCTGGCGCGGTTTGGGTTTCCCGTGAAACAAATTACGACGGGCGGAACTTGCCATCTGGATGCCCGGATGATCGAAAGAGCCCTTCTGGACTGGCGATTGGAAGACATCGATCTGTTATTGATCGAAAACGTCGGGAATCTCGTTTGCCCGTCGAGCTACGATTTGGGTGAGGCCGCCAAATTGGTCGTTCTCAGTGTCACGGAAGGAGAGGACAAGCCGCTCAAATATCCCTCCATCTTTTTTAAGTCGGCATTACTGATTCTGAATAAGATCGACTTGTTGCCCTACGTGCCGTTCGATATCGCCGCTGCCGAAGAGAATGCGAGGCGTGTCCACAGCAGCATGGAGATTATTCGAGTATCCTGCCAAACGCGCGAAGGAATGACGGATTGGCTCGCCTGGCTGGATCGCAAGCGAGAAAGCTCGCGCGCTGCCGCGGCCGCATCTTAAGAGTGTCATGCAAGTCCGCAAGAAAATCCAAGTCTCCGGGATCGTGCAAGGAGTCGGATTCCGGCCGTACGTCTATCGCCTCGCGATGGATCGAAACCTCGGCGGAAACATCAGTAACACACCGGCGGGAGTCACGATCGAAATCCAAGGCCCGCCGGACCTAGTCGAAGATTTTGTTTCGCGCCTTCCCGAGGAGGCGCCGGCGCTTGCGCAAATTACTGAAGTGAACGTTCGCGAGATGCCTTGCGAGCCGGACCAGCGCTTTGAGATTCTAACGAGCCATACCGGCGAGCATGTGAGTGCGCTGCTTTCACCGGACGTGGCTGTTTGCGAAGACTGCCTTCGCGAGTTATTCGATCCTCAGGACCGCCGGCATCTCTATCCATTCATCAATTGCACGAACTGCGGGCCGCGCTTCACCATCATGCGGGACATTCCCTACGACCGGCCGCGCACCTCGATGTCGGCGTTTGCGATGTGCGGTAAATGCCGCGCGGAATATGAAGACCCGCGAAACCGCCGTTTCCATGCGCAGCCGAACGCCTGCTGGGAATGCGGGCCCCAAGTCGAATTTTGGGACACCCAGGGCCGCCCGGTGGAAGCGCTCGACCCGATCGAGGCGGGCGTGAAGCGCCTCCAATCGGGCGAGATACTCGCCGTCAAGGGACTCGGAGGATTCCACTTCGCTGTCGATGCCATGAACCGAGCCGCGGTGGAACGGCTGCGCCAACGCAAGCGGCGCATGGAAAAGCCGTTTGCCGTGATGGTGCGCGATTTGGAAGCCGCCGGGCGATTTTGCGAGATTGATGCCGAAGCACGGAGGCTTCTGAGCTGCCGGCAGCGGCCCATCGTGCTGCTGCCAAAGAGGAAAGACACGGCGATCGTTGAGACCGTGGCGCCGAATCAATGCGACCTCGGGCTGTTCCTGCCCTATACCCCGCTGCACCACTTGCTCTTTGCCGCAGGCGAGTTCACGGCGCTGGTCATGACCAGTGGAAACCTGAGTGAAGAGCCGATCGCGATTGACAACCGTGAGGCGGTGGATCGATTAGGCGGCATCGCCGACTCCTTTCTTGTGCACGACCGGGAAATTCTCCTTCGTTGTGACGATTCGGTCGTTCGATCTTCGGCCGGGAGGCTGCGTCAGATACGCAGGTCGCGAGGCTACGTGCCGGCGCCCGTGCGATTGCACAAGGAACTTCCGCGGATTCTTGCAGTCGGGGGAGAACTGAAAAATACGATCTGCCTGACGCGTCACAACCTCGCATTCCTGAGCCAGCACATCGGCGACCTCGAAAACATGGAGAGTTTCGAATTTTTCGGCGAGGCCGTCGCACATCTTTCGAGAATTCTCGAAATTGAACCGGAAGTTATTGCGCATGACCTTCATCCGGATTATTTGTCGACGAAATGGGCTTTGTCCCGGAAAGGCGCGCGTCTTGTGGGTGTGCAGCACCACCACGCGCACATCGCATCCTGCATGGCGGAAAACTTGGTCGAAGGAAGAGTGATCGGCCTGGCCCTCGATGGCACGGGCTACGGCACGGACGGGCACATCTGGGGCGGGGAAGCGCTGCTTGCGGGGTATGAAGGCTTCGAGCGCGCCGCGCATTTCGCATACACAGTGCTTCCCGGAGGCGCGGCGGCAATTCGCGAACCTTGGCGCATGGCGCTAAGCTATTTGGCGCAAACTTTTGGCGAGGATTGCCTGGCTCTCGATATCCCCTTCGTCCGAGAGCTGGAACGCCGGAAGGCGGAGTTGATTCTGCGCATGATGGCCCAGCGAGTGAATTCTCCCCTGACCTCGAGTTGCGGACGTTTGTTCGATGCCGTCGCCGCCCTGATTGGAATTCGGCGAGAAGTGAGCTACGAAGCGCAGGCCGCCATTGAACTGGAAATGTGGGCACGTTTGTCGAGCGAGACCGATGGCTATCCCCTCGCCATTTGCCGCCAGGACGACCATTGGCTGATCGACGCCTCTCCATTATTCGGCGCCATCGTCGAAGATCTCCGCCGAAAAGAGTGCACGGAGACAATCAGCCGCCGATTCCACAACGGATTCGTCGAAACTCTCGTGCGTCTCGCGTGCTTGCTGCGCCAGGAATCTTCGCTCAATCAAATCTGCTTGAGCGGCGGTACATTCAACAACCTGCTCGTTTCCGAACAGTTGACTCGCAACCTGGTCTTCCACGGATTTGCAGTCTTCACTCATTCACAGGTTCCCGCGGGCGATGGCGGACTGAGCCTCGGCCAGGCGCTCGTCGCAGCGCACAGCGCCCCTAACTGAACTCGGGACGACGGGTAGCGCGCATCTCCACGAATTTGGTGGCAAGTTCGTTGTGTCGAGGGCGGGCGAAGCCCGCGATGCGCGCAGTGCGCAGCAGGCTCAGCTTTATTTCGCTTCCGAACGTGAAGGGATCGGCCATTAGAAGAATTTGAAGATTGAATTGCACCGGGACGTTGCATTCCGAAGCGGCTGGATATATGTTGCCGGTCGTTCAGGAAAGCCGGGCGGATAGTCCAGGCGCGCCAGGCGCGGAGGAGAAAGACATGAAGCGAGTGATCGTGTTAGCGTTGTGCGTGGCGGTTGGAATTGGTTTGGCGCTCATGATCCCGGAGGTGCAGGTGCATTCCTCGGATAAGGAACAACGTTTCCCTCAACTCAAAGTGGAGCAGCTCAACGATCAGCAGCGGCCCTTTGCGGATGAGATTCTGAAGGTCTCGAGCATCGGGATATCCGGTCCATACAATATGATGCTGCGCAGCCCGGTGATGGGCGAGCGTTTGTTTGCGATGCTCGATTACCTGCGTTTCAACACTTCCGTTCCGCGACGGCTGAACGAGTTTGCGATCCTGATTCAGGCCCGGCTGTGGACCTCGCAGGTGGAGTGGACGGCTCACTATCCGTTGGCGATCAAAGCAGGTTTGCCGGAAGCAGTCGCGAATGATCTCAAGGCGGGAAAGCGGCCGGCATCCATGCAGCCGGACGAGGCGGCGGTGTACGATCTCTGCATGGATCTGGCGACCAATCACGTGGTAAGCGATGCCTCTTTTAAAAAAGCGCGCGAGGTTTTCAGCGATCAGCAAATCGTCGACCTGATCGCGGTGAGCGGCACCTACATTACCGTCGCCATGTTGAGCAATACAGCCGAGGATCCTACTCCGGGAGGCAAGACGCCACCCCTTCAGGCGCTCCCAGCGCGCTGAATTCGAGGGCTTGGTGGCGCACCCACTTCCGTCGCCGATCGCAGCGGTATCGAGTACGGCAGCATTGCTTGAAAGGGCCGTCAGGCGTACATTACCGATTGCCCTGTAATTCGAATTGAACTCCCGGCGAATTCAAAAGGAGAGAAAAGCAAAATGAGATTGAAGCAAATACTCACGATCTGCGCGATTCTTGCAATTTCCACCGCTGTCTCAGCGCCCGCAAAGGCGCAGGGAATGCCAGCAGCAGCCCCGGCGGTTCCTGGTTTGACGCTTACCTCGCCGGCATTTGAGGACGGGTCCATCATTCCCGCGAAGTTCACCCAGTCGGTCACTGATTTTGTCTCACCCAAGCTGCAATGGACCAATGTTCCACCGAATACGGTCAGCTTCGTTTTGATCGCCCATGATCCTGATGTTGCCTTGGATAAGAAAATCGGCGACGTTCTCCACTGGATGGCTTTCAACATCCCCGGGACCGCTACCGGGCTTCCCGAAGGCGTGCCCGCCACTGCCATGTTGCCCGACGGAACCGTGCAGGCCAAGAATCGCCGCGGAGCGATCGGCTTTCTTGGACCGGGCGCCCCTGCCGTTGGCCCATATCATCACTACACGTTTGAGCTTTTTGCTTTGGATACAAAGCTCAGCCTGGGTGCGGATGCCACGCGCGCGGACGTCCTGGCTGCAATGGACGGCCATATTTTAGGTAAGGGTGTGCTGGTGGGCCGCTTCCACAAATAGCCTTATTGCTCCAAATTGGATTCGCGTCTTCCGAACAAGAACGGCTCAGGGAGCATTTGGCCTCCCTGAGCCGTTCTGCTTCTACATGGATGCAATCCGCTTGCGTATTACTTCAGGTCAGGTTGATTTGGCGTGGCCGTCATTACGGGCGAAGCCAAAATATAATTGTGATAGCTCTCCATCATTTGCCATAGGCCAGCCTCGTTCGGGGCGAGCACGCGGCTGGACCAATACGCTTTGTCGCCATAGGTCGGTTGGACCGAGACCATCACAACCGCATCGCCGAAATCCCACGTGCGAATCCACAATGCCGGAGCCGCTCCAACCTTGGGAGAGTTGGGATTTGCCGCTTTGCGTTTGTTCATTCCGGCGATGCGGTCCGCCTTGGAAGGAGACGCCCCGCCGTACGTGCTTACGACGCGCTGATCCATATTATCGGCGACGTGTATTTCCCAATTTGCCTGGCTGGATTCCTGCGTTTGCCATTCGTCGAGGGAAGCCTTTTCGCCCGGGGTCAGCGGTTTGTACGGCACGGCTTTGCAGGGATTGTTGCAGGGGATATCATAAGTCGGCTCGACGGTCTGGAAATCCCGCTTGGGCATCGATGCAATTTCGGTCGTGTGCAGCAGTTTCCAACCGGTCGGCCGCTTCACCCAGAATCTCGCCGAATATTTATTGCCCTGGTTCCATTGGATCCACACGACGCTCTTGCCATATTTGTGCTCGGTGATCTTGACGTCATCTCCCGCCACAACGAGAGGCTTCAAGCCGCCCCGGAAAGCGTCTTCCTTGGCCCACATAATTCCTTCGGAGTCGATCCAACTGAAATCCGGGTCGAGCCACTTGTTCGCGGCAACTTTATCGCCTTTCGCGAGCGCCGCCACTACGGCTTTGTCCGCGGTTACGACAGCATCATCGGCAGCGGTTGCCGGCACGCTTGCCCATGTAGCCATAAGACCAGTGCACGCGATCCCCATAGCGACTAGATTCCTGACCAAACCATTCATGCTTCCTCCTTGGACGCGACGATTCGCGCATTCTATTACATCCGTAGATGCCGGGGACAATTTGTTGTAGCCCGCCTCTTCAGAGGCGGGGGTTTCTGCCGCGGAATGATAAAAATCCCCGGGTCTGAAGACCCGGGCTACAGCAACCTCGCGCACCCATGCGAGCAAACACCGCGCGGGCATTAATAGACGTTTCCACCTTTAAGACAGTTTCGTCAACCGGGGGGACTAGCCATCAGCCGAAACAGTGTCCGAGCAGCGAACTGGGATGTCCCAGCCTCCTGGCGGCGTTACACGCGCGACCTCGGCGGGACCCCACGTATTCGGCGAGTATGAATAAATCGGCGTGCCTTTTTTCAACACGGGATCGACAATGCGCCACGCTTCTTCCACGTAGTCTTCTCGCGCGAAGAGCGAGTTATCTCCAGCCATCGCCGCGCCGAGCAAGCGTTCGTAAGCGTCCATGTCACCCGCTCCCGGAGAGCTGGTGGCCACCATTTCGCCGGCCTGAAGTCCCATTCCTTCGCCCGGCGCCAGCGACATCAGTCCCATCGCGATGACCACGTCGGGACTAAGCCGGAGCCGGAGATGATTCTCCGTCAGAACACTGTCGGGCAGGAGCGTGGGAGGCTTGCGAAACTTGGCAAGTATTTCCGTGCAGGTCATTGGCAAGCACTTGCCCGCTCGAATGTAGAAAGGAACGCCCTTCCAGCGCCAGGAATTGATTTCCAACTGCAAGGCGGCGAAAGTTTCCGTCTGCGATTCCTTGGCGACTCCATTCTCATTGCGGTAGCCCTGGAACTGGCCGCGTATCAGGTTTTTCTCTTCAATGGGCGGAATCGCTTTCAGTACTTTGACTTTTTCGTCGCGCAGGGACTCGCCATCGGACCTGACTGGAGGCTCCATCGCCAAATTGGACAGCACCTGAAATAAGTGGTTCTGGACCACATCGCGGATGGCTCCGGTTCCATCGTAAAAAGCGCCGCGGCCCTGAACTCCGAAGTCCTCGGCCATGGTGATTTGCACGCTCTCGATATAGTGGCGATTCCAGAATGCTTCCGCGAACGCATTCGCGAAGCGAAAGACCAGCATGTTGTCCACAGGCCGCTTGCCGAGGAAGTGATCGATGCGGAAAATACAGGATTCGTCGAAGATGGAGAGCAGGATCTTGTTCAGCTCCAGGGCCGAGGCTTGATCGTGCCCGAAGGGTTTTTCGACAATCACCCGGGCACCGCCGGCGCCATCCGATTTCGCGATATTTTCGACTACGGTTTCAAACAAAACCGGCGGAATGGCAAGGTAATAGGAGGGCCGATGCGCGTCCTTCAGCTGTCCGCGTAATGCCTCGAACGTCGCCGGGTCCTGGTAGTCGCCGTCAACGTAACGCAGCATGGCGCTCAACTTTTCAAAAGCCGCGGGATCGACTCCGCCGTGTTTTTCGAGGCTGTCCTTGGCCCGCGCGCGGAGCTGATCCAGATTCCATCCGGCCTTGGCTACGCCCACCACGGGTACAGCCAGATTTCCGCGTTTCACCATTGCCTGCAGCGCAGGGAAAATCTTTTTGTAGGCCAGGTCGCCGGTGGCTCCGAAGAAAACTAACGCATCGGAATTCTCAATACTCATCAGTTATCTCCTCAAACAGAGTTGCGGGCTTTCTGCAGGCTGTTCTACTTGGGTTGTCTTGCCCAGGTGTCTTTCACTTTGCTCTAATCGGCGGCTTTCAGAGGATTGCTCTTGCCGAGCGAGGCGCTCTTGGATGCGATCACGCCCATCAAGTCGTTCCAGGATGCCACAAACGATTTCGCTCCTTCGTCCTGAAGGCGCGCGGCCAACGCGTCGATGTCGATGCCCGCCTTGCCGAATTCCCCGAGCACTTCTTCACAATTGCCGCCATCTTCCGGCATGAGCCCAGCCAACTCGCTGTGAGCGGCCAGCGCTTTCAACGTGGCTTCGGGCATGGTGTTCACCGTCCAGGGCGCGGCCAGAGCCTCGACATACAGAAGCGCCGACGCCTTCGGATCTTTGGTTCCCGTGCTGGCCCAGAGCGGCCGTTGCGGGCGGGCACCGAAATTGTAGACGCGCCGCCATCGCTCGGAGCTGAGCAGATCGCTCGCGGCCTTGTACGTGCGTTTTGTGATGGCAATGCCAAGCTGGCCGCGCAGCCTCTCGGGAACTTTGCCGGCAACGGCGACATCCCAACGGCTGACGAATAGTGAAGCGACCGAGTCAACATTCGGATTGAGTCCGGCGGCGATGCGGCGTTCGATGCCACGCAGAAATGCATCGGCGGCAGCCAGGTAGTGCTCGCGCGAAAACAAGAGCGTGACGTTCACTGGCACGCCGGAAAAGATTGCTTCCTCAATCGCGGGAAGCCCTTCCTTTGTTCCAGGAATCTTGATGAACAAGTTGGGGCGGTTCGCGCGCGCAAACAACTCTTTTGCGGCAGCGATCGTACGGGCCGTGTCGTACGCGAGAAGCGGTGATACTTCCAGGGAGACATAGCCGTCTGCACCGTTCGTTTTTTCGTGGATGGGCCGAAACAGGTCCGCCGCGCGAGTGAGGTCTTCCAGTGCCAGCTCGAAGAACAGAGCCTCGCCGGATTTCCCATTCTTTAGCTTCTCGGCAATGGACGCGTCATACGCCCCGCTATTCTTGATCGCTTGGTCGAAGATCGTGGGATTGGAAGTGAGCCCCGTGATCGACCATTCGTCGATGTATCGTTTGAGCGTACCGTCATCGAGCAGATCTCGCGTGATGTTATCGAGCCAGAGACTCTGGCCTTTGTCGTGTAGCGATTGCGGCGCATTCATGTTTTCACCTCGAGCGTGAAATGTCCTCTTTCATATTATCGCGCGGAACAGCGACCTGGCTGCAAAGAATTGCGCGCCAGGTGCCGGCCCTGAATCCGGACACGCGGGAGGCGAGGATCGTGGTGGTACAATTGCAGTTCCATCCGCAATCTCTCATCGGCCCCTAGTGTGTTACACGTTGCAAAAGCTAATCCAGAAAAAAGGAGAGCCTTCCATGACAACGATTACGATCAAAGATGGCACGCGGATTTATTTCAAGGAATGGGGCACAGGACAGCCCGTCGTCTTCAGTCACGGCTGGCCCCTAAGCGCGGACGCCTGGGAAGACCAGATGATGTTTCTGGCCGGCCGCGGCTATCGCTGCATCGCACATGACCGCCGCGGCCATGGCCGCTCCAGCCAGCCTTGGGGCGGCAACGAGATGGACACCTATGCTGACGACCTCGCGGCGCTCGTCGAGGCGCTCGACCTGCGGGACGCGATCCACGTTGGCCACTCGACGGGCGGGGGCGAAGTCGCCCGTTACATCGGCCGCCATGGCACGAAGCGTGTCGCCAAAGCAGTGCTGATCAGCGCGGTGCCGCCGCTGATGCTCAAAACTCCGGCGAATCCCGGCGGCATGCCGATGGAGGCATTCGACCAACTTCGCGCCGCCGTCCACGCCGACCGCTCGCAATTTTTCAAGGATTTGAGCGCGCCCTTCTACGGCGCAAACCGCACCGGCGCGCAAGTCTCGCAAGGCTTGCGGGATTCTTTCTGGCTTCAAGGCATGCAGTGTGGATTCAAAGCCGCCTACGACTGCATCAAAGCCTTTTCCGAGACGGACTTCACCGAAGATCTCAAGAAGTTCGATGTGCCAACGCTCATTCTTCATGGAGACGACGACCAGATCGTGCCCATCGGTGACTCCGCGCTCCTTTCTTCGAAGCTGGTCAAGGGCGCCACGCTGAAAATCATTCCAGGCGCGCCGCACGGCATGTGCTCCACCCTCAAGGACCAAATCAACGCGGAGCTGCTTACGTTCCTGCAGCGCAGCGCGCAAGCGTCGGCGTGAAGTAGAAGTAAGGCATAAACATTTGATGCGGTGAGGACAATGGAAAAAGGCGACGTGAGAAGTGTGGTTGTCCGCGGCAGCGCCGCCGGGTTCGCGCAGGAAATTCAAGCGGGCCCGCATCGGCTTTCCGCGGATGAACCGGTGTCCGCCGGCGGCACGGATACGGGACCGTCTCCCTACGATCTACTGCTGGCCGCTCTTGGAGCATGTACTTCGATGACCGTGGCCATGTATGCTCGGCGCAAAGCCTGGCCTCTCGAGGAGGTTACGGTTCATCTGCGGCACTCGAGGATCCACGTCACCGATTGCGCGGAATGCGAAACGAAAGAAGGAATGCTCGATCGGATCGAACGGGACATTCATTTTGCAGGGCCGCTGGCGGATGAACAGCGATCCAAGCTGCTGGAGATTGCCAACAAATGCCCGGTCCATCGAACCCTCACGTCGAAAATTCATATAGAGACGCGAGAGGTTTGAGGACTTGCGGAAAAAGCACGCCGCGTCGTCATTCCGAAGTCGCCGCAGCGACTGAGAAATCTCTCTTGCTTCTACACTCAAGTAAAGAGAGATTCCTCGGCACGGAGCGCGCCTCGGAATGGCAGAGTTTTAGGTTTTATTTTGAGCGGTTTGAACGGGGCCGCGATTGTGATTCCGAATAACAGTTTTGCTCCGGTCGGAGCCATTGTGATACGGTTCGTGTGCGAATATTGAGACATTTTCGGGCGCGCGGCGGTCTTTTCCGGCTTGTGTCTCCGTGGAACCATACCACTAGGGATAGACAGTTTGAACACGCGGCAACAAGATTTTGTGTTTCCGAGCGCATTTGCCTCTTGACAGAATTTTCACTCTTGATTACATTGCGCCCTCGGATTCAGGGGACCGTGATTCGACGAGCGGACGGCCCAACCACCCCGGGAACACCGCAAAGTCGACTGACGCAACCCGTCGGATTTCATCGAGACATCGAGGAGGCTCCCTTCCACTCCCCGCGGCCGGCGCTGCCGGCGAGGGATCGCGTAACGCCAGAGGCTGCCAGCGGCCGGGGCGATGCGCAAGGGATGCTTTTTCTTTTTTGGTGCGGACTCCGCTTTCACGCGGAATGCGTCAGGAACGCGCCGCCCCCGCGGGGGTGAAAGTGAAATGTGGAGCCCGCAACAAGGATGCTCGTGAATCCCCGGCGCTAAAAATTCGAATCGAGCAGTGACCTGCTGAGAATCAGGTAACTGCGTGCTCCCAGTCACGCATTTCGGGAGTAAAATACAAAGGTTCCCTCTGCGCGGGGGAGCCTACCTGCGCGGAGGCGATGATGTCACATACGAAAATGGCTTTGAACGAAAAGACGGCGCTGCAAACGGGCGTGACCACGCCCGCGGATGTCGAGGTCCGCACCGGCCTCGAATTTGAGCGGTATTTCACTGACGGCCGCACCTCGCCGTTTGACGCGGTCGAGTGGGAACGCCGCGTGGCGCTGATCGGCAACGAAAAGGGCAAGACGATTTTCCGCCAGGAAGACGTGGAAGTGCCCAAGGGCTGGTCGCAGACGGCGACCAACATCGTCGCGTCGAAATATTTTCACGGCAAGCCCAACACGCCCGAGCGCGAAGGCTCGGTGCGCCAGCTCATCAGCCGCGTGGTGAACACGATTGTCGGCTGGGGAGAGAAGGGCGGCTACTTCGCGAGCGCTCCTGCGCGTGACGCCTTCCGCGACGAACTGACGCACTTGCTCGTCGAGCAGAAGATGGCCTTCAATTCGCCGGTCTGGTTCAACGTCGGCGTGCAGGCCAAGCCGCAATGCTCGGCCTGCTTCATCAACTCGGTCCAGGACGACATGGAATCGATCATGAATCTGGCCAAGACCGAGGGGATGCTGTTCAAGTGGGGTTCGGGCACGGGCACGAATTTTTCGTCGCTGCGCGGCAGCCGCGAAACGCTTTCCGGCGGCGGCATCGCCTCCGGGCCCGTAAGTTTCATGAAGGGTTTTGACGCGTTTGCCGGCGTGATCAAGTCGGGCGGCAAGACGCGCCGCGCCGCCAAGATGGTGATCTTGAACGTGGATCATCCGGACATCGTCGAATTCATCGACTCGAAGATGAAAGAGGAGCGCAAGGCGCGCGTTCTCATCGAGCAGGGCTATGACCCGGCGATTGACGGCGAAGCCTACTCCTCGGTCTTTTTCCAGAATGCGAACCACTCGGTCCGCGTCACCGATGAATACATGCAGGCGGTCGAGGACGATCGCGACTGGTGGACCCGCAACGTCAACGATGGAAATCCGGTCGAAAAATACAGCGCGCGCGAATTGCTGCACCGCATGGCCGAATCCACCTGGCAGTGCGGCGATCCCGGCATGCAATACGACACCACGGTGAACCGCTGGCACACGTGCAAAAACACCGCGCGCATCAACGCCTCGAACCCGTGCTCGGAATACATGTTCCTGGACGACACGGCGTGCAACCTCGCGTCGCTCAACTTGATGAAATATCTTAATTCGAACGGTTCCTTCGACGTCGAAGCGTTCCGCCACGCCGTGGACGTCACCATCACGGCGCAGGAAATCCTGGTGGACAACGCCAGCTATCCGACGCCGAGAATCGCCGAGAATTCGCACAAGTTCCGCCCGCTGGGACTCGGCTACGCCAATCTGGGCGCGCTGCTGATGTCCATGGCGCTGCCGTATGACTCCGACGGCGGGCGCGACATGGCCGCCGCGGTCACCGCGCTGATGTGCGGCGAGGCCTACGCGCAGTCCGCCCGCATTGCCGAGCGCCTGGGGCCGTTCGCCGGCTATGCCGTCAATCGCGAACCGATGCTCGAAGTCATTCGCATGCACCGCGATTCGCTGCGGCCGATCAAGCCGGAAAACGTGCAGCCTTCGCTGCTCGGCGCCGCGCAACACTCCTGGGACATGGCGCTCGCCCTCGGCGAAAAAGTCGGCTACAAGAATTCGCAGGTCACCGTGCTCGCGCCCACCGGCACCATCGGCTTCATGATGGACTGCGACACGACCGGCATCGAGCCCGACCTTGCACTCGTGAAATACAAAAAACTCGTCGGCGGCGGAGTTATTAAAATAGTAAACAACACCGTCCCGGCGGCGCTGATGAAGCTCGGCTACTCACCCGAGGAAACTTCGCAGATCGTTTCCTACGTGGACCGCAACGGCAAGATCGAGGGCGCGCCCGGATTCAAGTCCGAGCACTTGCCGATTTTCGATTGTTCGCTGGCCGCCGTCGGCGGGCGCTCGATCGCCTGGCGCGGCCACTTGAAAATGATGGCGGCGGCCCAGCCCTTTCTCTCCGGCGCCATCAGCAAGACGATCAACATGCCCGAGGATTCCACGGTCGAAGACATCATGCAGGCGTATATCGAGTCGTGGAAACTGGGCGTGAAGGCCGTGGCGATTTATCGCGACAACTCGAAAGGCTCGCAGCCGCTTTCGGCCGCGGGCGACAAAAAAGATACCGCGCAGCAGACGCAGCCCGCCGTAACGGCCGCCAAGCCGGCCGAGGCCGCGTCGGCCGGGGCCGAGCAGCGCGAGCTATTCATTCGCGCGCATCGCCGCAAGATGCCGAGCGAACGCGCGTCCATCACTCACAAGTTTTCCATCGGCGGCCACGAAGGCTACATCACCGTCGGCATGTATGAGACGGGCGAGCCCGGCGAAATCTTCATCAAGATGGCCAAGGAAGGCTCGACGCTCTCCGGCTTCATGGACGGCTTCGCGCTTTCGGTTTCCATCGGCTTGCAGTATGGCGTGCCGCTCAAGGCGCTGGTCGATAAATTCATCAACACGCGCTTCGAGCCCGCCGGCTACACGGGCCATCCGGCCATTCCTTACGCCAAGTCCGTGCTTGATTACCTCGCGCGCTGGCTCGGCGGACGATTTATTTCGCCCGACTATCTCACGCACAATGGCGACGCCGCGTTGCCCGTAGCCACCGTAACGGCCACGCCCGCCGTGCCTCCCGCCATTGTCGCTACTGCCTATGACGATCCGTCGCCGGCCGGCGTAGGACCACGCCCCATGTTTGACGGCGCGCCCACCTGTTCCGAGTGCGGCATGCTCATGACGCCCAACGGCGCCTGCTACAAGTGCGAAAATTGCGGCGGCACATCGGGCTGCAGTTAGACCCCTCATTCGAATATAAATTCAGCGAAGGGCACAGTTCGCCGTGCCCTTCGCATTTAGTAGCACAGACTTTAGTCTGTGGATCTTGTTTCAAGCACGGCCGATCGTGCTTGCCACCAAACCCCACAGGCTTCAAGCCTGTGCTACCAGGGCCGCCTTGCCCGGCGCTTCTGCCTGTGCTCCAATGTTTTCCCAATGCTTGCCGCCATCACCCGCCGGAATCGCGTTGCCGTGTTACAGAAACCTCTGCCGCGACTGAGGCCGGGCTGGGCCCTCGTGCGCGTTCGCCTCGCGGGAATCTGCAACACGGACATCGAAATTCTGCGCGGATATCACAATTTTCACGGCACGCTTGGACACGAATTTGTGGGCGAAGTCGTTCGCGTCGCGAACGCGCCGGGTGCGGGCTGTACTTACAGCCCGCCGACTTCTAAAGATCGTGGCTGGATCGGGCGGCGCGTCGTCGGAGAAATTAATCTGGCGTGCACTGGGCTGGGATTCCGCAAGCCATGCAGCTATTGCCGCCGTGGAATCCCGACGCACTGCGCGCGGCGGCGCGTGCTGGGAATTATCGGCCACGATGGCGCGTTCGCCGAATACCTCGCGCTGCCCATCGTGAACCTGCATCGCGTGCCCGCAGGCATTCCCGATGAGGCAGCCGTCTTCACCGAGCCGCTCGCCGCGGCGTGCGAAATTCTCGAACAGGTAAACATTCGCGCGCACCGCAATGCGGCCGTGATCGGCGACGGAAAGCTCGCGCAGTTGATCGCTCGTGTGCTGCGCGCGGCAGGCATGCGCGTCGTGATGATTGGCAAGCACGCGAGCAAGCTGCGCCTGGCGCGTCTTGCGGACATCGCCACTGTAAAGGCTTCATCGCCAGCCGCGCGCCGGGCGGACGCATTCACATTCACCGTCGAGGCCACCGGCTCACCCTCTGGCCTTGCCCTCGCGCAACAAATCACGGCGCCGCGCGGCACCCTCATATTAAAATCCACATTTCATGGCGCCGCGAACGTCGAGACTTGGCCGATCGTCGTGAAGGAGCTGACCGTCATTGGCTCGCGCTGCGGTCCTTTTCCGCGCGCGCTTGCACTCCTGCGCTCCGGACGAGTGGACCCACGGCCCTTGATTTCGCGAATCTTCTCTTTGAAGGACGCGGCCAAAGCGATTCGCTGCGCGCAGCAACCCGGCGAGATGAAAGTGCTACTGCGCGTTTCTTGACTTTGGTGCGAGCCGCTGTCTAGACTAAAACTTCCCGCGCAAACCATGAGCCAAGCGGAACACAAGACGATTGTTGTAGGTGTCACCGGAGCATCCGGGGCGGTGCTGGCGCAGGCGGCGCTGCGGCTGCTCGAAGCCGATCCGCGCGTGGCGCGTATTCATCTGGTGGTTACCGACACGGGCGCGCGCCTGCTTGCGCATGAATTGGACATTGCCACGAGCGACGCGAAGAAGCTTCCCTCGCTGCTCGTCGGCGGGCGCGCGGCGAAAACGGAAGTGCTGCCGAACAAAGACGTGGGCGCATCGATTGCCTCGGGCAGCTATCCGGTGGATGCGATGGTGGTGATTCCCTGCTCGATGGGCACGCTCGCGACGATCGCCGCGGGGACGAGCGACGATCTGATCGCGCGCGCCGCAGACGTTTGCCTCAAGGAAGAACGGCGCCTGGTGCTTTGCGTGCGCGACACGCCGTTCAGCCGGATTCATCTGGAAAATATGCTGCGCGCGCAGCAGGCTGGCGCCGTGATCATGCCGGCGATTCCTTCGTTCTATCACCAGCCGAAAACGATCGACGATCTGGTCGCGCAATACGTCTATCGCGTCCTCGCGCAGATGGGATTGCCGCAGGAAGAAATGTACCGCTGGGAAGGACAAACGAAAGGCAAGGTTTAGGTAGGACAGGCTTCAGCCTGTCTTCTTTTGACTCTTGCCAGCGCCGCGAAGATCAAAACCAGACAGGCTGAAGCCTGTCCTACTGAAAATCTCCGGGAGATTTGAAGTGAGTCCCACCCGCATCCGCACGATTCTCGAGATGATCAAGTTCGAGCACTCCGTGTTCGCGCTGCCGTTTGCGCTGACGGGAGCGCTTGCTCGCTGCGCGCTATGCGCCGATTCCGGGCGCGGTGCCGGGGTGGCCGTTCTTGGCGGCAGATCGCGTGGATCATCGTCGCCATGGTCGGGGCGCGCTCCTGGGCGATGACGACGAACCGGATCATCGACCTGCGCTACGACCGCGAAAATCCCCGCACCCGTGCGCGCGCCCTCGCCACCGGCGCGCTGACCGTGAGCTTCGCCTGGGCATTCGCCGCAGCGGCTGCGGCCGTGCTGGTGATTGCCGCGTGGCAATTGAATCCCCTGGCGCTCGAAACTTTCGCCGGTCGCGCTTGCCGTCCTGTTTTTCTATTCCTACACCAAGCGATTCACGTCGTGGTCGCACCTGGTGCTGGGATTCTGCCTGGGGATGTCGCCCGCGGCGGCGTGGATCGCCATCGCCGGGTCGCTCGACGCGCGCATGCTGATTCTCTGCGCGGCGGTGACGCTGTGGGTCGGCGGCTTCGACGTGCTCTACGCCTGCCAGGACCTCGAGTACGACAAGTCGGTGAACCTTTTTTCCGTGCCAAAGCGTTTCGGCGTTGCACGGGCGCTGGCGATCGCGCGCACGATGCACGTCGTGATGATCGCGCTGCTGGCCTGGCTGGCGTGGAGTTTCCATCTGCCCTGGCCGGCGTGGGCGGGAATCGTGGTCGTCGCCGCGCTGCTCGCCTACGAGCACTCGCTCGTTTCCGCAAACGACTTGAGCCGGATGAATGCTGCGTTTTTTACCGTGAACGGTTATATTAGTCTCTTGTTCCTGCTGTTCTGGGGCGCGGCCGTAGCCGTCGCGCATCCGTGATTTTAAGTAGCACAGGCTTCAGCCTGTGGGGTTTCGAACCGCAAATTCAAAAGCCACAGACTAAAGTCTGTGCTACACGAAGACATGAGCGAACTCCAAATCAACGACGAGCAATTAAAGCCGATTGCGGACAAAGTCCTCGCCGGCGAGCGCCTGAGCGCCGAAGACGGCGTCGCGCTGTATCGTTCGCCGGACCTGCTCGCCATCGGCTGGCTCGCCAATTTCGTGCGCGAAAAGCGCCACGGCAACACCTGCTTCTTCAACGTGAATCGCCACATCAATCCCACGAACGTGTGCGTCGCGCATTGCAAGCTGTGCGCGTTTGGCCGCGATCCCAATGCGCCCGGCGCGTACACGTTCGCGCTCGAGGAAATCTACCAGCGCGCCGAGCAGGGCATGCGCGAAGGCGCGACGGAATTTCACATGGTCGGCGGCCTGCATCCCGATCTGCCGTTTGAATATTTCCTCGACCTGATGCGCGGCCTCAAAAAGCGCTGTCCGTCCGTGCATCTGAAGGCGTTCACGATGGTCGAGGTGGGATACTTCTCGCGCATCGCGAAGCTTTCGATTCGCGACACGCTCGTCGCGCTCAAGGAAGCGGGCGTGGACTCGCTGCCCGGCGGCGGCGCGGAAATTTTTAATCCGCGCGTGCGGAAAATCATCTGCGATCACAAAGTCAGCGGCCAGCAGTGGCTCAACATCGCGCGCACGGCGCACGAAATCGGCCTGCGCTCGAACGCCACGATGCTCTACGGCCACGTCGAGACCGAAGAGGAGCGCGTCGAGCACTTGCTCTTGCTGCGCGAATTGCAGGATGAGACGCACGGTTTCTCGGCGTTCATTCCGCTGGCGTTTCATCCGGACAACACAGGCCTCGCGCACCTGCCTCCGCCCACGGGCTATCACGATTTAAAATCCATCGCGATTTCGCGCCTGCTGCTCGACAACTTCGACCACATCAAGGCCTACTGGGTGATGCTCACGCCGAGCATCGCGCAAATCGCGCTGCGCTTCGGCGCGGACGACCTCGACGGCACCGTCGTCGAGGAAAAGATCTACCACGATGCCGGCGCCAAGACCGCCGAGTTCACCCCGCGCGTCGAACTCGAACGCCTGATCCGCGAAGCCGGCCGCGTCCCCGTCGAGCGCGACACGCTCTACCGCCCGGTCGACCGCTCGAAAATGCCTCCGCCGCCCGGCCCTCGCCCCGACGTCACGCTTTCCATCAACGTTTAGACCTGTAACGCAACGGTCGCACTGCCAGGCTGAAGCTTCAACATCATTCATGAATGGTGTTGAATTCATGCGACACGGTGTAACCTCCCTTGGAGGCGGTAATGCGACATCAATTTGTCTTGGACAAGAAATCGAGTCGATTGCTGGATGAATTGGCCGAGGCCCGCGCCGGGAACCGCAGCCTGGTAGTCCGGGAAGCGATCAGCGTATACGCTGCCATCGAAGCGTCTCTCGAAGAATCGAAGTGAATCCGAAATTCATAGAAATGATGGAAAAGTCGCGGCGGATATCCGGGCGGGACGGGATGTCGCAGGGTGACGTCGCAGCGTCGTCTGGCAAGAAGATGAAAGCGACCCTAGTGGCCAAAATCGGCTGGTCGAAACTATCGTCATGGCTGTACTGGACGAACTTGCCTGCACGATGCAGCTGATTTCGAGGAAACGCCAGTGCCTCAGGCCGTTCACTCGGAAAATGTATCCCAGTTCAAGCGTCAGAAGGGAAGATTTCGCACGTCATCCGTTCGGCTGCTGACGAACCGTTGGCATAAGTTGTAGTTCCCGACGTGGTGGAGCGATTGACCGTCTGACATCCGAGCTCTATGGCCTTCGCCCAAATTCAGGTAGGACCATCCGATAGACATTCGATTGCGTCGCCTGTAGAACGAGCTATCCGTATTCTTGGCTTTTTGCAGCGAAAAATCTCCCACCCCAACAAGACATAAAACGGCGCATAGCAGAGCCACTGAAAAAACGGATCGAACTGCCACATGCCTAAGGCGCGGTAGTTGATGAAAATTTTGTACGAGAGAAATTGCAGGATCGTGAGCAGCAGCCACGCCGGGCTCGGATAGAAACACAAGAGCGGCACGATCCAGGTGAAGTACCACGAATAGCCGTTCGGCGCGAAGAGCAGCACCGTGCCGATCAGCAGAAACGCCGCGCGCGTGGGGTCCGCGCGGCGCACCGCCAGCCACAACGCCAGTCCAAGGACGACGCCTTCGCCAACTCCCGCAGCGACTTCGTGCGAGCCGGTAAGCCACAGCAGGACCGGATAGATGCTCGAATGGTAGTTTCGCCAGATCACCTGGTAATACTTGAGCATGCCGAGAAATTCGCGCCAGCCGTGCCGATACGGCCAGACGCACACCGCTGCCAGCGCCGCGCAGCCGCCCGCCGCGAGCCACCCGCGCAACTTTCCGGGCCAGCCCGCGCGAAAAAGCGCCAGCGGCAGCAGCGTGGCAGGGAACGCTTTGGCCAGCGCCCCGGCGGTAAGCGTAAGCGTTGACATTGCCGGAAAGCGCCGTATAATCAGCAGCGTAGCGACGACACCGGCGATGGCGAGCGCGTCGTTGTGGCCGCTTGAGGCGAATTCGACCACAACCAGCGGATTCCAGGCGTAAATCGCTACCTGGTAGTTCCGTCCCCCAGTCGAACGGATCCACCCGGCGAGCATGGCCGCGACGGCAAGATCGGCGAGCAGAAACGGCAGCTTGAAGCCAACCGGGTCCGGCAACACGCGCCACGTCGCGCGAAACACAAGCTCAGAGAGCGGCGGGTACATCGTGGGAATTTCCGGCACAGGCATGACGTACCAGCCCGGATCGCGCAGCGGCGCAAGGCGCGGATCGGTCGGCGCTACCGCATAGGGATTCCAGCCCGCGTTCTGGACGTGGCCGTCCCAGCGGTAGCGATGCACGTCGGTCGAGAGCGACGGCGGGTAGCGGAAACAGCGTCAGGCGAAAGGCCAGCGCGCCCAGCAGGACGAGCCACAGCACGGCCCGGTTGTCTCGCGTGTGTTCGAGGGCGTACAGGGCGATGAAGTACAGGACGCCGCGCGCCCAGCGCCAGGGCCATGAATTCGGGGATGTGAATGGAGAGATCCCCGAGGCGCGCCATCGCGGCAAACACGGCTTCGAGCGCGACGATGGCGACGAGCGCGATCAGAATTTGCGGACTTTTTCTGGCGGGCTCCAAGTAGAGCCCGCACCCGGTTGCCGACGCGACGCGCTCAACGTTTGTACGCTCGCAGTTCGATTTTCGCGGACTGATTTTTTGCAAGGGGGGCTGTCCGTTTTGATTTTCGCGCAACATACGATCTGGTCTTGCTGGCAATGGCGGCGCAAAGCCCGCTCTCGAACTATTGGTCCAAGCTCACCGACCCGAACCGCAATCCCTTCCGCGGCCTCTATCAGCTCAACACGTTCGATCTGGCCATCATGATTCCGTACTTCGTCGTGCTGGTGATCCTGGCCGCGTACGGCATGCACCGCTACTATCTGGTGTACGAGTATTTCAAGAATCGCCGGAACGTTCCCGGCCCGCCGCCTGCCGGTCACCGAGTGGCCCAAGGTTACCATACAGCTTCCCATCTACAACGAGCGCTACGTGATCGAGCGCCTGGTGGACGCGGTCGCGCGCTTCGATTATCCGCGCGAACTGCTCGACATTCAGGTGCTCGACGATTCGACCGACGAGACGCAGCAAGTCGCGCGCGCGTGCGTCGAGCGCTACCAGGCGCTCGGTTTGCCGATCCACTATCTGCATCGCAACGACCGCACCGGCTACAAGGCCGGCGCGCTGGCCGCGGGGCTCGAAGTCCGCGACGGGCGAATTCGTCGCCATCTTCGACGCCGATTTCCTGCCCGTCGCCGGATTTTCTGCGCCGCACGCTGCCGTATTTCGCCGATCCCAAAATCGCGCATGGTCCAGACGCGCTGGACCTACCTGAACCGCCACTACTCCGCGCTGACCGAAGTCGAAACGATCCTGCTCGACGGCCACTTCGTCATGGAGCACGGCGCGCGCTCGCGCAGCGGCAGCTTTCTTCAACTTCAACGGCACCGCGGGCGTGTGGCGCCGCTGCGCGATCGACGAAGCCGGCGGCTGGCAGCACGACACGCTCACCGAGGACACCGATCTTTCCTACCGCGCGCAGCTTCGTCGGCTGGAAATTTCTCTATCTGCCGGATATCGAATGCGCCTCCGAGCTGCCCGTGGAAATGAACGCGTTCAAGGCGCAGCAGGCGCGCTGGGCCAAGGGCCTGATGCAGACGGCGAAGAAAATCCTGCCGCGCGTGCTGCGCTCGGACGAGCCCACGCACGTCAAGGCCGAGGCCGTCTTTCACCTCACCGCCAACATCAGCTATCCCTTCATGGTGGTTCTCTCGACGCTGCTGCTGCCCGCGATGATCGTGCGCTTCTATCAGGGCTGGTTCCAGATGCTGTTCATCGACCTGCCGCTGTTCATCGCGTCGAGCTGCTCGATTTCCGGTTTTTATCTGGCGTCGCAGCGCGCGCTCTATCCGAAGACGTGGAAGCGCTCGATCCTCTACATGCCGTTCGTGATGGCCGTGGGCATCGGCCTTTCCGTGCGCAACGCCAAGGCCGTGCTCGAAGCGCATCTTCGGCGTGCAAATCGGAATTTGCGCGCACGCCGAAATTCAATATCGAAGGCCAGGCCGGCACGTGGAAGAAAAAACTCTATCGCAACCGCGCCGGATGGATGCCGTATCTCGAAATCGCGCTGGGCCTCTACTTCGCTGCGACGATCGTGTATTCCATCCAGAATGAAAATTACGCCACCGCGCCGTTCCTGTTCCTCTTCGTCTGGGGTTTCCTCTATACCGGAGTGATGTCGGTCGCGCAGGGCTGGATCGAGCGCCTCCGCTTCGGCGTGCAACCCGCCGCCGCGTCAGCCGAAGCTCGCGCCTCGGCTTCCGGCGCGCCGGGATTTTAATTTGCGCTTTTGAGTAGCACAGGCACTCTTGCCTGTGCGGGTCTTGCGATTGCGGATGGGAGGAAGACGTTAAGTTCACAAAACCGCACAGGCAAGAGTGCCTGTGCTACGAAACTCAGCGTTCTTCGACTGGCTCGGGATGAATGGTGACGCGGGCGATCTGCGGGAAATGTTCCTTCACGCGGTCTTCCAGTGCGCCGGTGACGTCGTGGATTTGGGTGATGGGCAGGCTGCCATCCATGGCGCAGTGGCAGGACACCAGGATTTTGTGCTCGACCTGGCGCACGTGAACTTCGTGGCAGTCCACCAGCTCGTGAAATTCGCGGGGCAGCGTGTTGATGTAGTTTTCGATGGCGCGGCCGAGGCCGGTCATTTCGCCGCGCTGGCCATCCACCGAAGCGATGTGCGTGCCGAGCGGCTCGATGTGGATATTCACTTTTGCGTGAGCGCGATCCGACGATGCGGCCACGCCGGGAAGTTTGCGAATTTCCTCTTCGAGTTCGGTCGCGCGGCGATGCGCTTCCCGCAGGCTCAAGTGTTCGTCCACTTCCAGGTGCATCTCGATAAACAGGCGCCCGTCGAGTTGGTCGGCGGAAATTTCGTGCACGGCAAGGCCGAGGCGCGCGGCGATGACGCGGATGGCGTCAAACAAATGTTCTCCCGCGGCGGCGCGCGGCTCCATGTGCACCATCACGTCCGCGGGAACAATTTCGCCGACGCGCCGTTCGACGGCGTCGGAAATGGCGTGCACCTGCTCGAAGCTGGCGGACCGCGGAACGCTGATCGTAACGTCCACGAAGTGCTTGTTTCCTGCGCGCCGCACCCGCACGCGCTCGGTGGAAAGCACGCCTTCGAGTCCTTCGACTTCTTTCGTGACGCGCTCCTGCAGGCCAGCGGGTGCCACGTCGAGCAGCGCGTCAAGCGTGCGCTTGCCGAGCCGCGATCCCACCCAAATCACGATGGCCGCGACAGCGAGCGCGGCGATCGGGTCGGCATTCTGCAGCCAGGTAATGCCCCAATGCTGGCCGATCCAGACCGTCCCCATTCCCAGAATGACGACAAACGTGCTCCAGACATCGGTCGAGAAATGAAGCGCGTCGGCTTCAAGCGCTTCGCTCGGATATTCCCGCGCCACGCGGGCGAGCGCTCGCGAGCGGACCAGATCGATGCCCATCGCCAGGCCAAGAATCACCATGGCCAGCGCGCTCGGCTGCAAATGCACCTGCTTGAACAGGAGGCGCACAAAAGCCTCCACGATGATGTACACCGAAGTCGCGAGAAGCAGTCCCGTTTCGACGAACGCGGAGAAATTTTCAAATTTCCCGTGGCCATACGTGTGCCCGGAATCCGCGGGCCGGTCGGATACCCGCACCGATAGCCACGTCAGGATGGCCGCGATCAAATCCAGCCCCGAATGCAGCGCCTCGGAAAGCACGCCCAGGCTGCCCGTAGCGACGGCCAAAAACACCTTGAGACTCACGAGGATGATCGCGGAGCCGATGGACCCAAGCGCCGCCATCTGCTTGACCGATGTAGGAGATCGTGTGATGGAAGAATCCTCGAAAAGGATTATACGACGAGGTAGCACAGACTTCAGTCTGTGGGTTTTGGCAACAAGCACGATGATCGCGCTCCCACAAACCCCACAGACTAAAGTCTGTGCTACTGGATCGGCGGAGGAGGAACGAGCGGCAAGCGTTCCGGCTCGCCGCGCGCGCCGTGGACTTCCACGTCATCGAGCAGAAGCGATGGCGCGATCACGGTTGACGGGAACTCCGGAATCGGCTGAGCCGAACGCAGCCAGCGCCGTTCCGGCAAAACCCGCCTGCTGGCTCTGCATGAAATCGAAGGCCGTCTCGTCGTTTCCAACCGCGGCGATATTTCGGACGGCGCGAAGCGTAAGACCGGTGAGACGCGCGCCGCGAATCAGTGACTCTCTCCCGTCCGCGACGTCGACGCGGTACACGAGCAACGGCAGACGGTCGCCCGTGGCCGCGCCAGATGCCGCGCCCATGACGATCTCGGAAAGATCTTCCTGCTCGCGCACGCCGAGGACAGGGTTATCCATGGCGCGAACGATCAAACACCATTTGTTGCCGTTCTGCTTGCACTCGTCCATGAATTTCTTCTTCATGTCATCCGGGGAAATGCCATCCAAGGACGTGAAAAACAGATTGCTCGCCATCGGGCGCGGATCGCCCAAATACGCGGCGCGGCCGTGGCCATTCGAATGATCGAGATCGGGCCCCGGACGGCGGGACATCAGAAAATTCAGCAACAGGCCGCTGTTGACGATCTCGACCGGCTGCGCTTTCACGCCCTCTTGGTCCACATCATACGTGCCCAGCAAATCCCGCCCCTGAAACTGCTTGGCCGTCGGATCATCCAGCAGCGAAACCGAGCCGGGGAGGACGCGCGAGCCGAGTTTGCCGGTCCACTCGCTGCGCCCGCCCAAGCGGTCCATCAATTGATCGAAGGCCGATTGCATCGCCAGCGGGCCGCGCGCCCCGGAAAGGGACGGCCCCAGCATTTGCGCAAGCAAGGAGCCGGCCGCAGGCGCTTCGAAAAGCACCGGGCCATCGTAATCGGCTGCGGGAGGTGAAGCGCGGAGCGTGATCAATTGCTCCCCGGCCTTTTCGAGGTCCTTTTGAACGGCATCGGCCGCGGGCAATTGGTCGGGACGGTGGCGGTAAACGGCGTAGTAATTATGCAGGGCCATGCCATCGTCCGATTCGGTTTCAAGGCTGGCTTCGATGGCCGCGAGGCTGTGATTCGCGCGAATCTTGGTGCCGTCGCTATTGAGCAAATAACTCGTGGTGTAGATCAGGTGGTAGGTGACGCGCGAACTGTACAACTGCGGGAACTGGCGCAAAGCCGCGGAAACCATTCTGGCCTCCTGCTCCCAATTTCGCGTGGTCCAATCCGCATCGTGCAATGGTTCGACCATAACGGTGGGCGTTGCAGGAGAAAAATCGGGAATGCTGGGCGCTTTCGCCAGGCGCGACATGAACGCCTGCTTCTTGGAAAAATTCTCGACAGCGGCTTTGAAGGCTTGATCGGTGGCGAGCCAGAGATCCTGGCGCAGGGAATCGTAATCGCGGTCGATCCCGATCGTGCCCGTCGAGCCGAGAAAACCGCTGAAGCCTTCATCGGTAATAAAGTTCGAGCTGTCGAGATTATCGTTTCCGACGCGTACATCCACGCTCATGATGCGGTTCCGGCCGGAGGTCGAGGAAACCAGCGCGCCAAATTCCGCAACAATCGTGCGCACGTCCAGATCGAGAACGCGGTACTGGATAAAGTAAGGGCGCGCGGGTTCATTCGTGTCCGGAATTTTCAATTCGAGGCGCGTGCGCGCGCGGTCCAGTTCATCCTGCATGGCCGCAAGTGTGTGGTCGGAATCCGCCGCGGCGGTTTGTTGCGGCTGGGCCAGCGTTGCAGCGGGACGCCGCGGCGGAGCCGCACAGGCTGGCCCGGCGGACATCAGGGAAAGTGCAGCGATAGCCGCAAACACGAGGGAAACATCGAATCGGGATATTTTCATTGGCTTGTTCATCCGTCCACTCTTGGAACGATTCATGGGCGCACCGCCTGCGCGTCGTGCGCGGGCGGCGGCAAGATCGGCGGCTTGTCGGTGGACGTTTCCTTCTTCTGGACTTCCATCTCTGAAATCAGAATGGCCGGAGCCACGGCGGCGACCGGCACGGAACCCGATTCCGCTCCGCAATATCCGTTGAACACTTCCATCGTGTCGCCGGTAGCTACAATCTTGGTGAGCGAAATCAGCGGCGTTCCCACGATATCCACGCCGCGAACGAGTTGGTCGGGGCGGCCGTCCGCGAACACTTTGTAAACGACCAGCGGCTGCACCTGGAACGCTTGCGGCTGGCCGCGGCCGGTGAACGTAAATCCGCCGGCGATATCGTCAATCAGCAGGCCAAACGGTTTTCCCTGGCGCTTGATTTCCTCGATCAGTTTTTTGCGCAGCTCGGCGTTGGATACGGTGAGGCTGCTCTGGACGATCAAGTTTCCCTGGCGCGAAACCGGCTGCGCGCCGATCTGGCGCCGGCCGTGTCCGTTGGAGACCGGGAAGCCGGTGAGCGGCTGTCGCGACATCTCAAAGTTCTTCAGCACGCCGTGATCGACAAGCGTGACGCGCTCGGATGGAGTCCCCTCATCATCGAAGGGATAATAGCCGATGAGGATTTCCTTGCCGAGGGTTCTCTCGGTCGGATCGTCGTAGATGGAGAGAAAATTCGGAAGAATGGGTTCGCCGACCTTGCGGGCGAACGTCTGGCCTTCGTTGATGTCTTTCTGGCGGAAACCCTCGGCGCGATGGCCGAAAACTTCGTGGAAGAAGACGGCGGTGGCGCGGCCCGTCAAAAGCGCGGGGCCGGCGTACGGCTCGACCAGCGGCGCGGCCACCAGCGCTTCGAGTTCCTTGCGGAGAACCTGTCCCTCGGCGAGCACGGCCGTGTCATCCGGCGCATCCGATGGATTGGCCCAGTCAAAATTGTAGTAGCGGTCGATGTCCATGCCGTCCGGCGCTTTTCCCTGGATGAACAATTCCAGCCGGTAGTGGATCTGGCCAAACTGCAGGCGCGTGCCCTCGCTCGTGACCTGATACTGATTGTCGCCCGTCGCGCTGAACGTCACGATGGAATTCAGGATCTGCGGGGATGCACGAAAGGCGCGCGTGTAAAGACGAACTTTTTCTTCCCAGGGTTTACGGTCGGGATGGACGGAAACTTCCGGGCCGTAGAAAGTATGCGGCTGTTCACGCGCAAAATCCGGAGCGTGTTCCTCGGCCGTTTGGACCTGAACTTCCTTGCTCGTATCGATTTTGATCAGGCCTTCCGAGGCCGATCGGAATTGTTTGTCGGTCTCCTGCCACATCGCGCGGCGGAGCACATCGGGAGCGTCATCGATCGGCACCGAGGTGCCATAACTGCCCTGGCTGGGCGCGGAATTGCCGACCTTGTGCGTGTTGTCGAGATCGTAGCTGCCCACGCGCACCTGAGTCTCGAGCCATCGCGAACGGCTTTCCTCGCTCGAGAGCAGCGCCCCGTTCGATCCCATGACTTCGGAGCGGTCCGTCGAAGTCAGGATGTAACTGATGAAGTATGCCGGCGGAGTGGCCTTAGAAAGAATCGGCATCTCGCGGTCCAGTTCCTGGCTCATCGTTACGATTAGAGGCGATGGCGCCACCTGTGCCGGCCGTTGCGCCGGGGGCACAGGCTCGGGACGACGAGCGGGCTTATTTGCTGCCAATGCGTTCATAGAAAGCAAAGACGCGAGTAGCGCGAGACCGAAAGTTTTCACAGAACTGCTCCATTTCGCCGAAACAGCATTCAAAAGTTAAGATAACTAGTGTATGCCTATGAGCCGCCGATCTCAACGCGCTCGTTCTCGAAGCGTTCTTCGAGCGGCGGTCCAGCGGGCAAGTACCCTAAAAACAGTTGGATGCGAGAAAAGGGCCGGGTGTCGCCACTGGTCCCACACCCGTTAGACGCCGGAAAAAGTGACTTGGTGCGCGAAAAAGAAGGCGCGGAGGCCACTGGGAATACGGCCTCCGCGCAATCAGGATATTTATCCGGCTGTTCCGATCAGCAAACAGCAGTCAAACCTTGGGCGCAGGTCGTTGGCGGATGGCTGCCGCGAGTGGCTATAGGGACGACGATTGCCGGGATTACCACAATCGCCGTCAGGGCAATGATCCACCCGGTGCTGAGATGATGCGCTGGCGCCTCAGCGGCGAACGTCGCTCCCACGGATGTCGCGTTGGCCGCATCGGTCAGTTCCGAGGGAGTGGCTTGCCCGGGCTGGTCAGGAGCCTGATGGCCGTCTCGAATCGACGCAATCTGCCCCGCGAGAACATCCACGCAGATGCCATCCAGATTGCAGAACTTTACGTGGCCTTCAAACACGATGATTTGGAACAGGCCATTCATATAGCCAAGAAAGAAATCCGTTCCTACCACGCCCGCAACGCCCACGGCCGTGTGAATTTCAAATTTCGCATTCGGCTTGGATTGCTTGACCACCTGCGAACGCACGCGCCCATATGTCAGCTCGATCTGCGTCTGCTGCGCGGCCGCATTGTGCTGCGTCACTGTAAGTGTGGAACTGGAGCCAACATTCAGCACGGAACCGTCGTCGAGCGCGACCCGTGCGCGTCCCCCGTCGCCTGTTCGGACCGCGTCGCCCCAATCCACCAGCGTTTTCACGAGCGCCGGCAATTGCTGGGCGCCGCGCGCGATGGCCACTTCGGGAATAGCGCGCGAAACCTGGCCGGCTCGCTGCGCAACCTGGGCCGGGACGTCCGGCGGCACGATGATCGACAAAGACATGAGCACAGTTAGAGCAATCAAGAACGGGGAACGAGTCTTCATAAAGCTCTCCTGGGAGGGTCTATTCGCTCCGAGCAATAGGCACCCTTAATTACTGGATGGGTCGGCCACTGTCAACGCCGGGAACCATCTATGTCCCGTAATTGATAACGGGCGAAGCAAATGTTGGGTCAGCGATTGTACTCCTGAAACGGGCTGAGGCCAGAAAAAAAGCTAGGGGGATGATAAGCGCGATGGACAAACCTCAGTATGGCGGATCCTCAGACGTGGCGGCACGGCTTTCCCGGGTGGCGCGCAGGATTCCGGTGTCATCCAAAAAGAAGTTTCGGAAACCATAATTTCCAGCCCGAGCCTGAAGCGCAAACGTGCGGATCGTTCCGTCAGCGTCGACGGGGCCGGGCGTGTACTGGACCTGGTAGTTGACGCTCTGGGCGAGCTGCGCGGCCAGGCGTACGCGGTCGCCAACCGCCTCAAACTGGCGCGGATAGGCGCCGCCCTGCGCCGACGCAAAATCGACCAGCGCGGCTCGGATTTCTCGCAAAGACTCGGCGGCGCGCGCTTCCGCCTGCGCCGTGGGATTGCCCTGCCGCTCGGGAACGACGAACCACAGAAAACTCCAAATTGCGGCAAGCAGCACTCCCAGGAGCACTCCCCAACGCATGAGAATTTTGCCGATGCCTGGCTTCGCTCCGGGCGCCTCCGCGCCAGGAATCGGTGCCGTCAGGTCCGCGCCGCAATGAGGGCACAGTTCGGTGGCTTGATTGATTTCATTCTCGCATTCGCGACACGTGTACATATTAATGTGGAAGTTCGAGAGCTGCCCTTGGATGTGTTCGGCGGTCCCGCGCGCGGGTCATCGCGATTCATCGTAACGAAACGCGCGGGCGCGAGTCAATTCGAGGCCGTAACTATCGCCGCCAACCGCGCGCGGAAGATGGAAAGGGTGGCCTCAGTTTTCAGTCAAACCGGATCGAGCGATTAAATTTTCCTGGCGGAAAAAATGGAGGAAGCCGCGGAGGCTTCTTCCCGTGATCCTCGCCGCACTGCGCGGAAAATCTGTTGCTTCAGCCGAGCGGCGCGCTGCCGGAATCCGCCGTGCCGTTTGCGGTGCTCCGAATCGTGCCGCTTTGATCGGTGAAGAAAGATCGCTGGCCGCTCGATCCCGGCACTACGGGAGTGGCAGTAATCGTGTAGCTGAGCACATTGCCGGAAGGATCGGTCGCCACGGCCACATACGCGAATCTGTAACCGCTCTTGACCCCGCCAGCGAGGACCGAGTCAATCAAATCGGCGGACGCCGACGTAGCTGCCGGTCCCGCCCGACCCCGGTCCCATATCGGAAAGGGCGTGAGGAAATCCGCCATAGCTGTTCGAATACAAGAGCGCGCTTTCCGTTAGAGTCTTGAGTGCGCCCACCGCCGCGGTCTCATTTGCCTGAATTTTGGATCGCATCAGGTTCGGAATCGCGATGGCTGCGATGATCAAAATAATCGTCACAACGATCAACAGCTCGATAAGGGAGAAACCCTTCCGTTTAGCATGGCGTGTGTTCATACGATCTCCTGTACCGTCTCGCGAGGTTCTCCGCGGAACTTCGCGCTAGATAGAATCCTCTCCATCGCAGACCGCAGGAGGGGGGAACTCTGGTCTGCTTGAAACCCCTAGTTGAAGCGGTATTCTACACCGGGCGGGGAAGAATGGGGTGACGAGAAAGTATCTTTTTCAGTCTCCCTTGGGACTGGTAGTCCTGGGTCGGCTATGATGCATCGAAATACCTGAAACCGGCCGAATTCATGCCCAAAGAATCGTCTCTCGCGTCTCTCGATCAGTTCCTGGCGCATTACGCGCATCTCGACGGAGTGTTGCACGCGGAAGCAATGTGCGCGCGGTGGGGATTGCCTCAAGAAGCCTTTGCCGAGGGTCTTCGGCGCAGCGCCGAGAAGCGATTTGGCGGCGCGCAACCCGATCCGAGCGAGGTCGAGGCCTACCTGAAATCGCTTCACCTTGAGGATCTGGCGCTCGCTTGCGCTTGCAGCGAAGGGATCGAGAGGGCCTGGGAATTTTTCATTGCTCACTTCCGGCAGGACCTGCGCAATGCCGCGGGCGCAATGCTTCGAGGATCGGGCCGGGCCGATGACGAGCGCGCCGAGGAACTGGCGGATTCCCTCTATGCGGAACTGTACGGCGTTCGTTCCGGCGCGGACGGAAGGCGCAAATCCCTGTTCGAATATTTCCACGGGCGCAGCAAGCTATCCACGTGGCTTCGCGCCGTGCTCGCCCAGAAACAGGTAGATATGTTTCGAACGAGCGGCAAAACGGTTTCTCTGGAAGCCGAAATGGCAGGAGAAGCGCCGCGCGAATTCACCGGTCGCGCTGAATCTGTCCGCGCAGATCCCGATCCTGACCGCGAGAGGTATCTTGAGCGGTTCGACCGAGCGCTCTCGGCCGCGCTTGCGAGCTTGACGCCGCGCGAGCGCATGATTCTGGCCTGTTATTACGTGGATCAGCTCACCCTGGCGGAGATTGGGCGGCTGCTGCGCGAGCATGAGTCGACCGTATCACGGCAGCTCGAACGCATGCGGCGCGCATTGCGCGAGAGCGTGACGCAAGCGCTGCAGCGCGAAATTCCCGCATGCGACAGCCGCCTAGCGGAACCGGCGCTGGACGTGGCGCAAGTGGAACTGGCGTTCGAATACGCAGTGGAGGATTGGCCGTTTGACCTTTCGCAGGCGCTTTCCGCATCGGAGCCGGCTGCGGACCCGCCGGAAGAATGACGCACGAGCCGGCCGAAACGCGTCACGCGAGAAGATGATGCAAGATTTTTGTAACGAACCGTTCTAAATAAGGGCCGTTCCAAACAAGGAAGAGCTTTGATGGACTCAAAAGATAGAGATGAATCCAAAATCCGGCGGCGCGAAGAAACGCTCGCGCGGCGGATGGGCGAAGCGCTCGACCGGATGAATCCCCACGGAGCGGGGGAGTGCCCCGGCGCCGAGGTCATCGCGGCCTACGCTGAGCAGGCGCTCGGGCCGGCCGAATCGATGCAGTGGGAAGGCCATTTCGCGACGTGCCCGAGGTGCAGAAAGATTCTGCGCGTGCTCGCTGCATCGGTAGACACACCGCTGGCCGAGAAAGAAGTCGCTCAGCTCGGAGAACTTGTTTCGGCCGTTCGCGCCCCGGTTGAAATAACGGGGAGATCTGCCGGGCGCGCTCGTCCAAGACTCGCGGATTGGCGCACGCGCTGGCTGGCGCCTGCTCTCGGTGTAGCCGCCACTCTGGCTGTGTGGTTCGCGATGCGGCCGCCCTGGCGCGCGTCGGATCGAGGCGCTTCGGAAACTTTGGTCGCGCAGGCGCCCAAGGAAGAAGCGCCTCTGAGCCCGGTGCCGGCAGAGGTGGACCGGCTATCGAGAGTTGAGCCCCAGCAGGACCAAAAGAAGGAGTCCGTGCCTCCGCCTGATCGTTCCATCGCAAATGCACAATCACTCAATTCACCCGTGGAAGGACTGGCAAAAGGCCGCTCGGATGCCGGCAACGCCCTGGACAGAGTTTCCCCGAGCGCGGGTGATGCAACAAGCTCGCTTCAACAGGAGAAGAAATTGAGTGCCCTGCCGGATGGGCGCGAAATCCGGCCCCCGGCAATTCCTCCACCGCCGCCACCGCTCCCGAAATCGCAAGCTGCGATGGAAGCGCCAGTTGCCCCTCAATCAGCGGCTAACGCTGCGTCGAATGCGCAGGTCGAAACAAGTGCGAGTGCTATCGGCAACGCGCAGTCGCGAGACAAACAGGTGGCCATAGCGCAAGAGGAAATAGGCGCAACAACCGGCGGTGCGGTTGGGCAAAAGACTTCTCCAGATGCGCGATCGACTGCACGAAATGAACGAGCGTTCGCTGTATTTCGTTCCATCCAAAAATATTCCTCTTTGTTGAAAGCCCCATCTGGCTCGACCCTCTGGCGCGCCGGAAAGGGTGGGATTATCGAGCGTTCTACCGATGCGGGAAAGACATGGGTTTCACAAGCAAGCCCATCCCAGCAAGACTGGCTTGCCGGTGTGGCAGTTTCGGATACGGTCTGCTGGCTCGTGGGCCGCAATGGCGCGATTGCGCGAACTTTGGACGGATTGAACACTGGGAGCGCGTCGCGCCTCCAGCGCAGGCCGCTGGGGCTGATGCCAAACTGCCGGATTGGATTGGCATCACAACGCGCGATGCCCAGTCCGCGACGATTACGGCAAGCGACGGGCGGAAGTTTGCCACGGCGGACGACGGCAAGACCTGGAATCTGCAATAAAAAAAACCTGCAAGAAATTTGGGCAGTCCCGTTCTAAGCGGTGAAGGATGAAATCACGCTTTTATCGGAGACTGCCATGAGAAACGCCACATTATCGAGATTTCTATCCGCCGCCGGACTCGCAGCGCTGCTGGTCGTGCTGCCATTCTTGTACCGCTCGGTATCTGCAAACTCCGCAAGCCAGGCTCCCGCACAGGCTGCCGACGGGAACATTACAACCACGCTTGCGGATCAAACCGACCTTGCGCTCACCGTCTACAACTCGAATCTTTCCCTCGTGCGCGACGTGCGTCAGCTTACGTTGCCGTCCGGGGAATCGCTCTTGCGATTCATGGACATCGCCGCTTCCATCAATCCGGCGACGGTGCACTTTCGTTCGCTCACGGAGCCTGCCAAGCTGAACGTGCTCGAGCAGAATTACGAGTACGATCTGCTCGACCCGAACAAGCTGCTGCAGAAATTCGTGGGACGCGAAATCACTCTGGTGCGCCCAAAATTGGCCAGCGGCACGACGGAATACGAGGAAGTGAAGGCGACGCTTCTCTCCTTGAATGGCGCGCCCGTGTGGAAGATCGGCAATGAAATCGTCACCGGAGTCTCCTACGAAAGCATCCGCTTCCCTGAATTACCCGAGAATCTCTACGAGCGGCCCACGCTTCTGTGGACGCTCCAGAATTTGGGCGCGAGGCGCCATCGAGTGGAAGCGTCGTACCTCACGTCGAATCTTTCCTGGAGCGCGGACTATGTGCTGAACGTCGCGAAGGACGAATCGAGCGGCGATCTTGACGGATGGGTCACTCTCGTCAATCACAGCGGGACCGCGTTCAAGAATGCCTCGCTGCAATTAGTGGCGGGCGATATTCACCGGGTCGTCGCCCAATATGCCATGGATGAAGTGAGGGCAATGAAGTCGATATCAGGAGCGGCAAATGCTCCCGCCCCGTTCCAGCAGGAATCGTTCTCCGAATATCATCTTTATTCGCTGAATCGCCGGACATCGATCTTCGATCAAGAATCGAAACAGATCAGCTTGCTCAACGCTTCGCATTTTCCGTTGCGGAAAGTGTACGTGGTGAACGGCCAGTCCTACTACTACCGCACGGTGGCGCAGCCCGGCGCGCCCGTGAAAGATCCCGTGCAGGTCTTCTACAAATTCAAGAACGAAGAGAAATCCGGTCTGGGGATGCCGCTGCCCGCGGGAACCATTCGCGTATATCAGGAGGACTCGCGCGGCGGATCGCTTTTTGCCGGCGAAGATCACATCGACCACACGCCGAAGGACGAAGAGATTAGCCTGCACATCGGCAACGCATTCGACATCGTGGCCGAGCGCAAACAGACGGACTACAAGAAACTTTCCGACCGGCTGTATGAATTCGAGTACGAGATCACGTTGCGCAACCACAAGGACGCGCCCATCTCCGTTGAAGTGAACGAACCGATCGGTGGCGATTGGGAGATGGTCAGCTCGACGTACAAATTTACGAAGACTGCTGCATTCGCCGCGCAGTTCGATGTGCCGGTCGATAAGGACGGCACGTCGGTGTTGAAGTATCGCGTTCGCGTGAAGTATTAGTCCGGATTGAGACTTGGGTTTAGTAGCACAGGCTTCAGCCTGTGGGGGTTAGTCCTTCCAAAGACGAAACCCCACAGGCTGAAGCCTGTGCTACTACCCCCCTGGCGTTTCCCGGTGCGCCAATTATTTTTTCCGGCGCTTCGATTTTGCGGCGCGCGGCTTTTTCGGCGCGCGGAATGTCACGATGGCTTCGGCTTCGATTTCCACCAGCATCTCGGGCGACACCATGCCACCGACCTGCACCATCGCCGTCGCGGGGCGGATCTTGCCGAAAAATTCTCCGTGGGCGCGGCCGATTTTCTCCCACTCCGCGATGTTCGCGACGAACATGCGCGTGCGCACCACGTCTTCCAGGCGCGCTCCGGCCTTGTGCAGCGCGGATTCGATGTTGCGCAGCGTTTGCACTGTCTGCGCGTAGGCGTCGCCCACGCCCACGAGGTTCCCGTCCGCGCCCGTCGCCGTCGTGCCCGAAACATGCACCGTATCACCCACTCGCACTGCGCGCGAATATCCTATAATCGGCTCGTATTTCGTTCCCGTCGAAATATTCGTTCGTTTCATGGCCGTCTTATCTCCTGACTGAAATGCGCACTATTCTGCCACGAACATGCATGCGCTGAGAAACTGGACAACGCCTCTCAAATCCCCGTAAGCTTGGCGAAGGCTTTAACACAGCGCGGCCAGCCGCAAACAAAGGCAGCTTCAGCGGCTAAAGCCGTTTTTAGTACGGATCGTTACGGCCGGGCTGAAGCCCGGCCCTACAAAGCGAGTCAAGATTCGTCGCGCCACGCAAAGAAATCGCAAATTAGCTTTGCGAGGGACACACTGGACAGGAGAAGAAAAATTGGGTTTCTCCGTCCCCGCTGTGTTCTCTGTGTTAAAGGATTTTGAGTAGTTTCTGGTCACATAATAAGGAGCCGCACGTTGCGCTGCAACAACATCCTCGAAGCTATTGGACACACGCCGCTCGTGCGGCTGAATCGGCTGACCGCCGGATTAGACGCGGACGTGTACGTTAAGGTCGATTATATGAACCCGGGCGGCTCGGTGAAGGACCGCATCGGGATCTTCATGATCGACGATGCCGAACGCAAAGGCCTGCTGAAGCCCGGCGGCACAATTATCGAGGGAACCTCGGGCAATACCGGGATCGGCCTCGCGCTCGTGGGCGCGGTGCGCGGCTACAAGCTGGTGTTCACCATCACGGACAAGCAGTCGAAGGAAAAAGTGGACCTGCTCAAGGCGCTGGGCGCGGAAGTCATCGTCTGCCCGACGGCAGTCGAGCCCGACGATCCGCGCAGCTACTACTCCGTGGCGAAAAAACTTGCCAAGGACATTCCGAATTCTTTTTACCCCAACCAGTACGAAAATCCGATGAACCCCGAGGCGCACTACCAGACGACCGGCCCGGAACTCTGGGAAGACTCCGCCGGAAAGATCACGCATTTCGTATGCGGCATGGGGACCGGCGGCACGATCAGCGGCGTGGGCCGCTACCTGAAGGAAAAAAATCCCAACGTAAAAATTATCGGCGTCGATCCGATCGGTTCGCTGTATTACGAGTACGTCAAAACGGGGAAAGTGGGCAAGGCCAAAACGTACGTCGTCGAAGGCATCGGCGAAGACATTTTCCCAGCCACAATGGATTTCAAAATTGTCGACGACATCGTCCAGGTGAATGACCAGGAATGTTTCGTCTGGGCGCGGCGGCTCGTAAAGCAGGAAGGAATTTTTACCGGCGGCTCGGGCGGCGGCTGCGTTTCGGGAGCGCTGCGCGTGGCAAAGGGGCTGCCAAAGGGCTCGTTCGTTGTCGCGTTTCTGCCCGACACCGGGATGCGTTACCTCAGCAAAGTGTACAGCGACGAATGGATGCGCGAGCGCGGCTATGTTGATTCGGAAGTGCTGCTCACCGTCGAAGACGTTGTCAACGCGAAGCACAAGGTCGCCAAAGACCGCGACTTGATTGTCGTAGGGCCCGACCAGACCGTGTTCCACGCGCTGCACACGATGCAGACGCAGGACATCTCGCAATTGCCCGTGTTTGAAGCGAAGCAGCCGGTCGGCGCGATTTACGAAGACCAGATCCTGAATCTCGCGCTGCAGGGCAAAGACCTGCGGAAGATGGTAATCCGTGAAGTGATGACCGATCCCCTGCCGACGGTGTCTTGCGAAGCTCCGGTCGAACGGCTCACGTATCTGCTAAGCCACGAAGAGCCCGCCGTGTTTGTGCAGATGAGCAACGGCCGCCTCGAAATCATTACCAAGTATGACGTCATGGGCACCATCGCGGGATTGATGGAGCAGAAGCGGTAAGTAGCACAGGCTTCAGCCTGGGATTTTAGTTTTGACGAGTTTCCCAAACCCCACAGACTGAAGTCTGTGCTTCCAAAACCCACCACCCGTTGCATCGAGATTTCTCGAGGCAAGCCAGCCTCAAACAACAAAAATCAATTTTCTATCGTGTGCGAAAACCGATTTACGCTTTCTCCCCGCGCTGAAACAATCTGCCAAATTGATCTTGCGTGGCCGGGGCGACGCCGACGATGGAAAGATTCGCGCGCACGTGCTCGACGCGGCTCATGCCCACGAGAGCGGTCGTGATTCCCGGCGTCGAGCGGACAAATTGCATGGCGCGCTCGGCGTCGGATTTCATTCCCAGCGCATTCGTCACGAACGGCGGCAGGCCGCGCGAGAGTTGCCCCTGGAGCATTGAGGCGCTCGCCACGAGCGTGATGCCGAGCTTGGACGCGGCTCCGACGATCGGCACGCGGGCGCCATCGAGCGGCTGATTGGCGCGCGTCAGGGCTTCGGTCATCCCCAGGTTGCATGGCAACTGCACGAATCGGAAATGGTGCGATCCTCCGGCCACGTCCCGCGCAATCGATTCCATTGCGGCGAGAGAAAAATAATCCTGGGCGTCTTCGCCCTGGCGAAACGCATTCCAGGTGGCCAACCCGTAGAAATGAATTTTCGCCGCGGCCACGGCGGATTCGAGAAATTCAAACGCGCCGCGCAGGCGTGTGTTGAACATCTCGCGCGGCACCTCGCCCAATTGCGTTTCCGGATTGTGAAGGTAATACACGTCAATCGTTTCGACGCCCAGATTGCGGCGGCTGCGTTCGAGCTGATCGGCAATAAATTTCGGCGCCATCGAATGGCATCCGGCGGCGACGTCGCCTTCGCGCAAAATTCCGGTTTCCACGTACTCGCGATTGAAATATTCTCCGGCGTCGGCGGGCAGGTCGCCGTCCGGCGTGAGGAATCCGCCCTTCGTGCAAATCACGAGTTCCTCGCGCGCATAGCCGCGGCGCGCGAGTTCCGCAAGCGCCGCGCCCACGGAACGCTCCGAGCGCTGAAAACGGTAGTTGATCGCGGAGTCGATCACGTTCACGCCGGATTCGACAGCCTCCACAATCGCGTCCGTGTAGGCCTGGTCGGTGCGCGAGTCGGCCTCTCCGAGATACGTGCCGATCCCGAGCGAGGAGAGCCACAGGCCCTGCTGCTCGCGAAAGTGCCCTTCGGCGGCGCACCCGGCAAATCGCGCGGCGTATTTCTTGGTGCCATCAGGTGTCGCAAACGTCGTCATTTCTTCTCCCTCGATTTGAGCCGCGATTATATGTGAATCCGATAGCGATCACGACGGGAGAAAAGTCGAGTGTTGATAGTCAAGAGTCTGTCCCAAAGATAATTTTGAACCCTGTTCATATGCAGCGTCCTGCTGTTGTGTTGCTCGAAGTCCTGGAGGGACGTCACAACGTAGCCCACCGTGGAAACGGTGGGGCACGGAGCGCGTTATTTTACAGCCCCGTAGGGGGCGGCACAGGGTCAACCTTGTGCCGCCCCTACGGGGCTTAGGCTCTCTGCCCTCACACGTCCCCACCGCTCGCGCAGTGGGCTACGTTATTTCGTCCCTGACGGGACTAGCCAAGACGATAAGAGCGATTCTTCGTTCTGTGGGACAGACTCGTAACCCGTTTTTCTCACGAGCGGCAGGGCAACGTCTTAAATCAGCAGAGACGCTGTTTATGAATCTGCTATTCCATGGGTCGGTTGTAGCGGCACGGCATGCCGTGCCCCTACTCAACCGTTGACTCCTCCGCCGGAGGCGCCAGTAACCGCGAGCAGGCGCGCAAAATGCGGCGATAGGGCCATTCGCTGTTGCGGCGCGCGCTGGCTTCGTCTTGCGGCGTGGCGGCGGAAGAGCGCGCCGTGGTTTCGCGAAAGAAAAGTTCCCCAACTCGCGGCTTCTTATGGAACCAACGCGCCAGCAAGCTGAGTTGATCCTCGAGTTCGCGATAGCTTTGTTGCGAAGAGGTTGCCTTTGCGGGAAGGGAAGCGTGCTCTCCCGCTCCTTCGAGCCACTCGCGCAGGATTTGTTCGACCGAGCGGGGCTCGCTGGCAAGTTCCGCGAAGCGCAGCATGCGCGGCTCCTCGATGCGTCCAGCGCGCACCACGAATACCGCCACCGTGTTTTCTTCCGCCGCTCGCTGCAGGACGACGGCGTTGAGGTCTTCGAGACGACGCGCGAGATCGGGCAATCCGCGCAGCGCCTCGGCGGCTTTTTCGATCCGGCGATGGACCGCCGCGGCTCGCTCGAAATCGAGCGCTTCGCTCGCCGCCTCGCGCTCGCGCTCGAGTTCCGCCGTGAGAGAGGCGCCGCCCGTCGCGAGAAACGCGACGACGCGGCCCACTTCCGCGTCGTAGTCTTCCTTCGTGCAACCCGCGAAACATGGCGCAAGACACATTTTCATTTCCGAATAGATGCAGCCGGGAAAACTTGGATCGCGGCGGATCTTGATCTGGCAGCGCCGGATTTTAAACAGGTCGAGAAAACCGGACGCGAACGTATCGGCCGCGCGGCGTGACGCGAACGGCCCGAAATAAAATCCGTTCGCGCTGATGCGCCGTGTGGCGTAGCAGCGCGGATACGCGTTCGTGAGGCTGACCTTGAGCACGGCGGGCGGCCGCAGCCGCACGCGCTCGCGATACCCCGCGGGCCAGACCCGCCGCGCGTGCTGCCAGTGCAGAAAACTCAATTCAAACGGCGACCCCACGACGCGGTAGCGCACGCGCGCCGCGAACTCGCGCAAATTCAGCCGTTTCGACGCAGGTTCGGGCGGCCCAAGCAGGCGCGCGAGCCGCTGCCGCAGATTCGCCGTGCGCAGCATGTACGGTTTCGCGCCAATTAATTCCGCGCGCGGCTCGACGGAAAACACCGCCGGCCGCGCAGGGAAGGCGGCGAAAAAGTCGCTGTCGTGCGCGGCGTCGAATTCAAGGTTTGAATCGAGTTCTTGCATGGAAGGCTGCGCGTATCGTGATTCGTGATTTGTAACTCGCGATTCGTGAAGAGTCGAGAGTCAACCGTTGAGAGTTAAGAGGCCCAACCCGGATTTATCCGAGGTAAAATGTACCTCTCATTTAACTCTCAACTGGCAGCTCTCAAATCCACACGAATCATGATTCACGAATCACGTTCCTCATCCGTGTTTATCTGTGTGCATCCGTGGTTTCAAAAGGATTTCAACACCCACGCGGCAATCACCAGGCGCTGGATTTCGCTTGTGCCCTCGTAGATTTCCGTGATTCGCGCGTCGCGGTACATGCGCTCGACCGGATATTCGGCGCTGTAGCCGTAGCCGCCATGAATTTGCATCGCCTTGTGCGTCGCGCGCGTGGCCATCTCCGAGGCGAATAGCTTTGCAATCGAAGCTTCCATGGAAAAGCGCGTGCCCGAATCCGATTTCCACGCCGCCTTGCGCACCAGCAGGCGCGCCGCGTCGATTTCGGTGGCCATGTCGGCGAGCATGAACTGGATCGCCTGGAAATCGGCGATGGGATGCCCGAAGGCCTGCCGCTCTTGCGCGTAGGCCAGCGCCTGTTCGAGCGCGCCTTGCGCGATGCCGGTTGCCTGCGCGGCGATGCCGATACGCCCGCCGTCGAGCGTCGACAGAGCGATCTTGTACCCTTCGCCTTCGTTTCCGATGCGATTGCCGGCGGGCACTTCGCAATCGGTGAAGGACAGTTCCGTGCACGCTGTGGCGTGGATGCCGAGTTTCTTTTCTTCCTTGCCCACCTTGAAGCCGGGCGTGCCGCGTTCGACGATCAGCGCCGTGATCCCCTTTTCGCCCTTCGCCGCGTCGGTATTTACGTACACGATCGCCGCGTCCGCCACGCCGCCGTTCGTGATCCACGCTTTCGCGCCGTTGATGATGTAGCGGTCGCCCTTGCGCACCGCCTTGGTCGCGAGCGCCGCTGCGTTCGAGCCGGCCTGCGGCTCGGTTAGCGCGTAACATCCGATTTTTTCGCCGCGCGCGAAGGGCAAGAGAAATTGTTTCTTTTGTTCATCCGTGCCGAAGCGATGGATCGGATCGCAATACAAGGAATTTTGTACGGAAAGAATCACGCCGGTGGAAGCGCACACACGAGAAATTTCTTCGATGACGATGGAATAGGAGACGTGGTCGAACCCCGCACCGCCTTCGGATTCCGGCAGCGCAACCGCGGTCAGGCCGAGTTCCGCGGCCTTGCGAAAAGTTTCGCGAGGAAAATGTCCCGTCTCGTCGATTTCGCGCGCGAGCGGCTTTACTTCATTCTCGGCGAATTCCCGCACCGTGCGCTGCAGCAATTTTTGTTCTTCGGTAAGTGCGAAGTTCAACCGTGGCTCCGGAAATGGCAGTGAAGGTTACAGAACGAGCGCCTTGCGAAGCTTCGTGTACGTTACGGAAAGCTCTTCCGGCTCGAGACGCGTTTCACTCACAGTGGTCATGAAATTCGTGTCGCCGGTCCAGCGGGGCACCAGGTGCATATGCAGGTGATCGGCGATGCCGGCGCCGGCGGAATGGCCCAGATTCATGCCCAGGTTGAAGCCGTCCGGATGGTAGACGTCATCAATCGCCGCCTGCACGCGCTGCGAGAGCAGCATCATTTCCGCCGCGGTATCTCTTTCGAGCCCGGAAAAATCCGCGGTATGCGCGTAGGGGACGATCATCACGTGTCCCGCCGTGTAGGGATAGCGGTTCAGGATGACGAAATTTTTTACGGCTCGCTGGACGATGAGCCACTCCTCGTCGCGATTCGCGGCATGCGCGTTGCAGAAGACGCAACCCGCAAGGTTCTTGACTTCGGCAACGTATCGGTAGCGCCAGGGCGTCCAGAGGTAATCCATAGGGAGTATTGGCTGCGGACGGCGAAGGGCCAGGGTCCGCCGCGCCCTTCTAACTCGGCGGCACTGCCGGCGCGGAACCCGAACCCGGTGCAGCAGGCGCACTGGAGTTGACATGATCCTTCAACTCCTTGCTGGGCTTGAAAAACGGAATCTTCTTGGGCGGCACCTCGACCTTGGCGCCGGTCTTCGGATTGCGCCCGGTCCGGCCGCGGCGCTGGCGCGTTCGAAAACTTCCGAAGCCCCGGATTTCGATGCGGTCGCCCCCTTGCAGCGCGCCGATGATGCTTTCGAAAATGGTCTCGACCACGGCTTCGGATTCCTTGCGTGGAAGTTCTGTGACGCGAACCACTTCTTCGACCAGGTCCGCCTTTGTCACGGTGGAATCGTTCATTGATGTATGCTCCGCCTAATCCTAAAAATTGCACCCCTGGGTGCCAGGCCCGAACGCGCCCCGGGAACGCGCCACCGGCTCGCTGGAGAAAAATTCCCCGGCGGGCTGCCTTTGGTGGCAATTCCATATCACCAAATGAGGCTCAAGGGAAATATTATTTACACTCCGGCCGGGGACTGCCGGAGCGACTACAGGGAACGCTTGGCCATGATCGCATCGCCGATCGTGGCTTTCGCCGAAGATTTCGTCGACCGGTAATCTTCCATGTCGCGGCGTTCCGCCTGCTTTTGCGCGCCACGGTAGCTGAGCCCAATTTTATGCTGGTCCGGGCTGATCTTGACAATTTTGAACTCGTAATCGCGGCCGGGGTCGAGCAGTCCGCTCTGCCGGACGCCGGGACGCGGCGGGCCTTGCGGCTTGTCGCCCTTGCGGCGGTCGTCAATCTCCGAAATGTGGCAGAGACCTTCGATCCCGTCGGCCAGCTCGACGAACGCGCCAAAAGTCGTGACGCGCGACACTTTTCCGCGCACGAGGTCCCCGACCTTGTGCTTCTCAAACCACGAGGACCAGATGTCGTTGACCTGTTTGACGCCGAGTGAAACGCGCCGCGAACCCTGGTCGATCTTCAACACCTTGGCTTCGACCGTGTCGCCCTTCTTATAAACCTCGGAGGGAGTCTTGATTCGTCCGGTCCAGGAAATGTCGCTGACGTGAATGAGCCCGTCGAATCCTTCCTCGATTTCCAGGAAGGCCCCGAATTCGGTCAGGTTGCGGATGCGCCCGCTCACCACCGTGCCGACAGGATACTTTTCCGCGAGCTGTTGCCACGGGTCTGACTGCGCCTGCTTCATCCCGAGTGAAATTCGCCGCTCGTTCGAATCGACGCCCAGCACGATCACGTCGACCTCGTCGCCCACTTTGACGATTTTCGATGGGTGCTGCTTGCGCTTGGACCAGCTCATCTCGCTGACGTGCACCAGGCCTTCGATCCCCGGCTCCAGTTCGACAAACGCGCCGTAATCCGTCAGGCCCATGATCTTGCCCGTGAGTTTCGTTCCCTGAGAGTAGCGCTCCACCACCGAGGACCACGGATCGGGCAGCAATTGCTTGCGCCCGAGCGACACGCGTCCCTTTTCCTTGTCGTACTTCAGGATCTTTACTTCCACTTCCTCGCCCGGCGAGACAGCGTCAAGCGGGCTTGCGACCCGGCCCCATGACATGTCCGTGATGTGCAGCAGTCCGTCGATGCCGCCCAGGTCCACAAACGCGCCGTAGCCGGTGACGTTCTTGACGACGCCTCGCACGATCTGTCCCTCAGCCATCGAGTCGAGCATGGCCTGCCGCTGCGATGCCACTTGTTCGTCCAGGATCAATCGGCGGCTGACGACCACGTTTCCGCGCTTGCGGTTCATCTTCAGCACGCGGACGGTAAGCTCCCGGCCCTTCCATTCGTCGAGGTCGCGCACCGGATGCAGATCGGCTTGCGATGCCGGCAAAAATGCACGCACGCCGATGTCCACTACCAGGCCGCCCTTGATGTGGTCGACGATTTTTCCGGTGATGTCGGCCTTCGTTCGGTATGCCTCTTCAATCTTGCCCCAGGCGCGCCGCCGCTTTACGCGCTGGTACGACAGCAACACCATTCCTTCCTTGCGGTCGCCCGTGCGCTGCACTTCGACCGGCTGCCCGACAACCAATGGGAACGGGCCGTCCAGTTCCGCGAATTCCTGCGCGGGAATCAGACCCTCGGTCTTGCCGCCCAGGTTCACAACCACGCCCAAGTCGGTGATCGCCACGACCTGGCCCGACTCGATTTCGCCTTCCGCCGGCGCCTGATGTGGCACGGCGTATTGCTCCATGAGCTGTTCCATCTCCGCGTTCGATTCCGTCGGAGGCTCGCCGGAATCCACGGCGGCTTCCACCACGTCGCTCACATTGGAATGTTCGACGGCTGCAATGCCATTCGGCGCCGCCACGGGCTCCGTGGGAGACACGGTAACAACGGCCGGCTCCGCGGGAGGCGGAGCGACGGCGGCAATCAGTTCTTGGGCTTGAACTGCAGCAGCCAAGGCCTGCTCCGTCTCTACGTTTGTGGTTTGTTCTGGCGCCGCTGTTGCGGCGGTTGCGGTCTGTCCGGCGGAATGCTCCGCGCCGGGGTTTTCATTATCGGAAAACATCTTACTGCCTCCAGTGAGGTCCTTGCCTTGCTCCCAACAGGAAAAGCCCGGATTATCTTCCGAGTCACGGGGAGGTGCAAGGAAGGAAGCGCGGCTTCCCACCCAGGTGCCGCACCGAGGGGATAATACCCGCGCTTTGTGGCCTATGTCAATGAAAGTGGTAGGCCGAGAGGCGTGACTCGTGGTTCGTGAAACGTCCCAAACTGATAGTTGAGAGTTTAGAATGTCTGATCGGCGGCATCGCCTTTGAATGGAAAGGGGTTGGCTTCCGACTATCAATTGCAGACGGAATGCGCGCGCTGCTAATCACAAATCACGATTCACGAACGCATTCGCCCGGCCTGGCGGACTTCGCGGCGGTAATCGGGGGCGAAGAGTTCGATCGTGCGGCACATTTCATACAGGCGGGAACGGATGCGCATACCCAGACGGTCGGTCAGTGAATCCTCGCGGGCGGCGGAGACCGCCTGGCCGGAGGGGAGTTGGGGTCTCCGAGGTGGAGGCATCGGAGTCGGTCCGGTGTTGTCGAGATAATTCGTTGTCAGCAGCGTGATGCGCCGTTCGTTGTACCGTGAATTGAGGATGTGCCCGACGGTTTCGAGCGCCCACGGAGAAGGTTTGCTGGCCCCGAGATCATCGAGGAGCAAAACGTCGGCAGTCAGCACGGGTTCGAGCACGCCGAGTTCGCTGGTTTGACTTTCCGGATTGTAGCTTCCCTGAATTTCCTTGAGCAGCTCGCGGTAATCGTAAAAAAGTCCCGTGTGCCCGCGCAAAACGATTTGCCGGAGCGCGGCGACGGCGAGGTGCGTCTTGCCCGCGCCGCATGGCCCCATCAGCAGCAGGCCCGTGTCGGTGCCGGCCGGATAATCGCGGGCAAACGCTTCCGTGACCAACTTGGCTTGTTCGAGGCCGTGATTCCACTTGACGTATTCAGAGCCGTTTTCAATGTCATACAGTTTGGTATCGAAGTTGTCGAAGTCGCAGTGTTCGTAGCGGTTCGGAATGCGCGCGCGGCCCATCGCACGCGCGGTGCGATCCTTGCCCGTGCAATCGCATGGCACGGCCCAGACGCGCTTGGTTGCGGTTGTGCCCTCGATGGGCTTTTCCCGGGAACCACGGGTCAGTTTTTCTTCTTCCGCGACGTGCTCGACGGTCTTCCATCCAGTGCCGCCGCACAGCGGGCAATCGGGTTGCGCCATGAAGCCAGCATAGGCGCGCCGCTAAAGTTGCGCAAGCTGTCCCGCCCTGTTGAAATTGTTGGTGAGTGTGGAAAAAATCTTTGCAACCACAGATGAACACAGATACACACAGATGAAAGACGGAACCTAGTCGCGACAAGAGAATTAGACCCGCGCCTTTGGATTCTTATCAGTGTTCATCTGTGTTTATCTATGGATTCAGCCCTTGTGCACTCGGATCACCTTTGGCGGAGGAATCCGCGCCAGGGCGTTGTCCTGCGGCCGCGCGGTTGCCGAGCGGAGGCCGCGCGCCAATTCATGCTGCACAAAGGAAGTGAACGCTTCCATCTGGTGCTGCATTTCCGCCATTTTTTCGCGCATGTTCAAAATGATTTCGATTCCCGCGAGGTTGACGCCCATTTCGCGCGTCAGGGTCAGGATGACTTCCAGTCGTTCCAGGTCGGAGTCCGTGTAAAGCCGCGTGTTGCCATCGGACCGCGACGGCTTGAGCAGTCCCACGCGTTCGTAGAGGCGCAGCGTCTGCGGATGCAGTTTATACAGTTCCGCTACCGCTGAAATCATGTATCCGGCGCGAGCCTTTTTTCGCTTTGGGTTCACGCGCGTCATCGCTGTGCTCCTTACGCCTTGGCCCGGTCAAAAAGATCCTTGCGCGGATCTTCCGGCGCGATCTTCTCCAGTTCCTTCAAAAGTTCCCGCACGCGTTCGTCCACCGGCTTCGGCACCATGACTTGCAGCTCGATGTATTGGTCCCCGCGTTGCCCGGGGGTCCGAACCGAAGGCACGCCCTTTTCGCGCAGGCGCAGCTTCTGGCCGCTGTTCGTCCCCGGCGGAACGCGCAAGAGCGAACGCCCGTCGATCGTTGGCACTTCGATTTTCGCGCCCAGGGCTGCCTCGGTGACGGTGATGGGAACGGTGGTGTAGAGGTCGTCGCCGCGGCGGTCGAAAAACGGGTGCGGCTGAACGTCGGTGATGATGTAGAGGTCTCCGGGCGGCTCGCCGGCTGTTCCCGCATTGCCGCGTCCGGGCACGCGCACGCGCGAGCCGGTTTGCACGCCCGCGGGAATTCGAATTTCGATCGTGTCCGCGCGCCGCACGCGCCCATCGCCGCCGCAGAGGCGGCAAATGTTTCGAGTGCGTCCAGTGCCGCCGCAGTGCGTGCACGTCAGGTTAAAGCGCATCTTCCCGCTCGTCTGCGTGACTTGCCCAGAACCGCCGCATGCCGTGCAGGTCTGCGGCTGGCCAACCGTGCCTATGCCGCGGCATTCGGTGCAGGTATCGAGACGCGAGATCGTGAGTTTTTTTACAGTGCCGCGAACCGCTTCCCAGAAACTGATCTCGATCTGGTATTCGAGACTCGAGCCCGGCTCCGCACGCGAAGGCGCTTCGGCCGCCGCGCCCCCACCGCGAAAGAATTGGCTGAACAGATCCCGAAAGCTCGGCCCCGCGCCTCCTTGGCCTGCTCCGCCGCCGAAATCAAATCCGCCAAAATCAAAATGAACGTCGCCGGAATCCGGCCCGCCGGGCATTCCGCCAGCTCCCGGAGTTTCAAAGCCAAACTGATCGTACATCTGCCGCTTCTTGCTGTCGGACAGAACGTCGTAGGCTTCCTGCACCTGCTTGAATTTTTCTTCCGAGGATTTGTCGCCCGGGTTCAAGTCTGGATGATATTTGCGCGCGAGTTTCCGGTAGGCCTGCCGGATTTCCTTCTGCGCGGCCTTGCGGGAGACGCCCAGCAGTTCGTAATAGTCCTGTTTTGTGGTTGTGGCCATATGAAATTCAGTGACTCGTGATTCGTGACGGGTGACTCGTGAACATCAGCCCATCATCTCTTCTTCCAAAAAATCGCCGCTGTTGCATGCCACAGAGCGCATTGTGGGTCGCGGCTTTAGCCGCGACTTGCAGGGCTGCAAGAGCGGGGCCTTAGCCTCTGTAGCTCACTTCACAACTTTTCCCAGTGCGCGTTGATTGCCGCCAATTCCTGCTGCTCGCGCTGGTGTTCGTCGCGGCGGCGCCGGCGTTCTTCGTCGAGCTTTCCGCCCATGGCCGCTTCTTTTTGATTGGCGCGCTCGATCCATCGATCGATCCAGGCCGTCCTGGCTTCCACGCTCGGGACGTCCGACCGGAATCGAATGAACGCTCCGCTGATATCCACGGCTCGGGGAGGAAAGTCGGGCGGCGGCGCTTGTTGTGTTTCGTAAAATAAGCGCTTCCAATCGGCTGTCGGCGTTTCCGAAAGGATGATTTGAATCATGAACAAATCTTCCCGCAACTTTTGGATGGCGTGCGGCGGCCCAGTCCGCTTGATACCTTCGTACGTCGTCAACGCTGGCTCCTGTAAATTGGCTGAGAGAACACGTGCCGCGCGGAGGAGCAATGTCCGCCTCCGCGCAGCACGCTCCGTTTAATTCGGCTTCTTCGTTTCATCGACGTCCACGTACTCGGCGTCGATCACTTCGCCTTCAGGGGCGGAGCCCGATCCGCTCTTCGGAGCGCCCGGCCCTGCGTCCGCGGAACCCCCGGCGCCCGCTTGCGCTCCGGTGGCCTGCGCGGTCTTGTAAAGCACCTCGGCGAGCTTGTGCGAGGCGCTGTCGAGTTGCTGCGTCGCCGACTGAATCTGCTCGAGGATGCCTCCGGCAAGCGCGGACTTCGCCGCCGCAACAGCCTCTTCCACCGGCTTCGTGTCGGATTCGGAGAGCTTGTCGCGGTTGTCGGCGATCAGCTTCTCGACCTGATACACGCGGTTGTCGAGAATATTTCGCGCCTCGATTTCCGCGAGCTTCTTCTTGTCCTCTTCGGCGTGAGACTCGGCGTCGGACCGCATCTTCTCGGCCTCTTCCTTGCTGAGACCGGTCGAGGCGGTAATCGTGATCTTCTGCTCCTTGTTCGTCGCGCGATCTTTCGCGGAGACATTCAGGATGCCGTTGGCGTCGATGTCGAAGGTGACCTCGACTTGCGGCAATCCCCGCGGCGCCGGCGGAATTCCCATCAGATGGAATTTGCCGAGCGTGCGATTGTCGGGCGCCATCTTGCGTTCGCCCTGCAGCACGTGAATTTCAACCGACGGCTGGTTGTCCGCCGCGGTCGAAAACACTTCCGACTTGCGCGTCGGAATCGTCGTGTTCCGCGTGATCAGCACGGTCATCACGCCGCCCAGCGTTTCAACGCCCAGCGACAGCGGAGTTACGTCGAGCAGCAGGATGTCCTTTACCTCGCCGCCGAGCACGCCGCCTTGAATCGCCGCGCCGACCGCGACGACTTCGTCCGGATTGACGCCCTTGTGCGGTTCCTTGCCGCCAAACAGATCCTTGACGATCTGCAGCACCCGCGGGATGCGCGTCGAGCCGCCCACCAGCACCACTTCGTCGATCTTGTCCGGCGTGACGCCTGCATCCGAAAGAGCCTGCTTGGTCGGCCCAATCGTTCGCTGCAGGATGTCTTCCATCAACTGTTCGAGCTTCGCGCGCGTCAGTTTCAATTGCAGGTGCTTCGGCCCGGACGCATCGGCCGTCAAGAAGGGCAGATTGATGTCCGTCTCCTGCATCTGGGACAACTCGATCTTGGCTTTTTCCGCGGCTTCCTTCAGCCGCTGCACCGCCATGCGATCCTTGCTGACGTCGATGCCCTGATCCTTTTTGAATTCCGCAATCAGCCAATCGACAATGCGATTGTCGACGTCATCGCCGCCCAGATGCGTGTCGCCGGCAGTCGCCTTCACTTCGACCACGCCTTCGCCCACTTCCAGGATGGAAATGTCGAACGTGCCGCCGCCAAGATCGTAGACCGCGATCGTTTCGTCCTTCTTTTTGTCGAGGCCGTAAGCCAGAGCCGCGGCGGTAGGCTCGTTGATGATGCGGAGCACTTCCAGGCCCGCCACTTCGCCCGCTTGCTTGGTCGCCTGCCGCTGGCTGTCGTTGAAATACGCTGGGACCGTGATGACCGCCTTGGACACCTTTTCACCGAGGAAATCCTCAGCGGCGGTCTTCAGCTTTTGCAAAATCATCGCGGACAGTTCCGGCGGGGTATAGGCCTTGCCGAAAATGTCGACGCGCGCATCGTCATGCGGCCCTTTCGCAACTTTGTAGGGCACGCGCTTCGTCTCGTCTGTCACTTCATCAAACCTGTGGCCCATGAACCGCTTGATCGAATAAACCGTGTTTTCCGGATTGGTCACCGCCTGGCGCTTGGCCACCTGGCCGACCAGCCGCTCGCCGGTCTTGGTAATGGCAACGACCGAAGGGGTCGTTCGCCCGCCTTCCTGGTTTGGGACCACCACCGGCTCTCCGCCCTGCATCACGGAAACCACCGAGTTGGTCGTCCCCAGGTCAATTCCAATAATTTTGCTCATAACTGATTCCCCTCCTCCATAGCTCGCCCGGCAATATCCGGCATGAGTGCATTAGACGCATGCATTTTATATATTGAGTGCGTTGTTGTCAAGTATTTTGACTGTCTTATATCCTGCTTATTTACAGCTATTTATCGACATATTTTGATCCTTGTTAGCTTTTCAGTTCCTGCAATCCATGGACCCATCTGAATTACTAGACACGACTGGGTTCGTTTGCTCTGACCCTTTCTGGGGAGCGGACTGCCAATGATCGGCACGGAAAGGCTAAGATATCAGCGCCCGGCGGATAACCATGGCTTTCTTCCACACGTCTATGAGTGCAGAAGGACCCGTTTTGGGGTTAGAATGCGGTGCTCATAAAATCCCAAGGAGATCGTCGAGTGAAATCGCTTCCCTTCCGCCAGATTGGATTTTTGACCTTAGTCGCGCTGTGCGTTGTAGCGTCGGCGGCTTTCGCGAGGCAGCAGACGAAAGCGCCCACACCTTCGAGCGCGAAGACCGCCACGCCAGCTGCGCCCCCGGCCTTTGTAAAAGCGATTGGAAATCCGAACGCGCCGATCACTATGGAAGTCTTTGGCGATTTCCAGTGCCCGGCGTGCCGCGGCTTTTTTGAAACCACGGTGAAGCAAGTGATTGACGATTACGTGATCCCTGGCAAGGTCTATCTCATCCATCGCGATTTCCCGCTGGAAATGCATCCCTATGCTCGCCAGGCCGCGCGGCTTGCGAATGCCGCGGCGGAATTCGGGCAATTCGAAGCCATCGAGCGAGCCTTGTACGATCATCAGGATGAATGGTCCACCAAAGGCAATATTGACGAGGTCATGGCTACCTATTTTCCTCCAGCGCAATTCAAGAAATTTCAGACCTATGAATCGCAGCACATCAGCGAGATCAACGCCTCCATCGAGCGCGACCGTGCGTTGGGAATGCAACGCAATGTGAACCAGACGCCCACGGTGTATATAACGGCGCACGGCAAGACCGAAGCTCTTCCCGGCGGCGGGGTGGACTACAAGCTGCTGAAAAGTTATTTTGACTACTTGCTGCGCCAATAATCATGGCCACCACTGCGATTCCGTCGGAGACTTCGCCGCGCACGGCTGCATGGCCCGGAGCGCTGCTCGTGATGGGGCGCGTCGCGCTCGGCTTGATATTTCTGTACGCCGCCTACGCGAAGCTTCACTTCGAGGGCGAATGGCACTTGCGCGATTACCAATTTTTCTTCGCCATGGCGATCGATTCCTACAAAATGCTGCCCATTTCCGCGGTGCAGTTGATGGCGCAAATTCTGCCGTGGTTTGAACTGGCTCTGGGCGCGCTGCTGATTGCAGGCGTGGCCGTGCGCTGGATCGGCTCGATCACCAGCGGACTCCTCCTCGTTTTCATCGGAGCCATGACGCGCGCCAAAATCCTCGGCCTCGAAATCAATTGCGGCTGTTTCGGCAACAATGAGAAGCTGGGCACGGCCACGTTGATTCGCGACAGCAGCCTGCTCGTTCTGGCTCTGGCCGTCACCATCGGAGCATTTCTCATCAAGAAAAGGCAGGACAAAGTATCTTCCTGATCCGCGCGTTCGCTTCTCCGGTTTGCGTTAGAATGAAACTCCCATGGTAGATCTGCCGCCGATCACGCTCCGTTTGCGTGGCCGCAAGGTTGTCGGGCGTGTCGCCTTTTCACTGCTGCTGCTGGCCTCGATCGCCGTCGGCGGCCTGGCAGGCCTGCTGTTCGTTTATTCGAGCGATCTCCCGCAGATTCGCGCGCTCGAGGATTTTCAGCCCGACGTTGTTACCGAACTTTACGCGGACGACGGCCAGGTGGTCGGCAACTTCGCTTTGCAGCGCCGCGTTCTTCTCACTTACGAGCAATACCCGCCGGTCCTGAAGGATGCGATTCTGACCACCGAGGATCAGCACTTCGAGGAGCATTGGGGCGTGGATTTCACGCGCGTGGCCGGCGCGGCCTGGAAGGATATTCTCGCGCATCGCGTCGTGGAAGGCGCGAGCACGATCACGATGCAACTTGCCGGAACGCTTTTTCTGGACCGCTCCGATCGCAGGATGGGCCGCAAAATTCAAGAAGCGCTCCTGGCTCTTCAAATTGAGCGGCACTACTCGAAGCAGCAGATTTTTACGATGTATTGCAACCAGATTTATCTTTCCCACGGAAACTACGGATTTGAAGCAGCTTCGGAATATTATTTTGGCAAAACGGTGGGCAAGCTGAACGTGCAGGAAGCGGCTTTGCTGGCGGGATTGATCCGGGGTCCGAGTTATTCGCCGATCCTTCATCCGAATCGCGCGCTCGCGCGGCGCAATCTGGTGCTGGAACTGATGGCGCACGCGGGCAAAATCACGGCAACGCAGTCGCGGCAGGCCGTCGCGCAGCCGCTGGGGCTGCATCTCCAGGCGCCGCGAAATACACTGGCGCCGTATTTTGTCGAGGAGATCCGCAAATATCTCGAAAGCACCTATGGTACGGAAATGGTACACCAGCGCGGACTGCGCGTGTACACGACGCTCAACGTCGCGATGCAGCAGGCCGCCAACCGCGCCGTTCGCGACGGCCTCCATGCCTACGACCGCCGGCACGGCTGGCGAGGCAAGCTTGACAACATCCTCGTGGACAAGTCCGACACGCTGGATACGTACGAGGACGACGACTGGCGCTGGCCGATCAACAAAGGCGACTACGTCCAAGCCCTCGTGACGGCTGTGGACCAAAAAGCGGCGACGATCAAAATTGGCTCGCTTCGCGCGTTGCTCACGCAGCCGGATTTTGCCTGGACCGGGCGCAAGTCTCCCGCCGACCTGTTAAAACCCGGCGATCTTGCAGAAGTTAGCATCAAGGAGATCAGTGGAACTGTCGCGCACGTCCAACTGGAGCAGAATGTCGGCCCGCAAGCCGCCATCGTGGCGATCGACAATCCGACCGGTGAAATCAAGGCCATGGTTGGCGGTTACAGCTTCGATGAATCGAAATTCAACCGGGCGACGCAGGCGCAGCGGCAGGTTGGGTCTTCGTTTAAAATCTACGTTTATTCGGCCGCCGTCGAGCAGGGCTTTACTCCCTTTGACACGATTCTCGACGCTCCTTTCACCACGATGAGCGGCGGCCAGCCGTACTCGCCACACAATTACGATGAGAAATTCGAAGGCGTGATCACGCTGCGCCGCGCGCTCGATGGCTCGCGCAACGTTCCCGCCGTGAAGCTCGCCGAAAAAGTCGGAATGAACAGCGTGATTGACATGGCCCGGCGCTTCGGCATCACCAGTCCCTTGCCGCCGTATTTGCCCATCACGCTGGGCGCGGCGGATCTGAATTTGCTCGAACACACTTCGGCGTTCACCGTGTTTCCCGATGACGGCATCCGCATCGATCCGCACATGATTCGCCGCGTGACCACTTACGATGGAGCGCTCCTCGAACAAGCGCATCCCCTCGTTCACGACGTGATTGAGCCCGACGTGGCGCGCACGATGACGGCGATGCTCCAAGATGTCGTCGAGCGCGGCACCGGAACACCCGCGCGCGCGCTGGGCCGTCCCGCCGGCGGCAAGACCGGCACGACCAACGATTTTACCGACGCCTGGTTCATCGGCTTCACTCCGGAAATAACCGCCGGTGTCTGGGTCGGCTACGACGATAAATCGGTGTCGCTGGGGAAGCCCGAAACCGGCGCAATCGCTGCACTGCCGATCTGGCTCGAATTCATGCAAGGGGCGCTGGACGGCAAGCCCGTGCAGGCATTCCAAAATGTTGTGCCTCTGGAAAAAGTAGCGCTGACGAAAAATGTAAAAGTGGACACGCCGGACACCGCACCCACTGAAGCCGGCGAGGGCCCGATCACGCCTGATGCGACTCGGGGAAATACTCCAACAGTCCCCGAGAGCAGGCCGCCGGGCGAAGCTCCCGCCAAAGCTATCCCTCCGCCGCAAAATCCTCCCGCAGCGCCCAGTCCTCGCGGATAGGGTGAAGTGAGTCTTCGCCGAAGTGGACTCCCCTCGACTCGCGCAGTAGGATACGGAAACCGAAGCACTCTTATTTCGATGCCGCTTTCGTTGCGAGTCGAACAGCAGCGATGGAAGGATTGCAGATGACCACCCGGAAAAAATGCCAGGAATGTTTGGGCGCTATCTTATTTGCTTCTCTAATTGTCTTGCTGTCACCGGGATTCGTTTCGGCGCAAGCGCCTGTGCGCGGAACGATCACGGGAACTGTTACGGCGGATCAAGGCCAGGTGCGCGGCTTCCGCGTGACGGCGCACAATCTGCACAGCATGATCTGGTACGTGGTGTTCACCAAGGACGGAAAATATTCCGTCCCTCAAGCGTTGCCTGGTCCCTACGAAATCAGCGTTCTGCAGGATGGCTACGACTCGCCGGTCCAGAAGGCAGACCTCGCTCCCGGCGAGTCGCAGACGGTGAACATCGCGCTCAAGAAGCAGACCGAAAAACCTAGCGACGTCGTCTACAAAACCTTCGAGGAAATGTATCCGCCAGGGCCGGGGCTCGACTTATTGAAGAAAAATTGTATTGGGTGCCACGGTCCGGATTCCTACAACGCGATGCATCTCACCGAGGCTGGCTTTCGCATGGGACTGCGAAAAATGATGAATGGCCCATTTAATTTGGGCGGCGTCGTGCCTCCCATGTCGCACACGGTCATAACGAAAGCGGACCAAGACGCCATGGTCCAGTATCTCGCGGCCAACTTTGGCCCGAATTCTCCCAATCAGCGGCTGAAGCACGATGCTTACCCGGTGGACGAAGACGCCCTCTCGAAAGCGATCTATGTGGAATACGATCTGAGGAATTTGCCTCCGGCGCCTTCCATCAAACAAGCTGAAAAACAAGCCGACAGCGCCGGCGTGACCATCAGTTCAGAGGCGCGCGAAGCGCGCCTCGCGGAGAACCGGAGCAAGAATCCCGATCCGAAGCCGTACTTGCACGATCCCTTTATCGCCAAGGACGGCACGATCTGGTACGCCGATCCTCCCACCAACGCCATGGTCCATCTCGATCCGCGAAACACGGATCCTGACGAGCGCTGGAAATATTTTCCTTTGCCTTCGGATGCACCCGGGTTTGTCTTCGCGCACGGAATCACGCTGGACAGCAAAGGCCATGTCTACTGGGCGGAAATTTTTGGCGGGATGGTGGGCGAACTCGATCCCGCCACGGGAAAAATGACGCGCCACGCGCTGCCCACGGTCGGCTCGCTTCTGCAAGTAGTCACCGATCAAAAGGACAACATCTGGTACGACGATGTACACGGCGAGGGCCTCGGCAAGCTCGACGCGCAGACGCGGCAAATCTCGCAATTTCCGACGCCCACGCCGGACCTCGGGCTCTACGGGATGGCCGTCGATCCCAAAGGAAATATCTGGTCGGCGGGTTATGCCAAGAGCGTGGTCGTGAAATTCGATCCTGTTACCGAGAGCTATACCGAGTACCCGTCGCCTACGCCGGGCAGCAGCGTGCGGCGCATTGGCGTGGACTCCAAAGGCATCGTTTGGTTTTCCGAGTGGGCCGGAGGCCAGCTTGGCCGCATCGATCCCGAAACCGGAAAGATCACCGAGTACAAGCTCCCTATCCGCTCTCGTCCGTATGAGACGTGGCCCGACAAGCTCGACAATATTTGGGCCAGCGACGACTTCAACAATTCGCTCGTCTATTTCGAGCCGAACACGAAGAAGTTCACATACTATCCGCTGCCGCAGGTGTGGCCGCTTGCGGGCGTGCCAAAAGTGGAGATCGAGGCCAACAACACGGTTTGGCTCGGCTCGCGATTTACCGAGCACGTCGTGGCCATTCACTTTTACCCGCATGGCTACTCGGCGGACGCGCCGCCGCTGCCGTAAGGGATTTCGAGGAGAGTCCTGTTGAGTTTTCTTCAGCCCTTTTTGCGGAAGGGATCCCAGCCTTTTGGTTGAAGGGACGTGCTGATTCCATCTTGCCCGAGGAGAATGACCTTTTTCTCGCGCGTGATTTCACCGATGACTGTCACGGAGACGCCCTTGACTTTACGAGGCAAGCGACTAGAAAATTTCTTTGGCACGGTAAATAGCAGCTCATAGTCCTCGCCGCCGTTGAGCGCCAGATTTAGCGGGTCGAGACCGAGCCGTTGCAATTCTGGCGGGATTTTCACCACCGGGATTTTCGGCGCCCACACGATGGCGCCCACGCCGCTTGCCTTGCAAATGTGCCCCAGGTCCGTCGAAAGGCCGTCCGAGATGTCAATCATTGACGTGGCGCATCGATGGGCGGTAATCCACTCTCCCAACGCCAGCCGCGGTTCCGGGTAAAAATGCTTCTTCATGAGCTTGGTCCAGCGCTTCTGCTTGTGCAATTTCCGCTGGATCAGCCCCAAACCTAGCTCAGCCTCTCCCAGTCTACCGCTGACGCACAGCAAATCTCCCGGCCTTGCGCCAGACCGCAGAATTGCCTTGCCTCGATCGATTTCGCCCACAACGGTGAGGCTGGCCACAACCAACGGGTACTTCGTCGTATCGCCTCCGGCCAGGATCAAGCCGAACTGCCGGGCCGCGCGCGCCATCCCGTCGAGGAAATGGTCGAACCATGTCCCTGTGCAGGCGTCCGGAAGCCCCACGGTCAAGAAGAAGTATCGCCCTCGCGCTCCCATGGCGGCGATGTCACTCGTGGCGCGAGCGAGCGCCTTGTAGCCGACGGCCTTCGGCGAGTGAGCTTTTCGGAGAAAGTGCACGTTTTCGAAAAACGCGTCCGTCGTGACGACCCATTCCGTCCCGGCGCCTGGGCGCAAGACCGCGGCATCATCGCCGATACCGACTCGCAGGCCGTCCCCCACAGAAGGGAACCGCCGGCGTACCCGTTCGATCAGTTCATCTTCCCTGACCATCAGTACAGTTGTCCAAAACCACTTTTGTGTGGTTCCATAGGAGACATTCTAGGGTATGGTTGCCGATCGCGCTACGGGCGCGGGCTCTGCTTGTTTATCCTGAGTTTCGAAGGGGAGCCCACCGAAACAAAGTTTCGAACGTCCCGGACCGGGAAATAGAGATTGACTCTATCCGAGTCTGAAACTAGACTCGGAGCGGTTTTGGTTGCGAGTCAAAGCTTCCGGTTCAAACGGCTTAATAAATTGCATGGGCCGCTCAGGGGACGAACGGCGCCGGCTCCCTCGAAAGTAATGCGGGTTTTGCTTTAGAGATTTCAGACTATGAAGCCTGAAGCATATACATTTTTTGTGGCATCCAACCGGAAGGGAAGCTTCCGCAAGATCACGCTTCCCGGCTATGTGCTGCATTTGGTTGCCATTCTGGCAGTCGTGGGCGGCGTGACGGTGCTCGCGGCGGCCGGTTCGTACACGCGGATGCTCTGGAAAGTGGGCAATTACAATGCGCTTCGCCGCCAGCAGGACACCCTCAAGCACAATTACGAGAAGCTCCAATCCAGCGTCAAAGACACCAACGAACGGATGAACTCCCTGCAATCGCTGGCCACCGAAGTGGCCATGACGTACGGTTTCATGCGCTTTCGGCAGAGCCCGTTCGGCGTGAGCGAAGCTGCACTGGCATCAGACAGCGGGTTTGAGCAATCCGTGGCGCAATTCAATTTCCTGGAACACAACGTCGGAGAGGCGGCTCATCCGGCGGGCAATCTTCAACTGCTCTCCTCGGCGAGCATGGCTGACCTGACTGCCACGCCGTCTCTGTGGCCGGTAATAGGCCATCTGACGGGCACCTTCGGCGAGCGCATGGACCCGTTCAGCGGTGAAGGCGCCTTCCACACGGGCGTGGATATCTCCTCCCAATACGGGGATTCGGTGCGAGTTTCAGCCGACGGCATTGTCATCGAGGCCGACGAACGCGCGGGCTACGGAAGGCTGGTCGTCGTCGATCATGGCTTTGGAGTGAGCACCTATTACGGCCATCTTTCGAGCTTCAATGTACTCGCAGGGCAGCAAGTGAGGCGCGGCGACACGATCGGCAATGTCGGCGTCAGCGGGCGATCCACCGGTCCTCACGTACACTACGAAGTTCGCATCAATGGCGCGCCGGTCAACCCGATGCGCTACCTGCGTCAAGCCTCCGCGGCGGACTGATTTTCTTCCGGGCTCCCGATTTCTTCCTTCCATTGATTTTCTCGGATTGCAAGCCGACTTATGATTGGTTCTTGCGGGTCGCGGCTTCACAGTTTGCGGAAAAACTCGAGTAGCACAGGCACTCTTGCCTGTGCGGGTTTTGCGATCGACATTGGATCGGGTAGTCTGCGCGTGCGACTAACAAAACCGCACAGGCAAGAGTGCCTGTGCTACGAAAACCTGCTCTGAATCGAATTTTTCCGCGGTCTGTTCAGCCGCGATATCAATTCGCCAACGAAAATTTGGCTTATGAAATAAACTCTAGTGTTGTGGTTTCGCGGGACCGCTCAGGTGCCATACGTCGGGAGTGATTTCAATGAGGATGCGAACCCGCTCCGCCGCCTGCGTGACTTCCGCAGTGCTCAATAAAGTCTGAAGCATCGCGAGGGCGGCGGGGTCCATGGACTGGCGCGTTTTGGGACTATCGAGGCCCGCGCGGCCGAACATCCGCAAAATTTCCAGCGCGGACTGGAGTTGCCGCGCGTCCGTGCTGTTGTCGCATTCACCTTCGAGCGAAATGCGCAGGTCGTCGCCCTCGGGCCTCGCGGCCAGGGTGACCCACTGAACCGACCGCGCGAGGCTTGCCAGTTGCGCGGACTGCGCCCCGCCCGGAGCAAAATTGTCCGGCACCGGCGGCACGCGCGTGATCGCGAACGCGGCGGCGCCGTCCAGGCGCAGCGGCTCGCTCGCGGGCAGGGTCGGCGGCGGAATCGTCGCTACGCCCGGCGAGGAGAGGAGCGATGCTCGGCCCTGCGACGATGGCGATGCGATGATCGTCAAGGAAAGAGACGGAATTAAATCCCATCCGATCGCCAGAGGGGAAAAGAAACACGTCATGCCCTTGCTGGTGATCGAGCTTTCCCTTGCGCATGGCGTAGTCGCGAATTTTCGCCCGGTCAAAACGGCCGTCGGCGATCACAACATTTTTTCTTAGCTCTTTGCCGGACGCGGGCCACGACGCAACCACCACGCGGTCCAAATCCTTTTCAAAATCAAATCCCGTCGAGTGCACAAAATCCGCGTAGTCCTGATTGGGCAGGGCAATGGGCCCTTTGTCCGGCCGATGCTGATAAAAGGAGGAAGCGCGCACCGCGGCGAGATCCAAATAGACCAGCGTGGGCGCTCCCGCAGGCAGCGCGGAGAGCAGGTCCGGAGCGGGCGAGGCATGCGCAGTCTCGCCGCGCCGAAACGCGGAATAGAGCATGGCCGCGCCTGCAATCGCAAGCGCCGCCAACCCAGCGGCCATCAGCACCCTTTTCCTAGACCTGGGCATTTGCGCTTCCTCCTGTGCGTATTCTCTCACTCTCGGTTTGGACGCGCTACGGGCATCGATACAATTATCGAGGTGAAAACAGGAGTATTGAGTGCAACGTCCCGCTCATGGAAGGTAAGTGCGTCCGGTACGCAGACGACGGAGGCAATACTTCTCAAACAAGAGCTTGCTCCAGTGCGACCCATGGTCCGGAAATCAGGAGTTCATGCTTTCTCGGGGCGAAGATTCTGTCCGTCGCCATAATCATTCCCTGCCTCCCCGCGTCCAGGATGCAAAGAGCGTGCAGGTCGGCAAATGGCAACTCCGTTGCCTCTGTGCCGTTGATCGCAGCCGCAATGTTGTGCGCTGCCACGGTCGCCATCAGTTCAGACATATATCCCGTTTTCGGTACCCCGGTCGCGATGGGCGTTTGCTCCGGAGGCTTCACGGCGATCGCCACTCCGGCCGCGTATATATTCGGGAATGTCGCGTGCTGATAGCGATTGTTGACGGGGATAAATCCCGCTTCGTTGCCGATTCCCGGTGAATTCCGGACGGCTTCCACTCATCTGAATGAAGGCATCACAATTGCGTATTTGAAGAGGATAGCCCTTCCGTCAGCAAGGTGCACCTCGCCAGGCGTGATTCTATCTATGGATTTGTTGGCAAATCAAAGGAGTGATCCATATCACAGTCAGAGTTGGGGCGACCCGCGTACTAATTGAGAAGTGATTTGCGACTTGAAGGAGGAATTATGAAACGAAACTTCTTGGTTATTGCGGCCTTACTCGCCCTTGCCTCGTGCGAAATCGGCGCACAGGGGCGTGGCGGAGGCCAGGGTGGAGGCGGAGGCCAGGGCGGTGGCGGAAGCCAGGGCCAAGGTCAGGGGCAACAGGGACCTCAGTCAGGAGGTGGACAATCCGGTCAGGGCACGATGACCCAGGGCCGCGATCAGCAGCGTGACCGCCTGCGCACGCAGGCCACCGTTCAGCAGCGCGACCAATATCGAACATGCGATCAGTCCATGGATCGGATTCGCACGCAGGCCAGGGACTTGGCCCGTGCCGCTTCGGGCAAGACGTTCAACTCCGATCAAGCCCGGTCGCAGCGCGATCAGCTCCACGAACGCATTCAAAACATGCAGCAGGAGCACGACCGCCTGATGCAGGGCCTCACGAATGAGCAGCGCGACTCCATTCAGGAGCGGACGCGAAACATGCAACAAATTCAGGAGCGAATTAACACTCGCTCACAGCAAATGGATCAAGAACTGGCAAAACCAGTTCCCGACGGCAAGCGTGTATCCGCAGAGGCGCGGGCGATCGAACGAGAAATGAATAATTGGCAGAAGCAATATCGGCGTGTGGGCGATGAACTCGGACTGAAAGGCTGACGCACGAAGGAGGAAACGAAATGAAAGAACATTATGCTTCACAGGCCGGATTACGCATCGCCTTGGCGATTGTATTTGTCATTGGATTTGGCCCGCTGCCGCATGCCCAGAGCCAGGCGCCTCCTGCCAAAGCACCAATGTACGACTCGGCGACCGAAGTTACCGTTCAGGGAACGGTAGAGGCTGTGAATCAATTGACAGGAAGACGAGGCGCGGCAGGCACGCATCTCGAGCTCAAGACTGAAAAAGAGACTCTCGATGTGCACGCTGGACCGTCCTGGTTCCTTACAAAGAACGGCATCACCTTCGCGAAGGGCGATCAAATCGAGGTCACCGGTTCAAAGGTGAAGTTCGGGACTGCGGATACTCTGTTGGCGCGTGAGATCGCCATGGGCGATAAGAAGGTGGTCTTGCGAAATGAACGGGGATTCCCGCTTTGGTCACGGGGGCCACGTCGTTAAGGGCTTACGAATCGGCCGTTCAAACGTGAGGGCCGAAGCGAGAAATTTGGCACAGTGCTTCCATAAGCGAGAGAGGTTGGCCTTTCTGTCGATTATGAATGCTCGCGTTTATGGGCGTGTGGATCAGCCTGTAAGGGATTTTGAAATGTCGAGCGCCCCGCGGTTCCGGCCTTGAAGAGTGAGAGTTTTGGGTCCCCGAAATTTCCTGTTTTTTTCGCCAGCTGCCAGAGCGTCCGATTGAATTGAAAAGATTTGTTCCCCCACCAAGGCTCAAAGGTGTAGAATAACGTTTCCAGCAGGGGCTTAAACATCAGGCGCGGGTGTGGGCTCTTAAATGAGCCCATAGGCAAGTGGGTGAGGTTTGCACAGGTCTTCCACAGGGGGCCCTTGCAATTGTAGTTCCCTTTTGTTATATTTCCTCGGTTTGCGCCGTGCTGGCGTAGCTCAGTTGGTAGAGCATCTGATTTGTAATCAGAGGGTCGGGGGTTCAAATCCCTCCGCCAGCTCTGCCAAAATTTTTCGAGTCAGGGGAAATTCCCAATTGATTGCGGGAGGCAAGTTCCTGCATCGCGAAGAATGTGTGAGAGTGTCTTTTGTCTTTGCAAACTTCGCGGATGCACTGTGGCCTTCTTTGCTTAATTCCCCCCGTGCGGACGGGTGGGTGAGTGGCTAAAACCAGCAGACTGTAAATCTGCCGCTCCTTGCGGGCTACGGAGGTTCGAATCCTCCCCCGTCCACCATCTGGTCGCACCGCTGGAGATGACCTGAAGCGCGAACCGGGTGAGATCGCGATTTTTACTCGCTAATTGGCCGTGTTCTGAATTCCGTCGGAGCTCTACTGATTCTTTTGGTGTCACAGATTGCGCTGCATGCGGCAAGCGGAACTCGCCTGGGTAGCTCAGATGGTAGAGCGCGTCCTTGGTAAGGACGAGGTCACCGGTTCAATCCCGGTCCCAGGCTCCAGAGGTTGCGGGTGCGGGCTCTACTTGGAGCCCGCCAGTAAGTTTGACGGAGCAGGCAAGGCGGGGGTAACTCAACGGTAGAGTCTCGCTCTTCCAAGGCGATGGTTGCCGGTTCAAATCCGGTCCCCCGCTCCAATGACTTAGGATGAGGATTTAACAGCGATGGCGAAGGAAAAATTCGAGCGAACCAAGCCGCACCTGAATATCGGGACGATTGGGCACATCGATCACGGCAAGACGACGCTGACGGCGGCGATCACCAAGGTGTTGTCGAAGCACAACCCGAAGGTGGCGTTCCGGGCGTTTGATTCGATCGACAACGCGCCGGAGGAACGCGAGCGCGGGATCACGATCGCGGTGTCGCACGTGGAGTACGAGACGGCGAACCGTCACTACGCGCACATCGACTGCCCAGGGCACGCGGACTACGTGAAGAACATGATCACGGGCGCGGCGCAGATGGACGGAGCGATCCTGGTGGTGGCGGCGACGGACGGGCCGATGCCGCAGACGCGGGAGCACATTTTGCTGGCGCGGCAAGTGGGCGTGCCTTCGATCGTGGTGTTCATGAACAAGTGCGACGCGGTGGAAGATCCGGAACTGCTCGAGCTTGTGGAGCTGGAAGTGCGCGAGCTGTTGAAGCTGTATCAGTTTCCGGGGGACGACATTCCGGTGATTCGAGGCTCGGCGCTGGGAGCTTTGAACGGGGAAGAGAAGTGGGAAAAGCAGATTGATGCGCTGATGGACGCGGTGGACAAGTACATTCCGCAGCCGGTGCGCGATGTGGACAAGCCGTTCGCGATGCCGATCGAGGATATTTTTTCGATTTCAGGGCGCGGGACGGTGGTGACGGGGCGCGTGGAGCGCGGAAAAGTAAAGGTTGGCGAAGAAGTGGAAATCGTGGGATTTCGCCCGACGATGAAGCGTGTGGTGACCGGGATCGAGATGTTCCGGAAGCTGCTGGATGAGGGGATGGCGGGCGACAACGTCGGCCTCTTGCTGCGCGGGACGGAGAAGGAAGAAGTGGAGCGCGGGCAGGTACTGTGCAAGCCGGCATCGATCACGCCGCACACGAAGTTCAAGGCGGAAGCGTACGTATTGACGAAGGAAGAAGGCGGGCGTCACACGCCGTTCTTCACGGGATACCGGCCGCAGTTTTACTTCCGGACGACGGATGTCACGGGGGATGTAAAGCTGCCAACGGGCGTGGAGATGGTGATGCCAGGGGATAATGTGTCGGCGGAAATCAGCTTGATCACGCCGGTGGCGCTGGAGAAGGGGCTGCGCTTCGCGATTCGCGAAGGCGGCCACACCGTCGGCGCCGGAGCGGTAACGGAGATCATCGAGTAGGTCAGAGGGAATCATATGCGCGAAATCATTACGCTGCAGTGCAACGATTGCAAAAACCGGAATTACACGACCACCAAGAATCGGAAGAAGCATTCCGACCGGATGGAAACGAAGAAATTTTGCAAGTCGTGCCGCAAGCACACGGGCCACAAGGAAGTGAAGTAAGCTCAGTTTGATAGGGGAGTAGGTTCAACGGTAGACCATCGGTCTCCAAAACCGAGAGTGGGGGTTCGAATCCCTCCTCCCCTGCCACTTCGGCGGTCGATGGATGATGCGGGAAAAGGGTTGAGGGCGGAGAGAGCGGCAAACGATGGCGACGCAGGTGGGAAAATTGAAGAGCGATGAGACAGAGGGGCGCGGCTCACCACTAGAGATGCTGGGCTTTTTTGGCCGCCTCGCGGAACATCCCCGCCGCTGGCGCGGTTTTTTGCACGAGGTGCGCGTCGAAATGCGCCAGGTAACCTGGCCGACGCGGCACGAAGTGTTTGTGACCACCTGGGTGGTGATGGTGACGGTCGCGTTTTTCGGGGTCTTTTTCTTCGGCGTGGATAGCGGCGTGAGCTGGCTCGTCCAGCGCATCATCAAATTTTTCGGGCACTGAGGTATCAGTTGGATATGGCAAAACAGTGGTACATCATCCACACCTATTCGGGATTTGAGAAGAAGGTGAAGGAGAGCCTGGAGAGCCGCGTGGCGGCTTTCGGGCTGCAGGACAAGATCGGCCGGATGATGATTCCGACCGAGGACGTGCTGGAAGTTCGCGGCGGCAAGAAAGTAGTTTCCTCGCGCATGCTGTATCCCGGCTACGTCCTGGTGGAAATGGACATGGACGACTACACCTGGCACGTTGTCCGCAACACGCCGCGGGTCACCGGATTTGTCGGTTCGGGCGAAACGCCCACGCCGCTTTCGGAAATGGAAGTGGAAAATATTCTGCACCGCGTGACCACGTCCGCGGACCGGCCGAAGCCCAAGCTGGTGTTCGAGCGCAACGAGCAAGTGCGCATCATCGAAGGGCCGTTCGCCAACTTCACGGGCGTGGTCGACGATGTGAACGCGGATCGCAACACTCTGAAAGTTTCCGTCACGATTTTCGGCCGCTCGACGCCGGTCGAACTCGATTTTGTGCAAGTTGAAAAGATGGCTTAGTTTCGCTGCGGCGCATTACACGCCGCGCGCAGGGGAATTCGGATGGCAAAGAAAGTACAAGCAACCGTAAAATTGCAATTGCCGGCAGGGAAAGCCACTCCGGCTCCGCCCGTCGGCACCGCGCTCGGTCCGCAGGGCGTGAACATCATGGATTTCGTCAAGCAGTTCAATGCCAAGACTGCCAAAGAACCCGATGGCATGATCATTCCGGCATTGGTCACGATCTACAGCGACCGCTCGTTCACCTTCATCACCAAGACGCCTCCGGCTTCCGAGCTGCTCAAGCGCGCGGCCGGAATCGTCAAGGGATCGGCCGAACCGAATCGAAACAAGGTCGGCAAGGTGACGCGCAAGCAGGTCGAGGAGATTGCCAAGACCAAATTGCCGGACTTGAACACCACAAGTCTGGACTCGGCGATTCGCACCGTTATGGGTACGGCGCGCAACATGGGTCTGGAAGTGGAAGGGTAGGAGAACGAATGGCTCGAAAACCGGGAAAGAACATCACCAAGGCGCGCGGGCAGATCGAAGCGCGTCCCTATAAACTCGCGGAAGCCGCGGAAGCGATCAAGAAAGCCCACTTCGTCAAGTTTGACGAAACCGTGGAGCTGGTCGCGAACCTTGGCGTCGATCCGAAACAGTCGGACCAGATGGTGCGCGGCACCGTGGTCCTGCCGCACGGCCTGGGAAAGTCCAAGCGCGTGCTGGTGATTGCCACAGGCGAAAAAGTTCGCGAGGCGCAAGAGGCCGGCGCGGATTTCGTCGGCGGCGAGGACATGGTCCAGAAGATTCAGGAAGGTTGGACCGACTTCGACGCGGTGATCGCGACGCCGGACATGATGCGGTCCGCCGGACGATTGGGAAAAGTGCTCGGCCCGCGGGGCCTGATGCCCAACCCCAAGACCGGCACGGTGACCTTTGAAGTCGCCAATGCGGTCAAGGAAATCAAGGCCGGAAAAGTGGAGTTTCGCGTGGACAAGCAGGGAATCGTCCATTCGGCGATCGGCAAGATCAGTTTCGACGCGGTGAAGCTTGCCGAAAACGCGCACGCGCTGATCGGGGCGATCTTGAAGGCCAAGCCTTCGGCGGCCAAGGGAAAATTCGTCAAGAAAGTCACGCTAACGTCCACCATGGGCCCGGGCGTAACGATCGACGAGGCCGAAGTGGAATCCGCCGTGGCGGCAGCGGCGTAAGCTCGGCGGGAATTTCGCGGCCATTCGTCAGGAAAGCAGCGTCAGAATTCGGAGCAGGCAATGAAAAAACGCAGTGAAAAACAGCAGGACCTCGACAAACTGAAAAGCGAACTGGCGACGGTTTCGACCGTGATCCTTTCCACGTTCCAAGGCATCACGGTGGAAGACGACAACAAGCTGCGCCGCGCCGTCCAGCAGGCCGGCGGACACTACCAGGTCGTGAAAAACACGCTGGCCGAGCGCGCCGCTTCCGGCACGCCGATCGAGCCCCTGCTGAAAAATCTGGCAGGGACGAATTCCATCGCCTACACGGCGACCGATCCGGTATCGCTCGCCAAGGCGCTCACCAAAATTGCGAAAGACGTTCCGGCGTTTCAATTTCGCGCCGGGATTGTCGAAGGGCGCGTGCTATCGATCGCGGAAATTCAGCAGCTTTCGGCGCTGCCCTCGAAGGAAGAATTGATCAGCAAGATCATGTTTCTCGTCAACGCGCCGGCGCAGCGCATCGCGTCCGCGCTGGCCGCGGTCAACCGCAACCTGGCCGTTACGGTCAACGAAGCGGTGAAGGCCAACAAGTTCGGACCGGGTTCTGCTCCGGTCGAGACGGCTCAATAAATCCAATTGCATCTAATGAGGAGAGGACACAGCAATGGCAAATAAGGTGGAAGCGATCCTGGAAGAAATCAAGGGCCTGACCCTTCTTGAAGCGGCCGACCTGGTCAAGAAGATGGAAGAGACCTTCGGTGTTTCGGCGGCGGCAGCGGCGCCAGTGATGATGGCGGGCGGAGCAGCGGCGGGAGCGGCCCCGGTCGAAGAGAAGACGGAGTTCTCGGTCGTGCTCACGGATGTGGGCGCAAACAAGATCAACGTCATCAAAGCGGTCCGCGAAGTCACCAGCCTGGGACTTAAGGAAGCCAAGGACCTGGTCGATGGCGCGCCCAAGCCGATCAAGGAAGGCGTGAACAAGGACGAGGCGGCCACGATCAAGAAGAAATTCGAGGAAGTCGGCGCCAAAGTCGAAATCAAGTAGCGGTATCGAGTGACCCAGCAATTCCGGCGCGAGGCGGCAACGCATGCGGGTGCGGGCTCTACTTAGAGCCCGCCGCAAAACGAACCTGCCGCGCCCTGAGGGGTTTGCTTACGCAAGTTCCAAAACGTGATTTTTCAACCTTAACTCGGTCCCGCCGGGACCCGGGGCGGCGGTGTCTACCGTGCCGCCTATCGGCGTTTCGGCCCAACCCTGCGAATTTTATGAGGTCATAGCATGCAGAATGGAAACGGGAATCATCATATGCGAGAGCGCGAGCGCCTGGATTTTTCCAAGATCCGGAGCTCGATTCAAATTCCGAACCTGATCGAGGTTCAGAAGAATTCCTATCAGCGATTTTTGCAGATGGATTTGCTTCCTTCCGAGCGCGAAGACGGCGGCCTGCAATCGGTGTTCACTTCGGTGTTTCCGATTCAGGATTTCCGCGGCCTCTCGCAGCTGGATTTTGTGGACTACTCGATCGGGAACTGGGAATGCAAGTGCGGGAACCTGAAGGGGCTGCATCACCTGCGGGCCACGTGCCGTAGTTGCGGCGCTTCCGTCGTCACCAATCCTTATCAGACCGGCGACGTGCTTTGCACCAAGTGCGGCACGTTCAACAAGAACACGCCGACGTTTTGCGAAAAGTGCGGCGACCCGGTCGGCATGCAGCTCAAGTACGACGTGAACGAGTGCCAGGAGCGCGGCATGACTTATGCCGCACCTCTCAAGGTCACCATCCGTCTTACCATTTATGACAAGGACCCTGACACCGGCGCGAAAAACATCCGCGACATCAAGGAGCAGGAAGTATTTTTCGGCGACATTCCGCTGATGACCGACAACGGGACGTTCGTCATTAACGGCACCGAGCGCGTGATCGTCAGCCAGTTGCACCGCTCGCCGGGCGTGTTTTACGAATCGGCCAACAACCGCAGCTATTTCCTTGGGAAAATCATCCCGTACCGCGGGTCGTGGGTCGAGTTCGAGTACGACACCAAAAATATTCTGTACGTCCGCATCGACCGCAAGCGCAAATTCCTCGGCACGATTTTCCTGCGCGCTCTGGGCATGAAGTCCAACGAGGAAATCCTGCGCACGTTCTACCAGGTCGAGCGAATCACCCTGCGCGACGGCGACCTGCACTGGAACCTTTCCGAAGGGCTGATCGACCGCAAGCTCTCGCACGAAATCAAGAATCCCAAATCATCGACCGACGCAGGCGAAGTGCTGGTCGGCGCGCACAAGCGCATCACCGAAGCCCTTTACAAAGAGCTCGTGAAGGCGAAGGTGCCTGCCGCGCACGTGTCCGTCGCGGATCTCGAGGGGGCGTATTCGGTTGCCGATCTCGTGAACCGGCAGACCGGAGAAGTCCTGCTCGAAGCCAACAAGCCGCTGACCGCCGAGATTTGGACTTCGCTCGCCGAAGCGGGAATCACCAGCGTCGATATATTTTTCCCCGATCGCGACGACGTCGGCGTGGTGCTCTCGCGCACGCTCGACAAGGACGCGATCAAGTCGCCCCGCGAGGCGCTGATCGAAATCTACCGCAAGCTGCGCCCCGGCGATCCGCCAACGCTCGAAACGGCCACGGCGCTCTTTAACGGAATGTTCTTTGACCCGCGCAAGTACGATTTCAGCCGCGTGGGCCGCTTGAAATTCAACATCAAGTTTGGCCTGGAGACGCCGCTCAACACGCGCACGCTCGACGCCGCGGACTTCGTCGCGGCCATCCGCTACCTGATGAAGCTGCGCAAGAACATCGGCACGCTGGACGACATCGACCACCTCGGCAACCGCCGCGTGCGCGCCGTCGGCGAACTCCTCGAGAACCAGTTCCGCATCGGCCTCGTCCGCATGGAGCGCGCGATCAAGGAAAAAATGTCGGTGTACCAGGAAATGTCCACCGCCATGCCGCACGACCTCGTGAACGCCAAGCCGGTCATGGCCGCGATTCGCGAGTTCTTCGGCAGTTCCCAGCTTTCGCAGTTCATGGATCAGACCAATCCGCTGAGTGAAATCACGCACAAGCGGCGCCTCTCGGCCCTTGGGCCGGGCGGACTCTCGCGCGAGCGCGCCGGATTCGAGGTGCGCGACGTCCATCCAACGCACTACGGCCGCATCTGCCCGATCGAAACGCCGGAAGGTCCGAACATCGGTTTGATCAGCTCGCTTTCCTGCTACGCGCGCATCAACGAATTCGGGTTCATCGAGTCGCCCTACCGCAAGGTGAAGGCCGGGCGGGTGATCGACTACGTGCAGATCGTCAACTCGGGCGAAAGCGAATTCAAGGCGGGCGAAATTATCGAGCGCGACAAAGTGGAAGCGGTGAACGAGGAACTGAAGCGCCGCAAAGTCACGAACGACGCTTACTGCTTTTATCTTTCGGCTTGGGAAGAGGACCGCTACGTCGTCGCGCAGGCGAACGTGCCGCTCGATGAGCGCGGCCGCATCACCACCGAACTCGTCAACTGCCGCCAGGCCGGAAACTTCGTCCTGAAATCGCGCGACGAGGTCGATTACATCGACGTTTCGCCGAAACAGCTGGTGTCGGTCGCGGCGAGCCTCATTCCATTCCTTGAAAACGACGACGCGAACCGCGCCCTCATGGGTTCGAACATGCAACGCCAGGCCGTGCCGCTGATTCGCGGGGAAGCACCCCTTGTCGGCACCGGAATGGAACGCGTCACCGCGCGCGATTCGGGTGCGGTGGTCATCTGCCGCCGCGACGGAATCGTCGACCAAGTTGATTCCGAGCGGATCATCGTTCGCGTCGAGTCCGACCACTCGGGCGTTCTCTCGCGCGAAGTGGGCGCGGACATCTACCAGCTCATCAAATTCAAGCGTTCGAACCAGAACACCTGCATCAACCAGAAGCCGCTCGTCCGCGTGGGCGACCGCGTCCGCCAGGGGCAAGTGCTGGCCGACGGCCCGTGCACCGATCGCGGCGAGCTGGCGCTTGGCCGCAACGTTCTGGTCGCGTTCGTGCCGTGGCGCGGGTACAACTTCGAGGACGCCATCCTGGTCAGCGAAAAGCTGGTCAAGGACGACTACTACACATCCATCCACATCGAGGAATACGAAATCGAGGCGCGGGACACGAAACTCGGCCCCGAGGAAATCACGCGCGATATTCCCAATATCAGCGAAATGTTCCTCCGCAATCTCGATGAAAGCGGCGTGATCCGCATTGGCGCGACCGTGCGTCCGGGAGACATCCTGGTCGGCAAGGTCACTCCCAAGGGCGAAACCACGCTGACGCCGGAAGAAAAACTGTTGCGCGCGATCTTCGGCGAAAAGGCCGGCGACGTGCGCGATGCTTCCCTCTACTGCCCGCCGGGCATCGAGGGCACCGTCGTGGACGTCAAGATCTTCTGCCGCAAGGGCGCCGAAAAAGACGAACGCCACAAGGCCATCGAGGCCGCGCAGGTGTTCAAGCTCGAGAAGAACTTGTCAGATGAAATCCGCATCCTCACCGACGAGCGCCTCAAGCGCCTTTCGGTGCTTCTCGAAGGCAAGGCGCTGACGGCCGACCTGCACGACGAAAAGACCAACAAGCGCTTGATCACCAAGGGCACCGAACTCACGCGCGACATCATCGAAAAGATCGCGACGCGCAACCTCAAGCGGCTGCGCCTTGCCGATAAGGACCCTCTGCTTATCGAGAAAATCGATGAGATCGAGGAGATGACTTCGCGCCAGATCGACGTGCTACGCAAGATTACCGAGGAGCGCAAGGAAAAGCTCCGCAAGGGTGACGAGCTTCCTCCCGGCGTCATCAAGCTCGTGAAGTGCTACATCGCCATGAAGCGCAAACTTTCGGTCGGCGACAAAATGGCCGGCCGCCACGGCAACAAGGGCGTCATCGCGCGAATCGTTCCGGAAGAAGACATGCCGTATCTGCCGGACGGCACGCCGGTGGAAATTGTTCTGAATCCGCTCGGCGTTCCGTCGCGTATGAACGTCGGACAGATTCTCGAAACGCACCTCGGATGGGCGTCGAAAGAGCTGGGCCGCAGCGTTGCGCGCCTGCTCGATCAGAATAAGAAATCCGATGCCTTGCGCCGCTGGTTCCGCGAAGTGTTTTCCGACACGGCGATCTGGAAGACGCTCACGGATCTGGACGACGACACGCTGCTCGAATATGCCGACAGCTTCCGCGAAGGCATTCCGATGGCGACGCCCGTGTTTGACGGCGCGCGCGAAGCCGAAATCAGGCACCTGCTCGAAGTGGCGGGTCTGCCGAACGCAGGAAAAATCACGCTCTGGGATGGCATGACGGGCGAGGAATTCGGCCAGGCAGTCACCGTCGGTTACATCTACATGCTCAAGCTTTCGCACCTCGTTGACGACAAAATTCACGCGCGGTCCATCGGGCCGTACTCGCTCATCACGCAGCAGCCGCTCGGCGGCAAGGCGCAGTTCGGCGGACAGCGCTTCGGCGAAATGGAAGTGTGGGCGCTCGAAGCGTACGGCGCGGCGCACATCCTGCAGGAATTGCTGACCGCGAAGTCGGACGACGTTTACGGCAGGGCCAAGATTTACGAGGCCATCGTCAAGGGCGAGCCGGGCATCGAGCCGGGCGTGCCCGAATCGTTCAACGTGCTGGTCCGCGAGCTGCAATCGCTTTGCCTGGACGTGGAATTGATGAAGCGGCAAAAAGCGGCGGAAAAGCAGGCCGCGGATTAGCCCATCGTGGCCTAACTCCGTGTCGCTGGAAGTCCCGGAGGGACGCCACAACGTAGTCCACCGCGTAAGCGGTGGGAAAATGGGCCGAGAATGGCCAGAAAACCCCGTCAGGGGTGACACATGGATCGCAGCAACTAGTTCTTGAGGTTCACGGTTTTTTCTTACTCCCGGAATTCCGGGATGGCTCCGATGAAATCCATCGGAGCAGGAGGGACACACCTTGTATCGAAGCAGCCCTTATGATCGTGCCAGCTTAATTGCCGATTTCGATTCGATCCGGATCAGTCTGGCGAGTCCGGAAAAAATCAGGTCTTGGTCGCACGGCGAAGTCACCAAGCCCGAGACCATTAACTACCGTACCTTCAAACCCGAGCGAGACGGCCTGTTCTGCGCGAAAATTTTCGGTCCCGTCACGGACTGGGAGTGCCTCTGCGGCAAGTACAAGCGCATGAAGCACCGCGGCGTGATCTGCGACAAGTGCGGAGTGGAAGTCACCCTCAGCAAGGTTCGCCGCGAACGCCTCGGCCACATCGAGCTTGCTTCGCCCTGCTCGCACGTCTGGTTTTTTAAGGGCCTGCCGTCCCGTATCGGCTACTTGCTCGACATCTCGATGCGCGATCTCGAGCGCATCCTGTATTTCGAGGGCTACGTGGTCATCGATCCTCTCGAGGTTCCCGGCATCAAGGAACGCGAGATGCTCCCCGAGGAAAAATACCGCGAGCTGCAAAAAGACTTTCCTGGGCAATTCCGCGCGCAAATGGGCGCGGAAGCCATCAAGGAACTTCTGAAGCGCGTGGACATCGAGAAACTTTCCGAAGAGTTGCGCGAGAAGATGAAGGTCGACCCCAGCCTGCAAAAGCGCATCAAGTACGCCAAGCGCTTGAAGGTGGTCGAATCGTTCCGCAAGAGCGGCAATCGTCCCGAGTGGATGATTCTGGACGTGCTTCCGGTTCTTCCGCCTGAGCTGCGTCCTCTGGTGCCGCTGGACGGCGGGCGTTTCGCCACGTCCGATTTGAACGATCTGTATCGCCGCGTCATCAACCGCAATAACCGCCTGAAAAAGCTGATGGAGCTGCACGCGCCGGACGTCATCGTCCGCAACGAAAAGCGCATGCTGCAGGAAGCGGTGGACGCGCTGTTTGACAATGGCCGCCGCGGCCGCGTCTTGCGCGGCACGAACAACCGCCCGCTCAAATCGCTTTCTGACACGCTCAAGGGAAAGCAAGGGCGTTTCCGCCAAAACCTGCTCGGCAAGCGCGTCGATTATTCGGGACGCTCCGTGATCGTCGTCGGCCCGGAACTCAAGCTGCACCAGTGCGGCCTGCCGAAGAAGATGGCGCTCGAGCTGTTCAAGCCATTCATCTATCACCGCCTCGAAGCGCAGGGCCACTGCACCACCATCAAGCAAGCCAAGGAAATGGTCGAGCAGCAGGAGCCCGTGGTTTGGGACATCCTCGAAGAGGTGATTCGCGAGCATCCGGTGCTTCTGAACCGCGCTCCGACGCTGCACCGCCTCGGCATTCAGGCGTTTGAGCCGGTGCTCGTCGAAGGCAAGGCCATTCGCATCCATCCGCTCGTCTGCACCGCGTTCAACGCGGACTTTGACGGCGACCAGATGGCCGTGCACATTCCTCTTTCGCCCGAAGCGCAAGTGGAAGCCTCCGTATTGATGCTCTCGGCGAACAACATTCTGTCGCCGGCCAACGGCCTGCCGCTCGCCGTTCCGACGCAGGACATGGTTCTAGGAATCTACTATCTGACCAAGGCCAAGCCCGGCGCCAAGGGCGAAGGCCGCGCGTTCGGCCACACCGAGGAAGTCGTCCTGGCTCTCGAGTCCGGCGAAGTCGAACTCCTCACGCCGATTCGTCTCCGCTACGAAGGCGAAATGATCGATCTCGCCGCCGCGTACGACGATCAGGACGTGCCGCACGCCGAATCGGTCACGCTGAAGCGCCAGTTCATCAACACCACTGTCGGGCGCGTGATTTTCAACGATCATTTGCCCAAGGAAATGCCGTTCATCAACGGTTTGATCAAGAAAAAGGGCGTGCAGCAGCTCTGCTATTACTGCTACCTGCGCTTTGGATTGAAGCGCACCGTGCAGATGCTCGACGAACTCAAGGAACTGGGTTTCCAGTACGCCACCAAGTCCGGCATCTCGATCGGCATCGACGACATGGTCATCCCCGGCGACAAATTCACGCTCGTCGAGAACACGGAAAAGGAAGTCGTCAAGGTGCAGCAGCAATACCTGGACGGCGCCATCACCAACGGCGAACGCTACAACAAGGTCGTGGCCATCTGGAGCGACATCACCGAAAAAGTCGCCGAGCAAATGTTCAAGGCGATGGAGCGGCAGGATAAGGAAGGCATCATCAACCCGATTTACGTCATGGCCGATTCCGGAGCCCGCGGATCGAAGCAGCAAATCCGCCAGCTTTCCGGAATGCGCGGCTTGATGGCCAAACCCTCGGGCGAAGTCATCGAAACGCCGATCACGTCCAACTTCCGCGAAGGCCTTACTGTGTTGCAGTACTTCATCTCGACGCACGGCGCGCGTAAGGGACTTGCCGACACGGCGCTCAAGACGGCCGATTCCGGCTACCTCACGCGGCGCCTGGTGGACGTGGCGCAGGACGTCATCATCAGCGAAATCGATTGCGGCACCGCCGACGGCATCTTCGTCGAACCGATCACCGAGGCGGGCGTCGAAGTCGAGCCGCTGCGCGACCGCATCGTGGGCCGCGTCTCTCTCGACAAGATCAAGGATTACGAAGGCAATATTATCGTCGACGTTAACCAGGAGATCAGCGAAGAGCTGGCCAACTCCGTTCAGGCCGCCGGCATCGAGCGCGTCAACATCCGCTCCGTGCTGACCTGCGAAACCCGGCGTGGCGCCTGCGCCCGCTGCTACGGACGCAACCTGGCCACGGGCCGTTTTGTCGAGCTGGGAGAAGCGGTCGGCGTCATCGCCGCGCAATCCATCGGCGAGCCGGGCACGCAGCTCACCATGCGCACGTTCCACATCGGCGGAACGGCAACGCGCATCTCCGAACAATCCAAGCTCGAGGCCCGCAACAGCGGCTTCGTTCGCTTCATCGACATGAACGTCGTGCGCGGACGCGGCGAGCACTTGATCGCCATGAACCGCAACGGCTTGATTGCCATCGTCGACGAAAAGGGCCGTGAAAAGGAGCGCTACCACGTGGTCTACGGCGCGCGCCTACGCGTCGAGGAAAACCAGCCGGTCAAGCTCGGCGAACTTCTTGCCGAATGGGACCCGTACACGTTCTCGATCCTCACCGAAGCCGGAGGCACGATCCAGTTCAAGGATCTCCAGCCCGGCATTACGATTGAGGAACAGGTCGATGAAGTCACCGGCCTCTCGCAGCTCGTCGTCACGCTGCCTCCGGGCGATGAAAAACACGCGCCGACGATTCAGGTTCGCGACTCCGCCGGCCGCACTCGCAAGAAGTACCTCATGCCTTCCCGCGCGCACTTGATGGTGCAGGATGGCGACGAGGTGCAACCCGGAGACGTGCTGGCAAAAATTCCGCGCGAAACCACGAAGACCAAGGACATCACCGGCGGTCTGCCTCGCGTCGTGGAACTCTTTGAAACCCGCAAGCCGCGCGACCCTGCCGTCATCAGCGAAATCGACGGCGTCGTGAAATACGGCGAGATCAGCAAGGGCTTGCGCAAGATTTACGTCGAAAGCGAAGACGGCAAGACGCAGAAGGAATACTCGATCATCCGCGGCGTGCACATCAACGTGCAGGAAGGCGAACACGTCAAGGCAGGCGAGCCTTTAATCGACGGCCCGCTCAACCCGCACGACTTGCTGGCCGTCCTCGGCGAAAAGTACACGCAGGCTTACCTGGTGAACGCCATTCAGGAGGTCTACCGCCTGCAGGGCGTCAACATCAACGATAAGCACATCGAGACGATCGTTCGCCAGATGATGCGCTGGGTGAAAGTGGAAGACGTCGGCGATACGGCGTTCCTCCTCGACGAACAGGTGGACAAGTTCCGCTTCCGCGAGGAAAACGATCGCATCATCAGCGAGGGCCAACGGCCCGCCACGGGGCGGCCGCTGCTCCTCGGCATCACCAAGGCGTCGCTCTCCACCGATTCGTTCATCTCCGCCGCCAGTTTCCAGGAGACCACGCGCGTCCTTACCGAAGCCGCAGTCGCCGGCAAGGTGGATTACCTGCGCGGCCTCAAGGAAAACGTCATCATGGGCCGCCTGATCCCGGCGGGCACCGGCCTCGAGCGGTACCGCAACATTCAACTGCTCACCGAAGTACCTCCGCCGCCTCCGCCGGAGGAGATCATGCCTCCCGCCGAGCTATCCGCGGAAGAAGCCGCCGCGCTCGACTTCCTGCGCAAGGATGCCGACGCGCTCGCGGAAGGCGGCACGGACTAACTGGAAGTTCAAAACTGGAAGGAATATTTGGGCGGCCCGAGGAATTGGGCCGCCCATTTTTTATCTAGACAACCCATGGTCAGGAATTTATTGATATCCACCATAGTGTCTGTATGATTGAGTAGTAGTAAATATTTCGAGGTGGTATATGGGGAATGCTCCCGGCGACTTCTTGAGTTCTCTGCCGGTTGACCGCTTGCTGTCCATTGTCGCGTTGGTCGTAGGAGTGGCAGCTCTTATAAGAGTGGAGTGGCTTTTCGAGAAGCTATACAAACGCGAGCAATATATAAGGCAGGCCATTCTTGAAGAATTTATGACCGTTCTCAATTCCTACGCTGCTTTCTCCAGGGCGATGCAGTTCGTAGAGATGAACACTCTAGATCTATCAAAAGACAGTGCGTTCGCCTTGTTCACCGTCTTTCGTATTCATCAGCTTCTTTACCCCAAGGCCACTCCCGAACAAATGGCTGCCCTAAGAAAGAAGACAAGAGATGCAGCGGAAACCGGGGCGCGCGAATATGCGAAAATGCTCATAAAATCCGGGCAGGGGAAAATTAGGGACGGTTTCGACTTCAACGATTCGACGAATCCTTGACGTGAGCGCTCGGCCTTTTGTTTTAGATGGGCCGGCGTTTCTAACTTCCTTTCCGATTGACCAAGACCGTCTGACCCCTTGAAGGACAGCGAGGGGACGGGCACCCGCAGGTACCAACCCACTTCAATTGAGAGCAAGCCGCTTGGACAATTTTCAAAATGATTAACCCGTTTACTCAAACGGGAGCAGCGCCTACAATCGCAGGAAATGTCGATCTGGTCGCACTTGTTCAGCTGGAAGAATGTTTCCAGTTGGTCCTTCCTCGGATGGGCAGAAGCGCTTCTGCTTGGCGGGGTGCTCGGGATGATTGGCCTGAACTGGTTTCTGGGGGCGCAGGTGTGCTTCGAAATTGCGGCATTGATCTTCTTAATCAAAGTCACGGAAATTGCTGTCGTAATGAGTCATCCTTTTCTGGAACGAGCACTTTTCACGTTCCTCCTGTTTGGGATTGTTGGAGTAATATCTGTAGAGGCTGTGAGGAGTATTGGTAGGCTCCGGCCGGCGCCTATGCCGATTGGTGGAGGCCCAGGCGTGACAGTGTCGGTTCCACAAGGCGCTCCTTTTGTCGCCCCCGAACCCAATCGCAGTTCGACTGCCGACATTTCAAAGGCGCCTATGCGGCGGAAGCCAAATGCGGATTCGGCCATTCCGAATACGTCCACTGGACTAGCTACGCCTCCAGCAATCAACGCTCGACCCTTAGAACAGCGAGTACACGAGCCTCCTGATTTGTCGTTCTTCTTGTTCTCCAAGAATGGACAGCCTAAGTTTTCTGTTCTAAACACTGGTACTGAAACTGGGGAACAGCCAAAGTGGACTATCGCGATGGCTGATTTGACTAATGGCTACTATCCTAAAGATTATGGTGACAATACTTCTCAACCATTACCGATACCGATCAAGAAAATAGACGACTTCGTAAAAACAAACACGTTGTTAGGAAATGTTGAAATATTCAATCAGCCAACTGTGGACCATATTAAGACAGGCGATCGCCTATTTGGATTCATGGGAATTACGTGCGCCAATTGCCCAACGGAAAGGAAGATATGGCTATACTGGGAGGTCGGAGTGGGCGGGTGGTATGCCCCATTTTCGCCGGTCAACCCGGATGAAAAGCTATTCAGGCAGCCCAACATGTCAAATTCAGACGTTGATGAATTAATGTCGAGGATAGTTCCGATAGTGAAGAGAATCGCGATCCGCGAAGGCGAAGCCCCTGGAATCGATCTTACGCGTCCTTAGTCAGCTGTTTGCCCTTTGGAGCGCGGCCAAGAACTCATGTCGTTTTTTCGGCGCAATCTAAAGACAGGAGAATCCCATTACTGAGACGGGTGGCCCGGGCTTAGACGCCGCAGCGATTTTGCGGGTGCCCCATCTGTCGTCCCGCACAATCAGCCGGGACGCAAAAGGCGCGCGCCACGAGACAGGTGGCGCTTTTGAATCTCGTACTGCGCTTTCTCTTCTTGGGAATGGCAAATTTGATTCCGTAAATTAGCGTCGTTGAGAATCCACAGTCTTCGGAGTCCCGAAGGGACGTTACAACGTAGCCCACCGTGGAAACGGTGGGGTCTCGCGTGAGATTTGTTTAGAGCCCCGGAGGGGCGGCACATTTGCGTTGCGGTGTGCCGCCCCTCCGGGGCTCGATATTCTGTTCCCCAATTCAGACCCACCGCTTGCGCGGTGGGCTACGTTCTTTCGTCCCTTCCGGGACTATCGCCAGGTCGGCAACTTTTCGGAAGGCTACGGTCCGCGCCCTTGTAATCAGCCGCCTCCCACCGAGGATTTTAGCTTTCTCGCTTGCTCCAGAATTCGCAGGATTCCGGCGGGGGCCATGCGAAGAAATCGTTCCTGGAAAGATTTTTCTGCGCGAAGAGCAGAAAGCTTTTCGGCTACGCAGACGTTAATCAACTGGTTCAGGGATACACGTTCGGATTTCGCCAACTTGCGCGCCTCCGCCATCAACGAAGGCTGCAGGCGCAAAGGATAGTTGGGTTCCCTCTTGGATCGGTTCTCGCCAGCTTTTCGGTAAGGACTCATGCAGAGTTAGTAAGGCCTGGGGCTTGGAACGTCAAGAACTGTTTGATGTCTAGTTTGAAAACTGTTCGAACGATATCGTTTCGGAAGAACGGTTCTCGTTGCATCCCTTTAGGGACGATTGACACTTTCGATTCCACTGCGGGTGGGTGGCCAACTCTTCCCGCCTTTGGAAGGGTCGGGGTTTTGACTTCTTTCCTTGAAAAATCAAACCCTCCGCCCCCCCCCAAATACCACGAGGGATCGGGAACCCGCGACTTCAACCCCGACTCAAAGGCCCGGCCACACGTCACTATTCAGGAAGAACCGGACACCCAAGCCGACTCATCGAGCGGGCGAACCTGACTCTTAACTGTTGCTTCTTTTTGGTGGCGCACAATCCGCAAATCAAACTCCGATTGAAGATTGAGCCAAAAATCAGGCGTGGTCCGGAAGAAGCGTCCAAGTCGAAGACCCATTTCAGGGGAGATACCACAATTTTCGGAGTCCCGAAGGGACGTTACAACGTAGCCCACCGTGGAAACGGTGGGATGTCTTTCAGAGCCCCGGAGGGGCGGCACATTTGCGTTGCCGTGTGCCGCCCCTCTGGGGCTGAACCTTCTGCCCCCACTTTGACCCACCGCTTGCGCAGTGGGCTACGTTCTTTCGTCCCTGACGGGGCTGGACAAGAAAAATTGCCAACATCCTCTACAACTCATTCTCAGGTTCTCACGCCCGTTGCACCAGGGCCATCATGTCGGGTGTATATCGCTCTCCGACGACTTGAAACTGCGCAGTACGCTCCGCGATTTTCTTCCGGTCGCTCTCGGTCAGGTTTACTTGGAGCGCGCCCATGTTGTCCTCCAGATAGCGAACGCGTTTTGTCCCGGGGATGGGCACAACGTCATCGCCCTGCGCGAGCACCCAGGCGAGCGCTAGTTGCGCGGGCGTCACGGCTTTTTCCGCGGCCAATTCCTTGACCGCTGCAACCAGCTTAAAGTTTTCTTGCAGGGCTTTCTCTCCGAAGCGGGGATTCGTACGCCGCCAATCCGTCACGTCGAGATCTTCGAGTTTCTGGATTGCGCCGGTCAGGAATCCGCGCCCGAGAGGGCTGTACGGGATGAACGTGATGCCCAGTTCGCGGCACGTCGCGAGCACGCCGTTGGCCTCCACTTCGCGCGACCAAAGCGAATACTCGCTTTGCAGCGCGGCAATCGGATGGACTTTCGCAGCGCGCCGCAGCGTTTCCGGACCGGCTTCCGACAGTCCGATCATTCGGACTTTTCCAGCCGAAACAAGCTCGGCCATTGCGCCAACTGTTTCCTCGATCGGAATTTTCGGATCGACGCGGTGCTGGTAGTAGAGATCGATCGTATCGATGCCCAGCCGCTGGAGGCTCCCGTCGCACGCACGGCGGACATTCTCGGGCGAGCTATCGACGCTGCGGACTCCGCCCGGGCCGATACGGAAGCCAAACTTGGTCGCGACGATGACGCTGTCGCGAGGAACCTCGCGCAGGAATCGCCCGAGCAGTTCCTCGTTCTTGTAGGGGCCGTAGATTTCGGCCGTGTCCAGAAAATTGCCGCCGAGCTCTAAATATCGGCGAAGAACTCGAAGTGATTCCGCGTCATCCGTTGGTCCATAGGCAAAGGACATTCCCATGCAGCCAAGTCCAAGTGCGGAAACCTGCGGTCCATTCTTTCCCAATTTTCGGTGCTCCATATTTCCTCCCCGTTGTGGGTTCCCCTGTCCGATGTTCAGAGGTTGATGAACGATACGGTCCTCAGGCGAAAAAGGTGAAAGGCAATCATAATCTTATCTAGCGCCAAAGCGGAAGACATGATAACTAGAGTCCTTCAAACGACCAGCGATAGGGAAATCCGAAACTGCAGAGGGGGATGAGGGATGAATCCTTGGGCATCATTTCTTGGGAACCGCGCCGCCAGCCATCGTCAACATTCGCTTGGACGGTACCCTTCGAGGAGAGACGTACTCGGCATGCTGTCCGCGGTTGGCGCGGGGATGGCGCTGGCCTCGCGCTCCTTCGGCCAGGGGCTGAGCGCCGGACCGCGCATCATTGACACGCATCATCATTTTTATCCGCCGAAGTTTACCGCTGAACTCGTAAAAAGGCTGACCGAGTCGGACAGTCAAAAAGCGCTGCGCACGAATTGGAATCCCAAATTCTCCCTCGACCAGATGGACAAAGAGGGTATTGCAACCGCCATTGGTTCGCTCACGAGCCCGGGAGTGTGGCTCGGGAATAATGAAGAAGGCCGCGCGTGGGCTCGCCAATGCAATGAGTACGGGGCGCAGTTGATCAAGGATTATCCCGGCCGTTTTGGAATGTGGGCCGCAATTCCGCTGCCGGACATCGATGGCAGCCTTCGCGAAATCGAATACGCGCTGGACACCTTGAAACTTGATGGCATCGGCCTCTTGACCAGCTACGAAAATGGAAAGTTGCTCGGCGATCCGAAATACGCCCCGGTGATGGACGAACTCAATCGCCGCAAGGCCGTCATTTTCGTGCATCCGACCGCGACTTGCTGCTCGGATCCCATCCCGCCCCTGAACGAATCCATCATCGAATTCCCCACGGACACGACGCGTACCATCACGAGTCTTATTTACAAGGGCACGTTTGCGCGTTGCCCGAACATTCGTTTCATCTTCTCCCACGGCGGCGGCACTTTGCCAATGATTCTCACGCGCATTTCCGGCTACGCGAAGAAAATGACGCCGGAACAGCGCGCCGCGATTATACCGAATGGATTTGAAGGCGAATTGCAGCGCCAATACTATGACGTTGCCAGTGTCGCCACGAATCCGCCGGGCATGGCGGCAGTATTGAAACTCTTTTCCACGAGCCACCTTCTTTTCGGATCGGATGTTCCCTATTGGACGGTTGCGTCCATCGTGGATGGATTGAACAGCATGGGCCTGCCGGCGCAGGATCTCCGCGCCATTCAGCGCGAAAACGCTCTTACTCTCCTGCCGCGCTTGAAAATGTCCAGAGCGTAATCGCGGCGGCCCGATTTTGAAAAGCGGTCTGGCACGTTATTGCACTCATCTGCTGGGCTGCAGGCGTGCCACGCCGCCCGCACTCCCGCTGCGGGACAGTGTTAACAACTTCGCCATCCGGCCCTTGTCTTTGCGTTGCTCCTGGCATCGTTTCACGCCATAATTTTTGGGCAAGGCGAGCCTCCCGGGTCTCCCGTCCATCTGGAGGCGCCTTCCAACACAGCTTCCTGATGAACAAAGACTCCACGCCGCGCGCGGATGGTCCCGCCGAATCGCCTTCGGCACGATTGGAACGCGACCACCTGAGCCGCCGGGAACGCGGAGTCTGGCGCGCCGCCCTCCTGCTCCTCGGCGCACTGGCGTTGGCTTTCGCTGCAACCTCCTGGCAACCCATCCGCAGCATGCCGCACCACCTCGAGGCGCTGCCGGTAGGGCTGGTAGTCCTGGTCTTCTTGTTCGTTGTATATGCGTGGAGTAAGACCAATGAAATCGCGGAGTTACGAGGACTCGTCCGAGGCATCGAGCAGCGCACAAACGGTGGACACGATAACGCCCAGCTCGATCAACTCTTTTCGCTGATTTCCAGATCCCAGCAAGGCTATCGCGACCTGATCGATACCTTCGAAGACCTCTTATTTTCCGTTTCCAACGACGGCAAGATTCTCACCGTCAACCGGAGCTTCGCCGACCTGCTCGGCCTTTCCTTTTCCGATGTCGTTGGCCGCTCGATGGACGAATTCTTTGAACTTCCCGAAGCCAGCGACCGGGCAGCCCTGGAGCAGTGGCTCCCGCGCTTCCTTCAACGGCGGCGCTGGACCGGCGTGGTTCGCGCGCGCGTGAAGCAGACGGGAGCGCTCCGCTATTTTGATTGCGTCCTGCACGCCATTGTGCGCGACGACGTTGTCCACGGAATCAGCGGTTTTGCGCGCGACGTTACCAAGGAACGCGAAAGCGAAACGCGTTTCACGGAACTGTTTCAAACCCTGCGCGAAGGCGTCTATCTCGCCTCTGCGGACGACCGGATAACTGAGGTCAACCCGGCGCTGGCGCATATACTCGGGTTTGAAAATAAGGAAGACTTGCTGAACCGCGAAATCGCGTCCCTGTACCGCAAGCCCGAGGACCGCGCGGAGGAACAGAAACAGCTTAGCGATTTAGGGTTCTTGCGAGCTCATGAGATCACGCTACGGCACCGCCAGGACGGGCGCGATGTGGTTGCGGTGCACACGACGGCGGCGATCTGCGACCCCGCCGGGAAATTTGTGCGCTACCAGGGCACCTTTGTGGATGTTACCGAGCAGCGGGAAATGGAGCGCCGCCTCCACCGTGAACAGGAATTCGCGGGCCGGCTCATGGACAGCTTCCCCGACTTGGTCATCGTCCTCGATAGCGAAGGGCGGTACACGTTTGTCAGCCCTCAGATTTTCGACATCCTCGGTTTCCGCCCGGAGGAATTGATCGGGAAGAGGATGGGAGGCCGCACGGATCCGTCGGACCGGACCGCGATGCTCGAGCTGTTCGACGATTTGATTTTCCAGAGGCTCTCCGAGGGCCAGATCGAATACCGCACGCAGCACAAGAACGGCGCGTGGCGCGTGTTCCGCGCCTCCGCGCGGCCGCTGCATGACGAGACGGGACGCATCACCGGCGTCATCGCTTCGGCGCGCGACATTACCGAACAGCAGCGGCTCCAGCAGCAGCTCATTCAATCGGAGCGCCTCGCGGCCATGGGGCAGATGATCGCCGGCGTGGCGCATGAACTGAATAATCCGCTGACCGCCATTCTGGGCGTCACGGAATTGCTGCGCGACCAGTCCACCGACGAAAACGCATGCCGCCAGTTGGACCTCGCCCATCGCCAGGCGCGCCGCGCCGCGCACATCGTGCAGAGCTTGCTTGTTTTCTCGCGCCCTTCGACTCCGCGCAGTACGCTGCTTCATTTGCCGGACTTGCTGCAGCGCACTCTGCAGCTCCACGAACATTCCCTGCGCGCGAATCATATTCACGTGGACCTCGCCGCGCGTCCCGATCTCCCCACCGTGCTGGGCGATTCCAATCAGCTCACGCAGGTGTTCCTGAACCTCATCGTGAATGCCGAGCAGGCCATCCACGAAGTGCGCGAACGCGGCACGCTGCGGATTCGTTTGGGCGTCGTCGGCGAACGCGTGCTGATCACCTTCCAGGATGATGGCGTGGGTATCCGCCGCGAATTGCTGCCGCGCATTTTCGACCCATTCTTCACCACGAAGCGCCCCGGGCGCGGCACCGGCCTCGGCCTCAGCATTTGCATGGCGATCGTTCGCGAGCACAACGGCGATATTTCCGCGCAGCCGCTGCCCGACGGCGGCTCGGTCTTCACGGTGTCCCTGCCGGTCTGCACGGAGTCAGTGGCGGTCGCCGAACCGCCCGCACCTCCCGTGAGCGCCGGCCGCGCGGAAACTCCCGAAGCGTCCGCCTTGCCGCTCGCGCGAAAGAAGATTCTGGTTGTCGATGACGAGGAAAGCATCCTGGAACTCGTGACCGATAGCCTGGGCGGCCGCGGCTGTTTCGTGGACCGCGCCGCCTCTTCCGAACGGGCGCTGGAACTCGTGAATCGAAATTCGTACGACGTAATCCTGTGCGATTTGCATCTGGAGTCCGGCTCTGGAAAAGCGGTTTCCGGATTCGATCTTCACGACCGCATTCTGGAAAAACTGGCGGCCCGCACCGGTCGCCGCCCGTTTTTCATTTTCATGACCGGCGATCTCGTCGACGCCGCCGTCGGCGAACAAGCCGGCCGCGAAGGCAACCGCTTCCTGCAGAAGCCGTTCCGCATGACCGAATTGCTCGCGCTGCTGAATGAACTGCCTTCCCCCGACGCCGTTTTCCAACCAAAGAACAGCTCGTCTCAAGCCAAGGCAATCGACCCTTAACGGGTGATATTGCATGCAATATCATTACTGGGCGTGAGAGGTTCCTCTGAGAACCGTCAAGGGTGCGGCATCTTGACCTTCCAAACCGCCCAAAGCCAGGCCTATGCAACTATTATTTTGTTTTTGCTCCCGGCGCATCGATGCCGAAATCCCAGACGTAACCACTGATGCCTTCGTTGGTCATTTCGACGAAGGCGTATTCGCCGGGCTCGAGGCGCTCGTCGACGGTGTAGCGGAAGACGCCGGTGGCGGGAGTCCATGTTTGAATCTCGATGTCGGTGGCGTGGTGTTTCTCTTGGCCCGCGAGGTTTATGCTGATGTTATCGATGACGCGGTAGCCCTCCTTAACTTGTGCGCGAAGAAGCCGGAACCGCGGCTCGCGCTGGTCGGCGGGACGCATGAAAAATTCAGGCTCGGCCGTCGTGAGGCGCATGGCCGCTCGCTCGCCCGGGATTTTCATTGTTTTTTTGCTTGGGATCAGCGGCACACCGCTCAAGATTCTTTCGACTTCGCGGCCGGCCGACATCTTGATTTCCGCCGTGCTCTGCTTCATTTCATGAATGAGTTTGTCGCGGTCGAGGGCGTAGAAACCGACTGCGTCCGGCAGAAACAGCCCCGGCTTGATTTCCAGGCTGCGGTCGACGTCGATGTCCTTGGTAAGCTGGTCCACTTGGGAAGCGTGGATTTTCGCTTTGAGTTCGGCGTCGCGCCCGGCTTGCTCCGCTTCGGCCTTGTGCGTGGCGTCCCAGTCCACTAGATTCGTGGGAATTTCCTCCCACTGCGAGCGTTCGACGCTCCAGTAACGCACCCGGTCGCCTTCCACCGTGTACTCGCGCGCCAGTTGAAACGTCCCGTCCGTCAGGATCAGTTTTTTGCCTTTGGGAAGAGCAGCGGGGATCTGGTTCGCCACGGCAGGGGCTTTAGTGTCCGCGTTCTGTTGCGCGGCCAATGGAGCGTTGGCAAGAGTACCGGAAAGGTTGGGCAGCACCGCAAGCAGTGCCGCGAGGAGGATTGCGATTTGCGCCGGGAGCTTCATCGTATCTCTGAGTTGCCCGCTTCTTGCACTGGTTTTACGATGCCAATAAGGCATTACAGGTTTTTCGTATGTTTCGAGGATAACGCTCAAGCGCGCTGCGCGCAACGGCGGGGGTTGAGTAGCACGGGCTTCAGCCTGTGGGGTTTCGTGCTCGCAAGGTACAAAACCCACAGGCTGAAGCCTGTGCTACAAATTTCTCTTTGATTTCGTAAGAGATGCGAACGAAGACTCGCCCTCAATGCTCACAGCGGGGAAACAGCGTGGTGAGGACACTCAGATCCGTATTAGTGAATAGCCAGCGTTCCGCCTGCCCTCCGACGGCTCCGGCAGCGCGCACAATTGAGCCGAGATGTTTGCTGCGGGCAACGGCGCGAAGATGCTCGATGCAGATTCCCGTCAGACGGGAAATTTCGTCTTCGGTAAAAACCTTCTGAGTGGATTTAACGGTGATCATTCTCTGCCATCCTTCGCTATTGCCATGACCGTTCAGCTTCGTCAGAAATGGAATCCGTGATACGAGACCACTTATTCTCCGAGCAATAGTCCTGCCGTTTGCTTGATCCCGCGCTCCCTTGTCAATCTGAATTTGCAAACATTACGAATCAAAAGCTTTAGGAGGAAAAAGCAAGGAAGGGAATCGTACTGGAGCACGGCACGCAAGATCCCGAACTGAAAAAGTGTGCTATTTTTTGTACCGTCCTACGAAATTTTGTGCACCTTCGGAACACTCTGCAGTTCATGGTGTAAAGTCGGTGCGACAAATCAGATTTGTGCTTTGTAGCGCCAATCCCGCGTGCGGGATTGGCGCTACAACTTCCGCCCGCCCGCCTGTTCAAACGCATGGGCCATGTTAAGGACGCGATCTTCTCCAAAAGCCGGCCCATAGATTTGCAGGCCGACAGGAAGGCCGGATGACGTCTTTCCGGAAGGGACCGAAATACCCGGCACACCTGCCAGAGATCCTGTAACTGTATATATATCAGCGAGATACATCTGGAGAGGATTGGCGGTTCGCTCACCCAGCCGGAACGCCGGGACGGGCGAAGTGGGCGTCACGATGGCGTCAACTTTTTCAAACGCTTCGCGGAAATCCCGTGCGATCAGTGAGCGAACCTTTTGTCCCTTCAAGTAGTAAGCATCGTAATACCCCGCCGAAAGGACGTAGGTGCCTAGGACGATGCGTCGCTTCACTTCGGCGCCGAAGCCGCGCCCGCGCGTCTTTTGATACATCTCGATAAGAGTCGCGCCCGGAACACGCGGGCCGAACCGCACGCCGTCGTATCGGGCCAGATTGGAGCTCGCCTCGGCGGTGGCGATGATGTAGTACGCCGCGATCGCATATTCCGTGTTTGGCATGCGGATGGACACGCGCCTGCAACCGAGTTTTTCGAGCAAAGCGATTCCCGCCTCGATCTTCTTTCGCACTTCAGGATCGATCCCCTCGCCGAAATAATCGTCGGGAATGCCAATGCGCAAACCGTGTAGGGACCGCCCGAGATCGGCGACGTAATCGGGAACGGGCACGGAAGCCGAAGTCGAATCGCGCGGGTCGCGCCCGGCGATGACGGACATCAGCGTGGCGGCATCGCGGACCGTGTGCGCGAATGGCCCAATCCGATCCAGCGACGAGGCGTAGGCGATCAGGCCGTAACGAGACACGCGGCCATAACTCGGGTTCAGCGCCGGGACGCCGCAAAACGAGCCGGGTTGCCGAATCGATCCGCCTGTGTCGGTGCCGAGAGCCGCCACGGCGAGATTTGCGGCCACTGCCGCGGCTGAGCCTCCACTTGAGCCCCCAGGGACATGATCGGTCGCGATAGGATTACGCACGGGACCATAGGCGGAGTTTTCATTCGAACTCCCCATCGCAAATTCGTCGCAATTCGTTTTGCCGAGGACAATCGCGCCTGCGCGTTCGAGGCGCGTGACCGCTGTTGCGTCATAAGGGGGCCTGTAGCCCTCCAGAATGCGCGAACCGCAAGTGGTGGGGATGCCGTGCGTGCTGATGACGTCTTTCACGGCCACAGGGACGCCGGCCAGCGAAGGGAGCGCGTCACCCGCGGCGATGGCCGCGTCAATCCGATCCGCCTGGGCGTACGCGCGCTCGGGCGAGAGGGCCAGATAGATGTTGAGTTCGGCGTTGCGCTGCTCGATGCGCGCGTAGAACTCCTTCACCAACTCGCGTGCCGAAATCTTTCGGGCATCCAGAGCCGCGCGGACCTCGGGAATTGTCCATGTGGCTGCAGCGCTCACTTTTCGATCACCCGGGGGACTCGGAAATAGGGCGCCTCGGGATCGGGCGCGCCCTGGAGCACTTCCGTGATCACATCGGCGCGCACGATGACGTCATCGCGCAGGGCCGAATCATCCGCGGAAGCTGCAACCACTTGCGTCAACGGCTCGACGCCTGAAGTGTCAATCTCATTCAACTTGTCAATGTAGGTGAGGATATCGTCGAGGTGGCCGCGATAGGTATCAACTTCCTCGGCGGACAGCTCTAGATTTGCCAGAGCCGCCACTTTCAAGACGTCTTCCCTGCTGATTTTCATAACCTCGCGCAACCCCTCGGATTCAATTGCAAGATTCTAGCATAAGCGCTCTGCCCAACTCGCCACACCCGTGGCTGGTGGTGGGGCTGATTGCTTCTTGCAGGGAAAACCGGAAGGGAGGAAGTCCGAATCCTTCCTCGAAAGCAGTGGGGTAGCGTTTAGACTATGGCAAGCAAACCGCGGAAGAAGCGACGCCTGGGGCTCACGCAAATTGAATCACGCCAACCTAGCAATCGATTGATAATATTCATGTTAAGGCTATTTCGGTCTAGTTCCAGTACCCTGGAACCAAAAATTTTGAAGCGGGTCGCCTATCGGTCATTTTCAGACTTTGTGTTTACAGTTGGAACGCAATCGAATGTCACGCGCTGCTGCTTGGCGCACTCGGGTCCTTCGGCAGTTGCAGGTCAGATGGGTTGATCAAGTGGGTTGACCAAGGCGGCCTATTTTTGCAGTGGCAGTAACCGTTTCGGAGGTTCTAAAGAGATCGACTATGTATTGGCTGACTCCGGGGATCGAAACCAACGTCGCGTTCGGAACGTGCATGCTTCTCTTCGGGCTGCTGGTTCTATCGGTGAGGAACAGAAAAATGGCGACCAGAATTCCCTACACGTTTTATGTTTTGCCCTCGCGTGGCACAATCCGGCCCGCGCCGAAGAGTGAATCGACGCAAGGTTTGCGGCGCGCGACAACCCCGGGCGAGCATTCCGGACTTCTGTTGAGTACAGGTCTCGAATACACACCGCGCGAGACGGGGAATAGCAAGGTGCCAGAGAGTTCCGCGAATCAATTGCCTGCGCCTCTGGATTTCCCGGCCCTGCACATTTCAGCAGAGGAGAAAATGAATTCCGCATCATTTCCGTTCGAGAATCTTGACCCCGTTACCCTGGCTGAAATTCCCGCGTTTCCTATATCAGCAACAGCGTCAACAATTCGGGAAAGCATTCCTACTTCACCGGCCGCATACGGGCTCGCCGAAATTGAGGAGCGAATCGCGCAGGAGATTGCGGTCGCGACTGAACCTCAGGTGGCGGATGAAAGTGTTTCGGAAACGCATATCGTCGCGGAAGGAAGCGGGGCGGAGCAGATCGAGGTGGAAGAAGTCGCGAGTGATGTGCAGACGCCACCTGTTAACACAACATGCGAAAAAACGGCGGCGACAGATGTGCTTACGTTTTACAGGATGCCGCAGCAGCCCTTCGACGTGACGCCGGACCCAGCTTACCTTCCAGATTTTAGCCCGATCGCACCGCGAGGCGCTGACATCGCTCAAGGAAGGGATCGAGCATTTCC
>CAWHYM010000027.1:0-43901 GCA_963833595.1 uncultured Acidobacteriota bacterium | reverse complement strand
TCCTTTTCACGAGTGTGAGAATCCTGTGAATTTCCAGCGGCGCTCGCAATCTACGCGCAAAATATCGCCTTGCGCGGCGCCCGAAAATCCAGGAATTCCGCCGGACTCGTTACATCTTGGAGATCACGCCGCAGGCGATTCGCGCGCCCGCGTTGCCGGCCGGATCGGTCTTCATATCGTCGGCCATCGCGTGAATCACGAGGGCCGTGCCACCGTTGCTGAAGATCGAATGAGGGTCGTCGCCCATGGTAACGCCGGGCGCGAGGATTGCTGTCATCGCGGTCCCTTGCGGCCCCACAGTAATGTTCGGAATGTCGCCAGCGTGCGGGCCTTCCGGATTCTCCAGACCATGGTGCTTCATGTCCGGATTGAAGTGGCCGCCAGCCGTTGTGAACGCCGGCCCTTCGCACTTCGCCACCGCGTGAATGTGAATCCCGTGCACGCCCGGTGGAAGATTCATCAGGTTGAGGTGAATGTTCACGCCCATCGGAGCGGGCGTAAGCTCCGCCGTGCCGACGCTATTGCCCTGCCCGTCGTGCATCTCCACCTTGACCGGCTTCTGCGCCGCCGCGGAAAAGGCCGTTGAAATTACAAGCGCCGCCGTGATTGCAATCCTGTTGTGCAGTCGCATAGTTTGAGGAGTATACCCCAATTGGCGTTCACTTTTTCCATCGAAAATAAGTCGAACTTCAACACAATAACCTGGTTTGAGTAGCGCAGGCCTAAGCCGCTGGGTTTCATTCAATTAATGTAATGCAGTGAAATTCAAACTCCACAGGCTGAAGCCTGTGCTACGCTTCAATTGTATCCATTCGACGTGATCGTCAGCGGCACGGCATCCCAGGTAAGTCCCGCGGGCATCTGCGCCAGCGTGTTCCCCTCCATGTCCAAAAAAATGCCTTCGAGCGTTCCCTTCAATTCCTTCCCATTCTTTCCGTTCTCGATGTGAAATCGGAATGTCAGGTTTTCCGTTCCGATCGTGGTCCCTTTGCTCACCGGCGGGTCCGACACGTTGGCAATCAGATGCGCAACGAAATTCCCGTGCCCTTCGCTGATCCACGTCCCGATAAACCCCGTCTCGACAAACGAGCCGTTCGCGAAATTCGCGCCCGTCACATAAACAGACGGCCCCGCTTCTATCGCGACGCCGCCCGGCATGAAGCTCAGCAAATTATGCCGCACTGCAATCGTCCCCGGCGCTCGACGAGTGCCTCTCCACGAACCGATCAAGCTCGCCGAAGGATCATCGTCGGCCCGGCTCGCCCCCGATAAGCTTGACAACCTTGACCCCGCAAACACACACGCCAGCGCAACGAGCACACCCAACGCCGCTAAACCTCGAATTCCACGCGTCCACATTTCTTCTGGCCTCCGAAGGTGCACAAAAAATCGACAAACAGGGAGTCACCCGCTCCCCCGTCACGCAAATATATATTTGAATCACATGGATTGGGAAAAGATTTTAAGTGGGAAGTACTGTCCTTCTACTTGAATCTCAAAAACGGATTGATCCGGGTTGACCCCGTCAACTGAATGCAAACACGAAAAACGAAACTCTCCGCCCTCACTCGCAAAGGTTGTGCCACCTGGATTTATCGCAATGGAACGAAATACATCAGGGTGCCAAGCAATAATGCGGTCATGAGGACGATACTCAAAACAAGCAATCCCCGGCCTGTAAAAACCGGGGCTTCCTGTTCGCCTGGGACATTTGGTCTCCTGGCCGAGGCTACAAGTGCGCTGAGGCTTATAAGCAGAGTGATGGTCCAGAGGCCGAACGTGCCGTACTTTATCAGTTCGGCGAATGGGCCTACTCTGACTGGGACGAATCCAGAGGCACCACCGATCGCTAAACTGACCATAGCTAGTACCACTGTGAGGCGCTCTCGAAAACATCTGAAAATGACCAGGCATTTGACGAAAAGTGCCTCCACAAGGATATAAAAAGGGAGCTCGATGACACTGACCTGCTGAAGAGGCTTGCGCAGTCCATTCCAACTCACAAACACTACCGCGGCAAGGCACAGGACAAGAACCAGGGCGACTCGTGTATTTGTCAGCGCGCAATATCGGCGATGATATTCCTTATTCGATTGAGTTCGTGTCATTGTATCCATTGCCTTGCTATAGTGGCGCACGCAATGCTCGGGGGTGGCCCACCCTTTCCCGTTCTTTTCCCTCGATGAACGCGCACGGTCGGATGATACCACTCCTGTATGTTAACGCCGAGGGACTGGTTTGGCTTTTTCGGGCGGCCAACTCTTCCCGGTTTTTGGAAGGATCGGGATTTTGTTATTCATTTCGTTCCGCAGATTCAAAGCCCGTACTCTTTGAAAACCCACAAATAGTGCGGCACCCGCGGCAAAACTTTCTCGGCTAAATGTTTGCGGGGAAACTACTTCAGGTTGTCATTCCGAGCGAAGCGAGGAATCTCTCTTTTCTTGTGTCTAAACCAGAGAGAGATTCCTTGCTTCGCTCGGAATGACAATGTATTGAGTTTTTCCGCAAACCCTAAATGTTGAGCCACTGGTCCGTGTTTCATTGAGTGGAATTCGAAGAAAGGATATCCACGGCGAGCTCACAAAAAAACAAGCGGCCAGCCCTGTCTGAGGGGACTGGCCGCTTCCGGTTTGGAGGGTATGTCTTCGTGCCTACTGCTGTGGTGCTTTGTCGGCGGCTGCTTTTGAATCCGCCGAGATTGCGCCGCCAGGCGCAACCGCGCCGGTGGCGGGGCTGACCTCGCGGGTCAGGTAGAGCATGAACGGAGTGACTTCAAACGGCATCCTCTCGCGCTCTGCCACTTGCCCTATTGGCTTTGACCTCAGCATTTCGAGCTTGTCGCTCCAGGGGTCCATCTTGACGCGACCGCCGAGCGGCAACGCGACAACTGGAGATTGGGCGGTCTTTCCCTTGGCGTTCGGGTCGGCTGGTGGCTGCGACGACGGCGCGGCAGACGCCATCGTCATGTTCACGGGAACGCGATCGCCGAGGTGCGGGCTAATCAGGTTCGGGATATCCTTCTGACGAGCCTCGAGAGCATCCATGAAGAGCTTCGCCGTGGCGAGCTGATCCTTGTACGGCGAGTTCTGCAGGAGTTCGTTGGCTTTGGCGCTGGCTGCATCATCTTCCGCCTGAGTGCGCGCGAAGCCGAAGTGGCGGAACGTGTCCTTTTCATCGAACAGCAGGCGATCGAAGAAGGCGTACTGTCCGTCGATGCGATGGCCGAGCACGACGTGAGCCAATTCACGGGCGACCATGGTTGCAAGACTGGCTTCATCGGGCAGCACGTCGATCAATCCGCGGCTGAACACGATCGTGTGGCCGATGGCAAACGATTCCAGAGTTGAAGTCATCAGCACGCGGCAGCGGATTTCGGGCTGGATGTCCAGGTTGTTGGTCACCTCGAGGTTATTGACGACGGTATCGAGGACCTTGTCCACTTCGCCTTCGGGTGCGAGCAAACCGAGGCGCTCGAGGCGGTCAATAACGTTATCTTCCGCCTGGCGGTCCCAATTGCGTTGCGCCATGACGGGGCTGATATCGTTCGCCGTCGTGGTCTGGTCCTTCACGGGCGTTTGTGACTCGATCAGGATCTTGCTGAGTTCCTGCTCCTGCGCGGTGCGGCCAATGTTGTATCCCCACAGCCGGGTCTGCGCTTTGAAGGAGAGCCGCTTGGACAGGGCAAAGTTCAGGTCCGACTCTTCGCTGTAAATAAATGCGGGCAGCCAGAGGTTCGGGCCGGTATTCACGCGCCAGCTATCAAAATGGAAGTAAAAGTTGGTGCGCGAGCTGCCGCTGTACGCGCCATTGAAACGGACGATATGGAAGTCCTGGTCTTCCACCCAGATGCGGCCGGAGAAACGTCCCTTGCCCGACTTGGGCAGAGGCTCCACGTCGAACACCAGGGTTCGGACTTCGCCGAGAAACTCCCGGCGAACATAGTCAAACTTGTAGTGCTGTTTGTCGAAGCCGTTCGTGTCCAGGTAGATCATCTGCAGGAAACCTTGCGGTAAATACTCCATGGACAGAGACAACATGGTGCCGAGGCTGCCAAACATCCTATGCTTGATGCCACCACCGGATTCATTGCCGTCCGTCAGGGGTTCCAGATCGACACCCTTGGCAAGAAGCGCGCGGCCGAGGAAATATCTATCGCCGGCCGGAACGGAGCCCAGGTCTGTTGTCTCCCCTGAGGTTCTGAATATACGTTTCCACCAGCGGCGTAAAAGGCTTGAGAGATTCCATCTCAGTCTGCTCCGTGCTGATGATGCGGTCCACAATCTGGCCCAAAGCGTTATTGGGAGAATCAGCCGCATGCAGCGGCAGAGCACTCAGCGCAAGAACCACCAACACCGTCTTGAAAATGCGCATATCCCCTCCGAACCTAAGTCAAAAGTCAGTATGCGGTTTGAAACACGATATGAACCACTGCCGGAAAGTCGACGGGGTGACCGTTCGAAAGTGCGGGCTTGTACTTGATTTGTTGCGCAGCCCGCATGGCCGCTTCGTCCAGACCGTGGCCCAGGCCTTTGATTACTCTATTCACTTGCACCTCACCGCCCGATGCCGGAAACACCACTTCCAGCAGAACCTCGCCTTCCAGGTTCAGCTTGAGCGCCTCCGCTGAATACACCGGCCTTGGTTTGGCCAAGATCACGACCGGCTCGACCGCCGGAGCCTCGTCCACTTTCTTCTTTGGAGTTTGGGCAACTTGATCATTTGTATTGGAGAACCCGGCAGTTTGAACTGTTCCGCCGCGCTTGCTGGCCGCTGGCGGGAGGGCCTCTCCATTCCCGAATCCTGTGCTGGCGATAATTCCGCGTTGGCCATTGGCGCCGCCAGAGCCATTGCCATAGCCAGGTCCGGGAGGCAATGCGGGATTCCCAAACTGCCCGACATTGGCTCTCTTGTTCGGATCGCTTGGCCCCTTAACTCCATCGGGATCGCCGAACCCGCCGGTCTGAACCTTCTCAACAGGCACGGGCTTGTCGATTGTCAGCACTGCCGAGCTGCCGCTTGCCATAAGGCCGGTCTTCACGGGTTCACGCGGCCGGATCGGCTGGGCCGTGTCCACCTTGAGGTTCAGCGGCTGAAACGTGTCGTTGACCTTCGGAAGTTCGGCCTCGACTTGACGAGGCTTCGGCTTAGGCGCCTCAATTCTGGGCGCAAAGAATTTTGCAATATTCGGCTTTGGGGAAGCTGGCTGCACCACCGGAGGAGGCTGCACCTTCGCTTCCTTGGGAGGAGCCGGAGGCTTGGGTTTCGGAGGCACGGGAATATCGAGCGGCGGACCCGCAAGATCCGTCACCATGTACATCGCTTTCGGAATCAACTGCTGAGGAAACAGCAGCGGGAGGGTGACGATCAAAGCCACCAGGCAGATCTGAACGATCAAGCTTGTCCCTAGGGCGCTCATGCGCGGCTTGGTTTCGGGCAAAAGTGAAAAGCGCGCGTCCACAGGCTTGGTTCCCACCAGAGCCTTCCATGCTTGGGGATTCTGGCCGGACGATGGAGATGCCGGGCGCAGCCGCAGACTCCCCTGCGTCAATTGCTTGTGCCGTCGTTGTCATGTCGTCACGTCGCCTATCTCTTGGATTCCGAGCGCGCAGAGACAGCTATGAACCTGTGGTTAGACAGGAGCGAGGCTGGCGCTGCCGCGTACGGTACAAATGTACTGGGCTCGGCCGGGGCTCTGAATAGGACTTTTGTACTACTGTTTCTTAACAGCCACCTGAACCGATGGCCACCTGGAGAGGGGACAGATGGAGGACAGCATCGACATCGGCTTGGAGGTGCTTTGACCATGAATCGATCAAGCGTGATTCACCTCTTGAGAGCCCGATACCGCTGCAAAGTGTAGCACTGCTGCCCTCTCACAAACAAGAACCCTGCCTGTGGATAAAGGTTGCCCGGGATACTTACGAACCCTAGAAGAACCCTGCCGGGAACACCCCGTCCATCGTGGTTCCCTATTTCGCCGTGTTTCAAGTAGGATGATCCCGCGCTTATGCAGCCGATTGCTCATCCACGCCGATCGCGCATTCACTCCCTTCGAAGAAATTTCCGATGCCGTAGTTGTCATTCAAGGGAGCAAGATTGCCGCCGTTGGGCAACGAGGGAAAGTCGATCTGCCGCGTGGCGCGCGCGAAATCAACGCAGGCGGAAGAACCGTTGTGCCGGGCTTTGTCGATGTCCACATTCACGGGGCGGGGGGACACGACGTGATGGAAGGCACCCGCGAGTCGCTGGAAATCATTACAGCGACCGTCGCGGCGCACGGCACAACTTCCCTGGTGGCAACGACTGTAACGGCCAGCGAAAAGGAAACGCGCGACAGCGTGGCGGGCATCGCCCACTTTATCCTCAATACCAGTCAATATCCCACCCGCGAACTCTCCGCGGAAATCCTGGGAATCCATTTTGAGGGGCCCTTCATTAGTCCGGCGCGCCGGGGAGTGCACCCGGCAAAGTGGATCGTGCCCCCTTCCTCGGAGCTTCTCGCGCAGCTTCTTGGGGAAGCGCGCGGAACCGCGCAAATACTGACTCTCGCGCCGGAGCTGCCCGGCGCTCTCGAATTAATTTCAGCGGCGCGCCAGGCCGGCCTGGTCGTATCGCTCGGCCACACGGACGCCACGTACGAACAAGCCCAGGCCGCCATTGAGGCGGGCGCCAGCCACGCCGCGCACGTCTTCAACGCCATGCGTCCTTTTTCGCACCGCGGAACGGGCGTGATCGGCGCGGTGCTGACTTCGCCCAAAGTGAGCGCCGAGCTGATCGCGGACGGAGTTCACGTGGACGAAGCGGCGATGCGGATGCTCGTCGAGCTCAAAACGCCGGAGCGAGTGATCCTGGTGAGCGATGGCATGTCCGCCACCGGAATGCCCGACGGGAAATACCAGCTGGGAATGTTTGAAGTGAAGGTTTCGGCAGGAGTCGCCCGCAATGCGGAGGGCAAGCTAGCGGGAAGCACGCTCACGCTGGACCGCGCGCTGCGGAACATGGTTGCGCTCGGCGTCCCTCTGTCGTCAGCGCTGCGGATGGTGACCGCGAACCCGGCGCGGCAAATCGGTCTCGGAACGCGCAAGGGAGTCCTCGCCCCGGGCGCGGACGCGGACCTTGTTTTTCTCGATGACAAACTCGAAGTTTCCGGCGTAATGACAAGGGGGGCGGGACTGGCGCTCGCCTGATTGCTCCTGTTGAATTTCTCCATGCCCTCTGAGTTAAAAGTTTTTCCGTAATTTTGGCAGGGCTTTCAACACAGAGAAACGCCTATTTGTTCAGGGGAATATTCAATTCGGAGGAAAGCTGGTTGGGGTCAAACGGGCTGCACGCAAAAAAGCGGTCGCCAACCTTGATCGTGGGCACTTTTCTGCGGCCCTCATTCACCTCGAGCACGAGATCCTCGGCATCGGGCTCCTCGTCGATATTCACTTCGACGAAGGTCACTCCGCGATCCTTCAGAAATTTCTTGGCGCGGCGGCAATCCACGCACCAACTCGTGCAATACATTGTGATTTCTTCCATGTGTAATTTCGGGTGCGGGCTCTACTTGGAGCCCTCCGGAAAGATGATAGCGCTTCCGGAAGGAATTCGAGGCGCGCTTAATGTGAAGCAGGCGCCGATGAGGTAACGGCGGACGCGCCGGCCTTTGCCGCAACTTGTAGCCGCACTTGGGCGCGCTTCAGCGATTCCTCCGCGCGCTTCCAATCCACGTTCGGATCGTTGGGAGTCGCCAGGCGCTTCTGGGCGCGGTCGAGGGCAGCCTCCGCGCGCGCCACATTGATCTCTTCCGCGCGTTCCGCGCTGTCCGCCAGCACGATCACGCGATCGGCCAGGACTTCCACGAACCCGCCCATCGCCGTGCAGGAAAATACACGATTGCCAACGTGGTAGCTGAGTTCGCCGATTCCCATCTCAGCCAGCAGCGGCGTGTGCCCCGGCAGCACGCCAATGTACCCGCCAAGCACCGGGATCTGCGCCTCGCTCACCGCTTCGTGCACCACTTGCCGCGCCGGTGTGACGACTTCGAGTGTGAATGTGTCAGCCATAAATTATTGTGACTAGTGACTGGTGACCGGTGGAACCCCGGACTGCGCCAATTGCCGGGACTGGGTTTCACTAGTCACCAGTCACGGTCACCAGTCACCGCCTCTACGCTGTCGCCGCCATTTTCTCGGCCTTTTCGCGCGCTTCTTCGATCGTGCCGACCATGTAGAACGCCTGCTCCGGGAGGTCGTCGTGCTTGCCTTCGACGATTTCCTTGAACGCGCGCACATTGTCGGCGATTTTCACGTACTTTCCTTCGAGGCCCGTAAACTGTTGCGCGACGAACATAGGTTGCGACAGGAATTTTTCTATTTTTCGCGCGCGCGCTACCGACTGCTTGTCTTCGTCGGAAAGTTCTTCGATGCCGAGAATCGCGATGATGTCCTGCAAATCCTTGTAGCGCTGCAGGACGCCCTTTACGGCGCGGGCGGTGTTGTAGTGGTCCTCGCCGACGATGCGCGGATCGAGAATGCGCGAATAGCTGGCCAGCGGATCGACCGCAGGATAAATGCCGCGCTCGACGATCTGGCGGCTGAGGTTCGTGGTCGCATCCAGGTGCGAGAACGTCGCGGCCGGCGCGGGATCCGTGTAATCGTCGGCAGGCACGTAAATCGCCTGCACCGATGTGATCGAACCGTGCTTGGTGGAAGTGATGCGCTCCTGCAACTCGCCGATTTCGGTGTTCAGGTTCGGCTGGTATCCCACGGCCGAAGGCATGCGGCCAAGCAGCGCGGATACTTCCGAGCCCGCCTGCACGAACCGGAAAATGTTGTCGATGAAAAGCAAAACGTCCAGGCCTTCTTCATCGCGGAAATATTCCGCGACGGTCAGGCCGGTCAATCCCACGCGCAAGCGCGCGCCGGGCGGTTCCGTCATCTGTCCGTAGATCAGCGCCGCGCGCGACTTCTCCGAATTGCCGGGAACGACGACGCCCGATTCCTGCATCTCGAGCCACAAGTCGTTTCCTTCGCGCGTGCGTTCGCCCACGCCGGCGAACACCGACACGCCGCCATGCTTCATCGCGACGTTATGGATCAGCTCTTGAATCAGAACCGTTTTGCCGACGCCCGCGCCGCCGAACAGGCCGATCTTGCCGCCCTTCAGGTACGGTTCGAACAGGTCCACAACCTTAATGCCCGTTTCGAACATTTCGAGTTCCGTCGATTGATCTTCGAGCGACGGCGCAGGCCGGTGAATCGGGTAGCGCTTTTCCGTTTGAACCGGCCCGAGGCCATCCACGGGCTCTCCCAGCACGTTCATCACGCGCCCCAGCGTTGCGCGGCCCACGGGCACCGCGATCGGTCCGCCGAGATCGACCGCCTTCATGCCGCGCACGACGCCTTCGGTGGCAGTCATCGCCACGGCGCGCACGCGGCCCTTCGCCCAAGTGCTGCGCGACTTCGGCAACGATATTGATCGGCTCGGGCCCCTCAAAACCTTCGCTAATGATATGCACCGCGTTGTGAATTTCCGGCAAGTGATGCTCCGGAAATTGGACGTCGATCACAGGCCCGATGACCTGGATGACGGTGCCGACGTTTCCTGTTTCGTGTTGCGCCATGTGATGCTCCTCGGTTATGTGACTGGCGACTCGCGTGTCGTGATTTGTGATTCGTGAGTCGTAATTCGTGAAACCCCTAAGTTTCCATTGTGCCCAGGCGATTCTTTAGTGATCGGCCTAGCGCGTTGATCAACTGTCCGACCGCATCGCAGCGGCTGTTCATGCTTTCAAATCTCGGCCGGTGAAATGTGATTCAAGATCCCGGCTCAGGATCAGGAAATATCGCGTCTCTTCCAACTCTCCCCTAGAAATTTGCAAACAACGCAAGCAATTCTTTCGTTGTGCGCCGGCCAAATCCTTCCGCAATATTTGCGGAAACCGAAGCGGCTGACCGCCTGAGCTGCGAGACGATCCCGAATTGCTCCGACCGAGGGAAATTTTCGGTCAGTTTGTACGTGGCAAGCGTCAACTCATGCGCTTTCTGCCAAACCGTCAATTCCGAAAAGCGACTTGATCTTCACAGCGCTTACCGTCAAGGCCACGAATCACGAGTCACGAATCACGACTCTCGCCTCACCCCGCGGACGCCGCTCCGCTCACCACCTCGATGATCTCGCGCGTGATCGCGGCCTGGCGGACTTTGTTCATGTGCAGCGTCAGCGCGTCGATCACATCGGAGGCGTTGCTCGTGGCGGATTCCATGGCCGTCATGCGCGCGGCGTGCTCCGCCGCGGAGCTTTCGGCGAGCATGCGGAAAATCTGCATTTCGACGTAGCGCGGCACCAGCTTGTTGAAAATTTCCGCCGCGGGCTGCTCGTAAATATAGTCCACCGCTTCACTGGAAGACGCAGGCGGTGCGCCCTTTTCGTGCTCGGCGAGCGCCGACCGCTCCAGGGGCAAAAGCTTTTCCACGCGCAACGTCTGCATCATCACGTTCTTGAATTCGTTGTAAATCAGATAGACGGAATCCGCGCCGCCCGCCTCGTAGATCTTCATGACTTCGGCGGCAATTTCCCTGGCCTTGCCGAGATCGGCGCGCGACGTCACGTCCACGTACTCGCCGGCGATTTTCCACGAGCGCTTGCGGAAGGCGTCGCGGCTTTTCTTCGCGAGGGTGATGACTTCCACGGATTTGCCGCTCTTCTCGCGCAGGAATTCAAACGCGCGCCGCAACACGTTCGCGTTGAACGCGCCGCACAAGCCGCGCTCGCCGGAAGTGACCAGCACGAGTACCCGCTCTTCGGGACGCTGCGTCAGCAGCGGGAATTGTTCGGGATTCTCGATGCGCGACATCGCCGAGCGCAGAATTTCGCGAATTCCTCCGGCGTACGGCCGGAGCGATACGGCCGTCTCCTGCGCGCGCCGCAGCCTGGCCGCCGCGATAAATTTCATCGCGCGGGTAATCTGCTGCGTATTCTTCACCGAACGAATCCGCCGCCGGAAATCGAGAAGTGTGGGCATCGAATGGTATCCGTTACCGGATTAAGCGCGGACCGCCGCCACGCTGGCTTGGAATTGCTCCTTGTATTCCCCGATCGCGCGCTTGAGTTCCAGACGCGCCTCGTCGGTAATCTGTTTTTTCTGGACGATCTGCAAGAGCAGCGAGCTGTAGCGAGTCCGCACGAACTCGATCAGCCCTTTCTCGAAGCGCTGGATATCGGCGACGGCCACATCGTCGACCATGCCGCTCGTTCCCGCGAAAATGACGAGCACCTGCTCTTCCACCGCGAGCGGCGAAAATTGCCCCTGTTTCAGAATTTCGGTCAGCCGCTGTCCGCGCGCGAGCTGCGCCTGCGTCGCCTTGTCGAGCTGGTCGGAGCCGAATTGCGCGAAGGCCGCAAGTTCGCGGTATTGCGCGAGGTCCAACCGCAATGAGCCGGCCACTTGCCGCACGGCCTTGATCTGCGCGTTGCCGCCGACGCGGCTCACCGAAAGGCCCACGTTGATCGCGGGGCGGATGCCGCTATTGAACAAATCCGCTTCGAGATAGATTTGTCCGTCGGTAATCGAAATCACGTTGGTCGGAATGTACGCCGAAACGTCGCCCGCCTGCGTTTCGATTACGGGCAGCGCCGTCAGAGAGCCCGCGCCCAGCTTGTCGTTGAGCTTCGCCGCGCGCTCCAGCAAGCGCGAGTGGAGATAGAACACGTCGCCCGGAAACGCTTCGCGCCCGGGAGGACGCCGCAACAGCAGCGAAATTTCGCGGTAGGCCTGAGCGTGCTTGGAAAGATCGTCGTAGAAGCAGACGGCATGCCGCTTGGAGTCCCGGAAAATACTCTCCCATCGCGCAGGCCGCGTATGGGGCAATGTATTGCAAGCGTTGCCGGCTCGGTGGCCGACGCCGCGACGACGATCGTGTAGTCCATCGCGCCCGCATCCGTGAGGACTTTTACCATCTGCGCGATCGTCGATCGCTTTTGCCCGATCGCGCAGTAAATGCAAATCACGTCGCCGCCCTTCTGGTTCAGGATCGTGTCCAGAATGATGGCGGTCTTGCCGGTCTGGCGGTCGCCGATGATCAGCTCGCGCTGTCCGCGGCCGATCGGAATCATCGAGTCGATGGCCTTGATTCCAGTTTGCAGCGGCTCGCGCACCGGCTGCCGGTCCACGACCCCGGGCGCGATGCGCTCGATCGGGATGCGCTGACTTGTGGAGATAGGACCCTTGCCGTCGAGAGGAACTCCCAGCGGATTGACCACGCGGCCCACCATCGCTTCGCCCACCGGCGCGGACATGATCGTGCCCGTGCGCTTGACCGTGTCGCCTTCCTGCACCAGCGTGTATTCGCCAAGGAGCACGGCGCCGACCTGGTCCTCTTCAAGGTTTAGCGCGATGCCGAACACATCGTGCGGGAACGCAAGCATCTCGCCGGACATCGCTTTTTCCAGGCCGTACACGCGCGCAATGCCGTCGCCCACCGAGATTACCGTGCCGACTTCCTCGACGGCTACAGCCTGCTCGTAGTTGGCGATCTGCGCCTTCAGTATCTTTGTAATTTCATCCGCTTTGATCGAAGCCATTCCCCACTCCTATTCCGAAATCATCCGGACACGCATGCGTTCCAATTGCGTGCGTACCGAGCCGTCGTAAATCGTCGAACCGATTCGCACGACGGCCCCGCCGATCAGGGCCGAATCCGTCGTGAACTGCGCCTGCACTTTTTCCCCGGTCAGTTTCCCCAGGGCCGCGCCCAGTTCGGCGCGCTCTCCCGCCGTCAATTCCGTTGCCGAAGTTACTGTGGCTTGCGTGATTCCCTGGCGGGCATCCAGCAGCCGGCTGAACGCTTGCTCGATTTCGATCAGCATCCCGGCGCGCCGCTGGTCGACAATCACAAACAGATAATTGCGAAGGGTGCGGCTCGCGCCCATCCGCGCGACGAGTTGCTCGATCGCGGAATGCTTGGCCGCCCGCGCGATCGAGGGATTCGAGAGAAACGCGTGCAACTCCGGCGACTCGCGAATGAGCGCCGCGAAATCCGCGAGTTCCTGCTTGACCAGATCGGCCTGCTTGTTCGCAAGCGCGACATCGACCAGCGCGCCCGCATACCGCTCCGCCAGCGCCTTCACTTCGCGCCCCTTCCGAGTTCGCCGAGGAATGAGTGGAACATTCTTGCGCGAATTTCCGCGTTCATCTTGGAATTTACCAGCGCCGCGGCGCGCTCCACGGCCATCGACGCCGCGATCTCGCGCACCTGCTGCTGCGCGGCGCGTTCCGAGGCGGCCAGTTCCCCTCGTGCCGCCAGATTGATCTTGTCGATCTCGGCAAGGCCCGAAGCGTAGAGCCGTTCGGATTCCGCGGCCCAATTCCGCCGCGCCTCCTCGCGCATTTCCGCTACATCTTGATCGAGCCGCGCGATCTTCACTTCAACCTCGCGCAACTCGCGATCGGCTTCCGCTTTCACGGCCGTGGCTTCCACGATGCTCGCCGCGATCTCCTTCGCATTGCCGCGGAAGAACGCGCCGCCATGCTTCGCGATCAGGTAGGCGATACCGCCAAAAACGATCAGGAAGTTGAGCCAGCGAAAAATCAAACCCGTGGTCGATTCGGCGGGATCGGGCTCGGCGCCCTCCGCGGCAAGCACGGGAAGCGCCATGAAAAAGAAAATCAGGAATGCGCTCGAAGCGAACGCGAGGAAACGCCGGCAAGATTTCATCGCGCCTCCCTGCCCTGGGAACTGCCCGGACCAGAGGGACGTCCCGCGAGAATGGCTTCGGCAATATCATTCGCCAGACCGCCGCTGGAACGCTCGAGCTCCGCTCGCGCCGACTTAACATCCGCCGCAATCCCCTTTTTCGCTTCCTGGAGCGCGCTCTGGGCAGTGGCACGCGCGGTGTTGATCGTGGCCTGGCGTTCTTCCAAAGTGCGCCGCCGTTGGGATTCCTGCTCGGCAAATACCTCGGCGCGGGCTTTCTTCACTGTTTCGTTATAGACGCGCTGCTTTTCGTGCATCGCTACGCGGCTGGCTTCCGCCTCGATCCGGGCGCCTTCCGCGCGCTTGTGGCGCTCGGCGAGCACGCGTTCCATGGGCTTGAAAAAACTCCAGCGCATGAACAAATAGAAAAGAAAAACGATAATGACCGTGGGGACAGCCGCCAGAAACAATTCACCGAGTTGGTTAAAGATTTCCACTGATTATGCTAAGGCACCCGACAATGCCCGCCGAACGTCTTTTCCGGAATACCTGAGGTGCACACCCGCACCTACAGACAATTCCTGCCTGGATAAAGGAGTGATTTTATAACATTGGCGACGGTTTCATGCAAGTCCAACACAGGAGCTTGTCGTTTTTTGCAAATATATGGATGCGCCCCCCCCGCAGGAGCAGGAAAGTTCCCCTTTCTGATCAATATTACCTCCACATCGTTCCTTTTGGCCACCGTCCGCTTGCTGGGGCCAAACAGTGCGCGCTAGAATGAATCGCGCGACAAGCCCGGGTGATTCACTCCGGAGTGGGGGCTTGCCCCGCCAGCCTTTTCTTTCGTGCGAAATATCACAAGGAGCATTTGATGCCCGCGTTTGCCGGCGTGGATTTTCTCGAATTTGATTCCCTGCTCAATGACGAAGAGTTGCTGGCGCGGAAGACGGCGCGGCAGTTTGTCGACGAGCACGTCATCCCGATCATCGAAAAACACAATCGCGAAGCGACCTTCCCGATGGAGCTGGTGCCGAAATTGGGCGAGCTGGGATTTTTTGGCGCGAGCCTGGAAGGGTACGGCTGCGCCGGAATGTCCAACGTCGCCTACGGCCTGGTGACGCAGGAACTCGAACGCGGCGACTCAGGCCTGCGCAGCTTCGTTTCCGTGCAGAGCGCGCTGGTGATGTATCCGATCCACTCGTACGGCTCGCCGGCGCAAAAAGACAAGTGGCTGCCGCGCTTGCAAAGCGGAAAAGCCGTGGGATGCTTCGGCCTCACCGAGCCGCAATTCGGGTCCAACCCCAGCGGCATGCTGACGCGCGCCGTGAAGAGCGGCGATCGCTACATCCTCAACGGCGAAAAAATGTGGATCACCAACGGATCGATCGCCGACGTCGCCCTCGTATGGGCGAAATGCGAGGACGACAAGATTCGCGGATTCCTCGTGGAAAAAGGCACGAAAGGCTTCAAAGCCTGGGATGTGCACGGCAAGCTTTCGCTGCGCGCTTCCGTCACCTCGGGCCTGGCGATGACCGATTGCGAAATTCCCGCGGAGAATGTGCTTCCCGGCGTGGCGGGCTTGAAAGGCCCGCTCAGTTGCCTGACGCAGGCGCGCTACGGCATCGGCTGGGGAGCAATCGGCGCGGCGATGGCGTGCTACGACACGGCTTTGCAATACGCGAAAACGCGCAAACAGTTTCAGAATAAGCCCATCGCATCGCACCAGCTCGTGCAGGACAAGCTCGTCTTCATGATTACGGAAATTTCAAAAGCGCAGCTCCTGGCGCTGCACGTGGGCAGGCGAAAAGACCAAAACCGCGTTGATCCGGCGCACGTCTCCATGCTGAAGATGAACAACGTGTGGATGGCGATGGAAACGGCTCGCAAGGCGCGCGACATTCTGGGCGCCAACGGCATCGTCGACGATTACTGCATCATGCGCCACATGAACAATCTCGAATCGGTCTACACCTACGAGGGGACGCATGACATCCATCGCCTGGTCATCGGCGAGCGCATTACGGGCATTCCCGCCTATTTTTGAAGATGCAGGCGCGGGCTCTACTTTTACATTGAACGTCCCGGCCAGGCAGGGCATGGAGCCCGCCAATTTGAGGAGAACTTGATGTTTCGCAACAGCGGCAGCTCCGCGCATGTCCTTCCGTTCTTCTCCCACGCCATTTTCCTGGCGGCTTTCTTGCTTGCGGCGGTTGTCGTGCCTGCATCGGCCCAGGAAAAACCAAAAATCCGCACCATCACCGCATTCATCCGCCTGGACCCTGGCCAATACAAGCAGCAAGTTACGGATACCTTGACGATGTTGCGCAACGCCAAGGCCCGCTACGGACTGGCCGGTTATGAAGTGCAAACCATCCGCATCACCACGCAGCCGTTTCCGGAATATACGCAGGGCATGTCAAAACAGGCGGCGCTCGCGTTTTTTCACGATCTCGATGCCCTCGCCAAACAAGAGAACGTCTCGATCGGTATTGGACCCGCTTTGATGGACGAGAAAGACGATCCCGGGCAGGCGGAGACTTCTCGGAGAAATTTTGGGACAGAGCAGCAACGTGTACGGCAGCGTGGTCGTAGCCGGAAGCGACGGCGTCCACTGGAAGGCCGTTCACGCGGCGGCGGAGATTGTGAAATATCTCGAGGACCATGGCGACAAAGGCCTCGGTAATTTTCGATTTGCGGCAATTGCCAACGTGCCGGCCTACACGCCGTTTTACCCTGCCTCGTATCACCAGGGACTCGGACGCCAATTTGCAATCGCTCTCGAATCCGCGAACGTGGTCGCCGCGGTGATGGCCGTGCAGCGCGACCCTGAAGTAACGCGCCAGGCATTGATTTCCGAACTGGGGATGTACGCTATGGCTGTAGAGGACATCGCGAGCAAGATCGATCAGGAGACCGGCTGGACCTACATGGGTCTCGATCTTTCTCCCGCGCCGATGAAATATGCATCGATTGCATCGGCAACGGCCGGATTCACAGGCGGCAGATTCGGCACCAGCGGCACGCTGACCGCGGTGGCCACGATTACCTCGGCGTTGCGCGACATTTCCGTGAAAAAAGTGGGCTATTCCGGAGTGATGATGCCAGTCCTGGAAGACACGCGCCTCGCCCAACTCTGGGGCGAGGGCGCGCTTACGATGGACCAACTCCTCGCCTATTCCGCGGTCTGCGGCACGGGGCTCGACACGATTCCGCTACCCGGAGACGTCACCACGCAGCAACTGGAACGCATCATCGGCGACGTCGCCACTCTTTCGGTGAAATTATCGAAGCCGCTCAGCGCGCGCCTGCTGCCGGTAGCGGGCGCGAAGCCCGGCGACCCAACCACGTTCGATGACCCGAACCTGGTGAACACGGTGATTCAGCCGCTGCCCTAAATCTTCGGGCTACCACTTTTCGAATGAAGAATCTTTGAACACAATCTGGGGGGCGTTCCACTGGTTGTGCCGCGCCGCTTGGTTTAGGATAGGCTATGTCGTAGCCGTGCCGCGCGCGTGAACCGTGTCCGACCGCGCGCCAGATCCAAAAAATCCGAGTGAGCGGGAGCTCTGATGGAAATCGAACTGAGTCTGGAATTTTTGCGCGTCGTCGAACAAGCGGCCATTGAATCGGCAAAGACCATGGGCCGGGGAGACGGCCACATGGCCGACCAGGCGGCCGTCGCAGCCATGCGGAGGGTGATGGATGAAGTGCCCATGGACGGCACGATCGTCATCGGCGAGGGCGAACGCGACGAAGCCCCGATGCTTTTCATCGGCGAAAAAATCGGCGCCGCGCAGCACGTCCGGGGATTTAATTTTCCCGCCGTGGACATCGCCGTCGATCCCCTGGAAGGCACGAACCTTTGCGCCACGGGAGCGCCCGGTTCGATTACGGTGCTCGCGGCGAGCGAAAAGGGCGGTCTGCTTCACGCGCCCGATTTGTACATGGAGAAAATCATCGTGGGACCGTCCTGCAAGGGCGCTGTCGATCTGGATGCGCCTGTGGCCGACAATCTGGGCGCGATTGCCAAGCGGCTCGATCGCGACGTCGAAGATTTGGTCGTGGTCGTGCTCGACCGGCCGCGCCACGAAAAACTGATCGCGGATATTCGCACCACCGGCGCGCGCATCCGCCTGATCGGCGACGGAGACCTCTCCGCCGGCATTTCCGCCGCCGTCATCGGCACCGGGGTCCACGTCGTGATGGGCATCGGCGGCGCTCCCGAAGGCGTGCTGACCGCGGCCGCGCTTCGCTGCCTGAACGGAGAAATTCTGGCCCGCCTCGTGGTTTCCAAGCCCGAGCATGAAGAGCGCCTCGGAAAGATGGGAATCAAGGACGGCAAACGCGTCTATCGAACCGAAGACCTCGCCCCCGGCAAGAAGATCATTTTCGCGTGCACCGGCGTGACGGACGGAAATCTTTTGCGCGGCGTCCGATTCTTCGGCGAAGGCGTACGCACGCAGTCGCTGGTGGTCACCCTGGACGAACGCCAGGTGCGCTTCGTTGACACCGTGACCCTCGATAAGCGTCCTGACGTAAAAGTGCGTTTCGCGTAAACTGGTTTGATGACCGCTCCGCAGGAACTGCGGACCGCCCGATTGCTGCTTCGCTCCTTCAAGCGCGAAGATGTCCCCGCCATTGTGCGTCTCGCCGGAGCAAACGAAATCGCCGCTACGACTCTGAACATCCCGCACCCGTACGCAGAGAACGATGCGCGGAGCTTCCTTGCCAAAGCAAACGAGGATTTCCGCGCGGGGCGATCCGTCTCTTTTGCCATTTCGATCTCGCCCGGGCGCGAACTCTGCGGTGCGGTGGGACTCCACATTGCGGATACGCACAGGCGCGCGGAACTTGGCTACTGGATCGGCGTGCCATTCTGGGGCAGAGGATTTGCCACGGAGGCTGCAAGCGCAGCAGTTGCGTTTGGTTTTGAGACGCTGCGCCTGCACAGGATCTATGCGCATCATTTTTCCGGAAACACTGCATCGCAGCGCGTGCTCGAAAAAATTGGAATGCGCCACGAAGGGCGCTCCCGCCAACACATCCAGAAATGGGACCGGTTTATTGACCTGGAGAATTACGGCCTGCTGCCGGAGGAGCTTCGCCGCGGCGAGTGAAAACGTAACGGCGCGAACTCCCCGGAAGGAAGGAGTTCGCGCCGTTTTGTAAGGACGTCTTTTTAGCCGACTACCGGTGGCCCATCGCAGCTGGGTGCATCCGACGCGTCAGTTGTTCCACTCGAGAAGCCTGGGGAGGTGCTAAGGGACGCACAAGCCCATTGCCACTCGAGACGTGATCGCTGATCGCGGCCAGACGCTTCAGAATCGATTGCCACTGTTCCCAGTCGAGCTGCCGTAGGAACGGCCGCAACCCCTGGATGAATGGATCTTCCAGAAGAGCTTCGCCGTTCGTTTCCGGAACGAAGAAGCGGTTCAAGCCGACGCCAAGCGCTTCGGAAATCTTCTCGAGCGTTCCGAGGCTGGGCGTCATCTGTCCGCTTTCGATCCGGGACAGGTACGACCGGGATACGCGCGAGCGCGCCTGGAGTTGGCTCTGCGTCATCCCGCGCGATTCGCGCAACTGCCGGATGCGTTGACCAATATTCTCCACCGTCTCGCGGTTCGGCCATTTCTCGAAGAGTTGCCGGTCGTCGCCTGGAAGCTCCTGCGGCTCGGGAGGAGGAATTAGAAATTCCACCTTTGGCGGCAGCAAGCGTAGGCACCGGCGGCAATTCCCCGTGCGGGTGCGATACTGCACGAGCCCGCAGGTCTTGCAACGGATTACTTCGCGATCAAGGTCGATATCCACGGCAACCTTATTTCCGTTAGTACCGTTCATTGCATTCGTGCTGTTTTGTTCCGACACCGGGTGCTCCTCGCAGACTATTCCGGCATGCGGATGAGAGGGACTTCGTACGTGGGGAAGGCAGCAGCTGGCGCGAACGACATCATGGAGGTATCCGCTTCCGGTGTCAAGTAGTTTCTCCATTCTGATAATCAAATCGGTTAAATAAAGAAATCCATTAGAACTTTTTCCTCCGCACTCTCGGGCCTCCGGAACAGAACAACCCGCCATGAGCAGCGAGGTTGCGGTATCCTTGCCGGGGTTTAGCAAGACAGCCACCCGCCGCGGTGGGGCTGTCCCTGGCACGCGGCGGCCATTTGCCGCACATTTTGTGACTCGGGAGAAAGCCATGCCAACCAGAAATGACGCCTGGACTCTATTATGCGAATACACGCAAAACGAAAGTTTGCGCAAACACGCGCTGGCTGTCGAGGCCTGCGTACGCGCCTACGCGCGAAAGTCCGGTGCCGAGGAAGAACTCTGGGGCCTCACCGCCTTGCTGCACGACTTCGACTACGAGCGCTGGCCCAATGACGCGCACAGCCCCAGCGAAGAACATCCCGCGGGCGGATCGGCGATCCTGCGCGAGCGCGGCTACCCGGAAGAAATGATTCGCGCCATCGTTTCGCACGCCGACTACTGCAACGTGCCGCGCGAGACTCCGCTCGAACATACTCTGTTTGCGTGCGACGAACTCGCCGGCTTCCTCACCGCGTGCGCCCTCGTCAAACCGGGCAAGAGCATCTTCGAGGTCGAGCCCGATTCGGTGAAGCGCAAACTCAAGGACAAAGCGTTCGCGCGCGGCGTGAATCGCGACGATGTGCGCAAAGGCGCGGAAGAACTGGGCGTCCCCATCGAGGAACACATCGCCTTCTGCATCGCCGCCATGCGCGATGCTGCGGACGCTCTAGGCTTGCGCGGAAATCAAGCGGCCAACGCCTGAGTAGCGCCAATCACAGATGTACGCGCTATACAGGCCGACCTTGCCGTCACGAAGCCTGAATCAAACAAAGCCCAGCTTATGGGATTGCGGGGCTGGTGGGAAATGTGCGGGAGCTGCTGTCTGAGATTTACTTATTCAATCCGGGCGCGAAGTCACGATTGCGCGGAAGATTTGTTAAACGTACATCGGATTGATCGCAGCTTGTTCAATGCGGTTTGCCTTGGAAACCAAACTTCTATCGACCTCATTCCCCCATGAGTCCCATCCCGGTCTGCTATGCCGCGCGAACAGTTCAAGAAATGGCCCAAAGCTGCACGCTTCGATGATCGGATAGATTTCATCCGGTTTGCGGGAGTGCTCTCGTTTGCGGGTGGCCAGAAAATTCACCTGGCGTCGCCCCGCAGCGCCGGTTCGGAGCCTTCCGCGGATGCCGAACAGGATCAGTTCGGTGACATTTCGGAAGTAGAATCCAACTCCCCGCCCATCTGGACCGCCGTCCTTGCGGATCTTGTGCCAGACGATATTTCCCTTGTAATGGAATCCCCACGCCCGCATTACGGCGAGCCCTTGGGGTAAGAGTGCGTTAGGGCACCACAGGTACAAATGAGACTTCTGGGCGGAAAGCCGCTGAACCGGCAACGCCTCGATATCCGCGAAGGTCATCGTGCCATAGCGAGACAATCTCTTATGTTCGGGGGCTACCTTGCCGGTAGAGTTGGAGAATCTCCAGGGGGGATCTGCGAGTATTGTCTTGTACTGGCCCCGCAAATCGCCAAACAGATCGATGATCGGCGTGTCGTGCTTGCAATTCTGCATCTGGGGATTATCGTAACGTATCTGGAATTATTTTCCCAAGGAAATGTTTCGTCACCTGAGAATGTTTGAGGCGTGGTATGCAAGATTTGCTGGACGGATGACATGATCACTACGAGTCAATAAGGTCGTGCGGTGAGGCAAGTCATTGCCGTGAAGCAGACTGATTGCGAGCGTGCTGGGATCAATGCGTACGCATCCACGGTCGAAGAGGCGGTGCATGTTCGGCGAAAGGGATAGCATATTCCCAACCTCATCTTTACCGTTGTGCGGGTTCCCCAGCGGACGGATGTGCGCACAATCAACTGAAAACGATCCATCCGGCATAATCAGTTTTACTTCAGATAACTGGCATTCGCCGGTATAGACGGTTTGCAGGTATTGCCGATTTTTCCCGCGCCGAATGATTTGCTGAATGAGCGTATTTTTGCGTTGGGTTTCCCCCTCCGGTGCTGGTGGTGCTGTACCACGCTTCACTGCTCGTCGCTCAGCCTCACTTTCCTTGAAGCCCAGAAACATATATCCCTGGTCGGATATGAACATCTCGGCTGCGCCAGCGATCCTTTCATCCAACCACGATTTCGGAACGCCGATGAGTTTGTGCAGTTCTCTATACCGCGCCGAAGACGTCAGCGCATAAACGTCTGGCGCGGGGTTCGTCGCTGCGTACCTCTCAAAAAACAGTCGTAGAGCAAGGGCACCCCAGGTATCCGGGAACGTTTCCACTCGACCGTCGGGGGTCCAAACGAACTCGCACTGCTCTGCCATGTAACTATAATTGTTAACCCACTTCCGAAGAGCATCATGAGAAGTGAAGCCGCCGAAACCAGTGACAACCGGTTCTATTGACCGATCTTTATCAAACCCCTGCACGCGAAACCCATCGTCAATGAACAGGTGATCCCGCACCAGCGTGTTCTGCATTTCGGCGGGATTGAGGTGATCCTCATTGAGCCGTTCTCCCGGCATGTTCAGATTGAGCGCGAAGAAGTAGAGCCGAGCCATTAACCGACTGTATGGCTGGGTCAGTGTCTGCGAGACTAAGGTGTCGGCGAGAATGTATTCTTCGCCGTCATGAATCTGGGTTCCAAGAAAAAATTCCGTGACCAGTAACGAGAGATCAGGGCCGAGACCACACCGTCGTCGAAATTGCTTGACGGTAGTCCCCGCAACATAACCCGCGCGTATCGCAGCGTATGCTTTCCTAAAACCGCCCAGGTTGCGAGTGAAGCTCAACGGACGCATAGAATTCCAGAGCCCGCATAAATGGCACTTTCGGGGCCGACAGAATCATATCACGACAAAGTACACAGAATTGAGGATACAACCCATCATCCAAAGGATATTGTGGGGTTCAAGCCAGGGCTGCTATCATAATGGCGCTGACCAACATGCAGATTTTTCCCATCACGCGGCGGAAGACGTACGGCGTCAAGGTCGGCCAATTTCAGGTTGGCGGCGGCGCGCCGGTCGTTGTCCAGTCGATGACCAACACGGATACGGCGGATATTGCCGGGACCGTGGCGCAGTGCAAGGAGCTGGCCGACGCCGGCTCGGAGCTGGTGCGCATCACGGTGAACATGCCGGAGTCGGCGGCGGCTGTCGCGGAAATCGTGGCGCGGCTGCGCGATCTGGGATGCACCGCGCCGATCATCGGCGATTTTCATTACAACGGGCACGTCCTGCTGACGAAATATCCCGATTGCGCTCGGGCGTTGGACAAGTACCGCATCAATCCCGGCAATGTGGGCGCGGGCGCGCGGCGCGACGAGCAGTTCGCGACGATCTGCAAAGTCGCCGTGGACAACGGCAAGCCGGTGCGCATCGGCGTCAATGGCGGCTCGCTCAACCAAGAACTCGTGATGCGCAAGATGCAGGAGAACACCGACCGCGACCTCGGCCTCGACTCCGAGGAGATCATCAACAACTGCATGGTGCAGTCCGCGATCGATTCGACAGAACTCGCGCTCGAGTGCGGCCTGCGCCGCGACCAGATCATCATTTCCTGCAAGGTTTCCAAACCGCAAAACCTCATCAAGGTCTACCGCGACCTCTCGCGCAAGACCGAGCAGCCGCTGCACCTGGGCCTCACCGAAGCGGGCATGGGCACGAAAGGCATTGTGTGGTCCTCGGCGGCCATCGGCATTCTGCTGCAGGAAGGCATCGGCGACACGATTCGCATTTCGCTCACGCCGCGACCCGGCGGCGACCGCCGCGAGGAAGTGTACGCCGCGTGCGAACTCCTGCAGTCGCTCGGCCTGCGCTCGTTCGCGCCCAGCGTGACGGCCTGCCCCGGCTGCGGCCGCACCACCAGCACCACGTTCCAGGAACTCGCCGAGCGCATTCAGGACTACATCCGCGAAAGCATGCCGCAATGGAAGCAGCAGTACGAAGGCGTCGAGGACATGACGCTCGCCGTGATGGGCTGCATCGTCAACGGCCCCGGCGAATCCAAAGCCGCCAACATCGGCATCAGCCTCCCCGGCACCGGCGAAGAGCCAAGCTGCCCCGTCTACATCGACGGCAAGAAATCCGTCACCTTGCACGGCAACTACGACGAGCTTTCCGCCGCGTTCCGCAAATTGGTCGACGATTACATCCAGACGAAATACGCGCCGCGCTCTGCCGCGCCTGCCTCCGCCTCCTAGAGCGGGCCTTAAGTTTCATTTCTCGGCGAATCCACATCGGATGTACACTGAAGTTGTCCCCGCCGAGGAGGAATTATGCGGAACTACCCCTTCCCGCTCGCGGCGGTTCTTGCTCTGTTGCTTGCGTGTTCTTCGCGAGCTGCAGAGAAACCACGCCCCGCGCAAGGCAATCAAAATCAGCCTAAGAAAGTCTGGACGAACGACGACATGGATCAGCTCCGCGCGCGCGGCCTGATTTCCATCGTCGGCCAGGAAGCTACGGAACCAGCAACGCAAGCGCCTGCCGCGCCAGCCGAAACACCCTTTCCAGTTTATGCATCCAGGCTCGACGATCCCGAATGGTATGCCGATAAGGCGGCCGATCTTCAAGCCGAGCTGGACGAGCGCGAAGCTGCATTGCGTGAGCACCAGACAGCGATTGCTCAGGCGGTCAGCAAGCGGATTACCGAGCCGGGGCTCGCCCTGGACAAGGATGGCCCCGGCATGACTCTGGCAGCAGGCCTCGCGAACCTGCAAGCTCAGGTGCAGGAAGTCCAAAGCCAACTCGATGAGCTAAGCGACCTCGCCCGGCAGCACGATATCGAGCCGGGCGTTTTGCGCGGCTAAGTTTCTCGCCTTCATTCGGAAGGCTCGCCTTCGCTGTTTTGGCCTGGCGGATAAATTCGCTTCGCCTCGCGCTTCTTCTGTTCGCGCATTCACCAACCGCGCCGCCACCGCAGGACCGTCAGTGACTGCGCCTGCCCTGTTAGCGCAGCGTCTCGGCGCGATAGAGCTTCACCGTATTAAAAATCGTGGAAACGACCAGCCTCAGAGTCATCCCCGCAATGGCGATAATCCCACCTGCGTCAAAGATCCTGTAGGGCTAGCCAAAGATCCGCGCATCCGGATGATGCCACAGCGCCAAATTTCCGAGCGCAAGCAGTATCCGGATTCGAAGGCAATTCCAAGCGGGCTGGAAATATTTGAAGGTCCACTGGTTTTGAGAAATTGCAGGACTTGGTCCCGCGATTTCTTTGCAGTAAGCTTCTCCCCCATAGCCTGCCGGAGTGGCGGCCAAAAACGAAAGTCAGGTGCACCGATGCGACGCATGGCGATCACGGGGATGCTTTTTGTCTTCTTATTTGGTCTCGTTTCCACGGGAGCGGAGGACGAGCCACTACAGGGTTTCACTCGCGCAAGCTCCGCGACCGAACGCGAGTGGGAAGCGAAGTTTCGGGCCATTCCCAGCCCGGACAACCAGCGCGAATACATGCGCCGTCTGAGCGCCCGCCCGCACCATGTTGGATCGGCTTACGACAAGGAAAATGCGGAGTGGATTCTCTCGAAATTCAAGGAATGGGGCTGGGACGCCAAAATCGAAACGTTCGATGTACTTTTCCCCACGCCAAAGGAACGTCTGCTCGAGATGGTCGCGCCCACGCACTTCACGGCAAAATTGCAGGAGCCGCCGCTCCCTGTTGATCCCACCAGCAATCAGCAGAGCGAGCAGCTGCCCAGTTACAATGCGTACTCCATCGACGGAGACGTGACGGCGCCGCTGGTCTTCGTCAACTACGGCTTGCCCAAGGACTACGAGCAGCTCGAGCGGCTGGGTGTTTCCGTAAAAGGAGCCATCGTCATCGCGAAGTACGGCAATTCATGGCGCGGGATCAAGCCCAAGGTCGCCGCGGAACACGGCGCTATCGGCTGCCTGATTTATTCCGATCCCGCCGACGACGGCTATTCCGTGGACAATGTTTTCCCGCAAGGCCCCATGCGCCCTTCCGACGGCGTGCAGCGCGGCAGTGTACTGGATTTCCCATCCACAAGTCCCGGCGATCCTCTGACCCCGGGTGTGGGCGCTACGCCAGAAGCCAAGCGGCTGGCGATCAAAGATGCCCCAAGCCTCACCAAGATTCCCGATCTGCCCATTTCGTACAGCGACGCGCAGCCGTTATTGGCCGCTCTGGAAGGCCCGATGGCGCCTAAGGAATGGCGCGGCGGACTGCCAATTACTTATCACGTCGGTCCCGGCAAAACGAAAGTTCATCTCAAGGTGAATTTTAATTGGGACATGAAGGAAATCTACGACGTGATCGCCCGGATTCCGGGCGCGCAATTCCCCGAGGAATGGGTGATCCGCGGCAATCACCACGACGCCTGGGTGAACGGCGCACAAGACCCAACGTCTGGACAAGTCGCTCTGCTGGAAGAGGCGCGCGCCATCGGAGAATTGATCAAGCAGGGTTGGCGGCCCAAGCGCACCATCATTTACTGCGCATGGGATGCCGAGGAACCAATGCTGCTCGGCTCAACGGAGTGGGTGGAAGAACACGACAGAGAGCTCGCGCAACATGCCGTCGCGTACATCAACAGCGATAGCACCGGGCGAGGTTACCTCGAAGTGCAAGGCTCTCACTCGCTCGAACACCTGGTGAACGACGTTGCTCGCGACATCCAGGATCCGGAGACAAAACTCTCCGTTTGGCGCCGCTCCCAATTGCGCCAAATCGAGCTAGCCAAGACGGAGGATGATCGCAAGGAATTGCGGCAGCGCGCCGATCTGCGCATTGAGGCGCTGGGCTCTGGCTCCGACTACACGGCGTTCCTCGATCATATCGGCATCGCTTCCATGGATGTGAGATATGGAGGCGAAGGCGATGCGGGCATTTATCATTCGGCATATGATGATTTCTATTGGTACACGCATTTCGCCGACACGGACTTTGTCTATGGGCGCGCGCTTTCGCAAACCGCCGGCACGGCCGTCATGCGCCTGGCGAACGCCGACCTGCTTCCCTTTGAATTCACGGACCTCGCCGACACGGTTCACCTCTATCAGAAACAGCTAAAGAAACTGGCGGACGACGAGAGGGGAGAATTGATCGAGCGAAACAAGGAAATCGAGGAAGGCCTTTTCACCGCCACCGATGACCCGCGCCGTCCCAAGGTGCCCCCGCCGCACGTGGACGTTCCGCCCTATCTAAATTTCGCTCCGCTCGACAACGCCGCCGATGCGCTCACGCACAGCGCGGAACGTTACCAGGCGGCGATTCAGAAGGCCTGGCCCGCCGGCGTTTCCGCCGCCACGCTTGCAGATCTGAATCAGAAACTGATGGAAGGCGAACGCCGCCTGACCACTCCGGAAGGACTGCTTCGGCGCCCCTGGTACAAACACATGATCTACGCGCCCGGCGTTTATTCCGGCTACGGAGTCAAGACGCTTCCCGGCATTCGCGAGGCCATCGAAGAAAGACGATGGGCCGAAGCCGATTCCGAAATCCTGCGGGTCGCGACAGTCCTAAATAATGAGAGTGCATTGATAAATGTTGCGGCAGCAGAGTTGGAACAGCCCGGGCGCTGATTGGATGCCTGCGATTGTTGCTTTGCACTGCGGACCGTTTTCGCAATTCAGTATGCATGCAAACTGAATTCGGGATCGCAATTTGGACCGAGGATAGACAGGACATGCGATCAACGCTGGTAATTGCCGCGACTTGCGCTTTCATGACGAATCCCATCCCGTCCGCATTCGCCCGCGTGAGCGGCGCAACTGGCCGGCGCGACCGTAAAAAAAGCAAACTCCTCGGCTCGTTAAAAGTTGCCCCGCGCTCGCTTTCACCCCAGCGCTGCTCTACGTCCCATTTTCGCAACGCAGTTTGTTGCCGATAGGAGAGAGCGATTCCAATCCGACCAACTGTAGGTCGATGAAGACCAATTATGCCGACCGATTTCGTTAACCAATCGACGCGACGAGAATGGCGGGGATTGGCCTTCTTATGATTGCAATGATCAGACAACGATTTGTAGACTCATCGGCTCTCGATCTGGCTTATTGCGATTTCGTGATGCGCGCTTTTGGCATCCGCAGGCTGTCTTGCTCAATGAGCCGCAGTTGGATCAGGTCCTGGGTATTGTCCGTTACGGCCACCGCGTTTTTTTAAATCAGGGATATCCTCCAGACGCGAGGGAACCCATCCATTGCGATTCGGCATTTGGAGTTCCGCCACACTCTTGGCGTCCATGACGTCATCTTCCTTGATAATTCCGCTGCGATAGAGAAGAAAGGCCGTCACAGCGTAAACCTGATCCGGTGTGAGCGTTCCCTCTTGATATCGGGGCATGGCGCGGTTGATGTAATCCCACACCGAAGTGGCAAACGGCCAGGAAGTCATAGGGCCCCTTTCGTATGGCGTGTCCCCCACCAGCTTCGGAGCGAGCGGGCCCCCTTCTTTCCCGGTTGCCCCGTGGCAATACGCGCACCGAGTCGCATAGATCGGGGCGCCTTCCTTGGCGGTCCCTTTCCCAGGCGGAAGTCCCTTTCCGGAAGGAAGGATAGTGATGTCCCGAGCCCGGATTTCTTCCGGGGTCGCGCTCCTGCCCACATTTTCATACTTAGCCGTCTGCGCCGAGGCCGCAGCGCAAGCCACCAGGAACAACCCTGAAACGAAAAGATGACTAAATCGCATTGTAAACGCTCCCATCCGCCGTAACCTTCCAGGGTCGAATGGCATTCGCGTGTCCTAGCATATGCGTTCTAAGATAGTTCGCATCGACGTCCCAGATTTTGCCTAACTCGACCAACGACGGTTGAACCTGGCCTCGCTCATCGGTAGAGCGGGACATAAGAACAACCTCTTCTCCGCCCCAATTCCAAGCAAACCCAAATCTGGTGTGCGCCTTTGGAAGCACCGGCCCCTGGAGTTCCGCGTCCTTCCAGGTCCGGCCGTTGTCGGTGGATACTTCGACCCGGCGAATGGCGCCTGCACCGGACCAAGCCAACCCGGTGATCTCGTAGAATCCATGGCTCTCCAGCCGCTGTCCGCCGGCAGGGCGAGTGATTACTGAATTCGCTCCCATTTCGAATCGGAACCAGCGCGATTTGTGATCAGCATACTTGCCCTCCTCCACAGTAGTGTTGTAGAAGAGTTCCCTCTCTGTGATGGCGGGCGAGTCCGCCAACTCGAGTCGGCTTAGCCACTTCACGTTGTAGATTCCTTCGTAGCCGGGAGATATCAGCCGCAGTGGGTAACCCTGCTCGGGACGCACGGCCTCGCCATTTTGGCCGTAGGCCAGCAGGCAGTCGTCCATCGCCTTCTCCATCGGAATGCCTTTCGAAAAGCGGGTCCCCTCCGCCGATTCTGCAAGAATCCAACTCGCCCCTTTCTTCACGCCCACCATGTCGAGAACTCGGGACAGCTGCACCCCGGTCCATATGCTGCAACTGGTGAGCCCGTGCGTTATCTGGGGCGTCGCTTCCGGTTCACTCCCATACCCGGAGGTGGTGCCGTTTGCGTTGCACTCGATGAAATGAGTGCGGGTTACGGCAGGCAGGCGCTTCAGTTCGTCCAAGGTGAAAATCATCGGACGGTCCACCATGCCGTGAATCAGGAGACGATGCTGCTTGGGATCGATGTCTGGGGGTATGTAACCGTGAGAATCGTAGTAATGGAGCGCGGCCGGCGTGATGATCCCCATTACATCCTGAATCGGAGTTAACGCCCCAAGGAAAGGACGGCTAACTTTCCCGTTTGGGCCATGGTGGAAGGCGCCTATGCCGCCGACGCGTCCTGCGGTCTCATAACGCGAGCGCACGCCGTAAATGGGATCGAATTGCTGTCCCGGGGCGGGGCCGGGTGTTCCTTCATATGTCTGGGCGGCCGCCTGGGCGATCGCGTCCTGAAGCGACTCGCCGCTCGCGGATGGTATCGCGATCGCTCCCGCAGCCAAACCGGCCAGCGCCGCACCGCCCTTCAAGAATCGTCTCCGGTCAGATTGCTTCGGATTCATGGGTCCCTCCCCAATGATTGCAGAATGTAATTCACGATTCGAGATTCCAACTCTTTCACCGCGAAGGAGCATAGTGCCAGCTTTCCTCTCGTGTCAACGGTGGTACTGTTGAACTAAGAAACTGGCGTCGAGGAATCCCGAATGACGTCTGATAGAGGCAGCGCCAGCAGGGTAGAGGCGGCGCAACGTTTCGCAGTGATCGTTCAAATGCGCTCACGGCTCATGAGATTTGGATTGGTTCTTCTTTGCAAATTATCAGCGCGTGCCAGCAACAGTATCGATCGATGTGATATGAGCGGAGATTTTAAAACCCTGGGCTTTGGCGGGTGACGCTTTTTCCCGCCGGTTCCCGATGAGCAAGCTTATCGAAACTAGCCCCACACCGCCCACCCATTTCTGGAAACTTTGGACTACTCCTTACGTGCTTTTCCTGTGGTACACTCCCGCTCATGCGGCGTAGACAATTTCTGGTTCTTTCCGCGGCAAGTATCGGCGGCGTGCTGGTGTATTCGCTCGACCGCCGGGCCTCGCGCCTGTTTGCGCAGGAAAAATCAACCCAAACCCTGAAAATTCCGCTGCGCTTTTTCACCGAAGAAGAAGCGTTGATCGTCGCGGCTGCGGCGGCGCGAATTTTCCCAAGCGACGATTCCGGTCCGGGCGCGAAGGAAGCCGGCGTGGTGATCTACATCGACCGCCAACTTGCCGGCCCTTACGGGCACGACCGTTACCGCTACACGCAGGGTCCGTTTGACGAAAATGCCGCGCGCGAGTTCGGCTATCAGGGCAAGGCAACGCCGAGCGAAACGTATCGCGAAGGCCTGAAGGGCCTCAAGGGCTTCGACAGCCTTTCTCCCGAAGAGCAGGACAAAAAGTTGCATGAAATCGAGAACACCCACCTCTTCGCCCTGCTGCGCCAGAACACGATCGAAGGAATGTTCTCCGATCCAGTGCACGGCGGCAACGTGGACATGGTCGGCTGGCAACTCGTCGGATTCCCGGGCCCGCGCATGAGCAATTACGCCGAAGTCGACAAGCACTTCGGCGAAGCGTTCCGCCCCAAGCCCATCAGCCTCGAGCAAGCCATCGGACGGAAAGTCCGCCCCAGCGAAGATGAGGGTGCGGGCTCTACCTGGAGCGCTGCCGAATAAAAAGGACTTGAAATCATGAAGACGCTGCCCTCGACCGACGTCCTGATCATCGGCGGCGGCTGGACCGGTTTGCTGATGGCCAAGGAACTGAGCGCGCGCACGCCGGTTTCGATCGTCGTGCTCGAGCGAGGCCGGGATCGCCGGCCTGACTACGTCAGCGGCATGGACGAACTCGATTATTTTGTCCGCCTGCACATGATGCAGGATCCTTCGCGCGAAACGTTGACGCTGCGTCATCGCGACAGCGAACGCGCGCTTCCCATTCGTCAGTTCGGCGCGTTCCTTCCGGGCTCCGGCGTAGGCGGCACCGGCGAACACTGGGGAGCGGTCTACCCGCGCCTGTTGCCCGATTGCTTCGAGCTCTATTCCAAAACCGTCGAGCGGTACGGCGAGAGAAAATTGCCGGAAGACAGCTCGATGCAGGATTGGGGCATCACCTACGATGAGATGGAGCCCTTCTATGCGCGTTCGGAACGCGAAGTCGGCGTTTCCGGCAAGGCCGGCAATCTGAAAGGGCAAAAAATCGAAGGCGGAAATGTTTTCGAGGGCTGGCGCAGCACCGAATATCCGATGCCGCCGACGATCACGCCGTATTTTTCAGCGAGCTGTTCCGCGGCGCCGCAAAGTCCTGGGATATCATCCGTACTTCAATCCCACGGCCGTCACCAGCCAGGAGTACACGAATCCGGACGGCGTCACGCGGCCTGCCTGCGCCGTTCTGCGGATTCTGCGAACGCACGCCCTGCATGATCGGCGCCAAGGCGCAGCCGACGAGCGTCCTGCTGCCCGTAGTGCAGAAACGCAAGACGGTGACGATGCGCACAGGCGCGACGGTGCGGCGCATCGTTCACGACACAGCGCAAAACGGCGGCAAGGCGCGCGGCGTTACTTACGTCGACGAATCGGGCGAGGAGGTTTTTCAGCCCGCCGATCTGGTGATCCTCGCTTCCTATACGCTCAGCAACAACCATTTGCTGATGCTCTCCGGCATCGGAACGCCGTACGACCCTGCAACCGGAAAAGGCACGCTCGGAAAAAATCTGACCCATCAGGTAGCTTTCGGCGTGCAGGCGTTTCTCCCGAAACCGATCAACAAGTTCATGGGCGCCGGCGGCACGGGCGTCCGCATCGCCGACTTTGACGCCGACGTTTTTGACCACAGCAATCTTCCCTTCATCCGCGGCGGCATGATCGGGGCCATGAGCGTGGGCACGCAGCCCCTCTCGACGTTCGGCAACGTACCGCGTTCGATGAAGCTGCCGCGCTGGGGCTACGGAGTGGAAGAAAGCCTCTATCGATTACTATGACCGCACGGGCGTGGTCGCTTTTTCCGGCGAGCAAATTCCTTACAGAGGCAACCGCTTCGATCTCGACCCCACGTACAAGAATCCCGCGGGCGACCCGCTGCTCCGCATGACGATCAACTGGCAGGACAACGAGCGGAAGATGGTCGACTTCATGAACGCCAAGATGGTCGAGATCAGCCACGCCATGGGCGCGAAAGATGTGAACCCATTCCCCGGCTACGGCGATTATGACGTGACGCGCTACCAATCGACGCATATCCAGGGCGGCACGATGATGGCTAAATCTCCCGACCTCGGCGTCGTAAACACCTACACCCAGCACTGGGACATTTCCAACCTCTTCGTGCTCGGCGCCTCCACGTTCCCGAACTCCGGCTCCTCGAATCCGACGCCCACGATCCTCGCGCTGACGTATCGCACCGCCGACGCGATCGTGGACAAATATTTGAAGAAGCCGGGAATGTTGGCGTAGACAACCCTGCCTAAAATAATTCAGAAATCCTCGGCGGCGTTCAATCGAATTAGGATTGCCAATAAATCTAGCGAGGTTGAATGCGGAGTGATGTAGCACAGACTTCAGTCTGTGGCCTTTTCTGCTGACGAAAATTAAAATCCACAGGCTGAAGCCTGTGCTACTTAATCCTGCTCGATCTTAATTCGCACGGGCTTGCCGGGCTTGAGACCGGCGGCTTGTGGTTCGTCCATATAAATACTGCAGCAATAGTAGCGGTCGGCGACCGGGGTGCCGGAAACGGGATCGCGTTCGAGAGTGACCGAAATCCTGTACTCGTGCCGCTTGCTCCAGCCTTGGCTTCGGACTTTTTCCGTGAGGTTGCCGGTCAAGATAACTTCTGGCTTCAGCTTAGGCCCAATCATGGGCTCGGAATACGCGTCCTGCCGAGCTTCCGCGTTAAGCGCAGCGGCAAGGACGCGCGCAAGTTGTGCGGTGCCGATAGCCTCCGCAGGCGCGGTTGACTGGCGAGAAGCCGCATCCTGTTGCGGGCGCCGGACCAGCGCTTCCAGGTTCAGTTTCTCCGCCACTTCCTTCACGAGTTCCGCGTCGATGACTTCCAGTCCGCGATGGAAGCCCTCGAGCACTGCGTTGAAGCACAAATTATTGATGCTGCGAGGAACGCCCTCGCTCGATTCCGCGATCTGTGCCAATGCGTCGCTCGTGAAAAGAAGTTTGCCGGTCCAGCCCGACGCCCGCAGGCGGTGCTCGACGTATTCCGCGGTCTCGACGGCGCTGAGCGACTTCAAACTGGACAGAACGGCAATGCGCTGGCGCAGTTGCACGAGGCTGGGCTTCATGAGCGTATCCGCCAATTGCGGCTGCCCGGCCAGAACGATTTGAATCAGCTTGGAATGGGTCGTTTCAAAATCGGAAAGCAGGCGGATCGTTTCCAGCACCGGTTCCTGCAAATTTTGCGCTTCGTCCACGATTAGCACGAACCGGCGCCCGCGCAGCATTTCCTCGAGCAGGGCCTGGTTCAGCGCGCGATGCATGGCGACGACGTCCATCCCCGAGTGGTCCACTTCCAATTCATTCAAAATGAAACAGAGCAGTTCGCGGGAGCTGCACTGCGTCTGAAACAAGAACACGACGCGCGCGGTATCGCTCAACTCATCCATCAACTTATTTAGAAGAGTGGTCTTGCCCATGCCTGGCTCGGCAACGAGCACCATGAATCCGCGGAAATGCTCGATCCCTTCCTTGAGCGATGTCAGCGCCTCGCGGTGCGATGGGCTGAAATAAAGGTAAGCTGGGTCCGGCGTCACGTCGAAGGGCTGCTGCGGCATCCTGTAAAACGTAAGCACATCTGTCGCCGCCGTTTTTTCGCATGTTGTGTTAACAGGTGGCGTCTGCACATCACTCGCGACTTCTTCCACCTCGATCTGCTCCGCCCCGCTTCCTTCCGCGACGATATGCGTTTCCGAAACACTTTCATCCGCCACCTGAGGTTCAGTCGCGATCGCAATCTCCTGCGCGATTCGCTCCTCAATTTCGGCGAGCCCGTATGCGGCCGGTGAAGTAGGAATGCTTTCCCGAATTGTTGACGCTGTTGCTGATATAGGAAACGCGGGAATTTCAGCCAGGGTAACGGGGTCAAGATTCTCGAACGGAAATGATGCGGAATTCATTTTCTCCTCTGCTGAAATGTGCAGGGCCGGGAAATCCAGAGGCGCAGGCAATTGATTCGCGGAACTCTCTGGCACCTTGCTATTCCCCGTCTCGCGCGGTGTGTATTCGAGACCTGTACTTAAGAGAAGTCCGGAATGCTCGACCGGGGTTGTCGCGCGCCGCAAGCCTTGCGTCGATTCACTCTTCGGCGCGGGCCGGACTGTGCCACGCGAGGGCGAAACATAAAACGTGTAGGGAATTCTGGTCGCCATTTTTCTGTTCCTCACAGATAGAACCAGCAGCCCGAAGAGAAACATGCACGTTCCGAACGCGACATTGGTTTCGATCCCCGGAGTCAGCCAATACATAGTTGATCTCTTTAGGACCTCCGAAACGGTTACTGCCACTGCAAAAATAGGCCGCCTTGGTCAACCCACTTGATCAACCCATCTGAGCTGCAACTGCCGAAGGACCCAAGTGCGCCAAGCAGCAGCGCGTGACATTCGATTGCGTTCCAATTGTAAACACACAGTCTGAAAATATCCGATAGGCGACCCGCTTCAAAATTTTTGGTCCCAGGGTACTGGAACTAGGCCGAAAATATATTAACCCATCTGTTATCAATAGCTTATTAGGTTGGCGTGATTCAATTTGCGGGTGCCCCAGGCGTCGCTTCTTCTGGGGTTTGCTTGCCATAGTCTAAACGCTACCTCACCGCTTTCGAGGAAGGATTCGGGCTGCCTCCCTTCCGGTTTTCCCTGCAAGAAGCAATCAGCCCCACCACCAGCCACGGGTGTGGCGAGTTGGGCAGAGCGCTTATGCTAGAATCTTGCAATTGAATCCGAGGGGTTGCGCGAGGTTATGAAAATCAGCAGGGAAGACGTGTTGAAAGTGGCGGCTCTGGCAAATCTAGAGCTGTCCGCCGAGGAAGTTGATACCTATCGCGGCCACCTCGACGATATCCTCACCTACATTGACAAGTTGAATGAGATTGACACTTCAGGCGTCGAGCCGTTGACGCAAGTGGTTGCAGCTTCCGCGGATGATTCGGCCCTGCGCGATGACGTCATCGTGCGCGCCGATGTGATCACGGAAGTGCTCCAGGGTGCGCCCGATCCCGAAGCGCCCTATTTCCGAGTCCCCCGGGTGATCGAAAAGTGAGCGCTGCAGCCACATGGACAATTCCCGAGGTCCGCGCGGCTCTGGATGCCCGAAAGATTTCGGCACGCGAGCTGGTGAAGGAGTTCTACGCGCGCATCGAGCAGCGCAACGCCGAACTCAACATCTATCTGGCCCTCTCGCCCGAGCGCGCGTACGCCCAGGCGGATCGGATTGACGCGGCCATCGCCGCGGGTGACGCGCTCCCTTCGCTGGCCGGCGTCCCTGTGGCCGTGAAAGACGTCATCAGCACGCACGGCATCCCCACCACTTGCGGTTCGCGCATTCTGGAGGGCTACAGGCCCCCTTATGACGCAACAGCGGTCACGCGCCTCGAACGCGCAGGCGCGATTGTCCTCGGCAAAACGAATTGCGACGAATTTGCGATGGGGAGTTCGAATGAAAACTCCGCCTATGGTCCCGTGCGTAATCCTATCGCGACCGATCATGTCCCTGGGGGCTCAAGTGGAGGCTCAGCCGCGGCAGTGGCCGCAAATCTCGCCGTGGCGGCTCTCGGCACCGACACAGGCGGATCGATTCGGCAACCCGGCTCGTTTTGCGGCGTCCCGGCGCTGAACCCGAGTTATGGCCGCGTGTCTCGTTACGGCCTGATCGCCTACGCCTCGTCGCTGGATCGGATTGGGCCATTCGCGCACACGGTCCGCGATGCCGCCACGCTGATGTCCGTCATCGCCGGGCGCGACCCGCGCGATTCGACTTCGGCTTCCGTGCCCGTTCCCGATTACGTCGCCGATCTCGGGCGGTCCCTACACGGTTTGCGCATTGGCATTCCCGACGATTATTTCGGCGAGGGGATCGATCCTGAAGTGCGAAAGAAGATCGAGGCGGGAATCGCTTTGCTCGAAAAACTCGGTTGCAGGCGCGTGTCCATCCGCATGCCAAACACGGAATATGCGATCGCGGCGTACTACATCATCGCCACCGCCGAGGCGAGCTCCAATCTGGCCCGATACGACGGCGTGCGGTTCGGCCCGCGTGTTCCGGGCGCGACTCTTATCGAGATGTATCAAAAGACGCGCGGGCGCGGCTTCGGCGCCGAAGTGAAGCGACGCATCGTCCTAGGCACCTACGTCCTTTCGGCGGGGTATTACGATGCTTACTACTTGAAGGGACAAAAGGTTCGCTCACTGATCGCACGGGATTTCCGCGAAGCGTTTGAAAAAGTTGACGCCATCGTGACGCCCACTTCGCCCGTCCCGGCGTTCCGGCTGGGTGAGCGAACCGCCAATCCTCTCCAGATGTATCTCGCTGATATATATACAGTTACAGGATCTCTGGCAGGTGTGCCGGGTATTTCGGTCCCTTCCGGAAAGACGTCATCCGGCCTTCCTGTCGGCCTGCAAATCTATGGGCCGGCTTTTGGAGAAGATCGCGTCCTTAACATGGCCCATGCGTTTGAACAGGCGGGCGGGCGGGAGTTGTAGCGCCAATCCCGCACGCGGGATTGGCGCTACAAAGCACAAATCTGATTTGTCGCACCGACTTTACACCATGAACTGCAGAGTGTTCCGAAGGTGCACAAAATTTCATAGGACGGTACAAAAAATAGCACACTTTTTCAGTTCGGGATCTTGCGTGCCGTGCTCCAGTACGATTCCCTTCCTTGCTTTTTCCTCCTAAAGCTTTTGATTCGTAATGTTTGCAAATTCAGATTGACAAGGGAGCGCGGGATCAAGCAAACGGCAGGACTATTGCTCAGAAAATAAGTGGTCTCGTATCACGGATTCCATTTCTGACGAAGCTGAACGGTCATGGCAATAGCGAAGGATGGCAGAGAATGATCACCGTTAAATCCACTCAGAAGGTTTTCACCGAAGACGAAATTTCCCGTCTGACGGGAATCTGCATCGAGCATCTTCGCGCCGTTGCCCGCAGCAAACATCTCGGCTCAATTGTGCGCGCTGCCGGAGCCGTCGGAGGGCAGGCGGAACGCTGGCTATTCACTAATACGGATCTGAGTGTCCTCACCACGCTGTTTCCCCGCTGTGAGCATTGAGGGCGAGTCTTCGTTCGCATCTCTTACGAAATCAAAGAGAAATTTGTAGCACAGGCTTCAGCCTGTGGGTTTTGTACCTTGCGAGCACGAAACCCCACAGGCTGAAGCCCGTGCTACTCAACCCCCGCCGTTGCGCGCGGCGCGCTTGAGCGTTATCCTCGAAACATACGAAAAACCTGTAATGCCTTACTGGCATCGTAAAACCAGTGCAAGAAGCGGGCAACTCAGAGACACGATGAAGCTCCCGGCGCAAGTCGCAATCCTCCTCGCGGCACTGCTTGCGGTGCTGCCCAACCTTTCGGGTACTCTTGCCAACGCTCCATTGGCCGCGCAACAGAACGCGGACACTAAAGCCCCTGCCGCGGCGAACCAGATCCCCGCTGCTCTTCCCAAAGGCAAAAAACTGATCCTGACGGACGGGACGTTTCAACTAGCGCGCGAGTACACGGTGGAAGGCGACCGGGTGCGTTACTGGAGCGTCGAACGCTCGCAGTGGGAGGAAATTCCCACGAATCTAGTGGACTGGGACGCCACGCACAAGGCCGAAGCGGAGCAAGCCGGGCGCGACGCCGAACTCAAAGCGAAAATCCACGCTTCCCAAGTGGCCCAGCTTACCAAGGACATCGACGTCGACCGCAGCCTGGAAATCAAGCCGGGGCTGTTTCTGCCGGACGCAGTCGGTTTCTACGCCCTCGACCGCGACAAACTCATTCATGAAATGAAGCAGAGCACGGCGGAAATCAAGATGTCGGCCGGCCGCGAAGTCGAAAGAATCTTGAGCGGTGTGCCGCTGATCCCAAGCAAAAAAACAATGAAAATCCCGGGCGAGCGAGCGGCCATGCGCCTCACGACGGCCGAGCCTGAATTTTTCATGCGTCCCGCCGACCAGCGCGAGCCGCGGTTCCGGCTTCTTCGCGCACAAGTTAAGGAGGGCTACCGCGTCATCGATAACATCAGCATAAACCTCGCGGGCCAAGAGAAACACCACGCCACCGACATCGAGATTCAAACATGGACTCCCGCCACCGGCGTCTTCCGCTACACCGTCGACGAGCGCCTCGAGCCCGGCGAATACGCCTTCGTCGAAATGACCAACGAAGGCATCAGTGGTTACGTCTGGGATTTCGGCATCGATGCGCCGGGAGCAAAAACAAAATAATAGTTGCATAGGCCTGGCTTTGGGCGGTTTGGAAGGTCAAGATGCCGCACCCTTGACGGTTCTCAGAGGAACCTCTCACGCCCAGTAATGATATTGCATGCAATATCACCCGTTAAGGGTCGATTGCCTTGGCTTGAGACGAGCTGTTCTTTGGTTGGAAAACGGCGTCGGGGGAAGGCAGTTCATTCAGCAGCGCGAGCAATTCGGCGATGCGGAACGGCTTCTGCAGGAAGCGGTTGCCTTCGCGGCCGGCTTGTTCGCCGATGGCGGCGTCGATGAGATCGCCGGTCATGAAAATGAAAAACGGGCGGCGACCGGAGCGGGCCGCCAGTTTTTCCAGAATGCGGTCGTGAAGATCGAATCCGGAAACCGCTTTTCCGGAGCCGGACTCCAGATTCAAATCGCACAGGATTACGTCGTACGAATTTCGATTCGCGAGTTCCAGCGCCCGTTCGGAAGAGGCGGCGCGATCCACCAAACAGCCGCGGCCGCCCAGGCTATCGGTCACCAGTTCCAGGATGCTTTCCTCGTCATCGACCACCAGAATCTTCTTTCGCGCGAGCGGCAAGGCGGACGCTTCGGGAGTTTCCGCGCGGCCGGCGCTCGCGGGAGGCGCGGGCGGTTCGGCGATCGCCACCGACTCCGTGCAGACCGGCAGCGACACCGTGAAGACCGAGCCGCCGTCGGGCAGCGGCTGCGCGGAAATATCGCCGTTGTGCTCGCGAATAATCGCCATGCAAATGCTGAGGCCGAGGCCGGTGCCGCGGCCGGGGCGCTTGGTGGTGAAGAACGGATCGAAAATGCGCGGCAGCAATTCGCGGCGGATACCCACGCCGTCGTCCTGGAACGTGATCAGCACGCGTTCGCCGACGACGCCCAGGCGAATCCGCAGCGTGCCGCGTTCGCGCACTTCGTGGATGGCCTGCTCGGCGTTCACGATGAGGTTCAGGAACACCTGCGTCAGCTGATTGGAATCGCCCAGCACCGTGGGGAGATCGGGACGCGCGGCAAGGTCCACGTGAATATGATTCGCGCGCAGGGAATGTTCGTGGAGCTGCAGGGTGCGCTGCAGCAAGTCCGGCAAGTGAAGCAGCGTGCTGCGCGGAGTCGAGGGGCGCGAGAAAACAAGCAGGCTCTGCACGATGTGCGCGGCGCGGCGCGCCTGGCGATGCGCGAGGTCCAACTGGCGGCGTGCGTTTTCGTCGGTGGACTGGTCGCGCAGCAATTCCGTGACGCCCAGAATGGCCGTCAGCGGATTATTCAGTTCGTGCGCCACGCCGGCGATCATCTGCCCCATGGCCGCGAGGCGCTCCGATTGAATGAGCTGCTGCTGGAGGCGCTGCTGTTCGGTGATGTCGCGCGCCGAAGCGATGACGCCGGTGATGCGTCCCGTCTCGTCATGCAGCGGCCGCGCGGAGGCGCGGAACACGCGCCACGCGCCGTTCTTGTGCTGCGTGCGGTATTCGATCTGGCCCTCGGAGAGCCGCTTGAAAATCAAATCGTCGAACATCTCGAGCATCGCGGTCCGGTCCGACGGATCGGTGCGGCCGCCCATCCGCTTGCCGATCAATTCCTCCGGGCGGTAACCGAGAATGTCGAAAATCTGCGGGCTGACGAACGTGTAGCGCCCGTCGCTATCGAGAGCGATGACCAGATCGGGGAAGCTGTCCATCAGCCGGCCCGCGAATTCCTGTTCGCGGTGCAGGCGGCGCTCCATTTCGCGCTGCTCGGTGACGTCCACAAACGTGCCCTGATAGCGCACAAACTTCCCGGCGGGATCGCGGATGGCCGCCGTCGTGTGCACCGCAACCACATCGCGCCCATCCTGCCGGTGTTTCAGCGTGATCTCGTGGGCGCGCAGGAATCCGACTTCGTTCAGCTGTTTCTGTTCCTCCGCGCGGTCCTCGGGCTTGCGGTACAGCGACGCGATTTCGCGGTTGAGCAGTTCTTCCTTGTTTTCGAATCCGAGCATTTGCGCCAGCGCCGGATTGACTTCGGTGATGCGGTCGTCCGCGGAGGCGAGATAGACGCCTTCGCGCAGGGTTTGAAACAGTTCCGTGAAGCGCGTTTCGTTTTCGCGTTCCTTGGTAACGTCGCGGGCAAAGCCGCTGATTCCGTGGACGACGTCGTCGCGCACAATGGCGTGCAGGACGCAATCGAAATAACGGAGCGCCCCCGTCTGCTTCACGCGCGCGCGAACCACGCCGGTCCAGCGCCGACGCTGCAGGAAGCGCGGCAGCCAATGCTCCAGGGCCTGCCCGGTCGCTCGCTTCGGGAAGCTCGAAGAATTCGTCGAGCGACCGCCCAACGACGTCGGCAAAGGAAAGATTGAGCAGGTCGGCGAAGCTGCGGTTGACGGTGAGAATCTTGCCGTCGTTGGTGACGGAAAACAGGAGATCTTCAAAGGTGTCGATCAGGTCGCGATAGCCTTGCTGCGAACTGGAAATCAGCGAAAAGAGTTGATCGAGCTGGTCGTTATCGTGTCCGGCGTTGGTGCGCTGCTCGATGCCGCGGACGAGTCCCCGTAACTCCGCGATTTCATTGGTCTTACTCCACGCATAGGCCACGAACAAGAACACCAGAACCACCAGGCCGACCGGCAGCGCCTCCAGATGGTGCGGCATGGAGCGAATGCTTTGCCAGGAGGTTGCGGCGAAAGCCAACGCCAGAACGCCGAGCAGCAGCAGGGCGGCGCGCCAGACTCCGCGTTCCCGGCGGCTCAGATGGTCGCGTTCCAAGGGCGCCGACGACGATTCGGCGGGAGCATCCGCGCGAGGCGTGGTGTCTATATTCATCAGGAACGTGTATTGGAAGGCAACTCCTGATGGACGGGAGACCTGGGAGAGCTGCCTTGCCTGAAAATTATGGCGCGGGCGATGACTGGGAAGCAACGCCAAGACAAGGCGTGCATGGTGAAGTTGTAACACCCCGGGAGTGCGGCGGCGTGGCACTCTTTACAGGCCAACACACTTGATAACGGGGCCCTTTTCATAACGGGCCCCGGCGATTACGCTCCCATCCCCTTCAAACGCGGCAGGAGCGTCAGAGCGTTATCGCGCTGGATGGCGCGGACGTCCTGCATCGGGAGGCCGAGACCGTTGAGCCCGTCCACGATTGCGGCAACCGTCCAGTACGGTACGTCCGAGCCGAAAAGGAGGTGGCTCGTGGAAAAGAGTTTCAAGACCGCCGCCATGCCCGGCGGACTCGTGGCGACGCTAGCAATATCATAGTACTGGCGCTGCAATTCGCCTTCAAAACCATTCGGGATAATCGCAGCGCGCTGTTCCGGCGTCATTCGCTTCGCGTAACCGGAAATGCGGGTGAGAATCATCGGCAGAGTGCCGCCGCCGTGCGAGAAGATGCAGCGAATGTTCGGGCAACGCGCAAAGTGCCCGCGTAAATCAGGCTCGTGAGCGTACGCGTCGTGTCCGTGGGAAATTCGATGATGGATTCGTTGAGCGGCGGAATCGGGTCCGAGCAGCACGTCGCGGTCGGATGCACGAAGACGACGGTCTTACGGCGATTGAGTTCTTCCATCACCGGAACGTATTTCGGATCGCCCAGCAACTTGCCGTTTTCGTAGCTGGTCAGGAGGCCGATGCCATCGAGCTTCAGCGTGTCCAGCGCGTATTCGATTTCGCGAAGGCTGCCGTCGATGTCCGGCAGCGGAATCGCGGCCCACATGCCGAAACGGCCGGGATAATCCTTGATGAGCTGCGCGCCGTACTCATTCGACTGGCGAGCCCACGCGCGGCCTTCTTCATTGTTGCCGAGCCACACTCCCGGGCTCGTGAGCGAACCGATGGCGGTCGCCACGCCCTCTTTATCCATCTGGTCGAGGGAGAACTTGGGATTCCAATTCGTGCGCAGCGCCTTTTGGCTGTCCGTCTCGTTCAATCTCTTTACGAGTTCCGCGGTAAATGTCGGCGGATAAAAATGATGATGTGTGTCAATGATGCGCGGCCCGGCGCTCAGCCCCTGGCCGAAGGAGCGCGGCGCCAGCGCCATCCCCGCGCCGGCGGCGGACAGCATGCCGAGCACTTCTCTTCGCGAAGGATACCATCCAAGCGAAGTCGGCGATGGCTGGCGGCGCGTTTCCCAAGAATTGATGCCCAAGGATTCATTGCTCTTCCCCCTCGATCGTTTCGGATTTCCCGAATCGGTGAGCTTGGAGGACTGTAGTTATCACGTCCTGCGCTGGCGCTAGATAAAAATAGAACTGCCTTTCACCGGGTTCGCCAAACGGAATTCCGTTTTCGGTTCATCAAACTCAGAACTTCTCACAAGAACGCACGACGGGGAGGAGATATGGAACACCGAAAACTGGGAAAGAATGGACCGCAGGTTTCCGCGCTAGGGCTCGGATGCATGGGCATGTCTTTCGCCTACGGACCAACCGATGACGCGGAATCGCTTCGAGTTCTGCGCCGGTATTTGGAGCTCGGCGGCAATTTTCTGGATACCGCCGAAATCTACGGCCCGTACAAGAACGAGGAATTGCTCGGGCGTTTCCTCCGCGAAGTCCGGCGAGACAGCGTCATCGTCGCGACCAAGTTCGGCTTCCGGATCGCTCCGGACGGAACCCGGAGCGCCGACAGCTCGCCCGAAAATGTCCGCCGCGCGTGCGACGCGAGCCTCCAGCGGCTGGGCATCGACACGATCGACCTCTACTACCAGCATCGCGTCGATCCCAAAGTTCCGATCGAAGAAACAGTGGGCGCGATGGCCCGCCTCGTCTCGGCCGGAAAAGTGCGCATGCTCGGGCTGTCGGAAGCCGGTCCGGAAACGTTGCGGCGCGCCATGAAAATCCATCCGATTGCCGCGCTGCAAAGCGAATATTCGCTGTGGTCGCGCGAAGTGGAGGCCAACGGCGTGCTCGCGACGTGCCGCGAACTGGGCATCACGTTCATCCCCTACAGCCCGCTCGGCCGCGGATTCCTGACGGGCGCCATCCAGAAGCTCGAAGATCTCGACCCGACCGATTGGCGGCGCACGAACCCCCGCTTCGGAGAGAAGGCGCTGCAAGAAAACCTCAAGCTGGCCGCTGCGGTGAAAGAATTGGCGCGCGAAAAAGGCACGACGCCCGCGCAACTGGCGCTGGCCTGGGTCCTCGCGCAGGGTGAGGACCTGATCCCCATCCCCGGGACCAAGCGCCTTCGTTATCTCGAAGAGAACATGGCCGCGCTCCAGGTAAGCCTGACCGCGAGCGACCGGAAGAAAATCGCGGAACGCGTGGCGCAGTTTCAGGTCGTCGGAGAGCGCTATCTGCCGGATATGATGGCGCTGGTGCA
>CAWHYM010000026.1:0-202742 GCA_963833595.1 uncultured Acidobacteriota bacterium | reverse complement strand
ACTTCATTCCCCTGCTCATCGCTGGCGCCCATTGGGACAGCATCAGCGAAGGGCTGGTCCAGCGTGCGCGGCTGCTGGACCGCTTGCTGGCGGACCTGTATGGCCCGGCGGATACGGTTTTTAGCGGCGTGCTTCCTCCGGAATTGCTGTGGGCCAATCCCGGTTTTCTTCGCCCGTGTCACGGGATCCGGCTGCCCAGGGCCGCTGGCTGCACTTGTACGCAGCGGACCTGGTGCGCGAGTCAAACCGGGCGGTTCGAAGTTCTTAGCGACCGTACGCAGGCGCCATCGGGCGCCGGTTATACGCTCGAGAACCGGATAGTCCTCTCCCGTGCGCTGCCGTCCGTCTTCCGCCAATGCAAGGTGCAGCGCCTCGCGCCATTCTTCGTGTCGCTGCGGGAAACTCTGACGGAACTCGCGCCGGCCAATCACGAAAACCCGCGCGATCGTCCTGTACACGCCGGGCCCCTACAATGAAACGTACTTCGAACATTCCTTCCTTGCGCGATACCTCGGCTATGCGCTCGTGCAGGGAAACGATCTGACCGTTCGCGACACCGTCGTCTACATGAAGACGCTGGGAGGGTTGCAGCGCGTCGACGTCATCCTTCGAAGAGTGGATGACAATTTCTGCGATCCTCTCGAACTGTTACCGGATTCCTACCTGGGAGTTCCGGGATTGCTGCAGGCCATTCGCCGCGGCAACGTGGCTGTCGCCAACGCGGTTGGCTGCGGCGTTCTGCAGGCGCCGGGATTTCTTCCCTTCCTTCCCGCGGCGTGCCGGTATCTCCTGGGCGAGGAATTGAAGCTGCCTTCGGTGGAAACCTGGTGGTGCGGCCAACCGGAAATTTTGGAATTCGTGGCGCAGCACCTGTCAGAAATGGTGATCAAGTCCGCGTACCCGACGCAGGGGGAAGACCCAGTGTTCGGCCAAAATCTTACGCGCGACGAACTTTCAGCGCTCGAGCAAAAAATCAGGGCGCGTCCCGCCCACTACGTCGCGCAAAAACAAGTCATGGCCTGCACGACTCCCGCGCTGATTGGCGAAGAGGTGCAGCCGCGGCGGTTTGTCGTTCGCTCCTATCTCAGCGCCTACGGCGATTCTTACACCGTCATGAACGGCGGGCTTTCGCGCATCACGCAATCGAACGATACGCTCGTCGTGTCCTTGCAAAAAGGAGGCCGCAGCAAAGACACCTGGATTTTGTCCGACGGCCCCGTCAGCCCGGTAACGCTTCTCCCGTCGACGACCCAACCGATCGCCATCAGCCGGGGGGGCAATGATTTGCCCAGCCGCCTGGCGGAGGACCTCTTCTGGCTGGGGCGCTACTCGGAGCGCACCGATGCGCAGGCTCGCCTGGCGCGGGGAGCCATTACGCGAATGGTCGATCAAACCGGCTTTGACAGCGCTCATGCCGTTCAGGTCCTGGCCTCCGCTTGCCGGAGCAAACCGATCCGTTCGACGGGAGCGGAACTCGAACGCGAATTCATTGAAGCGATGCTCGGCAAGGCAAAAAGCGAGGGCCTGCGAGGCAGCGTCGCCAATCTCCACCGCTTGGCAAGAGTTTTGCGCGACACGATTTCCACCGATGCCTGGCGCATCCTTCAGGAAATTTATCGCGCCGTTTTCAATTTCAGGGCCGGTCCCACCGATCCCGCGTCCGGCATCCTCGAGTTGATGGACCATCTGATCGTCACACTGGCTGCGTTTGCGGGGCTCGCCTCCGATTCGATGACGCGCGGCCAGGCATGGCGATTTCTGGATATCGGGAGGCGCGTCGAGCGTGCGTCGTTTGTTGCGCAATTCGTGCAGGATTCGCTGGTGGAACCCGACACGGATCCGGTCCTGCTCGAAACCGTTCTGGATATCGGCGACAGCTCGCTCACCTATCGCCGCAGGTACATGACGCACCTCGAAACCCACGCTGTGGCCGACCTTTTGCTCGCCGATGAGACCAACCCGCGGTCCGTGGCGTTCCAGCTCGCATTGATCGACCAGCACCTTGCGGCGCTGCCACGCGACCTCTCGCATCCGGATCGCAACTACGATCAGCGACTGCTTCTCAAGCTGCGCACTTCGATTCAACTCGGCGATTTCGTGGAATTGTGTTCGGTTGCGTCGGGCCGCGAGCGCGAGGAATTTCACGCCCTCCTTTCCGGAATCCTGGAACAGATCGCCCAGCTTTCCGAGGCCATCGCCCAATTGTATTTTTCGCACGCCGTCGTCTCGCAGGAAATCAGCGGCATTCGCGAGGAGCACGAAAATTGAAATACCGCGTCACACATTCCACGCGATACGGCTACGACGAAGCGATTCCCTTATCGCACAATGTGGTTCGCATGAGGCCCCGCGAGCACGAAACGCAAACGTGTTTGCAGTACCAGATGCTCGTGCTGCCGCCGCCCACGGTGAGAAACGAAGGCTTCGATTATTTCGGAAATCATGTCACTTGGTTCAGCCTGCAGGAACCGCACACGGTCCTGCGAATCGCCGCGCAAAGCGAGGTTCAAGTGCTTCCCTCTGGGCCGTATGACGTCACCCAGGAACCGACTTGGGAGCAAGTCCTGCGGATTCTGACCATCGCACCCGACAGGGAAATACTGGCCGCCCGCGAATTCCTTTTCGAATCGGCTCACGTGCCCTGGTCGGCGGAACTGGCCGAATTCGCCCGCCATTCCTTCCCGGCCGGGCGGCCGTTCCTTGCGTGCGTTTTGGATTTGACCCAGCGCATCCACCACGACTTCAAATTTTTGGCTGGCTCCACGGAAATCGATACGCCGGTCCAGGAAGTTTTCCATTCGCACCAGGGCGTCTGCCAGGACTTCGCTCATCTGCAAATCTGCTGCCTGCGCTCGCTGGGATTTTCGGCGCGATACGTCAGTGGATATTTGGTGACTTCTCCTCCCCCTGGAAAAGAACGGCTCACCGGCGCGGATGCGTCGCATGCGTGGGTCAGCGTATTCGTGCCGGGTACGGGCTGGGTGGAATTCGATCCCACGAATGGACTCATGCCGAGCGACGGCCACATCACGCTTGCCTGGGGAAGAGATTACGACGATGTGGGCCCGTCGAGAGGAATTCTGATCGGCGGCCAGCGCCATTGGATGGACGTCTCCGTGGACGTCGTGCCTATCGAACCTTCCTGAGCGCCTCGCTTTCAATGCAGTTCTCGTCTGGACTTTCCCGGCTTCATCTGGCAAAACTTTCAATAGGGCGATTTCGCCTGATGAAAGGTGGAACATTGCAGCACTTTGGAGCGTTTGTTGTTGGCATTTTCATCGGGTTTCTCGGGGGCTTATTTGGGAAAGGAGGCAGCGCGATAGCGACGCCTCTCTTGAGCCTTATTGGTTTTCCGGGATTCATCGCGGTCGCTTCGCCTCTGCCCGCCACCATTCCGGGAACGCTGATTGCTTCCAGGGCATACTGGCAATCCCATCTGCTGGATTGGGAAATCGTCTGGTGGAGCATCGGGGTGGGGATTCCCGCGACCATCCTGGGCTCAGTTCTCACGAAGTATACGGGCGCGCGGCCCTTGCTGATCGTCACCGGAATTTTGGTACTTGGGTTTGGCCTTGCTTTCTTATTATTACCAAGAGAAAAAAAATCCGGGGGATCTTCGCCGGATCAGCTGACGGAAAATCGTCCGGCCTACTGGCGTCTCCGGCTGGTGCTCATCGCAACCGGGGTCGGAATCATATCGGGACTCCTGGCGAATGCCGGGGGATTCCTGCTCGCGCCGGCTTACTCCCGGTTCCTCAGGCAACCGATCAAGAAATCGTTTGCGTGCTCGCTGGCTGTGTCCGCCATGCTAGCGTTGCCCGGAACCATCGTCCATGCCTACCTCGGGCATATATCGTGGGGGGTCGCGGGACTCGTTGCGCTCGGCTCCGTTCCGTTTTCGTACCTTGGCGTCCGGGTTGCGATTCGCTCGAAATCCAGCAGTCTCGAACGATTGTACGGGCTTGTCCTCACCGCGCTGGGAGCCTTCTTCCTCTACCAATTGTGATTGCGCTGAGTAGCACAGGCTTCAGCCTATGGGGTTTCGTCCTTGCAAGGACTAAAACCCACAGGCTGAAGTGTAAGAGATCTCCTGAGACTTGACACTGAAGCCTGCGGGGTTTCGTCCTTGCGTGGACCACCCCCCCACAGGCTTCAGCCTGTGCCACAAAAAGGCGAATCGGCTAGCTCGTGATCACCGGCTTGGCCACGAGCGGTTGCGGCTTCAAGATTTCGTCGATGAGAAAAAGGTCCGTGAGAAGTGCACGCAGATGGATCGAAGCATTCAGGTTATCGATCAACTGCGAGCTTATGGTCGACTGCGCAAGAACAAGGTGAATCGAGGCGAGCGAATCGAGAGCGTCCTTTTCCAGTACTGCCAGAAATGCGAGATAACGTTCGGCGGGCTGAAGGTTTTCTTGTCTCACCGCTTTTGCGTACGCCTCGGCCAAACCTGAAAGCGCCTCGACCGCGCGATTCAGGTAGTCGCGCACTTGCGAACTGGATTGGCTGTTTTCCTTGCCGGAAAGTCCCTGGCCGGCATAGGCGAGCATGAATTCGTAACACTCTTCGATGGCACTGCACCGGGCACTCACGTCTTCGCGTCCCATCTAGGCGGGAGCTTTCTTGGATTCCGGCCGCGCGGTGGTGGGGACTTGTTCCGCGACAGGCCAGCGGCTCGGGTCGTGGTGTTCCAGGTAATTTTCGCGGCTCATCCAACCGAAGATCATCGACTTGGTGATGAAGAATTTTTCCGGACGGATGGCCATGTAGATGTGCACCGTGACGAGCGCGACAAATCCGACGCCCGCGAGCCCGTGCAGCACATACATCCAGCCCCAAGTCATATCGCTGAACAGATATGGATTGCGCGGGAAGAAGGGCGTGCGCACGCGCTTCATCATGAACAGGCCCGTCCCGATCACGGAAAGCCCGGCCAGCATCACCACCAGGTGATACAGCTTATTCTCCAGCGGATACTTGGCGAATTTCCTCGGTTCGGGAGCGGCTTGCCCCAGGGCACGCTTCATTCTCCGTCCAGCGTCCTCGATATCTTCCTTGTCAGGCCAAATGGACCAGAAGTCCTGACCGAGGAAAGCATCAAATATGTGATAGACGACGGAGATCGAAAGAACGATTCCCGCGATCCAGTGCCAAGTGACCCAGGGAAACTTGACGCCCACTTTGGGGAGAAACGCAGTGAATAGCAAGGCAAGCATGGCTAGCGCCATGATCGCGTGAAACAGCCGCGCACTGAGATTGTGCCGAGGAACGCGCTCGGGAATTCGCCCCGCGACGGCGCCGGAATCGCCAGAGGAGGCTGCCGAATGCGCAGGCTTGGCCCAAATGCTCACGTAAAGCGCATGGACGATCAGAAACAACAATCCCCCGATTGCGGACACCCACAAGAGGGTCCAGGAAATATGGATTGGAATCGGCTGTCCCCACGGACTTTGCGCCCACTGAATGAGATTCAAGTTCCCTCCTACGCGGCCGTGCCACGAATCGCGCGCTTCACCAGGTTTCTGAGCAATGGCACCTTGTAGCCATTATATTGCAGAGGTTCCGCTCCGCGGATGGCGAGCTGCCCGGCCATCTCCGCTGTTTCCTCGTTGCGCGGTTTCCCGACCACGGCAGTTTCAACCGCAGTTAAGCGAACCGGATGAGCGGCCACGCCGTTTACGGCCAGCCGGATTCGCTGGATTGTGCCGCCCGACATCACCATCGCAGCCGCTACGTTGACCAGAGCAAAATCCCACACGGCGCGGTCTCTAACTTTTTCGAAAAAGAATTGCGCGCCGGCCCACGTGGATGGGATTCGAATGGCGGTGAGCAGATCGCCGGGTTGCAAGATCGTCATCCGGGTAATGTCGGTTCCAGGGCCAATGAAATAATTTTCGGCATCGACGACCCGCTCGCCTTTCGGCGTTCGAACGACCATCTTCGCATCAAGAGCGATCAGCGCAGGCGCCGTGTCTGACGGGTTGACGGCCACGCAACGGTCGGCATCGAGGATGGCGTGCTCGCGATTCAGGCCCGTCGGAGTGTCCGCATAGCAAATATTGCCCCCGGCGCGATAACACGGCCAGCCGCCTCTGTAATACCAGCAACGGGCATCCTGGGAAACGTTGCCGCCGATTGTGCCCTGGTTGCGAATCTGTGGTGAAGCGGCCGCCTCAGCCGCATCTGGCAGGATGCTGTACTTCTCCCGAATCACGGGGTGGCGGACGACTTCGGTGAGCGTGGTCATCGCGCCAATCTCGAGCCCATCGCCAGCCGTACGCACGCCGTGCAACTCTTTGACCTGGCTTAGATCGATGACCACTTCGGGCCTCTTGATGCGATCCTTAAACCAGTCAAAGCTATCGAGGCCGCCGGCCAGCACCCAAGCCTTTGCGCCGTGCCGTGCCTGCAGAGCGAGCGCGTCATCAACCGACGTGGGCTGAAAGAGTTCGAACGCTGGTATTACGTCATGAATGACAGCCATTTTCCGTTCTCCTCATCGCTTACGGTCGCGTCTTTCCGGTCATGGCCTGCATATCATTTCACTGCCAAAAGGGCAGGAGCCTAAATGTTGGATCTCAGCGGGTCCTGTGCTGGCCTGCCCGCTTCCAGTGAAGCCAAGATGACGTCGGCAGTTACCGGCGCTCGCCGGAAGATTTCGTCACCAAGAGCGTCCGAAAGGGCATTCAAGATGGCGGCACAACCGCCTCCAACAGGAGGCTCGCCAATGCCGCGCGCGCCGATGGGCGTCTCCGGGTCTGGAATCTCGACAGCCGCCCAATCCATCTTGTCCGGTATGTCCAAAATCGTCGGCGGCTTGGTATGGTGGAAACGCTTGGACAGCGGCAAGCCATAGTGCTGGTCGTAAACCCACTTCTGACCGATGGTGTGACCGATGCCCAGGATCGAACGCCCGAGAATCTGGCCGCCGAGCGCCCTTGGATGGAGCACGGTGCCCACGTCGGCGTAAGCGAGAAAATCCAAAATACGGTACTGGCCAGTTTCGACATCGGCTTCGATCTCTGCAAACGTGGCGACGAAGGAAAATGTGTTGCCGTCGTGCTTGTAGTTGTCTTTTGCGACGGCCAGCAGGCCCTGGCCCGCCAGCGCAGTGGCTGACACCACCGTAAATTTGTTTATATCCGCGGGCAGTTCATGGCCATCATATGCGCCTCCCAGCTGAATCGCGCGCTGAGCGGCGTGAGCCAGTGTCATCCCCGCGCCACCGCCCTTCCGGGAGACGCGCTCGTTGGCAACCACGTAATCGTCGGGTTTGCCGCCGAGATCCTTGGCCGCAATCTGCTGCAGTTTCGTGATGGCATCTGCCGTTACGGCATTCGCCGCGCGCGTCATCGCATGGGTCGTCTGGCTCCCGCCGGAGGGGCAAGTCCAGGGCAGGTTCTTCGATGTGTTGCCCCATGTAAGTTCGCACTTTTCCCAGGGCACGCCGAGGAGTTCCGCAACCACGCGATGCACGTCAGTCCATGACTCCGTTCCTAGATTGCCGACTCCAGACTGGATATAGACCCGGCCATCGGGCTTGATGACGAACAGGCCGTCAAAGCCCGTAGTGCCTCCAGAGTAACTACTAATCGATACGCCAACTCCGCGCACCTTCGAGCCATTCCGCTTGCCGGTGTTTCCTTTCCTCTCATTCCACTTGAACTGCTCGGCGCCGCGGTCGAGCGCTTCCTTGATGAATGCGCTAGTGGCATATTGCTGCTTGCCCGCCACGAGCGGTCCGAACGGGGCCTTACCCTCTGGGGCGTTGATGCGACGGATGGCCACCTGATCCACACCGAGCTTCCGCGCGGCTTTCGCGAGGACCGGCTCCATGATCGCGATTCCCTGCATTCCGCCGGGCGAACTCTGAGAGCTGCGAGGAGGAGTGTTGGTCAGGACCGTCACCCCGCGCCAGCGCATCGCTTGCGGCTGGTACAGGACCGAGACGATACGTCCCGATGAAAACGCATCGCCCACCATGTCGTACGGGCCGTTGTCGCAGACCACGTACATATCGAGGGCCGTGATCCGGCCTTCCTTGGAGAATCCTACCTTCATCCGGCCGTGCAGACTGGGGCGTCCGCGGCCAATGTAATTCTCTTCCTCTCGGGTAATGCGCATCATGACCGGAGCGCCGGTCTTTTTCGCGAGGAGCGCGGGGATCACCAGCGTGATATCGCCGGTTATCTTGCTGCCAAATCCTCCGCCAGTATACTCACTGATAAACACGACGTTGCTGACGTCGATCCCCAGCCACCGCGCGATCGCGGGGACGGTCTGCGCCGTGCTCTGCGTGCCGGTGTGAACGTAGACCTTGCCGTTCTGCCAGTAGGCCATCGTGCGTGCGAGTTTCCAGGCACTGGTGGCTCGTGTTGGGCGTGACGAAGGTTTCGTCCAGGACCAGCGCCGCGTTTTTCAGGCCGGCATCGATATCGCCGACGTGCCACTCTTCGGTCGCCTTGCCGAGCGGCAAACGGCCCTGCTTGGCTTCCTCGAAATCTTCACTGGTCCACTTGACTGTCTGGAGTTCGGGCGGCGTTACCGCGGGCTTTTCCCCGGGCTTCGGCGGAGGGGGCGGCACGCGCACCCAAACGTTTCCGTCGGTTCTTGCGTTCGGGCCGCCGGGCCGCAGGCTCACCAGCGGATCGACGACGAACGGCAAAGGCTCAAGATCGATTTTGATTTTTTCAATGGCTTCGGCGGCAGTGAGTTCATCGACCGCGGCCACGGCAAGAATCGGCTGGCCTTGAAACAACGGCTCATTTGTCAGCGCCTGATATCCCTTGGGGTTGGCCAGGATCACCGTGCCGTTATCGTTGATGCTGTTGGCCGGAGCGGGCAGGTCGTCCGCGGTGAGAATTGCTTTGACTCCGGGCATCGCCAGCGCCGCGCGCGCGTCAATGCTCCGGACCCGCGCATGAGGCATCGGGCTCAGCGCCAGCTTGCAGAAGAGCATGCCGTCCGCGCGATAGTCCTCGGCGTACTTCGCCTTCCCTGTTACTTTCGCGTGAAGGTCGCCCGTCGTGTAGTTCTTGCCGATAAACTTGTATTTATTGGGGGGCGTTACGTTTGGCATGTTTACGCCTTCCTCAGATTCTCTGCGCCGCGCATCATCGCGGTCAGAATCTTGTCGTAGTCCTGGCACCGGCACAGATTGCCGGAAATACCGTGCGCTAGCTGCTCGCGCGTGGGGTTGGGATTCGTCTTCAGAAATCCTACCGTCGCCATCATGAAACCAGACATGCAGAATGCGCACTGGAATCCTTGTTCGTCGATGACGCCCTGCTGCACCGGATGCAGCGTGCCATCGGCCTTGGCGAGGCCTTCGACCGTCTGGATTTTCTTGTCCCGCACAGTGTGCGTGAACACCGAGCAGGAGTAGTACGGAACATCGTCAATCAGCACCGTGCAGGCGCCGCATTCGGCCTGGTCGCAGCCGATCTTCGTGCCCGTGAGGCCCAGCTTGTAGCGCAGCGTCATCACCAGCGTCTCTTGCTTCATGACGTCAACGCGCCGCTGCTGGCCGTTGACATTCAGCGTGATCAGCCGGTCGACCGCGCCCGGCGCCGATGCCTGCGCCCACACCTTGGAGACGCGGAACAGATAGCTCGTCGACGACACCGACGCCCGTCGCAATGACGCTCTTGATGACGTCCCGCCTCGAAAGATCTTGTATCGAATGGAGAACAGCCGGGGTCCGTCAGTTCATGGTCTGCCATCGGAACTCCCTCGAATAAGGATTTGCTTGGGTATACTCCCGGAGGTGAGCCTCTGTCAACGATATAAATAATATGGACTTATGATTGATTGGCCCCGATCTCGCCAGGCAAATACAGGAAGCCGGAGTGATTCGAACTTCAGACCTTCTGGTTCGCAGGGAAAATGGGCTTGCGGACCGTCGACTCACCGTCGACTGAGATTCCCGTCGAAAAATCTTCAGGTGCAGCGTAAGAATCCTGTCGGCGGCAATAGGAAATTCTGTGCTACAAGCGATTAGAACACTTTTGAGCCGGCCCCCCGGCTCGAAGCGAACCTGGGAGGTACACGCCCGTCTCCCAATTCTAGGTTTCAGTTTTGAGAAGCGTGTCTCCATAGCCATTCGCATATCTGAAATTTGATCCTCAGCCACTGCCGGTAGGAGAAAGATCGAGTATCGGGGGACGCGGTCGCCGGCGGCGTAGAGTTTAGCCACAACCATCTGAATACTCGAAATATGATGATGCGCAAGAAGCGGAAGGGCCAAGGCCGGGCGTCACTATATTCCCCGACGGGTGCTGTTTGGAGATTTGAACTCTGATGTGCAGGGATATCTTTGTCGCAATCACATATATGCCTTTGAGGGCCTGAACACGCATGCCAGAGGCGATCCACAATCGCCGTCTTTGTGCCCTCGAGGTCAATTCCTGGCTTTAGAAAAATTCGCAAATCAGCATGTGCGATTTCTCCTGCCTCAATCTGATGAATGATATCGGCAGAGGCAATCTCATCTAATTCTGGTGTTATTGCTAGTGCACGAACTGCATGTCCCCTCAGTTGGTAAGCGCCGCAATAATGCTGACGTTCTTTTTCCTTAAACTTTCCCGTTTTCCGTTTCTTCTCGTTTCTGCCAAATGCCAGCCGACATCCATAGCCGTGAACGTAGTCGACTGTGGGGGCATAGCGTTCCCAAGCCAAGGACCCATGGAGTGCACCATCCTCCATCGGCGTCAAATTCCACATTTTCTCTTGAACAACACCCTTATTGTTGAACGCTATGGGAAAGACGCAGTGGCGAAACAGACTATCTCCGTCAGAGACTCGTCCCAATTTCATAGCAACCTAGCCGACAGACTCAAATGGATCAGAAGTCCCACTCGCAAGCATTAAGACCGGCTGTTCCAACTGCGCCGATCGGATAGAACCTAGAAGGCTACGATAATTTAGTAATTCCTTTGCGGAATAGTCCAATCGCGTCTTTATGCGCTCTGGAGAAGAGATCAAAGCAGAAATCCTATCTGCACTGACGGTCAGATATAGATTGTTGTTGCTTTCGTCAGACCAATTGAAGACGACTGATTTTGGCCCGTGATTAAAAACGCGCGGCGCTGGAAACGAATTGACCATTAGACCCGCGGCAACAAAACAAGCCACGTCGTAAACGGGCCGGTCAATTCCCCATTCGCTCCCTTCATCAAGTTCGGTCATCTGCGTTAGCGCCTCTCCCAGATCCTGGTATTCCTTGCCAAGTTGCGGTTCCCAGATAACGGGAGTGCTTGAGAACGTCCTTCTCAAAACTTGGTTCAAGGGAGCCATTTCAGCAGCGGGCACAGGAACACTGGAATTCAGCTTGATATAATTTCCTGTAAGCGGAGCATCGAGAACAGAAGTGGCGTTTGGTTCCGAAGTTGCCAGTACTGCGACTGGTTGCAAGTAGACGTAGGTTGGCAAAGCCATCTTAAAATCCCTCAACATTAAGACCGAAAGCTCGCTGCATTTCTTTCGCCGAAGTCAGGCATTCCATTAACAACGAGGATTGTTCCTTACCATCAAGCGGAGTAACTGCAAGCACGTTGTTGCTATCGAAGACTACGCTCGCCGCGACGAACTCACCTTGCTGCGAAGGAATGTCTCTTGAGTCAACAACTGGAGCGTTCGGGGCAATTGCAACCTTGAATACTTGAAACCGATCCACATTCCATTTCGTAACATAGTTCAATCTGATTCTTTTAACATCGCGACTCATACGCGGTCGATTAATTTGGAATATGAAATCTTCCTCGTTTGTGATTCCCACGCGATACTGATTAGGCATAACACTGACTAGGACCTTGTTGGCCTCTTCGATACCCGAAGTCACGGTAAGGAAGTGTAAAGCGAGTCCCACTCGGGATACGGAATTTGTGACGACGAATCCATCTATAGACTCTATGAGCCGCACCAGTTCCGCGTGGAGTTGGGTGGTATCTTCAATTAGAGCCAGTTCCGCATCCCTATCCTCTCGTGCGGCGGGAGGCAATGGACTAAAATTGAAGTCAATCCGCGTCGGCTGGACAATACATCCGGCTGTTAAGCCGTCACGTTTGCCGTGGGCGAATGACGGCATGAGAACATTGGGACTCGACTGAAAATTGTCCGGGTTGCCGCCCCAGACTTTCTGAAATAGCTCCAGCGCTGAAAGCAAAGGACCCGACGCGGGAGAACCCGCGAAGACTGTGATGCGACCAGCTAATGCTTTCCAATCGTTCATTGGTTGTTCTGGGCTGCGGGCTTCACTCAATTTTTCCATCGGACTGGAAATGGCCCGCCTCCACCCTACTGAAAGAATAGTCCGCCTGTTTCACAAGGGCAAAAACAATCCAGTTGCGGGTGCCTCTCATGAACCTACCGTATTAGACGGAGAAGCGGACAAAACGGTTTGCTGAGCCTCACACGCCCAATGCACCTAACACCAGATCACCATTATTATTGGGCCAAACCTGCGATTCGCAGCGTCGATTACATTACACCACGAATTGTTTTCACTCTATTGGAATTTTCGTGCGCTCTCTCCGCCTACTAACGACGGTAAATGCAGAGCAAACCCGTACGAGATCCTGGCGTGCCGCAAAAGCTGGGGTCGACACCCGCGTTCTTCATGCTCTGCATCAAGGCGACATTGGAATTGTCATGGCCTTCGATGCGGAAAGAGGGGCGGGCTGGAGTTCCCGCCCCTTGCGGGTTCCGTTTTGATCCTTCAGTCTGGCGGGTGGACCGGCCTTTGGCATTGTTTGGAATCGTCTCTGCTGCACAGTCTAATACTACTCCCGCACTTTCACTCTAAGTTAAAATTTTGAACTTGGGGTGCCCCGTCCTTGACGTTCTTCAAGGGCGGGGCTTTTGCTTCAGCTTGCCACACTTAGAGAGACTGACGAAAAAGCCCCCGCCCTTCAAAATTCGAAGGACGTAGCACCCCAAGTTCCACTACAAAGCCCGGGCCACCCGGCCCTCGCGCTCGGTTTAGTCTTGCTCGAAGCTCGAAGTCCCGGAGGGACAGCACAACGTAGCCCACCGTAAAACGGTGGGGGCGCGGAACGGGGATGTTTGGAGCCCCGTAGGGGCGGCACAAGTGGGTGAGCACGTGTGCCGCCCCTACGGGGCTTTGGTTTGCTTCGTCACGCCGACCCACCCCGCCAATGGCGGGGTGGGCTACGATTTATCGTCCCTAACGGGACTGGGAGTGAGAGAAAAGGTAACTCGTCGCCTAGACGCTGAAGTTGCTTTTGGTTGCGGCTCCGCTGCGCTGTGTGTCAATCAAGGACTTCCCTCTGAAATCAGGCAAGGTCGTAGCGATCAAGGTTCATCACCTTGTTCCAAGCCGCCACAAAGTCACGCACGAATGCCTGCTGAGAGTCGCTGCACGCATAGACTTCCGCGAGGGCTCGGAGCTGGGAGTTCGAACCGAAAACGAGATCGACGACGGTGCCCGTCCACTTGAGTGCGCCATTTGCCCGATCGCGCCCCTCCAATACACCTTCGGATGTGGCGGACTTCTCCCACTTCGTGCTCATGTCGAGGAGATTCACGAAGAAGTCATTGGTCAATGTTTCGGGCCGCTTGGTAAAAACACCGTGATTGGACCGCCCAACGTTTGCGTTCAAGACGCGCAGGCCGCCAATCAGTACTGTCATCTCAGGGGCAGTCAGATTCAGCAATTGCGCTTTATCCACCAGCATTTCAGCCGCTGCTCCTTCGAGTCCCTTTCGGGCATAGTTGCGGAAACCATCCGCGGCCGGCTCCAGTACGGCGAACGAATGCACATCGGTTTGCTCCTGCGAGGCATCCATGCGCCCCGGCGCGAAGGGAACCTTCACGTCGTGGCCGGCCTTCTTCGCAGCTGCCTCGACGGCTGCGCAGCCTCCCAGAACGATCAGGTCAGCAAGAGAGATTTTCTTTCCGCCAGACTGTGCGTTGTTGAAGTCCTTCTGGATCGCTTCCAGCTTCTGCAGGACCTTGGCCAGTTCAGCCGGCTGGTTAACTTCCCAATTCTTCTGCGGCTCCAGGCGAATACGCGCGCCGTTCGCTCCACCGCGCTTGTCGCTGCCGCGGAACGTTGCGGCAGACGCCCATGCCGTGGTGACCAGTTGGGAGATGGAAAGGCCGGATGCGAGGATCTTGGACTTCAGGGCGGCAATGTCCTGCTCGTCAATCAATTTGTGATTCACTGCAGGAATGGGGTCCTGCCATATCAGGTGCTCCTTGGGAACGAGCGGGCCAAGATAACGCGACAAGGGGCCCATGTCGCGGTGCGTCAGCTTGAACCACGCCCGAGCGAATGCATCCGCGAACTGATCCGGATTCGCGTGGAAACGCCTCGAAATTTTTTCGTAGGCAGGGTCGAACCGCAACGAGAGGTCGGTGGTCAGCAGGGACGGCGCATGGCGCTTCGACGGATCGTAGGCATCCGGTACAGTACCGGCACCTGCGTTACCCTTGGGCTTCCACTGGTGCGCACCGGCCGGGCTCTTGGTCAGCTCCCATTCGTAGCCGAACAGGTTGTCAAAGAAGTTGTTGCTCCACTTCGTCGGCGTACTGGTCCAGATAACTTCCAGGCCGCTGCCGATCGCGTCACCGCCTTTGCCTGAGCCAAAACTGCTCTTCCAGCCAAGGCCCTGCTCCTCTATGCCGGCAGCTTCCGGCGCAGAACCCACCAGTGCTGCATCGCCGGCACCGTGGGTTTTGCCGAAGGTGTGACCGCCAGCGATGAGCGCAACCGTCTCTTCATCGTTCATCGCCATGCGTGCGAAGGTTTCGCGGATATCCCGCGCTGCAGCGATCGGATCCGGCTTGCCGTTGGGACCTTCCGGATTGACGTAAATCAGACCCATCTGCACGGCAGCGAGAGGATTTTCGAGATCGCGGTCTCCGGAGTAGCGTTTGTCGCCCAGCCAGGTGCTCTCAGAGCCCCAGTAGATGTCTTCTTCCGGTTCCCAGACGTCCTCACGCCCGCCAGCGAAACCAAAGGTCTTGAATCCCATCGACTCCAGAGCGACATTGCCGGCAAGAATCATCAAGTCGGCCCAGGAAAGTTTCCGCCCGTACTTCTGCTTGATCGGCCAGAGCAAGCGGCGCGCCTTGTCGAGGTTGACGTTGTCCGGCCAACTGTTCAGGGGAGCAAAGCGCTGGGTGCCGTTCCCTGCACCGCCCCGGCCGTCGCCAATGCGGTACGTGCCGGCGCTGTGCCAGGCCATGCGAATGAACAAAGGTCCGTAGTGGCCGAAGTCCGCCGGCCACCAGTCCTGCGAATCCGTCATCAGTGCATGGAGGTCCTTGATGACGGCATTCAGGTCAAGGCTCTTGAACTCCTCGGCGTAATTGAACTTCTTGTCCATGGGATTGGACTTTGAGGAGCGCTGGTGCAAGATCTTCAGGTTCAGTTGATTCGGCCACCAGTCTGCATTCGTCGGGGCTACAGCCGTTGTGTGTTTGCGAGCGTCACCCGAGAACGGGCACTTTGCGTCAGTTGACATGCTTTTCTCCCATCGTTGTTTGCAATTGCTACTCGTCTCAGTTTAGAGCTTAAAGTTTGCGTACAGATCAGTCAAATCAAGTTACCGCTTTCTCGCTGTCCAGTTGGTCCAGTCTTGGCATCGCACGCGTCCTTGTATCTCAAGTGACCGAGTTCTTGCGCGACGTCGAGTGAAAAATTTATATCACAGTCATGGAGTGCGAATCTTGATTGGGCCGCGTGACCAGCCTGAGGTTTTATACCACGGCGAGTGAGAGAGTCTACATCACAGCCAACGGTGGTCCAACACTCGCTAAATTGACGAGATGACAAAAGAAAAAGGCCAGACGTCGTAAGTCCGGCCTTCAATTTAACGAATTCGATGCGGGGGACAAAACGAAGCCCCGGAGGGGCGGGACAGGGTGAACATTGTGCCGCCCCTCCGGGGCTGTTGTTTATCGCACCCCTTCTACCCACCGCTTAAGCGGTGGGCTAAGGTGTTTCGTCCCTTGCGGGACTCTCAAAGACAACACGAGCAAAGACAATACGAGCGATCCTTCGTTTTGCCGGACAAACTCCTAATTCAATTGCACGCGAACGTAGCCGCGAAGCTGCAGTGTGGTAATCGTTGTCAGGGCCCATTGATCGACCTGGATGTCGGGATTGATTGTGGCCACGTCGATTTTCCTTGCTATTACTCCCTGGCCGCAAACACGAAAGTCGATGCCGGCCTGCTTCATGCTGTGCATCAAGGCGATGTTGGGATTGTCATGGCCGTCTTTGAGGGCTTTGTATGCGGCGTTGTTCAGGGCCAGTTCGGTGCCCTCCTGATGGAATACCACGACGAACTTTCTGTGATCGGCCGGCACGCCGCCCTTGGCGAGGGTATTGAAATACCGTGAGATGGTGGTGAGGCCGGGATTCACATCATCGATTTTCGGGGACGCTTTGGCGATATCGAACACGATCTTGTACGTCAAACTCGGATCGGGCATTTCGTGCTCGGTGGGAAAATCGGTGGCCGCATCGACGCCGGGTATGGGCAGGGCTTGCGCCGATTGCGCGTGCGCCGATCCCGGAAACGCAATCAAGATTGCAAGTACTGCCACCGCTCCGATCCACAAAGTCTTCATTTGGCTCTCCATGAATTGAGACGTTCGCTCTAACCGCGTACGATTAGCGGCATTCTACACCCCTCAAACCGTCCTCGACGAATTCTTTTCGCGTTTTCGCCGCGAACTTACAATTTTGCCGCCGCTCCGCCGTCGATATTGACCATTTCCGCCGTTATAAAACGCGCTTCGTCTGAAGCGAGAAACAGCATGGCGTTGGCCACGTCTTCCGCATAACCCGGGCCTTTGAGCAACTGCCATATCTCAAAGTGGCGCGCGAAGACGTGCTCGCCCGCGGCGGTGGTGAGACGTCGAGTGAGAATTTGGCCGGGCCGGACGCAGTTGACGCGGATATTATATCGCCCGCCCAGGCTGGCGATATAGCGAGTGAACCCTTCGAGCCCGGCCTTTGCGGCAATGTACGATGCCGAAGGAAGAGTGGGAAACCGTTCCAACACGGCGTCACTTACACCGGACACGGCCGCCAAGGAAGACACATTGACGATCGCCCCGCTTCCGGCTTTGATGAGATGAGGCCATGCCGCCCTGCAGGTGAGGAAGCAGGCGGTCAGATTCACTCCGAGAACGCGATCCCATGTCTCATCGGTTTCCGCGGGAAACATTTCGCGGGCGCCGCCACCGGCATTGTTGATGAGCACATGCAAGCCGCCATAGGTGGCGACAGTTTGCGCGACGGCCGCTTCTACGGCCGCGCGGTCGGTGACGTCGCAAGGAAGAAAAGTGACATCCCCGCCCTGCGCGCGGATCGCATCTTGGACCGCGCGGCCTTCTGCCTCCCGGCGGGCCAGAATAGCTACTTTTGCTCCTTCTTGTGTAAAGCGGCGAGCGGTGGCTTCCCCAATCCCGCTGTTGCCACCGGTAATCATGGCCACTTTATTTTGAAGCCGCCCTGCCATATATGTGCCCCCTTCGAGTAGCACAGCCACTCTTTATCCCGAGCCCCTGCGAGGGGCTGGCCGTGCGGTTTTGTAAGTCGCACGTGCAGACTACCCGACTCAATGACGATCGCAAAACCCGCACAGGCAAGAGTGCCTGTGCTACTTGAGCCGAATCAATTTGCCGGCAGAGAAAGCGAAGCCGGACGAGCTGCCAATTCCCAAATGTTACGAAGCTCCGCCGGCGAATTCATGTCTTTTACCGAATTAATTATTTGTTCGCAGCGGGTCTTTGGAATAACACGCGTCGCGAGCGAGTGAAACTTGGCTGACAATTCTTGCCAGGTCAGCGGGTTTTCCGGGTCGCCTTTCGGAAAACGTACGTATTTTTCAAAGTGTTCACCGTTCGTCAGGTGAACGGATACAAGGGCCGGCCACTCCGCAGGAAAGTTTTTTTCGATGCGGATATCTTTTTGCAGAACCACTTTGCCCATCAAGCGTTTGATCTGCGGCGAATGGAAACTTTCGCCGGTGAATTGATCGAGGCCGGCTGCCCGATCGGTGAGGGCGACCGCGGCTCCATAGGGCATGGAAAATTGGGCGTCCACAATATTTGCCGGCGAGTATTTTCGTTTTCGAGGCTCGCAAACCAGCGGCCATCCGGCTTCGAGGACAGCGACTTCGACGCGTTCGATCTGCTCGGGATAAATGTCATGCTCGGTAGCCAGTTCGATAAGGCCGTCGATGGGAGCCTGCATATAGCGGCAGCACGCATGGGGCTTGATGCTGGTTCGCAAGATCTCAAAATCTTGTCCCAGGTTTTGCGTAACGAGCTCGGGCTTTGAGTTTCGCGAGTACGCGAAAAGAAAACCATCGCGGCCTTCGAGAATCGTGGCCGGTCCGCGAAAACCTTCCGCGGCTAACTTCGCGGCCAGGATTCCATTTTGCGCGGCCAGTCCCGGATGCAGCCGCTTGGTCCAAGTGCCCTCCGCCAGGAACTCCAGTGAACCAGCGGCCATGCTGCCGGCAATGCCAACAGCGGAAAGCATTTGTTCTTCGCTGAGACGAAGAAGTTTCGCCGCGGTTACAGCCGCGCCAAATACGCCACAGGTCGAAGTCGGATGGAACCCCAATTCGTAATGGGATTTCGGCTGCAGCGCCATTCCCAGGCGCGCGGCGACTTCGTATCCGGCGACAACAGCGGTCACGAATTGGCCACGGTCAATGTCAGGTTGAATTTCACTCAGCGCGATAGCCGTCGAAAACATCACGACGCCCGGATGGATGGAACCGGCCTGATGTGTATCGTCCAGCTCCACGCTGTGAGCCGCGGTGCCGTTCGCCAGCGCCGCGGATTCCGGAGATGTTTGTGACGCGGTGCCAATTACCGTACACGGGCCAGGAGAGGCCGAGCGCGCAAGCATGCGGTAAATCGGCTGCGAGGATTCCGTCAGCGAGCCGGCGATTGCAACACCAAGATAGTCGAGGAGCAAATACTTGGTGCGCTCGACGACTTCACTGCCCAGATCCTTGGAATTGAGCGCGTGAGAAAAATAACACGAGCGTCCGAGTTATGGGGTCCATGATTTCTCCGTCCCGCGGAATGCCGGCATTCGTTAAGATACTCTACAAATTCATTTCTGCTATCCTGCTCCCTTGCCGTTTGTAAATTTAAGCGATTGCTTATCCTTTGCGACAGAGTTTACGCTAGCCCTCGCCATAGGACGAGGTCTTCCGTTGAATCAAATGAACAGCAAAGTTGATGAATCGCACGAAGAACTAAAATCCGCCATACGCGAATTGTGCCGGGATTATCCGGACAAATATTGGCGGGAACTCGACGAGAAGCGCGCCTACCCCGAGGCCTTTGTCCAGGCCCTGACGCACGCCGGGTACATGGCTACCCTGATTCCCGAAGAGTACGGCGGCGCGGGTCTGGGCGTTACGGAAGCTTCCACTATCCTTGAAGAGATCCACCACTGCGGCGGAAATGCCGCGGCGTGCCACGCGCAGATGTACATCATGGGCACGCTTTTGCGGCATGGATCGGAAGCGCATAAGCGGCAGTATTTGCCGAAGATCGCCGATGGCTCTCTTCGGCTGCAAGCGTTCGGAGTGAGCGAACCCAATACCGGCACCGATACCACACAGCTAAAAACCATGGCGGTCAGAAACGGGGACCGCTATGTGATCAACGGACAGAAAATTTGGATTTCGCGCGCCGAACATTCCGACCTGATGCTGCTGCTCGCGCGCACCACGCCGGCGGACCAGGTGAAGAAGCGGACCGAAGGCCTCTCCACCATTCTGGTTGATCTCCGCCAAGCCGTGGGTCACGGGTTGAGGATTCGCCCCATCCGCACGATGATGAACCACGCCACCACAGAACTGTTTTTTGATAATTTGGAAGTTCCCGTCGAAAATCTGGTTGGCGAGGAAGGCCAGGGATTCCGCTATCTGCTGGACAGCTTAAATGCCGAGCGAATCCTGATCGCGTCGGAATGTATCGGTGACGCGCGCTGGTTCCTGGAACGCACTTGCCGCTACGCGAATGAGCGCGTGGTTTTCGGCAGACCGATCGGCAAGAATCAGGGCATTCAATTCCCGATCGCCCGCGGATACGCCAACCTCGAGGCGGCCCGGCTGATGGTCGCGCGCGCGGCCAGCCTATTCGATAGCGGCAAAGCGTGCGGCCCGGAAGCGAATATGGCCAAGCTTCTGGCGGCCGACGTGTCCTGGGAACTGGCAAATGTCGCGGTGCAGACCTACGGCGGTTTCGGATTTGCCGAAGAGTACGATATCGAGCGCAAGTTCCGCGAAACCCGGCTTTATCAAGTGGCGCCCATTTCCACGAACCTAATTCTGAGCTATTTGGCGGAGCACGTTCTGGGCCTCCCCAGGTCGTATTGATGCTGCCGCTTGCGGGAATCACGGTCGTGTCCCTGGAGCAGGCCGTCGCTGCGCCATTCGCCACTCGCCAATTGGCGGATTTGGGCGCGCGCGTAATTAAGATCGAACGCCCCGATGTCGGAGACTTTGCGCGCGGCTATGATGCAACCGTGCGAGGGTTGTCCAGCCACTTCGTGTGGCTCAATCGCTCCAAGGAATCCCTGACGCTGGACCTGAAGCGCGCGGAAGCCAAGTTGGTTCTCCATCGCTTGCTCGAGAAGGCGGATGTTTTTGTCCAGAATTTGGCGCCCGGAGCCACCGAGCGGCTCGGCTTCGTCACTCAAGAGATGCGCAAAAAATATCCGCGTCTCATTATCTGCGATCTTTCCGGGTACGGATCTTCGGGGCCGTACCGGGACAAGAAAGCGTACGATCTGCTGATCCAGGCCGAGGCGGGCTTGATTTCCATCACCGGGACGGAAGAAACGCCGTCCAAGGTGGGCATTTCCGTCGCCGATATCTCCTGCGGCATGTATGCCTATTCCGGCATTTTGACGGCTCTGCTGGTGAGGTCGAGGACGGGTGAAGGCGTCGCGCTGGAGACTTCCCTTTTCGATTCGCTCGCGGAATGGATGAGCTACGCCGCGTACTACACGTTCGGAGGATCGGCTCCGCAGCGCTCCGGCGCAAGCCACGCCACGATCGCGCCTTACGGGCCGGTGATGAGCGGAGACAATAAAGTGGTGTATCTCGGTCTGCAAAATGAACGCGAATGGAAAAAGTTTTGTGAAGTGGTTTTGGAGAGCCCCCAGCTATTCGCGGATCCTCGTTTTGACTCCAATGCCAAGCGCGTTCAGAATCGTCCGCAACTCGATCACGTTATGCAGGAAGTTTTCCAGAAGCTGACCGCCGCTGAAATTATCGCGCGGCTCGAAGCCGCGCAAATTGCCAATGCCAGGATGAACACCATTCAAGAGTTTGTGGAGCATCCGCAATTGAAGGCCCGGAAGCGCTGGAGCACGGTGGATTCGCCCGTAGGCCCCCTGCCGGCGCTTGCTTCCCCCGGTCACAATGGAAAATGTGGAGCCCGTCATGAACGAAGTTCCGGCATTGGGCCAGCAAACCGATGCTATTTTGGCTGAATTAGGTTTTGATTCGGAGACGATTGCAGGTTGGCGGCGCGAAAAAGTGATCTGATTTCCACTAAAACAATCCAAGGAAGGTGATGATGGCAATTAAAGAGGGTTGGACAGGACGAGTTTTTGAAGACTTCGAGGTCGGAGATATTTATCGCCACGCTCTGGGCCGCACGGTTCTTGCCACCGACAATATTTGGTTCACGCTGCTGACCATGAATACCAATCCCATCCACTTCGATCATGCCTATGCGGCAAAAACGGAATTTGGCCGGGCGCTCGTTGATTCCACCTTCACGCTCGCGGTGGTAACGGGCCAATCGGTCGCCGACATTTCTCAAAACGCGATGGCCAATCTGGGATGGGACGAAGTGCGTCTACCGAATCCGCTCTTCGATGGCGACACGCTATATTCGCAAAGTGAGGTCCTCGAGAAACGGGAGTCCAAGTCCAGACCGAACGTCGGCATTGTCCGATTCAAGACCACGGGCTTCAAACAAGATGGAACCGTGGTCATCGAATTCAAGCGAACCGTCATGATTTATAAGCGAGGGCATGTTCCCGAGCGAATCGAAGGCCCGAAAATCGAGCCTCCAAAAGCATAATCGGAAGAGGGTTGATGACAGCGACTCCCACGCCCAGCGACATTTCAGAGCGATCAATCCCTCCACCCGTTGCTCTAAACGGTAAAGAGGCTTCGATCAGCCGGTGGTGGCGATTGTTGGGCGGGCTTCTGATGACCCTCGCCCTGGGCACTATCTATGCATGGAGTGTATTCGTTACGCCGCTCGAGAATGAATTCGGGTGGAAGCGGGCGCAGACCTCTTCCGTCTTTACGCTCGCAGTGGTCATGTTTGCCGCCTCGCTGCTTCTCGCTGGAAAACTTCAAGACCGTTTTGGGCCCTTTTGGATCTCTGTGACGGGAAGCATTTTGGTTACGCTTAGTTTTTTGCTTATCGCATATACGTCCACCTTGTTCTCTCTCTTTTTTTTCTACGGTGTGTTGGGCGGCATCGGCCTTGGATTCGGATTCGGGACTGTTGTTCCCGTCATGGCCAAGTGGTTTCCTGACAGAACGGGCTTGGCGATCGGTCTAGCGCTCGCGGGATTTGGCGGCGGATCAGCTGTTTTTGGCTCGTTCGCGAATCTGGTGTTGTTTCCTCGTTTTGGTTGGCGCGCCTCCTGCATGATCCTCAGTGGAATTTTTCTTGTGATGACCATGACTGCGGCCTTCCTCTTGAAGAACCCGGTGGCCAGCAGGCAGCCAACGAATAATATTTCCGTTCTCACAATAACAACTACCCGCCATCAATTCACTCCAAGCGAAGTCTTGCGAACGCCGGCCTTTTACCTTCTGTGGCTCGGCTTTGGACTCGGATCCACCGCGGGGCTCATGGTGATCAGCCAACTGATACCCTTTGCGAATAGCCAGGGAATTGCCAGCGCGACGCTGGCGACTTTGGGGCTCGTGGTCGGGGCGTTTGGCAATGTCTCTGGCCGGGTCCTTTCGGGCTGGCTCTCGGACATCATGGGCAGGCTCAATACACTGCGAGTTGTGCTGGCAATGTCCTGCATCGCCATGCCCGCGCTCTACTGGGTTGGCGCTCATTTGACCGCGCTGTATGTGCTGATCTACTTCGTGTATTTCAGCTACGGGGCGCAAGCCTCGGTGATTCCGTCGACCGTGTCTGATTTTTGGGGCACGCGGCATGCCGGCACGAACTATGGCTTGCTCTTTACCGCCTGGGGGTTTTCGGGGATTCTCGGGCCGACCATCGGAGGAGTGCTCTTCGACAGGTACAGAAACTACGGGGTCGCCTTTTATACAGCTGCGGCCCTGGCAGTAGTCGCATTAATATGTGTCCTGATCGCCAGGCGGCCGGAGACTCGGTAGCCGCGAGCAAGGATTGCATTCGAACGCGGTTAGTCGTATGTTGCCGGTCGGATCGAAAACCTAAATAGAAGTCGCGGCAAGGTACAACAGCGGAGGCAAAACCCATGGCGAAATCCAAGAAACTACCGGCTGGCCGTCGAGACTTCTTGAAGAGCGTAGTCGCTGGAGCGGCAACCCTGGCTGCACCGGCAGAGGCTCTGCCAGCACAGCCAGTCGAAGAGCGGGCGTCTCGCGCCATGCCGTTGCTGCCGCCAGTGGTCGAATCCGATCCGCCCGCGGATGCCGAAGTGCTGACCCTGGATCGCTCGGGGTCTGACTTTATGGTTGATGTCATTAAGTCCCTCGGCATCGAATACGTTTGTTCCGTGGCAGGTTCGAGTTTCCGCGCATTACATGAATCTGTAATTAACTATGGAGGAAACAGCAATCCCGAGTTCATCTCCTGTTGCCATGAAGAGTCGTCGGTCGCCATGGCCCACGGCTACGCCAAGATTGAGGGCAAGCCGCTTTGCATATTTGCCCACGGTACGGTTGGCTTGCAGCATGCCTCCATGGCGATCTACAACGCCTATTGCGATCGCGTTCCGGTTTACATCGTGATTGGCAACAATCTGGACGCCACGATGCGGGACACCGCTTACGGGGAATGGCCGCATAGCGTACAGGACGCTGCGGCGATGGTCCGCGACTACGTGAAGTGGGATGATGTGCCCATTTCGTTGCAGCATTTCGCGGAGTCCGCGGTGCGCGCGTATAAAGTTGCAATGACGCCGCCGATGGCGCCAGTGCTGCTCGTGGCGGATAGCGAACTTCAGGAAAACCCGATTCCCGCGGACGCTGCTTTGCACATTCCTAAGCTGACGCTGGCGGCGCCTCCGCAAGGCGATTCCGGCTCAGTCGCCGAGGCCGCTCGACTCCTGGTGCAGGCCCAGAATCCGTTGATCGTGGTGGATCGCTACGCGCGGACGCAAGCCGGCATGGATCTGCTCGTCGAGCTTGCCGAAACGCTGCAGGCGCCGGTGATCGATCAGGCCGGACGGATGAATTTTCCTGCGCGGCATCCCCTTAATCAATCGTCCCGCCGCGGCGCGGTAGTCACCAACGCCGACGTAATCATGGGACTGGAAGCCACGGATTTCTGGGGCGCACTGAACACCATGCACGATCAAGTGCATCGCACTTCGCGCCCAATTATGAAGAGTGACGCGAAACTGATCAGCATTACGATGGGCGATCTCTACACCAAAGCCAATTATCAGGATTTCTACCGCTACACCGGAGTCGATTTGGCCATGGCGGCCGACCCGGAGGCGACCCTGCCATTGCTGATTGAGGAGACCAAGCGCCAGATCACCGCGGATCGCAAGCGGGCCTTGCAGGATCGCGGGGCCAAACTGGCGTCGGCGCATCAGCAAGCGCTGGAACAGGCGCGAACCGACGCGACGTACGCGTGGGACGCGAGCCCCGTCAGCACCGCCCGCGTATGCTCCGAGCTGTGGGCGCAGATCAAGGACGAGGATTGGTCGCTCGTATCGGTTCTGAGGCACTTCAGTTGGTGGCCTCTCCGGCTGTGGCCCTTCGACAAAACCTACCAGTACATCGGCACTCAGGGTGGCGGCGGTATCGGATACAACGCTCCCGCGTCGGTGGGCGCCGCCCTCGCAAACAAAAAGCACGGCCGCTTCTCGGTCAGCATTCAAGACGATGGCGATTTGTTGTTTGCTCCCGCAGTCCTGTGGACAGCAGCGCATCATCGCATCCCACTCTTGAGCGTCATGCATAACAACCGCGCCTATCATGAAGAGCTCATGCACGTGCAACGCATGGCCAACCGGCACAATCGCGGCATTGACCGCGCCCATATCGGCACCACGTTCGAGGATCCTAATATGGATTTTGCGAAGCTCGCACAAAGCATGGGGGTCTATGCCGAGGGCCCAATCACTGATCCCAACGAACTTGCGCCGGCGCTGCGGCGCGCGATCGCGGTCGTAAAGCGCGGTGAGCCCGCCCTTCTCGACGTTGTCACTCAGCCTCGCTAGGGCTCGCTAGTGCTCGTTAGGGCCATCTAGGTTACGACAAGGAGCAAGCATGAATGCCTTTCGTGGATACGGTTCCGCTGCCGTTGTGGCTCTCGCAATCGCGCTACTTTTCACCTCCACGCGCGTGAGGGTCGCGGAAGCGGCCCAAGAGTCGAAGCCTTCCGATACGCCAGCCGGGAATGCCGAAAACGGCAAACGAGTCTTCAACAAAATTGGCTGCTACGAATGCCACGGCCGCGAAGGACAGGGCTCGACGATGACCGGACCTCGGATCGCTCCGGACCCCGTCCCGTTCGATGTACTCGCTCGCTACGTCCGTAAGCCCACGGGTGAGATGCCGCCATATACCGCCAAAGTCGTGTCGGACCAGGAACTGGCTGACATCTACGCATTCCTGCAGTCGCGCCCGCATCCCCCGGCCGCAAAGAACATCCCGATTTTGAAATAGGGTTTCAGTAGGACAGGCTTCAGCCTGTCTGGTTTTGACTTTCGCTCGCTTGGAACGGCAGACAGGCTGAAGCCTGTCCTACTGAAACCGCTAAAAATATGTGTCATGCGAATCGGAAGGGGCTTACAATCCCGTCACTTCAACTGTCGAGATTGCGCGGACATTCCCTGGAGGATCAGCGATGGAACAAAATATTGCGGGACTCCGTACTGCGTTCGAGAGCGGAAGGATCGGCCGCCGCGAGCTTATGCGGGCGCTGGGTCTGACTGCGACAGCTGCATTCGCAGCTAGCGTGTCGCCCGAAGCTACGGCATTTGCCGGCGGTGGCGCACAGGCGGCCATAGCCGGCGGCTCAGTTCTCAAAGCAGTCGCCTTCAATCACGTTAATTATCAGGTTCCCGATTACGCAAAAGTTCGCGACTTCTACGTGAATCTGTATGGGATGAAGGTGGTGTGGGACGACGGCAAACAATGTTCGGTTGAATGCGGCGATCCGCCAAACGCCATCTACATTCGCCCGCTCACACAGCCGCTCGATCGGCCGGCGGGCACAGGACCTAACGCAAACTGGGACGCGCAGATGGGCCAGGGCAACGTCGATCACTTCGCTTTCTCGATCGAAAATTTTCAACTGGATTCTGTGGGAGCCGAACTGACGCGCCGTGGCCTGGATCCGAAACCCGATGGCGCATATGCCTGGTCGATCAAAGATCCTAGTGGCGTCACAGTTCAGATCTGCGCGACGAAAGGCGTGTTTCCCGGTGCGGCGTTGCCCACAGTTAAAGAATCGGATGGCACCAAAAATCTCAGCGCGATCCCCGGCCCCGACGGAAAGGGTTTCAAAGCGTATGCCGTGAGTCACCTGGTTCTAAATGTTCCCGATGTGGACAAAAGTCGCGATTTCTATACCGGCCTGCTGGGGATGAAGATGATTTATTACAAGCCGGGCGGTGTGTTCGGCGTGGATGCTCCCGGTGGCCCCGTGTGCTTCCTCAAATTCGGCGAGAACACTTTCTACCTCCGCAAGAGCCGGCATCCCGAAAATAGGCCGTATGTCGCCCACTTCGCGATGGCGGTCGAAAATTTTAACCAGGCTGCAGTCAAAGCCGAACTGGAACGGCGCGGTTACAAGCCCCAGCCGGATAGCAAATATGGCTGGTCCATCCTGGATCCGGCCGGAATGAGGATCGAGGTCGCTGGAAGAGGTTTACCGGAGCATATCGCCGCCGATTGCAATGGCGGTAACGCGGGATGTCCCGGAGGACCGGACAAATAAAAAACCGAAGCCTCATGCAAACTCCTTGAAATGCTAGGCAAAGTTCTTCCAATGAAACGCGACAACCTAATTGTCTTGGCAAGAAGGGTCCCGTACTTGCTGAGGCTGCCTCTGCTTGGTTAGTGTCCACTGGGAGTCTGTCCCGTAGAAAAGTTCGATCGCTTTTATTGTGCGGGACCTGATTTTGTGTGGCCCGAAGTCCCGGAGGGACGTCACAACGTAGCCCACCGTGGAAACGGTGGGGCCCTTAGCGCGATCATTTACAGCCCCGCAGGGGCGGCACAGTTGGGTCGCCTTGTGCCGCCCCTGCGGGGCTTGGCTCTCTGCCCTCACACATACCCACCGCTCACGCGGTGGGCTACGTTCTTTCGTCCCTGACGGGACTGGTCAAAAATGTAAGGAGCGATTCTTCGTTCTGTAGGACAGACTCCTAGGTCCCTTCGACTCGACCTGTACCGGAGGTCAGGTTTCGATGTAAGCATTCCTACGCCATTTTGCGGTAGCCTCGTTTAGCCCATCCACCTAAAGTGGTCTATAGATTGGTCCTTTGGGGCCGAATCGAATCTTGAGTGGAATTTGGGAGGGAGTATGTGGACTAAGGAAGCGCAGTCCGAAGCGCCCGGTTCATCTCCGTCGAAGGAGACGAAGATTCCCGGTGCACCCGTGAATGCAACCACTGGCATTCGCCCAAGCAGCCCAATTGCACGCACATTGGCGTGCCTGGGAGCGACCATTGTGATAAAGGGCGAAATCTCCAGCGACGAAGACCTGCAGATTGATGGCAAAGTGGAAGGCCCCATTTCACTTCGTGGCCACCGGCTTACAGTGGGGCGCACCGCCCAGTTGAATTCTGAAATTACCGCCCGCGAAGTGATCGTTTACGGCAATGCCTCCGGCAATCTCCGCGCGCGCGACCGCGTCGAGATCAAAAAGGACGGCCGGGTGATTGGCGATATCGCCACGGCACGAATCAGCATCGAAGACGGCGCTTATTTCAAGGGACACATCGAGATCGAGCGCCCTCAATCGTCGCTTCAAGAGAGCAAGGAAACCGAAGAGATTCCAGTCGGCATCGCAGCATACTAAGTCGCCGTTCGCGCGGATGTCCAAATAGCTCGAACAGCATGCCTTGCGTGGACACGAGAGTGAGCGCTTTCGCCCGGCTATTCTAGTTTCCGCCCGCGTGGGTCCCGTTAATCCTTCTTACGTGTGCATGGTACGGCCCCACGAACACGCGCCGAACCGTGCTCGGCACAAGACACACCTGCCCTCCCGACTTATCCGCGTGGGCACTTCGTTCGCATTCGCTTGACATCTTGGACTGGGTACTTGGGTACAATGGTGAACACTCCCTGGCCTACCCTACGATAAGGTCGAATCATGTCCGAAACATGGAAACTATGGGAAGGTGAAATAGTTAATGGGAAGTTCCCGCTGGTTCGATATCTGGGCGGAACCGAACACGGCGCGGTATTCCTCACAGAGCGCCATGAAGGTGAACTCCTCGCAAAGGCGGCTATCAAACTCATTCCTGGGGCTCCAGAAAATGGCGAACTCCAACTTTCTCGTTGGCAACAGGCAGCTGAATTGTCCCATCCTCACCTGATTCCCCTTTATGAAATGGGACACTTCGAGCTTCGCGGGGTGCCATTCGTCTACGTCGTATCGGAGTGTGCCGAGGAGAATCTTGCGGAGGTTCTTCCGGGCCGGGCGCTGACGCCTGCCGAAACGCGGGAGATGCTTGAATCCGTTCTGGACGTCCTCGGCTACCTTCATGGCAAAGGTTTCGTGCACGGCCATATCAAACCGGCCAACATCATGGCCAGCGGCGACCAACTGAAAGTATCAAGCGATGGTCTGCGCCGCTTGGGGGAAACGCTGGATGGGCCCAGCAATCAGAGCGCATACGATCCACCCGAAATTGTCCGTTGCATCATCCCAGCGTCTCAAGCGATGTCACCTGCAGGTGACGTTTGGTCCCTGGGCATGACCCTCGTCGAAACGCTGACCCAAAATCTGCCCATCGTGCGAACGGCGGAACAACAGGATCCGCTGTTCCCGCAGTCGTTGCCGGAACCCTTTCTCGATATAGCGCGTCACTGTCTGATTCGACACCCTGAGAGCCGATGGACGGTTGCTCAAATCGCGGCTCGATTGGAGGGCCGCGTTCCAATGCCCCAGGTCCAAGCTATCCCGCCCAAGGTCCGGGCTCCACTACCTGCGCCTGCGCGACGGCCCATCGCCCGGCCGTCAAGGCCACCTGCGAAGGTCCGTAGTTACGCTGTGCCTATCGCGGTCGGGTTCGTGCTGGCGTTAACCGCAATTCTGGCAGGGCCGAAACTCTTGCGCCGCCATATAGATGCTCCGCAGGCTCCTGCCGCGACGGGCGAACAGCCGCTCGTTCCACCTGCAGCGAGTCAGTTAGCACCGTCGCCGCAGGAACGTTCAACCGAGGCGAACAGGTCGAGCGTTGCTGAGGAAGAGCGGAGTTCCAAAGCTCCTGTTCCAGTGCCCGCCACGATTCACCCCGAGACGATGCATGAAGGAGAAACAAACACAGCGGCGAGACTACCGGCGGGATCCGTTGTTCACGGCGAGGTCGCTCACCAAGTCATGCCTGAAGTGCTCCAGTCCGCGAGAAATACCATTCGAGGCAAGGTGAGGGTGAGCGTCAAAGTGAATGTCGACCGGTCAGGCAACGTGGAAGACGCAGAACTCGAATCGAATGGACCAAGCAAGTACTTCGCACGAACTGCTCTAGAAGCTGCACAGGATTGGAAATTCAAGCCGCCAACGGTAGGTGGCCAAGGCGTCTTGAGTAGTTGGACCCTGCGATTCGAATTTACCCGTAATGAGACTACAGTTGTTCCGACGCAAGAAATGCCATAGCGCAATTGGGTGAGGCTGCGCTACCGATTGGGCGACAGAGAATCAGTCGTTCTTCGTTAATCAGTAGTACATATAACCGATCAGCTATGTTCCTGTCCATTTAGGCGTCCGCTTGTTCAGGAATGCATCCAGACCCTCGCGAAAATCGCGGCTCATGTAACACGTCAGGATCATATTGGCATCCTCTTCGGGGCTCATCTTTTCCTTGATGCGGCGCAAGGCTTCCTTGGTGGCGCGCAGGGTGAGCGGCGCCTGGGAGGCCACGGTTCGCGCGAGTTCGTCCGCGCGGCTCTGCAAGGCCGCGTAATCGGGCAGCACTTCGCTCAGTAGTCCGATCGCGCGCGCCTCGCCGGAATCGATCAGGCGGCCGGTGAAGATGATTTCCTTTACACGCGCCGGCCCAAGCAGAGCCGCCAGCCTGACGTAGTTCGCCATCGACAGGCAATTGCCGAGAGTGCGGCCGATCGGCACGCCAAAGCGGGCATTTGCCGCGCCGATGCGAAGATCGCAGCAAGCGGCAATCGTGGCGCCGCCGCCAGTGCAGACCCCGGCGATGGCGGCGATGGTTGGAATGGGGATGCGTTCGAAAGCGTCAAGCAGTCCGTTGATCCGCGCTTCGTAATCCAGAGCGTTCTGCGCGGTGGAAAATTTCTTGAACTCGGAAATATCGGTTCCCGCGGCGAACGCCTTTTCCCCTGCACCCGTCAGCACCAAGACCTTGACGGACGAATCGGCCGCCGCATCCTGGCAGATTTCCGCAAACCGCTCGTACATCCGGAAAGTGAAAGCATTCCGTGCCTCTGGGCGATTGAAGGTGATGCGGCCGACGCCATCCTTGACTTCATACAAAATTCCCTGGCTCATGGTGTTACGCCTTTCTTAGTTCAGGCTGGCATTTGGATAGCGCCTTGCGCCGCCATTTGGTCAATCTCGGCATCGGAGAAGCCGTGTTCATGCAGCACTTCCCGCGTGTGCTGGCCCATTACGGGCGCAGCTCTGCGCACGCCGCCCGGCGTATCCGAGAATTTAATTGGCAGCCCGATCGACTTCACCTGTCCGGCCGTGGGGTGCGTAGTCTCCACGATCATTTCCCGCGCGAGCGCCTGCGGATCAGCGTGCATCTGCGCAATGTCGAGCACTGGCCCTGCCGGAACGCCGCATTCCTCCAGACGACGCAGCCATTCGGCCATGCTGCGGCGCTGGAACAATGGAGTCAGCGCCGCAGTGAGCGCGGATAGATTGCGCATTCGCTCCGCATTGTTCGCAAAGCGCGGGTCGTCCCTCAATTCAGGCGCTCCCAGCGCCTCGACCAGCCGCAGCCAATTTTCTTGATTCGCGGCGCCGACCGTGATCCACCCATCCGACGCGGGAAACGCCTGATAGGGGGCATTCAACGGATGCGCCGATCCCATCGGGCCCGGCGCTTGACCCGTCGCAAAGCAGATGGCCGAATGCCAGTAGGTATGAGTGATCCCCGCTTCAAACAGAGACGTGTCCACCATCTGCCCTAGCCCGCTGGACTCGCGAGCGTGCAAGGCCGCGAGCACGCCCACGCACGCGAGAATGCCGGCGGTGATGTCGGTCATGGGCGCTCCAGCCTTCATTGGCGGGCAGCCGGGCCGTTCCCCCGTAATGCTCATCAATCCGCTCATGCCTTGAGCAACCAGGTCGAATCCGCCGCGATCGGCGTATGGCCCAGTCCGTCCGAAACCCGAGATCGAGCAGTAAATCAGTTTCGGATTCAACGCATGGAGGGCGTCATAGCCGAATCCCATTTTTTCCATCGTGCCGCGCCGGTAGTTCTCGATCAACACGTCAGCGTCCTTCAGCAGACGAGATAGGACGCCGCGTCCCGCCTCCGTCTTCAGGTTCAATGCGATGCCGCGCTTATTGCGGTTCATGATCAGGAACGCCGCGGATTCATCGGCAACGGTCGGCGGCACCATGCGCCGTGCGTCGTCGCCGCCCGGTATTTTCTCCACCTTGATGACGTCCGCTCCCATGTCAGCCAGCAACATCGAGCAGGTAGGGCCAGCCATGATATGCGAAAGATCGATCACCTTCAGACCTTCGAGTGGCCCAGTCTCCTTCTTCTTGGTCAAGTTCTCCACCCGCTATCCTTTCTCGACTGCGTCGCGCCCACAATACTAGCCTCCCGTGCTCATGTCGGCCAAGCCCACATACCGATAATCCGTTTATCAAGACTTACCTGGAGTTCGCGATGATAACGTCTCCTCTTTCCGGCAACCAATCATTCGGCCATCATCTCACTGATACTTAACCGGCGTGATAGTGCAATCGGTTTCTCAATCTCACCCAACGGCAACCCGGCGGTGCTTCAGGCATTCCACGCCTTAGTGCAGGCCATCGCGAGACGGATTTTGCCTCTAAAACCGCGCACACGGAATAGTGACCCACGTCACCGCGCACTTTGCGCGTACGGGTCTAATGAGTACAAGGTGATTATGCTCATCGTCAATTAGAAATTGCTGAGCGCAGACCCTTTTGAGCTGACAGAAAGAACAAAAATGGAGGATTTATGAAAACCGATAAGCAGCTTCAGTGCGATGTATTAGACGAACTGCAATATGATTCCAGCGTGGATGCCTCAAAAATCGGGGTTATCGTTCAGAACGGGATCGTTAGCCTTTCCGGTACCGTGGCAAGCTACGCCGAAACGTACAGGGCGATCCACGCTGCTGAACGGGTTGCCGGGGTCAAAGCGGTTACCAACGGGATTAAGGTGGAACTGCCATCTATGCATCAACGTGATGACGCTGACATCGCTCAGGCAGTGGTGAATGCGCTGAAATGGCACGTCTGGGTGCCTCACGACGCCATTAAAGTGAAGGTAGAGCAGGGATGGGTCACGATGGAGGGTACCGTGGATGCCAAGTTCCGGCGTGAGTCTGCCGACGACGCCGTCCGATACTTGACGGGTGTGAAGGGCCTGACCAACCTGATCATTGTGAACCAGCCCGCGGTTAAATCTTCGGAGGTAAAAACGAAGATCGAGAATGCATTGCGTCGCGCCACGGAACTGGAGGCGAAAGAGATCAATGTTGAAGTGAGTGGGAACAAAGTTATTCTAAGAGGCCACGTCCGTTCATGGGCCGAACGCAGCGATGCAGAACGTGCCGCTTGGGCTGCACCGGGTGTGGGCCAAGTCGAGGATCACCTGACTATCGCGGCATGACGAGGTTCGTCAGACCGTGAAGCTGTCGAGAAACCAAAAGAAATTCTCATTACTTTTGCCGGTTTCTAACTCACATCGCACGGCACCGTATGGGGAATAAAAGAGGCAAAAGGCGAAGATTCGGAAAGGAGAGGAAGATGGCACAATCACAAGTGGCTCTCATCTGTATTCAATGCAACGCTTGCTACAATTCGGAACTTGAATTGCGCGACCACATGAGGACAGTCCATCGCCAGTTCGACTCAGAATAAGGTAGTTCCCGGGAGGGTGGTACAGAACTACATAGCTCTAAAATTCGGCCGCGCGAACAGTACGAGACGCCTGATTGTGAAGGCGGCTCAGGGCACAGTGGTTGATCGAATGCAGGGCCTAGTGTTCATTCTCAGACCCCGCATGAGGAGAGAGCTTTGGATTATCGCTGAGATCGAAGTCAAGACTTTGAAGTGATTTACTAGATTGCGTATTCCTGCGCGTTTCAAGTCCCGATAAGTTCTATAAAAGGGGAAGGCAAGAAGAAAACCTCTCCCGCGACCGGCCGTGTTCGCCCCGGCGGTTCTGCGTTTTAGGAATCGCGGCTGCCGCCGCTCGAGCGCATGATCGTGTCGGCGGTGCGAAACAATGTCACCAAGAATTCCAGACCGATGCGCACGTAAAGGATCCAAAAGAAATAACCCAGAACCGCCAGCAGCAAGACCAACAGCCCCTGCGCGGTGGACACCTGGAACCCGTTGAAGACCTGCCAGATCGCCACGATTAGGCCCGCCAACAGGTGCAGCGCGTAGAGCAGCTTCGCGTATCGTGCGGTCATCGAGTGCTGGAACGAGAAGTCCATCAGCAATTCGAAAAACCCTTTCTGCTCGGACATGTTTTTCCTCCATGAATTCTGCGATGGGCCGAACTCCAAGCGGGACGGAGGGCCGGGCTCCTATTTTGGCATGAAATCGCCGTAAAAATGCCGCGCGGTGCGCTAAGCGCAACCGTGCGAGCCCACCCGGGCTTCGGGCGAATCGGGGGCCAAGTCCCCATAAGTCCCCCCTTATTGGCAGGTGGTTTTTGGTCCCCGCAGGCAACACAGTTCCGGTTACCCAGCTCACCTCTTATTGACTGCCGAGATTTAGCATTCAGACGCGGGACGGGAGGCGTCCTATGGCGGCCATCGCAATCTTTGCTGCGTCTTGCGGAAGTTCATTGCCGCGCCAGACCACGTGCAAATCAGGTCTCACGAGGAGCAGATCGTATTGATAGAGTTCGCGCGCTCTTTCGCTTGCAACATCGAGTACGTCGAGCGGCGCATGCATTTCTTGGAACGCTTGTTCCAGGCTCGACGTATCGGCCTGTGTTCCGCCAAGCCGGAGCAACGTATGGCCTGAGCCGAGGCGATCATGCAGCGCCGCGCCTTCGCTCAACCAAACGTGTGGGAGACGGGCGCCTGGACATGTCGTCGGGATATAAGAAGGATTGTCCGGGTCGGGACCATCGCCCGGCTCTCGCCAAATAATCGGTGAGTCCACATAGCGGTAGCCCGCCTCGATTCCCAAAATCTCCGTCACTTTACGCTGCTGGACATCGAAGAGCGCAGCCATTTGGGCTCGCGTGGCCGCGCCCTCTGGCGTGTTGTCTCTCACATTGGGATGGTAGGCCGCGCGCCAGCCGAGCCGTCCGGTCATGGCGGCGCGGGATGCCTTCACGTTGCGCAAGCCGATCGGCCGGCGCTCGGCCTCATAGGAAGCAAGCAACTGCGTGCCTCCCCATCCCGCCAGCGCCGCCGCGAGTTTCCAGGAAAGATCGACGGCATCTCCCACGCCGGTGTTCATTCCGAGTCCGCCTGTGGGGATCACCAGGTGCGCTGCGTCTCCGGCGACAAAAACGCGCCCTTCCCCATAATGCTCCGCGCACAGCAGATGCTGCGTCCATTCGTTGACGGACAGCATCTCGAACGCGATCGGCATCGCCAGTGACTTCCTGAAAATCTCTGCCATTTCAGCATCGCTGGACGCGGCTGCGTGCAGAGTCCAGTGGCGGGTGCTGTCCTGAAGGATGATGAACGGGAACAACGGTCCTTCGGCGATGTGGTAGTGACGCCCTTTCCCCATTGGAATTCGCTCGTAGAGGTCGTCACTGCGGAAAAGCGCTTGCCGCAGCTTCCTGATATTGCCCTCGCCCTGCAATTGAATACCAAGTTGCTTCCGAACGGTGCTGGAGCCGCCGTCGCATCCGACCAGATACGACGCCCGAATCGTTTCCTCCGCGGCGTCATTCGCCTGGACAACAGCAGTCACGGAGCTTGCGTCTTGCGTGAATGCAATTAGTTCGCAGCCGAAACGTACATTCACGCCCGGAATCGTTTCCACGATCGATCGCAGGAGCGGCTCAAGTGTGTATTGCGAGATCAACTGATACGGCTCCAGCAAGCCGCCGTCATTGTGCGCCGCGATCTCGGCGGTGGCCGCAGCTACCGATGGACACGGCAAATGCACGAGGGGAGGATCCGCCATGGAGAGCGCCAGAAAAACGTCCATCGGTGAATTCCGCGGCAGGCCGGCATCGCGTACTCGTTCGGCGATCCCCAGACGGCGGTAGATCTCCATGGTTCGGGCGTTGCAGCGCTCCATTTTCGGGAGCTGAATTGCGGTTGTGTTGCGCTCGATCAACGTGCAACGCACGCCGCGTCGGCCCAGGTCAAGAGCGAGAGTCAGGCCCACTGGTCCCGCACCGACGATGAGGACTTGAGTCTCCACCACGCGATTCGCAGTTTCAGAATGTGCCATATTCTTAGGTAACTTCAGGAGTGCGTATGATCGGTCGTTTTGCGTGCCATCGGGCTCTTGCGGGATGTGTTCATCCAGTTGCTGAGATGCTTCCCTTCGCTAAGCCATCTACGTGTGCTTCCGTCCGGTCCATTCCATTCCACGCTTTCTTCATTTCTCTTTCCAGCTTTTTGATCTGAATCAGATGTTTCGGGTTAAACGGCAGCGACGGATAGTAACAATTCGATTCGTGGGTGCAGAAGCATCCATCCGCGGCCTTCTTGCGACGCGCCTGCATGGCGGGAGAGAACCACAGCTCCTGGAAATTCCAGTCATAGTCCCGCAAATTTCCGACGGGTTCCAGGTTTTCGCAGGACGATACCGTTCCCTCGTCGTAGATCACCCCGCCGGCTGTTCCGGCGTAGCAGGTCATCTGGGCCTGCTGCGTCTCCTGAGTCTTGGCGATCAGGCCGTGCATATAAACGTCCAGGGCGGCTTTGAAAAAGCCGATGTCGCCCGCGTAGTGGTTCTTGATCGCACCATGGCGCGAGTCTTCATCGATCCTGGCGGCGAGCCTGGCGTATCGTGCGCCATCGATTGCCAACTCTCTGGAATCCGCCGCGGGAGGACGGATGTAGTTAAAGTTCACTTTGTCGGGCTTCAACTCGTATTTCAAAAAGTCGTACCATTCAAAAATCGTGTCCTGGTTCGAGTTCATGAAACAGGTGCAGGTTTGCACATCGAGGCGGGGATATTCCTTCTTCATGGCCTGAAGCTCGCGCGCAGTGTCGATGACGATGTCCCACGATCCGGGTTTCTGGCGAATCTTGTCATGCTGCTCTTTTAACCCGTCAATGCCGAGAGCCACAGTGACATTTAGTTGCGGGCATTCCCGCAGGATTCGGCTGACATCGGGAAAGATTCGTTTTTGAATTTGGCCGTTGGATGTAATGTAGACCGATTCGAGCCTGTTGTTTGTGTAGAAGGCGCGCGCGATTTCCGGCAGGTCCTTTCGCGTGAAGGGCTCGCCACCAGCGAGAATCAAGACGCCAAGATTTCCGCCAAGCGTTTCGGAGATCATTTCAATTTCGCGCGTTTTCATTTGAAGCTTCTTGCGCGGGCCGTCATCGAGCTCTTCGGTGAAAAAGCAGTGCGTGCAGCGCATGTCGCATACCGATGTCACCAGAATGTTCAGCAAGGCGGGCGAGAACGGCCGTCCCAAAGCCAATTTAGCGTAGCGCTTTAGAAGATCTCTCATTGTCTAAACGGCGAGTTCGGCATTCAATTCTGTCTCTTCACTTGATCTTACGCTCGTCACCCCAAGTACGTAGCACATTTTGGCGATCCTCTTGACCTCGGTTGAGCACTCCCATCACGCGCTCGGACGTGTTTCGCCCTTGATCTGGGTGCGGTGCATGACTCGACGCGAGCTTGCGTCAAAAGGATCGCGCCGGTGCATGGTGCATCGGTTGTCCCATAGGACGAGGTCGCCTACGCGCCATTCGTTGTGCCATTCGAGCTCTTCACCGTTCGCATGCGACCACAGCTCATCGAGCAATGATTCAGACTCCGCGAGCGATAGTCCCTCGATGTAGGCATTGCGCCGACGTCCAAGGTACAGGACGCGCCGCTTGGTTTCGGGATGCGTGCAAACGAGAGGATGAAAAGTGCCGGGAGATGTAACGGGGTCATCGATTGCAGCGATTCCCTGCCGCACATAGCCGCCGCTATTGTAGGTCCCGTCATGCTTGAGCATTTTGCCTTCGATTCGCTTCTTCACCGCATCGGGGAGGAATTCGTAGGCGCGATACATGCTGTTGAAGTACGTGTTGCCTCCAGACGGCGGGACCTCCAGTGCATAGAGGATGCTTGCCTTCGGCGGATCTTGCAGGTACGACATGTCCGTATGCCAGGTTGCCTCGCCGGCGCCCAGGCTTCCGATGGGCGCACCGTTTTCCATCACATTGGACACGACGTAAATTTCGGGATGCCCTTCGACGAAACGGCGTCCGGATTCTTGAACCGGCGCCCAATCCAGATCTCCGAACCTCTCGCTGAATGCGATCAGGTCTTCGTCGGTCAGACTCTGCCCGCGGAACAAGAGAACCGAGTGGTCAAGCCAGGCTCGATAGATGCTCGAGAAATTATCCGAGTCGATCGTTCGCAGATCTACGCCTTGAATTTCCGCTCCGAGCGCTTTACCCGTTGGTATGACGGTGACGCGCGACCTCCTTTTGGTTCTTGATGATTCACTTGGCATGGGAAACCTGACCTCCCTGTTGGTTTCGCAACAACGAATGAAGGAGTGAACCCATTGCGTGGCGCTTTCCTAAATTGGAAATCCCCGCGATGGATATGTTTTTCAGGAGGTCGGGGCTTTAGCCCCGACGCTTGAGTCCGTGTGTTCAGGGGCTTCAGCCACTGAAGCTTCAGGGCCTTAAGGCCCCTTTTCGCGCGACTTCCGATGAAGGTCGGACCTCCTACACAGCAACACCTCATCTGATATTACGAGACTTCTCGAAATTAGGACAACACTGATCGTGTCATCAGCCTGCCGGAAGATTGGCAAAAAAGATCGCTCGCCAGCAACCACCACCTTATTCAGTACCGTCTCCATTTGGATCAATGGTGTGAATCGGCAGATCGTAGTGCGCTTCCGTAAGTTCCCATCGGCGATTTTCTCCGCGTTTCATGGCGGCCTGGTCCGGAAACAGTTGCTTTTCAACTTCACTGCCATGCACGGACGAGCTTATGTTTTTGTAGGTGATGACGATGCGGTATTCCCACCGGGAATCTTCGCCCATGTGATGTCCCGGCCGGTACACAATATAGGAAGTCACGTAGCCCAATTCCTTCTCCCGATTCAAGGTCGCGATTTGATACTTCTTGAAGAGCTGCCAGAATTCGTCCGCGTAACCCCATTTCACTTTGTAAACCCACTCGACGAGGTAGGGCTTGTCGCTAGCGGAGGTGCTAGGGCTGGGAGTAGCCTGTTGGCCGCGCGCCTGCGGAACGCCGGCAAGCGCGATGAACAGCGCGAATGCCGCAAACGCAAACGATTGAGAACGAGGACCCAATTGAGAGTTCATGTTCGATTCCTCCGTTAACGTCTATACGCGCTCAATCCCTGAAGTCCTGCGGTATGGCGCCGCACTATTTTTTCGGTGCGGGAGGATTCAGCGGATACGCTTTTAGATTGACCGGGCCATATCCCAAGTGACCGCCATCCCGGTCAACATTGTTTTCGTCGCACGCGAATTCATAGAGTTCATCGCCGGGAGGCATGGCTGTGAAAACCCTGGAAAACGTCCAGGGCTTCGTGTAGAACTTCGGATCTTCCACCGTCACCTCGTGCGCCAAATGCTCCGCGTCCGGCCGCGACCACCACTCGACAACGTGCATGGCGTCGCTATGCGGATGCGCGTCGTCGTCAATCCAGCTCAGCTTATCCTTGAATCCGATCGAGTCGATGACCAGCGTGTCCCCCTCCCACTTGCCAACCCCATCCCCAAAAAAGGAGGGCTCAATATCCTTCGGGTGTCCGCGGCCGTCGATGGGGATCGTCCGAAACGTCCACATCAGCTCGTAAAGAAACACGATGCGATTCGCGTTTTGAACAATCTCAAACGGCACGCCGCTGATGCTGGCTCGCGGTATCCCGGCAAAGATACACAGGGATTCCGGATTTATCGATTTCGCCAGATTGTATTTGTACGCCTCTTCTCCGGCAGGAGTGAATGGCGGCCCGCCTACGCCTTTGAACATGCCGCCGAAGATCAGCGGACCCTTCCAAAATCCAGACAGGTCCGGCTTGCCGTCTGCAGTGCGCGGAGTGGGTTTTGGGGGCCCCGTGGGTTCCTTGATTGGTCCAGATGCGCCACTCAACTCCCCGTATGGGTTTTCCGGCGGCGGCGATTGCGCATACGCCGGGTGGCACGCCAAAAACGATACGGCGAGAACGCTGCCTGCAATAAGAAATTGAGAGATTGCGAAACGCCTCATGGTCAATTCCCCACTTTCAAATACTGGTCTATCGCCATATCGAGATCATCGACTCTAGGAATCAGCTGACAAATAGAATTGGAACGGAGCAAATTCTTTCGCTCAGAGAATCAGCAGCGGCAACAGGAACTTTTGCCGCACTTCAGTAATGATGGCGGACGACAACAGCTTACCGTCGTGGGCAGCAATTGCATGTGCGTAAACTAGCGGAGTCCTTTTGCGGTGTCAAGGAATGTACTCCCCACAGCTTGACCGCCCTCTCCCCCTGTTATAGATTGCGTTTCGTGAGAAATATTTTTGCAGTGCTGGCCGCGATCGCCGCTCTGGTGGCGGCGATGCCCGCGCTTGCCCACCATTCTTTTTCGGCGGAATTTGATGGGGGCAAGCTGATCGAACTCAAGGGTATCGTCACAAGAATCGAATGGGCGAATCCGCACGTTTATTTCTACCTCGATGTGAAGGATGACAAGGGCAATACGACGAATTGGGGCTGCGAGGCCGCGAGCCCAGGCTCGCTGCACCGGCAAGGCTGGAATCGAGATTCCCTAAAGGTGGGAGATCAGGTCGTCGTCGGCGGCTACCCGGCTAGGGATGGCTCAAAACTCGCGGACGCGAGAAGAGTTTCCCTGCCCGACGGGCGCAGAATTTTTGGCGGAACTCCCGGCGACGGCGGACCGGGAGATCCAAAACCGTAATTCATCTTCTGAGTTACTTGCCGACCTCAAGCAGTTCCACGTCAAAAATCAGTGTCGCGTTAGGCGGAATCGCGCCACCCGCTCCAGCCGCTCCATAACCCAGCTCTGGCGGAATTCGCAATTGCCTTTGGCCCCCGACCTTCATTCCCGCAACTCCTTCATCCCACCCTTTGATCACTTGACCTGTTCCTAGCGGAAACGAGAAAGGCTCGCCACGGTCGCGAGAACTGTCAAACTTTTCACCTGTGGTCAGAAAGCCGGTGTAGTGGACCTTGACCGTGTTTCCGGGCATTGCCGTTGCACCCGTACCAACCACGATGTCCCAGTACTGAAGGCCGGAAGCGGTTGTTGTCGGCTGGCCGTTCACTTTCATTGGGCTGGACGTGCTAGCCGCGCTAGGCGTGCTGGACTTTTTGGTGCTGCCGCACCCGGACGCGACCCCGAGAACCGCGAACAGAGTAAGAACCACAGCGAATTGTTGCTTCATCAAGCTCCCCTTGATTTGCAGAATCTGCGCCTTACCGCCCTGCAGCCGCCATTGCCATCGCAGGCTGAAGTCCCAGCATCATCGCGGCGAATCCCGGCAAATCAAGCGATTGCGGGCCGTCGGACAGCGCGCGCTCCGGGCACGGATGCACTTCGACGATGATCCCGTCGGCGCCGATGGCGACTGCCGCGCGCGCGGCTGCCGGCACCAGACTTCGGCGTCCCGTGGCGTGCGACGGATCGACCACGACCGGCAAGTGGCAAAGTTCTTTGGCGAGCGCCACGCCCGCGAGATCCAGCGTGTTCCTCAATTCGGCGTCAAACGTCTTGATTCCCCGCTCGCACAAAACGACGTTGGGGTTTCCGCCCGAGAGCAAGTACTCGGCGGCCAGCAACCACTCCTTGATCGTGGCCGAAGGGCCGCGCTTGAGCAGCACGGGCCGCGGCACGGTGGCGAGACGCCGCAGCAACGGATAATTCTGCATGTTACGCGCGCCCACTTGCATCATGTCCGCGTACTCGACGACCGCATCGAGATCCTCGACGCCCATCACTTCGGTGACGATGGGCAGGCCGGTTTCCTTTCTCGCTTCCGCCAGGATCTTGAGCCCTTCGAGGCCGAGGCCCTGAAAATCGTACGGCGAGGTGCGCGGCTTGTACGCGCCGCCGCGCAGCAGATGCGCGCCTGCCGCCTTTACTCCGCGCGCAGTTTCCATCAGCTGTTCGCGCGATTCGACCGAGCAGGGCCCCGCGATCACCACAAGTTCCGGCCCGCCGATCTTCACGCCCTTCACGTCCACCACGGTGTTCTGCGGCTGCAGCTCGCGGCTGACCAGCGTGAACGGCTGCGAAATGGAGATGATGTCCTCCACGCCCGGCGCGACGCGAAGCGCTTCCACTTCGCTGCGGCGCCCGCGATTTTTTCCGACCACGCCGATGACAGTGCGCTCGGCGCCCTGAATCAGATGGGGGAGAAAGCCGCATTCCTTGATTCTGTCCATGACGTGTTGTATCTGCTCCTGCGTCGCCGTTGCCGACATGTTGACGATCATCGAGAATCTCCTTTGGCTGTCCCCTCACGGGCAATAAAAAAGCCGCGAACCCTGTGGGTATTCGCGGCCAGTTTGGGAATCTTTTCGCGCTATCTAGCTTTTCGCTTTACCTCGACTCGCGCGCGATCCGCCCCTGGCCGCTTCCCGACCATGGGAAGCGGTACGTAAAGGCGAACCAAGAATAATAGCGTGAATGCATGCGAGTGTGAGAATACGCAGGTACAGCCCAAATGTCAAGGTTTTAGGTAGGACAGGGCTTCAGCCTGTCTGGTTTCGGGTTGTAGCTCCAATATTCGGGCAGCCCCACAACATGGCGACAGGCTGAAGAAGAGCCTGTCCTAACTATTCCTATTCGCCCATGCCGCGTCTCACATCTTCGCTCAACACAATGGCCTCGGACACTTCTTTCATCGATTTGCGCCGCTGGCGGCTCTGGCGCTGGATGGTGAGGTAGGCTTCCTCTTCCGTGATCTTGAGTTCGCGCTGAAGAATTCCCTTCGCGCGCTCGACCAGTTTGCGCGTCTCGAGCTTTTCCGAGAGGTGAAGGTTTTCGCTTTCCAGGCGAGCCATTTCGATTTCCGCGCCCACCAGAAATCCGATGGTGGAGACCAGCATGATTTCGCGCTCCGAGTATTCATGTGGCTCGCGATTCTGCAGATTGATGACTCCGACAATTCGTCCGCGGCACAACACGGGCACGGACAAAAACGCCTCAAACCGGTCCTCGGGCAAATCCTTGAACAATTGAAACCGAGGATCCTGCGACGCGTTGACCGCCACCGCGACCGGCTTCCCGTGCTCCGCCACCCATCCCGTGATGCCCTGCCCCAGCCGCAGCTTGAGGCGGTCCACGACGTCGGGATGTGCATTTTTTGAGGAGCGCAGAATCAATTCACCCTCTTCCAGCGCATACAGGAAGCAGGAATCGCAGCTCACCACCGAAGCGGCGAAATCCACGATTTGTGATAGCACTTCATGCAGCGGGTCCGCCGCAGCCATCCGGCTGGCCATCTTATGGATGAAATCAACCTCTGGATTGTCGGTCATGGCTTGTTTGGAGAGTTCTGTATTCACGCTTCAAGGCTAAGCGGGTACGCCATGACTGTCCAATTCGTCCTATGGATGCGAACGATCAGCCTTTGCTTGCCGTCACACTACATTCACAATTTGTGAGGAGGCTGAGAGGAACTCAGTCGGTTTGCGGGCCATGCCTTAACAGCGCAAGAAAAGCCCCAAAAACTTGTCATTCCGAGGCACGCTGCGTGCCGAGGAATCTCTCTTTTCTTGGATCTAAACCGAAGAGAGATTCCTCACCCGCAGGAGCGGGCTCGGAATGACAACGCGAGGAATTTTCTTCGCACAGTGTCAAGCCGTATGGTGAGTGAAATGCTACCGCGCGCCGATTCGCTTCTGCTGCAAAATTTCGGCGCTGCGCTGCGCCGCTTCGCTGACGAGGTATCCCATTTTCGGGTGCGCCGGTTCCATGTCCGGAGCGATCCCATATTCGCGAAGCCTTTCGCTGGTCGTGGGGCCGATCGACGCCACGAGCATTCGCGAAAGCGCGCGGCGCAAGGCGTCCTCCTCGTTCATTTCCGCCGCAATTTGCAGGAGATGATCCGCCTGCGTCCCCGTCGTAAACAGGATCACGTCAATTTCATTGCGCGCAATCGCGGCAACCGCGGAATGCAAGGGACCGGTGTCCGCAGGCAAAGCCCATTCGTAAACGGGAACAGAAGTGACTTGCGCACCGCGCTCAACGATTCCCGCCAGCAGGTCTGCGTTCGACACACCGTATTCCTGCACCGCAACCCGTCGTCCCTTCAACGGAAACGCCGCGGCATTTTCATCCAGCGCGCGCAAGAGTTCGCGCCAAGTATTCGGTTCCGGCGCGGTGAGGGCAATCGGAACATTCCATTCCTTCAACACAGCCACCGGTTTCGGTCCGCGCGTCACCACCACAATCTTGCGAAGCTCCGCCAAATACTGTTCGAGCGGATAGATCGTCTCCACAACACGCGCGAGCGCGCGCGTCCCGACCCCTGTCAGGAAAATAACCATATCAAACTCGCCCGCAAAGAGTTTCCTTCCGAACGCCACCGCCTCGGTATTGTTTTCGAGAGGGATCTCGCGCATCGACGGCGCAACCACGGCCTCGCCGCCGTAACTCGCAATCAACTTCGCCATTTCCGCCCCGCGCCGGCTCTCGAGCGATAGCACGCGCAAACCGGCGAAGCCTTTCGATGAGTTTCCAGTTTCCATGGCCACCATGATGCCGTATGTAGGGAATTTCTTCCACCTGGGAGAGGAATTTGGTAGCACAGCCACCCGCCGCGGCGGGGCTGTGCGGGTTTTGCGATCGCAGATGGTTCGGTAGCTTGCGCGTGCGGCGTACAAAACCGCACAGGCAGGAGTGCCTGTGCTACTAATCGATATTCAAGACGACTCAGGCGCGACAGCCCGATGGAAGCTCCGCCCCTTGCGTTCCTTGCCGAGCGCGATTGTCACGATGAGCACGGCGATAGTGACAATTTCAAATCCCGCAAGCGCCCACTGGTAGCCCACGTGCTCCTGCAACATGAACTCCACCGAATTGGTTGGCGCGGCGATGAGAATTCCAAGCTGGTACGCGAGTCCGGGAACCAGCCCGCGCGTTTCATCCGCGGAAAGCTCGCTCAGATGGACCGGAATCACTCCCCACGCGCCTTGCACACCGGCCTGCATCAGAAAAGAGCCAATGGCCAAGCACAGCGAGCGACGTGCCGAACGCCCAAAGCGGAATCACCAGCAACGCCAATGACATCGCGGCGATCATCGTGACTCTTCTACCCAGCTTTTCCGAGAATTGCCCGAAGACAATTGCGCCGACGATGGCCCCGATATTGTAAAGAATGGCCATATACGATTGCATCGCGGGAGCCAGTTTGTGGACGCTGCCGAGGAAATCCGGATACAGGTCCTGCGTGCCGTGCGAAAGGAACATCATGAACGTCATCAGCAAAACGAGATAGAGAAAGCTTTTCCACTGCGTGGCAACGATCCTGAGGACTGCGCCCGTCGATGGCGCGCGATGTTGTTTCCACGCTTCCGATTCAGGCACGCGAGCGCTGATATAAAATGCGAGGAGCGCCGGCAGTCCACCCAGCCAGAACATCGGCCGCCATCCCCATGTGGGCAGGACAAAACGCGCCACAATAGCTGCAAGGATGTACCCGAGCGAATAGCCGCTCTGCAATATTCCGGAAAGAATTCCCCGCAACCGTGGCGGGACGGATTCCATCGCCAGCGAAGCCCCGATGCCCCACTCGCCGCCCATCCCGATGCCATAGAGAGCGCGCATCACCAGGAAAAACGTGAGATTGGGTGAGAATCCGCACGCCAGCTCCACGATGGAAAAGAAAACCACGTTGGCCATCAAAGGAATGCGCCGTCCATACCGATCGGTCATCAGGCCGAAGATCAGAGCGCCAACGGGGCGCATCACCAGCGTCACAAACAAGGACGCGATGATCGCTTTTTTCCCTACATGAAATTCAGCGGCGAGTTTGTCAATCAGGAAGACAACGACGAAGAAGTCAAACGCGTCGAGCGTCCATCCGAGAAAAGATGCGGTTACCGCGTGCGCCTGGCCCGAACTCGAAAGGCCGGCCACACCGCTGTCGCGCCCCCTGTTAAACTTGTCAAACAACGGTGCCTCCTATTGGTTCGGCCGTCACGCGCTGCGAAATATCGCGATAGAGCAAAGCGGCGCAAATAGTGGACATCGCCAGCAGAGCAATGCCCGTGGCCGTCTCGCCAAGGCAAACTCTGCCGATGCCAAACAACGCCGCGTACACCATGGCGCAGCCCAGAACCCACGCCAGCAAATTCTTACCGAGGTCGCTTGTTTCGGGCAGATCAGGGGCGAGCGCGGCAATGTGCCGCCAACCCGCGGCGTGCGGCCGCACCTTCCTGTAAAAGCGAAGCAGAACTTCCGCGGGCTCGGCGGGCGTCAGCAGAGTAACCGCAATCCACACAACCGTCGTTACGGCCGTCGTCGCGAGCGTGGTCTTCGCAAAAATGACGGGCGCGCTGCCGCCAAAGAATTGCCAGTGGTGCAGGAGCGAGCGTCATCGCCAGCGCCGTGGCCATCGCCGAAATTTCGCTCCACGCATTGATGCGCCACCAGTACCAGCGCAGCAAATAGACTCCGCCGGTCCCCGCGCCGACCTCGAGCACCACTTCCCAGCCCTGGCCGATCGTCGCCAGTCGCGCCGAAACATACGCCGACGCCGCCACGAGCAGCAATGTCGCGATCCGTGAAATATTCACGTAATGTTTTTCGGTAGCATCACGCCGGATGAACCGCCGGTAAAAATCCTCCACGAGATAAGAACTCCCCCAGTTGAGCTGCGTCGCAATCGTAGACATGAACGCCGCCATGAATCCCGCGATCAATATTCCGCGCAGCGCATGCGGCATATAGGTAATCGCGACGAGCATGTAGCCCGTTTCCGGATGCTGCAACCCAGGATACAGCGCCGCGGCGGCGAGCGCCGTCAGTATCCACGGCCACGGGCGCAGAGCGTAGTGCGCGACGTTGAACCACAGCACGGAAAGCAATCCGTGCCGTTCATCGCGCGCGCTGAAAATCCGCTGCGCGATGTAACCGCCGCCGCCCGGCTCCGCTCCCGGATACCAGAACGCCCACCACTGAACTCCCAAATGCACGAGAAACGTAAGCACCGGCAGCGTCCACAAGGCTTCGCCCGTCAGTCCTCGAGAAAAATCGGGAAACATCGCGGTGATGCGCGACGCGCCGGGTCCCGCGGCGACTCGCATGGCCGAAAGCTTCGCGAGCATTGCGTGCATGCCGCCCGCGCCCCGCACGCCATAATACGCGACCGCGATCACAATCCCCATTTTCAGAACGAACTGAAAAAGATCGGTCCACAGCACGCCCCACAGGCCGCCGAGCGAAACGTAAAATCCCGTGAACGGAATCAAAAAGAAAATACAGATCGCGAGACTCGCGGCCTCGCTCTTGCCGAGCACGGATCCCACGATGCTCGTCATCGCCTTAGTCACCCAGCCGAGGATCAGGCAATTCATCAGCAGGCCGAGATAAACAGCGCGAAATCCGCGCAGAAATGCGGCGGGCCGTCCCGCGTAGCGCATCTCCGCGAATTGCACATCGGTGAGCAAGCCCGAACGCCTCCACAGCCGCGCGAACAAAAACACGGTCATCATTCCCGACGGCAGAAAACTCCACCAAAGCCAATTGCCCGCGATTCCCTGCGAATAGACGAGGCCCGTTACCACCAGCGGCGTGTCCGCCGCAAACGTCGTCGCCACCATCGAAGTTCCCGCGAGCCACCACGCCACCTGCCGCCCCGATACAAAATACTCTTCCGTGTTCCGGCTCGAACGCCGCCGGAAATAAATCCCCAGCAGGAGCATCAGCAGCAGATATCCGGCGATCACGGCCCAGTCGAGTAGCGTGAGTGTCATGAGTAGTCCGACTGCGGCAAACCCGTTTGTTTTGCAGGAATCGGCTGTTAAGTGTCGTTGCAAGCAGTCGAAGTGTCAAACGAAAATCGAATCGCGGATTTTCTGCCATCGAATTCGTGGAGTACAATGCCTTCCGCCATGTTCACTCCAAAAGCGCAAAGACTGGCCGGGCTTCGCCTTTCAGCGAATTCGGTGGCAAATGAATAAGTGGCCGAGATCCATCGCGTCTCCACGCGTCGTCAATATTGAAGATTTGCGCCAACTGGCATTGCGCCGCATGCCGCGAGCCGTCTTCGATTATCTCGACGGCGGCGCCGAGAGCGAAACGTCGCTGCGCGGCAATAGTCGCGCTTTTGAATCCTTAACTTTCCGCCCGCGCAATGCGATTGCCGTGCCGCAATGCGATCTGCGCACAAAAGTTTTGGGCGCCGAGCTTTCTTTCCCCGCGATCCTTGCGCCAATTGGCTACAGCCGCCTCATCCATCCGGCCGGCGAATGCGCCGCGTCTCGAGGAGCCGGCGCAGCAGGCACCGCATACATCCTCTCCACGATTGCCGGGCACAAACTCGAGGACGTGCGCGCCGCCTCGAACGGCCCGGTCTGGTATCAACTCTATTTGGTGGGAGGCCGCGCTGCTGCGGAAGCGGCGCTGGACCGCGCATGGAAAGCAGGCTTCTCAGCGTTGTTTGTCACGATCGACACAGGCACGGCAGGGATGCGTGAGCGCGACATCCGAAACGGCACCGGACAGCTCATGGGTGGAAACTGGATTGGAATGATTCCATATCTTTCTCAATTTTTCTCGCGCCCAGGATGGGTCGCCGCCTATTTGATGGATGGCGGGTTGCACAAATTGCCCAACGTAGTCATTCCCGGCCAAGGACCGATGGCCCTCATCGACGTTGCCGCCGCGCTCGCGGAGTCGGTCGTGACTTGGCAGGATTTTCTATGGTTGCGGAAAGTGTGGCCCGGCCCAATCGTCGCCAAGGGCGTCCTCACCGGCGACGACGCTCGTCGTGCGATCGATGCCGGAGCCGCCGGCGTTGTCGTTTCCAATCACGGAGGCCGCCAACTGGACGGCGTTTCCGCAACCCTGCGCGTTCTGCCGGAAATTGTGAAGGCTGTGAATGGCCAAATCGAAGTCCTGATGGACGGAGGCGTGCGCCGCGGCGGCGACATCGTCAAAGCAATCTGCATGGGCGCGCGCGCCGTTCTGGTAGGCCGCGCCTACGCCTACGGCCTCGCCGCCGCAGGAGAACCTGGCGTCACAAGAGCCATCGCGATCCTCCGCGCGGACCTGGAACGCACCATGAAACTGCTAGGATGCGCATCGATCAGTGACCTGGACCGAACCTACGTAGATGTTCCATGCGATTGGCCAACCACAAGTTGAGAGTCAAGAGTTAGGATTTGAAATTTGAGATTCTGGAATTTGAGATTTGAGAACCAAGAGGCAAGATTCAAGCAATCCCAGTCGCAAGTTACTTGTTCACCAGTCACTCCTCCCCCGTCACGAATCACAAATCACGAATCACGTCAGAAGGAGGAGAAGGCCCCGGGTTCGTCAGGGGGATGCAAACCCGGGGCCTGGGGGAATGAGACAGAAGCGGGGCCGGAGTAAATTCAATCTCGAGTCAAGCTATGACGTAGGGCCCACGATCAATCGGCATAGCTTGTACAATTCCTCGTACGTGAAAACCAACCGCAGGGCTGTTGCTCCTTGTTCCAAATGTCCCAGCCCGGACAGTTCACAAATCTCTCGCAGTTGCTCTTTCGGCATGCCCAGCAGATAAGCTGCTCTGCTCTCTTCAATCATTTCTCTTCGAATAGGCTGGCTTGTCATCCGATTCGGCCTCCTTAAGAGCGCTATGCCTGGACGCCGGTGCTGGCGGCCTAGTTCATGACGAGGCTGGCCCAATTGTCCTGCTCTACAGCCAAAATCATCGGCTTGTAAATATCGATATCCCAGGTATCGCCAATTCGAAACCGCACCGCGCCATCTGACTCCCCTACAATGGTGCCGCGCAGTGGCACGCGCAAATCCCCAGCCGCAACTTGCAGGATCACCGCTTGACCCACCCAGGATGCATAAGCGCTTGGCATCGCATTCCCCCCTCAGAACAATTGAGCTCCATCCGAACAATTGCCATTTTCCGTTTCACTCGCGCGCCTAACAATGGTACGGAGGCCACAAACCAATAGGAGAAAAGTACTGTTAGCCGTTGCGGCACAAATTTTAGGGCCCTTGCGATATGGAGTACGGAAGTACCGAAAATCTGGCACTTCTGCTTCATTGCCGTCCCCGTACCACCGCGCCAGACTGGACAAATGACGGCCCTCCACAGTCCCGATCTAAATTTCAATCGTCAAGCAGCCGGCGCTTTGCGCGCGCACAGAATTCCAGCCGGGGACAGGGGATCGGGGATTGCCCTTGCCTTGGGCGGCGGTTTCTCCCGCGGGTTCGCTCACTTAGGCGTTCTGGAAGTACTCGAACAAGAGCAGATACCAATCTCCGCCATCGTCGGCACAAGTGTCGGGGGGCTACTCGGCGCAGCCTACGCCGACGGCATTTCCCTTCGCGACCTTTGCGATCTTGGACGGCGCGTCCGCGTCCGCGACTTCCTCCGCTTTCATCAATCGGAGCCGGGCGCGCAAAGGAAGGATTGCATCGGCCAGTTCGTACAAGAATGTTTTCGTGCCACGGTAGTGGAAGAGCTGCCCATACCAACTGCGATTGTAAGTACGGATCTCGACACAGGCGCGCCGTACGTATTTACCAGAGGGCCGCTCGAAGTGGCCATCCGCGCGAGCTGCGCCTTCCCGGGACTGGTCAAACCCGTCGAGTACGAAGGCCGTCTGCTCGCCGACGGCTGCATTGTGGCGCCCGTACCCACTGCAATCGCGGCCAGAATCAATGGTGGATGCGTGCTGGGAGTCAGTGTGGGTTCAAATGCGGCGAGCGCCTCTTCACCAGAAAATGTGGTGAAGGTATTCGATCCCGGTTTCCGGGCTTCGCACAGGATCGGGCTGGAGCCTTCGTGGTCCAGACATGCGGACATTCTGCTTGAACCGCAAGTGCACCACATCGATTGGAATGATTTCTCTCGCGTGGACGATGCGTTCGCCGCAGGCGCCGAAGCCATGCGCCGCGCGCTGCCATCCCTGCGCGAATTGCTTGACCGGCGCTCCCTAATGACGCCGGCCTTGGGCACGGGCTTCCGTGCGGAAAGAGGATTGGCGCTATGAGAACCTCCCTGCTGATGCAGACGCTGATTGTCATGTTGGCGCTCGAGTGGGAACTCTGCAGCCAAGATCCGGTCATTTTCTGTTACCGTATAGGAGTGAGCCTGCGCGCGTCTTCCTCGGAAGATTCGGCAAGCGTCGGTGACAGCGTTTCGGGTGCGGGCCTTACCTGTTTACCCTGAGTTTCGAAGGGCAGCCCGCAAGCATACGGGCGCGGGCTTTACTTGAAGCCCGCAAGCATAAATGATCGGATCACTCGAACATTTACTTCATTTCCTGTTCAACGTTGAGGGCCTGATCGAGTGGGGCGGCACGCTACTGGTGTGCACCATCGTCTTCATTGAAACGGGCTTCTTCGCAGGTTTTTTTCTTCCGGGTGATTCCCTGCTTGTCACGGCCGGCGTATTCGCCGCCTCGGGGCACCTACATCTCTCTGAACTCTTGCTCCTCGTTCCCCTGTGCGCGATTGTGGGCGACCAGATCGGCTACTGGATTGGCAGGAAGGCGGGCCAGGCTCTCTACCGGCGCGAGGATTCGCTAGTGTTCCGCAAGCGCCACCTGCAGCGCGCTCATCAGTTCTACGAAAAATATGGAGGCAAGACCGTCATCCTCGCGCGTTTCGTTCCCATCGTTCGGACGTTTTGTCCGCCCGTCGCCGGCGCCGCCGAGATGTCTTACGGACGCTATTTTGCATACGATGTGGCGGGGGGCATCCTGTGGGTGGGCAGCATGATTCTCGGCGGCTATTTTCTGGGCCGGCAAATCCCAAACATCAGCCAAAACATTCACTACGTCATCGCCGTGGTCATCTTCTTGTCCTTACTTCCCCCAGCAATCGGCGTGCTGCGCGCCAGATCTTCCGGATCGGCGAGGCCCGCTTCCATTCCACATCCTGCACCGCCCGAGCGTGATTAGCCGTGCCGTTTCTAAGTTCCCCCATTGAAAAAGCTCCGCGCGCCATGATCTTCGATATCGGCAGGGTAATCATCCGCGTCGATATGTCCCGTTCCATAGCGGCGCTCGGAAAGTGCAAAGGGCTGTCGCATATGCAGGTCCTGCGAGAATTGGAAACGGACCCGCACTGGCCGGATTGGCAGGAAGGCCGGATGATGCCGCGGGATTGGCACGCGCACCTCTCCAAAAAACTCCATTTTTCTCATAGTTTTGAAGAATTCTGCACGATTTGGAATAGCGTCCTCCACCCCGAAACGATTTTGCCGGACATCCTGTTCCAACGTCTCGCTACAAAATGCCGCCTCGCCCTGCTGTCGAATACCGATCCCATCCACGTGGCCCATTTCGAGGCCACATATCCGTTTGTGCGCCTCTTCCCCGTGCGCGTTTACTCCTGCCGCGTAGGATCGAGCAAGCCCTCGCCCGCGATCTATCACCACGCGTTGCGCGAAGTCGGCGCCGTGCCCGAGGAGAGTATGTTCATTGACGACTTGCATGAGAATGCACTCGCCGCGGCCAGCCTCGGCATCAATGCCTTCCACTTCACTTCCGCTAACGAACTCCTTGCCGAATTCTCCCGCCTGGGACTATGGAAATCTTAAATGACGTAAGGCGCTCGGCGGGATATTAATCCCTGAGCGAATGTTCGAAAGCCGCTCTCATGCGTTCTTGGCAAGGGAATGATTTTGCCACTAACCCGTTCAACTTTCCCGGCACTATCTTGCCAGACTCACATTTCAACTCTTCCTTCATATCCAGAAAACTCCCACAGCACGTAAAGATTGCATGGAGCCCGGCTCATCCAAAAAGCAGGCGCTGAAATATCCCTTTAGTTTTCATTTCGATACACACCTTCAGCCGGAATGGCCACTTGGCGTCTGGCGTGCTCTTTCTCCCATACAGTTGGTAATTCAAAGGGGGGATAAATATATGGCAGAAGAGATCGATCATTCCGCTAGCGGCAACCGAAGCGTACCCGGATGGGTCATCGCGGCGGTCGCTGTCCTTGGAGTTGTAGCTTTGGTAGGCCTCGTGATGGCGCACAACGCCTCCACGCAAGCCCAAGACGCACAGCAATCGTTCGACGCCAAAGTAAAGGCTGTGCAAACGGATTTCACCACTCAGATCGCCCAATTGCAGCAGCATCAGGCGCAGGCCGACACGGCCAACGCCGGCCTGCAGAGCGACCTGACTGTGGTGACCAAGCGGCTGCGTCTTACTCAGAACGACCTGAAGAAGGCGCGTGACGAAGCCGAAACGATTCGAACGGAAGACCAGCAGAAGATTGCCGAAGTGGATGCCGCGGCCAAGACCGAGCTTGCCACCAAGGCCAGCACGGATGACGTCAAGACCGTGGACGGCAAGGTGGACGTCGTCCGTACAGACCTCTCCGGAACGCAAAACGATCTGAAAATGGCGCGCAGCGAGCTGGGCACCCTGATCGCGCGCAACCATGAAGATGTGGAACAGCTCCGCCGCCTCGGTGAGCGCGACTACATCGAGTTCACCATCGACGCCAAGAACAAGCCACAAAAGGTCGGGAGCTTTATGGTCGAACTGCGTGGCACCAACCCCAACAAGAAACGCTACAACGTTTCCTTGATCGTGGATGACGCCCGTATCGAAAAGAAGAATCTGCCGATCAATGAGCCGATCTTCTTCCACCAGGGCAACGATCGCCGCCCATTGGAACTGGTCGTCAACACGGTCGCCAAGGATAAGGTGACTGGATACATCAGCGTTCCCAAGGCCGCTGGCACTCAATCCGCAGCGAGCGACTAGCGGGGCCGGATAGGGTCCGGGCGTTGTACCGGCGCCCGGACTTGCGTTTCGGCGGGCAGGGCGCGTGGATGCTCTGCCCGCCGCTGTCGTTTTGCGGGGGAAATTTGTGAGCGAAAGTGATTCGTGATTCGTTTGCCCTGAGCGAGAGTGAAGGGTGAAAAGCTTCCCCGCACTGGCAATCCCCTGCAGGAAAATCCACCAAGACTTTCTAAGTTTTGATAAACGGTAGTGTCCTAACTTCGAGAAGCCTCGTATTATCAAAGTGGAAGGTGCAGTGTAGGAGGTCCGACCTTTAGGTCGGACAACCAGCGTCGCGTGAAAGAGGCCTTTAGGCCCTGAAGCTGAACCTTCAATGGCTGAAGCCACTGAAGGCGTCAACTGGAACGTCGGGGCTCAAGCCCCAACCTCCAGAAGAGCAGACCCATCTTAAGAATTTCCGAATTAGAACACCACCCGACAAATACCCCGCTTCCAAGCATCGCTATCTCACGTTACACTGCTAGACGTCTTGCTTGCCCCTCGCCATCTGATCTTTACCGCCCTCGAAGGCGCCCTGGTCGACCCGCGCACCGATTCTTTTGCAGGCGCGGAAGAAGCCTTGTCGGAACTCGAACGGCGAAAAATCGCATTTGTTTTGCTCACGTCGCGCACCCGGGAGGAAGTCGAACCCATCCGGCGAAAGATGGGGCACAACCACCCATTCGTCACGGAAAATGGCGGAGGGATCTTCTTTCCGGATGGTTACTTTAGTCTGCGCATTCCGGGCGCCGTGCGGACGGCGCGCTATCTCAGCATCGCGCAGGGCCGGCCGTACGCGGAAGTCTGCGAGGCGCTCGACGAGATCGCGGAGGAATGCGCCGTTGGGGTCGCCGGCTTCCATCACATGAGCCTTCGTGAGATTGCCGACAATACCGGCCTGCGCCCGCGCAGCGCCGAACTGGCCCGCGCCCGGGAATTCGACGAACCGTTCTATTTCACTTCCGCTGACGATAAGGCTATAGCCCGGTTTGTGGAAGCCGCACGCGAACGTGGTTTCGACACGCGGCGTGGCCCGACTTTCTGGCATCTTTCCGCCAAGTGCGACGCCGCGCGCGCGGTGCGCACACTCGCCCAGTTGTTCCGGGAAGCAACGCACATCAAACTGCGTCTCGTCGGAATTGGGGGAGGCCAGGAAGATCTGCCTTGGCTCCGCGCCGTGGATCAGGCCATCCTTCTCCCGGAATCGCGCGAAGCCACCAAGCCCTCCGAGCATCCCCAGGAAAATCCTGGCCGGACAAGAACAATTGTCATGGGGGACGCACCTGGTGCAGCCGGATGGAACAAAACAATTCTAAATATTATCGGTTAGTCTTGATACTCCCAGTACTGCTCAGCCGAAGATTCCCTTTTCAAACTGTGGTAATTCACTGACACTTTTGCGCCGAATTCTGCGACATCTCACCTTTAAGAATTTTGACGAGCGAAACTAATCTGCACACTTGAATGGATTTACAAATTTCGATCGTCTCCCCGCAGCATGGCCCCACTCTTGCCATAGCATACATATCGTGCGGCAACCTGGGAATCACTCCGCCGCTTGCGACTTGGAACCTGCGAGCCTGCCAAGCGTGGTTTGTATAGGGCGTGCCCGGAGGGTTGATGATTCGAGCGCTTCGCCGTCTGAATGAGCCAGCATCCGATTCCCATCTTGGGATGGCGTTGGCCGTGGCCGCCGTCGCTTTGAGCCTGATGCTATGGGCCATCATCTGGCAGGCCAATATCATTGCCTACCAACGCGATCTCATTCGATTATTGTCGGCCACTCGGTTTGGCGGCATGGGATAATTGTTCTGCTGGCTACCGGCTTGGAACGGATTTTTTACTCTTTCCCTACCGGGGGAATGAGCATGGGCGGCGCGGAAGCTACGGCGCCGCCCATTTTTTTGCTGGCGACACATTCACAAACATGCCGGGCAACCTATAGGCAGAAACTGCGATCCGTCTCCTGTAAGTCACCAGGATTGGTGGAGGATTTTCATGAGAAAACTTTGCCGTACCGCGCTTTTGTCCGCCTTAGCGATGCTCTCCATCCAGCCCGCAACCCTCTTCGTTCCCCGTGTGTATGCCGGCGCGGTTCCCGCGGCTGCTTCACCAGCCAAAAAGAAAAACAAAGTCAAGAAGACGAAGAAGCAAAAGATTTTGAAGGGCCGCCACGGCAAACACAATCGAAAGCCCGCCTGACCCACATTTCTCGCCCGGGAACGCCATTCTCCTGAGTGGCGTCATGTGACCCGCCAATCGGGAGATTGGCGTTCCCTGGGCAAAACCAAAACGGGGAACCTGGCGGCTCCCCGTTTCAGCGCTTTTTGTTTTCGCCGTCGCGGCGCTTATTAGCGCCTCTGGCGGTACGCACCGCGTGCGCGGTGTGATGGCAGCTGTTTGTGTTCTAAGCCAGGTGGAGTCATCCTCGCCTCCGTGGCTAATCGAACTACAATTCCCTTCTACGCCTATGCCGCACCTTTGGCAAGCGCGCCCTTGCAATTTTTACAGTTAAGAAATTAGGAGAAACGCGGTTCCATGTAAGCGCTTTATTATCCATAAGATATGACGGGGATGGAATGGCTGGCTTACTTAACGAAAAGGCCTTCGCGAAGTTGATCGCGTCCGACAAACATTTTGGAAGAGCGATAACGGCTGAACAGATTTGAAATTTCCCGGTTTTGAAAAACGCGTTCCGGCTGGAAAGGACAGGAGGCCGGAATCAATTCCAGGTTTTGAGCGTCCAGAACGCGGTAACGATGGAAGACTGTGGGTTTCCGCGTGTGGAAGATGGCGAAAACCACTCCGCCGTCGCGCACGAGCGACGTAATGCGCGTGGCGAGTTTGGTCATGAGATCGGTATCGAGATAATCCAAAATGTCCCACAGGAGCACGGCATCGAAGGTATCTTCCGGATACAGCATCGTGGTATCGAGAAACCTTTTTGCACGCCCTTCCGGCGTCAACTCGGATCGGTCCGCCCCGGCTGGAAGCTTCTTCGTCCGCTGCTCTTCGTCAACCAGGAAGTACTGCCAGGTGGCCAGCATATCCTCGGTGTAGACCTTAAAGCCTCGCTCGATGAAGAAAGTGATTGTGGTTTGTCGGGCCGGCCCAAGATCCAACAAATGGCCGTGGCCAATTCCATCGAGTTGCCAGAGAAATTCCTTGAGGCCATTGGACAGGCGCCCAGCGTTCGGCGCAACTCCGGAGGCAGCGGGAGGTGTGCCGGCGTCCGCGACGGACAGAGCAGGTGCGGGATGGGTTTTTCCCGGCGGCGAATGCCGTTGCGGCATTGGCGGAACCTGGCCGGGCCGTAATTTACCGAAAAAATTCATCTTAGTTCGCGTTCTCTCCGCTTGCCTTCATGGCCACTGCCTGGGACATTGCTGTGCCGCCCCCGTAAGGCTTCGCCACGGCGCGATTATTCTGAGCGCTGTCCTCGCGGGCGATCTCCACTTTACTATGAATTTGCGCGCCTTCGCCAATGGCAATCCGCGAGGTTGCAATATCGCCGCGGACTTCTCCGGTTGACCCGATCTCCACCCGGTCGCGGCCACGCAGCGCGCCCGTCACTTTTCCGCGGACGACAATCTCGCGCGCATCGACGTCGGCCGAAATTTTGCCGTGCGGTCCGATGGTGACGCGGCCATTGGAGAGATGGATTGTGCCCTGCACTTCCCCATCGATGTAAAGATCGTCGCTGCCTTTAATTTCACCTTTAATTAACAGTGTAGAAGTAATAATCCCCCCGGAGGGTTGCACCACTTCCGCGGTCAGCCCTGCAACGCTTCGGACGGCCGGCTCCACTCGCGGCGACTGCGCCGGTGTCGGGCCCTCCGCGGCAGGCGCCGCCGGTTTCGAATCTTCTGGTTTACGCCACATGATTTTTCCCCCGACCGAAAACTCCGTAGCCACTGCTGAGGAGGGTGCAGAGCGGCCCGGAGAGGACGGTAACTTGCGAACTATAGTATGTACATGGCCGGAGGGCGAACCCTGCAAGCCCGGCGTGTTTCCAATCAGGTACGGGAGGGGGAAGCAGGAGCCACGTGGCGCCTCTGTACTGGCCCCTGGCCATCAGCTTCGGGCATGCGAAATCACGAATGCAGACTCGTTCGCGGGAGCCGGCCTGCTCCGCAATTCCCATCTCGCAACCAGGTAGCCCGCCAATTCAGACATGAAAAGCTTCAGGCCCTGGCGCGTTTGCCACCAGCGGGAAGGATCAAATTCGGAATCGCGGGCGCCGCTGACGCGCAAGCTGACGCTCGATGGAAGAACCCTTCCATAGATGAACCTTGCACGGCGCGCATTGTAGTTGGAGGTCACCACCAGAACGCGCTTCCATCCACGGGCCTGGATGAGCCGCGCGGCTTCGACCGCCTCTTCCCTCGTGTTTTCCGCTCTGTGCGTCAGCTTGACAATCGAGGTGGCGGGCACGCCAAACGATTCGAGATCATGTTCCATCACATCCGCCATGCTGACATTCTGGCGCAACATTCGGCCGCTGGCCACAACCACGGGCGCCACGCCTTCGCGGTATAGTTCCGCCGCATGAAAGGCGCGATCCGCCGCGTAATTGTCGTCGCCGAGGACAATCAGGGCATCGGATTGCGCAGCCGGTTCATCCACCACCCACAACTCCCCCGCGAGGCGCATTAGAGGATGCCTGGCAACGTAGAGAACGGCGAGAAATCCGAAAAAAAACAAAAGGAATAGCAACCGGAAGAAAATCCCGCCGTGTTCGCTGCGCCTCACGCGATTGGGTCCAGCCTGCGCAGCCGCTCGGCTGCCTCTTCCGGCATGATGGCGTTGTAATAGACTTCCTTGATGCTGTAGGACTTGCTTCGTGTTTCCACAATGGGCAGGATTTCGATGTGCCAATGATAGTCGTCGGCGATGGTCTTCCAGTACTGGGTGGAGGTTTCACCCTTGGGGTGGATCGTATTGGGTGAAGTATGCACGACCAGATGGTACGCCGGCGCGATCAGGCGAATCCGCCTGAGAATGCGGCGCAACAGCGCCGCCAGGTGCTTCCGGTTTGTGCCCGGGCGCGGCTGCTCGAACATATAATTGTGCCTGCGATTGAGGACCCAGATTTCATAGGGAACGCGCGAGGCATAGGGGCACATCGCGACATATTCGCCCTGCGTGTCCACGATGCGCTTTCCCTGGCGCTCTTCCTGTTTCACGATGTCGCAAAAAACGCAGCGTTCTTTTTCTTTGAACCATTCCCGCGCGGCGCGCAGTTCATAGAGAACTCTTCTGGGCATGAATGTGGTCGCGGTAATTTGCGAATGGGCGTGCGAGCCTTCCTGTCCGGCGAGGGAGCCGTAATTCTTGTAGATGGAAACATACTTGAACCGGCGATCGCGCTTCAAATCTTCAACGCGCAGTCTCCAGGCTTCCATCACCAGCACAATCTGGTCGTCGGTCAAATCCTCGAGCTTGCGGTTGTGTTCGGGCGTCTCGATGACGATTTCGTCCGCGCCCACGGGCTGCATTTGATCGTAGATTCCGTCGGCGCGGCGCCCGGGGTCGCCCTCAACGCGATAGAGCGGGTCCGGGTGCGGGAAGACAGTGACTTGCGACGGTCCTTGAAGAGGCAGACGAAGAAGAGCGGTCTTGGAGTTCGTTTTTTCGGGACAAAACGGACAGCCGCCCGTGGTTTCGCAGGTGTCTTCCCGGTGTCCCACGATCACCCAGCTGCGCGTGATGGGATCTTTACGAAGTTCCATGAAAGGATTCTAAGTCAAGGCGGCGGATTGCAGAAGGATTCATTCGGCCGGGGAAAGAAAATTCACGAAAGCAATGATGGGAACAATTTGTGTGATCTGCTGATGCATGATTCAGATTCGCGGAGCGCAGATATTTACCGCGTATACCGCGCGGGCGTGGGGCCTTCTTCCAGGCGGTGCCGGTCCCAGATCGCGCCTTCGCGAGAGTAGGATGCCATCTCGAAGTCCTGCGTGAGCTCGAGGCAGTCGGTCGGGCAAGCGTCTTCGCAGAGCCCGCAGAACATGCAGCGCGAAGTGTCGTAGGTAAAGTTGGTCAACACTTTGCGGCGAGTCGCGTCATCGCGATGCCAGCCGACCACGATCAAATTTTCAGGGCAAGCCAGCGCGCACAGGTTGCACGCAATACAAAGCGTCTCGCCCGTCTCCGGATTCATGTTCAAGCGCGGCGCGCCGCGGTATCGCTCCGCGACCATCGGCCGCTCCAGCGGATACTGCTCCGTATAGACATTCTTCGGATTCTGCGTCCGAAAGGTCAGGATCATGCCCTTCCAGAAATCCGCCAGGAACAGCCGCTTCAGGAATGAGTTCATGGCGCTAGTCTGTCGATGAAGGGCGCGGTTGTCAAGGGGGACATCGGGTTGAGACAAGAAGAATCGCCAGATGAAAAAACTCCCTGAAGGACGGCCCTGAGAGCCCTTCAGCTAAATTTCAGCGCGGCCAATCTTGAGCGCCGTGCAGGATCCTCACGATGTACATGGTGTCGTCCATAATTTTATAAATGACAATGTATGGCAAGGGCGCGATCACCAATTCGCGTGTTCCCTCTTTTTTGCCTGAGCGTCCCAGATTCGGGTAGCTTGTGAGGATAGCTGGCGCTTCGTAGATTTTTCGAATTAATTGAGCGGCGTTTTGCGGTGATTTTTCGAACAGGTATTCAGCAATTCCTTCCAGGTCATCCGCGGCCGCCGTGGTCCAGCGAAGCTGCATTAGGCTCGATGCTGTTTTTCACGAATTAGATTCTCCACTTTGGCCACAACTTCTTCGTGTTCGAACACTTCCCCACGTTCGACCTCCGCCAACCCCTTTTCGACCTGCCGAATAAACCACTCGTCGTAACCCACCAAACGCTCGACGGCCTCGTTCACCAGGGATTCAGGCTCGCGACCTTGTTGTGCCGCAATGCGGTCGAGTTTCGCTTGAAGCTCAGGGGGAAGTTTTACTTGCATGTTGTAAGTGTAAAAGGGTGGCCACGAATCTGTCAAAGCGTTTCCCGGCGGACGGCGTGGGAACAAGAAATCCCAGACCGGCGGCCAATCCTATTGATTGATGCCGTCAACTGAAGTGCCTACAAGCGGGTGGAAAAGGCAATCCCTCCGACTCCTCGAAAAACCACGAGGGGTCGTAAGTTCAAAACCGCTCAAAGAGTGCGCCACCCGCCGGATTTAATTAGGGCGCTGCTTGAAATTTTCCTCAGTTATTCCCGCTTGACCCGCAGTGTATAATCCCGGCTAAAGCTAATCATATACAGGCATGTCCGAAGCAAGGGAGGGGTTTCGAAATGCGAAATCGTTTGCTGGGCATTTTTCTTGGGCTCGCGATTGCATTGAGTTGCTCCGCAAGCGCTTCCGCTCAAACCAAACAGCCGGACGCGCCGGCGAAGAGCACGAGTTCGAACAAAACAGGCGACTTGTCGGGAGTCTGGATGCGGGATGCTCCTCCGGCGACTGCAATGCAATACTGGATTTATGAGCTCAATCAGGAAGAACCTCCCATGACGGCCTGGGGCGAGGCGCAATTCAAAGCGGCCAAGTCATCCTTCGGATCTCATATGTATCCGCTGGAGGAAACGAACGATCCCGTGTTGCGGAACTGTTTTCCACCCGGCGTGCCTCGCGTTTATATGCACCCATTTCCCTTTCAATTTATTCAGACGCCTGACGAAGTTGTAATGCTCTTCGAGGTCGATTCCCTACGGCGAGAGATTTATACGGACGGGAAACCGCGTGATCCCGGGCTGGTTCCCTTGTGGATGGGAAGTTCGATCGGGCATTGGAAGGGAGATACGCTGGTCGTCGACACCGTCAACTTCAACGATAGAACCTGGCTTGACCGGGTCGGCCACCCGCACAGCGATCAATTGCACGTTATAGAACGCTTCCGGCGGACGGCCCACGATCACCTGGTGGACGACATCACCATCGACGATCCGAAGGCGTACACAAAACCCTGGACGGCGCGCCTGGAATTCAAGTTAAAACCCTGGAAGCTGACGGAACAGTTCTGTGAGGATGGCGAGAGCTTCCTGGGGCTGGAAAAAAAGGAAGCGTCACAGGGAAAGTAGGCGAGTCATATTTCAAGCGGGCTGCAAGTACAGCCCGCGCCCGTTTCCGTCGGGCTCTCCGCCGCAGCGGACCTGCACCCGTATCTCTTCGGCAAACTTGCCGGTATCGAGTGGCGCGTCGCCGGGCATCGATTTTGGCATTGACATATCATGGGTCACGGTAGATATTTTTAATAACTCGTTTTTCTAGCGCGGGACGTCAATTTTGACAATCGGGCCTTTATATCCAATGGGTGCGTTCAGGAGGATCAGAATGAAGAAGCTGCCGCTCTTTCTGGCCACGATGTTTTGTGTTGTTTTTATTTCGGCCCCGCTCCTGGCGCATCACGGAGAGGCCAACTACGACACGGAGAAGACCATTTCAGTCAAGGGAACCGTGACGGAATTCGAGTTCGTCAATCCCCACGTGCAAATCACCATGGACGTGAAAAATGACAAGGGCGAGATCGAAAAGTGGACTGGCGAGGCCAGGAGTCCCGCGATGCTGTCCAGGTACGGCGGATGGGACAGGAACACGCTCAAAGCCGGCGACGTGATCACGCTCTACGGCCATCGAACCAAGAACGGAACGAACTTCCTGCGTCTCGAAAAAATCGTTTTGTCGGATGGCAAGGAACTTCCTAACCTGTAGGACAGCCACTCTTGGCTGTCCCTAAAGACCCGGCGCGCGATAGCGCGACGATTCAAATTGAATTTTCTAAAGATGCGACGACATTGCCATCGCTTCAGGAGGGACAGCCAAGAGTGGCTGTCCTACTGACGCACCGCCGCATATCAACTACTGGATTCTGAGTTGCGATGCCCACGATGCTTCGATAGTGATAAAATCCCCGACTATGAGCACCGCCAGCGCACGGCCACAACTTCAGATTCGGCAGGCCCAGGAAGACGACGCCTCTCCCCTGTGCGAAATTTTCAACGAAGCTGTGCAGGATCATCTGGAAACCTTTGATTCCGAACCGCGCGACTTGGACGACCAGCGATTGCGGATCGCCGCAGCCGAGCAGGATCCGAAGCATCCGATTCTGGTGGCCGAATTGCGGAACTGGATTGCGGGCTGGGCTGCGCTCGCGCCATACGACAGCCGCATCGCGCTGGACGATATCGGCGAGGTCTATATTTATGTGCGGCGGACGTTCCGCAGTTACGGCGTGGGCCGCCAGTTGATGCGCGCCGTCCAGGAAGCCGCCGGCAAACTCGGGTACCGGAAGCTGATCGGCCGCATCCTGGTGCAGAATCAGGATGGATTGAATCTGTGCCGCGCGACGGGCTGGCGCGAAGTAGGCCGCCACTCCGCCCATGCGCGCCTGAACGACGGCCTGCACGACGTAATGCTCGCGGAGTACCTGATCCCCTCTTCTTTGCCGCCGCAGCCGTGAACGATTTCGAATACATGCATCTGGCTATCGTGCAGGCGCAAGCCGCCGCGCTGCGCGGAGAAGTGCCCGTCGGAGCGCTCGTTGTGCTGGAAGACCGGATTCTCGCCGCCGCGGGCAATCGCACCATCACCGATTGCGACCCGACCGCGCACGCGGAAATCGTGGCCCTGCGCGAGGCCGCGCGAAAGGCCGGCAACCATCGCCTCATCGGTGCGTCGCTCTACGTGACGGTTGAGCCATGCGCCATGTGCGCGGGCGCACTCGTGCAGGCACGCATCGCCCGCCTGATTTACGGCGCCGACGAACCCAAAGGCGGCGCTATTCGCACCTGCATGCAAGTGCTCGACGCGCCCGCGCTCAATCATCGCGTCGAGGTCGTTTCCGGCGTCCTTGCCGGAGAGTCCGTGCAATTGCTTCAGTCCTTTTTCTCCGCGCGCCGCTGACCACCGGGAACACCGCGTCACGTTTCGGGCTTCTTGCCTTCATTCATCTTCCACAGCATCTGCCGCAACATTCCGAGCCAGATCACTGCGTCGCGCTCCGGCAAGCGCAAACGGCGCACGAGGCGGCGAATTCTTTCATCGGCGTCGGACACGCGGCGCCGGTCCAGGAATCCGCTCGTCTGAAGCGCCTCCAGCAGCAGCGTAGTGATGCGATCGAGTTCTCCGGCCGTGGCCAGCTTCGATTGTTTCGCGGCCCGCGCGTGCTTCGCGTCTCGAATGAGTTCGTACAGGCACACGGCGACCGCCTGGCCGAGATTCATCGAAATATTCTCATCGCACGTTGGGATTCGGATGAGCCAGTGACAATGGCTGAGGGCATCGTTGGAAAGGCCGAATTTTTCCGAACCGAAAAGCAGAGCTACATTGCTCGATCCCAAACGCTGGCGGATCAGGCGGGCTCCGTATTCCGGGCGCCTGACCGGATGCTGCAGGTCGCGATTACGGACCGCCGTGGTTCCAACGACGAGCGTGCAATCCTCTACGGCCTCGGCCACGGTCTTGTACTGCTCGGCATTCGCAAGGATCTCCGAGGCGCCAACGGCGGAGCGTGCTTCGCGAAAGGATGGCGCGTACGGATTCACCAGGCGGAGCGACTGAAACCCGAAATTGCTCATGGCCCGGGCGACCGCTCCGATGTTAAGCGGGTTGCGCGGAGCGACCAGGACGACGCGGAGGCGGCTAAGGTCATTGGTAGACGGCACGGGTTCCCTATTGTAAGACATGTATGCGATTACGCCAGCCTGGGGGATGGGCGGCCTGATGGCCTGAATCCGATTCTTACCATCGAACAGATGAATTGGACAGATGAGCCGCAGAGGACTAAAATTATGGGTGAATTCAGAGAGTCGCCGGAAAAAGGGACTCCTATGCACCATAAATACGATCTGTTCGAGAAATTCCCCGATGGCTCTTCACTTTGGCGGGCTTGCGTTATTGGACTTGAAGGCGCGCGCCGGTATATGTGCGACCTCGCCCGGCGTTCCCCAAACCAGTTTTACGCGATGCATTTGGTGAGCGGGAAAATTATTCCCCTCGACCTCCACCAAGGCGCGTTTCCTGCAGCCCCCAAGTCGGGGAGACGAAGCAGGGCTGCGGCAGCCTAGGGCCAAAATTGGAGCGCCCATTTGTCGCGTGAACCCCTGGCGGGAGTGTGCATAGGTTCTTCGTTCGCTTTTTCTTCCATAGCTCCCCTCAAAAAAAGAGGAACGATTTCCAGTGTGGGCGTCAATACAGGACACCGATGGGCCTTCCTCCGACAGGCTCATTGAGGAGGGGCGATCGCTATTGCGGCGCCTCTCCTTTTTTTTCGTCCTCGAGACCGCCTGCACCATCATCGAAATGGGGCGCCTTCTTCGCCTAACGGTCCATTTTCCCCAAGTTTTCCGTTTAAGCGAGTATTGGCTGAGAAAGCACACAGGTGACATGCCTCTGGACTCCCAGGGAGCGTTGGCATATTTTATATGCGTGATTGGATTAGAGATTCCTTAGACTTCCCGCCCGGTCCAAGGGAACAGGAGTGATCGCAATGCTAACTGCCGTGAAGGAATGTCGCTTAACCCCTCGAGAGACATTGTCCGAACCAGTCCGTGTTCGCCCCTGTGATCCGCTGTATGCCGAGGAAATCTGCACGACCGCGAACGTGTCGCGCAACGGGCTGTATTTCGTGACGCCCACCAAGCACTACTTCGTCGGAATGAACGTCGTTGTGACGCTGAACTTTGGCCCGGACGACCCGATTCATCGCGAGCAAATTGGGGACGTGGTGCGCATCGAAGAGCTGGACGAAGACAAGCGGGGCATCGCCATCCGAATCCTCATGCACAATAATCCGGGGATTTACTCCGGCACATAACGCTTCCCTGAAGTAGTTCGGTCGCCGAAGAATGCGACTCCGCATTAGATAAAGAATTCCCCGATCAGGCGGCCGGTACAAATGTGCCGCTACGGTGTTCCGCTGCCGCCACTCGAATAGCCGTCTTGATTGCCGTATCGGGATTGAGCGAGATCGAGTCAATCCCTTGGGTCACGAGCCATTCGGCAAATTCTGGAAAATCCGACGGCGCCTGCCCGCAGATTCCGATGGGCTTCTTTGCTTCTTGCGCCGAGCGGATCGCACTCGCGATCATCCTGCGCACTGCCGCGTTGTTTTCGTCGAACAGGTGAGCCACCGTGCCGGAATCGCGGTCCAGACCGAGTGTGAGCTGCGTCAGATCGTTCGAGCCGATGGAGTACCCGTCAAAGATTTTCAAGAATTCGTCAGCCAGGATGACGTTGGCTGGGATTTCGCACATGGCATACACTTCCAGCCCGTTTTCGCCCTGACGCAATCCGTCCAGGGCCATTTGCGCGATGACCTTCTTCCCCTCATCCACCGTGCGGCAGAAGGGGATCATCACTTTCAGGTTCGTGAGCCCCATCTTGTTCCGCACGCGCGCAAGCGCCGCGCATTCCAGCGCGAACCCCGGTGAATAGCGAGGATCGTAATATCGGGAAGCGCCGCGAAAGCCGATCATGGGATTCTCTTCTTTGGGTTCAAATTCTTCGCCGCCAAGTAAACGCGCGTATTCGTTGGTCTTGAAGTCGCTCATCCGAACGATGACCGGCTTGGGATAGAAGGCCGCAGCGATCCGTGCGACGCCCTCGCTGAGCCGGCGGATGAAAAATTCGTGCGGGTCTTCTCCTGCAATCCGCGTCCGAATCTCGTTCACCGCTTTCACGTCCTTCAGATCCGGGAATTGCGCGAGCGCCATGGGGTGAATGCCAATGTGATTGGTAACGATGAACTCGATGCGGGCCAGACCTACACCCGCGTTGGGGATCGCGGCCAAATGAAAGGCCTGGCCCGGATCGCCTAAGATCAGCATCACTTTGGTGTGCGTTTCTGGGATTTTACTGGCTTCGACCTGCTCGACTTCAAATGGAACGCGCCCATCATAGACGTGGCCTTCGCTGCCTTCCGAACAGCAGACGGTCACGTCTCTCCCGGTGGCCAGTACACGCGTCGCGTTGCCCGTTCCCACGATGCAGGGAATCCCGAACTCACGCGAAACGATGGCGGCGTGCGCCGTCCTCCCACCTTGATCCGTAACGATCGCCGCTACACGGCGCATCACTGGCTCCCAGTCCGGATCCGTGTTTTGCGCGATGAGCACTTCTCCCGGCTGAACCTCCTGCAATTTGCTGACATCCGTCACGACGCGAGCGCGCCCCGCGCCGATTTTTTCTCCGACTGCCTGTCCAACAACAAGCGGCGTCCCGGGTTTGCCCTTCAAGCGAAATACCTGGGCGGTGGCCTGAAGCTTTTTCGCCGAGTGCACGGTTTCCGGGCGAGCCTGCACGATAAACAGCTCGCCTGTAAGACCGTCCTTGGCCCATTCGATATCCATGGGCTGAGGGTGCTTGGCGATTTCGGAGTAGTGCTCTTCGATGAGGCAAGCCCATCGCGCAAGTTGGAGAACTTCGGAATCAGTCAGGCAGTAACGCGCCCGGTCTTGCGCGGCAGTCGCTTCGCTGCGGGTGGAACGCGTGCCTGTGGCGTAGAGGAGACGGACTTCCTTGGAACCCAATTGCCGGCCTACGATAGAGTCGTATCCTTCGCGCAACGTGGGTTTGAAGACGATCCATTCATCCGGCGTGACAACGCCTTGGACGACCAGTTCTCCCAAGCCGTAGGAACCGTTAATCGTGACCACGTCGCGGAAGCCGGACTCCGTGTCGAGCGTAAAAATCACGCCCGAGGAAGCCAAATCAGACCTCACCATTGGCATCACGCCGACCGAGAGGGCAACTTTCAATTGAGAAAAGCCTTGGCGTGCCCGGTAGCTGATGGCCCGGTCCGTGAATAGCGAAGCGAAACACTGGTGCACGGCGCGGAAAAGAGCGTCTTCGCCGCGCACGTTCAGAAACGTCTCGGCGGCGCCGGCGAACGACGCTTCGGGGAGATCCTCGGCGCTGGCCGAGGATCTTACCGCCATCTCCGCTTCGCGTCCGATTCGTTTGAGGAGCGCGAGGTAGGAGTCGCGGATAGCGGACCGGAGCACTTCGGGTATAGGGGTCTGCAGAATTTGCGTGCGGGCCTCGTGGCCCTTGACCGCAAGTTGTTCGAGGTTCTCAGGATCAAGATTCGAGAAGATTTTCTCGAGTTTTGCGCGCAGCCCCTGTTCTTCGAGGAGCCGCCAGTACGCGTCCGTGGTAAGAGCAAAACCATCCAAGACGCCGACGCCCTTCGGCTTTAGCGCGCTGAACAGCTCCCCGAGGGATGCGTTCTTGCCGCCTACTAGCGCTACATCTCGATTGCGAATCCCGGAAAAATCCAGGGTATATGTTGAGTTCATGACGTCACCTTGCCAATTGGCTTGATATCTAAAAATCTCCCGCGCTGCCGTTGCATGGCATCTGACTCCCACAGCCGCGGACCACACTTCGTGCCAATTCCATTTTCCTCTCTTGACAGCGAAAGGATATGTGCACTGTGACGCATCTGACTGTGACACAAGTCACATACGCTCCAGGCTGCAGGGGCTAGAAGTGGATATGGGCTAGCCAGACCGAATCTTTTTCACAGGCCGGCGATTGACGCCAGGGAGGTGCAGGGGTTTTCATGGGGGTCGGCATAATTTGTCCCAGCTTGAGATGAAGATCGACCAAAACCAACATGGAGCGATGACAGACAAATGAAAATCCTGATTGCAATAGACGGTTCCGATTTCTCTCAGGCAGCTTTGCAGAGTGTGATCGCGAGACCCTGGCCACCGGATACGGAGGTAAAAATCTTGAACGTGGTCGAGCCGCCTTCCCTTCTGATGGGGCGGGAAATGGACGGGTATGACCCGGAGTTCGAAGTGGTTTGGAAAGCTCTGCGGGGTCAGGCCAAGCATTTAGTTGAGAAGGCAGCGGAAAAGTTGCGCGCAGCAAAATTTAATGTTTCGACGGAATTAGTGGAAGGCGATCCGAAATCACAAATCATCGACATCGCCCATGAATGGCGCGCGGACATGATTGTCCTTGGGTCCCACGGACGAACGGGGCTCAACCGTTTCTTGATGGGCAGTGTTTCGCAAGGTGTGGTTCGCCACGCTCATTGTTCCGTGGAGATCATTCGGACTGCGCCGTAGCTGGAAGCCGCAAGGGAGGTCGAAATGCTGTCAAACGAAATCAGCAATCGTGCCGATCAATCAGAGCCTCGAAATCGTGAGGGATTCTCTCCGGAAGGTTCCGGTGTAAAAGCATCGAAGACGGGATGGATTTATTCCGGCAAAGCCGTGGAAGCAGCTGCGGGCATCGGTGTCTTAGCTCTTTCTGCCGCGGCTTTCTACCGGGTTCGCGAGATCCTGGCGGCATTGCTCCTGTTCAGTGTTCTGTTCGGCGTCGTGATTTTCGCCATTTTGATTATGTGGCTGGTTGGGGAGGCGACTCACGAAGCAGCGGTCCGTCTCGAAACACATGTGGCTCACATTCCAGCACGGCACATTGTCGCTCCGTCCCCAGGGCATGCCGGCCACATTCTTAGGAATCCACCATGGAATTGATGGACGCTATCCGCAACAGGCGCGCTGTGCGCGACTATACGGATACTTCGATTGACCGCGCCGTAATCGACCGCCTGATCAAAGCGGCAATTCTGGCGCCGAGCGCAATGAATCTGCAGCCCTGGGCATTCGCCGTTCTCCTGGGCCGCGAACGGATCGAGGGCCACGCAAAGCGGGCAAAGGATTGGTTGCTCGCAAGTCTCTCGGAAACATCCTATGACCCATCGATCCGCCACATGCTTGAAGATCCTCAGTATGCCCTGTTCTATCACGCCCCTGCGCTGGTGGTTATCCTGGCCAAGTCTTCAGGGTCCCAGTCTGCCGAGGATTGCTGTCTCGCAGGTGAAAATCTGATGCTGGCTGCTCGTAACGAAGGCTTGGGAAGCTGCTGGATTGGCCTCGCGCGTCCCTGGCTTGATCTGCCCGGAACGAAAGCGGAGCTCAGAGTGCCGGATCACTATCACGTCGTCGCGCCGATTGTGTTGGGGCATCCGAAAGCCTGGCCGGAGTCACACGGACGAAAGCCCGCGGAAATCCATTGGCTGTGATGGCGACATTGCACCGCCGTGGAATGGCAGCGCTTATTTTGTGTGGGCGGGATGAGCATCCGGCGAGTTCTTACCTGAACGAAACCAAAAGCCGTATCTTTTCGTGAGGTACATTGTGTTCTCCAGTGATCAGGTGCGCTCAACCACAATTTCGAGGGGCACGTTTCGAGCTTTGATTTCTTACGCTGGCCTCTTTTCTTGTTTACTGGGAATCGTCTGCGGACCATTGGCGATTGGAGGGCCGCTGCCGGAACAGGGAGCGGGACGGACTAAGATTGCTGAAGGCGAATATGCAATCTACGAGCACGAGAATAATGGCGCCGTGGGTCCCTTTCAGGAAGAGGTTTACAACTTCCACGAATCCTGGACTCTTTGGCGCGTCAAGAATGGCCAGTATCAGGTTGAAGGCGTAAGGCGCTTCGAATCTCCAAAATACGAAACTCATTCCAATCGCTTCGTCGTCGAACTTACTCGCGATCTGACGGTGATCCGCATGAAGGAGTTCGCAAGATTGAAGTGGGTGGCGGATTCGGGCCCCTTGTCATGCGAGTTCTTGCCCACGCAAATGGATTGCTCCTCGGGCGGTTCGGATCCGGAGCGAGAGATAAAGTTGCGAACTTCGTTGAAAAAGCCGTATGGACTCCTCTGGCCGATCTCGCCCTTTTCATTCGGCGGCATCACGCGGGAGGTAGAACGGGATCCAACGCGAGCAACCCAGGTTGATCTCGTAAGGATCGAGCAGCCAGGTATGGCCAATCCCGTTCAAGCTACGATTCTGGAAGGCCCGCTCCAATACCTGGGCGAGGAAAATATCGACGCGGCCGGGCGGAAGTGGCGTGCCCATAAATTTTCTCTCAAAGTTCCGCTCCATCCTCAATATCTGATCTGGACTTCGCCGAAGGGGCTTCTGCTGGCCCTTGCCATTGAACATGAGCACAAGGATTGGCCGGAAGAAGGATTGAGATTGGCGCGCTTTGAAAGCTCGACGAAATTCTAGCTCGCGGCGGCAGCTTTGTGTTTCGCGTAAACTCTGGGCAAATCAATCTCGATCATGCGACCCCTGAATCTGGCGGACGCTTCCGAAGGTTCAATCTCAAGAGGGAGATCAAGAGAGCGGATAATCGAACGATCGGGAGACTTCGAAACTGCTTCCGGCATGCAGGTGCGCTCCGTTCCGGAAATCGTAAGATGTCGCGGCTCGACGTAAATCCCGATTTCTCCCTCGCCAAAGCATGCCGCATCCGTGCTGACCTCGATGCTGTGGTCCAAAACTATGAACCCACAATTGAGCGGGCGCGGTATTTCCGATTCCGCCCGCCGCCAGTCCTCCAACTCATGGCCGGGTTCAGACCCGCGGCTTTCAGAAATCTGAAAAGCTCTTTTTGCGATTGCAGCTTGAACGATTCCGGCTCGTTCCTCTGGGGTTACGCGCGTGATCTTCAGATGCCTTCCGTTCCACGATCTCGACTTAAACAAGGGCAGGCTCATGGACCACCTCCTGCATTGTCTTTGCATTGGACTCTAGCCTTTGGAGCCCGCGGCCGATATGACACATGTCACAGCATTTTGTGACCTGGAGCACAGATGCGGAGGGCGCGATCGCAATAATGATTATTCAGATAGGCGGAAATGCCGTTTCAAGCAGAAATGTATTTCCGAGAAAAAGGGAGGAGTACCAATGTCACACAACGTTGGAGAAATTGAGCGCGGAATTCGGGTCGCCATCGGTCTTGTATTGCTTGGCATCGCATTTTTTCACGTTCTCACGGGAGCCTTAGGCGTAGCCGCCTACGTCGTGGGCGGCGTCGCATTGCTCACGGGTTTAGTTGGGTATTGCCCGGCATGGGCGGTCTGCGGAATCAATACCTGCGCAACGAAGCAAGCCAAGACCGGAAGCTCCAAACCGGCCTGATCGCCAGGGAACCAGAATTGTCACAAACTGTAGACGCTTGAAGTCTAGAGGAGGTTCATATCATGACTGACAGCGAAATCCAAAAAAATGAAAAGCCCACGGCAGCATTTGTGCTCTCCTTGCTGGCCGGCATATGGATGCTGGCTGCCGGAGGGATGATGGGCGGATACAGATGGGGAGGGATGATGGGCGGGGACGGCTGGGGAGGCATGATGGGTGGCTGGCCAGGGATGCATAGCTGGATGTGGGGCCAAGGAACGCGGGGCCTTGGCATTTGGTGGCCTTGGTTTGGCGTCCTGGCTGGAATCATCGTCCTGGTCGGCGCGGTCGTGCTCTACATCAAACCCGAACAACGCCGAAGTTGGGGCATAGTGATCCTAGTCGCTTCAGCTCTATTCCTCTTCGCGGGGATGGGAAATCTAATAGCCGGCACGCTAGGTGTGATCGGCGGGATTCTGGCAGTTGCCACGAGGGAGTGAAGGCTAGAACCTTCGAACTTTTTGTGGCAAATTTCGGGTGACGGCATTCCAAACAGATTTCCGGAACGATCCGCACCGCAGCACTTATTCCATTCAGCCTATCGAGTAGTGTACCCTTGCCCGCATAGCATCTCGCATATCGAATCGTAAGCAGCGAATCCGGAATCTTGCGGCAAATGGGGAGGAGACACATGGCAGCTACGCGATTTCGCATCGCAGATCGTTTCCAACACACCCGTCGGAAGTTTATCCGCGGGCATTTCAGCATTCGTTTTTTGCTTGACCATGGCTTCGTCGAGTCCACCAAAGTCTCTTTATTTTAACATGCCATCAATTTAGTTCTTATATATGACATTCGTCACAAAAATCTGTGATTGCCGTCACAAGTCACAGAAACAACACGGTGCAATCGCGGTGCAATCTATGAGAAAATTGGTGGCGTTTTGGGCGACTTGCGTTTCTCAAGGGACCAAGAAAGGCCGATTTTGAACTGGCAAAAATTTACTTCGCACGCAGTTGGTATTTTTATTCTACTTTTCGGGATCTCCGCGTTTTCTTATGCTGGAGCAAGCCCGGTACAGCCTGAGCCGGTCTACCGATTGCGGCTTTATCACACTCACACCAATGAATGGATCGATGTTGTATATCGGGTGGGCGACAATTACATTTCCTCCGCCATCGATCGCCTGGACCTGTTTCTCCGTGACCATCGCACGGGTGACGTAATTCAACTGGACCAGCGCGTGTTTGACTTGCTGCACGATTTGACGGCCGCTGTCGGGCGCCCCGACGCAGAGATCGACATTATTTGCGGTTACCGCACGCCCTGGAGCAACGATTTTCTCCGCCGCACCACTCAGGGTGTCGCATCGCATAGTCTGCATATGCAAGGAGAAGCCATCGATATCCGCATGCCGGGTGTCTCCACTTCAAAATTGCGAGACGTCGCTCTCACCCTTCACCGTGGAGGAGTCGGCTACTATCCGGGGTCGCGCTTTGTTCACGTGGATGTTGGCCGGGTTCGTCGCTGGTAAGTTCTTATTTCTTTTTCGGAAGTCCTGACCCGATGGCTATGGAACGTCATGCGCCAAGGCTCGTTCCAGGTCCGCATCCAGGCCGTAGATGTCCTCAAAGAAATGCGGCTCCTCGCCTTCCAATACCACCGCAGTGCTGTACAGAATCAGCACAGGAATGGGTTCCTTTAGTTTGACCGGCATTGTCTCCTCGCCGTTCATCGCGGCTCGGATGTTCTCTTCAGTCCACTCCGGCATGCCTTGAAACACCCACTTCGCCAGCTTGACGGGATCTTCGACGCGGATGCAGCCGTGGCTAAAATCGCGTCGAGACCTGGAGAATAATTGCTTGGCGGGTGTGCCATGCATATAGACGTCATACTCATTTGGAAATTCGAATTTTATCAAGCCAAGAGCATTTTGGGGGCCGGGCGTTTGCCGGACTCTCAAATTCCCGGCGCGGAGCTGCGCTTCGGCCTCCTCGCTCACTGGTCCTTCGCTAACGACTCTCTCGTTCTTGTCCACGATTTCATAGGAATTCTCGGAAAAATAAGACGGATTCTTTTCGAGATGCGGAATCAACTCGGCGTTCACAATGCTTTGAGGGACATTCCAATAGGGCCGGAAGATCACGGACCTGATCACGTTCGCGAAAACGGGCGTCTGGTGGCCATAGGATTTCCCGACGACTACTTTCATGGTGAAGACGCTGCGGTATTCAGCATTGACGGCGTAGAGGCGGAATTCGGGAATGTTCACCACAATGGGAGGACGCTCAAACTGATGCGGCAACCATCGCATGCGCTCCATGGCAAGTTGAAGCTGCGTGACGCGGCGGCTCAGCGGCGTATTCAGTCTTTTTAGGGTCGGCGCGTCGAGGATGCCGTTTGGCTCGAGCCCGTGGCGCCGCTGAAAATGCTTCACCGCATCGACAAGAGCGCCTTGATAGTTCCCTTCCGTGGGGGCCTCCCCATGTTCCGCCGGAAGATCGCCCAAAAGCGACAGCAACCTCGCGAGCCGAGGCACGCCGGCGTAAGAATCGCCTGGTTTTACCGCACGCGAGGAAACGGGTAGAAGCTCGCCGTCATCGAGGCGGGCGAACTCCATGTATTTTTTCAATGCATCCTGTGTCCGGCGGTAAATCGGAAACGGAGGTTCAACGGTCTCGAGAGCAGCATCAATATCCGTTGCTCCTACAAGTTTTTGCCTCAGAAACTCGGACAGATCGATCTGCTTATGGTCAATGTCAAGTCCGAAGTGTAACAAGCGAGGATTGACTCGTCCGATGTGCAAGTCGGAGATGTACCTCATCGTGGAAACCGTGAGCGCAAGGTCGAATTTCACCAGGTCCGATTCGGGCTCGCCCGTCGACCGCTCGAATTTAGCGAGACGCTCGTCCCATTGCGGGCCGCCATAATCCTCAGGCCTGAGACCTTTATCTGCGGCATTCTTCAATGACCGAATGATTGCACGAGCTTGGGCCGTAGGTTTGCCCTGATCAATCCAGGGAAGGGTGCCGCTAGCCCCGTCATAAAACTCTTTGAGCTCTTTTTGGTAATTTGCAAAAGTCGGCCAGTGGAGATCGGGCATCTCCGCTGTATTCAGGAAATTGCGAAGTAATGCATCGCCGTCGGCGGAAAGCCGATGTGGCCCCGGCATCGATCCAGAAGGGGCGGCTTCACTTTTCGCATTGGCTCGGCTCACCGGGTCCGTTCGACAGCCTGTGGGCAAGAGCAGTAGAAGACCGAAACCAGCCAGTATTTGAAGTTGACGGAGAGTCATCAGAGGTCCCCTGCAGGCGTGCCACCTTCAGCATAGTGCAAAAAACCGTTCAGAAGGAAGATACCTCAAGAGTTTGGCAATTTCGTCCACTCTTCAATTTTGTGATTTTATGGATTCATGCGGTTAAACTAACTGCACCCTTATAGGAGCCGAAAAAATGTCGCAAACTCAAAAGATCGCATTTATCACCGGAATTTCACGCGGACTTGGTAAGGCCATTGCTGAGGCGTTCCTCTCAAGAGGAGATGTCGTCATCGGCACGTCTCGCAGCGGGAAACCCGATCTGAAACAGGCCCCCGGGGAACTGCATGTGCTCCCATTGGATGTCACGAACAGAGAGCAAGTCTTCAGCACCGTCGCCACTGCTCATGCGATTCATCACCGGCTCGATATTGTGGTGAATAACGCGGGGTTCGGCCTGCTGGGCGCGATTGAAGAGTCCTCACCCGCAGAGACGCAGGACGTCATGGGGGCAAATTTCTTCGGAACGCTGAATGTCATACAAGCCGTGCTGCCTCTGCTCCGCGCGCAGGGGAGCGGCCATATCGTGAACATTTCCTCCATCGCGGGCCTCGCGCCCAAGGCGGGTTATGGGCTGTACGCCGCCGCGAAGTTTGCCGTCGAAGGCATGTCGCAGAGCCTGGCGGAGGAACTTCTTCCCCTCGGCATCCACGTCACTCTCGTGGAACCGGGAGGCTTTCGCACTGACTTCCTCTCTGAAAATTCGATCCGTCATGCGGAAGCAAAGATCGAAGCTTACTCGGCGACAAGCGGGCAAATGGTCAACCTTTTGGCCCGAAACTCCGGTAAACAGATCGGGGATCCGGTAATGGGTGCAAAGGCCATTCTTCAGGCGGTCGATTCCGCCGCACCACCGCTCCACCTTTTGCTCGGCTCGGACGCGCTGCGCAGGGCGCGCACCAAGATCGAGCAAATGACCAGGCAGATCAACGAGTGGGAGAGCGTCACTCTCAGCACGGATTTCGCTGAGGCGGCCAAGCATTAACCCGTATTTCTCACAAGCACAAAAATATCGATCCTCGTTGTAAAGTGGGGAAAGCACGAGTAGGACAGTCCCGCCGCGGCGGGACTGTCTGGTTTTGATTTTGCACATTCAAAAAGGCGACAGGCTTGAAGCCTGTCCTACACGGATCGCAGAACGTGTGTTGCGCCGGATGCGGGATTCCTGGATCAGCTGTACTCATTCTGGACCTACGGGTAGGTAACCTTACACGGTGTTCTAGTCCAATATTGTTCCCACTTGGAAACAGGAGGGTTCTACCTGGGGGCGAGCATCCTGATACTGCACGGTCGCACAAGCGTTTCAAGGTTTAAACCATGGCCACAACCGCAGAACATGAAAAGGCATCGGCTTCCGGGATAGGGAGCGCGGACAGACTCACCCGCAAAGATTTGCGGGAAATCCTTGAGAACCACGGCCTATGGCTCGATTCCACGGGCGAGGCAGGCATTCGGGCGGATTTTTCAGGAAAAAATCTTGCATACGCCGATCTGGTCGATGCCCGGCTCCCGAACGCTCTCCTCCATAAGACAATTTTGAAGGGCGCCGATCTGACGCTTGCGGATTTGCGTGGAGCGGCTTTGGTCCAGGCAAATCTGGCGGAAGCAAACTTGCTTGGAACGCAGCTCCAGCAAGCAAATCTTCAAGCTGCCGACTTGCGAGGCGCGACGGGACTCCTCAGCCCGCAACTTGCAGGAGCAAACCTGTTCGGCACCGCCCTTCCTGAATCCATTTCCCCGCTTGAGGGATTGAAGCTCGTCCGCGAAACGGCTGGCAAAGCCGGATGGCTCATGTGGCTCACTTTGCTGCTCAACGGGCTGGTATGGTTAAGAATATTCACGACGCCAGACTCTCAACTTGTGAAGAATTCGTCAGCCCTGCCGTTTTCCGCGCTGCAGACGGCCTTGCCGTTCATTCCATTTTATCTCTTTGGCCCCGTGGTGATTCTCAGTCTGTATCTTTGTTTTCATCTCTACATGCAGCGCCTTTGGGATGGAATTGCGCAATTACCCGCAATCTTTCCCGACGGGAGGAGACTCGACGCGTGCCTCCCCTGGTTTGCCCGGTGGTCCGCGCGCACGCACTTCAAATGGTTAAGAAATTCACAATCGCCTCTCGGATTCCTCGAAGCGGCAATCGCAATACTTTTGCTGTATTGGGTCGCGCCCGCAACGGTACTTCTATTCTGGGGCCGATACATGACGCTCGAGGATTTACGCGGCACGATGCTGCATATATTGCTGGTCGTGGGCGCCATCACCGCTGCCATGAACTTTCCAAGAATGGCAGGGAAAGCGTTTGGCCCCGATTCGCCGCGACTCATCACCGAACAGAAATCTTCCAGCGGAAAAACTGTTCTCGTCCTCAGGGCTGTGCCGCCAGTTATAGGACTCCTCCTTTTCCTCCTCTCGATCGGCACGTTTCTGGGAGTCCCACACGACTATCGCTCCACGGCACAGTGGCCTGCTCCCGGAATCAGGGCGTGGGCGCCCGAAGTCCTCTGGACTTTTGGCTACAACCCGTTCGCGCAACTGACCGAAGCTGACGTCTCGACGAAACCTCCCGGTTGGACGGGACGAGAAGAAGAAATCGCGTTGGTCAAAGGCGCCAGCCTCAATCGGCTCAGGCTGCGCTACATCCAGGCGTACGGAGCTTTTCTCGTGAAAGCCCACCTCTGGCGAACCGATCTGCGGAATGCCTATCTCTCGGAGGCGGATCTTCGGGAGGCGAATCTCCGCCAGGTTGATCTGCGGTTTGCTGTACTTGACCGTGCCAAGCTGGCGCGCGCGGCTCTCCCGGAGGCGGACCTGCGAAACGCCAATCTGGACCGGTCCGATCTGCGCGATGCGAATTTGTCTTTCGCGGTACTTTCCGAAGCGACTCTTCTCGATGCCACGCTCGATGGCGCCAATCTCTACAAATCGGATTTGCATTCGGCTTTGCTGCAGAGAGCGAGCCTAAAGAAAGCGGATCTGCGAGAAGCAAATCTGGAAAACGCCAATCTCACGATGGCGAATCTCGGGGGAGCCTATCTGGTTTCGACAAATCTGCGCAACGCTCGCCTGAAAAATGCGGACCTCTCACAGGCCATCCTCACGGATACCGACATGCGGAAATCGGATTTGAGCGGCGCGCTTCTCATGAGCGCGGTCCTTCGAGGCACGGACCTGGGCGGAGCGAACCTGCAAGGCGCCGATCTTCGCGGCGCGGAGGGACTGACGGCCACGCAGGTTTGCTCCGCGGCCAACCCACGGGAAGCACAAATGGACGAAAATCTGCGGCAAGATGTAGCAAGCCTCTGCGGAAATATGCGGTAATCAAACCTTTTTTCGACCGCAATGCCATTGTTTCGGTAGGATGGCGGAGAGGGTGGGATTCGAACCCACGGTCGGGTTTCCCCGACACTCGCTTTCGAGGCGAGCTCCTTCAACCGCTCGGACACCTCTCCGCAGTTGTTCTCTCATTCTAACGGAGCGGGGACGGCGGGGCAACGGTGGGCAGTTTGGCGGTTGCGGGCGTCGCGTCCACCAAAATTATTGTTTCCCTGCCGCACGCAAACGAAACGGCAGGAAGGCCGGGACGCGCTTGCGATATGCCTCGTAGCTCGGACCGAAGCGAGCCGCTAATTCCTTTTCCTCGAGGCGGATCACAATCAGGGCGAATGGCAACCAGACGGCCAGAACTATCCAAAGCGACGGTGTTCCAGCAAGCAGCGCAGCTCCCAGGACCGCGCTGAACATTCCGGCGTAGCGCGGGTGACGCACATGGGCATATAGCCCGCCCGAAAACATTTCGCCCGTGCCCGTAAGTTCGGCGTGGCCGATGAGCCTTCGGCTGCCAAGCTCTCGTTCAACGCGCACGAAAAGATATCCTTCGACAGCGATCAGAGCAAAGCCCGCGGCGATCGAGAACCAGGACGGGCGCGTGGCAGCCAGCAGCAAGTGCCGGAAATGCCAAAGCACAACGCCGCCGCAAGTCCACGCTGTGAGCCCCGCAAACCAGAATGCAGCGCGAACGCGGCTCCGCCAGAATGAATTAAACGGGTGAAGAATCAGCCAGTAGATTGGTATTGGCAGTTCAAAGAAAAGAACGAACCCGGCGACGGCGTGGAGGAAACGCATTTAACTCGCTTTCTGATGTTTTTTCGCGAGCAAGGCATGCAAAGGCGAGTAGCCGATCACACCGAGAACCAGCAGCGCCCCTCCCAGAGCGAGCCAGGACCACTGCGTCCAGCCCTGGTCCGCGCCCCACAATCCCCAGCTCGCCACGGCAGCGCCCGCCACCAGATAAAAAAGACGCGCCACACCCGCAACATTCGGCTCCGCTGCCATCCAATGACCTCACCTCTTGACGACTTCCAGTGCTACGCATCTTATCAGATGTTTCGCACCGGGCTTGCTTTTGCGCCGTGCGGCCTCTGGTAAGACGGGGTTGACGCGGCGCGGATTTTCGGGGGACGATGCTGGCGCAGCTTGGCCAAATCGAGGAGGCACCTTTGAGCGCTCTTGAAAAGTCATCCTGGAAGACCATGGAAGTCGAACAACTGAACGACAAGCTTTCGCGCCAAATGATTTCCGGGGAGAATGCAACCATTTCCCAACTCTTGCTGAAGAAGGGCGCCGTGGTTCCGCGCCACTCCCACAGGAATGAGCAATATTCATGGATCATTTCCGGCGCGTTGAAATTCGTTTTTGATGACCGGGAAATCCTGGTCGGGGCGGGCGAGGTCCTCGTGATCCCGGCGAATGTGCCGCACTCGGCCGTGGCGCTGGAGGATACCGTGGACGTCGATATCTTCGCCCCGCGCCGCGAAGACTGGATCAGCAAAGACGATTCCTACCTTCGCAAGTAGGCTTGCCGCTGAGTGAGCCCGGCTGGAAACGCTTCGCCGGGGTGAGCGTCTAACGACAATGGGAAGAAAGCTTGCCCTGATTCCGCGCGGCACGTGCAGGTATAATGGCTAGATGGTTTTGTGCGCCGCATACTCCCTTGCGAGGCCGGAATGAAATTGCCCTGGAAAAGGCTGCGTCCACGCGTGTCCCTGGCGGCCGCGGTTCTTGGTGTGGCCGTACTGCTGGGCGCGGTGGCGCGCGCGGACCGGCCGTATGCGCCGAGCCGCGATTACGACTTGCAGAACGTGCGTGTATCGCTCCACTTTGACCTCGATCAGCGCAAAGTGATCGGCGACGTCACGCACACATTGTCCACATTGCGCGCCGGCGTGACCCATCTGGATTTCGATTGCGCGGAACTCACGGTTTCGAGCGCGCGCGTCAACGGCAAGGACGCCGCATTCGACCTTCGCGATGACAAGTTGCGCGTGCAACTGGCGCAGCCCGCAAAATCCGGCGAAAAATTCGAGGTCGAATTGAAGTACGAAGGCAAGCCAACCTCCGGACTTTATTTCATTCTCCCCGACAAGGACGATCCCGGCCGCGCCAAGGAAATCTGGACGCAAGGAGAAGCGGAAGACACGCACCATTACATTCCCATCTACGATTATCCCAACGACCGCACGACTTCCGAAATGATTCTCACCGTGCCGGGGGATTGGCTCACCGTTTCCAACGGGAAACTGCTGAGCGTCCAGGACGCTCCCGATGGCCAGAAAATCTGGACGTGGCGGCAATCGTTGCCGGTTTCGACGTATCTGATTTCGTTCGTTGCCGGTGAATACAAGGAAAAGAAGGACACCTGGCACAACACCCCGATTACATACAATGTCCCGCGCGGGATGGAAGACACGATCGATCCCACATTTAGCCACACCAAGGAAATGCTCGATTTCTTTTCGGACCGGTTCGGCGTGGTATATCCGTGGGACCAATACGCGCAAACGGCTGTCGATGACTTTGTCGCTTCCGGCATGGAGAACGTGAGCGCGACAACGCTCGCGGCGCGCGACATGGTGCACGCGGAACTCGCGTCGGAGAAACCCGAAGCGGCGGACGGCCTGATTTCGCACGAGATGACGCATCAGTGGTTCGGCGATCTCGTCACGTGCAAGGATTGGACCAACACGTGGCTTAATGAAGGCTTTGCAACCTTTGGCGCCACACTGTGGGAGGAGCATTACTACGGCGTGGATGCGTCCGGCTACCGCTACTGGCGCGACCAGAATACATGGATGCAGTCGAGGGAACTCTACACGATTCCAATCGTCACGCGGGACATCGACGATTCGGTGGAATACGTCGGCAACGTCTACGACAAGGCCGGCTGGGTGATCCACATGCTCCGCGAACAGATGGGCGACGAGGCGTTCTTCCGCGCCCTCAAGCATTACCTTGAGGCCAACCGGCTCCAGAACGTCGTTAGCGCGGACCTGGCCAAGGCCGTCGAGGAATCTTCCGGCACGAACGTCGACCAGTTCTTCGACCAATGGATTTACGGCGCCGGCGCGCCGCGCTTTACCGTGCGGTCCTCTTACGATGACGCGGGAATGAAGGTCAGCCTCAGCGTCAAGCAAACGCAAAGAGTGGAGGGACGCGTCGGATTATTCCATGTGCCAATTGAAGTTTCGATTACCACTTCGAGCGGCGAGAAACTCTTCCCCATCGAGGTCTCCAAGGCCGACGAAACATTTTCTTTCCCCGTCGATGGACCGCCGCTAATGGTCCTTTTCGACAAGGGTGACAAAATTCTAAAGTCCGTGGATTTCCAGAAGTCGCCGGAAGAATGGATCCGGCAACTGCGAACCGCATCGGACGTGCCGGACCGCGCGGACGCGGCTTTTGCGCTCGGTATCCTTCACGATAACGAAGCCGCGGCGAATGCCCTGGGAGAGGCGGCGCAGCACGATAAATTCTGGGGTGTACGCGAAGAAGCCCTTCGCTCACTCGGGCGCATCAATTCGTCGCCGGCGCGGAAGCAGGTGCTGGCCGCGCTTTCCAACGACCAGCCGTGGGTGCGCGCGGTCGCCGTCGAACAATTGGGCCGCTACCACGGTGACGAGGAAATCGCCAAGCGTCTGCAAAGCATTTACAAGGACGACAAAGCATATTCCGTACGCGGCGCGGCATTACAATCCCTGGCGACGGATAAGGCTCCCAACGCCGAGCCCATCCTCGAAAAGGCGCTCACGATTTCTTCCCCCGGTGACGTGCTGCGGAGTGCTGCGCTTCGCGCCATGGGATCTCTCGGGGACAATTCAGTTGTTCCAGAGCTGCTCGAATGGTCGTCGCCGGGAAAACCGTCCGCGCTGCGGAGCATCGCCATCGGGTCGCTGGGGCGCGTGGACCTGAAAAATCACGATATCACCGCCCGCTTAATTTCGTACCTGAATGAATCCTCCTTCGACATCCGGTTTGCGTCCATCTTTGCGCTGGGGCGCCGCGGTGATCCCACGGCCGTCGAGCCTCTCGAGGCGATGCTGAAGACCGGCCAGGTGGGGATCGGCGTTCCTCATGCCTTGGAGGATTTGATTGAGCAGCTAAAAAGTCAGGGCGCGCCGCAAAAGGGGCCGTCAGCAGCGAACCAGAAAAATGGCGATGCCGCCACCGCAGCTTCAAACAACAATCAAGAGGTTCTCGACCGGCTCGATCATCTCGAGCACCAGCTCACGGACATGAATGACCGGCTGCGCCGGATCGAGGCATCTCTGCCCGGGAGCAAGAGCGATTGAAGTGGCGGCGGCTTCACAGGCTGTAGGGTTTGGTATGTGCAAGGACTAAGACCCACAGGCTGAACAGGCTGCGCCACTCATTTCGCGAGAAGGATTCGCAGGTCGCGCAGATTGTTTCCCGTGGGGCCGGTTTCGATTGTGTCGCCAAGCGTGCGGAAGAAGGTGTAGGAATCGCTGCGCCGGAAATAATCGATTGGGTCGAGGCCCAGGGATTGCGCGCGCGCCAAGGTTTCGCCATCCGCAACCGCACCCGCTGCCGGACTGGAACCATCGACGCCGTCGGTGCCCGCGCTAAGAACCGCAATTTTCTGGCCTGCTATCTTTTTCACGCAATCGAGCACGAACGCCAAGTTTCTCCCGCCGACTCCGTCGCCTGTCACCGGCGAGCTCACTTCGCCATCCGCGATCACGGCCACGGACCTTTCGGGATTGGCCTGCTTGAGCGCCACAAGCTGCGCCAGCAGGTAATCCACGGCCTTTTCTACCGGCCAGTTATCCGTTGAGTTGTCGCATACGGTGATGAACTCCGCGGATTCCGAAGCGTGGTGCGCGGAATGGAACAAGTCGTGGCGTCCGAGCAGAATCTGAAACGCGGCGCGGCGCGGGTCAAACGCGGGATCTCCCACTTTCGGAGTTTCGGGGATGGAATCGGGATGTTCGAACCGCGTTCGAATGCTCGGCGGCAGCTTCGAAAGCAAGTCGTAGCGGCGAACAACGCCGCACGCGTCCGAAACCGTGGTCGGATCGGGAAGGGTCGGGCCGGACGCCAGCGCGGACTCCTGCCCTTCGGGCACATCGGTCACGCCGAGCGTGATCTTCATTGCGGCTCCGGCGGCGACGGCCAAGCGTCCTCCCTTCACTGCGGAAAGATGCTTCCGCACCGCGTTGATTTCATCGATCGAGGCACCGCAGGTGACCAGCACGCGATTCAGCGCTTGCATGTCTTCGAGCGTGACGCCTGAATCGAGCGGAAGCTCGACGAGCGCAGAGCCTCCGCCGGACAAGAGAAAGAAAACCAGAGTGTGATGATTCGTGGATGCGAGTAAATCAAGAATCGCCCGTCCCGCCGCGAAGCTGCCCTTGTCCGGTACGGGATGTCCCGCAACGACCGCGTGAAAGCCTTCAGGCAAGCCGGACGCAGCGGTTGGCGCAACTACAATGCCTTTGGCGCAGAAATCCGGCGCGAGCAATTCGGCAAGCCCGCGGGCCATCGCCACGGAAGCCTTGCCAATGGCGATGGCGCAAATACGTTCGAACGCGGCAAGATCGAAAGGCGCCCCATTCACAAAAATTCGCGAGCCCGCCCGGCCAAGCTTGCGCCGCATCGACGAAGGAATATCAATCGCCGTCAGCGTCTCGCGAAAAATCTTGAGCGCGGCTTGTTTGAGGTCGGCCATTCGATTCGCGGGGTCTTGTAGCACAGGCTTCAGCCTGTGGATTTTTGCGCGCTTGAAAGCCAAAAGCCACAGGCTGAAGCCTGTGCTACTTAGAGCTACCCTTTCACAAACGCGGCCATGCCCGCGCGCGCCACTTCGGTGTCCTCGTCTTCGGTGCCCGCGCTCACGCCAATTCCGCCCACACATTGGCCACTCACTTCGAGCGTGAGTCCGCCGCGGATCGGCGTTTGGTGCGCGCGGCTAGCAATTGCGAGGCCCAGCGACAGGAGAACGCTTACTTCGTCGCCGTTGCGAACAGGGCCTGTGTTTTGGCGCCGGATGGCCGCGGCATGCGCTTTGTTAATCGCGATGTCGATTGAGGAAAGCTTGGCGCCGTCCATTCGCGCGAAGGCCATCAAATAGCCGCCGTCGTCCACGACGGCGATATTCATGGGCTTGCCCATGCGAACAGCCTGAGCCTTGGCTGCGGACAATATGGCCTCCGCGCCTTCGAGCGTGAGTTTCGGATGATTGAGCGATACGTAAGCCATTTCCTGTCCCCCTGTTTGGTGCGTTGCAAGCTCTTCTACAACGTAAGTCATGCCTCATCGTGCCAAGCAATTTCAATTTGGGCGCAACGCTTCCGGGTTCAGTATCGTTGGCGGACGCTTGCCGGCGAAGAAGGCGATCGCGTTTTCGACGGCGATCAGCGCCATTCGGGTGCGCGTTTCGACGGACGCCGATCCAAGATGCGGCGCGAGGACCACGTTGTCGCGCCGCAAGCCGTCGGGAATGAGCGGTTCGCGCTCGAACACATCGAGCGCCGCGCCGGCAATGAGGCCTCGTTCCAGTGCGTCGATGAGCGCCGTTTCCTGCACGACCGGACCGCGCGTGGTGTTGATCAAGAATGCCGTCCGCTTCATCTTCGCAAGTTCCGCGGGCCCAACCAATCCTCGCGTGGCGGCATTAAGCGGAACGTGAAGGGACAGAAAATCGGCCTGCTCGAATACCGCTTCTCGTGACATGTACTCGGCGTTCAGTTCCTTTTCGATCTCCACCGCGGCGCGCGTCGTGCTGTTGTAAATAATGCGCATGCGGAACCCCGAAGCGCGCCGGGCAACGGCGCGTCCGATGCGGCCGAGTCCGATGATGCCCAGCGTCTTGCCCCAGACGTCGGTCCCGCACAGTTGGTCCAGATTCCATTTCGTCCACGCGCCCGACCGCGCCATGCGGTCCCCCTCGATGAGGCGCCGCGCGACTGCCATCAGCAGAGTCCACGCGAAATCGGCGGTCGTCTCGTCCAGCACGCCAGGCGTGTTCGTCACGGCGATTTTTCGTTCGGTGCATGCGGGCACGTCGATATTGTCGAAGCCGACCGCCACATTTGCAACGATCCGCAGATTCGGCCCCGCCGCGTCGAGCAGCTCGCGATCGACTTTTTCCGTGAGCAGGCAGACGAGCGCGTCCTTGCCCGAAACTCGCTTCAAAACCTCCGCTCGAGGTGGGCGCTCCTCCCCCGTCCAGTATTCGACGTCAAAATGCTCCGCAAGTTTCTTGCGCGGCTCCTCAAACAATATATGCGTGGAAAATAATTTCGGCTTGCTCACCCGTGGCCTCGGCGCTTGAAAAACAACTGGGGGAGAGTAACACAGCTATGCCGCGATGGCGCTGCCTCAGCGCGATGTCGGGCAGCGTCCTAAATTCGAAGAGGCTCGCGCGATCAAAATGGGAGCTGCATTTAGGAGGTCCGACCTTCAGGTCGGACAACCGTGGTCGCGTAAAAGGGGCCTTTAGGCCCTGAAGCTTCAGTGGCTAAAGCCCCTGAAAAAGCGGACTCGAACGTCGGGGCTGAAGCCCCGACCTCCTGAAGTACAGATTCATCGTGAACATTTCCAAATTTGGACAGCGTCCGCTATTGCGGCAGCTTGATGACTCGTTTGGGAGTTCGCCATCGGCGAGGGCCGAAGCGCAGCGTGACAGTTGCGCCGCGCATGAGCGGCGAGGCCTCCAGCACCGGGGCGATCACCTTAAAAATTGCCTCGGCATCCGGCCCGTTAACGAAGAACCGGCCTTCGCTGCCATCGGCGGGGAGTGCGTGCCCGTCGTACTCACCGACCTTGGCCTCGGCAATTGCGAGTCGAATCTTGTCCCCGAGCGCATACGCATATTGAAAGTTAGTGGAACCGTACGCGAAATGCACTTCGACTTCCTGTTCCGAAGGACCCCTCTTCGAGGCATTTCTTGAGCCGAACAATCTTGACAGCAGGCCCATGGACCCTCATCTCCATTTTTATCGTATTGCGATGTAGTTTACCGAAAAGAGATGAATCTCCCCTAAAGATCTTCGGGTAGCTGGGCTAACGGCTATGACTCCATCAGTGGAGCAATTTTAACCTGATCGATACGATTTCGGGACATTTCTAGCCTCACGGAATCCGAATACCTGAGATCCGATTCACATGATATCGCAGCCCGCGCGTTGACTCTGCCCAAAGGCACAGACTATAGTGGCCAAAGGACCTTCAAATCACTTTGATGCAACCGCAACTCATCCGCGAACTCGAGGCACTGCTAGGGCCCAAGGCGGTCCTCTCCGCTCCCGAAGATTTGATGCTTTACGAATATGATGGGTCGGTGGAGCTGGGATCTCCCCGGTGCATCGTTTTTCCGACCTCTGCACGCGATGTGTCGGGAATTGTCCGCCTCGCCAATCGCTATGAGACTCCGATCGTGGGGCGCGGCGCGGGCACGGGGCTTTCCGGCGGAGCGATTGCGCGCAACGGCGGCATTGTGGTCGTGTTCTCGCGCATGAACCACATTCTCGAAATCGACGCGGCGAATCTTCGCGCGGTTGTTCAGCCCGGAGTCGTGAATCTCGACTTGTCCCGCGCGGTCGAGCACCTGGGCCTTTATTTCGCGCCCGATCCTTCCAGCCAAAAATCGTGCACCATCGGCGGAAACGTCTCCGAAAATTCCGGCGGCCCGCATACGCTGGCCTATGGAGTAACGTCCAATCACGTCACGGGCCTCGAACTGGTTCTGCCCGACGGCGAAATTGTGCGCATCGGCGGCAAAAGCATCGAGACTTCGGGATACGATCTGTGCGGCCTGCTTGTCGGCTCTGAAGGAACCCTCGCGCTCGTCACGGAGATCACCGTGAGATTGATGCGCAAGCCGGAGGCCGTGAAGACGCTGCTCGCGGTCTACGACACGCTCGACGACACGACGGAATCCGTCGTCGAGATCACAGTGCGGGCCATCACTCCCGCCGCGTGCGAGATGCTGGACGGATTCACTCTTCGCGCGGTTGAGGACTACGTCCACGCGGGATTTCCCAAGGATTGCGCGGCAGTGCTGCTGATCGAAGTTGAAGGGCTCACCGAAGCGGCCGAGGCGCAGGCCGCCGAGATCACCGAAGTTTGCCGCCAGCATCGCGCGCGAGAGGTGCGAGCCGCGCGCAACGATCAGGAGCGCAACCTTTTGTGGAGGGGCCGGAAAGAAGCATTCGGCGCGATGGGGCGCATTTCGCCCATGTATTACGTGCAGGACGGCGTCATCCCGCGCACGCGCCTTCCCGAAACGCTCCGGCGCATCGAGGAAATCAGCCGCAAATACGATTTGCAGATCGGCAACATTTTTCATGCAGGCGACGGCAACTTGCACCCGCTCATCCTGTTCGACGAGCGCGATCGCGCGCAATTCGCGCGCGTGGTCGCGGCGGGCGGAGAAATCATGCGGCATTGCGTGGAGGTTGGCGGCGCGCTCACCGGCGAGCATGGAATCGGCATGGAGAAAAATGAGCTCATGACGCTTATTTTCACGCCGGACGATCTCGCCCTGATGGAGCGCGTCCGCGCCGCATTCAATCCTGCCGGAAGATTAAATCCCGGCAAGGTGTTGCCCATGGGCAAGGGCTGCGGAGAAATCCGCGTGCCACCAACACCGGCCTCCGCGGCGATTCCCACATGAGCCGGCCCGCGCAAGTTTCCTTCACACGTCTCGAAGAAATTGCCGGCGGCGCGCACGTCGTCGCGGGTGCGGCGGAAATCGCCGCACGCGAAGTTTGTGGTGTGCGCCCTGCTGTCATCGTCAGACCGGCGGACGCCGCGCAAATTGCGGAAATTATTCGCTTCGCCGCCGCGGAAAAATTGGCCGTGATTCCCATGGGAGGCGGCACGAAGCTCGGTATCGGCTCGCCGCCCGCGCGCTACGACATTGCGCTCGATCTCTCCCGAATGAATCGCGTGCTCGCTTACGATCCACAGGACCTCACCCTCGGCGTCGAGCCGGGTGTGCGAATTGAGGATTTGCTGCGCACGCTGGCGGAGAAAAAACAATTCCTGCCGCTCGCGGTTCCATTCTCGGACCGCGCAACGATTGGCGGCATCGTGGCCGCGAATTCGAGTTCGCCCCTGCGCCACGCCTACGGCGCGGTCCGCGATTTTTGCCTCGGCATGGAATTTGTGACGGGCGAAGGAGCACAAGCGAAAAGCGGCGGACGTGTCGTCAAGAACGTGACGGGCTACGACCTGCACAAATTGCTGATCGGATCGCTGGGCACGCTCGCCGTTATCACGCGCGTGAATTTCCGCACGTTTCCGATGCCTCCGGCGCAAGGAACTTTCATCGCGTCATTTTCCTCGGCGGAAGCTGCATTTGAATTCTGCCGTGCGATCTCCCACTCCGTTCTTACGCCGCAAATGGTGGAAGTCGCGGACCCCGGCGCCGGCCGTCTCATCTTTTCAGCGGAAGCTGCCGCGCGAATCATGCCGACGCAGTGGTCCGTCGTCATCTCAGCAGCAGGCCAACCCTCCGTCGTGGATCGATATGCGCGCGAACTCGGCCACATGGCAGGCGCCGCAAACGCCGCTGAATTCCTTCCAATCAGTGAAACCGAACAATTCGCCGTTTTCGCTCGTATTCGGGAATTCCCGCGGCTGGTTTTGGAGGCCGCGCCGGACGCGGCAATTTTTCGGATTGGAGTCCTGCCGACAGCTATGCCCTCCTTGCTCAAAGACCTGAATGAGGTTGCCAAACATTACGGAACTGGCCTCGCATCACTCGCACGTGCATCCGGGATTGTGTACGCCGCATTTTTCGCCCAGGCCGGAAACGAAGCGCCATCCGCAGTCACCGCGATTGCGGTCAAAGAAGTTTTTCGCATATGCACGCTGCCTGAAAACGGCGCCCAGGCGATGATCGAGTGGTGTCCAACAGGAATAAAGACATCTGCGGACGTCGTGTGGGGCCCGTCGCGCCCGGATTTTGAGTTGATGCGCCGCGTGAAACATTCCTTCGACCCGCGAAACGTCCTCGCCCCGGGACGTTTCGCGGGCGGGATATGAGGCCATGACCGACCAAGTCGCAAGCGCGGAACAAACTCCCGGCCCAAAGCCGCAGAGCGGATTTTTCGGCGCGGACATTCCCGCATATGACGACTACGCGCACTGCGTTCATTGCGGCCTGTGTTTGAATCATTGCCCCACTTACAAACTCTGGGGCCTCGAAGCCGATTCACCGCGCGGACGAATTCGCCAGATCGTGCTGGTGGACCAGGGCCGTCTGCCGCTCGGCGACTCCTTCGTAAAACATATCGATCAATGCCTCGATTGCCGCGCGTGCGAGACGGCGTGTCCCTCGGGCGTCGAGTACGGCAAGCTGGTCGAAGCGGCGCGCGCTCAGATCGAGCAGAATTACCGGCGCCCATTTTTCTCTCGGTTGGCGCGGGATTTCGTGTTCCGCGGTCTCCTCCCCTACCCGAGACGCATCGCAATCCTGGCGCGCCTTCTTTACTTTTATCAGCGCTCCGGCCTTCAATCGCTCGCGCGGGCAACCGGAATTCTGCGCTTGTTCGGACTGGCAGAAAGGGAAAAACTTCTGCCGCCGATCGATCGTGAATTTTTCTTCTCGAAACTAGGACGCACCTATCCCGCCGTGGGCCATCGGCGCGCTCGTGTGGCGTTGTTTGCGGGATGCGTGGCGCAAGTGAGTTTTTCGGCGCTGCACGAAGCGACCATTCGCGTCCTGACAGCGAACGGCTGCGAAGTCGTCGTCCCCTCCGGACAAACCTGTTGTGGCGCGCTCGCAGCGCACGCCGGTGTTCGCGATGTGGCGCGTTCCCTCGCGCGCATCAACCTCGATGTTTTCCTCGGTGATGAATTCGACGCCGTGATCACCAACGCCGCGGGATGCGGGTCAACGCTCAAGGAGTACGAGTATCTTTTTGCAGCCGGGACAGCAGAACAGGACAAGGCGCACGCGTTCCGGAAGAAAATGCGGGACGTCACCGAATTCCTCGCCGATCTCGGACTCTCCGCGCATCTTGCAACATTGCCGATGCGCGTCACCTATCAGGATTCCTGCCATCTCCTCCACGGACAAAAAGTTCGCGAAGCCCCGCGCAAGCTGCTGCGCGCCATCCCAGGATTGGAACTCGTCGAAATGGCCATGGCGGATTATTGTTGCGGCTCCGCGGGCTCCTACAACGTCACCGAGACGCAAACTTCGCTCGCACTTTTAGCGGAAAAGATGAAGCACGCCCGCGCCACAAACGCGCCGGTGATCGTCACCGCAAATCCCGGCTGCCTGCTGCAGATGCGCGCTGGTGCGGAAATTCACTCGACGGGGCAAGAAGTCGTACACGTCATGGAATTGCTCGACCGAGCGTTGGTGAAGAACACTTAGTTTGCATTTCCCGCAAGTAGCACAGACTTTAGTCTGTGGCCTTTTCCGAGCTCACGAAAATCAAAACCCACAGGCTGAAGCCTGTGCTACTACTTTTCCCCAATCAGATACCGGCAGCCGCGCGGGCCTATCTTCGCAGAGTGAACGGCGCCGGCCGCAACATCGCATCGCTCTCCTGCGCCAAAAGTATGCGTCTCGCCGCCCTGCGTCAGCGTCATTTCGCCGTCGAGGATGATGTGTGCCGTCTCAACTGGGTGCGTGTGGTCTGGATAAAAAGCGTGTGGTCCATCCTGCCAGACATAGGTGTGAAGAAATCCTTCCCCATGTAGCTGGCGTTCGAGCGACTTTTGATCGGCGGCCATTTTCTGCGTTTATGCAATGAGGCTCTACGCTTGCTTTTCTTTCGGACGGAATATCCCGGCGGTTATTCGAGCGACCGTCCGGCGCGGGACAAGCCGCACGGTTTCCGCCCCCAGCCAATTCGTAAAACCGGAAATCACCGAACTTTTTCCCGAGCCAAGCGCCGTAAGCCCCACGTGTGCGACCTTCTCGGCTGTTTCCGGTGCGCGCCGCGTGTGGTTGCGCTGCCCCGCAACCTGAAAGAACTCCGTCTCTGTGGAACCGGGACAGAGCGCGCAAACGCGGACGCCGTGTTGCCGAACCTCTTCCGCGAGGCCCTCGGCGAAGTGCAAATCGAACGTCTTGGTTGCGGCGTACGTCGAGATGTAGGGCACCGCCTGAAACGCCGCCGTGGAAGCCACGATCAGGATATCCCCGCTGCCGCGCGCAATCATGCCGGGCAAGTAGAGATGCGTCATATGCACGACCGCGGTGACATTAACCTGTGTCATTTCGACGAGCCGGTCGAGGGGCGCCTTGTGGAATTCGCCATAGGCGCCGAAGCCGGCGTTGTTCACGAGCAAGTCAATCGCGATGTTCTTTTCTTCGGTGAATGAAAAAATCTGCTGGGGGCCGAGCGGCTGCGCCAGGTCCGCTACGCAGACGAGCGCGCGGATGTCATGCTTTGCGCTGAGTTCCGCCGCGAGACCGACGAGCCGGTCGCGCCGCCGCGCTGTCAGCACTAAATTCGTTCCGCCCGCCGCCAGTTCCCGCGCCAGAGCCGTGCCGATCCCCGCGCTTGCGCCCGTGATCAACGCCCACTTACCCTGCCAGTGATTCATGCCGCCCTCCAAAAGGGATTCTACAGGACGCGCGCGGATTTTAGGAGAACACGATCCGCCTCGCACTGTGCCGAAAGCATCCATCCCCAAAGCAGAAACCAATTTCCCCACTGGGAATCAAGTCACTCCAACCTTATTGACAGAGTAAAATCATCGCCTCATAATTCGCCTGTAATTCCCCCTTCCTGAAGTGACCCTCTCCTTCCATTAGTGTGAATTTTAGGAATTGTCTCGGCCGCAGGCATTCAGGTCGTTAATGACGCAAGGTGTTCCAGCAGTCAGTGACGCTGTTTTCCGCGCGCTCACCGAATTTTCTCCGGATAGGATCGTGCTCGTCAATCAAGAGGGGCGCATCGTCCTGGTTAATTTGCAGACAGAGAAGCTCTTCGGCTATGGCCGCGAAGAATTGCTGGGCCAGGCGGTCGAGACTCTTGTGCCGGAGCGTTTGCGGGGAAGGTACCGCGGCCACCGCGTCGGCTTCATGGGACACCGAACCGACTTCGCGTTCCTCTCCAAGCCGTTTTCGCTGAACACGCTGGCGCGGAAGATCAGGACCATCCTGGAGGGGTAGTGCCTCTGACCTGGAAACCACCAATTGGCGCGGCGTCTGACTTTCACCAGCGACTTCTTGCACCCTTCGGACTTGCTCATCGGGATTTCACTTCGAGAAACACGGAAGGACCACCAATTTTCTTCTGGCCGGAAGTTTGTGCTAGTCTGATTGGGCTTCCTTCAGTGGAGAGGTGTCCGAGCGGTTTAAGGAGCACGCTTGGAAAGCGTGTGTCGGGGAAACCCGACCGTGGGTTCGAATCCCACCCTCTCCGCCATCCTACGCAAGGCTTCGGATGGTAAGCTCATAAGGACAGCACATCCGCGTCCTCTCCATCGAAGCAGTGAGTTAGAAAGTAGAAGCATGTGCCGGCTGCTCCGTGCTCGGCCCGAGCAAATGTGGGTGCGCCGCAATACGTGACGAAGCTTCTTTACGCCGTAAAATTATTTAAACTTGCCCAACCCGCCTTTCAGTGAAACAAAGGTACATTCACAAACGTAATCGAAAACAGGTCATTCGTGAGCCGGTCCTAGTTGAGCTAAGAACGCATGTTAAAACGCCGCGGACCAGGAGCCTCTTGTGAAAAAAGTGGCCAGGTTTCTTCTGAAAGCGCTCGGCGGAATCATCTCGCTGATTCTCTTGGCAATCGTCGCGCTCAATGCCTATCTCTTCACGCGCCCCGCCGCCAAAACGATGAAGGCGGCGGGTGTCGTCTCCATTCCCACGCCATTTCGGATGGGACGGCCGTTCATCGACTACATGACGATCAGCGGCACGCGCCTCTACGCGGGGTATGCAAGCGAAGGCCTCGTCGGCGTCGTGGATACCGCCACGAATGAGACCGTAGCTACGATCGATGGACTCACGAGAGTTCATGGGATCGCCGTCGTTGCGGACCGCAACCTCGACTTCGCATCTTCCAGCCGCGACAATGTAGTGGGCGTATTCGATCTGAATACCAATAAACTGCTGCAAAAAATTCCGGCAGGCGATGAACCGGACGCGATCATTTACGATGAGCACGCACAGTTGGTCTACGTTGGCAATCATAATGGCAAGACCGGCATGCTGATCGATCCCGCGACACAGAAAGTGGTTGCCACAATTCCGCTAGGAGGGGAGCCCGAATATCCCCAGGCCGATCCCGAGACGGGCCTGATCTATCAAAACCTGGAAGACACGAGCGAGCTTGTGGTGATCGATCCGCTGAAACAAGCCGTCGTCAAGCGCTACAAACTCGATCCCGGTGAACGGCCCACAGGCCTCGCCCTCGACGCCGCTCATCATCGTCTCTTCAGCGCCACAGGGAACAGAAAGCTGATCGTCCTGGACACGAAAACCGGAGCGGTTGTGGCCGTTCTGCCCATAGGCGCAGGAGTGGATGGCGCGGGATACGATCCCGCCCTGCACCGCGTTTACACCGCAAACAGCATCGGCACCATGACCGTCATTCAGCAGGATTCCCCCGACGAGTATCGAGTCCTCGAAAATGCCCCGACGCATTTCCTCGGGCACTCGCTCGTCGTGGACCCTGTCACTCACCGCGTCTACGTGGCCTACTTCGGATCGATTGCCGCGTATGATCCCGTGCCCTGAACCTGAGGACCCTGGAGTCCCGTTTTCCCGAAACGAATTTGCGCATGCTCTTGGTTCGGACGGGCGTTTTTTCGATTATGGATGGCGATGCAGGACGTGAGTTGCGATGTCCGGCCAGAACTCGCGAAAGACGTTCGTGAGAGTGTCGCGCCCCAAGGCGTACGCGTATTTGGCAGCGAGGGCCCCGGCGGTTCGGGCGTCGGCCGGATAGTAGGCGGTCGAAATCCCTTGTGCCGCGCCGCGACCCAGCAATTCAGAGAAATTGAAGCTGTTGCGTCCCTGATAGTTGGGCGTAATGAGAGTGCGAGTCGAGGAGTAAACCACTCGCTTCCAGAAACCGCCGTGGCCCATGGCGTAGTAACGCTCATCCTGACGAAAGATGGTCGGCAGTGCGAAAATGACCAGATAATTGCCGTCTGCCTTATCGACAAATCCTCTCCAGTAATATCCTCCAAAGCCCGCGATCCCTTCGCCGAGTTGCTGGTGGGCATCTGTTGCTTCGGCCAAAAGTGACGTAATCCCAGTGAATACAAATGACGAATAGTCAAAGGTGTTTTGCGTAGCGATCCACAACGCTTGCTTTGGAGTGGGTAGAGGCGGAATAGCCCCAGCGCTGACGGCGCGGAAATTAGGCATCACACCAAGTATTCGCTTGGGTTGTTGCTCCCGCAGGCTTTCCGTCCTCGCCCGCCGGCTTTTCGGCCGATGGGTTTTGACTGGTGGCAGGGCCCGAGGCTCCGGTCTGAACCGGTTGTGGTTTCTCCGGCAGGCCCTGCGAGTCGTTCGTCCCCTGGCCATTTGCGTCCATCAATGCGAGCAAAGTTGCTTGGCCGGTCGGCTGTTGAGCGGATGCGCGCGTTGCAAATGATATGAGTGCTACCAGCAGAAATAAACGCAAAAAGCGGTCCTCCTCGGTGTTATTTCAACAAATCGGAGCTTCTCTTCCGCGCCCTTGGCACGCGAGGCGGGGCAAGCGCGCGCGTGTGAACCCGCCCCCCCTTATCGCATAGAAATGGCCGATGTCAAAATGGTGCAGCCTTATTGAGTTCGCAATCTCAAGAGCGTCCCACGCATGAAATCCTTTCGATTCAAGACAAGAGCGAACCGTTGCACAGAATACAGTCGCTGCGATTGGGTTGGTTCCTGAGGCGCCTCCGAAACGCACCCAAACCTGCCTATTGGACTGAACCCGCCAGTTACGCTAATCTGTCATGGCTCTAAACTATTCCGGGGTAGTGCAATTGGTAGCACGCCAGCCTTTGGAGCTGGTTATCCTGGTTCGAGTCCAGGCCCCGGAGCCAAACCTTTTGCTGCTACCGCCACCATGAATACACCCGACCTGGCCCTTGGCGCGATCTGGTACATCGTCTTTCTCTTCTCGACGACGTGCCACGAAGCCGCGCATGCGCTCGTCGCCAAGCTTGGCGGCGACACGACCGCAGCCGAGGGCGGACAGGTGACGCTCAACCCGATTCCTCATATTCGCCGCTCACCGTTTGGGATGGTCGTTGTACCCATACTTTCCTTCCTGGTGGGCGGCTGGATGATCGGCTGGGCGAGCGCGCCGTTCAACCCCGCATGGCAGCGGCAGTATCCGCGCCGTTCGGCGTGGATGGCGCTGGCGGGGCCCACAGCCAATTTCTCACTTATGATACTCGCTGGGATTGCGATACGGATAGGCTTGGCGGCCGGCTACTTTCAATCGCCAGGGCTCATTCACAGCTATGCCGGTTTGGTAGTGCCGGCGAATGCGACGGACCCGACATTTCTTACCTCGGCGCTGAGTATCCTTTTCATTCTAAATCTGCTTCTGGGCACGTTCAATTTGCTGCCCGTGCCCCCGCTCGATGGACACGCAGGAATCATGGTGTTGATGCCGGAAGGTGTCGCCCAACGTTACATCGACTGGGTACAACATTCCAGGAACTTCGCCCTGCTCGGTTTGATAATCGCCTGGTCCCTGTTTGATAGAATTTTCCAGCCCATCTTTTTCTTTGCGCTGCGCACCCTTTACGCCGGGGTTCGCAACGGCTAGGCTGCGCCAGGCGAAATTTGACATTTGCGATTAGCTGGCCTTGTTGCCCTCCTGTTTCAAAATTGCACGCGTGTCTCAATTTGTCCATTCTTAGCCGCCGTTCTTCCTTGAGCGCAACCGCATAAATCCTTCGCTTTCAACACATGAGTAAATTCGCACTCTGGCCCGTCGTCTGCATTAGACAGGGGTAGGAGTGTGATTTCGATGAGTAAGTCATTCAATTCTCCGGGCGACTTCCGGATTGAAATTTCCGGCTGGGGCCTTGATAACAGCTTTTTCGTGGAAAGAACCGATTTGCTTTGGACCGCTGACGGTGAAAAACACGTGCAATTGCATCGTGCGTTGCAGGAGGGAGCCATCGTCTTCATTCGCTTGCTGTCCTCCGAGCCTTCAAGTGGATCGGTTCCAGTCGCCTACCGGGTCCAAGGTGTTGTGCCGATGGATTGCAACGGGCGTTGCCAGATGAGACTGGCGCAATTGCGCCCGCGCTCGAAGGAATCTCTGGCAGGGAAAAATGCATCAAATAAAACAGAAGATTCACAAAGGGAATGCGACGTGCAGGAATTCGAAGTGGAGTTGCAACACGAGGAGATCCTCCAATGAAACTAGAGACGATGAATACGACGACTCAAGACCGGCTTGCCACATATGAGGAAGTTCGCCGCGCGACCTCGTCAACTTCCGACCGTGTGCTCGAGCTTTGCTATGCGGATGGTAATTATTGCCAGATGGATTCGGACCTCGGAGGAATTATCCGGTATCCAGCGGAGGAATTTGAGTTTTTCGCGTACTTAAGCGAGATGGATGAAAGCGTCGCAAACTAGATGGAGGAAAGGCCAAGGGCAGTTCGCCTTTGGCACAAGTAAGGGGCTATCTTCTCCAATTTGGAACGCGGTTTTTGGATCGATCCGTGAATTAAAAGGCAATTTGAATAGGCCCCTGCCCACCGGCGAAAAATAATTTTGATCCGCCCCACCCTAATTGATTGTCTACAGTAGACTTACAAGAAAGTCCATCCAGCCCTAGAACCGAAAAGATGAATTGCAAAGCTGGCCCATTTGCAGTGTGATTTTGGCATTGGCCTTGCCAGTGATTCATCATGAACACTTTGACTGCACCACCCAAGGAAGGCCACTTTGTTCGTGGCAGCTCCGACGATTCCATGACGGTATGTGTTTTGGACGACGAGCCGGGCATGGTTGAAATGCTGCAAGAATCGCTCCGATGCCTCGGCTACAGCTCCATTGGCACGAGCGACCCAGAGTACGCGCTCGAATTGATCGACCAGGGCCGCGTGCGCGTGGTGATGTCAGACATCAAGATGCCGGGGATGGACGGCCTGCAGTTCCTTGAGCAGGCGATGCACCGCGATCCGGGCATTTACGTCCTCCTCATGACAGGTTACTACTCGTTGGACAACGCCATCGCGGCCGTCAAGCGCGGCGCCTACGACTACGTCCCCAAACCCGTTGATCGGTCGCGTCTCAAGAAATCCCTGGACGAACTTGCCGAGTCGTTCCACAAGCGGAAGCGAATCCGCAGTCTGGAGCAGCAGCTCCTGAGCGACCTGGAATTCCACGGAATCGTCGGCCGAAGCCCGGCCATGGTGGAAGTTTTTGAAATGGTTCGCAAAGTGGCGCGGCACTACACCAACATTCTGCTGGTTGGGGCGACGGGTGCCGGTAAGGAATTAATCGCCAAATCCATTCACCAGATGAGCCCTGTCGCGCAGCAGCGTTTCGCGGTGTGCAATTGCTCCGCAATGGTCGATACGCTCCTCGAAAGTCAGCTTTTCGGGCATATGCGCGGCTCTTTTACAGGCGCGACCGATACGCGCCCTGGCCTGTTCGAATACGCGAATGGAGGCACCGTCTTTCTGGACGAAGTTGGAGAAACGTCGCTTCCGATGCAAGCCAAGCTGCTGCGAGTGATCCAGAACCGCGAAATACAGCGTGTTGGCTCCCCTGAAGTGCGCCATGTGGATGTGCGGCTGATTGCCGCCACCAACCGTGACTTGCGCGCCGAGGTTCTGGCTGGCCGGTTTCGCGAAGACTTATTCTACCGACTCAGCACGATCCAGATCCGCGTGCCCAACCTGGCCGAGCGCTTGGACGATATTCCCTTACTCATTCAATATTTCCTGAAAAAATACAATGAGGCCTACAGCAAACAGATTAAGGGCCTTACGAGGAGGGCCCAAACCGTCCTGTATCAACATGCCTGGCCCGGCAACGTTCGCGAACTCGAAAACGTGATTTCCTGCGCCTGCCTCACTTCGGTAAACGAATTCATCGACGTGGACGATTTGCCCGAAAACCTGCAGAAACCCGCCGCCCAAATCGGCCGCGCGGGAGAGGCTTGGCGGCCACTCCCATTGGAGGAGGTCCGCCGGCAACATATCCGCCGGGTACTCGAAGCCTGTGAAGGCAATCGCGTCCGAGCGGCTCAAATGCTTGGGATCGGACGTACAAGCTTGTACCGATTCCTAAAACGGGCTGAGAAGAAATCGGTGAATTCGGCTGCATTGTAATAAGCCCAAAGCCTCTTTGGCACAGGTTCCTCTTTCTGGAACGCCAGAGAAGTTAAGACCGGTAGTAAACCGCCTATTTTCTGGTCCATATAGATATGTTTTTGGCGCGGCGCGTGCCCTGACAGAGTGGAACGGCTGAGGAAGCAAAGTGTCCGAAGAAAAAAGCACGTCAAATCTGCATCTGATCGAACGAAGGGTGGAAGGGCGCGTTTTGGTGCATGTTCCGGTTGAGGTCACCGAAATAGACGATGAGGGACATCTGATCGCTGAGCGAACATTTATTGAAGATGTGAGCGATTTTGGTTGCCGCTTCACTACCCGCGGGCCGGCCAAACAAGGGGACACCGTTGCCGTGAAAATACTCGGACGCTATGGAAATAACTTGCCGGATGAGGCGCCTCGTCTCTATGAAATCATGTGGGTCGCGCCGAAGGATCGCGGTTCTACAATAGGCGCCCGGTTGCTCCAGGGCGAAAAGCTGGCCAACGCCAAATTTCCGCCGGAAAACGGCAGACAGAGACACGATCCGAAATGACCAACGAACGCCGGGCGGACAAACGGTTTTTGCTGCATTCGTGGGTGGAAATCACCGGGGTCGATGAATCAGGGCTCCAATTCGCGGAGCGATCCCGCTTGGAAGATATCGGTGACTCGGGCTGCCGCTTCTCCATGCGAGGCGCGGTTCACCAGGGCAGCATCCTTGGCGTCAAGCCTCTGGGCCCGGAGGGCGAGAACCTCCTGAATGAGTTTCCCCGGCTGTTTGTAATCATTTGGGTAAAACGCAAAAGCAATCGTTTGACGGTAGGCGCAAGGAGCCTTCGGGAAGATGAACTTTCCGATGGCGGCGTCCACACGATCTGTTCCGCTGCGAATTCTTCCGAAAAGTGATCCGTCAGCAATACATTCGCACCGCTGTTTCCTGTCAGAACCAGCGCGACGCATTTCTCTTCCAACCTTGGCCAGCCGACTCACTTCATCCAGGCGCTATCTAAACCCTCCGCCAGATGATGCCGGGAACTGGGGTGATACCAGTGGCTCTCGTTGTTATTCTGCGTCCGCTTTGCCCAATTCCCTTTCACCGCTGTCGGCCGTGAATCTGGGCAAAGTGACCGTATTGTCCATTCGAACCCTGATCGTGGTCTGCGCCGGCAAGTCCACATCCTTGCCTTTGCGTTCCACGATGTACACAGCGGCGCCGATCAACCCAAACCCGAAACCGCGCGTCACGTTGCTGAACAGGACGCCAACCACGGTCCCGCCGCCCATTCCGAGTGCTCCGCCGATGATGTCGCCCTTGACATCATGCCTGGCTTGGACTACCTGGCCCTCATCAACCTTGACGTCCCTTCTTTTCTTTCCTTCCCGATCCTCTTTTGATGGACCCCCCAGGCGCAAAATGCTCATCTTTGCCGGGAAGATGCGGCTGTCGACTTCGAGATCGCGAAACGAAAGGCTCATCGCAGCCTGGCCGCGAAAAATTGAAAAATGGCGGGTGTGAATGACTCCGCCGACGGTGCCGTGAACGCGCGATCCGGCCGGCAGAATCATCTGGCTGCCAATGTAAACCGGCTGGGTCACTTCTGCGACAAAGGGGTCACCACTCTTGGCAACGGCGGTGCTTAAATCGGTAAGCAGTCGCAGGTGCACCTCAGTGCCCTGCAGAAGCTCATGGGATTGTGCGCGAGCTGGAATCGCGGCAGATGCAAACAGCAATATAATAGCGGCAAAAGATACACCTAGAGATGCAACGATGCGTTTCATGGGATCCTCCATCCAATCGCGCCGGCCTCTGATGCGGCCGTGTGCGAGCTATGCCTCGTGACGTGAGGCCATGCGCTGGCGCTGTGCGCCCGGCAGCGCTCTGCGGGAGCGTGCCGGACCGGATGCGGAGGTAACGTCCGGACATATATTACTCCGTAGCGCCCTTGGCGTTGCTCTGAAAGTATGCTGAGGTGTTTCGAAACGCGCACATCGTAGATGGCTTTAGAAGTCATCTCACAAACTGGCAATGAAACAAGTTTGATAGGACTTCAGGGGCTAAAAGCCCAAGTTTTCCTGGCCCTTGAATGTCGCGGCTGAAGCCGCGACCCACAAAGATTTTTTTTGCGGCAGCTTTCTAGCCATTGTACGGGGTTGGCGGTGCGCGACAGTGGGGCTGCGGGATTGTATGTGGCGGCACGGAAGAGTATATTGCCGCCTGATACGCAGGCTAGATCGTTCACCCCGATTGAGGAGCGTTCGAAATGGAATCCAATCCCACAATGAAGTTCTTCACGCGACGCGAAATATTGCGAGCCGCGGCCGGCTTGGCTGGCGGAGCGCTGGCGGCTCGGTTCTTTCCGGCGGCAATCGCCCATGCCGCAACTGCCGGCTTTCCGCAGCAGCCGTCAGCGGCCGATCGACTCGCCGCCATGCGCGCTCAATTTGGCGGCACGCCGATTCAAACGCAACCGCTCACGGACAGCATCACTCTGCTGTCCGGTCCGGGCGGAAACGTGGTTGTGCTGAATGGCGCGGACGGAAAGTTGATGTGCGATACGTTCGTGCAGCCTGCATGGCCACACCTCAAGGAGGCGCTGGACAACATCGGGAAAGCGCCGTTAAAAACCGTCGTCGACACGCACTGGCATTTCGATCACTCCGACAACAACGCTGCGGTCCGCGCAGCGGGGGCCACCCTCATCGCGCATGAGAACACGAAAAAGCGGATGTCCGAAACGCACACGCTCGCCGTGTTGAACCTGACATTCGCGCCTTCCCCGGCTGCGGCCTTGCCGCAGCAAACTTTCAAGCAGAGCCATAAGATAAGGATGAACGGCGAAAACTTGTCACTCGTGCATGTACCGCCGGCGCATACGGATTCCGACATCTATATTCATTATGAGAAGGGCAACGTTCTGCAGACGGGCGACATCTTCTTCAACGGCATTTATCCCTACATCGACGGCGGAACAGGCGGCAGCGTCAGCGGCACGATCGCGGGCGCGACGAAACTTCTGGCAGTCGCCGACAACAATACCAAAATCGTTCCCGGGCACGGCCCTCTTGGAAACAAGGCCGACCTCATGAAATATCGAGACATGCTGACGACGGTGCGCGAGCGGCTCCAGAAGCTGAAGTCTTCAGGCAAGTCCGCGGAGGAAGCTGTCGCCGCAAAGCCTCTCGACGATCTCGATCCAGTCTGGGGCAAAGGTTTATTCAACAGCGACACGTTCATCCAAATCGCCTACCCGGCGCTTTAAACAGTTTTGGGAAAGGGCGCATCGCAGTGTCATTCCGAGCGAAGCGAGGAATCTCTCTTCGGTTTAAAATGATGAAAGAGGGATTCCTCGGCACGCAGCGTGCCTCGGAATGACAGTGTTTTAAGCGTTTCCTCAAGCTGTGAAGTGGGCGAATTGAAAACAGAAACTGCCAGCCGCATTTTTTCTGAACAAACGATCCCGGAAGATATCCGGTTTTCTTTTTTCGGGCGCGTCGCTGTGCTAAACTGCGTTTGCAGCCGCTTCCATGTGGAGCGGCTGCCGATGCGTGGAACTTCGGGCTCTGTGCGACGAAGTCCCGCGAACCCCGCCAGGCCCGGAAGGGAGCAACGGTACCGGGATCGCTTCGTGTGCCGCAGAGTACCCGAAGTTCCTCTCATCTTAAACGCGCCAGGCTATTTTGCTGGCGCTGCCGTTCGGAGCGCGCAACAACGGTTTTCTCTGTGGCTTTCTGTGATCCTCCGTGTTCTTTGTGTTAAGTTCTTGCTTTTCGGATTTCAACACGGAGCGCACAGAGAATGCAGAGGAGGCGGAACTCCTAGAGCATGAGCTACCAGGTCATCGCGCGAAAATGGCGTCCGCAAACGTTTGCCGACGTGGTCGGGCAGCAGCACGTCACGCGCACGCTCTCCAACGCCATCCAATCCGGGCGCGTGGCGCACGCCTACATTTTTTCCGGCGCGCGCGGCGTGGGCAAGACGACCACGGCGCGCATCCTCGCCAAGGCGCTCAACTGCGCGAAGGGGCCCGCCGCGGAACCTTGCAACGAGTGCGATTCATGCCGCGAGATTGGCCTCGGAAATTCCCTCGACGTGATCGAAATCGACGCGGCATCCAACCGCGGCATCGATCAGATTCGTGAATTGCGCGAGATGGTGCGCTACGCGCCCGCCGGAGGCCGCTACAAAGTCGTGATCCTCGACGAAGCGCACATGCTCACCGATGAAGCCTCGAACGCGCTGCTGAAGACGCTCGAGGAGCCTCCCGACAAAGTCATCTTCGTCATGGCGACGACCGAGCCGGAAAATCTGGCCGACACGATTCGTTCGCGTTCGCAGCATTTTCATTTTCGCGCTCTTTCGTTCGCCGAAATTTCGGACGCGCTGGGAGAAATCTGCGTAAAGGAAAGCCTGACCGCGGAACCGGGCGCCATCGGCGTGATGGCTCGCGCCGCCGAAGGCAGCTTGCGCGATGGACTCTCGCTCCTCGAACAGGCGCGCGCCTATTGCGGCTCAAACATCACGGACGCGCAGGTTCGCGAACTGCTTGGCGTCGTCCCCGGAGAAATTCTGGACGAGCTGACCGGCGCGATCGAAGAGCGATCGGCCGAACGCGTGCTCTCGCTGGTGCATCGTCTGCTCGCCGAGGGACAAAACCTTCAGCATTTCTGCCGCGAAGCCATCGGCCATTTTCGCAATTTGCTCGTTGCGCGCGTATGCGGAGCGGATTCCGAACTGATTGCCGCGCCCGCCGATGAGCGGCCGCGATTGCAGAAAGCGTCGGACTTTTTCAGCGAGGAAGATCTCACTCGCTTTTTTCAGATCCTTTTGCACACCGACGAGGATCTTCGCCGCAAGCCGGATGCGCGCCTGCATCTGGAGATGGGCCTGCTGCGCATGGTGAATGCCGCGCGCCTGGCGCCGCTCGAAGAACTTCTTGCCGACCTGGAGGGCGGAACTCCCGCGAGCCCCACGCCCGCGCGATCATCGAACGCTTCGGCGCCAGCGTTGCCTACCGCGAGCGCAGGCGCTCCGTCGCAAGCGCCACCTGCGACGCGAGCAAGCGCTCCCGCTGCGTTTGCCGCTGCGACATCGCAGGGCGCTTCAACGGCCACTGCGACCGCACGAGCGCAAGCCGCGCCCGCGCCGCGTCCGGAAATCGCGGCTCCTGCTGCTGCCGTGCGTGAAGAAGCAAATCCTGCACCGAAGCGAATGGACGCGGCTCCCGCTCCAGCCGCGTTGCCCGGTGTCGTCGCGCAGTCCGCAGCCGCGGGCGACGGGCTCGTGGAAGCTCAAGTGGATTCCATCAAGAACGCGATCGTCGCACAGGAAAAATTTCTGGGCGAACTGGTGGGACATGCGTCGCGCTGGGAAATGAGCGGCGGCGAAGTCCGATTATTTTTCCCGACCGAGAGCCGCGCGCTCGCGGAGATGTTGCAGGCGCGCGACCCCATGGAACGTTTGCGCAATGTTGCGAGCCGCATCCTCGGCCACACGGTGCGCGTCTGTGTTAAACTGGAAGCCGTGCCGGTGGGAGGAACAACCTCCAACGGCACGCGGGAATTGCGCGCCAAGTTCGAGCAAGATCCGATCGTGCGCGCAATGCTGGAACGATTCGGCGGCCAGATTTCCGACGTCAAACGGCGGGGCGAGGAGTAGACCATGGAAGTGAAAGCGCTGCAGCAGATTCTCACGCAGTTTCGCCAGATGCAGGAGGGCTTGCAGAAGCAGGTCGAAACCGTGCAGGTGGAAGCCTCGGCCGGCGGCGGCATGGTCACCGTCAAAATGAACGGCCAGAAACAACTCACCGAAATTCGCATCGATCCCGAAGTGTTCAAAGGGAAAGATCAGGAATTGCTGCAGGACCTGGTGCGCGCAGCCGTGAACGAAGCCGGGCGCCGCGTGGACGAAGAGCTCACCAACCAGATGAAAAGCCTGACGGGCGGAATTCCCGGAATGGCGGGACTGAAAATTCCCGGCTTGTTTTAAGTCTCCAAGAATGTTTTTAGCCCTGTCATTCCGAGCGAAGCGAGGAATCTCTCTGCCAATCGATGCAAGAACCGGAGAGATTCCTCGCTTCGCTCGGAATGACAGGGTTGGGAAATTATTGAAGGGCTCGCGTACTCCTCCGGCCCGCCACTATCCGTCACGGAACAATTCACATGCCTGATTTCGCCGAGCCCGTCGAGCGGCTGATCGATCAACTGAAACGCCTGCCCGGCATTGGCGCAAAAACCGCGCAGCGCTTGGCGTTTCACATTCTCCGCACCGAACCCGAAAGCGCGCTGGCCCTGGCCGACGCCATTCGCGACGCCAAGTTGAACATGCGAATTTGTTCCGTGTGCAACAACATCACCGACGTCGACCCGTGCCTTTATTGCACCGGCTCCACGCGCAGCCGCAAAACCATCTGCGTGGTCGAAGAACCGCACAACATCATGGCCATTGAAAAAACGCGCCAGTACGGCGGCCTGTATCACGTGCTCGGCGGAGCGCTCGCGCCCCTGCGGGGCATCGGGCCCGATCAATTGCACCTGAAGAGCTTGATTGAACGGCTCAAGGGAGGCACGGTCGAGGAAATTATTATCGCGACCAACCCAAACGCCGAAGGGGAGGCCACGGCCATGTATCTCTCCAAGCTCCTGAAGCCGCTCGGCGTGCGCGTGACGCGCATCGGCGTCGGGATTCCCGTGGGCGCCGACCTTGAATACGCCGACGAAGTCACGATGATGAAAGCCATGGAAGGCCGGCGAGATCTGTGATGGATTGGTGGAACAGGCTTCAGAGTCTGTGTGACAACCCCGGGGCCAGAGCCTGTAGCACTCGTCCGCCGCGGCGTACGAGCATCCGCTTGAATCTTCAGTGCCCGTCCCGCATGCGGGACGGGCGCTACAAAACCGTTTGAAATCTAGGTTGCCGCGCAGGTTGTGAAGCGTGTTCTGCTCTCGCGCTACTGTGACGGCAGGATGGTGTCCGCCATCGTGTCGGCTTTTCTGATTTCGTCGAGCGCTTCGGCGCTTCTCCCCATTGCCAACAGGATCGCACTTCGAGTCACATGTGCGGCCGGCCGATTCGGCGCGACCTCGACGGCCGTCTCCGCTTCCGCGAGCGCTTGATCGAATTTTTGTTCGCGCATCAATTGCATGGCGAGGTTTTCGTGCGTCAGGGCGGACACCTGCGACATATCGACCTTCCCGTCGTATACCAGGATGGAATCCGCAATCAAAGCCGATGGAGGCATTCGCTGAAAAGGAAGATACGGATTGACCCAATCCGCATTCGAAAAGGTTTGCGAAACTTCCGTGGCGCTGATGAACACCGGACCATCGACTTGCGGCGGAACGATCGGCATGCGCAATTGGATCGAGGCGGCAAAAGCCGGGGGCAAAACCTTGCACGGAATTCCGTAGTAGGAAACATCGGCAATCATGGAGCCGAAATAAGCGAACCAGCAATTCTTGATCTGGCGCTGGTCGATGTACTGTTTCATCGCTGTGAGGCCCTGCCCCCAATCCACGTTGGAATCCGTCAGAAGTTCATGCGTCTTCGCCGGGCCGCCCCACAATTCATTCGCGTAGGGAATATAGTTGGGGAATGCCCGAACGGAAGACGCCGCATGGCAAACAACAAGAACCGCTACGAGAGCGGCGAGCGCCCCGTGCCGCTTGCCCAGATTCCAGGCGGCAAATGAAACGAGGATGATGAGAAACGGATACACGGGAAGAAGATGGCGCACGCCGTAATTGACGCCAGAGGACATCGCCACAGCAAGATAGATTGCGGGAGGAATGACGAGGAAAAGCATTTCCCGCCGAAATTGCTTCCCCCAAAGTGCGGCGCTCAGCGGCGCCAGACAACAAAATACCAGGAACGCCAGCGTGGACTTTATGATGAAAATTGACGGAAAGTAAAACCATTGCGCGGCCGGATAATATTTCCCGAAAATGACGGTGGGAAGCGTCGACTGCGAAGAAATGTCCACGAGCCCGTACAGATAGGATTCGGGAAGCAAATGCCAGTGAGCGATCCGCAGGACAATTGCGGAAGAGTTGCGCCCCATGTGTTTCGCAAATTCCGGAAGTGGAGGATTCAGGCTCAGCTCGGAAGGGCGTGCTGCGTAGCGAAATCCGTACAAGGACCACAGCACCACAAACGAGATCGCTGTGATTGCCGCAAGTGAAGCGGCTTGATAGAGCGCCCTCTTCGCAAGGCCGGGAGGGAACTTTCGCGTGGCGGGATCGCGCAAAGATAGCAACTCGGCCAGCGCAAGAAAGAGCAGCATTGGGAAAATGAGAATTCCAGAGTGCTTGGCACCCAAACAGAGGCCTGCAGCCAGCCCCGCACCGGCCAGCCTTAGCGCGGAAGGCTTTTTCAAATAGAAGTAGAAACTGCCGACGCCAAGAACAAATCCAAGCGTCACGCCGACATCGGTCGTGACCAGCGCACCGTGAGCAAGGAAATTGGGTTCAAAAACCAGCAGGGTCAGAGCCAGGAAGGCCGGCCCGTCACCCCACATGGAATATGCGACTAGAAAAACGGCAAGGCCCAGGCAGATCGTAAAGACGGCCGCGGCCATCCTCGTTCTCCATAACAGGGTCTTCGCGTCGTTGCCGTAGAGAAAGTCGCGCCCGGTTTTGTATTCCACCATTTTAATATCAGCGTCGGGAATGGATGGCACGCGGAGCGGCAGCCGCAAGAGAGGAATCGCGGCGACGAGCTTGACCAGTGGAGGATGTTCGGGATTGGCCCCGAAATCGAAATTCTTCCAGTACCGGTAGCCGGCGAAAATATGTGCGGCTTCGTCGAAGGTCTGGGATTGTTGCCGGGCAGACAGCGCAAGTTCTGCTGCCATAACGGCAAGCAGCAGAGTGACTCCGATCACGAGTCGAATGCGACGCGGTGTATCTGGCTTTTGATCGGCCATGTTCCTGAGAGAGACGGAAGAAAAAATTCGTTACGCGCCATTTTAAACGTATCACGGCGATATGCCGGATCGCGCAAGGGCGATGGCCCGTGTTTCCTGTCCTGAACTCGGGCGCGCAGCCGAACGGACAGGTTTGCGGCCTGTTTCTCCTCCCGGCATCACAACTGCGGGGCGAAGTGATACAGTAATTGCGATCAGACAGATTCCTCTCCCGCAGGGCGGGATCGGAATAACAACCAAAGGATCATCCATTGGAAAGCGAACAGCAGAAGCGGCTGCGGGCATCGCGCCGCGCGGTCATCAAGCTGGGCACGGGAATTGTGACGGGCGGCGACGGTCAATTTAACGTCAACCATCTCGAGCCTGTCGCCCGCACCATTGCCCGCCTGAAGAAGGACGGCCGGCAAATTGTGCTGGTGTCTTCCGGCGCCGTTGGGCTGGGACGCGGGCGGCTCGGGCTGCATCGCGACCGGTTAAATGACATGGTGATGCGCCAGGCATGCGCCGCAGTCGGGCAAAGCTTGCTGATGCACGAATATGAAAAGCTCTTTCAGGCGTTCGGCGTCGATCTCGCGCAAGTGCTCTTGACCGAAGGAGACTTCGTCGACCGCACGCGGTATTCCAATCTGCGGGAGACGATGGAAGCGCTCTTGAAGCTTGGCGTGCTGCCCGTCGTCAATGAAAACGACACGGTATCGACGGCCGAATTGGACTACCTGAACATTCGCGCGGGCGAGCGCATCTTCAGCGACAACGATCGCCTGGCCGCGCTGGTGATGAGCCACATCGAAGCCGACTTGCTCGTCCTGCTCACGGACGTCGATGGATTGATGCAATTCGGGCCGTCCGGCTCGAAAGAGGCGGGCGCAAAAGTGATTCCCCTGGTCGAGGAGATCACGCCGGAATTGAAATCGCTCGCGCTCGGCCCTTCCGAGGGAGGGCGCGGCGGCATGCTGACGAAACTCGAAGCCGCGGAAATTGCCATGCAAGCCGGCGGCGTCGCTGTGATTGCGAACGGCACGAAGCCGGACGCGCTCAGCCGTATTTTTGAAGGCGAGCCGGCGGGCACGGTGTTTTTATCGAAGACGCGCATGGCGGGAAAGCGGCGGTGGATCGCGTACGCGGCGGGGGTCCGAGGGCGCGTCATCGTCAACGCGGGAGCGCGCGAGGCGCTCACGAGCGGCAAGGCGAGTCTGCTGGCTTCCGGCGTCACGGGCGTCGAAGGGGAGTTTGAAGCGGCGGAAGTCGTGAGCATCGTGGACGCGGAGGGGCTCGAATTCGCGCGCGGAATTTCGGATTATTCGCGCGGCGACGCGCAAGGGATGATTGTCAATGGTTCGCATGCGCCCGAGGGCGGCGGCCGAACGAGCAAACGTGCAACTGTCCTCGTAAAGCGCGATAATATTGTTTTACTGGATCGCAAATGAGCGTCGTGCAAAAACAACTCGAAGATTCCGGCATTCGTCATCTCATCCGGCGCGCGCGCCGCGCCGCGCACGTCCTGGCGACGCTTTCGGGCGAGCGCCGGAACGAGGCGCTCCTCGCCGCGGCGAACGCTATCGAAGCTCGCGCGGAAGAAATTTTGGCCGCGAACGAAAAGGATTGCGAGACGGCGCAGCAAGCTGTCGAACGCGGCGAGTTGTCCCGCGCGATGTTTGCGCGTTTGCGGACGACGGAGCGAGGAATCGCGGAAATGGCCGCGCGCGTGCGCGATGTCGCGCGTCTGCCTGACCCTCTGCACCGGCGCCTTTCGACGATGGAGCTGGACGACGATCTCGTTCTACATAAGGAGACGTGCCCGCTGGGTGTTGTGGGCGTGGTGTTCGAGTCTCGGCCGGACGTGGTCCCCCAAATTTCTTCCCTGGCTCTGAAATCGGGCAACGCGGTGTGCCTCAAGGGCGGCGCGGAAGCAGCCGAAACCAACGCCGTGCTCGTCTCGATCTGGCGCGACGCGCTGTCGGCCTTCCCCGACATCCCGGCCGATTCCGTGGTCCTGATTCATACGCGCGAGGACGTGGCGCAGATTCTGACATTGCATGACGAAATCGATTTGATCGTGCCGCGCGGATCGAACGAATTTGTCCGCTACGTCACCGAGAATAGCCGCATTCCCGTGCTCGGGCATGGCGAAGGCATCTGCCACGTTTACGTGCACAGCGACGCGGATTTACAAAAGGCGATCGATGTCGCCTACGATTCCAAAGTTCAGTACCCTGCCGTCTGCAATGCCATGGAAACTTTGCTGGTCCATGAAGAAATCGCGCCGGCCTTCCTGCCGCCTATGATCGCGGAATTCCGCAAAGCCGGTGTCGAAGTGCGCGGCTGCCCAAGGACTATGGAAATCGCGAAGGGACAGGAAGTCATTCCGGCGACGGAAGAGGATTGGAAGAAAGAGTATTCCGACCTCATCGTTTCCGTCAAAGTTGTGGACGGAGTCAACGAAGCGATCGAGCATATCAACCGGTATGGCTCGCGGCATACGGAATCCATCGTGACGGAGAGCCATGATGTCGCTTCCCGGTTCATGGAGTTTGTCGACGCGGCCAATGTTTTTCAAAACGCATCCACGCGATTCTCCGACGGCTTCCGTTACGGCCTGGGCGCGGAGGTCGGGATCAGCACCGGAAAACTGCACGCCCGCGGGCCCGTGGGCCTCGAAGGCCTGACCATTTACAAGTACAAGCTCTTCGGCAAGGGTCAGACCGTGGCGAGCTACAGCAAGGGCCAGCGCACGTTCAAGCATCGCTCGATCGAAAGCTAAGCCACTCAATCTCCTCGCACCTGCTAACGCCAGCGGAAAAGTTTTAGGGCCAGCGCGAAGCAAATCACCAGCCAGAAGACGATGATTCCGACTTGCGGAGCCATCTGCGCCAGATTCGCGCCTTGCAGCATGTTCGCGCGCAGGGCGTCGATTACGGCGGTCAAGGGAAGCACTTTGATGAACGGCTGCACGACGTCGGGAAATTTCTGCGAGGAAAAGAACACGCCGGATGCGATCCACATCGGCATCATCACAACATTCATCAGACCGGAAGCCGCTTCAATCGTTCTTGCTCGCGAGGCCAGCAATAATCCCAAAGCGCTGAAAGAAAGCGACGCCAGGAGGCACACTACCGCAAGATCCAAGAGCGAACCTCGAATCGGCACGTGGAAAAGCAATGCGCCGAATCCAACGAGCACTCCAACTTCCACCACCAGAAGCAAAATCCGCGAAAGGAGAAACGAGAGCAAATAGTACGGCCGGGGCATCGGACTCGCCATCAGGCGCTTCAAAAGTTTTTTGCGCCGCGCATCGACGATCGCGAATCCCATCGACCAGATCGCGCTGCCCATCAGATTCATTCCGAGCAATCCGGGAATCAGGAAATCGATATAGCGCGAGCCCGTCTCACGCATCAACTGGTCGCTCGTAGCCACTGGGTCGACGCGTCCCGCCGCTCTCTGAATCGCTCGGTCCGCAAGCATGCGGGCGGCGCGGCCTTCAGGATTCGTATCGTCATACCGGTACTCGACCGTGCCACTGGATCCTGGCGCCGCGAGCAGCGCCACTTTCCCGGTACGCAGCGCTTCTTCCGCCGCTTCCGGTTCCAACTGCTGTACTTCGAGAAGTTTTTCTTGCCGCAGAGATTGAGCAAGTTCCGGAGTGACCGCTGCGATTCTGAGCACCTCCGCGGGACGGTTGCGGAAAGCAATGCCCAGCCCTGCCGCAAGGAGAATCGGAAACACGAACACCCAGAACAGGGCCTCCGGTTCGCGAATGAACTCGAGAAACCGCACCAGAGTCAATTGCACGAGCGGGTGATCCGCAAGCGAATTCACGCGAGGAGACTTCTTCTCGGCTACGCCGGCGCGAACATCGGAAATGGTGTTGTCACTCATCGCGTAAATGGCGCCCCGTCAAAGTTACAAAGACGTCCTCCAATGTTGCCGAGTGAGTTCGCAGCTCGGTGAGCGGAACGTTCTGCCGCGTCAATTCAGCGAGCAAGGCCGGGACGGAAGTGTGAAGCTCGGTCACCTGCATCAGCACAGCGCCATTTTCCGTTCGAACTTCACGGACGCCTTCGATGCGGCGCAGGGCAGGAACATCAAGCGCCTTCGAAGCGCTACCGGCCGTAAACTCCACCATTTGTTCCGCGCAGGTTGCGGCGATCAATTCGCGCGGCGTGCCGAGAGCGATCTCTTTGCCATGATCCATGATGGCCACGCGGTCGCAAAGGCGCTCGGCTTCGTCCATGTAGTGGGTGGTGAGCAGAATAGTGCGGCCGGACCGCTTGAATTCCTCGATTAATTCCCATAGCTGGCGGCGGGCTTGCGGATCTAAACCCGTGGTGGGCTCATCGAGAAAAAGAAAGTCGGGATCGCCGACAAGGGCGCAGGCGAGAGCCAGTCGCTGTTTCTGTCCGCCGGAGAGTTCGCCCACGCGCGAATTTTGTTTCTCTTCGAGTTGCACCCGCGCGATTACCTCGGAGGCTTCCGCTCCTTGCCGAAAAAAGCTGCGAAACAAGCGGACCGTTTCATGCACGGTGAGTTTCTCGGAGAGTTGCGTATCCTGCAATTGGATCCCGAGGCGCTGGCGGAGTTGCGCCGCGTCCGAACTCCACCGCCGGCCAAGCACTTCGACTTCTCCTGAATCCGGCGGCGTCAAACCCTCGCAGATTTCGACGGTCGTCGTTTTTCCGGCGCCATTCGGTCCGAGAAGGCCGAAGCACTCACCCGCTTGCACTTCGAGGTTCAGGCCATCGACCGCAACCACGTCCTTGTATGCTTTTCGCAGATGGCGGACGCGGAGGGCCGATTTGGATGCGATTTCCGGCATGTCGGCAGTATCGCGTCACGGGACCAGACATTCAAGGCTCGAATCGACCATGGCCCTGAAGACGGGTTCCTCGCCTGCGGGAAATTTTCAGGAGTGAGCTACCGGGGCGAAGTAACGCCGCTGAAACCAGAGTGCCACGTTCACAAGTCCGAGTAGCGCTGGCACTTCGACCAGGGGGCCAATGACGCCGACAAACGCCTCCCCTGAATTGAGGCCAAAGACAGCCACCGCTACGGCGATTGCCAGCTCAAAATTGTTGCTCGCAGCAGTAAAAGAAAGCGTCGCTGTTTTTGAATAGTCCGCACCAAGCTTGCGCCCCATCCAGAAACTCACGAGGAACATGAGTACAAAATAGATCAACAGCGGCAGCGCGACGCGAAGGACATCGAACGGGAGACGAACGATGAGGTCGCCCTTGAGGCTGAACATCACCAGAATCGTGAACAAGAGGGCCACCAATGTCAGCGGACTAATGCGCGGAATAAAGCGAGTCCGATACCACTCCTCACCTCTGGCACGCAAGAGCACGAAACGTGTGAGAATTCCCGCAAGGAACGGCACACCCAGGTAGAAGAATACGCTTTGCGCAATCTGGCCGATTCCAACATGGACCACGCTCCCCTCCAGGCCGAACCATGTTGGAAGCACGGTCATGAACGCCCACGCATAGACGCTGTAGAACAGCACCTGGAAGACGCTATTAAATGCAACCAACCCGGCGGCGTAATCGGTGTCACCGGCAGCCAGTTCGTTCCAGACGATAACCATCGCGATGCAACGCGCCAGTCCAATCAAGATGAGGCCGCGCATGTAGGCAGGCTCCCCGCGAAGAAAGACAATGGCAAGCAGGAACATCAGGATCGGCCCAATGATCCAGTTCTGAAGAAGCGAGAGCGTAAGCACGCGGCGATTGCGGAACACTTCAGCCAGCTTTTCGTATCGCACCTTGGCCAAAGGAGGATACATCATGATGACCAGCCCAATCGCTATCGGGATGTTCGTTGTGCCAGCCTGAAAACGTTGCACGAAATTTGCTGTCTGCGGGATGAAATGCCCCAATCCAACGCCGATTGCCATTGCGAGAAAAATCCACAGGGTCAGGTAACGATCCAGAAATGACAGCCGGACACGCGGCATCGGGGCGCAGACCTGGCCTTGGGCGTGGGAAGTCGCCATCATGTTCACCTCAGTGAAAACGCCCGGAGTTTTTCATTGTTGACCTATCCGATCGATTTCCTTCTTGATGGCAAGGGCACCGAGGGTGGAGAGGGGCAGGCAAAGAAACAGGGTAATTCTGCGATCGAGAATCATGAAAGCTTCCCGAAAAGCACGCTCGATCTGTTCGGGCGTGCCCTGCACGGTGGCTGGGTCGGGAATCCCCCAATGAGCGGTCATCGGCTGGCCCGGCCACACGGGACAGATTTCGTTCGCGGCGTTGTCGCAAACCGTGAAAACGAAATCCATTTGCGGCGCCCCGGGCTTCGCAAATTCATCCCAACTCTTGCTGCGCATACCTTCGGTGGGCATTCGCGAAATCTCGATCTGGCGGAGCGCCTCCGGGCGAACCAGTCCAGCCGGATGGCTTCCCGCGCTGTACGCGGTAAAGTTAGCCCGGCCTTTGCGGTTGAGAATGGCTTCGGCCATGATGGAGCGGGCCGAATTCCCCGTGCACAAGAAGAGGACGTTGTAGTGCTTCTCCATTTGAGATTCCTTTCGCGGGAATCGTCTGGCGTTCAGGGAGTCACGGGAGCGCAGCAATCGGGAGCGCAGCACGATTTTTTCGCAACCGGCTTTTCAGGAAGGTTGTCCTCCAGGACGGCAAAGACTTCCCACTCGTTCCCGTCGGGATCGCGGACCCACGCCTTGTCCTGCAGCGCGTAGCAGCATTCTGTTTTCATTTCATCGCGAGGCAGCAGTCCTCGTTCCAGCCAGCTCTGGCGCACGGCCAGGACGTCGGCCGTCGATTCCACCTGAATTCCCAGGTGGGACAAAGCGCCCTGCTCCGCGCTTGCCCCTTCATTCAAAGCAAAGTTGAGCGGCGGGTTCGCGACGTCAAATTTCGCGTATCCGGTTCGCACCTTGCAGGGCTCGATCCCGAAAAGCTTGCGATAGAACGCGATGCTCGCTGCGATGTCTTTCACGTGGATCGCAACATGGGCCTTGCGCGCTTTCACTGATTCCGTGGCCATGGGTCCTCCTGACGGGCATAAATATATACGCTTGTGCGTATGTGTGCACCATACGCCCCGTTGCTCATATCTGTCAAGCCATATATAATGCTCGGCATGCCCAGGAAAGAAAAACCGTTCCCGCTCGATTTTCTCTTTCGCGCCCTGGCCGATCGCACGCGGCTTCGTCTCCTCAATCTCATCGCCGACAGGGAAATTTGCGTCTGCTATTTTGTGGAGATCCTTAGGATCAGCCAGCCAAAAATCTCGCGGCATCTGGCGTATCTCCGCCGCGCGGGGATCGTCGCCGCGCGGCGCCAGGGGCGCTGGATGCACTATCGCCTCCTGGCGCCTCGCGATGCGGTCGCGTCCGCGATATTGAAAGAAACTTTGGCCCATTTGCGGCAAATGCCGGATATGGAGAGAGATTTGGCGAAGCTCGAGACAAGTTGTTGCAACCCAGATTCATCCGTGCGGCCGCTGCAGGCGCCGCAACCGTTGATCCTACCCGTGGCGGCCCAATAGCTGCGCACAGAAGGCGGAAATTTGAGCCCGATGATTCTCGCCATCTGGCGACTATTGCAGTACATTCCCTCTTCGGAAGGCGCCCAGCCTCTTCATTCCCCAGTGAAAGTATGACCGGGTGTCGTCGTGCCGGCGTACTTAAGTTTATGGGGTAGGCCGGAGGGCCCGGCGGGTTTGGCTGCGCCAGTTCAGGGCATGGGCGTGACGAATCACCCAGGAGGGGCGTAACCTTTACGAAATTAGCTTTCCCTGCGCCTCGACGCCTGAGCGCCGCAATGTTACGCTTTGAAATCAAGTGTTGGGAGTAATCGTGGCGGAATCGAATCATCAGCCGGAACAGGAAGCGCTAAAGCGGCGCAGCACGCGGATCGTGCAAGCCGTGCCGCTCACGGTGACAGGTGTGGACGCGCTCGGTCGCCCGTTCCAGGAGCGCACTTCCACCCTGATCATTAATTGCCACGGCGCCCGCTACCAATCGAAACACTACGTCTTGAAAAATATGTGGGTCACGCTCGAAGTGCCCCACAACGAATCAGGCCGCGGAGCGCGTAGCGTCCGAGGGCGCGTCACATGGATTCAGCGCCCGCGCACCGTCCGCGAGCTGTTTCAGATCGGCGTGGAGCTCGAAGTTAGCGGAAACGTTTGGGGAATTGCCTTTCCTCCCGGTGATTGGTTTCCCTTCCCCGAATCCGGTTCCGCGCCCCAGCCGGAAATTCCCGCCCCATCCGAGACTCCGCAGCATGTTGCTGAGGCAGAAGATTGGTCCACAGCGGGAGAAATGCCCGCGATGCAGACGCCAGGGCCCGAACCCGTGGAGAACAATGTTCGCGTGCTTCCGCTGCCGGCCGCAGCCGATGCATCCATGCAGGTCGCGCGGCAAGTGGCGCGGCTGGTCGCCGAGGCGAAGCAGCAAATACAGAGCACGGCCCGTGAAAGCGCCACCCACGCGGTGGCCGCGGAAACCCGCCCGCTGCTCGCCGCTCTGCAGACGCAACTGAAGGATGCGGCGGAAAAATCCGTGGCCGAAGCCGTTGCGGCGCACATCGAAAAGTCGCGGCAAGAAACCCTGCAACGCATCGAAAGAGAGCGAGAAACGGGCATGGCAGCCATGCTCGAGCGATTGTCCGGCGAATTGGACCTCCGGCTCAGCCAAGCCCGGCTGCAGATTGAAACCCAACTTGCGGAAGTGGAGCGCACGCGGCGCGCGGAATTCGAACAGCAGATTCAGAACCAGCTTCAGGCGGCCACGCAGAAACTGGAAAGCCTGAGCGGAAGCGTGGGAGCGAATCAAGACGAAGTCCGGGCTGTCATAGATCAGTTGAGGGAATCCTCAGCGAAAGCCGCCGCGGACGAAATCCGGCGCTGGCAGGAACAGATGGACCTGCGCACCGCGGATGCCCAGGCGCGCCTCGCGCAGATGGATCAGGCGGCAAGAAGGCTGGGAGAACAGATCGCCGCCGCGACTGCCATCGGGGAAGTTGGATGGCGCGGGCTTCTTGAAGCCGACCTCGCAGCGGCCAGCGCGCGCTGGCAAGAAAAGATGGAAGCATCGCTCGAGGATGTGTCCCGGCGGGCGGCTGAACAACTTGCGAGAAACAGCGAGGTTTCCGCGCGGCAGATCGAGCAGCAACTTCAGCAGCGAATGAACACGCTAGGCAACGCGCATTCGCAAGTCACGGCGGAGGCAGAGAGCGCGCTGGGGACGTTGCGCGCCGCGATCAACAAGGAAGCCGCCAAGGGCGAAGCCGTGATTTCGCAGTTTCAGGAGTCCCTCGCGCATCTGGAAGCGAGGCGCGGCGAATTCTCAGAGCTACTCCAGACGGCGTCCGAAGAGTGGGCGCAGCGTGGCAAGGCCATGCTCGAATCGCAGAGCGAAGAGATGAACCGCCAGGCGGAATCGGCCGTAGCTGGGATGGCCCAGCGGATGCAGCCCGTGCTCGAAGCCGCGGGGCACGACACGATTGAAAAGCTGGCGAGCGAACTCGAACAGCGGCTCGCGCCACAAATTGCCAGCGCCGCGGAAATGCTCGGCAAGCTCGGGTTTGACCGCGACCTGGCCGAGAAGGCCGTCGCGGAGCATCAACAGCGGATCTGGCAAGTTTCCGATCGCAGCCTGCAGGACACCGCGGCGCGCGGCAAGGAACTCCTCGCGCAGATCGAGAAGGATTTCGCCGAATCGGCGCGCACCGCTTCCGGAAGATGGCTCGCCGAACTCGAGACCCGGGCCACTGAAACTTCGCATAGCACGTTTGAAGCGCTCTTCAAATCGGCCGACTGGTACGAGAAAAAAATTCAAACCCAGATGCAAACGACGCTCGAAAAGGGGCTCGATCAGGCCACCTCGCGCTTGCGGGAAAAGGCCGCGGAGATGTCCGGCCTGTTCGCAAGCGAACTCGATCACTACAGCCGGAGCTACGTCGAGCACGCGCAAGGCCAGATGCAGGAAAACGCTCGCGACGCCGCCGAACGCGGGAGCCAGCAAATCACGGAAGCGGGCAACGCGGCCGCCGCCAAGTTCACCGAACGCGCCGCGCAGCTCGGACGCGAACAATTCGATCTCTATGCCTCCAAGACGAAGACGGAGTTCGAACAGAATGCCGCGTACATGGAAGCGCACACCACGCAGATCCGTTCGAAGCTCGAAGGCGACGTGCGCAACTTCGCCACGGATTTCCAGCGGGCCCTTTCGCAGCATGCGCAGCAAACCCTGGCGCTGGGCAAACAGGAGTTGGGAATCCAGATCGATCAGGCCAAGGACGCCTTACTCATCGAGTCCCAAGCCCTGGAACGCCAGTTCCAATCGTCGCTGAATTCCCATGGAACCGTTGCCATGGACGAGCACAAGCAGCGCCTGGAAAACGCCTCAAACTCCTGGCTGCTGACCACGGTGACCAAGCTCAACCAGCAGTCCGAAAACCTCATCGAAGATTTGGCCGACACCACCGAAAAAAGGCTGAAGGCCGTGTGCGGCAGCGTTTTCTCCGAGATGGGCGAAACTCTTCGCCAGCGCCTGGCCGGGCTCGCCGCGCCGTTCGGAGCGCCCGCAACGCCAGCCTCGCCCGCGCCCGCCGTTACTCCTCCTGAAGAAAAGAAGTAGTTCCTTCTCCCTCGCCTGAGTAGTGACAACTTTCCTCGGATTTGGAAGCAGCCGAAAAATTGTTTGTGTCACAAATCGAAAATCGTTTCGACGGATCTGACATTTAGGAGGTCGGGGCTTCAGCCCCGACGTTCAGGCTTGTGCATTCGTGGGCTTTAGCCCCTGACGCTTCAGGGCCTAAAGGCCCCATTTATGCATATCCGGTCGTCCGACCTAAAGGTCGGACCTCCTAAACGGCATTCTCGAATTCGATTTTGGGAGTCCAGTCGAAATTGGGACTGTACCGAATATTTGAAAGTCCTTCCCATTTCCTGAAGTCTAGACCAGATTCCATTGGCGGGTTATCGTGAACAAATGGAACTGCGATCGCTCCCAAAAATAGAGCTGCATCTTCACCTGGACTGCTCGCTGAGCTATCAGGCAGTTTCCGCCCTGGCGCCTTCCGTCACTCGCGAGGAGTATCAACGCGATTACATCGCGCCTGCGCGCTGCGCAAACCTTGCGGACTTCCTTTCCCGCGCGCCCAAGGGTTTTCGGCTCATGCAAACCGAGGATGCACTCCGTCTGGTTACGGAGGATTTATTCCAGCAACTCATTGAGGACGGCGTGATTTACGCCGAGATCCGGTTTGCGCCGCTGCTGCATACCGAGCAGGGCTTGCGTCCTGAACGCGTCGTCGCGGTGGTAGAAAGTTCGGTCGAACGCCTGATCCGGGAAACCGGGATGCAAGCTGGCCTGATCCTTTGCACGCTGAGGCACTTCACGGAGGCACAGAGTTTGCAAACCGCGAAGTTAGTCGAAGAGTTTCGCGGCAGCCGGGTCGTGGCGCTCGATCTTGCGGGAGATGAAGCGGGATTTCCTTTGGACGCTCACGTGGGAGCGTATCGCTACGCGCGAGAGCATGGTCTGTTTCGCACCGCGCACGCCGGCGAAGCGCTCGGGCCGGAGAGCGTGTGGGAGACGCTGCGCCTGCTCGACCCGCACCGCATCGGCCACGGAACGCGCAGCATCGAGGATCCGAAACTGGTGGAGCATCTCCGCCGGAAACGCATTCACCTGGAGATTTGCCCGTCGGCCAACGTCCAGATCATTCCTTCGATTGGCAAGCATGGAGGAACATCCCATCGATCGCCTCTACCGCGCGGGCGTCTCTCTCAACGTCAACTCCGACAGCCGGATGCTCACTCCGACGACTCTGACGAGGGAATATGAAAGCCTCCAGCGCGTATTCAACTGGAGCAAACAGGATTTGCTGCGCACGAATCTCATGGGTTTGGACGCTGCGTTCGTCGATGACGGTTGAAACAGCGGCTCAGGAAACAGATTCTGGGTGCGTACGGCGGGCCAAATCTTTCCGCATGACCGTGCCCAGCTCGGTCGGGGGTTCAGTTTCCGGTAAATGCTTGTATCAGGAGTCTTAATCCCTTTTTACTTCCACGCCCCGCGGCGCCAGCCGCGACTCGAAGTAGCTCCGAAGTAGGACATATCGCCGATCATTCAGGATCGCCTTTCGCAAGCATTCTTAGAATCGAGCGGGTGCCCGCCTGAAGGCGGGCGCTACATAAACCAAGGTAACTCAGCAATTTTCGAATGACGGCAGGCCCGTCGCCCGGACGTTTTCAGTCCTGCGGGCCGTTGCCTGTATAATACCCGGATGCCCAATCGTGCCTACGCCAGTGTCTGGGTGCGCGACTTCAACGAGGACGAACATGCTCTCGCACTTCGAGCATTTCCTCGCCACGGTGCCGCTCGCTTCCGCCCCGCCTGGATTTACCGGGCTGACGATTCGAGCCGTGGATTTTACCGAAACGCCCCTCGAAGAATACGATTTGCGCGGCTACGTGACGACTCCCGAGGAGATCGTCGAATCTGGCGAAGGAACATCACTCCGGCGATGTGTGCTACGAAGTTGCGGCGCGATGGGACCTGTGGATTCGCGACAAGGAATCCGCGAGCTGGAAGAAGAAGCCCGAGCGCCTGGACCTTTTTTGCTATGGCCCCGAATACGATCACGGCGTGTCTGCCGAATCGGGACACTTCATGGCCGATCTCGGTTTCGAGCACCTGTTCACGGGCCACGCGGGGCTGCTCGACGCCGGAAAGCGCGCGCGTGGCGGAGCCGCAGCATCCCGAAGAGGCGCGGTTCCTGATGTGGATGTCGCAGCCGCAAAATTTGCGCGAATATCAGGAGAAAACGAGAGAGAATATCCAGAAACTCATGGGTTGGATGCGCGCGGTGGAGGAAACCCTGCCCGTGGAGCGCGTCCGCCTGTGGTCCGAGGGAGAGGAAAACTTTGAAGCGCGGCTCGATGAAATTCTGGCTGTGCGCTAGCCTGATAGTCGCCGGGGCGAGCGCTGCCGCAGCGGCGCGCGCGCGAATCTCTCCTCCCAGTGCCGGGCAAATCTCGACGCACCACGGCAATGAAACTCTGCTCGCAGGGTTGCGGCCCGGGCACGACACCTTCGCCGTGGCGGAAAAACGCTTCAAGGCCAAGGATCTTTCCGCGGAGCCGAATTCGGGATCCAAGGAATGGCGCGACGACTGTTCGGGCCGCTCGATCCGCCTGGAAGTCGATGCGAAGTCCGTGATTCAAAGCGTTACCATCACGACGCTCGGCACCCAGGAAGGAAAGTGCAGCGACCGGCGCGCGGATTTTCTGGATCCCAAGAATTGGTTGACCGGGCTTGGTCTGCGCATGGGTGATTCGCAGGATCGCGTCGTTGGTTTTTATGGTGAGCCGAATTCCAGCGGCCCGGCATCTAAAAACGGGCAGGAACTCGATTTGATGTATTACCAATTTGACTGGGCCGGCTCGGACGTTCCGCAGGTGATGGAAGTGCTGTGCGCCCGGGATACAGGGCGGGTGGTCGAAATTACGCTGGCATTTCCCAGCCTGTAGTGCGCTGACGTACGATGAGGATACGAAGACTGCGCACCGTTGCGGGAATGCTGTCCTGGGCGATGGTGCCGTGGCTGGCCGGATGCCATTCGGCGCAGCAGGCGGCGCCCGCTGACGTTACTGCGGCTTCCCAACGCGCCGATGTGGCGGACGAGGCGCGGGGAGTTGCGGAAGCGTCCTTGGGCAAACAGGCGGAAATTCTTGCCCATGGGGATCTCGCGCGGAATGGGCTGGAGCAAGTGCTGGTCGTCAATCGTTTCTCGACGGGAGCGGCGGCGAGTGCGGGAGGCGCAAATCCCTCGCCGATTTTCGTGACGCGGGCGGCCGTTCTGGAAAAGAATGGCGGCAAGTGGTCTGAAGTTCTGCTTTGCGACGAGCATTTGAAAAATCCGAATGGGTATCTCGGGGGCTCGCTCTGCGGCGCGTGTTACCGGCTGGCGGTTAGAATTCAGGCGGGATGCGATGGAAGGGCTGGTGATGAAGTTCACGCCGGCGGAAAGGTTTGAAGCTGCTCGCGTGAACGCGGACCGGCATGGGCGAGCCGAAAGGTTCCGGCTTTCGTTGTACGCTGGAACAAAAAGCGAAACGCTATCAGTCGTTCGACCAGTCTCATGAAAGGTATCTGAGCGAGGTCCCGTCGCTCGAGACTCCACAGTCCATTCTTAAATGAGCGCAGCGGCAAATACTCTCGCAGGTTCCGCAGCGAAGACGGCGCACAAGCGCGTCTCCGGATGGGCGCAGCTCACTCGCTTGTCTCCGTACGTGGCGCGCCACAAGGGCGAAGTGCTCCTTGGCCTGATGACGCAAATCGGGATGGGGATTACCGGGACGCTGCTTGCCGCTGATCATCGGCGCGATCGTGGATTGCATCAAAGGCGCCGAAGCGCCGCTGGCGCAGCTTGGGCGGCTCACGCAGATTTCGCTGGGCTTCCTGCTTCCCTACTACCATCCGCGGAATGCGCACACTCTCGCAATCTTCTGCTCGGCGCTGATCATGATTTGCGCGATTCAAGGACTCTTTTCGTACTGGACGCGGCAAATTCTGATCGGGCTGTCGCGCGACATCGAATACGACCTGCGCAACGACCTGCTCGCCAAGCTCGTGGTGATGGAGCCGGAATTCTACGTGCGGAATCGCACCGGCGAACTGATGTCGCGATGCACGAACGATTTGAACTCGGTGCGCATGGTGCTGGGACCGGGCATCATGTACAGCGCCAACACGATTGCGACCATGGTGCTCGCCGTGGTCCTGATGTTCTGGATTTCGGCGACGCTCAGCGTCTACGTTCTGCTTCCCGTCCCCGTCGTCGCCGTCACCGTGTGGCTCTTCGGCCGGCAGATTCATGCGCTCTACGGAAAAATTCAGGCCTCGCTCGCCGTGCTTTCCGCGAAGGCGCAGGAAAATCTGGCCGGCGTGCGCGTGGTGCGCGCCTACGGGCAGGAGGAAGCCGAAATCCGCGGCTTCGACGCGCCGAACCGCGAATATATCGACCGCAACCTGCGCCTGATCTACTTCTGGAGCCTGTTCATGCCGCTGCTCCAGATGCTGGTTGGGCTGACGTTTGTTCTCGTGCTCTGGCAGGGCGGACGGCTTGTGATCCTGAGCCGGATCACGCTCGGCGAGCTGGTCGCGTTTTACACGTTCATGACGCGCCTGATCTTTCCGATGATTGCGCTGGGATTCGTGACCAATATCTTTCAGCGCGGCGGCGCATCGATGGGCAGGCTGAACTACATTCTCGATTCGGAGCCGAAGATCAGCGATGCGAACGCGGCCCGCGACCGAACCGGCGAAATCCGCGGCGAAATCGAATTCCGGAATCTGACCTTCACCTATCCGACCGTGCGAAGCGATGCAGACGGAGCAAAAGCGAATGGAACGGCCGCGCTCAACAAGCCCGTGCTACAGGATATTTCCCTGCACGTTCCGGCGGGCTCGATCCTTGCGATTGTCGGGCCGACGGGGAGCGGGAAATCCACGCTGGCCGCGCTGATCGCGCGGCTTGTGGGAAGCGCCTCCGGGAACGCTGTTGATCGATGGGCGTCCGATCCGCGAATGGCCGCTCGAAACGCTGCGGCGGGCCGTGGGTTACGTGCCGCAGGACACGTTCCTGTTCAGCGAGACGCTGCGCGAAAATGTCGCGTTCGGCGTTGATAGCGCGACGGACGAGCAAATTCACGATGCCGCCGACGTCGCCAGCATCGCCGCGGAAATCGAGAGTTTCCCGCGCAATTCGACACGATGGTGGGCGAACGCGGAATCACGCTTTCCGGCGGCCAGAAGCAGCGCACCGCCATTGCCCGCGCCGTGATTCGCGATCCCAAAATTCTGATCCTGGACGATTCCCTTTCCAGCGTGGATACGGGAACCGAAGAGCGCATTCTGCGGCGCCTGGACGCGATCCTGCGGCAACGAACGACCATTCTGATTTCCCACCGCGTCTCGACCGTGCAGCACGCCGATCAGATCGTGGTGCTGCGCGACGGGCGCATCGTCGAGCGCGGCACGCATGCGGAACTTCTGGCGCGCGGCGGCTATTACGCCGACCTGTACCAGAAACAATTGCTCGAGGAAGAGTTGGAACGCGAATGAGCGACTTCCGCGAAGAGGAAGCTCTAGGAAAGGCCTACGACTCGCAGCTGATGCGGCGGCTGATGACCTATCTGCGGCCGTACAAGGGGAGTGTTGTCTTCGCGGTCGTTCCTGACGGTGCTGGTCGGGCCGCTCGAAGTGGTCGGGCCCTACCTGTTCGGGTTCGGCGTGGACAAGTACATCGTCCCGGGCTCGAACCATACGCTTGCCGTTGCGGATGCCCTGCGCGGCGTCAGTCTCGTTTCGCTGGGTTTCCTCGCCGCACTGCTGCTGAGCTTCGCCGTGCAGTATCTGCAGGTCCGGATCATGCAGAATGTCGGCCAGCAAACACTCTACGATCTGCGCAAGGAAATCTTCGAGCGCCTGCAGCGCCTGCCGATGAGTTTCTTCGACCGCAGTCCTGTGGGACGCCTGGTGACGCGCGTGACCACCGACGTGGACGCGCTCAACGACCTGTTCGCCGCCGGCATCGCGGCGATGGCCAACGACGCCATCGTGCTGCTGTGCATCGGCGCGGTGATGATGAAGATGAACTGGCGGCTGGCGCTGGCCACGTTCGCGGTGCTGCCGCTGATCATGATCTCCACCTGGATCTTTCGCGACCGCGTGCGCGACGCCAACCGGCGCATCCGAACGGCCATCGCGCGAATCAACTCGTTCCTGCAGGAACACATCAGCGGCATGAGCGTCGTGCAGATATTCAACCGCGAGCGGAAATCGCAGGAGCAGTTCGCCGAATTGAATCGCATCCACATGGAGGCATACAAGGATGCGATCACGGCCTTTGCCGTGTTCTTCCCCGCGGTTGAGCTGTTCAGCACGACGGCGATTGCGATTGTTTTCTGGTACGGCGGATTGCGCTCCCTCGCGGGCGTGGTGGACGTGGGCGTGCTCATCACGTTCATGCAGTACGCGCAGCGCTTCTTCCGGCCCATTCAGGACCTGAGCGAAAAATTCAATATCCTGCAGTCGGCCATGGCCGCGTGCGAGCGGATTTTCAAGCTGCTCGACGAGCCGCTGCCCGCGCCGCCCGCGGAAGCTCCGCTTGCCCTCTCCGCGCCGCGCGGCGAAATCGAATTTCGCAACGTGTGGTTTGCCTACCACGGCGGCGCGAACCCGAGCGAGGAAGACTGGGTCTTGCGCGACGTTTCGTTCCACATCGCGCCGGGGCAAACGCTCGCCATCGTCGGCCACACCGGCGCGGGAAAGACGACGCTCATCCAGCTCCTGCTGCGGTTCTACGAAATTCAGCGCGGCCAGATTCTGCTCGATGGCGTGGACATTCGCCGCTACGACGTGCACCAATTGCGCCGGCAATTCGGCATCGTGTTGCAGGATCCGTTCCTGTTCACCGGCACTCTGGAATCGAATGTTCGCCTGGGCGATGAAGAAATCAGCCGCGCGCGCGTCGAGTCCGCGCTGCGCGAAGTGGGGCTCGGCTCCTTGCTGGACTCATTGCCGGAGGGCGTCGAAACAAATGTCAGCGAACGCGGCGCGACCTTTTCCGTCGGGCAGCGCCAATTGATCAGCTTCGCGCGGGCGCTCGCGCACAATCCCCGCTTCCTGATCCTTGACGAAGCGACATCGAGCGTGGACACGAAGACCGAAGATCCTGATCCGCGAAGCGCTCGACCGTTTGCTCGAGGGCCGCACCGCGCTGGTCATCGCGCACCGGCTCAGCACCATCCAGCACGCCGACCGCATTCTCGTTTTCCACAAAGGAAGATTGCGCGAGCAGGGCTCGCACCAGCAATTGCTCGCCGAGCGCGGGATTTACTATCGCCTGTACCAGCTCCAGTACAAGGATCAGGAGATGCGCGCGTCCTTCGAGACGGCGGGAAGCGAAGCAGGCACGTCCGTTCCTGGGAACGACTAGCCCTAAGTAGCACAGGCTTCAGCCTGTGGGGGTTCGTTTGCACTCCAAACAAAATCCACAGGCTGAAGCCTGTGCTACACAATGCCTCCCACACAAATCCTCATCTCCGCCGGCGAAGCATCCGGCGACATGTACGCGGCGCGGCTCGCGACGGCATTGCGGGCGCGCGCTGACGTTCAGCTCTTCGGCATGGGCGGAACTCGCATGCGCGATGCCGGCGTCGAACTCGTAGCCGACTGCTCCGAAGTCTCCCTGGTAGGAATTGTCGAAATCGCAAAGAAGTATCCCGCCCTGAAGCGCGTGTGGAAACACCTGCTGGACGAAGCGGCGCGCCGCAAACCGCGCCTCGCGATCCTCACCGATTTTCCGGGCTTTCATTTGCGCCTGGCGCGCGCGCTGAAGCGCCAGAGCGTGCAGAACGTCTATTTTGTGTGCCCGCAGTTCTGGGCCTGGAGGCCCTGGCGGGCAAACCTGGTGCGGCGGCGATTCGTTCGCGGGCTTTGCATTTTTCCGTTCGAAGAGGAATGGTATCGCGCGCGCGGCGTGAAGGCTGATTTTATCGGCCATCCGCTCGTGGGAAATGTGGCGGCGAAGAGAACGCGCGCGGAGTTTGCCGCCGAAGTTCGGACTGGACGCGAGCAAGCCGATTGTTGCGCTTCTGCCGGGGAGCCGCTCCGGCGAAATCGCGCACCACATGCCCACTCTGATGCAAGCCTGCCGTCTGATCCAAAAGAGCCACAAGGTGCAATTCGTATTGGCCCTGGCGCCAGGCGTGAAGCGGTCCCAGATCGCTCAGTACCTGATGCCCGAGGTACCCATGCACGTAGTGGAAGACGCGACCTACGACGCACTGGGCGCGGCGGACCTGTCGATTGTGTCCAGCGGCACTGCGACGGTGGAAGCCGCGCTGATGGACGCGCCCATGATTGTCGTTTATCGCCTCGCTCCCCTCACGGCTGCGATCGCACGATGGCTCGTGCGCACGCCCATGTTTGCCATGGTTAATCTGATTGCAGGCAAGCAGGTTGTGCCGGAACTGGTGCAGAAGGATTTCACTCCTGCGCGGCTGGCGAGCGAAGCGATTCGCCTGCTCGATTCGCCGGATGCGCGTGCGGAGATGCGCCGAGGCCTTGCTGAAGTTCGCGAAAAACTTGGCCCCCCCGGGGCAATCGAACGCGCGGCGGACCTGATCGCGAGCATGTTGAATGCATCGGAACGCAAGGGTAGTGACTCACTTTGACCATGAATGTGCCCGTTCCGTCCCGAAAAACATGGGACAGAACGGCCGCTACAAAACCGTCCTGCCTTGTTAGTAGTGGGTTTCGTAGAGGCCGCCCGTTCTTAGGGCGGGCAGCCGTTTGCTCCATCCGGAGCCAAACTTAGTCACTACCAATGCAAGCTGGGACTGGCAACTCATCAGGCCAAGTTGGTATCCTAATTGTGTTACATGGCCTCCGCCGGAAAGAAAGGCACCTGAAACTCATGTCGAAATTTCGACTGTTCCTGATCCTGGCAGGCCTCACAGGTCTCGCTGTGCCCGGCTGGGCCCAATCTCCAGGAGCGCCGCAGGGCCCAGGCCGTGCCGTCGCGCCGGTTCAGACCGTCTCCACTGCCGCGTTCCGTGCGACGTACTATGAAGTTCGCGCTTCCCTCGACGCGGTCGGCCAAGTAATGAATGCGCAAGCGAAGGTTGACTTCGCGGCGGAGGATGCCGGGCGAGTCGTGGACGTGGAACTCAATCAAAATCTGCGCGTCAATTCGGTGCGCGACGTCTCCGGCAAACCCGTGACCTACGATCGGGACGACAATTCCGGCCTGAAACTGCACATCACGCTCGCCGAAACAATACCTGCTGGAGGAAAGGTCACGCTGTTTTTTGATTACGGCGGCCCTCTTTCCAGCCGCATGAACGATCCAAATCAAGGCGTGCGGATGGCTTACATCGCCAAAGACGGCGGATACTTGCTGCTTCCTTCGCGCTGGTTTCCGCTGACTGAATTTCCCTCAAATCGATATACCGGCATTTTCCAGATCGAAGTGCCGGGAAACATGACGGTGGTCGGCACGGGGACATCGGCGGGAGCACCGGTATCGGTCACTCCCAAGCCGACCCCGTCTCCTGCTCCCGCTCCCGCGCTGGGGAACGCACGCCGTGGCGCACCGATATCCCCAATGAGCGCTCCTCCGCCCCCCTCGATGGAAAACGAGCGCATGCTTTACACCTATCGAGTGGATAAGCCGGAAGCTGCGGGAACATTCGTCATCGCGCCGCTGCAATTGAGCCCGGAGCGCGCGGAAGGCGCGACCTATTCCATTTACACGCCGCCTGCGTTGGCAAACATGGCGCCAGCTTATGCGGACGCGGTCGCGCACGTCCTCGATTTCTACAATGATGAATTTGGCCCTCTGCCGGAGCCCGGCTTGACGGTGGCGCAACTCCCGGACGGGACTGTTGATGGATTCGCCGCACCGGGCCTGCTGCTTCTGAGCGCGCGGCAATGGTCGGCAAAGCCAAACGATCGGCTGTTGGCGGATCTTGTTGCGCATCAGTGGTGGGGCACGCAGGTCACGGCCGCTACTCCCTCCGACGTTTGGATCACGGATGGCCTCTCGCGCTACTCCGAGGGATTGTATGTCGAGCAAACTTCAGGCAAGGATGGGCTGAACAAGGCGCTCGAGGATTATGCGGTGGGCGCGCTGATGTTCGACGATTCCGCTCCGATTGCCGATGCCGGGCGGCTGGAGCCCGGATCCGAGGAATATCAATCGGTAGTCGTGAACAAAGGCGCGATGGTGTTTCACATGCTTCGCGCGATCATCGGCGACGCGAATTTCAGCGCCCTGCTAAAGGATTTTTATTCCCGCTATGCGGGCAAATCTGCGCGGGTTCAGGATTTCGAACAACTGGCGGAGGCGCACCTGGCTCAGCCGGCGCCTACGGCGGAATTCAAGATGGGCAACGCGCCCGCCGCTTCCGCGGAGCCGGCCAGTTTGCGCCCTTTCTTCACGCAGTGGCTTCATTCGACGGGAGTCCCGGAATTCAATTTGGAGTACGTGGTCTACCGCACCAAGAAAGGATTCCGGATCGTCGGCAAAGCGAAGCAGAATCTTGACGTCTTCCACATGGACGTGGAGATTGAAGTCCAGACCGAGGGAAATCCCGAATTCAAGACGATCACGATCTCCGGGAAAGAGTCCCCATTCACCGTGGAGACGTTCGGGCGCCCGAAGCCGAACGGAATTATCCTCGACCCTCACGACTACATCCTGAAATCGAGCCAGCGGCTGCGCGTGCGCGGAATCATCGCGCGCGGGGAATCGCTTGCCGCAGCAGGGCCGCTACTACGATGCGGTGCTGCAGTACCAGAAGGCGCTCGAGCAGGACCGCTTGAATGCGCTCGCCGACTTCCGCATGGGTGAGGCGTTTTTCTATCAGCGAAATTATGCGGCCTCCGCGCAATCTTTCCGTGACGCCCTCGATGGGGCCACCGACTTGACCACAAAATGGACCGAGGTGTGGTCGCACATCTACCTGGGCCGGATTTACGACATCCAGGGCGACCGGACACGCGCCGTCAACGAATACAGCAAGGCCAAGCAGACGGCGGACGACACCGGCGGCGCGCAAGAGGAAGCGGAAAAATCCCTGAAAAAAGCCTACAGCGAATCCGGATCCTGATTGTGGTAGGACAGGCTTCAAGCCTGTCGCACTGTAGCGGAGCTACATACGAAAACCGGACAGGCTGAAGAGTGTCCTACTCGTGCGTTCCCAGCCAGCAACTTTTCAGCCGCTGACGATCCTCAATAGCCGGACAAGCCCGTGAGCCGCGGCGCCACGATTCCCTTGTGTTGGACCAAGACCTGGAATTTTTCGCCCAATCCTTCCGGATGAATCAGGTTCTTGAGCAAGAGGCGGGCGCGCAGCTTTTCCACTTCCGTTTGCCCCGGTTCGTATAGATCGGCGAATTCATTTCCCCGGCCAAGCGCGACCAGGAATTGCGATTGCGTGGCGAGACCAGTGCGAAGGAGGCCCGCCCGGCGCCCCCACAAATCCAGCGCTGTGAAATTGACGTGCGAAGTCAAATCCTGCTCGCCGGGCGTATCGAGAAGATTCTCCGAGACTGTGTGATCGCGGTAAGCGAGCAGCGTGCCGCGATTGTGATGTTCGTCGTACAAAGCGCGGGCTTCGTGGCCATAATCGATGGTCAAGACAAAGCCGCGCTCCAGGGCGCGCCCCGCGCTTTCAATCCAATCGCACGCTTCAAAGCACACTTCCGCCTGCTGCCCTTCTTCGAGCGTAATTCCCTGCTCGTGAAAATATCGCTCCAATGCCGGCATGGAGGGATCGAGGGGCAACTCGGTGAATCGCGCGCTCTCGAATCCTACGTAGATTTCCCGCAACGCGCCGTTTTCCAAGATAACGCGGTGCGCGGGCAACGCATCCAGCAATTCATTTGAAAAAATGCAGCCGGCGGGAATCGCACGCGGGATTTCTCCGGCGCTGGAAACGCGTCCTGCTGCCGCATGATCCGCGAGGCGCGCCGCATGCTCGGCGCGGCGCGCGCCGGAGCGCTCGACCGCGACGTATTCCAGCGCCGCATAAAATTCGGGTAGCGCTCGCGCGCTGAAATCCAGAATGTGGCCGGCCAGGCGGCCGACTCCGGCGCCCGACTCGGCCACAACGAACGGGCGAGGCGAGCCTAGCAGCTCCCACATTTCCGCGAATTGCCGCGCAACGAGACGCCCGAAGATCGGATGCACGTCAACGCTCGTGTAATAGTCGCCGAACCGGCGGGCGCTTGCGCGCGAATAATAGCCGTGAGCGGGATGATACAGGCACTCACGCATGAATTCGGCGAAGGAAATAGGGCCGCCGGTGCGAATGCGCTCGGCAAGAATTTCGGAAAGAGCAAGCGCGTGTTCTCCCGGCATGGGCGGTTCGCCCCGGGCGCCGGACGCGGAGGAGGGACCGGCCGTCATACGTCCTGGCGCTGCGGATTGCATGTAAACATCTCGATGATGAAATCGTGCAGGCAATCGTAGAGCTGCTTCTGAAATATCCATGGAAATTGTTTGCTTTCAATTTCACGCGGACGGAGCAAGAACACGTAAGTGTGCACCTGCGGCTCAGGCGGGGAATACTGGATCACCACTTCGACGCCTTCGGCGGCGGGCCGCGCGTCAAACACGAAGAGCGGGTGTTCGTATTGGGTCAGCTCGGCGCGAACTTTTTCGGCGAGTGCGTTCATTTGCTTCCCGCCTGGGGCGCCCCCTGCAATTCGCCGCCAGCGCGCTATTTCCGCCAGGACTTTTTCAAATTCGGAAAGGGCCTGCGCCTCGAATAAAGCGAAATAAATCATTTCGAGTGAAGTGGGTTTCTTCAAGTGTTCCACGACTTCGCGCAGCATGATGCGGGCGCATTCCGGAATCGGAAAGCCGGCGATTCCCGTGCCAACGGCGGGGAAAGCGATCGAGCGCAGTCCTCGTTCCGCCGCGATGCGCAATGCGTGCGCCGTCGAACTCCGCAGAGCGCGCGCGGTTGTTTCTCCGCCCAATTGCATGCTGGCCGCGTGGATCACAAACCGGGCGCGCAGTTTGCCGCCCGTCGTGATGGCTGCGCCGCCGATGGGAATGCTGCCGATGGCGTCGCACTCCCGCTGGATCGCTTCCCCGCCCTTCCGACGGATCGCGCCGGCAACGCCGCCGCCAAGCTGCAAATCATTGTTCGCGGCGTTGACAATGGCGTCGACGTCCATTTCCGTCAGGTCGCCTTGGAGAAGCACGATTTTTTCGCTGATGCTCATGAGCAGGCTTCGCTTCGAATTCGCGTGTTATTTCGCAATACGTTTCAGCGCTTCCTCATCGTAGCCGAGCACAATGTCGGCGCCGCGCAGCACGACCGGCCGCCGGATTAGATTGGGCTCGGCCGCCATTAATTGCAAGGCCTCGTCGCGCGACGGAGGATTCTGGCCCATTTTCCGGGCGCGGTAGAGTTCGTTGCGCGTGTTCAGAAACATGCGATGGTCGCGTTTGCCGATGAGCTCGTCGAGTTCCTCGACCGACAACCGGTCCTTGCCAAGATCGCGCAAGTCCAGTTCTACTTTCCGTTTTTCCAGGAAAGCCTTGGCTTTGCGGCAAGTGGTGCAAGACGGCTTCTGCAGAAACTTGATTTTTGCTTTCACGATGATTCTCTCTCCTTAAAAGCCGAAATCCGCAGGCGCAGTGGACGCCACCATCAACTCGCCTCGCGAGAAAGACTCTAAACCCATATTGGAGGATGTCAGCCCTGACATGGTATGAACCGGCCGCTTCCGCGGCATGCTCGAAACACTTTTATGCCGCAGTCCCTGGCGGCCTACTTCTGCAATTTTTTGAGCACATTGGCAAGCTGGCGGAAGTATCGAAGCTTTGGTCCGCGGCCCGTGGCGTTTTTCGCGCTCGTCGACGGCAGCACAAACACCTGCGCGCCGTACAGCCGCTCCTTCTGCAACCCCGGCTTGCACGGCCGCTGCGCGAAATTCTCAAAGGTGCCCACGCCATTGAAAGCAATGACTTGCGGCGCGTACTGTTCGAGCTTCTGGGCCAGCAAGATGCGCCCCTCGGCAAATTCTTCGCGCTTCAATTCCTCGATCCCGCGCGTGGGACGCTTGACGAGGTCGGTTAACCCTATGCCGAACTCGATCATTCGCTTGTCATCGCGGTGATCGAGCAGTTCGGGCACCACGCCCGAATCGTAGAGCAGCGGCCAGAACTCGTTTCCGCGGCCCGCGTAATAATGGCCGACGCGAGCCGAGCGGTCGCCGGGATTGCACCCGACGATGATCAGTTTCATGCCGCTGCGCAAATAATCGGGCAAGGTCCGCATCTTAGCATTTGTGAATCCGCGCACTCCCAGCATTCACTCATTGGCCAAGCCTGGACACTCCGCGGCATTCTCACCGCATGCGCTGGGACACGGAATTAAAGTCTTTCCCCACTGAAAGGAAACGGCTAATTGTACCATTACGCGCCGGTCGGACGGCGCAGGCCCTTTTCGGCTTGTGCTCTCACAAAACAAAAAAAACCTGCATCGAGAAGGCGCGACGCAGCATCCGAAGATAAGGGTCCGACCGGCAGGAAATGCAAAGGAGAACTATGGTACCCTGCCAAATGAGTGCGACTGGCCTCCGCGCGCAGCTGCCTGGAGCACAATGGATCGTGAGCGCTACCGACCCCAAACCGCTGGCTTCCACAATCGTCCGCGACGACGAAGCGGCACTGGTGTCCGCGGCCAAAGCCGGCGACGCGGCCTCGTTTGAAGAGCTCGTGAATCGCTACGAGCGCAAGATTTTCCGCCTGGGAATGAATATCACACAAAACCGCGAGGACGCGGAAGACGTGATGCAAGACGCCTTCCTGAAGTCCTATCAGAACCTGGACCGGTTCCAGGGCGAGTCCCGGTTTTACACGTGGCTGGTGCGCATCGCGGTCAACGAAGCCCTGATGAAATTGCGCAAGCGGCGCCCCAACCAGGTGTCTCTCGATGAACCGCTGGCGGGCACCGACGGCGACGATTCCGTCTTCCGCGAAATCGAGGACTGGGGACCATCCCCCGAGAAAAAATTCGCCCAGGTTGAGCTCAATGAAATTCTCAACAGCGTGATCGGCGAACTCGATCCGATTTTCCGCGTCGCTTTTCTCCTGCGCGACGTGGAGGGCCTTTCCACGGAAGAGACCGCCCAAATTCTGGGAATCTCTGTGGCGGCGGTAAAATCGCGCCTCTTGAGGGCGCGGCTGAAACTCCGCCAAAAACTCAACAAGTACTTTCGACGGAGCGAATCGCAGTGAACTGCAAGAAAGTAATACTCGAATTGACGAGCTATCTCGACGGAGTCCTCGACTCCACCATGCGAATCGAACTCGAACAGCACCTCTCCCGCTGCACCGATTGCCGCCTGGTCGTCGACACCACCCGCAAAACCATCCAGATTTTCTGCAACTCCGAACCTGTCCCTCTCCCCGAAGATGTCCGCAACCGCCTGCACACGGCGCTCCTCGAGCGCTTCCGCCGCAACGCTAAAACGATTTGACGTTCGGCGCCGCGAGGCTCGACTCTCCTGATTTCAAAGTGAAGCAGAACGTGGCGCCTTTGTCCAATTCCGCTTCCGCCCAAATCCGGCCGCCATGTCTTTGGACGATGCGGCGAACGGTCGCCAGGCCGACTCCGGTGCCTTCAAACTCGTCTTGCCGGTGAAGCCGCTGAAACGCGCCAAATAGTTTATCAGCGTACTTCATGTCAAATCCCGCGCCGTTGTCCCGAACGGAGATCACGCATTCCCCATCGATTGTGATTTGGCCGATCTCGATCACTGCCACTTCGCGCTGGCGCGTGTACTTGACGGCATTCGAGATGAGGTTCGCGAACACCTGCTTGATCAATCCCTGGTCGCATTCGACCTGCGGCAAGTGTCCGATTTTCCATTCGATTTTCCTGGCCTGAATTGCAGGTTTGCACTCCTCCAAAATCGGCCTGACAATTTCATCTAGATTTGTGGGTTGCATCTTCAGCTGCCGCCGCCCCAGGCGGGATAGATTCAACAGGCCCTCGATGATTCCGGCCATCTCGTGAACCGACGCATGGATGCGCTGCAGGTACTTCTTTCCTTCGGGGTTCAACACCGGCCCGAGAGTTTCCTCCAACATCTCGGAAAACCCATCGATCAAATGAAGAGGCCCGCGCAGGTCATGCGAGACCGAAGCGCTAAAGGCTTCCAGTTCCTCGTTGGCGGCTGTGAGTTCGGCGGTGCGCTCCCGGACCCGTTCTTCCAGTTCTTCGTTAAACCTGCGAATTTGCTGTTCGGACTTCTCGCGCTCGATTGCATAGCGGATCGCACGCGACAGGACGCTGCCATTCAGGTCAATCTTCGTTACGTAGTCTTGCGCCCCCTCCTGCACCATCCTCAGGGCCAGCGCTTCATCTCCGAGTCCAGTGAGCACGATAATGGGAACGGTGGGGGCTTGAGCCTTTGCCTTGCTGAATGTTTCTCTACCTTTGCTGTCGGGAAGCGCAAGGTCCAGAAGAATTGCGTCGATCCCTCCAGCGCTGAGACGCCGGAGAGCCGTCGCCAGCCGGTCGGCAGTTTCCAGGTCAAACGTATTTCCGCCCAAGTCCATGAGCGATTCCCGGATCAGCCGGGCATCGCCCGGATTATCCTCGACCAGTAGAACCGTTTGCCGTTGAGCGCTCATTGTTTGTGATTGGGTAATTTGACAATGGCCAGCCAAAAGTCCTCCAGGGATTTCACAACCTTGACGAATTGTTCCAGATCCACCGGTTTGGTTACGTAACAATTGGCGTGCAGGTTGTATGTCTTCAGGATGTCTTCCTCGGCCTTGGACGTCGTAAGGATTACAACAGGAATGCGCTTGAGGTCCTTGTCATCCTTGATCTTTTCGAGAACTTCCCTGCCGTCCATCACCGGGAGATTGAGATCGAGGAGGATCAAGTCCGGGCGCACCGTCCCTGCATATTTTCCCTGCCTGCGGAGGCAATTCAGCGCTTCCAGTCCGTTGCTGGCGACGATCAGATTGTTGCGAACTTTGCTGGTCTTCAAAACTTCCTGGGTGAGCCGGACGTCACCCGCATTGTCTTCGACGAGCAGGATATCAATTGGCATAGGCTGAGACTCGAAGTTCATTTTGTTCTCTCCCCTCTATTTTGTAATTTCCTGCAGCAGGAATCGTGAAGCAAAACGTGGTTCCACCTCCCGGAGACGGCTCGATCCAAATGCGTCCGCCGTGCCGTTCGACGATCTTCTTGCAAATGGCCAGGCCAATGCCCGTGCCGGGATACTCGGTCTTGGTATGAAGCCGCTGAAAGATCACGAAGATGCGCTCGGCGTGCTCCTGCGAGATGCCGATGCCGTTATCGCGGACTGAGATCTTCCAGTCGCTTCCGTTCCTCTCGGTCGATATCTGGACGTGGGGTGGTTTCTCGCCATGAAACTTGATGGCGTTCGTGAGCAGATTTTGAATTAGCTGGCCAAGCTGCTGAGGATCGGCCATGACCATGGGCAGAGGGTCGCTTGAAATCACAGCCCCGCTCTCCTCAATAGCGAATTGGAGACTATCCAAAACTCTTTTGAGCAGCGCATCGCTATCGGTAAGCTCTAATGGCTTCCCCTGCGTTCCGACCCGGGAATAATTGAGAAGGTCTGAAATTAACGTCTGCATCCGCGTGGCGCCATCGACGGCATAGTTGATGAAGTCGCGCGCGTCATCATCAAGTTTGTCTTTGTACCGTTTGGCAAGAAGTTGCGTAAAACTCGCCACCATGCGCAAAGGCTCCTGCAGGTCGTGCGAGGCCACGTAGGCGAACTGTTGCAGCTCGCTGTTTGAGCGCGCCAAATCTTTCGCACGTTCGCTCAATTCTGCCGTCCGGTCGGCTACGCGCTGCTCCAAATCCGTATTGAGAATGCGGACTTCCTCCTCGGCGCGCCTGCGCTGCCCCATTTCTTGCCCGACTGCAATTCCGGCAAGGCATAGGAAAACAATGGCCAGGCCTTCTCCGGTCACGATCACGATTCGGAGCGGCCCGTGAACTCTTCCCCGCCTCCTCCGTACGCGCATTCAACAAGCGATCCTCTTCCTGCTTCATTTCGGCGAGCTGATTTCGAATTTGATCCATTGCCTGTTTTCCCGGGCTCGTACGCAAAGATTCGGCGCTGGCCGCCAATCCTTCGCGGGTGCGGGTTTCGACCCGATCATGGACGATCTTCAACACTTCCGAGATCGAGGGCTCCAGGCGATCGAGGGACCGCAGTTGAACCGGATTATCGGCAGTCAATTCGCGAAGTTCCTTCAATTTTTGGCGGACTTGATCGTGGGCGTTGTTGTATGGCCCCAGGTAAGATGATTCCCCCGTAAGGACGTAACCTCGCGCGCCAGTTTCGATATCGAGCATATTTATGAGCACGGCATCGAGCTTCTCCAGAACCTGGTGCGTGTGCGTCACCCACTGGCGATCCTCGTCGCTCCGAACCATGCTCCGGAACGAAAGGACACCGACGAGAATGAGAATGGCGAGCGCGGTTCCAAAGCCTGCAATAACCTTATTCTTAAATGTCATCGAATTCGCCTAGACTAATCGGTTCCATCGGCTCGGTAGGGGAAAACTTGAGACCGAATGTAGAACTCTAGACCATTCTTAAATCGAATCGTCGTTCCGTCAACCCACAAGAAATGCGAATGTCCTTGTTTGGATAACCGACGGCCCTCAGAGCGCCGGAGATTTGCGGAGATGTGAACGAATCTTGCCGGCCCGATATGCGCCGGGCGAACTCGGCAAGCGCATTTCTCGAATGGTGTAGAATAGCTTCTTGCGCTTCAGGCCCTGTAGCCTGCCGCCCACAGAGGACCCATGGCTCAGACTATACAAACCATCGGCATTGCGAACGGGGGTGGAGACTGCCCTGGGCTGAACGCCGTCATTCGCGGCGCGGTGCGTGCGGCGATTTTGGGGCACGGCTGGCGGGTCATCGGCATCAATGATGGATTCGACGGGCTGATTTGGACCGAACGCACCATGCCTCTCACGGTGGAATCGATTGCGGGCATCCTGCCGCGCGGCGGGACGATCCTCGGCACCACTAATCGCGGGAACCCGTTTCATTACGTGGTTGACGAAGGCGGCAAGAAAGTCACCCATGACTATTCGCTGACGTGTCTAGAAAACGCGCGGGAGCTGGGCATAGACGCCGTGATCACCATCGGCGGCGACGGCACGCTCACCATCGCGCGCGATCTCTGGCGCCTGGGAATTCCAATTGTGGGAGTGCCCAAGACCATCGACAACGACTTGTCCGCCACGGAAGTCACGTTCGGCTTCGACACCGCGTTGCACGTCGCCACAGACGCGATCGACCGCCTGCACACCACGGCGGAATCGCACGGCCGCGTTATGGTCATCGAAGTGATGGGCCGGGATGCGGGATGGATTGCCCTGCATTCTGGAATCGCGGGAGGCGCGGACGTGATTTTGATCCCCGAGATCCCTTTCACCATCGAAACGGTGTGCGAGAGGCTGCGCGAACGGGCCGCCACAGGTAAGAAATTCTCGCTGGTCGTTGTGGCGGAAGGCGTGAAGCTGCCTCCTCGCGATGCCGCTGGCAATCCCTTCCCAGCGCCGCGTCCCGGCCAGGTTGGCATTTTGATTGGCGACGCCATTCACACGACTCTGAAGCAGGATGTGCGAGTCACCGTGCTGGGCCACATTCAGCGAGGCGGATCTCCCAGCCCGTTTGACCGCATCCTGGCCACGCGTTTCGGCGTCGAAGCCGTGGATCTGGTTGCGCGCGGAGAATTCGGACGAATGGTTTGCCTCCGAGCCGGCGAAATTGAGTCGGTCACACTCGATGAGGCGGTCGGCGAAGTGCGGCTGGTGGATCCAAAGGGAAGCATGGTTCGCACGGCGCGTGCCGTCGGGATCACTTTCGGAGATCAATAAATGATTTGGCGGATTGTACGCAGCCGGGGATTTATTCCTATTGTCCTCATCCTCGCCGCGCTGCTGTATTGGAAGCTTCATCCGGGCTCGCCTAAGGTCATCTCGGTCGGGTACGTGGGCGACCGCGACGTCATCCTCTGGAACTCGCTCGCGCAAGTACGCGAATCGGTCGGCGAAGTGCATTACGGCGACCGGGTGGAAGTCGTTCGCGTGGAGGGGACAGCGGTTCAAGTGCGCACGACTTCGGGCGCGATTGGGTGGATTCGCGATTCGCGGCAAATGATGGATTCCGACCTGTGGGGAAAGAGCGCCTCTTTATTCGAGAGCGCGCGCACGCTGCCTGTCCAGGCGCGGGGCCGGACGAAAACCGTCAGCAACGTGCGTGTCGAGCCGGGCCGCGATGGCAAGCGCATCTTTCAGTTCGGGCGAGGAACTCCGGTGTTGATCTTGGAACGGGCCGTGGCGGACGCTCCCCAGGGACCCGAGGAAAATTCGCAGGAAGAGAAAGCCGCCTCTGCCGCCGACCAACAAAAATCGAAGCAAGAAGACTGGCTGCTCGTCCTGCGTGCCACAGATTCGCCGGCGAACGGCGATGGCACACGATCCCCGGGTAATGGCACGGCAGGAGTGAAGCCGGCGACGGGTGACGCAGTGAGCGGCGGGCCCGTTGTCACGCAATCAGTCCCGGCGGCGGTGGGCGGGCCGGGGGGGCCGGTCGCCGGTTGGGTGCTGGCCCGATTCATTGAACTCGATTTGCCGGACCCCGTGAAAGATTATGCCAGTTCCGCCGATCTACACGTTGTGGCGTGGTTCGAACTGAATCGCGTGCCCGATGGTTCCGGCGGTGAAGTACCCCAATACCTGGTTGCGGGATCGCATGGCGGGGAAGGTCAGGTTTGCGACTTCACCATGCTGCGCGTATACACGTGGAGCACGGCGCGCAAGCGCTACGAAACTGCGTACGTGGAAAGTGACCTTTGCGGACGCCTGCCCATTCGCATATCCAGCGGGGCAAAGGGTCCGGAATTCCAATTCTCCGATGTGAACGAAGGCGGCGCGGATAGAACGTATGTCATGTACCAGACGTCCGTCCGCCGAGTGAAGGATGCCACCTCGCGGACGGCGCGCTCTCGCAATTGATTGCTATCTTTTTGGGCCAGCTTGGTCCAAGAAAATGTCTCCAATTTTTGTAAACACTTTCCGGGCGAGCTATACGGCGCTTCGAGAAGCGCGTGGTATTATCCTAATCGAAAAGTTCACACGATCTCTGAACGTAAGTTTGCCGCATGGCGAATACAAATTCCGATCCGATGCGATGGAGACTTCCTCAAGCCGCGCTCGTGGCCGTATTTTTCCTTGTTTCTTGCGGAAATCGCGCGAGTCCGGCGCCGAAACCGCAGCCTCCGCCACCGTTTGAGTTCCTCGGCGCTTGGGGAGACAAAGGCGAAGGCCCGGGCAAACTCGACGCGCCGGTGGCCTTCGCGGCCGATTCGCTGGGTCACATTTTCTTCGCCGACCCGGGCGCCGGCTTCATCCACAAATTTGAATCGAATGGCACTCCCCTGCTTTCCTTTGAGGACACGCGTCTGCGTCACGCGGCGGGGATCGCGGTGGACTCCGGCGGCGCCATTTATGTCGCTGACGCGCAACAAGGCAGCGTCCTCATCTTTTTTCCCAATGGTACATTTCTCCAATCCTGGCGGAGCGCTGCCCAGCGGCATTTTTCCGGCCCACTCGGCATTGGCACCGACGAGCAGGGCGCTCTCTATGTGCCCGATCCCGCGCATTCGCGCGTCCTGAAGTTCAACAATCGCGGGCATCTGGTAAAATCCTGGCCCGCTCCGCAAAAAGCTATATCGGCGGACGAACGGCCATCGTGGGTTTTCGCGGAACCGGATAACTCCGTATTTGTGGCCTACTTCAGCACCGGACGCATAGAGAAATTTTCTTCCGACGGTTCTTTGATGACCTCCTGGCCGGCGGCGAATACTCCAGCGGGAGAATCCAGTCCCATCAGCGGATTTGCCGTGGCGGGCGAGTCTGTATTTACGATGGCTGCTTCATCCACGGAGATTCGCGTTTGGACAATGGATGGACAACATAAACTCGACGCGGATCTTGGCACGAGCCTCGGCAAAATTGCCGCGCCTCAAATCGCCGTGACACCTAACGAGGAGCTGTTGGTGTTCGATCCTTCCGCGCCAAAAGTTTTTCGGTTTCGGATACACTTGGAAAATAAGGTGCCCATATGACACTGCTTCTTACCGAAGCCGATGTTCGCTCCCTTTTGACGATGCCAATCGCGCTGAAAATCGTCGAAGAGTCCTTACGCCAGCAGGGGAACGGCGAACTGGTTCTGCATCCCCGCCGCAGAGTCAAGCTTCCGGACAACGCGCTCCTGCATTACATGGCGGCCGGCGACCCTGTCCGGGGATATATCGGGATGAAACTTTATACGGTCGTGCGCGGCGTCGCGCGTTTCATTGTGCCTCTTTTCCGGTCGACGACGGGCGAGATGGCGGCGCTGATTGAGGCTGACGCGCTCGGCCAGATTCGCACCGGCGCGGCAAGCGGCGTCGCGACGAAATATCTCGCAAATGCAAATGCGCGGACCGCGTGCATCATCGGCACGGGCTACCAGGCGCGAACGCAACTTGAAGCCGTCGCAGCCGTGCGGCGCCTGGAACGCGTTCGCGTCTTTGGACGCGATCCCGAGCGCCGCGCCAAATTCTGCCGCGAGATGAGCGAGCGGATCGGCGTCGCCGTCGAACCAATGAACTCCGGCGAGGAAGCCGTGAAGGGCGCGGACATCATTATCACGGCGACTTCCGCAACGAAAGTCGTGCTCGAAGGCGCGTGGCTCGCTCCAGGCATGCACATCAACGCCATGGGAGCGAATTGGCCGCAGAAGCGCGAACTCGATGCTGCGGCGGTCGGGCGCGCGAGCAAAATCGTGGTGGACTCCATCGAGCAATCCAAGATGGAAGCGGGCGATCTCATTCAGGCGTTCGGAGAAGACCAGTCACGATGGAACGCGGTGCAGGAGCTATCGCAAATCGTTGCCGGCAAAGCGCCCGGCAGAAGCACTGCCGATCAAATCACTTTGTTCAAATCAAATGGGATTGCAACTTGGGACCTGGCGGCTGCTGTGCGCGTATATGAAATGGCGGTCGCACATGGCATGGGCAAAACCATTCCACTCTGGGAAGCATCGGGCAACGCGTAAAGATTTCATGCGGACAAATCCACGAAATAGTTTGCGCAGGCAACTCTGCTAGAATTGCGCGCGGCGGGAGACGACCAGAATGCACTTTCTCGAAAAATTGAAGCCGCTGGGGCTGCTCGTGCTGCGCGCGGCGCTCGGCGCAAGTTTCATATTCCACGGATATCCGAAATTGAGCGACCCCGCGCACGCTCTCAAAGCGTTTCCGGGATACGGCTTCCCCAGTTATTTCGCATACATTTCCGGAATTCTGGAAGTGTTTGGCGGGGGATTGCTGATCGCCGGATTATTCACGCGCGGCGCGGCACTGCTGCTGACTATCGAGATGGGGCTGGTGCTCGGCCGATCCATAGTCCCGTCGGTGGGAATTTACGCATTCGGGCGTTATGAATTTCCGTTGCTTTTGGGCGCGATGGCATTGGCGCTCGTCACCACAGGCGCGGGAGTAATCTCCATCGACGCCTTCACGTTTGAATCACATCGCAAATCCACAAAGAAATCCAAAGCCAAAGATTGAGGGAATCGTACAGCGGCTGATTTTTCTTACGGCCTTCGCAGGACGAGGCAGCTGGAAAGAATGTCGTGCAGCGCTTGCTTCTTCTCCGTGAATCCGGCAACGAGGTAGCCCACGAGGAACGTCAAACTGGAAATTATTTTTGCAAAATTGCGTGCCGCAGCGCGCGCGAACGTAACGCGTTGTCCGTTCAAGTCAGTGACATAGAGCCTCAGGACTCGTTTCCCCGGGGTGGCCTGCCAGGCCGAAGCCTCGAACATTGTGTAATAAAACCACGTCGCTGTGATCGTGATGGCAAATGCAATCGGTGTAAGTTGCGGCAATGAAGTCAGCGAAGTGGAGGCGGCGTCAGGAAATTTAATGAAAGTGGATGGATAAAAGGACGCGATCAAACCGAAAACGAGGGAAATGAGAACGGTATCGAACAAGTAGGCAACCGCACGCAGCCAAAATCCCGCGAACGCCGGCCGCGCCGGCAGCTTGGAAAGGTCCGGGATCGCTGGAATAACCTCCCGCGGCTGGGCGCTCTGCGGAACGTACACAGGCCCGATTTGTGCGACGCTCAGGGGAGTTTCACATTGAGGGCAAACGCTGGCCCCTTCCGGAATCTCCGCTCCGCATTTTTCACAAGTTAAGATCGCAGTCCTCCAAGACAAGCCCCAAGCAACCTACCAGCCGCAGATTCGCTTTGCAATGAGTACTCAAAAATTTGGCGCGGTGACGCGACGTTCATCAATACGCAAGCAATTCGCGAACGGCGGCGGCCAGATCGCTGCTTTGTGGAAGGATTTCATCCTCGAGTTTCGGCTGGTAGGCGCAGAAGGTATCCATCGCCGCAACGCGCCGCACAGGAGCGTCCAATTCATCAAATAGCTGGTCGGAGATGCGCGCGGCAATTTCGGCGCCGTAACCCCACGAGAGCATGTCTTCATGGGCGACAATCACTCGATTGGTCTTCCGAACTGTCGCGGAGATCGCCTCCCAATCAAAAGGCGAGAGCGAACGAAGATCGATAATTTCCACGGATACGCCTTCGCGTTCGAGTTGCGCTGCCGCGACTTCGGCGCGGTGGACGACGGCGCCATACGTGATGATGCTTACGTCGGTCCCTTCCCGCGCGACGCGCGCGCGCCCGAACGGAACCGTATAGTCCGGCCCGGGATAGGGAGACCGATTGTACGGCTGGCGGTACAGATGCTTGTGTTCCAGGAACAGCACGGGATCGTCGCAACGAATCGCCGTGCGCAATAAGCCGCAAAGATCGAGCGCGGTCGAAGGCATGACCACGCGAATCCCCGGAGTGTGCGTGAACAGCACTTCCCCGCTCTGGCTGTGATAAATCGCTCCGCCGGTCAGATAGCCCCCGGTAGCCACGCGAATCACCGCAGGCGCCTTAAACGCTCCGTTCGAGCGCCAGCGAAATAAAGATAATTCGTTGCGTAGTTGCATCATCGCCGGCCAGATGTAGTCGAAGAACTGAATCTCCGCGACAGGCTTCAGCCCCCGAGCGGCCATGCCCAGCGCGCTGCCGACGATGCAAGCTTCCGCAATCGGCGTATTGAACACGCGCGCGTATCCGAAACGCCGCTGCAAGCCGACGGTGGCCTTGAAAACGCCGCCCTTCCCTTTCACGTGCTTCAGGTCCTCTTCGTTGCTGCAATCGGCCACGTCCTCGCCGAGCACGACGACCCGTTCGTCGCGCGCCATCTCATCGGCCAGCGTGGCGGAAATCATTTCCACCATGGTGCGCGGTTCGCCCGAAAAATGAGGAGCGGATTCAAAGCAGGAAGAAGCCGGATCGACGTCGTGAGAATACTGATTTACAAGGATGGATTCCTTGGCGGGCGGCTCGGCCATTAGGGCCTGGTCGGACGTTTCACGGATTTCCCGATCCACTTCCGCTTCGATGGCCTCCAATTCTTTTTCATCGACGATCCCCTCACGCACCAAAAATAGCCCAAACTTGGGAATGGGGTCGCGATGCGCCTCTTCTTCTCGCAATGCGTGAGTTTTGTACAGCTTTTCGTCATCGGAAAGCGAATGAGAGTAGGGACGCGTAACCTGCGCATGCACGAGCGCCGGCCCCTTTCGCGCCCGGCAATATTCCGAGGCGCGCTGAAGAACCGCGTAGCTCGCAAGAGGATCGCTGCCGTCGCACTCCTCCAGAAAAAGCCCGGGATAATTCGCGACTAATTTCGCAATGCTGCCGCCTGCCGTCTGGAATTGCACCGGAACGGAAATCGCCCAGCCATTATCTTCGATCAAAAAGAGAATCGGAAGTTTGCGCAGGCACGCGGAGTTCAACCCTTCAAAGAATTCCCCTTCGCTGGTGGAACCATCCCCGCCCGAGACGTACACAATTTCGTCCGCCTGGTAGCGCACATGTTCGCCGAGCGGCGCCTGTTGAGCCTGCTGCAGTGCGTGCGGAAACTTCTCGAAATATTGAGTGGCCTCCGCCAAACCAACGGCTTGCGTGTACTGCATTCCCGTTGACGAAGACCGCGGAAGAATATTCAGCCGGGGAATGCCCCAGTGCGAAGGCATCTGCCGCCCGCCGGAGCTTGGATCGTCCTTGGCTCCCACCGCCTGAAGGAACATTTCGAGCGGCGTGACGCCCAGCGCAAGGCAAAGCGCGCGGTCGCGATAGTAGGGATACACCCAATCATGGCCGGGCCGGAGGATCAGCCCCGCGGCGGCCAAAACGCCTTCATGTCCCGCGCCGCTGATCTGGAAAAATGTCTTGTTCTGCCGTTTCAGTTGAATTTCACGGTCATCGATCCGCCGCGAAAGATACATCGTGCGGTAAATACGAAGAAGATCCCCCCGTGACAGGCCTTGATACCTACTGGAATCATATTTCGCTGTCTTAGAGCGTGCCTGTACCGGCATCCGAATCACCTTGAGCTGAGCTAGGACAGCTAGTTTCGGAAGTACGCCTCATTATATCCAAACCCGGGCGGCGAGCGAAGAAACTGAAGAAATAGTTCTCCGAAAAGTAGCCAACCGGGTAGCACATTGCCCGCCTCGGGGAAAACCCGTTTGGAACCACGGATTCACACGGATGAACACAGATAAGAAAAAATGAGGGATAAGTCCAAGTCGGCATAAAAGAAGGAAGGAATCGACATCTACATCTTTGAAGGCAATCCCTTTTATTTTATTTCTCTAATCCGTGTTCATCCGTGTGAATCCGTGGTTCCACATCTCGAGCCAAAAAAATCGCGGCGAGCGTTCCATCCCAGGGTGTGGTGCTGGGATGGATACGCTCTGCCGCGTTGCATGGCGGCGCAACCGGGGGGGATGAGCGCCGACATATTGCTAGCGCACAACATCGCGGCAGCGAAGGTGCGCCCGCAATCTCCATGAATCGGCCGCAGAATCTCTTATTAGCACATGCAGTAGATAATCGAACCTTATACTACGGCTAGTGCCAACAAGGCGCAAGGCGGCTGCCGGTCCACATAAGAGCCTATCGGCAGGAGCGTAAATAAAACGCTGGCCAAAAGAACAGTATTGGGGCGGGGTGTTTAACTGTCCGGACGGACAGGCTGAAAATCGAGAGTGACGCGTGACTCCGAGATGCCTTGGAGAATTTTGAGGGAGGGTATTGCAAGGAAGCAGTACTGTACGTTATGGTGCGCAAGCAGGATGTAAGCATCTCCGTAGGCGTATAGAGATTACCGGGCAGCATTCAAGCGACGCCGTGCCGGATGTTGCAGGCGGCTTCTATCTGTTAGGATTTCTAGGGTTTAGGGAAATGCTGTCGAACCATCTGTTTGGTTCTTGTCTTGCCACACCCAATGCGAGTTCAAAATGTGCCGAGTGGAGGCGAAGATGGGCATTCTAGTCCTGAAGGTCCTGGCTTTGTGGTCGCTCGTCGCGATGGTGGCCGGGTTGAGTTTGGGCGCCGCCATCCGCAGAGGCGATCGCGTTCGCAAGGATGTGTTCCTGTCGTGTGTATTTGCGTCCCTTGAGACCCTGCAAGCGTCCCGCAGCTAAGAATCCCCCCGCGGTCACGCCGCAACGCTTCTCAATCCAACGAATCAAACAAATCCGATGTGGCTCTGAACTCCGGTTCGCCCGCGCGCATAATTCGCGGATCTGCGGTTTTGAAGGGCTCTTCGCTGGGGATGCGCTCGATCCAGCGCTGGTGAGAGAGCTTTTCGTGGTCGGAAAAATCGAGGCGGACGATCAAACGAATTTGCGCGGGAGCGGCCGGCGCCGAATTGGCCTCTGAAGCGGATTCGTCTCCGGATTTTGATTTTGCGCCCGGCTTGACTTTCCCTTTTGCGCCGGATTTTGCAGTCTTTGGCGGTGCGGCAGGGGCCGCGTCCGGCTTGGCTTCCGGCTCCTTGCGTTCAAACTTGACCTGGAGCTTTTTGTCGAGCCGGAATCCTTGCTTCCATCCGTCAATTCGACGACGCGCCTGCTGGGCGGCGTCTTCGTTACCACCAAAATCAAAAATCAAAAAGGAATGTGCCATGTCCTGCATATTGGCGGGCGACGCGCCGCGTGTCAAGACCGGAAGGGCGATGTAGGACAGCCAAGAGTGCCAGCCCTACCAAACGATGTGACTCGCCGCCGCTTGCCACCGCAGGTTGTATCGGGTTAAGCTTCGCGAGTATACCTGACTGGGGGCCATCCCAAATTGCGTGAGATCCTACGCAAACTCGCAGCCATCGCAGCCCTTCTGGCGCTGCTTCTGCCTGGCGTCTCCGCCCTGGCGGAGACGCTTTCCGCCGCCGGTTTGCCCCCTTGCTGCAACACAGTTTATTGCCCGGTGCACCATCGCCAAATGAGCAATCTCCAAAAGGACAAGAGCAATTGCGATGCAACAGGTGTGCCCGGACAAAACAACTGTTCGATGCGAGCCTGTGACGCCACACCGAATCCGATCGTTGGAACCGCAGCATTTGTTCTAGTTACCCCTGTTGCTCTTCGCGGTCCGGCTGTCGCGGAGGCCACTCCTGCCTTGGCATCCCAGTTTTTCCCTTACGTTGCCACGATCCCTTTAACTCCCCCTCCTCGCACCTTCCCGAGCTGACCGAACAAACCACATTGAAAAAATGAGTTCCGCCGGATTGCGCGCCGGTTCGTGCGGCGTCGTCTAGCTTTCGGCTCGAGTGAGGGTGAAAATGAATTTCAGGAAATTTTTGTTTTGCCTGGAAATTGTTTTGGTTTTCGCCATATGCGCAGCGGCACTTTTCCCCGCGCCCGCACGCGCGGAAATATTCGGCAACGTGCAGGGCATCGTGCACGATCCTCAGCACCGGCCCATTCAGGACGCCGCGGTGGACCTAAAAGAGCAGCGGTCGGATTATGTGCAGCACCAAAAAACCAATGACAACGGCGAATTCGATTTCAGCGCCGTGCCGCTGGGCGAATATACCGTTACCGTGACAGTTGCGGGTTTTCAGACGGCGGCACAAAGTGTCGTCGTTATCTCCGGATCGAGCCCCGTTTTGCACTTTCAATTGGAACTGGCCAGTGTCGCCGAAAAAACGGTGGTCACCGGGGAACCCGTCAGCGCATCCGTTGAATCAGTCACGCCCACAACTCTTCTGAGCCGCCAGACCATTCAAGATACGCCGGGGGCCGACCGTACGAACAGCCTGTCCATAATCACGGAGTATGTCCCCGGTGCGTACATTACCCACGATCAACTTCATATTCGCGGCGGACACCAGGTGAGCTGGCTGGTGGATGGCGTGCCGATTCCGAACACCAATATCGCCAGCAATGTGGGGCCACAGTTCGATCCCAAGGACATCGATTATATGGAAGTGCAGAGAGGCAGTTATGACGCGGACTACGGAGATCGAACCTACGGAGTCTTTAATGTCGTGCCGCGAACCGGTTTTGAACGCGATAAGGAATGCGATCTGGTCACAAGCTTCGGAAACTTCTATCAGACGAATGACCAAATCAGCTGCGGCGGACACACACAGCGGTTTGCCTACTACGGCAGCCTGAATGGAAACCGCAGCAATCTCGGACTCCAGCCGCCCACGCCTGAAGTGACGCATGACGCGGAAAACGGCTTCGGGGGATTTGGTTCGCTGATTTACAATGTGGACGCAAAAGACCAATTGCGCTTTGTCATATCCTCCCGCAGAGATTATTACCAAGTTCCTAATTCGCCGGGAGTGATCAACCAAAATCCCGTCGTTCCGGGCGCGATTTCTATCACTCCCTGTTCGCCGCCATCCACTTGCATCGATAATAATGGGAATCTCCAAGGGGGCATTTACCAATATGATGGCCAACGAGAGGCAGATACTTTTTTAAGCTTTACCTGGGTCCGAACCCTCAGCCCCAATGCGCTTCTGACGGTGTCTCCTCTTTATCATTACAATAGCGCCGACTACGCCGGCAATCCGAACGACTATCCGACGGACACTACGGACAATCGGGCCTCCACCTATGTTGGCGGCCAGGTGACGCTTAGCGGGACAGTGGCGCGGAATTCGATGAGCAGCGGCTATTATGGCTTCGGGCAGCATGACAATCAGTTGTTCGCCGTCCAGTTTACCGATGGGAGCGCTCTCCCCCTTCATGATGCAGAGCGCGCCAATGGAAGCCTGCAAGAGATCTGGTTTGAAGATAAATTCAAGGTAACTTCCTGGCTGACGCTGAGCGGCGGCGTAAGGCAGTCTCACTTTTCAGCGAATGTCACCGAAAACGCCACGAGCCCGCGCGCGGGGATTTCCCTGCAAGTTCCTAAAATCAACTTGGTGTTCCACGGCTTTTATGGGCACTTCTACCAGGCTCCTCCCCTGCTCACATTTTCAGGCCCTCCTTTAGTGAATGCGGCGCAGAACCAGGGTTACACTTTTGGATCCTTACGCGGCGAACGGGACGAAGAATATCAATTCGGCGTCACTATGCCCTACAAAGGCTGGAACCTCGACTCCGATACGTTCCGCACTCGTGCCAACAATTTCTTCGATCACAATAATCTGGGCGAATCCAATGTCTTCATTCCCGTCACTCTGACTGAGGCGCTCGTCCGCGGCTGGGAATTGACGCTGCGGTCTCCGCGCCTCTGGCACAGAGCGCAACTCCACTTGGCCTACTCGAACCAGATTACCGAATTCCGCGGGAATATTACGGGCGGCTTGATTCCCACGGACAATTCGCCGATTCCCAATTACATCCCCCTCGACCACGACCAGCGGAATACACTGAACGCCGGGGCGCAAATCAACCTTCCCTGGAAAACATATGTTTCAGGGAATGTTTACTACGGCTCGGGCTTTTCCAATGGCAACGGTCCCACGGTAGCGGACCCTAGCGTCTGTTGCTCTGCCCTGGATTATTTGCCCGCGCATACGACGGTCGATCTTTCTGTTGGAAAGGATTTTGGCGAAAAATTCTCTATTTCCGCAAGCGGGTTGAACGTGGGAAACCTTCACGTACTGCTGGACAACAGCCTGACTTTTGGCGGATTCCACTTCAGCGATCCGCGCGAGGTTTTCGTCGAGTTGCGCTACCGGTTTCACTACTGAAAAGAAGGATGGAAACCACGGATGAACACAGATAAACACGGATGAAAACACGGGAACAATCAAGAAATAGAAGGCTTTTCCCGCTCAATCCGCAGATTCAGAAGTATCTTAGTTTCTTATCTGTGTTCATCCGTGGTTCCCCCAAAAGCAAAAGGAGCCGCGACGGGAATCGCGACTCCTCCTCTTGTTGCGCTGCGAGATCACGGAACCAGCGCGCTGACCTCGGCGGAGTAAGCGCTCTCCACATTGCTGGAATCAACCGAAGTGACAACGAAGTAGTAGGTTTGTCCGGCCTGGACGGCGGTATCGGAATACGACGTGGCCGCAACCGGTGTACTGGTCAGTTTTGTGTAAGGTCCGCCGGATTGCGCTGAGGAGTACGTGTTGTAGCCCACCACGGTTGACGTGCTCGGCGACCAGGATAATGCCACAGAGTGATTCACGACCGCGACTCCTGTGCCCGAAAGCGAGATGGTGTCCGGGGAGTTTGTCGCATTGCTGGCGACCGAAACGCTACCCGTCACGCTGCCCGCCCCAGACGGAGCGAAGGTAGCCGTCAAGGTCGCCGCCTGCCCCGGAGCCAGGATAAGCCCCGAGGAAACGCCGGTGGCATTGAAACCCGCGCCGGAAACGGTGACGTTTGAAATCGTGACGCTGGAATTTCCGGCGTTCGTGAGCGTGGCGGTCTGAGTGCTGTTGCTTGACACGTTCACGCTGCCGAAGCTCAATGAGGATGAACTGGAGTTGAGAAGAAGTGTCGAGGCGCTCACCGTAAGTATCGCCGCATTGCTCGTCGCGCTGCCGGCACTGTTGCTCACCGCGACGGTGAATTTCGCGTTGTTGTCCGTGGTCGTCTCGGCCGGAGTCGTGTAAGTGGACGAGGTCGCACCGCTGATCGCGGCGCCGTTTTTGCTCCACTGATACGTCAGGGGCGCCGTGCCGGTAGCCGCGACAGTGAACGAAGCCGTTTTCCCGGCGATTACCGTCTGGCTGGCCGGCTGCGTCGTGATCGCCGGTGCCACGGTAGCGCTCGTCACCGTTAGCATGGCGGCGTTGCTGGTTGCGCTGCCGGCGCTGTTGCTCACCGCGACGGTGAATTGTCGCATTGTTGTCCGCGGTCGTCTCGGCCGGAGTCGTGTAAATGGACGAGGTCGCGCCGCTGATCGCGGCGCCGTTTTTGCTCCACTGATACGTCAGGGGCGCTGTTCCGGTAGCTGCGACTGCGAACGACGCCGTTTTCCCGGCGATCACCGTCTGGCTGACTGGCTGTGACGTAATCGAGGGGGCAACTGCCACTACAGTTGACAGTGATAGCACTACGTTGCAAACCGTGTGGCTGCCTATGCTGCTCAACGCCCCAATATTGTTTAGGGATGAAGCGGTTGCCTGCTCAGAACGAAATGCAAGATTGGAACCTATGGTTGTCTGCACGGAGCCGATCATGACGTACGCGTCATAAGTATGCGCAAGAGTGTTCACATCCAAAATGAAATGGTACGTGGTGCCGCCCAAATACGGGATCTGCGCGACAGATGTATAGGCATTGCCATTTCTGGCGTCGATGGTTCCCGTGTCATTGAACCGGACTATCGCAGCAAGATTGGTGTAGGCGCTGGCTGGTCCAAAAGAGAGACCCGTGACGCCATCGATCGCCGCAGCCGATGGTGTGGCATCGAACGTAACGCGAAAGCTTCCCGTTGCCGTCTGAGAAAGCGGATAGTTTGCCCAGGAACCGGACGACGTCACACATCCCTGCGGAGGGGAATTAACCGTCAGCATTGCGGTGGCACTGGTCGCGCTGCCCGCGCTGTTATTCGCCACCACGGTGAATTTTGAGGCGTTATCCGAAGCCATCGTCGGCGGCGTTGTATAGGAAGACGACGTTGCGCCGCTGATGGCGGTCCCGTTCTTCATCCATTGATACGTCATGGGAGACGTGCCGGCTCGCCGCCACGCTGAACGTCGCTGTCTGCCCAGCTGTAACGGTCTGGCTAGCTGGTTGCGATGTGATCGACGGAGCCTGCGGCGTCACTGTGACTTGGGTACCGACACCGCTCAAACTCACTGATTTGATTGAGCCATTGTATAGATTAAAGGTTAGGACCCCAGAATAGGCCTGCGCAGCGGACGGTGTGAAAGTCACCGAGCCAGTCAGGCTCTGGCCAGGATTCAAAATGACAGGCAAAGAAGGTCCGGAATAGGAAAACTGGGCAATGGAAACAGAAACGCCGGAAATCGTAATTCTGTGTTTATTGTCATTGGTTATGGTCACAGCTTGTGATGCACTGGTCGAACCTACCGATTGGCTGCCAAAATTGATGGATGAGGGCATTGCTTTCACATATGCGTACGCCGCTGTTCCAAAAGCGAGCAAGATCGTCACAGCCGCCGCAACGGTCTGAATTTTGCTTCTAATTTTCCTCTTAATTTTCATTTTCTTCATCACAGGTCCCCCAAGGAGCGCGCAGATTAGTTCACGGCAGAGTGGCGGCTCGACTGGTCGTGGGGACAAAACTAGTACAGGCAGTTGGCAAACTTTTGAGACAGGCCCCGCATGGCCAAGCGGACAGTAGATAAGTGGCTTGAAGTAAAAAATTTTCTTGAGAGACTGGAGAACAATCAAACACAATTCAGAGGAATTTCAGTAAGCGGGCGGAATGGCTGGAAACAGTTCTGTCCACATTCGTTAGAAAGACCGTTGCGCCGCCCGCGGCGGCATGTTAGCGTAGCGAATAAAAGGCGAAGCATGAAGGAGACCAGCAGTGGCTCAATCTCTGGCGGTGCGGCCCACAAAAGACTCGGTCACGCTCGCGCGCGTCCGGGAAATCGTCGAGCAATTCGCCGAGCGTGACCGCCTCGGCGAAATCATTACCGCCGTGCACCACATCCCGGCGCGCGAAGCCAAGTTTGCGCCCATGCCGGAATGGGTGCGCGCGGAGTTGGCGCACACGTATGCGGAAAAAGGCGTCACGCAGTTGTATAGCCACCAGGCCATGGCTGCCTCGACAATCAGGGATGGGCGCAACGTTGTCGTGGTTACGCCGACGGCATCCGGAAAAACGTTGTGCTACAACCTGCCGGTGCTGAACGCGGTCCTTGAAAATCCGGACGCGCGCGCGCTATATCTATTCCCCACCAAAGCGCTCGCGCAGGATCAACTCGCCGAGTTGCATGACTTGTCCGCTCGTCTCGACAATCGTTTCGGCGTCTTTACCTACGACGGTGACACGCCCGCCGACGCGCGCAAGGCGATTCGCGAGCGCGGGCACATCGTGCTTTCGAACCCTGACATGCTGCACACCGGAATCCTGCCGCATCACACGCGCTGGCAGCGGCTATTCGAGAACTTGCGCTACGTGGTGCTGGACGAGCTGCACACCTATCGCGGCGTGTTTGGCAGCCACCTGGCCAACGTGCTGCGGCGGCTGCGGCGCATCGCGCGCTTCTACGGATCGAATCCGCAATTCATTTGCTCCTCGGCAACGATCGCGAACCCGGGCGAACTCGCGTCCCGCCTGGCGGAAACCGATTTCGAGACGATCGAAGAAAACGGCGCACCGGCTGGAGAGAAATTTTTCGTCTTCTATAATCCGCCGGTGGTGAATCGTTTTCTGGGTATACGCCGCAGCTATATCAACGAGTCGTCGCGCGTCGCCCAGGAATTTCTGAAGCGAAACCTCCAGACCATCGTGTTTGCCAACTCGCGTCTCTATACCGAAGTCTTGCTCACCTATTTGCAGCAGGCGAATCCGGCGCCGCCGGGACAGCCGCCCGCAATTCGCGGCTATCGTGGAGGCTATCTCCCCGGCGAGCGCCGGGAAATCGAGCACGGTTTGCGTGAAGGCCGCATTCGCGGCGTGGTCTCGACCAACGCGCTGGAGCTTGGGATTGACGTCGGCTCGCTCGACGCGACGATCATGGCCGGCTACGCCGGCACGATTGCATCCACTTGGCAGCGCGCTGGCCGCGCCGGGCGGCGCAGCGGAAGCTCTTGCGCCGTGCTGGTCGCTTCCTCTGCGCCGCTTGACCAATTTATCGTGCAGCACCCCGATTATTTCTTCGGCCGCTCGCCCGAGCACGCGTTCGTCCAGCCGGACAATCTGGAAATCCTGATCAATCACTTGAAGTGCGCAGCGTTTGAATTGCCGATCGCGACAGGCGAAACATTTGGAAGCGTGGATGTCCCCGATCTTTGCGAGCGGCTCGCCGAAGCTGGCTTTCTCCATCGCACCGGCGAGCACTGGCACTGGACCCAGGAAGCCTATCCCGCGGACACGGTGAGCCTGCGCTCGGTGACGTCGGACAATTTCGTGATCGTGAATACCACGGAAGGGACCGAAGTGATCGGCGAAGTGGATTTCTCGAGCGCCCTCACCACGGTTCATCCGAAGGCGATTTACCTGCACCAGGGACAGCAATTTCACGTCGAAGCGCTCAACTTCGAGGAGCGAAAAGCGTACGTGAAGCGCGTCGATGTGGACTATTACACCGACGCCATACGCTATACGCAGGTCCGCGTGCTGGAATGCGCGGCCAGCGAGCGCATCGAGGCGGGCGGCGCCGACGCGCAGGCCGCGCGGTCCCACGGCGACGTGCTGGTCCGATCGCAAGTGATCGGCTTCAAGAAAATCAAATTTTTCACAAACGAAAACGTCGGCGATGGAAAGCTCGAATTGCCGGAAAACGAAATGCACACGACGGCTTTCTGGCTTACCCTCGAGCGCCCGTTGGTGGATTCGCTTCCCTTTTCCGTCAGCGACCGCCAAAGCGGAATGTTCGGCCTGCTCCACGCCCTGGAATCCATTGCCACCCTGCTCCTGATGTGCGATGCACGCGACCTCGGCACATCGATTGGCGAGCGCCCGCCGTCTCCCGGTTCGGAGATCGAGTGGGAAGAAGCGGCGAGCCCGGAAGCCATTGCCGCGCTTGCGGAAAAGGAATTCTTCGAGCCCAATCTATATCTCTACGACGCGTATCCCGGCGGGATTGGATTTTCCGAGCCGCTGTACCGGGCGCACGACATCCTCCTCGCAAAAACACGCGAGCTGATCGCCGCATGCCCTTGCGAAAATGGATGCCCATCGTGCGTTGGCCCCGTAGGCGAGCGAGGCGAGCGCGCCAAAGAAGCGGCGCTGGCAATCCTCTCCCGTCTCGGAGCATAAATGAATAGCCACAGAGACACCGAGAGAAACGGAACCACGGATTCACACAGATGAACACGGATAAAAGAAGGAAAATGCAAAAGAAACAATTGATTGAAACCAATTCCACCTTTCTCCTTCTTTCCTTCTCCGGTTTTTTTGTTGTTTCTTATCCGTGTTTATCCGTGTTCATCCGTGGTTTCAAATTCCGTGCCTTTGTGCCCATAACTTGAACAAAGACGACAAATTCGCGCGCATTGCCGCGTTGCGCCCCGCACGCAGAAAGGAAGCTCCAGCGCTGTGCGTTTTGGAAGCTGCCGCCGGAGGCGACCGCCTCGCGGAACTCCTCGGCGCGCGGATCAACCGGAATCATTATGGAGAACACTTATCCTTGCGGCAGTGGTACGCCACACCGGAAATGTGCTCGCCGGATGCGCGTTCGCTTTCCTTGCTTCTTCCGCACTCCGCGGATGCGGAAGTTTCCGTGAAGGCCGCGATCGATCCCGAACAGTGGCTGTTCCTTGACACGGAAACGACCGGCCTCGCGGGAGGCACCGGCACCTATGCGTTTATGGTTGGCATCGCGTGGTGGGATGCGGGAGGCCTGCAGGTCGAGCAGTTCTTCCTGCGCGATCTCGATGAGGAACATTCTCTGCTGCTCGAACTCTCCGAACGCATGAAGAAACGGCCCGTGCTCGTGACATTTAACGGAAAAAGTTTTGACTGGCCGCTGATCGAGACGCGTTATCGCATGACGCGGTCCGTCCCAGCCTTCTCTCCTAAGCTGCATCTGGATCTGCTGCACCCGTCGCGCCAGCTCTGGCGGCTGCGGCTTGGTTCGGTGCGCCTCAAGGATCTCGAGCGGCATGTTCTGGGCGGGGATGGCCGCTCCCTCGATTGGTCGCGCCACGACGACATCGATTCTTCGCTGATTCCGCAAATGTATTTCGATTATCTCCGCGGTGGGCCGGCCGAACCGCTCGCGGGAATTTTCCGTCACAACCAGATGGACTTGCGCGGCCTGGCAGCGCTGGCGGGAAAAATTCTCGCGCTGCTCGATAGCGGAAATGGAATCGCGAACGCCGCGCACGCTGAGACGCGCGATCCGATCGAGGTGTTAGGTCTCTCCCGAATGATGCGCAATCGCGGCCATTCCACGCGCGCCCGCGAACTCTACGAAACCGCGCTGCGCTTTGGCCTGCCGCGTCACGTGGAGCGGCTCGCCCAGCGGGAACTGGCTCAGCTTGCGAAACGGGAACTCGATTACACGCGCGCCATTTCGCTCTGGGATGCGCTGCGCCAAGCGCCCAGCCCGGCCAAGCGCAAGGAAGCACCCCTGCTCGCGGAAGACGCGCAGAGAGCGCTCGAATCCGCTATCGAGGCCGCCGAGCAACTCGCGATTTACTACGAACACCGCGTGAAGCAGCCGCGGCGCGCACTCGATTTGATACGCGCGGCGATCGCTGAATTGCAGGCTGCTCAGCGCGACGGAAAACTCGCCAAGGACCGCGCATGCAAAATAGAAGCGCGCCTCGCCCGCCGCCTCATGCGCTTGGAGCGCCGCTGCGCGGGCGCGCCCGTAGTAGCACAGGCTTCAGCCTGTGGGCGTTCGTCCTTGCTAGGACCAAACCCCACAGGCTGAAGCCTGGCCGCGAAAACCATGCGGTTTTTCTGAATCCCTCTCAAATAGGAGCAACATGTTCCTCGGCCATTTTGGAGTAGCGTTTGCCGCGAAAAAAGCGGCGCCGAAAACATCCTTGGGCACATTGGTGTTTGCCGCGCAGTTCGCGGATTTGCTGTGGCCGATCCTGCTGCTTCTCGGCATCGAACGCGTGCGCATCGTGCCCGGCCTTCTTCCCGCCTCGCCGTTTGATTTCACTTCGTATCCAACTTCACACAGCCTTGTCGCTCAGTTGGGATGGGGAGCGCTTCTGGGTCTCATTTATTTTGCCGTAAAGCGCAATGGCGGGAGCGCGTTGCTCGTCGGAGGCCTGGTGCCCACGCACTGGGTGCTCGATTTCGTCGCGCATCGGCCAGATATGCCGATTTATCCCGGCGGCCCTAAGTATGGACTCGGAATGTGGAATTCCGTTCCTTTGACGATTTCGGTGGAGTACGTTCTGTTTGCTGCGGGGATCGCGCTTTACGTCAGTGCGACTCGCGCGAAAGATACCGCGGGGAACCTGGCTTTATGGTCGCTCGTTGGTCTGCTTGGCGTTCTCTACCCTGCGTCTTTGTTCGGGCCTCCGCCTCCAAGCGTGCAAGCCCTCGCATGGAGCGCGTTCGTCATCTGGCTCACGGTGCCGTGGGCTGCATGGGCCGACCGGCATCGGCAATCAGGCTCGGGTAAATCGGAAACGCAGTCTCATTGACGCGCGGGTTGCTTGGGTTCATGGGCACAACCGGCCCGGCCGGCCATCCCATTTCCATCGTCAGGCGATCGAACATCGCGCGATTGCCGCCTTCAAGAACAAAGCAATCGGAGTCCATGCAACGAAGAAAAACGCCATCCTCAGGACTGTCGAACGAAAAGAAATTCGGCCGCCGCATCAGATTCGTCCGCCGGTCGTACTTCAATTCTAAAATTTCGCTATAAGCACCGAAAAAGCGGGCTGCGTCGGCATCGCTCGCCAGGCGAATGCGAAACTCAAGCAACGTCCGCTTATTTTTTTGATTCTCGAAGATCGCATAGCGATCGCCAGTCCAGGCGGCGGCCAGAGTCATGGAACGGTTTTTGGGCAAGAATTGCTTCAAAATTTCCTGCACCCCGAATTCCCCCATATCGTTTTCATCGAGCTTTTTCCAGTCGGAGGAAACCACGCCTTTGGTGGCCGGCATGTCAATCTTGGCGGGCAATACACCCTGCAAGTACAAATCGGGATGCATGATTTGCTGCGTTGAGACTGGCGGCTTATCGAACACCCTATAGAAATCCGGCCATCCGTTCTCAGCCTTGAGCAAGTGCTGCGTGAACGTGATCCCCGCGAGATACGGGAACAAGAGCTCATCCTGCAGGACCTTCGGTGCTTTGGAGAGTTCCGGACTGCTGTCCAAATCGCCCATCAGCATGGCGGGGTCGAAATCGCCCAGGTCCCGGATACTTCCCTTCCCGTCAAGCTCGTAATCGAGCATGGCGGCCATGGCCGAGCCTTCGAGCACCGCGTCGCGAGCAAGTTCCCCATCGTCGTTCGGCTTCGCCGCGTCCGTCCATTTGTCGATATGAAAATGCTGGTCCTGCAACGCGTGCGTCAGCTCGTGCGACATAACCGAGCGCTCGTCGGCCGGAGTCGTCCAATCCGCGATGAAAAACTCCTGGCTATCCGGATCGTAGAGTCCGGCGATCTGTTCCGTCAGTACTTTTACGAGTACCTGGTCGAGAGGATAATCCTTGGGGAGCAGACCGAATTTCTCCATGGTTTTCTGGTCCGCGTATCGTTTGTCGGCGTCCTTGTCTTCCTTCATTTTCTGCAAGAGGTAGGCTCGAATTTCCTCTCGAGAGCGCATGCTCTTTTTCAGCGGAGAAAGAATCGGAAGGGAAATCAGCTTGCTCATTTGAGCCATGACTTCATCGGCCGCCTGCAGGAATTCCGCGTTTTGCGCGGACGCCGGCGGCGGCAAGGAAGCGGGCGGAGCGACTTTTTGCGCCGCCGCTCCAAATGCCAGGAAAAGTGCGGCGACTATGCCGGCGAAGATTCGTTTCACGCGATCCTTCCCTTCCATTGCAAGAGCCAGATCCAGATTAACATTTTGATGTGGATTCCGGACGAATGGATGTCATGGGCATGACAAGACTTGATAACCCTTGGGGCTAGACATTTAGAGCAACTTTTATTTCGTCGCTGGGTTTAGCGGCGGCAAATCGGCCGTTCCGATTCGCTTCCATTCTCCCGCTTGAAAACGATAGAGGTCGCGTGACATCTTGAGGCATTGCGACGGACGATCCTCATCCACCTGGGAACAGTACGCGAGACGAAAACCGTTTTCATCGGCCTCATAGCTCGATTGCTGGAGCAAATCCGAATTCCATAGATTGAGCGCGCGATGGCCATCGAACTGCCAGGCCGAAAACATGCCCGTCGACAAATCATCCGTGCGGCCGGAAACCGTGACAAACACCGGATCGGAATTCGAGACGGGCACCAGCTCAAGGTCGCTATCGAGAAAACCTTTCTGGACAAAACGATCGATCCTCGCGGCAAGAGCATAATTTCCGGCGGAGCCCGCATAGATTCGCACGGCTGCCGGTCCGCCGAGGCCGAAATTGACCACCATTGCATAGGCTGCGGGAGTGCCGCCAAGTTGCACGAGACGGTAGTTCTCTCCCACCGGAGGCGTATGGGACGCAAGCCCCGCCAAGCCCCGATTCGCTCCGTCCAGGTTCGGCTCTGCCGGAATATTCAAAACGGAAACAGCGACGGAGTCCAGATAGGTGAGCGCTTTCTCCATCTCCACTTCATTTTCGGCCTCGCCGCTCAGCCTGGCCGAGGAAAGCTCCTCGGAAATTCGTTTGAATTGCGCGGTTGGATCGCTGCCGGTCTGCGCACGCAGCCGCGCCGCAAACGGAGTGGCGCCCAAAACGACAAAGCCAGCGATAATCACGGCCCTGGCCATCGTGGGCCGAGCCTCCGGACGTATCTTTCGATACCGAGAAAAAATAGAGTTCATTTGGGCCTCGACTCTAATACACTCTTTGCTTGGGACGCAACAAACGGGGGCATCCAGGCACGATACGCTTCTTCACAAAATGCCATTTACTTTTCTCATTGTGCATTTGCGCACGAACGCGAAATCTGATGCAGTAATTTCACCGGAGTTCTCGATTGCCCGGGGTCCTGCTTCCAGTAAAGGGAATTTCTGGCTGACTCTCTGCTCTTTGGCTAATTCGTAAGCGGCACACGAACGCCTTTCTCGCGCGCCAAGATGACTTGCTGCCGCAAAGGCCACTGTTCTGGAAACATAACAGAAAGGTACCTAGCACAATGGCGATTCGGAGTTTGAGCCACCCGGGGGAATTTCCCGCTCCTGACATGCAGCCGGGCACGAGGCTGCGCAGGTCCCGCGAACGTCTCGGCCTGACCTATCGAGATGTGGAGAGAGCGAGTTATGAATTGGCGTGCCAGCGCGGCCGTCCCGATTTCATTGTTCATCTAAGCCGTTTGGCGGACATCGAAAATCGAGACGTAACTCCCAGTCTCTACAAGCTTTATGCTCTGGCAGTGATCTACCACCTGGATCCGAAAGAGGTTTGTGAGTGGTATGAGGTCCCCTTTGAGGGCCATTTTTCCGACGGTATTCACCTTAGCGCTCCGAACACGCATCTTGCCGCGGCGCCAGCCAAGTTACGGCTCCCCATTCGGTTTGATCCGGCCTTCGACCCGCGCCGCACGGAATTTCTTACGCGCATGGTCGAGCGATGGGGAGATCTGGAAGGTACATTCTTCAACCAGTCCTCGAGATACCTATATGGGTATGTGGGAGTGGATGATAGGAGAATGCACCCTCTTCTTCGCCCAGGGAGCTTGGTCCTCGTAGATCCCAAATTGCGGCAGGTCAAGAATTCCGGGTGGACGAACGAGTATGAGCGCCCCGTTTATTTCATTGAGCTCCACGGGCAGTTCCGATGCTGTTGGTGCCAGTGTGAGGGCGGGAAGGTAATTCTGGTTCCTCACCCCTTATCTTCTTGTGCACCAGAGGTTTACCGCTATCCGGAGGAAGCAGAAATCGTCGGTCAGGTCGTGGGAGTCGCGATGAGATTGGGTCCTAGTTAGGCTTGCTTGAAGAAAAGATGGCTAATAGGGCGCCCATATTCGAACAAAACAAGTCGTGCAGATAATCTGGCAAGCCCTCGGGGCACATTTCCCGAAAATGGCGATTCTCACGCCAACTTTCAACCACATCCCAATACTTGTCACCCGCCGAATCAAGGCACGCGCGTAAATCGCGCTCTTGGTCTCTCAAAGGGGTTTCGAGAATCCTGGAAAACAGCTCCTCGTGACAGTGAGAAAGCCCCGCCTGGACGGCGTTCTCGGGATAGAGGCTCATGAGGCCGTCGTGCTCATACCGGCCCGAGTCCGAATCCTTTAGTGAACTGACGTAATAGAGCCGCCCAAAATCGCTAGAAATGGCCGCGAGCGTTTGAGAGGAAAAATCCTCGATGACGGCTCGACTCTGCTGGAAGCGCTCTAATGACTCCACAATTTCACCCGTTCTGATTCCTGAACTCTTTCGGTTGAATCCATCTCAATACAGAGACTCTGGTTTATTAATGTGGTGACTCTGGAGGGTCATCCACCATGAAAAAGATTATCAGCACGTCGTTTCTTGCAGCTCTCGCATTGATCATGCTACTCCCCGTTGCACGGCAAGTCAACGCTACATCGGTTAATCATTCCATCTTGCGCCAGGGCGGCAACCCTATCCCGGGAGGCACTGGCGGAGGCCACTACCAGGGCGGGAATCCTATCCCTGGGGGCACTGGCGGAGGCCACTAAGCCATCGAGTCCGGGCCGAACTGCCGAGCCAGGGTAATATTACCCTGCGTGTAACTAGAGCCTCGTGATATAATCCGGTCGTTCGGTCCGAACCGATGAATCATATCGAGACGCTTCTGTCTTGGCTAACTGTGGCGTTTGAAGTAGCTCTTTGTGGACTTGTGTTTGCCAATAGAGTACAAAGAGTCCTTCCTTTTTTTGCAGCTTATGTTTCCGCACTTTTGGCCAATACGGCAGGCGTTTGGCTCGTGTATCGAGCTTTCGGATTTCACTCGCAGGCTGCCTATTATTGCTATTGGACCTCGCTCCTTTTGAACGCGGGGATGCGTAGTCTTGCCATCGCGGAATTATGCAGGTACAAACTGCGCGCGTATCGGGGGATCTGGGGGCTTGTCTGGCGCTTGTTCGTCGGCATCTCGGTGCTTTTTTTCTTACATGCGGCATTTGACACTTGGGGACAGCCGAACCGGCTTGCGATCTACTCGCTTACGCTCGACCGTGATCTTGACATCGCTTCGGTGGCAATCCTTGCCGCCCTGCTACTGATCCATAACTACTACGGGCTTTCTCTTGAACCTTTGCAAGGAACAATCGCCGCCGGCATTTGCGTGATCTGCACCGTTGACGTTATCGGTGACACGATCCTCCGAAGCCTTCTCGCGGGCTACCTATTGCCCCTCTTCACGGCCAGCCGGACGTCGCTTTGGTTTGCCTTGAAGCCTCATTTCGACCGCATAACTGATTTATGGAGCACAATCCACCTCTTCTGTTTCATGACTGCGATGGGAATCTGGTGCTACGCACTCCGAAAACCGGTGCCTGCGCCATCCGAGAGCCCCGTGCTACTGCCTGCCGAGGTCTATCGGGAATTGTCGCCGGCAATTAACTTGCGTCTCGCCACATTTAATGATCGACTGGTGGAGCTGCTGAAGCCATGATGAATGATCTAAGCATCGTCATCCTCCTTGCGATTGCCCTTTCCGGGGTTCTCCTTTGGCTCCTGATCCCCGGGCATAAATCATCGAGAACGGGCGCCTCGTCCTTCCCTTCAAATGTGAATGACGCGCTCCCCACCGCGAAGCATTACGGGTATTTTCCCCAGATTCGCCAAGCCCTTTCTGCGGCGGACTCGCAATACCTTATGGAAACTGCGCCCCCGCACGTGGCAAAACAGGCGCTTCGCGAACGGCGCGCGGTTGCTCGGCGCTTCCTCGAGGGACTGCACGAAGACTTTTCGAATCTCGCAAGGTTGGGCCGGATCATTGCGGCGCTGTCTCCGGAAGTCAGCCACAAGCAAGAAACGGAACGCCTGATTCTGAGCCTGAAATTTCAAATTTTGTACTCGCTCGTATGGCTGCGCCTTTCCGCCGGCAATTTGCCGCTCGATCAGCTGGAACATTTGACTGGATTAGTGGGGAGACTTGCGACGCGCATGGATGCGGCCATGGCAGAGATCAGTGCGCTTTCGGCGGGCCAGCTTCCCGGGGGCCTCGGCGCTTAAGAAACGGACCATCCTGGATTTCAACTGACGCAGTTTCGGAGGCGTTGGTTCATGTCACGCGGAATCAGGTAACTTACCGATACCAGACCGAACCGGCAAGTCCAATCCCACAATTCGTTCGCTGCCAGACCCCTAGTTACGAATCTAGCACGTCATTTCTTAATTCGACACTTGGTGCTTTGCGGGGACGCGCCCTACCGTATAATTGTCTTCTTAGAGGCTTTGGATGGCCAAAACCAAAATACTGATCGTTGACGACGAAGAGGCTATTCGAGAAGTCGTTTCGACTCTCCTCGAAGCGCTAGGTTACGATTGCGTGTCCGTAAGCAACGGCCGCCGGGCTCAGGAATTCCTGGAAAACCATCCGGTCGACATGGTCCTGAGCGACATGGTGATGCCGGAAATGGACGGCCTAAGCCTGGTGGAATGGCTGCGCAAAGCCGAACCGGACATTCCGGTCATCATGGTTACTGCCATGCACGATCTCTCGACCGCGCTGGAAGCAATCCGGCGAGGGGCCTACGACTACATCCTAAAACCCTTTGAAAAAGACCAGCTCTATCTGAGCGTGCGGCGCGCTCTCGAGCACCGGCGCCTGGTTCTCGAGAATCGCAACTATCAGCGCAATCTCGAAAAGCTGGTCGAAGAGCGAACCGCGCAGCTCCAAGGCGCTCTCGAGCAGCTCGAGCAGTCCTATGACGACACGCTGGAGGCCCTCGGCGGCGCACTGGACTTGAAAGACGCCGAAACCGAAGGCCACTGCAAGCGCGTGACGGCCTTCACCATTGCCATTGCGAAGGCGATGGACGTGGAACCTGCGCTGCTCCCGCAAATCGCCCGGGCCGCGTTTCTTCACGACATCGGGAAAATGGCCATCCCGGACCTCATCTTGCGCAAGCCCGGCCCTCTCACACCGGAAGAACGCGACATCATGCGCACCCATTGCGAAATCGGATACAACATGGTGACGCGGATTCCCTTCCTTCGCGAAGCGGCTGAGATTGTCCTTTCACACCAGGAATACTTCGACGGCACCGGGTACCCCCGCGGTTTGCGCGGAGAAGACATTCCCCTCGGCGCGAGAATTTTCGCGGTCGCCGACGCTCTGGACGCCATGATTTCCGACCGGCCGTATCGCAAAGCATTGTCGATCAGTTATGCGCAAGAGGAAATCCAACGATGCTCGGGAACGCAGTTCGATCCAAAGGTGGTCGAGGTGTTTGTCAAGATGCAGTCCACGATTTGGACGGAGTTGCGGGAAAACATTGGCACACCGTACCGCCTTTCCCAATTAAAAGCCGTTTGAGGAGCATCGCGCCCGCTTGGAATTTCGCCTCGGGGTCTTGCGCAAATGGCGTGGCGCTTGTAGTATCCTGCAGAAAAGGACAAACACAATGGCTCTTGTGCCGATTAAGACGGCTTCGACGACAGGATATTGCGACTGTATCCACGGCTGCTATGAACTTGCCAGCTTGCGCGACGAGGACACAGGCAAGGCGTTTTGCCCTCGCTGCGCCAAGGAGCATCTCGAGATGAATGTCGGGATCGGCTTGCCGCAACCTGCGCCCTCCAAGGTCTCCGCAAACTCAGGCTCGCCCGCAGCGACGCCCCAAATTCCTCCCTCGGCCGATCCCCCTGGCCGGCTGCGCTAAATTCGCGCCCCGAGAATCCGTTGGAACAAGTATCTGGAGAATCGCTGGTGAATGTGTGCCCTCCGGGCGCGCTGGTGTCATAATAGAGGCGTCCAGCGAGTCATCCGATGCCTCAAACCACGACTTACGACATATTCATGGACGGCTCCTGCTCGTTCTGCCGGTGGACGCAAGCGAAGATCGCGCCGTACGATTCCGGCTCGCGGCTGCGATTCCTGGACTACAACGATCCCGCGGTGGCGGCGCAAGCCCCCTTTTCGCGCGGCGAACTCGACAACGAAATGCACGTTCGAACGCCGGACGGCGCGTGGCTCAAAGGATTCGCAGCATGGCTGGCCTTGCTCCGGGTGCTGCCAAAGCTCGCCTGGCTCGGACGCATCGCCAGCATGCCCCCAATGCGCTGGATGGGGCCCTCTGTGTACGCATTTATCGCGCGGCACCGTTACAGCCTCCCGGGAGCGCCCGCGCGCTGTGAGAGCGACACATGCGCGATTCCCGAGCGCCCATCCAAGTGACGCGCGCGCATGTGGCGCGTGATACCATATCTGCGCCGTGAAACCTCTAACCGCCTGCCGGGACCATTCGAATCCACGATGACCGCGCCGCCGCGCCCGTCCACGGAAATGATTCCGATGCTCGACCTGCGAGCGCAGTTCGAAACAATCGCGCCCGAAATTCGCGCCGCCGTCGAGGACGTCCTGACCGCGCAGCAGTTTGTGCTCGGGCCGCAAGGCGAAGCGCTGGAGCGGGAAATCGCCGAGGCTTGCGGCGTGCCCTACGGCGTTGGACTCGCCTCCGGAACAGAGGCGCTCGAGCTCGGGCTTCATGCTTGCGGCGTGAAGGCCGGAGACGAAGTGATCGTTCCGGCGTTTACATTCATTGCCACGGGCAGCGCCGTCAGCGCCCTTGGCGCTCGCCCGGTGTTTGCGGACATCGAACCCGCAACGTTCAATCTCGATCCGGACCAAATCGAAGCGCGGATTACGCCGCGCACCCGCGCGATTGTTGCCGTCCATCTGTTCGGCCTTTCGGCGGATATGGACCCCATTCTCGCGGTCGCGGAAAAGCACGGCATTCCCGTCATCGAAGACAACGCGCAATCCTTCGGCGCCACGTACCGCGGGCGGAAGACCGGCTCGATGGGGCGTCTCGGTTGCCTGAGTTTTTATCCCAGCAAGAATCTGGGCGCGTATGGCGATGCGGGGATGATCGTCACGAGCGATGAAAAGCTTGCCGTGCGCCTGCGCGCGCTGCGAAATCATGGGCAGACGGGCCAATACCTCAGCACCGAGCGTGGATGGAACAGCCGCCTGGATGAACTGCAAGCCGCGGTCCTGCGCGTGAAATTACGCCACATGGCGGAATGGACGGCCGCACGGCAGGCGCACGCCCGGCTGTACGACTCCTTGCTCGCGGATTTGCCTGGGATTGTCCTCCCGCGCGTGCCACCTGGAAGAGAGCATGTCTACTACCTCTATACGATTCGTGTGGAGGCGCGCGCCGGGGGGTACACGAGAGCGAACGACCGGGGGAATGAAGTGCGCAGCGATCTCGTTCAGCAGCGCCTCAAGGAGCACGGCGTCGCCAGCATGGTTTACTACCCGGTTCCGCTCCACTTGCAGCCGCTTTACGCCTCGCTCGGAGGAAAGCCCGGGGAATTGCGCGTAAGCGAGCGCGCCGCGCGCGAAGTGCTTTCCATTCCCCTTTACCCCGAACTTACGCGCGAGCAAATCGAGCGCGTCGCGCAGGAAGTGCGCAAAGCGGTGCTCCAAGATAAGTGAGTTAACCCGAATTTCTCACTGGATCGCCGCCGAAAAATATCAACGCGCGCCTGGCGCGAACCGTCAAGGCTGAAACCTGGGAACGCCAATCTCCCGATTGGGGCTTGCAAGACGCCATTCAGGAGAATGGCGTTCCCGGGCGACATCACCGGGCGAATGGTCACTAATTCAAGATTTAGAGAAGCTTGGCTTAGAGTGCAAAGCCAGAGCGAGGGCTACGATCGCGGAACTATGCCGTTGCGGAAACTGCGCGGCGGTAGAGCAAGAACATTACGCTGAGAAACAGGATCAGCGCAGGAGTCAGCAGCGCGAGAATTCCGTAATCGAGCGAGCGCTGTCCGGCCGCGCCTACCGCGGAAGCGGACGTGTAGCAGAGGGCGCAGCCCTGGGCGAAGGCGCCGCTCGCAGAAGCCAGAATCGCGATAAGTGCCACGAAAGCAAATTTTAGGCGCATTTCCGTTCCCTCCAAAAGCTTTTCAACCGCCCGCTGACTTTACCACAATGCGGGCTACCTCAATGCGGCCTCATTTGAAGCAGCCGGAAGGCCTCCGGGAAGAAAAATATAAACATCATGCAAATGCAGAAAATCGTCGCCGGAATCAGCAAGAGTACCAAGGAGAATTTTTCAAATTTCAAGTGCATGAAATACGACATGATCATGGCGGCCTTGACCACGGACAAGACGACCAGGATGCTCAACATGACCGAAGGCTGCAATTGCTCGTACGCAAGAAAAACTTCCAGGCCAGTGATCGCAACTAGGCCAATCCAAATGGCGAAATTGGTCCCAACGCTGGCACCCGCGTGTGCTTCTTCCGCATGCGCATATGTGTTCATGGAATGCTTTTTCTCCCGAATCGCAGGGTTAATACTTCACCGACATCAAGTAAATCAGGGGAAACACGAACATCCAGACCAGGTCGACGAAGTGCCAGTACAGGCCGTTCACTTCGACGTCTTCGGCTGAGAACTTGCCGCGCCCGTAGCCAACCGCCACAATCCCCAGATAAATCACGCCGATCATGACGTGCGTCATGTGCAGGCCGGTGATCCCGAAGAACACGGCGCCGAAGAGCGGCGTGCCCTCCGGGTTTCCAGTAATGGTGAAGTGCTCTTTGGTGATCATGTTAATCCACTCGGTCAAATGCAATCCGGTGAAGAGCAGTCCTCCGACCATGGTCGCAACCATCCACATGACCGTTTTCTTGCGGTCGTTGCGCTGCGCCGCCATCACGGCCATCACCATCGTCAATGAACTCGCGAGCAATACGACGGTCATCGTCGTCGAGAAAGCGATGGCGGGAAAAATGGGAAACGGACGCGGCCAATCCGGATTCGTGAGCCGAGAATAGCTATACGCAATCAAGAGCGCCGAAAACGTGAGCGTATCAGAGACGATGAACAGCCACATCCCCAGTTTCTTCGAGCCAATCGCAAAGGGAGACTTGCCGCCGGACCAAGCCGAATCCAGCGCCACCTCGGTTTTGACGTCATGCACGATTCACCGTCCCAGTGTCAGAAGTGCGAACAGGAAAATCCAAAGCCCATCCATGAAGTGCCAGTAAATCGACGTCAGCTCCGCCGCCGTAGACTGCGAGATCCGCGAACGGCTCCACGGCCGGAACATGACGTAGAACAAAGCCAGGATTCCGCCGGCCAGGTGCGCGCCGTGAGCGGCGGTCAGGAGATAGAAAAAGCTGCTGCTCGGATTGGTCGCCAGCAACATTCCCGCGGCGGCGAGTTGGCGCCAGGCAATAATCTGCCCGGCCAGGAAAAGCAATCCGAGCCCGGTGGTCACCCACCACCAGGACCGGAACGCTTCACGCTCGCCGCCCTCTAGCTTCTTACGCGCCACCATGATGGTGACGCTACTTGCGAGCAGTATCGCTGTGTTGAACCAAAGTACCGGGGGCAGCGGCGCACTCTGCCAGTCCACGCCGAGTCCCTTTCGCACAATGTAGGAGCTGGCCAGCGCCATGAAGAACATGACGATGGCAGCAAGGCCAAGTTGGAGCGCCGTAAAATAGGCGCGCCGCGGTACGGGTCGCCGCGAGCCGGAAGAACCCCCGTCGTCATCGCCACCGGCGGGTGGAGTGGTGCCGCCACCGTGACCGGCGTCTATAATCTCGACATCATCTACAATTGTTCCAGGCATCGTTTGACCCTGAAGGGCCGTCCCTGAAACGGCTAGGCTTTGCGCACCAAATCCGGCGCGAGATGCTGCGGAATGTAATCATCCGCCGCGCCGGGCACACTGAACTCATACGGACCGTGATACACGACGGGCTCTACGCCGCCGAAATTATCAAACGGGGGTGGCGACGGGATCGACCACTCGAGCGTCGTCGCGTGCCAGGGATTCTCTTCCTTCGCTTCCTTCCCGGCGAACAGGCTCCAAAAGAAATTAAACAGGAAGATAAACTGCGCTCCGATCGTGATGAACGCCGCGATGCTGATAAATACATGGACGGGCTGCAGTTTCTGCAGGAAAGGACCGGCAGTCATTTCGGAATAGCGCCGCGGATTTCCGGCCAATCCAAGGAAGTGCATCGGCATGAAGATGGCGTACACCCCGATAAACGTAAGCCAGAAGTGGACCTTGCCAATCCCTTCATTCATGAAGCGGCCGAACATTTTGGGAAACCAGAAATAAAGGCCGGCAAACATTCCGAAAATGGCCGCGACGCCCATGATCAAGTGGAAGTGCGCGACCACAAAGTACCCGTCGTGAAGATACAGGTCCAGCGCGGGCTGCGCCAGGAACAAGCCGGAGAGCCCGCCGCTGACGAACAGCGACACGAAACCGAGGGCGAACAGCATCGCGCAGTTGAACGTGATCTTGCCGCCCCACAAGGTTCCCAGCCAGTTGAATGTCTTAATCGCCGACGGCACACCAATGGTCATGGTGAGAATCGAAAAGGCGAACGCCGAATACGGGCTCATCCCGCTGACGAACATGTGATGGCCCCATACGCAAAAGCCGAGGAAGCCGATGCCGCAGATCGCTCCGACCATCGCGCGGTAGCCGAATACCGGCTTGCGCGAGAACGTGGAGAGCAAGTGCGACGCCACGCCCATTCCGGGGAGAATCGCGATGTACACCTCGGGATGGCCGAAAAACCAAAACAGGTGCTGCCACAGCAGCGGCGAACCGCCTTTGTGCCAGGTGATAACTTGGTCCGTGACCACGAGCCCGCCAGGAATAAAGAAGCTCGTGCCCGCAATGCGATCGAGCAGAAGCAGGATGCACGCCGCGAGGAGCACGCCGAACGCCAGCAGACCAAGAATCGCCGTGACGAACCAGGTCCAACAGGTAAGCGGAAGCCGCCCGAGCGTCATGCCCTTCGCCCGCAGATCAATCAGCGTTGTGATGAAATTGAGCGCACCCATCAGCGACGCGCCACAGAAGATTGCCAAGCCTATAATCCACAACGTCTCGCCCCCGCCTTGCCCGGGGCCGACAATTTCGCCGAGCGCGCTTAGCGGCGGGTACGAGGTCCAGCCGCCAATCGGCGCGCCCCCTGATACAAAAAACGCGCAGATCATGACGACGAGCGATACAAACGTTGTCCAGAAAGAGAGCATGTTCAGCACGGGAAACGCCATGTCCGCCGCGCCGATCTGAATCGGCAAGAAATAGTTACCGAAGCCGGACTGGGGAGCCGTGGTCAGCACCATGAAGACCATGATCGTGCCGTGCATGGTCATTAATGCCAGGTACTGCTCCGGCGTCATCTGGCCGCCATGGAAGAACGCAAACTTCGCGGCCGGCCAGCCCAGATGCAAGCGCATCAGCAACGAAAGGGCCATGCCGACGAACACGGAGAATAAGGCCAGGCACAAATACTGAATGCCGATCACCTTATGATCGATGCTGAACACCCATTTTCGAATGAAACCGGACGGAGGTTGGTGGTGCCCGTGGCCGCCGCCGTTTTCGTGTGTCACCATTGAGCCTCTCCTCGGGGTCTTTGTAGGACAGGCTTCAGCCTGTCGATTTTTTCCGCTACACAAGATCAAACCCGACAGGCTGAAGCCTGTCCTACTTAGGTCCTACTGGTTCGCCGCTTCCTGGTCCTTCTGCCATTTTTCAAAATCCGCTTCGGGCATCACCGTGAGCATGCTGTGCATGCGGTAGTGCCCCAGCCCGCAAAGTTCCGCGCATGCGATTTCATAATCGCCGGGCGCCGTCGCATTGAAGTGCATATGAATTTCCATGCCGGGGACGGCGTCCTGCTTCAAACGCAGTTCGCGCACATAGAAACTATGGGTAACGTCTTGCGAGCGGATGATCAGCTCGACTTCGCGTCCCGCCGGAACGGCGATCACCGGAGAAACAATGTCATCCTTCGACGCCGGATCGGTCGGATCGAGTCCCACCGGATTGCCGGTGGACGCGCTGACCAACTCCGGCTTCTCGCGGCCAAATTTTCCGTCCGGGCCGGCATAGCGGAAATTCCAGACAAATTGCTGCCCAGTAACCTCGATTTGGAGCGCGCCCGGCGCGGCGCCCATGAAGTGAACTTCCGCCCAGGCGTTCCGGGCATACAGACCCAGGCCCACGAACAACACGACGGTCGCCAGCGTCCAGACAATTTCCATCGTGTTGTTGCCTTCAAAGTAGGTGACTTTCTGCCCGCGATCGCGAAACTTGAAAATCGCGTAGGCAAGGCCAAGCTGCGCCGCCACAAACACGATTCCAGTGATCAAGAAGGTGCGCGCAAATTGCGAGTCGATTTCATGGCCGAGATCGGTGATGGCCGGAGGAAACCACCAAATCTTCGCCCAAAAGATGTAAACGGTTGCAACCGTCATGACTAAGAGAAACAGCGCGAAGGCAAGGGCAACAGAGGTGGAACCGCGTTCTGGTCGTCTATTCAGCATCGTCTCCGCTCCAGTGGTCTTGCGGGCCTACTTGCTGGGACCCGAAATCTCAACCTAAAACGTTCGTGCCTGACGAAACCAATTTGGATAGCCTGAACGGCACATCATATACATCTTGCGGAGAATTTCAACAATCTTTCTTTCATGCATCAAGAAAATAAATAGTAGATGGTCAAGCCCTAACCAAGATGACATAAAAAGCATCAGATTGACGGGAGATCGAAACGGGATTAAAAACATGCGCAAAACGGGATTATTTCTCGGCATTTTTCTCGCGGCGCTTGCCGTTGGCGCAATCCCAAGCGAGGGCCAGCTTGCCAGCCCTCCCGCCAGGGCCGCATGCAAATTTGCGGATGGCAAGACGATTACGGTGAACTACTCCAGCCCTCGCATGCGCGGGCGCAAGATTTTCGGCGACCTGGTTCCGTTTGGGGAAGTTTGGCGAGCGGGCGCGGACAACGCAACGACATTTGTCCCGAATGTGGATGTGATCGTGGGCGGCAAGAATGTTCCCGCGGGCAAATACACGATGTTCACCCTGCCCACGCAAACCAAGTGGACCTTGATCATCAGTAAGCAAACCGGCGAGTGGGGCATCCCATATCCCGGCGAGCAATATGATTTCGCCCGCCTGGAAATGAAAGTTTCAAAGCTCTCCACGCCGCTCGAAAACTTCTCAATTTCTTTCGATCAGTCGGGAACCCGTTGCACGATGAAGCTCGACTGGGAAACGACTCGCGCTTCCATCGACATCGCAGAGAAAAAATAAAAGCGAAGGAAACGAACATGACGTTGCGTAGCACGCGCCGTGCGGGCGCATAAATCTAATCTGAACCGCGGGCGGCCGTTGTCGCAGCGGGAGTGTGGCCCGCTTCCGCATCCGACTCTTCGACGATTTCACTTTCCCACTCGACAGTAATGCCGCGCCGCACGCTTTCCGACGCCGCGCAAAGTCCTTCGTGATGTTCCAGCGCGCGCTCGATCGTGGCGCGCTTCTCCTTGGGCACTTTCAAACGGTAGTGCAGCTTGATGCCCGTCAGGATCATCTTGCCGTCGACATCCTCGATCCGACCTTCCGCTTCGACTTGAAGCTTGTCGGGATTCGCGCTCACGCCGCGCGCTTCCAGAGCACCGGCCACGGTTCCGGTCATGCAGCCGCCGACCGCCGCGACGATGTAGTCGAGCGTCGAGGCCATCGGCTCGTCCGGCGAAAGCTTGAAGTACTGGGCGATACCGCCATGAATCCCCATGCGGAGCGCGCCGGGAAAGCCCTCAATTTCGGCGCGCTTGATCTTGCTTTTTCCGGGTTCCTTGGAAATTTTCACTTTCGATGTTTGTATCAATTTTCCCATTGGAGTTTCTCCTTTACGAAAACTCGATCGCAACTTATGCGAGCGCTTCGAGCAAATCCGCGACAGAAAAGGGCCGAGCCGTCTTCACAAACGCGGTGAACAGACTGCGCGGGTCTTCGCCGTAGGAAATAGAATACTCCCTTCCCCGAAACAGTTTTCGGGAAAAGAGGTGGAAGTCCGCATCAAACGCTTCGCGCGTTGCGGCGTTATTTGGGGCGACCAGGCGGTCATTGATGAAGATTTCGATGTCCTGCCCGTTGAAGCGGAATTTTCCGTCCAGTCGGGGCTCCGCTTCCAAACGCCGGCACGCCGTCAGCGCCGCGCGGGTGGCCTGCAACAAGCGGTCTTGATTGCTGCCGTCCAGGACCGCCTTCCGGTTGTAGCGAAGACCCAGGCGATTGCCGGTGTTGTCAACGCTGTAGTTTCCCTCGTGGCCGATCAAGATGACTCCCGGCCCCGCGGGAACGTGGGAGTAATCGGCAACATCGATCAACAGCTCATCCTCCGCGGATTGGTTTTCGATCCAACCATGAAATACGGGGATCAGCGGCTCGAGGCCGGCCTCGTCGCGATTCTGGACGAGGAGTTTCACATTAACGTGCTGAAGTTGCATGCGTTGGGGTCCCCTTTTTTCCGGCGGGCTCCACGCTTCACTTGAATCGTTCAGCGTAAAAGTAGAGCCCGCACCCGTTGCTCAGGCGAGCGCCTGCGCCGAAATTCGATTGTAGCAACTGTGCGCAGCGTCAATAAAAAGTTGAGCCTCATCGATCAGATAACGCGTCGAGTCCCGCGTGTGGGCCTCGCCTGATTTCTCATGTGCGGTGAATAGATAGTGGGCGAATTTGCCGCCGGCAAAAGGATCAAAGAATTTCTGCGTATCGTAGAAGCGCGCGCGAAATTCTTTTACGATTTGCGCCGGATCGTCCGCGATGTTGGAAGACTCGATCTTCACCAGCGCTTTCGCGGCGCGCAGCATGGATCGATAGGCCGTCTGTCCCGCCTGCTCGATCTGACTGTCCTCAAGCGCCACCTGGGCCTCGAATAACTCCCTCTCGGCAGCGGCGAGATCGAATTCGATGGAAGACACAACTTCTCCAGCGCACTCGCCCACACCAATATCCGCAAGAGTGTATTCCCGGGGATCGCCCCAATCCTGAAAGAACGAACGGTCCGACGAATCAGCCGGCGGGCGCGCAAGATCTTCGAGCATTTTTTTCAGTTCAACTTTGCCGGTTCGTCCGGCGAAATCCTTGAAGCTCTCACCGTTCTTGCGATTCGCCGCGTAACGATCCGTCAGACGAGATACAACTTCGGGAATATGTTTGGACGGGATCGCGATGACGGGGAGACCATAGGAAGCTCCGTTGCGTTCCCACTGTCCTCCCAGAACGACTTGGAAGTGCGGGACTGCGTATCCCGACATTTTGCGGCTCACCCCGTAAAAACCCAGATCGGCAACGTGATGCTGGCCGCAACTATTGAAGCAGCCGCTGATCTTGATGTGCAGTTTCACGACGGAATCGTCCAACTGGAAACTTTTCTCGCCGAGTCTCTTGCGCAACTCCGCAGCGAGCCCGCGCGAAGAGGAAATGCCCAACTTGCACGTGTCCGTCCCTGGGCAAGTGGCGATGTCAACGATACTGCCCGCGCCAGCGTCGCCAAGTCCCGCGGCTTCGAGGGCCTTGTGCAATTCGATTAGATCGCTTTGGCTGACCCAGCGAAGAACGATATTTTGCTCGACCGTCGCCCGGATCGATTCCCTCGTAAAACGGCGCGCGATGTCCGCCAGAGATCGTAGTTGGTTAGAAGTAATGTCTCCCAATGGAAGCGTGATCGTGACCACCGTGTAGCCTTCTTGCTTTTGCGGCCGGGTGTTGGTCTTCACCCAGCGCTGGAAAGATTCCGAGCCCAGCAACGGAGCTTTGCCTCCGGGCCGAAGTGGCGTCTCCTGGATTTTTTTGGCGTCGTCGATGTACTCGGTCCATCTCGCGTCGTGGGGCAGATTTTTTCGCTCTTCCAGCACCAATTCCTTGAATTTCTCGATCCCCAAATCCTGGACCAGGAACTTGATGCGCGCGCGGCTGCGATTTTTTTTCTCGCCCAGACGGGCAAAAACACGGGCGATCGCCTGCGCCAGGGGCAGCAATTCCTCCGGGGGAACAAACGAGTCGAACAGTTTGGCCTGATACGGGACAGCGCCGAGACCGCCGCCGACGTGCACTTCAAAGCCGCGCTTCTCATTTCCGTTCTCGATCTGCGTGACGGCGATCATGCCCATGTCGTGCATGCTCGCGAGGCCGCAGGCATGCTGCGAGCATCCGCTGAAGGACGGCTTGAATTTCCGTCCGAAATTCTGGGTGTCCGGATGGCCCATCAGGAACTTAGACAGGGCGCGAGAGTAGGGGGTGACGTCAAACGCTTGATCCGGGCAGACGCCGGAGTAGGGGCAAGCGGTAACGTTGCGCACGGAATTTCCGCAGGCCTCGCGTGTGGTGATGTTCGCGGCAGCCAGGCGGCGCATCACGCTTGGAGTATCCTCAATGTGTACGTAGTGGAGTTGAAAATCCTGCCGCGTGGTCACGTGCGCGATATCGTCGGAGTATTCCTCGGCCAGGTCCGCCAAGGTCTCGAGCTGCTCCGCGTTGAGTCCTCCCGCGGGGACCTTGATGCGCTGCATCCCCGGAGCATCCCACATCGTGTTCGGGCCCTTGGTCAGTTCTCCGGAAGGATAGCCAAGCTGCTGGACAGATTTGCCGTTGTGCCTCTGACCGTTGTCATAACGCTGGCCGTAGACTCCACGTCGAAGGCGCGTTTCGGCGAACAAGCGCTCGTCCATCTTGCTCTGCTTGCGCAGGGCAATTTCCGTTTCGAAGATGTCTATTTCGCGGGCCAGACTCCCCGGAATTTTTCCGGCGAGTCGTTCGGCCCAGAGAGAGTTCGAGACTTTCATCTTAGCTTTGCCTCCATTGCGAAGCGGCCATGGCAGCAGCCGGCCGGGGGCCCGGTTTGCTGGATGGCAATGCGCCGATCTGTCTAGCGTTCCGGCGTCCCATCCGTGCCCCATTTGTTCCCTAAAAAACAAAAAACCCACCTTCGGGTTGGTCACCGAGGTGGGCTACCTGCGATTCGATCTGTCGAGTTCTTAGCTCGCGATCACCCCACACACCGGCGCCCTGTTGTAACAACAACAGATGCAGGCGCCGATCTGGATCCTTTGGCTCACTGGATGCGCCCCTATGATACAACAGGACGCGAAAAAGTCAATTCGAGGCGGAATGCTCCAAAACCAAACTGAGTCACTCCTCCAATTCCTTTGCGGCGGCGATCCGGGGCGGAATCGAAATGCGCGTGGTGCCACTACTTTCCTATTGAATCATTGAAGGCGGCGATGTCATCACGCAGTACTTCGGCAGGATACAACACAATCCGAGGATCTCGACGGGAATCGTGTTGCGCTTCTAGGGCCGGGCTCTACGCGCGGCCGCCAGAGCCCGCCTGAGGCTGGCGCCGGCGACATGGAACCCGCCGAAAAGAGGTCAGTTGCGTGTGGTTACGTAGCGGTCCGGATGGCTGCTCTTGAGCAGATGCCGCAGCCGGTCGGACGCTTGCTCGAGGGAGTCGTAAAGTTCGTCGACTTCCTTGGTCTTGCTGGACATTTTTCCCGCGTCGATATCCGCGACGAGTTCGTGGCAGAGATTTGTTGCGCGGCGAACGCGGCTCGCCACGAGCAACGAAACGATTTCACCGGAATCCTGGCCCTTGAGTTGAAATTCCCGTAATTGTTGAACGGCTAGGGCAGTCGTGCGAAGCGTATCGACAGTGTCGCGGAATTCGTTGAGCAAACGGAAGTCGATGCCTTCGGCCTGGAGCGATTTTTCAAGTTTTTGCAATTCGACGCTCGTCTTTTTGACTTGAAGATTCACGCCCCAAAAGCTTTCGCTCGGAGTAATCAACTCGATGACAATGCCATGCGAGACGCCTTCCCTTGAATTCGGGGTGGCCAGCACGCGAGCTTCGGCTGATTCAGCGGAAAGAAAATTAGTGAGCATGATCCGGCTGCCCACGGTAGGGTATTGCGTCATTTCCAGGAAGCCGCCATTGGCATTGACTTGTTTCGCGATCGCCGGCACCAGAACGGGCACGCCCTCTGAATTGCGCCAACTCGCATCGACCGGCACCGCGACAAGAAAGCGGTAGGTCTTTCTTCGCTCCGCCTTCGATCCGTCAGGTGTGGTTCCACGCCCTGACATAATTGCCGATTTCCTCTTATCCATGGAACCTTCTCTTCCCCTCGCTGATTCCCGCCGGAATCGAGGGCAATCGATCCATCCACTCGAAGCTTAATCATAGGTCCTGAAAATTACTACTGTACGAAAGGACAGTTGGCAAGAATGGAACCTTCCAGTCCAGCCGTGATTTCCGGGGGTGACTGTCACGCGGACAAGGCCCGAATAGCATCCGACGATCTATTGACCGGGTGCAGAAGCATCCAGATTGACGCGCGCTGGAATGGGGCGATAACCGCTGCGCGTGCGAATGCGGTACTTTTTGAATTTCGGGTTGGTGAGCTTCACCGTAATGGCGCGCCAACCGCGATTGGGATTCGGCTGGGGGTAATAGCTCATAAAGTACAGATGCGCAAGGTCTTCCCGGATTGAGGTGAAGGCATTGCGCTGATCCTTCCAGCTCTTTGCAAAGTACGCCTCGCCTCCCGTGCTGGCCGTCATGCGCGAAAAAACGGCCGCGGAAGCAGCATCAAGTTTGGCTTCTCGCGTGCTAACCATGTAAATCGGGACGCCTTCGGACTGCGCCAATTCATCGACGTCCTCCGGAGAAACCATGCTGGAATTATCGGGGCCATTGGAAAAGACGACGACGACTTTCCTGCCGGAATATTGGGCCGCATCCTTCAGCGTCATGAGCAGTGCGTTGTACAGCGCGGAATCATCGCCGTTCACGGTCTCGCGGACGCCACGCAATACCTGGGAGCGGTCCGTAGTGAGCGACGCAGCGCGGTAAAAGTCCCGGCTATAGGAATAAAACGCCACTTGATACGGATGGTCGAGCGACCGCACGAATTCCGCGATGGAATCCTGGGCAAACACGAAGCCCCGGCCGCGGAACATGTAATTGCTGGTGTCAAACAATATGAAAACATTGGAGCCGCTCACCGTCGAGGCGATTCCCTCGATGGAATCTGTTTGCGCGCCGCCGGGAACGATAACTCTTCCGGACCGAACACTAATCTGGCTGCCGTAAAAATCCAGTACCGCCGCGCCCAAAATCAATTTTTTCGGGCCCATAGACTGCCACAAGAACTGACCCGTTTCGGTATCCATGCGGGACATTGCCCAATACAGACGGGCCATGTCGGGATCGCGCAAGATCGAGTCAACGACTCCACGGTTGGCATTTTTCTTTTTCTGCACCCAATCCGACGACTTGAAGAGGACTGGAACTTTTGTGGATGCGTAGGGGAGATCAAACGGCTTGCCACCCCGCAGCGTTTCCTCAAGGTCTGCCAATGGGAATCCGGAATCGATCGTAAGAAATGCCCTGTTCGCGTCGGCGGTCTCCAGCGCGGCATCCAGCCCGCAGGACTGCTGAAGCCGGTAGCCGAGAATGACAAGAAGCGGTTTCGCGTCGTCGCAATTTGAAACATGAATGACGCCCACTCGACCTGCCAGGGCTTCCAATTCCCTTGCCTGATCCATATACCAATTCACGAGGACCAGAAATTCCGTTGGTTTGCCGCCGTGATAGCCGCTCATGACGACGTTGCGTGCAAGCACCGGCAATACTTCTTCGGGTGTGATCTTCTGACTGATCGCCGCCATCCGCAAAAACGAACGCAGCGGACCGGGGATGGCTACTTCCTCGGCAGGTGAGGAACCATTGGGACCTGAAGATTGCGGCGAACCGGAGGTCTCCGGGCCGGAACGTTGTGCCGGGGCTGGAGGAACCGCGCCCCAGGCACGTTCATGGAGGCCGCTGAGTACACACAGGAAACCGCAAAGGAGAAAAACGGAGATGGTGCGACGAGATTTCATGGCCAAACCTCCACCGACAGTTGGAGAAGATGACTTTTGAAACCCTGGGTTGCGCCGAGGACTGCGGCGAAGCATTCCTCCTAGCGCGGCCTCCATAAGGCTCGTCTGGACTTGGCGACCTGCACTTACCAAAGCCTTGGCCGAAATCTGATTTATGGTTCTGTCCTATGTCCCGGCGGGCCCTCTTTCCATCCGACGTGTGTGTTCTGTGGTGCGAAGGATAGATCATCTTTCGGACCCTAGTCAATCACCGCGGCTTCATGACACGTATCGGCAAAAAACGCCGCAAGGTCAGTGCAAATCCATCAGAGCCTGTTCCCACTCCGGAAAATTCCGCAGTGGTTTCCATCTGTATTTCATTTGAATTCTCTCCGGTTCATCGGGGACAAATCCAACAATCACACTCGCGAGAAAAGGCCATCACGGCAGAACGAGTAAAAATCTGGAAAGCGCGAAAAATCGTGCCTTCTGGGGGCGATGGGTGCGGGAAACGTACAGGAGAAAACAATTGTAAGCAACTGTCCGGGAAATGCTGGGCAAGATGGGTACGGAAGTGGGATAAGCCCGCACCAACAGAAAAAGCCAGAGTCGCACTGCCGAAATTTTTTCTTACCGGAGGCTTATCACTCGGCTGTGCTAAGAGATTGGAGTTGCGATTCAAGCGTGGCGCTATACTCGCGTTCCGATGCGAGATCAGCCTGAAGCTTTTTGACCAAAGACTCCAGGCGTTTCACTTCCATGCGCAATTTCTGCAGATCCTGAGGGTTGCCTGTGGGAGTGCGCGGCTCCGCGGTGAAAGCAGGCGCTTGGGGCATTGCTCGAGGGGCAGCGAGCACGGGCGCGGGCGGAGGAGAAGCTTTGGTAAAAGTTTCGGCGGCACCCTCAAAAAACCGGCTCAGCGGGCTGACTGTACCCGCTTCGTTCGGGGGAGGCGTCCGGCCCGGTTCGGCGCGATTCAAAAGTTTTTTAACGCGGGCCACCAGATCCTGAGGATGAAACGGCTTTCGAATCAGTTCGTCCGCTTTCACTTCGTGGGCCCGTTCGGCAACCTCTTTGTTGACCACTCCCGACATCAGGAAAACAGGCGTTCGGCCAAACAGCGGGTGCTGTTTTATGAATTCACAAAGCTGGTATCCATCCTTGTCCGGCATGATGACGTCACTGATGACGGCATCGGGAACCGTCTGTTCGAACAGAGCTACGGCGGAAGCCATGTCGGAGCACGTCACAACATTAAAATTCTCACGACGAAAAGCGATCTTGACCACCTCGCGCATCGTGGCGCTGTCGTCGATGAAATACACGTTGGGTCTGGAAACCGGTTCGCTTGGGGTAACGTCAGTCATGAGACTTCCCTTTCCGCCGGATGCTGGTTCGCTTCGTCAAACTCGCGCAAAGCATCGAGAAGCAAATCCATCGAGCGCCGATGGACGGTCCGCTGATTCGCAATCGTGCCGGCGACAAGCTTGTAGACGCCAATCCCTGACAACTGGCAATCCTTAACGATCTGGACGACAGCTTCCTCACCGATCAGCTTGCCGTACTCGGCATGATGAATTTCACCCGATTCAAAGAACAGGACAGCGTCGGTCTCGCCCGCGTTGACGTGCAAAGCGCCGGTCTTCCGCGTCTGGTCCAGCATCTGCATGATGCCCGGTAAATCCAAATGCTCGAGGCTTCCGCTGAGCGATGTGTCCGTCGTCGAGATCATTTCCGTCGGCTGGAATCCATGCCGGGAGCTGCGCAGAAAAGCGCGGATATGACTGGCAATGTCGGCGGGATTCCTTCGCCGGTCGATGTAATCGTCGCAGCCGGCGCGGTAAGCCTCCAGCGGGCCCTTCTCGGCGCTGTTGCCGAGAGCCATCAGCGGAGTGTTCGCAGTTTTCGGGTCGCTGCGCAGCACGGGAACGATCTCGAAGGCGCCCATGTCCCGAAGTTCGGTGGCGCAAAGAATGATGTCGGGCGGATTCCACTCAATCATCGTGAGCGCATAAGACGCCACAGGGTGATGAAACACCTGGAAGCCTTCCTTCACCAATGCGTCCGTCATGCGTTTGACAAAATAAACATTGCTGTCAATCAGCAGGACGCGCGGCGCCGCTCCGGCCTCGCTCACGTCAATGCCTCCGCTGCGGTGATCGTTTCTTCTTCGCTCCTGGCGCCGGCCGCGATGGCCTTCTCGAGATCCAAGACGTCAATCTGTTCTTCGTTGAGTTCCAGGCATCCGCTCACGAATTCGTCCTGCCCCGCCGCGGGCAGCATGATTCCGGCCACGAGTTCACATTCCCCTTGAACGGGGATCGCGCACCTCTCGGAAATATTCGAGATGTGCCGTTCCACGACCAGGAAAAATCGCGCCGGGGGAGACGGTGCGCCCAGCAGACCAGGCCCCAAGTCCAGCACCGGAACGATTCGCCCTCGCCGCAAGACAACGCCGGTAATCAATGGCGTTGTGTGCGGAAATGAAAATAGGAGCGGAGACGCAATCAGCTCCGCAACGCCATCGCGTGACAACGCAACGCGCCTTGTTCCTACCTGAAAAACGACGAAGGAAGGGACGAGAGAGCCAGTTTCCGCGTTCATACCCGTCCTCTTTCAAGCCGCGACGCCGCAGCGGTCTGCAGCAATCCAGGATTCTGCTCTTCGAGCTGCTGCAGCTCCCCGACAGTGAGAAAGCCCAGGGGATTGGCAACGGGCAGAACCTTGCGGTCCAGAACCGTGAGGCCGCGATACCAAGTGCGTTCTTCCCCGCGGAAGGATTGGGGCAGCGCCAAGAGCACTCGCATCTCCGCCATCTCATCAATTCGGTCCACGAGCACGGCAACGGGCGCGCTTCGCAAGATCAACACCGTGGTGGGCCGGGACGCAGGCAGATGGAAATGCTCGTAGCCGCTGACCACGTAGTAAGCGCGGGCGTCGCGCTCCACGATGTGGCGAACTTTCCGCAACACCGTGCGGTCCAGATCCACAACCGTTCCGCCCAAACCGTCCGTACTCCGAATTTCCTGAATCGACGCCGCGGAAATGACGAAGCTGTATTGGGCAATCGAAAACACCGCGACTTGTTCCCGGCGGCGAGTGTCGCGCGGCATCAGACTGGAGCTGACCGGCTGCGTCATCGCGATCCTATTGGCTGTGTCTGCCGGCAAATGGAATCCAAATATTTTTCAATCGCAGGATACATTTCATCGATGCCGACGACCTGGTCCACAACGCCCGTTCGAATCGCCTCGGCGGGCATCCCGAAGATGACGGAAGTGGCTTCATCCTGCGCCAGCACATATCCCCGGGCCGCTTTGAGGGCCTGAACCCCTCTTGCGCCGTCGTTCCCCATTCCGGTCAGCACGACTCCCACAACGTTAGCGCCTCCGTAAGCCGCGGCCGATTCGAATGCGACGTCGGCGCAGGGACGATAGCCGGAGATTCTCGGGCCATCATCCAGCTTTACCCGGCCCGTCAAGGAGATCCGCAGGTGGTGCGATCCAGGGCAGACATAAAATGTTCCCGCCTGGAGCGCCTCATTGGCCTCCGCTTCCTTCACGCGAATCGATGCAACTTCGGTGAGTTGCAAGCTCAACTGCGAGGTAAATGTCGCCGGCATGTGCTGGACGAGCACGACGGCCGCCGGAAAATCCTTCGGGAAGCGAGGCATCAAACGCATCAGGGTGGCCGGACCGCCGGTGGAGGCCGCAATCACGACCAGAGGAAGCCGCGCTTCGGAATTCCCAACTTCTTTCGTGGACTGCGCCTGAGATCTCGCTTCCACGCCAGCCGAGTGATCGTGCAGCGCGGCGGTGCGCACCACGCGGACCTTGGCGGCCATCTTGAGTTTGCAGAGGAGTTCGTCGCGCACGTTTTTCATGTCCAGATCGATGCCGCTGGAAGGTTTGGTGACGAAATCGATGGCGCCAAGTTCCAGGGCGCGCAGCGTGCTGGCGGCGCCTTGACGCGATTCGGAGCTGACGATCACGATTGGGCGCGGGTTCTGCGTCATGATGTGCTGCGTCGCTTCCAGACCATCCATCCGCGGCATATTGATATCCATGGTCATCACGTCCGGCTGGAGGGACTGCGCCATGGTGAGGGCTTCGCGGCCGTCCTTGGCTTGCCCGACCACTTCCAGTTTCGGATCGGTGCGAATGATTTCCTCGAGGACTTTCCGCATGAAGGCGGAATCGTCCACGATGAGCACTCGCGTTCTTTTTTCGGCAGCGGCCATAGCTAGACCAGATCCAATGCCGGCGCGGCAGGACGGCGCTGCCGCGTGGCGGAATTCATCAACTCTTCTACCACCGTGAGGAGCTGTTCCTCCTGCACGGGCTTGGTCAAGAAGGAAGCGGCGCCCTCTTTCATCGCGCGCTCACGATGCTTGGCGCCCGCTCTCGAAGTGACCACCAAAACCGGTATCCGGCGCGTCGCAGGATCCTGGCGCAGGTGCGCCATCAATTCGTAGCCGTTCATGCGCGGCATTTCAATATCGGTAATAACCAGATGACAACCCACCTGCGCGACCAGCTCCGCGGCCTCCAGCCCGTCCGAAGCAAGCTTTACGCAATAACCCGCCTTCTCGAGAATTCTGCCGACGAATTTGCGGACGCTGATCGAGTCATCCGCAATGACCACGACTTTTTCCGCGGCCGGTTCATCCACCGCGGCGGCGGGAATGCTGCCGGAAGCGACCGCCAGGGCTCCGGGTCCGAAAACGCGAGCCGCGCTGGCGGAGGGAACGACAACGTCCACTTCCGCGGCGGACGTGCCGGCCAGACGATTCACATCCACCAGCAAGATCAAACTTCCATCGGTGGAAATCGTGGCTCCGGGAAAGAGTTTGACGCGGCGCAAGTACTGGCCAAGATTCTTGATGACCACTTCGTCTTTGCCAAGAACTTCTTCGACGACCACGCCCACCTGGCGCCCCGCGGCGCGCACGATCACCATATTCATGTAGCCGTTGGTCGGCTCGATGGGAGGAAGAGCCAGCGCGGAGTCCAGCCGGACCACTTCCGTGACGACGCCTCGCACTTTCGTAAGCAACTTCCCGCCAACGTCTTCGATTTCTTCCGGACGCAACCTGCGAATTTCTTCCACGACAGCGAGGGGCATGGCCAGGACCGTGGCGCCCGAACGCACAAACAGAGCTTGCGAAATAATCAGCGTGAGCGGAACTTTTACGCCGAAACACGTGCCCATGCCTGTTTCGCTGTGGATTTCAATTTCACCGTTCAAGGAGTGAACGTTATTGCGGACAACGTCGAGTCCCACACCGCGCCCCGCGACTTCGGTCTTCGACTCAGCCGTGGTGAAGCCGGGATGAAACAAGAAAGCCCGCAGCTCGTTTTCCGATAGATGTTCGGCTTCCGCGGCGGAAACCAAACCGGCTCGGACCCCGGTCTGGCGAATCCGCCCGTAGTCGAGCCCGCTGCCGTCGTCTTGCACTTCGATAAACACATGATTGCCGCGATGAAAGGCGCGTACGGTCACCTTGCCGCGCGCGGATTTCCCCGCTCGTTCGCGCGCCGGCGTATCTTCGATCCCATGCGCGATGGCGTTGCGAACCAGGTGAATCAAAGGATCGGTGATCTGCTGCACGATATTGTTGTCGAGCCGGGTGTCTTCTCCAACAAGTTCCAGATCCACGGACTTGCCGCAAACCTTGGCGGCGTCGCGAGCAGTTCGAGAGAGACGCGTGTACAGATTGCCGATCGGCACCATTCGCGCTTCCGTGATCTCATCCTGCAAATGGTGTCCAAGCTTGGTGAATTCATCGATGTCCCCGCCCACGCGGCCGACAAATCCTCCGAGCTGCGAAAGCACTTCCGAAATATCGGCGGAAATTTCGGTCAAAGAGCGCGAGAGAATATTGAAGTCATCGTAGCGATCCATTTCGAGCTCGGAAAAATCCAGCCAGCCGCCGCCGGAGGCCGGCTCCTGGGCGCCTTGCGCAAACCCAGCCGTATTCCGCCGCCTGGTGGAACCGCCGTCAGGATTGGCGATCCCGAGGCGGGTAAATTCGTATTTCTCCTGAAATTCGGTGACCTTGTCGGACAGACGCTTCCTGGAAATGCCGAGGACCTCGACGAGCTTTTTCAATTCCGCCATGCGCCCGACGAGGCGAGTTCGATTGATGACCAACTCCCCGACGCTGTTCATCATGTCATCGAGGCGAGAGAGAGAAATACGAACGGACTTTGCCTGGGTGCCGCGTTCCCCGGATTTCCCAGGTCTGCCAGGAGATGCATTCGCAGGCGCGGCCGGCGCGGCATCCGCTTCCGATGCTTCGTGCCGAGCCCCATCCTCTCCAGATGGCTGCATCTTCCAGGAGATCTTCCGGAACCCACCGCGCGATCCGTGCCAGGAGCGGTCCGACGGTGAACCGCATCTCGTCGTCGCTCGTCCACTGCCGGTGCAGGAATTTCCGCAGGGCATCGAGTGTTTGCAGGCAAACGTCCGTGATCTCCGCACTGGAATGCAGCGCTCCGTCACGAAGCTGCCCGATCAAATCCTCCAACCGGTGCGCCACCGCGCCCAATCGCCGCAAGCCCACCTGCGCCGCCGATCCTTTGATCGTGTGAACGGAACGGAAGAGCCGGTGAATCTCTTCCGCGGCCGGATTGGATTCAAGTCCCAGCAAACATTGGGTCGCAATTTGCAGATGCTCTTCCGCTTCCGGGATGAAAAAGTCCAACACTTCACTGGGGACATCATCATCGTCAGGCAGATCGTCCGCGAGGTTGCCATCGGACTGGGTCTGAGAGTTCCGCGGCTCAGTCCCGGAACCGGCGGGCAGATCATCTCCAAGCGCGGATGGGGACGCGGACACGCCGCCAAATGCAAATGCGTAGCGGTGCTTGAAAGCGGCTATGTCATCGGCGGTTTCGTTGCCATCCGAACTGATTTGCAGCAGGTCAAATTCGAGAACGGAGATGGCGTCCGCCAGGAACTCGGTGAGCGGGCCATACGTGTCAGGACTCAGTTGCGCCTTGCGGGCGTATTGAAAGACGTGCGCCAATCTCCCGGAAATATCCGCGAAGAGCGGATAGCCCCAGCGGCTTGCGGATTCGGCCAGTTCATGCGCGGCATCGTAAAGCCGGGCGAGATCGTCGCTCGTGGATTGAGGCTCGACCGGCAGAGCGGCGTATTCCCGCAAATACTGCAGGCGCTCGGAGGCGTCTTGCAGGAATTGTTCGAGCGAACTGGAATCGTGGGGCATCATGACGCGTTCCCCAGCGACGCCGGTTTTTGTTCGGTCTTCGTTGCAGGCGGCTTGACGTAGTACTGGCAATCTCCATGCACCGCCGTCTCGAACTTGACGGGAGCGCTCTTCATGGATTCCGAATGGCCGAGAAAGAAAAGGCCGCCGGGTTCGAGCGTGTCATAGAACCGCCGCAGCAGTTCGTTCCTCCGCTCCTCGGAAAAATACATCAGGACGTTCATGCAGAAAATACAGTCCATGCGGCCCACGTAGACGGAACGCGCCAAATTCATCGGCGCAAACGAAATCATTTTGCGGATGCGAGGTTTCACTTCCCAGGCATCTCCCGCTTTCTTGAAGTGCGCCTGCAATTGCTGCGGAGTGACATTCGCGAGACTGCGGCCCGAGTAGACGCCGCGTTCCGCATGCTGGAGAGCGTCGCGGCTGATGTCCGTCGCCAGGATTTCAATTTGCCACGCATCGGCAAACGGCAAGGTGTCCGCCACGGTGATGGCGATGGAGTAGGCTTCTTCGCCCGTCGAGCAGCCCGCGCTCCAAATCCGCAGCACCCGCGGGTTGCGCCACAGATTGCGGGCCTGGACCTCGGGCAGAACCACGCGCTCGAGAGCTTGAAAGATATCCCGGTAACGAAAAAAGGATGTTTCCTGCGTCAGAAGGCTTCCGAGGAAACGATCGTATTCCACGTTGGAGTTGCGGATTCGGCGAAGAAGCGTGGCGGCGCTTTGTTCGCCGCTGTCGCGCAGATATTCATTGACGCGCGGAGCGAAGAACCGCTCGCGCGACGCATCAAAGAAAATGGCCGACCGCTCTTCAATCAGTGTGCGGAGCTCATCGAGCTCCGAAGCGGTCACGGCGGCCGGTAGCGTGGATGATTTGTCCATGCGCGTTCCAGGGATCCTCAGGCCGGCCCCGACGGGCCGGTTTCCGATGATGGTTACCGCCGCGCCTCGACGACGGCCGGCTCGCGCCGGTCCGCAGCGGGTTGGCCGTTGGACCGGAATTGCGACAGTGCATCGACGAGTTGCTCGGAGAGCTTCACCAGCGTGCCTACCGTGCCGGCCGCTTGCCGGGCGCTCTGCGTGGTCTGCCGTGTGATGCCGGAGATGATTTGCATGGCGTTGGCGACACCCTCCGTGCCGCGCACCTGTTGTTTGGAAGCGAGTGAAATTTCCTGAACGAGCTCCGCGGACTGGCGGACGACGCTCGAAATGGCTTCCAGCGCTTTTCCTGCCTGATCCGCGAGGCCCGCGCCGACTTCGACTTCTTTCGTGCCTTCCTCCATGACGACCACCGCTTCGTTCGTCTCGGCCTGAATGGCTTTAATGAGCGCCGCGATATCTTTCGTGGCCGTGCGGGAGTGCTCGGCCAGTTTGCGGACTTCGTCCGCGACGACGGCGAACCCGCGGCCGGCTTCTCCGGCGCGGGCGGCTTCGATGGCGGCGTTGAGAGCCAGCAAGTTGGTCTGCTCGGTGATGTCGTTGATGACGTTGATGATTTCGGAGATTTCCAGGGAGCGATCGCCGAGCGACTTGATCTTCCGGGCCGTGGCCTGCACGGAAGAACGGATGCGCTGCATTCCATCGAGCGTGTCACGCACGGCGCGATTGCCCTGTTCGGCGGCGTCGAGGGCGCGGCGCGCGGCTTCGGCGCTGGCTTCGGCGTTGTTCGACACTTGTTTCATGGAAACCGTCAGCTCTTCGACGGCCGAGGAAGTATTGGTGATTTCCTGATCCTGCTGGCCGGTGCCGGTGTTCATTTCGTCCGTGGCGACGAGAATGCGGTTCGCATTCGTGGAAACTTCGACAGCCGCTTTCCGGACGCGGTCGATTACCGTCGTGAAATTATCTAGCATTAAATTAATTGAATCAGCGACATTGCCGAGCGCGTCGTTGGTGACCTTCCCGCGCAGCGTCAGATCGCCCCGCGCCACCTGATTGATGAGGTTCAAAAGGTCCGTGATGCTCCGCTGGAGCAGATCCTGCGCCTCCTGGTTTCCGTAGGCCTTGGCCACGCGCGCGGCGGTCCGGTTCAGATTTTCCGCGATCACGCTGAACTCATCTTCGACGGGCACTTCCGCCTTGGCGCGCGAATCGCCTGCCGCGAACCGCTCGGAAAAGGAAGACAGGGCTCCGATCGGATTGAGCACGCGGCGCGGCAGCGTCATCAGGAGCACAAGCGACGTAAAGACCGCCACCCCCGCGGCAATCAAAAATTCCATGCCGGCGCTGCCCGAGGTTCCGCCCTGGAAAATCGAGGCGCCCCCTGAGTGCACGCCGGCCTCATAGGCCAGCCCCAACACCCCGAATAGCGCGAGGCTCGTCCATATGACAAGCATCCAGATCGTCGAACTCAACCGGGTCTTCATGACTTCAAAACCTCCCTCATCTCGCTTTCGCAGCGCCGTACTCTTCCGCAATCCCTACAAGGCCCGAAAATCGCCCGATTTAAATGACGGGCACCGAAAAAACCTGAATCAACTGGCGCAGGTCCAGAACCAAGGCCAGGCGCTCGTCGTGCCGCAGCATGGCGCGGCAGTGCGGCATATCCGGCGGCGCGTGGTCGAGGAGCGATTCCGAATTCGCCGGGAAGGTGCCGATCACTTCGTCCGCGGCGATTCCAACATGCATATCTTCGTTGTGGTCATCGCCGGCAAGTACGGCGACGATGATGCTGCGGGGCAACAGTCCCGGCCTGCGGCCTTCGGTGACCGCGATATCCACGGCGGGAATAATCGTGCCGCGCAAATTGAAAACGCCCATCAGGAACGGCGGTCCGAGGGGCACGCGCGTCACCAGCGGCCAGTCCACCACCTCTTCCACTTCGAGTACGGGAAGACAAAACCGCTCGCGCCCAGCGCGAAAGACGCAAAATTGCCGCGATGGCGGCGCGTGCTCGCTTGATCCGGAAATCTCGGCCAGCTCATCGGCCTGCAAATCCGAAGGAAGCGGATTCAAAAATGTTTCGTCCGGCATCAGGCGAACCGCCTCACTTCGCGCAAGAGATCGACCGGCGCAAACGGCTTCACAATGTATCCGTTAGCGCCCTGTTGCTCGGCCCAGAAGCGGTCACTCGGCGTCGATTTTCCGGTCACCACAATGATCGGAATACTCTTATAGGCTTGCGAATTCTTGAGCGTCCGGCAGACCTGGAAACCGTTGCGCTCCGGCATGACGACGTCCAGCAGGATGAGGCTGGGACCCTCGGAATCGATCGTCTGTTCGATCTGGGAAGGATCGCTGATGCCGATAGCGCTGTATCCTTCCTTCTCCAGAACGGACTGAATCATCCGCACCATGGCCATGGAGTCATCGACAATCAGAATCTTTTTCACCGACTACGCCTCACTTCAAAGTGCCCCGTGAGAAGAGAGCAAGTGCAGCGCCACTCGTCAAAATGAGTTTCTCAATCAGATAATGCGGCTCAATCGGCTGAAATCGGGACCTTTAACGCCGATCGACCGCCGGTCAGGTCTTGGACGATTCGGCCATCCGCATCTCCGGCGTCTCAAGGTGAGATTTTCTATCGTTCAATTCCATCTCATTCTCGATGGAAGAGAGCCGCTGAACGATTTCATTCAACCGCAGCGCCATGTTGTGAATGGTTCGCACGTTTTCCCGGCAATTGTCCGGCAACGGTTCCTCGGAAAGCAGAATCAGATCGGCGTTTCCGAGAAGAGATGTGAGCGCATTGACCATTCCGGGGCGAGCCTCCAGTAAGGACTTGCCGAGAATGCCAAAGCGCTTTTGAGAAAGATTCGTGATTTCGGCTTCGCGCGCGCGCGTTTCAGCCGCCGTCCGGCGCAATACTTCGCCCGCCAGGGAAAATAAAATCCTGGTCCATCCGGGACATTCCGGAAGCAGGAGCCAACTGGCGTGCGCGGCGCGAACCACCTTCAAACTTTCCTCGTCGCCCACCGCGCACACCACGGAATCGGGATGCACGGCCGGACCTGCCGGAAGCGCCGTGCACTCACGCAAAGGCCCCACAACAATCATTTCATAGCCCGAAGAACTGGCCTGCCGGCTGACACCCGTGGAGACAGCGGTGATGGCTGGAGGATCCTTCTCCATTCGCCAGCGGGCCACCAAAGACCGCACGAATTCGGAATCATCGGAAACGATCAAGATTTGCCCGGGAGTCATCGTTTTTCTTGTTTCGGCTCGTTTCCCTTTTGGAGTTGTTCCGCTTCTTCCACCAGGGAGAGCAGGCGCTTGAGGCTGATGCCCAGGTTGACGGCGCCGTCCGTCTTCTGGGTTCGCTTGAGCTGGTCCACGCGTTCCTGAAATCGCGGGATTTCGCCGCGCGCATGGGCCACGGCTTGGTGCAACATCTTGAAATCCATGAGGCGTTTTCTTCGTTCTATGGACGTGGACAGCAAAGCGCGGGCAACAATGAGCCGCCGCAATTCTTCGGAATCCTGTCCCGAATCGCTGATGAATGCCGCCACTTCCCATGCGGACAGTAGGATTCGCGTATTTTCCACCGTCACGGTGGTCATGGAGCGCCCTCGAACAGGCGGGGTCGCAATCAATTGTTCCCAAATCTTCTCTTCCAAATTCTCGACGTCGGCCACGCCGATGTTGGGAAGCGCCTGGTCCTGGGATCGAGCCGCTTCGGCTAAAGCAGAATTCGACCGGGCGTCCGCCGCGAGATCCTGGCGTTTCCCGGATGGGGGCGGGACAGAAGACGCCGTGGGCGGCGCCGCGGGAGCCACTCCTTCGGAAGGCTCGCTATTGCGCGGGGACTCGGCACTCGCTCGCTCGTCCCGGCCAATTTCTTTATTTGCTGCAAGAGTGGAAGTTGGCTCGGTGGACGCCACGGCAGGGTCCAACGCATTCTCCAGGTCTTCCCGAAGGCACATCAATTGTTCGTAAGGTTGAAACGCTGAGTTCTGGCTGTAATCGGTCTGGAAGGGAGGCTTCCAGTGCTGGTGAAACTGGCGCAGTTTGGAGATGAGTTCCGTTGAGGAAAGTCCTGCGGTTCGGCAATCGACGACCTTGAGGCCGCGCTTTTCCAATTGATTCAGAGCCGCGCCGATCGCGCGCAGATCGGCATGAAGCCACTGGATAAAAGTCCGGCGAAGCAGGAAATTGAACCGGCAGATGGAGACGAGCGCGGCCGTGTCATAGAACTTTTCCCCGACCTCCGCCTTCACGAGCTTCCCTTGCTCCATTAGGCCATGTTCCATGAAGTCGCGCAGGCTGCGGCATTGTTGCGCCGCCTCCAATATGCGATCGAGCGGCTCGCAGACATCGAGGGACTCAGGGTCCATTTCACCCAGGACGGGCTGAAGGATTTTCGCGACATCGGCGGAGTTCAATGTGTCCGGCAATCAAGTCCTGGGGGGCGCAAAGAACGAAATACTGAACAAGGAGCAAATCAATCTTGTCCCGGTCGGCCGGAAGTTTTTGCGGCTTACAAAGATGGCGCTGCAGAAAAAGGCGGAGGCCGTCCTCACGCGCCACGGCAGGGGTGACGAGAAAATGACGAAGGTGGACAGCTTGTACTTCCCGGTCCACTTGATCCAGCCAGACAAGATCGCGGTCCCTGATTTTTTTTGTCGGACCAAGAACTGGATTTTGCACCCAAGGGATATGGCCCGCTGGCGAGATCGAGCTGGCGCGACAACGCTTCATAGATCGGATACAACCGGCTGAAATCCTCCCACGATTGGGGGACAAAGGACGGAACTACATCCGGCTTCCGAGTGCGGCTACGTTCTGTGGTAGACGTTTTCACGATTAACCCTGAATGATCCAATTGCGGACTTCGGCTACGAATCGAGCCGCAATGGCCCTGTGGCTGACGCAGTCTCGTACCGCCACAACGACTGCGTCCGTCCCCAACGACCGGTCGGAATTCTCAAGATGAAAATTGTCTGCCAACTCCAATGGAAGCCGCGATTCGAAGAAAACCATCATGGAAGTGCCGAATTCGATCACGGTGCTCTCTTCCAGAAGATGGCCTTTCCCGCGTGCCACGCTCACCAAAATCGAAATGCGCATCGGCGTGGCGCTGGGGAACAGCTCTGCCAGGCTCCGTAATGCGGACGCACTCTGAGACGGGATCGTGAGATTTGTAGTCTGGCGCATGATTCCAACTAAGGGCTCAGCGCCGGCGAGAAAATCATGGTTTCATTTTCTCATTCGCCGAAGCGCAAGCGTCCACAAGAGGTAGTGCAAGAGGACGACCAAAGGCAGAGAGAATCCGCAAGACCACTAAGGAGTTCGTTTTCTTGGAGTTTGCTCGCGAGGCACGAGGGGGCTTTACAGCAAATCTCAGATTGCGACCCTTTGTCTCACTCGGAGGGCGCGGCCGGGGCTGTTCTCCGAAGAATATCCGCGACGGATTGCGCTGGAGATAGCACTCTAAATAGGTTACTGAGAAACTCAAAACTCTGTCATTCCGAAGCACGCTGGGTGCTGAGGAACACGCTCATTACTTGGCTTTAGACCGGTGCAGAGATTCCGCACCGCCGAGAGTGACTACGCGAAGGGATTTTCCGCAAACTCTTCAGGCTAAAATTTTCTCGCCTCGCTGATTTGCGGCAATTTGGTAGCGTTTGAGTTTGCGGTAGAGTGTGGCGCGGCTGATTCCCAATAACTCGCCGGCTTTCGCCTTGTCCCCACCCACCTTATCAAACACGCGCTGGATCGTTAATCGTTCGAGTTCATCGAGCGCGACCGTGGAAGACGCGTCATCCTCATCGGGGGCAGCCGATTCCGATCTTGTCTTTGCTGTTGCCCTGAAGCAACGCGGGCGACAGGTCACTCTCGTCAATGACTTTACGGTCGCCGAGAGTAACCGCGCGGCAGAGGCAGTTCTCCAGCTCGCGGACGTTGCCCGGCCAGTCATAGCGCATGAGCAGCTTCATGGCGGCGGACGTGAACTTGATGTTTTCGCCTTCGGCCAAGCGATCTAGAAAATATTGCGCGAGCATGGGGATGTCCGAACGCCGCTCGCGCAAAGGCGGGAGAGTGATCGAGACCACATTCAGCCGGAAAAAGAGATCCTTACGAAACGCGCCCTCGCGAATTGCGGATTCCAAATCGCGGTTCGTGGCGGCAACCACGCGCACCTGCACGTGGATGCTTTCATTGCTTCCAACGGGCCGCACTTCCTTCTCTTGCAAGACACGCAGCAGCTTTGCTTGCAATTCCAAGCGGCAGTTCCCCGATTTCATCCAGAAAAATCGTGCCTCCGTCAGCCGCCTGAAACAAACCGATCTTGGATTTGGCCGCTCCCGTAAAGGCGCCTTTCGAGTAACCGAATAGATCGCTCTCCATCAGCGTCGGGACCAGGGCGCCGCAATCCACTGCCACAAGCGGCCGCTTCGCGAACGTCCCTCGATAGTGGATGGCGCGCGCGACCAATTCTTTCCCCGTTCCGCTCTCGCCGCAGATCAGCACGGGAGTCCAGGTGTCTTTCAGCCGGCTGATCATCCGCAAAATCTCGCGGATCTTGGCGGAGTCGCCGATGATTCCGTCCAGCTCCTGATCCGTCTCGACGCGTTCCCGAAGGACCCGGTTCTCCTGCACCAGCCGGATTTTTTCTTCCATCCGGCGAAGCAGCATCCGGAGTTCCTCCACACGGAATGGCTTCTGGATGTAGTCATACGCGCCCAGTTTCATGGCTTCGACGGCGGATTCGATGGAGCCGTGGCCCGTCATGATGACGACTTCGGTCGCCGGCAGGCGCGACTTGATCTGGCGAAGCAGATCGGCGCCGGACAGGTTGGGCAGGCGCAGATCCGCAATGACGATGTCGGGCGGATCGCGGGAGACTGAGCCAAGGCGGCTTCGGCGCTCTCCGCTTCCGAACAGAGATACTCGAGCGAGCTGCCCACGGTCATGCACAAGCGGCGAATGCTTTGCTCATCGTCAACGACGAGAAGCCGAATCCGCGAATCGTCCTTAGTCACCGATGTGCTCCTTGAACAAAATTGCGTCGCCGTACGAATATTCCCGCGAAGTGAATCGGAACTAAATTCACGCGTCCGCCGGCATGCCTTGCGAGCTGATGGCCGCAGCCGGAAGACGGATCAGAAACGTGCACCCTTCGGCATTTGCATTGTTTTGGCAGAGAATCTCGCCGTCATGCGCCTGAATGATGCCGTAGCAGATGCTCAGGCCCAGACCAGTTCCCTTTCCGACCGGCTTGGTCGTAAAGAACGGCTCAAAAATGCGGTCCGCGTTTGAAATTCCCGGTCCATTGTCTCGAAAATAAATCTCGACATTCTCCGCGCACGCGATTGTCTCGACTTCCATTCGGCCGGACCGCCCACTCTGCTCGATGGCGTCAAAAGCGTTGTTGAGAATATTCAGGAAGACCTGCTCGAGCTGGTGCGGATCGGCAACCACAACGGGAAGATTCTCGGCCAGGCGCTCAAGAATCTTGACATTCCGGTTCGACAATCCATAGGACCGCAGCTTGAGAGTCTGCCGCAGCACAGCGTTAACTTGAACGAGCTCACGCTGCGGAGGCATCTCCCTGGCAAAGCGCAGCATATTCTGAACAATCAGGCGAGTTCGTTCCGCTTCTTGCAAGATGATGCCAAGATTTTCCCGAGCGAATGCCGGGAGTTCAGGATTCTCAAGCAGAAGGTCGGTGAAACCTACGATACCCGAAAGCGGATTGTTCACTTCATGAGCCACGCCCGACACCAGTTGACCGAGCGCGGCCATCTTTTCGGCGTGCGCGAGTTTGGCTTGCAGGAGAGAGGCTTCGGTGACGTCGGTCATCACGACCACGGCGCTATTGGCGTCTCCGCTCTTCTCCCGCATCGAACTGAGATGCACGACGAATCGCGTCATGCTCCCTTCCCTCCGCAGGAACGGCAGCTCCAGTCTCTGGACCGCGCCGCTATCCAGGACCGTGCGCAACGCTTCCTGAAAGATTGGCCGGTGAGAAGTGTGAATCAGCCGCGCGAGCGGCAAGCCCTGAAGCGCCTCCACCGAATATCCGATCTCCGCCGCCCGGTGATTCACGTAGGCGATGCGTCCGGAAGCATCGAGCACGAGAATAATATTCTGCGTGTGGTTCAGGATGCTCCAGTTGAAATCACGCTCACGCCGAAGCGCCGCTCGAGAATTCTTCTGATCGGTGATATCCAGAATCAGCCCGCGATATTGCACGAGCGTCCCACTGGCGTCGCGAACCGCGCTCACATGAAGGAGAGCCTCGAGCGGACGGCCATTTTGGCTACGCAGTTCGGTTTCGCGGTTGCGCAGGATATCCGTATTCCGCAGTTCCTCCAGCAGGCGGCCGCGGCCTGATGGCGGCAGGAGATCCTCAAACAAGTTTTTCGTGAGAAGCTCTTCGCGGCTCGAACAGCCCAGCATTTGCACCAAAGCGTGATTTGCATCCACCATCCGCCCGACCGGATCGCAAAAGAAGGCTCCCTCCTGAATGCTGTCGAAGAGGTCCCGGTAGCGCCGTTCCGCTTCCAACTTTTCGCGAATGTTGACGAGCACGTGGATTGTGTGCTCGTCCGCCCCTTCGTCCGGGGACATTTTCGTCGTGGACACCAGGAAGCTGCCATCCGCCAGAAGTTCGACTGGTCCTTCGACGCCACTCGGCTGGTTCGAGCAAAGGGGGCAAAGTCCGGCGATTTCTTCCCGCTTGGTTCCAAGCACTTCGTGGATCGGGCGCCCGATCAGCCTGGACGGATGAACTCCTAATCGCGCGGCAAGCGGACGATTGATTCGAACAATATTTCCCTCAGGGTTGTGAACGATAATCGAGTCCGGAATCGCATCAATCACGCGGACCCACCGCTCCCGGGAACCATGCACTTGTTCAAACAGGCGCGCGTGTTCGAGCAGGCCGCCAAAACTGATGCCGAGGAGTGTTAGCCGTTCCAAAAGTTCTTCAGTGATATCCGCTGCACCTTTCCAGGCCACGAGCGCCGCACCGAGGAATTCGTCATGGCTGAGAAACGGCACAGCAACCTGAGAAAGTCCGCCATCACCCTGCTGCCAAAGGACTTCCTGCGAAGAAGTCTGGCAGACGATCGTCTTCCGAATCGCGTTCCGCCTGGGCGAGCGATTCTGCCGCGCTGGAGGACAGGATTTCTCCTTGCGCTCCCCAAGTGGAATGTCCCGCGGACTCCAAAATGCGCCAGTCCCCTTGCCGGGAAGCGCGGCAGCAGCAAACACCACTCGCACCAAAGAACTTCGCGCACGTCTGGCAGAAGAGCCGGAACAATTCGTTCTGGCTCAAGCCGCAGGATTCAGAAGTCAGACGCGCCAGTAATGTCTCAAAGGACAAGCCCGGGTCAGGTCCGGGAGTTCGTGAACAGTACTCGTGGCGCACACGGGTGTGTATTTGCTCCGGTAACTTCCTTATCGTTTAAACTTTGCCAATTATGATTTTATACTACGATCGAGGTCAATATAACTTCCGGGTTTTATATTGAGATGGTTACCTTGGTGCTAACAGGCATCGCAGATTGAGACACCCCGTCGCCGCCCTGGGTGCCCAGTGAGACATTTGACAGGAGTAGGTAAGTCGTGCACCCCAGCCTGCCGGATGGCCGTAAGTCCACCTGATCGCAGTCTTTTGCGCGAATTCCAGCCGAATTCTCCGGCAATCGCCGAAGGATGGGCCGACTGGTAAGGTTCGTGCATGAGTGGAAGTGCTGGAAAATCTTCTTGAGGTGACCTATGTCTCGCCTACGTCGAGTTTGGTTCTTATTTGCAGCAATCGCCCTTTCGGCGGCAAGCATTACGTTTGTGCCGGCTCAAGTCCCTTGCCCAGGACGCGCCCTCCGGCGACGTCAAGGATCATGGTGGCCGTAAAGTGAAAACCTCGGTCAAGCCGGCTTATCCGGACGTTGCCCGCCAGATGCACATCACGGGCACGGTGCGGCTCGAAGCAACCGTAGCCCCGGATGGCAAAGTGCGTGACACGCGTGTGGTCGGTGGAAGCCCTCTGCTGGCTCAAGAGGCTACCAACGCCGTAAAAAAGTGGAAGTACGAAGAGGCTCCCAAAAGAGACGGTCGAAACAGTTGAAGTCGTCTACCAGTAATCCGGCCATGCCGGCGCAGCGGCTCATGGAGAATCATTGAAAGAATTGAGAGGCGATTGCACATGACCATCAGCAGGAAGCTTTACACCGGCTTTGGCTCGATTCTGGGGATTCTCGTACTCCTGTTCGTGGTCAGTTTCACGGCGAGCCATGTCGAACATAACGCGAGAAATACCGGCGGCCAGCGCGCTCCAGAGCATTCAAAACATCGAACAGGTCCGCTTCCAGATCATGCAGGGCGGCCTTGACCTGCGCAACTACTTGCTCAGCGGCGATCCTCGCATGGAGTCAGCCAAAGAAAACGACGCCAAGACGTTGGAGACAACGCTGCGAGAGGCGCGCGAAAAAACAAATGACGACCAACTGCGCAATCTCTATTCCTCCATCGAATCCAATCAACAGAGCTGGGAAGAGGAGTTTGCCAAACCCCTGATTGCCAAGCGCCACCAAGTAGACGCCGGCCAGACCACGGTGTCGGATCTTCAAATCGTCTACCTGCAACGCTCAACGAACGACTGGGTGGAAAAGAGCGTGTCGGCAATGGACGAGGCCGAGCACGGCATCCAGAGGGCGCTGGACAAATCGGATGAATCGGCCAACACCTCTGGCACCATCAGCACCGTTCGTTCTAACGTTAGGCACGATCCTGGGCGCCATCATTGGGATGTTCGTTGCGTATCGCACTTCCTCGTCCATCACCCAGCCCCTTGCGGAGTTGATCGAAGTCACGCGCGAGATCGCGGAAACCGGCGATCTCGACCAGAGCATCGACGTCCACCGGGACGACGAGATCGGCTCCCTGGCCGACCATTATCGCAACATGATGCTTCACCTGAAGGAAATGGCGAACGCTTCCTCAGCGATTGCCGAAGGCCAATTGAACGTATCCGTCCGGCCGAGGTCGTCGCGCGACACGATGGCCAACGCCTTTTTGCGGATGATCGATGGGACTTCGCGACCTGGCCACGAAAATACGCGACAGTGCGACGGGTGTCGCGACCGGATCGAGCCAGATGGCGGGCGCGTCCAACGGAATCCGCCAAGGTCAGCGTCGAGGCGGCCAGGGCCATCGACGAAGTCACCAGCACGATGCACGAAATGAGCATCAACGTGCAGAATGTCGTCAAGAGCACGCAGTTGCAGTCCTCCAGCGTCGCCGAGACTTCCGCTTCCATCGACCAGATGGTTGCCTCCATCCAGAGAGTCGCCGACACGGCGCGCACTCTTGCTCGAGATTTGCCAGCGCTCGCGGGAAGAAGTCCACACAGGCATCGAGACGATGGACAAGGCCACCAACGGGCTCACGCGCACCAGCTCCGCCATCCGCGCCTCGGCGGAAATCATCGATGTCCTTGGCCGGCGCGCCGATGAAATCGGCAAAATCATCGAGGTCATCGACGACCTCGCCGAACAGACAAACTTGCTGGCCCTCAATGCCGCGATCGAAGCGGCCAGGGCGGGCGAACACGGCCTCGGCTTCGCCGTTGTGGCCGAGGAAGTGCGAAAGCTGGCCGAAAAATCCACGCAGTCCACGAAAGAAATTTCCGACCTGATTCAAGGAATTCAAAAGGAAGCGCGCGAAGCCGTCGAGAACATGGAAAAGAGCACCACCATGGTCCAGCAAGGCCTCGAACTGGGCGCCGAGCTGAACGTGGCGCTGACCAAGATTTCCGACGTGGTCTCCGAGGTCTACAAATACGCGCAGCAAATCGGCGGCGCCACGAACGAACAATCCGCGGGCTCGACTCAGATCGGGAAGGCCACCTCGCGGCTCACCGAAATCACGCAGGAAATCAATTCCACCATTGAGGAACAGGCGTCCGGCGTGCAATCGGTGGTTCGGGCGATGGAAAAGATGCGCGAGGTAGTCCAGCAAGCCACGTCCAGTTCCTCGCAGTTGGCCGCCATGGCGAAACACTCGTCCAAACTGTCCCACAGGCTCATCGAGGTGGCGGACCTATTCGTTCTCGAAGATCAAGGCCATTCGCGGCCCAATGGAAAGCCATCCAAGCGGCCCTCCACCGTGGAAGATTCCAGTTCGCTGATTTGGAAACCGAACTGGCGCGAGTCTGACCCTTGAGCAGACCCATGGACAAGCAATTACAGATTGTCGGTCTGCGGATCGGCCGCGAGACCTTGGGGCTGCCCATCTCTTTGGTGCGTGAGATTGTTCGCGTCCCCGAAATTACGCCGGTTCCGAACGCTCCCGATCACATCGAAGGCGTCATCAATCTGCGGGGCAAGATTATTGCGGTCGTCGATCTGAGCAAACGTTTCGGCGAAGCCGCCATCGAACGCAGCTCGAAGAGCCGGATCGTCGTCGTCGAAATGGAAGAGCGGCTGGTGGGACTCCTGGTGAATTCCGCTTCCGAAGTGCTGAGGCTCGCGCCGTCGGAAATCGAGGCTCCGCAAAACGTTTTCCCCAATGAAGAAATGAGCTATGTCACGGGGGTCGGCAAACTGCATGACCGGCTGATTATCATGCTGGACCTGAGCCGGATTCTGCAGCGCGTTGAATTGCAGCGATTGGACGAAGTCGCGGAACTCGCCAGCACTTCGATGAGCGCTGGACCGTCCCGGCTCCGTTAAGTAGAGATTGGCATTCCGAGCGCCGGAGAACCATGTCCACACCAACCATACTCGCGCCTCTTTCACCGAGCGATGCAGAAATAAAACTCTTGCAAACTCTGGTCTATCAGGAATGCGGCATGTTCTTTGATGAGCGCCGCATCCACTTCCTGCGCGACCGGGTGCAAAGGCGGCTGAAAGCCTGCCAGGCGGATTCCTTCTATAGTTACTATCGCCTCCTGACCAGTCGGGAAGGCAAGACAGAACTTACCGCGTTGCTGGAAAATCTGACCGTCAACGAAACAAGTTTCTTTCGAGCCAGACCCCAGCTTGATCTTTTCCAGAAGACAATCCTCGAGCAGATCCTGAACCGGAAGCAGGCGAATCGCGATTGGAGTTTGCGTGTCTGGAGCGCGGGCTGCTCGACGGGGCAAGAGCCCTACTCGCTCGCCATGCTCATTTGCGACGCCCTGGCTTACTACTATCTTCGCAATCCGCTGTCCGTCGAGATGCCCTCGCCTAAGCCGATTGTGCCGCCGCCCTGGAAAGTCGAAGTCCTCGCCAGCGACATGAGTTATTCCGGCCTCCTGACGGCCCAGCAAGGCGTCTACAGCGATACGCAATTGGAGACCGTGGACTACACCTCGCGCTTGCGCTACTTCGATAAACTCGCTGACAAGTATTCGGTCAAGCCGGCGCTGAAGAGCCTCATTCAATTCGATTTTCATAACTTGAAGACGGACTTCCTGCCGCGGCGCAACGACATTATTTTTTGCCGGAACGTGATGATCTATTTCGATGAGCCCGAACAAAAGCGCCTGATCGAAAAGTTCTATCACTGCATGAATCCGGAGGGATATTTGTTCGTGGGGCACGCGGAAAGTCTGTTCGGCTTGAGCACGAAGTTCCGCATGATTCATTTGAACAACGCCACCGCGTATCAGCGGATCGAGGCGAGCGAGTGAACTTTTTTTCCGATGAACGCGCGGCGGAACTTCGCGAACTCTTCTTTGAGAGCGCGCAAGATCTCCTCCAGGAGTTGAACGAGGCCGGAATCCTCCTGGAAACCGACCCGGCAGACTCCGACGCCCTGGCTCGCGTCCGGCGGGCGATGCACACGCTCAAGGGCGACGCCGCCGCTTGCGGCTTCCGGCAGCTCAGCGAGCTCGCGCACGATATTGAAGATTTATTGACGCCAACGCTCGTGATCGAGCGGGGAGAAGTGGTAGCCGAGATCGTCCTTTCCGCCGCGGACAGCTTTCATGCCATGCTTGGCGCGCATCGCGGCAACCTGCAGCCTCCCGACATCACTGAACTTCGGGCGCACATTCGCTCGCTTGCCCAAAGTCCCAAATCCGTATCCGAGCCCCAGCCAATGCATCACCGGCATCAGTGGACAAGCAAAGATAAGCAGCGGATCTTGGAAGCTTTGCGCGACAAAACGCCCGTCTATCAGTTGATGCTGGGCATCGACCCCGCACTCCAGATGCCCGCGGCGGCGCTACAACTCGTTCGTGCGGCGCTCGAAAAGTGCGGCACCGTCTTAGCGCAGTCCCCTGCCAGCGGAGTCCCGCTTCAAACTCTGCCTGCGGTTCATGCCGCTCTTTCGAGTTCGCATCCGCCCGAGTGGATTCGCGCGCGGTGCCATGTCCCGACCATCGTGGCGGACATCTCCATTGAGCCATTGAAGCTCGCCGAGGACGAACCCCGCGACGCCCTTCAAGTTCTTCTGGAGGCTGAAACGGCGGCGGAATCGATGGCCACTGCCAACCCCGAAAATGGCCACACCGAATCGCCCGCCGAAGGGGTGCCGGGGGCTTCCCCCGTGACGGGAGGGATGCTCGGTTCGACGGAAGCCTGGCTTCGCGTCGAGACAGGCCGCATTGACACCGTCATGAATCTGATCGGCGAATTGATCATCGGGAAATCGATGCTGCACCGGGTAATCAATGAGTTCGACCAGAGGTTTCCCAAGGATGCATTGCACAACCGCCTGGGCGACGTGCTTTCGTTTCAGTCGCGCGTCCTCGGCGAACTTCAAAAATCAGTGATGAAGATCCGAATGGTGCCGGTCGAGCAGCTCTTCCGCCGCCTGCCACGCATCGTTCGCGACGTGGCAAAGGTGCGCAAAAAAGAAATCGCCATCGAAATGGCTGGGCAGAATACGGACTTGGATAAAAGCGTGCTCGACGCGCTCGCCGAACCGATGGCTCATCTGGTGCGTAACGCTGCCGATCACGGCATCGAGACGCCGGAAGAGCGTCTGGTGCATGGAAAGTCTGCCCGCGGGACAATCCGCCTGGACGCCTACCATCAGGGAAATCAAGTGGTGATCGAAGTTTCGGACGACGGACGCGGAATCAACCACGAAAAGCTGTTGAGGAAGGCAGTGGAAGCCGGAATCGTGTCTCAGGAAGAAACTAAATCGATGTCCCACGAAGAAATCCTCAAGCTGATCTTCCATCCTGGGCTCACCACTGCCGAGGAAGTCACCGAAATCTCTGGGCGTGGCGTGGGCATGGACGTCGTAAAGAACGTCATGGACCGGCTGAAGGGGAGAGTCGCGGTGGAAAGCGAGCCGGGGCGAGGCACAACCTTTCAACTCATCGCGCCGCTGACCCTGGCGAGCATCCAGGCGCTCATGTTCCGCGTGGAGAGACAGCATTACGCGGTGCCGCTCGACTCCGTGATTGAGATTGCTCGAACGACCGACAGTGAAATTCACAAAATCGACGGCCACGAGGTGATTCGGTTGCGCGACCAGGTTCTGAGCGTCGTACGCCTAGACCAGCTCATCGCCTGCTCATCGATTTCGCAAAAGACGCGGCACTTCGTGGTAACGATCGGAGCAGGCAGCCGCCGGTTCGGGCTGATCGTCGACGGCCTGGTCGGCGAGGAGGAACTCGTCATCAAAGCGTTCGAGGACCGTCTGGTCGCCTCCGAACTGGTGAGTGGCGCGTCCATCCTAGGTGACGGAACCGTGGTCCTGATTCTAAATGTGCCCGCCGTGGTCTCGCACTTGACGCAAAAGCGACTCATCGAGGTAGCCGTATGAGGAGGAGCCCTGTTCGCGTGCTGGTTGTGGACGATTCCGCGTTGATGCGGAAATTGATCCCACAATTATTGCAGGGCGATCCTTCCATCGAGGTGGTAGGGACCGCCATGGATGGGCTGCTGGGGCTCAAGAAAATTGAAGAGTTGCGCCCCGATGTCGTGACGCTCGACTTGGAGATGCCAAGGATGGACGGCCTCGATATGCTCCGCGAGATCGTCCGGCGATACGCCATTCCGGTCATCGTGGTTAGCAGTCACACTTCCAAGGGCGCGTATTCCGCCCTGAATGCGCTCAGCAACGGCGCTTTTGATTTTGTCGCCAAGCCTACGGACGCTTCGAAGGGCGGGCTGGAGCAAATTGCCAGGGAGCTCGCCGTCAAAATCAAAGTGGCGGCGATCTCGGGTCCGCCTAAACTGACATTCCATCCGACACCTCATGCCACTCCCGCGCCAAAGCCGCATCCCACCAAGGACCGGCCCACGCGCATTGTCGCCATCGGTGTATCGACCGGCGGACCAAATGCACTCGATTACCTCTGTTCGCAGCTTCCGGCGAACTTCGCCGGTTGCCTGCTCATCGTTCAACACATGCCCGAAGGATTTACCGGAATGTTCGCGCGGCGGTTGAACGATTGCTCTCCGATTCACGTTTCGGAAGCACTGTCAGGAGATATTCTCAGTCCCGGCCGGGCTTTCATATGTCCTGGTAACCGCCATTTGAAAATTCGGCGCACTCCGCAGGGAGACATGATTGTGCTTGTGGATCAGGCGCCGGTGAACGGCCATCGGCCATCGGTGGACGTGCTCTTTCGCTCCGTCGCAAAGGAACTCGGCAAGGAAAGCGTCGCGGTCATCATGACGGGCATGGGCGACGACGGCGCCGACGCCATG
>CAWHYM010000025.1:0-12322 GCA_963833595.1 uncultured Acidobacteriota bacterium | reverse complement strand
GCTTCCCTCGGCCGTAATACTTTCGCGGGCGCCTCGGGGCTACTGTGGTTTTGGAACGGTAGCGGGAGATTCGGGAACCGGCAGTTCTGCGGTGGTCTTGGGTGGAGTGCTATTCTGCGGCAGCTTCGCGGGCGGCATTTCAGTGCCGGTAGGGTAAACGAGGATCTGGATGGTGCCCCAACCGCTTTCAGGGCTCGTGCCACTCTTCTTCCCCATTCCCAGTGTCTTGAGCCGCCGATCATCGAAACCGAAATTCTCAACAAGGTACTCGCGGACCACCAGGGCACGACCTTGGGTCAGGACCAAGTCTTTCCCGGCATCTCCTTCCATGCTGGAATACGCGACCACCACGGCAACCCCAAAGTCGGTATCGGTCAGGAAATCGCCGGCAGCGTCCAGAGACTTCTGGTTTTTCAGCTTGGCCGTGTCTACCTTGCCGAAGAGTTGCTTTGCCTCGAACGTAAACGTTTTCTGGGGCGTGCCCTGGGGCAGCCTTACGATTTCGTCTTTCGCCAGCTCCGCGGAATCTTCATAACCGCGATTCTTGAAATACCCGCGCAGGAAGAAATTGTGCTTCAGCGCCTCCATGTTCTCCTGGAAATCGGTGACCCCCGCTTGCGCATGGGCTACCGCATCACGGATTCCGTCCATCGTTTGGTTAAGCTCGAGATAGGCCGTCTTATCGTTGATCAGCGCCCCGACAGTCCCTTGACCCTGGTCGATCTTGGCGCTGACCGAGCTTAAATTCGCGGTCGCCTGCGTAACGTTTTTGATGGCTTGCTGGCTGCTATCCAGAATATCCTCCGACTTCTTAATCAGGTCTGACATGGCGATCGGAGGGTGGCTGGCGATGGTATCACCGTCGTGCACGTTGGCCGCCCCGGCAGTTCCAAACGAGATCGCCATATACTCGTTGCCCAGCAGGCCCTCGGTTTCGATTGACGCTACGGAGTCTTGCTTGATGATGTCGTGCGTCCTGCTGTCGAGGTCCATCACCACCGTGATTTTATCGCTCGGCCGGTGAGGCAACTCGATACTATGCACGGTTCCGCGGTGAACACCACCCACCCGAACCCCGGCGCCCACATCCAAGCCCACCACGTTGCTGAACTGCGCCTTTAACCGGTACGTGGAAGTAAACAGGTATTGCGTGTTCCCGATGATAAAGGTTCCCACGGCCAGAATCGCCAGTGTCGTAACGATGAAAGCTCCCAACCGCGCCGCTCTCGACATATGTTCTCCTAAGCGTCCCGCCGCATAAAGTCTGAGACAAACTTGTCGTGACTCTTCTCCAGGTCCTCGAAGGTGCCTTCGATCACTATATTTCCTTCGTGGAGCAGTGCCAGCCGGCCGGCGATGGTTTTTGCGCTTTGCAAATCGTGTGTGACCACGATGGATGCCATGGCATGTTCCTTTTGCAGCTTGAGAATCAGCTCATCAATCTCGCCGGAGGTAATAGGATCCAGTCCCGCGGTGGGTTCATCCAGCAGCAGGATGTCGGGGTCGAGAGCCAGCGCCCGCGCCAGCCCCACTCGCTTCTGCATGCCGCCGGAAATATCGGAAGGCATCTTCTTGAGATCGCCTTCCATACCCACACTCTTCAGCAATTCCTTGACTCGATCCCGCCGCTCGGACTCCGGCATGTTTGTATTGTGCTTCAGTGGAAAGGCCACATTCTCCTCCACCGTTAGCGAGTCGTAGAGCGCCGCCTGCTGGAACAAAAAACCCATCTTCTTCCGGATTTCGTTGAGCTTGCCGAGATTGATTCCGGTAATCTCCTGCCCGTGGATATTCACCGAGCCCGCGTCCGGCTTCTGCAGCCCGATGATGATCTTCAACAAAACACTCTTGCCGGTACCACTGCGGCCGAGCACCGCGAGCGTTTCACCGCGGGCGACAGTCAGGTCAATCCCGTTCAAGACCACCTGGGCGCCGAAGGACTTGTGCAGACCTCGCAGGACCACGGGCGGTTCGCCATTCCTTTTCTCAAGGTTTTCTATCACGATGCGGTTCCAGGCCCCTTTCAGTGCCCCGTTGCGAACTCTTAAGCGCCGGTCTTCATGGAAAAAACATGACGATCAGTTTCACCAGGATAACGTCGGCCAGGATTACAAACAGCGAAGATAAGACCACGGAGCTCGTCGCCGTACGCCCCACGCCCTCGGTGCCTCCCCGCGTCCGCATTCCCTGAAAGCACGCCACCAGCCCGATGATCAGGCCGAACACAGCGGTCTTGAAGGTTGGCGGCAGAAAATCGTTGAAGCCGAAAACGCTGAAGCCGTTGTGGATGAACTGATGGAAGGTGATCGGCTCAGCCAGGGCATCGGCCACCCAAGCCATTACCACCCCGCAGAAATCGGCAGCGAGGGTTAGGAGTGGCAGCACCAGGATACAAGCCAGAATGCGGGTTGCGGCCAGCAGCCTATAGGGATTTACGGCTGATGCCTCGATGGCATCGATCTGCTCCGTGACCTTCATCGATCCCAACTCCGCGCCGATGCCAGCTCCCGCTCGGCCGCAGACGATCAAGCCGGTAACGATGGGACCGATCTCATGGATGATCGAGAACACGACGGCGGCGGGAAGCAATGAACTTGGCGCCGAATCGAACCAGGCTATCGCGGGTTTCAAGGGAGAGGATGGCGCCGATGGCCGCGCCCGCCAAAGCCACTAGAGGAAACGATTTTGATCCTATCTCGTCGATTTGCCGGGCAAGCTCGCGGAATTCAAAAGGCGGTGTCAGGGCAGCCCGCAGAACTTGCCAAGAAAAAAGGCCCAGTTCACCGAACCATTCGAAAAACCCGTTGATCAGAGCCGTGCTGGAACTCGCAGTGGAGGACATGGGTACAACCTACAACCTCAGAAGCAAGCCCTATTTCGGACCTTGTTCCCCCGTCGGCAGTAACGTTCATCAATTCCGTAGCGTGCTGATCGGGCCGCAAAGTGCGAACCTTCACGTTGAGGCTCAGCGGTGAATCGTTTGGATAGGGGCCGTAGTACGCGGTTAATGAGTCCCGGCGCCTCACCTCGCCGGCAGCATCTTCGTTACGTGCTGCAGTCTGATGTAGGCCGCGGCGGCGCGTACGCGCACCGCATCCTTCTTGTCGTCCAGCAGGGGGACCAACTTCTCCCGGAATTCTGGGAAGGGATGCATCGCCACCAGGTGGACGGCCGCAGCGCGCACTGACCATTCCTTGTCCGACAAGGCTGATCCCACCGCATCCGCCAGGGTTGGATCACGCGAGCTTCCGATGAGCAGCAGAGAGGCGGCCCGGGCCGAAGAATCAGGGTCCGACAGGATACCTTGTGCCGAAGATAATCCGAACCCAAGACCCGGCACGGGAGCGAAACCTGCTGCCTCGATGGCGATGGAAGTGAAAAGCTTGGTAGGAGTGTGCAACATGCGCAAGGCGCTCCGTTTCTCTTTGCTGAGATAGCTTGAGGACGCTTTAGACTCTCCGCTAACCACGGCGAGAAGAAACTGCACTCCATCGGGGTCGTGGAGTTGGTAAAGCACCTTGGCGGCGGCGAAGTCGACTTCGGGAACGGGATCCTGCAGAGCTTTCTTCAAAAGAGGAAGGGTCCGGTTGTCCTTGAAGTCCCCCAGGGTGACAACCACCGCAATCCGGACCGAAACGTCGTGGTCATCGAGCATCGGGGCAAGAGACTCAAGAGCGTTATCTTTCACCCCCACCAGGCTCAGGGCCTCCGCCGCGCCCTTTCGACCGTCCGGATTCCGGTCCTGGGCGGCGTCGTTCAGCATGCTCCGGCACCTTTGGACGGTATCGGCGGGTTTAGTCTGCCCAAACGCCAGCGTCGTGCTCAGCATCATCAGTATCCAGATCCGCACGGTGATTGACTCCTTTTAGCCTGACCGGTGCTGACGCGGGAAAGTATCAGCCGGCATCAGGCCCAGTAGGGCTTGTAGCCATAGTACCCGTACAGCGTGGATCCCAAAGAAAGGTCTGCCATGTCGGGCCAGTTATTCTTGTCAAATCCCGGCGCCTTTTCCAGAAGCTCCTTGTCGGCATTCAGAACAAGCCTGCTTCTTGGTGGTGTCGACGGTAAAAGCCTGCCAGGGAATGGCAAACAGTTTGTCACCCATGCCAAGAAAACCGCCGAACGACAGTACGGCGTAGGCGACCCGCCCACGATCCAAGTCGATCATGATCTCCTCGATCTTGCCCAAGTCTTCGCCTTTGTAGTTCACCACTTTGTCACCCTTCAAGGAACTCCCGGAGAGCACAATCCCAAAAGTCTTTTGCTGGTTGTACTTGCTGCGTCATGATATTTCTCCTTCTTATTTTGAGGTTGGGCTGGGAGCAGCGGATTATCGCCAACGTGTAACCCAAGCAGGTTCGTGTTGGCTCGCCTCTACACCCAGTGACCTCGTGCAGGATATTCCCCCCGCAATGTGCTGTCTGTTCAGAATCGACCAATGGCCTGAGCAAACTTGCACAGCACGACGCCCGGACAGTAGACGGTAGATATACTCCCTGATGTAACCGGCCGTGCAAGCGAGCCTCCGACTCCATGATGTGGAATGAGCAATTTTGACCAAACGTGTGAGCCGTTCTGAACTGACACTGAATCAAGCCAAGGGTAAAAGAAGAGTGCCTCGCGCATCTGTTGGGAGGCGGAAGTCACCGGGCGCTCCGTTGAGGGCACGCCGCGGAACCGAGAGGGAGAACGCAGACATGCCAGGGAAAAACGCAGCGGTGTTGGGTATATGCCGCGATTACTCCAGCGTGGAAAACGCTGATCAAAGGAAAAACATGAAAACGCTTAAACTATGCTTAACCATGCTCATGCTGCTCGCAGTTGGGAGCCTGGTGGGCTGCTCAAGAACATCCACGAAGTCGCCTGATGTTTCTGACAGCATCCGCAAATCGCTCGATCAAGCCGGCCTCAAAGCTGTCTCCGTAACACAGGACCGCGACAAGGGTGTCGTGACCCTGAGCGGAAACGTCGCGGCAGACGCTGACAAGGCTCAAGCTGAATCCATCGCAACGTCAATCGCAACTGGGCAGGTTGTAGCGAACCAGATTGCTGTGGTTCCTCCCGGCGCCGAAGGTGAGGCAAAGGCCGTAAACTCGGATCTGGACGCGGGTATCGACAAGAATTTGGATGCTGCCCTCATCCAGAACAAGCTCCACAAGGGCGTCAAATACGACGTCAAGAGTGGCGTCGTGACGTTGACCGGCGAGGTCAATTCTCAATCCAAGCGCGCACAGGTTGAGAAAGTGGCGTCAACCGTTCCAAACGTGCAGCAGGTGGTGAACGAGCTGCAAGTAAAAGATCAAAAGGCCAGCTCCACGCCCACGCAGTAAGAGCCGGGAACGCGCGCTCGGGGCGCATGGCCTTGCGACTCTGTTTTGTCGAGAAGGAGATGCCATGTCGTTTGGAATTTACTCCATTGGATTCGTGCTCGTGATTGGCGGGCTGATTTACGGCGCCTATTTGATGCATGTCCCTGCACACTGGATTGTCGTGGGTGCGATCGTACTATTGGGCCTAGGGATTCTGACGGGTGTAAAAGCAACGCGCCAAAAGGATCCGGCGGGATAGCGGTAGTTGTCCCTACGTCTTTCGGGCAGCTCCCGATAGTACCGCGGGCTATAAATATTGGTAGCCCGGGATGGCCGTCCGAGATTGTTCTCCCTAAAGCTCGCTTGCTCGAAACCAGGGTGGAGCGTTGCATGCTGCAAGCGGTCAGGTGTCCATTATCGGTTGGCCGCGAAGTCAAAGCGGAAATTCTGGTCAAAGCATTTTACTAACTGAGAGGAGATTCCCATGGGACTGATTTTGCTAATTGTCGTTCTGCTGCTCCTGTTCGGCGGCGGCGGAGGCTATTACGGATATCGGAGATGGGGTTCGGGTGGAGGCATCGGGATCGTCGGCGTGGTCCTGATCATCCTGGTAGCCTTATACCTGTTCGGCGGATTGCGCCTGTCAAGTTGAGGTTTCCTCCGTCGATCGCCCTCCTTATCGCTGGTCCGATCGAGCGGCTCGGCGTTCTGTTCTTCCCGGTCGGAATCTCTGTCGGAATGATCCTGGCGTGGTGGAGGGAGGGCCTCGGAGGGAGCATAACAGTAGGAAGCCTGCTGGCGTTCTATGTGGTTCACCTCACGACCGCCGGCACGTTCCCGAAAGGCTGGGCGTGGTTGGCGTTCGCAGCGCCCGGATTCTTGTTTCTTCTGTCGTCGCATTTGCGTCGAAGGCCGAGGATCGGTGTGGCCTAACAGGCGGCTGTACCCGTCGGCGGCCTCCGCGGGTGGGCTGCAGGCGTTAGGCGGATGGAGGTTTCCAATATGAGAAGGCCGCGGCGTCGGCATAATGGCATGATTTCAGCGGTTATGGGCATTGCCGCGTTAGCTTTCGCTGTTGCTGCGCAACGGACTCCGCAGAATGAGCTTGTTCAACTCGAACAATCCCGGGAGCGCTGTGAAAACGTGCCGGCGGCCTTGACGGCACTGAACCTAGGCGAAGGAAGCCAAGTCGCCGACATCGGCGTCATGGAGCGCGTCGTGTTCGTGATGAAGGGTGGCGAGGTAGTGAAGAACGATCTCGGTCGCCCGCGCTGACCGCGACCTGCGGCCGAGCAAGCTTTCACTCCGCCGCGGCAACACGTTCTGACCTTGGCCCGCTCAGCCGTCTTTCCAGGACTGAACCAAAGACGTTGCATCGCAGGACAGCGGATTGTAGGCTTGTTCGCGCCTGGGTTCAGGATCGATATCCCGCATGAAGACAGGGTTGGAGGCAGGTTTTGGAGAGTTTTCTCAGAGGGTGGGTCAATAATGAGACGCCGGTTGCCAAGGAAGGGAGACTGCACGTCTTGGCGGCGATGAGCCTTGCCATTAGCGCAGGCCTCCTTGTGGCCGGACTCTGGCCCTTCAATTTTCACCCAATGAACGGTGTCAGGTGGCTGGGAAATGCCGATGGCATCCGTTTCCAGGAACGGGGAATTGCATATACCGACGGTCCGGTGGGTGGTGGGGAGCCAACACCCGCTGCGTCTAGCGGTGGGTCGATGAGCCTCAGCCTCTGGGCGAGGCCGCTAGACGAGCCTGGGGATGATATCAAACAGATCCTCTCCTTCCATTCCAATGGCGTGCAGACGTTTATGCTGGGCCAGTGGTTGTCCTCCCTTGTCGTGAAGTTCCCTTGCAGCAATGCAAACCCTGCAGTGCGGCTGTGCGAGTTCGGCGTGGGGAATGCGCTTGAGCGTGGGAGGCTTACTTTTATCACCCTGGTATCGGGAACGGACGGCAGCGTTATTTACGCGGATGGCGCCCCAAATTCGTCCACAGAGGCCAGGCTTTTGACCCAGCGAAGCACTGCTGGAACGCTAGTTGCGGGTAACTCGATGACCGGAAAGACGCCCTGGCGGGGTGAACTTGCGGGGCTGGCATTTGGCCCGGTGCGGCTCACGGCATCTGAGGTCGCTGAGGACTTCCGCACTTGGCGGGACACAGGCTACCCGGGCTCGGCAGATGGCCATGCGTTCGAAGGTCTTTATCTGTTCAATGAGCGCAGCGGGTCCGTCGCTTGCAGTCACTCCGGCCGAGTTCCCTGCTTCCAGATTCCCCGGAGTTTCACGGTCCTCCGAAGAGTCGTTTTGGAATGGCCTCGGGGGAAAAACCTGCTGAGCTATGGGAACCTCGAGGACGTGCTGTTGAACCTCGCGGGTTTCGTTCCCTTCGGATTTTTCGTCTGCGCCTACTTTTGCGAGAGCAGGGACTGGTCAAAGCGGCGGATCGTTCTTATCACAACGCTGTTGGGTGGGGCCCTCAGTCTTACGATCGAATTGCTCCAGGTCTACCTTCCCACCAGGGACTCTTCTTCAGAAGACCTAGCCTTCAACATTCTGGGTTCGCTATCGGGAGCGATCGCTCTCTCTTACGCCCGCACTCGCTTTCAGAAGGCCGAATAATCCACCGTGAGGCATTCGGCAGGGTCTGCGCCCAGTCCGTGGTTTTTTAGAGGATGGACTTGGTCGTTGGAGCACATCCAGAACTACACAGTCTGTTGGTGGAGGCGGGGGGAGTCGGAATAATCCGCTGTATTGAAAATACGCAACTTATTGAAACTACGAACCGCTCAAAACGCTTGAGACTCCGAATACGCGCCCAACTGGAACATATCTGGAACACGGATTGCGAGGGGCAGGTAAGTCTCGCGACTCCTCGGTCACACCTCAATAAGCAATACTGAAAAGCGCCCAGCACCCATGATGCGCATAGGACCCCTTGGGGAAATCTCGGTCTGCAGCCGGGACCACTTCACGGTTGATTCAGCACGGGGAGGTGTTACTGCAGACGGCGCTTCTGCGAACCCTCTCCCCTCCTTGAACTCCTCCCGTTAGACCTGCCGCGTTGACTTATCGATATACGCGGCGTATGCTGGCGTCATTCCGGAGTTCACCTGCATCTTGTTGTGAGGCAATCGCCTCATGGTCGGCCAGACCGTTTCCCACTATCGCATTCTAGAGAAGCTGGGAGGCGGCGGCATGGGTGTCGTCTATGAAGCTGAGGATTTAGTTCTAGGACGCCACGTCGCCATCAAGTTTCTGCCCGAGCAACTGGCTGCCGACCGTCAGGCCTTGGAGCGCTTCCAGCGCGAAGCCCGCGCCGCTTCGGCACTCAATCACCCGAACATCTGCATGATTCATGAGATCGGAGAGCACGAAGAGCAGCGCTTCATCGTGATGGAGTTCCTCAAGGGTGAAACGCTCAGGCACCACATCGCTGCGAAGCCGCTTAAGATTGACGAAGTGCTCACCATCGCCATTCAGATTGCTGACGCTCTGGACGCAGCACACGCGGAAGGAATCATTCATCGGGACATCAAACCGGCGAACATCTTCGTGACCGCGCGCGGTCAGGTCAAGATCCTCGATTTCGGGCTGGCGAAGCTGGCACCGGCGGGACGGCGCGTAGCAGAAGCAGTAGGAGTTTCGGCTTTACCGACCGCCGCGGAGGAGCATCTGACCAGCCCAGGCGTGGCGATGGGCACCGTGGCCTACATGTCGCCCGAGCAGGCGCGGGGCGAAGAACTCGACGCGCGCACCGACCTGTTCAGCTTCGGCGTTGTGCTCTATGAGATGGCGACCGGGCGGGCTGCTTTTTCCGGCGACACCACGGCGGTCATCTTCGACGCGATTCTAAATCGCGCACCGACCCCGCCCGTGCGCTTGAATCCCGAGTTGCCCCAGGAGCTGGAGCGGATCATCAACAAGACACTGGAGAAGGATCGCGAGATTCGGTACCAGCACGCGGCGGACCTGCGCGCTGACCTCAAGGGCCTGAAGCGCGACACCAGCTCGGGCCGGCAATCGGTTGTGGGTCCCGTAGCCTTAACGGCACCAGAGGTGGTTGCGCAGCCATCTGCCGCTCCGTCCTCGAGCGCCGCTATCCTTCTCGTCGAGGCCAAACGGCACAGACTTGCGGTGGGCCTGCTTATTGGCTTCCTCATACTGTTGATGGGTGGGCTTAGCTATAGCCTCTACAAGCTGAGGGCGCGGAAGAGCGAATTGAACCTCCAGAAAATGAAGATCGTCCGGCTCACACAGAGCGGCAAGGCGATGGATGTGGCAATTTCTCCCGAACGGGCAATACGTGGTCTACGTACTCCAGGAAGGCGAAAAGCAGAGTCTGAATGTGCGCCAGGTGGCCACCGGCAGCGACGTACAAATCCTGCCACCGGATGTGGTCAACTTCGCCGGGCTGACTTTCTCGCCGGATGGAAACTACATCTATTTCGTCCGCTCCTATAAGGGTACCCTTCTCTACAACGACCTCTTCCAGATGCCAGTGCTGGGAGGCACACCACGCCAACTCGTCCGCGATATTGATGCCCCGATTAGCTTCTCTCCCGACGGCAGGCAATTCGCTTTTGTCAGGGGAGTTCCTGATAAGAGTGAAGCCGACCTCCTGGTAGCTCAGGTGGACGGAAGCGGAGAGCGGCTGCTGGCCAGACTCCCGGTGGTTGTCGTGACGGGGTTCTTTTTCGGGCCCGCCTGGTCACCGGACGGAAAAACAATTGCTGTCACGACCATGGAGGCCACGAAGGGGCTGCGGGCCGTGGTCTCGGCCATAGCGGTCTCTGACGGAACGCTGCGTGAAATCTACTCGAGCCCGAACCCGGTGGGGCAGGTTCGCTGGCTGGGGGATGGGAGCGGTCTGCTGGCAGCAATAGCAGACCCTTCCCAGGGCTTCCGCGGACAGCTCTGGCACATCTCCTTTCCCGGCGGAGAAGCACGCCGTTTTACTAACGATCTCATGGACTACCAAAATTACTCTCTTGACTTGACGCGGGATCGCAAGACGCTGGTCACCATCGAGGCCAGGAGGGCTTCCGACCTCTGGGTGGCGCCCACCGGCGACTCTTCGCGCGCCCGCCAGATCATCTCGGGAGGACCGGCAGTATTTGGCCTCTCTTGGATGGCCAACGGTGGGATCTTTTATAACTCGAACGGTGAACTATTCGCCGTGCGGCCGGATGGCAGTAACCGAACGTTGCTGACGCCGAGCGAACGCAATAATTTCTCACTTGAAGCCTGCGGGGACGGGCGCTTCGTTGTCTTTGGGTCCTACCGGAATGAGAAGGTGAACGTGTGGAGAATGGACGCGGACGGTTCCAATCCGACGCAGTTGACGAACGAAGGATTTGCTGGCAGTCCGACATGTTCCCCAGATGGCAAATGGGTCGTGTATGCCCGGTTCAATGACATGAGCGTGTGGCGAGTACCAATTCAGGGCGGCACGCCAACGCAGTTGAAAATCCAAAATCGGAGCAGCCCCCTAGCCCAAGTCTCCCCAGACGGCAAGTTGCTCGCTTATACGGCCTGGGGAGCCACGATCTCGAGCCCTGCTGTCCTGACCGTGGTTCCTTTCGATGGTGGGGAGCCTCTCTACAGGTTCGATCTTCCCGCTGCTGCGGCATGGTTTCGATGGGCGCCAGAGGGGAAAGCACTGGACTATTCCCTGACCCGTGGGGGCGTTTCCAACATCTGGCGTCAGCCGCTTGCGGGAGGCCCGCCAAAGCAGGTCACCAATTTCAAATCAGAGCAGATCTTCTCCTTTGACTGGTCGCACGACGGCAAGCAGCTCGCCCTCGCCCGCGGCACGAGGTCTCACGACGCGATCCTGATCGGTGATTTTCAATAGCTCATCCTTCGCGGTCATTGATCCCCCCGTGAAATGTGTGACGTCGCGCGTTAGCTTGCCTCCAGAGCCCACGTGAGATGCGCCTGAAAGATAGGTCCCGATGCTGGGCCAGACAGTCTCACACTACCGCATAGAGCAGGGGCTTAGTGGTGGCGGCTTGGATGTTGTCTGCAGGGCCAGGGACTGATAGCTGGAGGATTAGTTGACGGTAACGCCCTGCTCTGATCGTCCCAGTTAAAACGCGCATTCAACTGTCAGCTCATGGTTGGCTACATGAGCACCCGGTGCTCGACCCGCATTGAGGACAGCCCTTACAACCATCCATCTGTGATGGGGAATGAAAGATGCGCTTCGATGAGAGTGAGCAAGGCGGCGCGTGGATCACTTAGGCCACTTGGCCGTTTAGTCGCTAGCCTTGATCGGTTCGGTCAACACTACGGCATTCCTCGCGATCATCCCGGCGAATGCTATGCCACGACAACCTTCCTCGAGGGAGCTTCTGCGAAGTCAGGGGCTGCATTTGTACGAGTACGCGTTATCCGGCGCTAAGGCGCTTGTTCCTTATACACCCAGGCCCCAAGCAGGGTCGCTATGACCATGGCCACCAGGCTTGATACGGCATCCGCCACCCACACCCTTGCCGGAATCAGCCTTAACAACACCCCCCATCCGATATCTGGAAAAACCCCCATCAAGAGCCCGGCAGTAACGCCCGCCAGCGCAGCAGTCCCCGGGCCAGCGCCGTAGCGCGGACGAATGGCCGCATAGAGCCAGATGACTAGAATCCCCGATAGGAACATCACTACGACCATAAGAACGTTGGCCCCGGCAGTCTCCTGCATCGGGTGGCCCAACGCCAGAAGCGCAACGCTCAAACTGCGTCCAACCAAAGGCCCCCAAACTGCAAACATAAACACATTGCTCACAACGCCTGCTATCAATCCCCCTATAAGCACACGCGTCCAATTAACTTTCCCCAAGGCTGACCTCCTTCGCCTTCACAGGCGCCTCTGTTAACGGTTGAGAATCGGCATTACGACCTGGGGCAGATGATATGCCCGTTCTCCCATCGCTGCAACCCGTACGGAGGGGTATGTACGGAGGGGTAATCCGTGGCTCTGGGCGAGCGACGGCGCACTCGGAGACAATCCACT
>CAWHYM010000024.1:0-7406 GCA_963833595.1 uncultured Acidobacteriota bacterium | reverse complement strand
AAGCCTCCGCCTTGCGCGCCTGTCGCTCCCAATACCGCAATTATTTTCTTTTCCGCCATGACGCTCCTCCGTAATGAATCGAAATCCGTTTCTTCACTAACCCATATCATCCATGCGCGGATCATACCATTTCGGGCGTGGCGTGTAGCACAGGCTTCAGCCTGTGGGGGTTAGTATCGCTTGCGAAGATCAAACCCCACAGGCTGAAGCCTGTGCTACTAATGCGCTCGCACGGCCGTGCGGGTTAGTGGCTTGCCGATTCCTTTGCGTGCGCTAGCAGCGCGTCGAGCGCGGCGCGATCCAAATATTTTCCCTGGACCACTACGGCGCGAATTTTCTGCGTGTTGTGAATGTCATCGAGCGGATTCGCATCGAGCAGCACCAGGTCGGCAGCCATTCCGTTGGCAATCGTGCCAAATTCATCGGTGCGGCCGAAAAACTGCGCGGGGTCAAGCGTCACCGATTGCAGCGCTTCCAATGGCGTGAAGCCGGCGTTAACCAGTGCGACGAGCTCGTTGTGCAAGTCAAATCCAGGAATCACGAACGGAGGGCCGCCCGCGTCCGTGCCGCCCAGGATGGAAACGCCGTCGCGATGAAATTCGCGCGTGATGGCCAGTTCCTCCTGGTACGCAGCCCTGTGCAACGTCCAAGATTCCGGCGGGTCGTCCGCAAGGAAGTGGCCGCGCCGCTCGTTCCACTCTTTCCGATCTTGCCGGCCGATATATGCGAGGCGCGGATCATTTACAGTTGCTTGGTCGTTGAGAAAGGGCACGACTCTACTCGCGACGAGCGTCGGAACTTGCCACGTTCCATTTTTCACGAACAGCACAGCGAGATTCTTGAGGCGCTCGGGATCGAAACCGTTCACTTCCAGTTTCATCATGGTCAGAGCGCGCGCGGTTTTTTCGGCGGGGCTCGCGGGCGGCGAATCGTTGAGATGCACAATTTGATCGAAATTCTTCGAGGATTCTTCCAGGCTGCCGCGCAAGTGCTCGATGCTGAGCTGGCCCGCGGTAGAGGCGTCGCTCGCCCAAACGCCTTGCGGCAAATTTCCGGCGAATGGCAGGTCCACCTTTTTCGATTCCTCGGCGATGGCGTAATATTCGTCCGGCGTCAAATTGTCGAACACATTGATGAAATCGACGCCACTCCGTTTGAGCGAATCGACGATGGCGCGGGCTTCGGCGGGATCGTGGACCACTATGGCGTGGTCGGGATGCGCGGGATTCAGGCCATCGACCAGCGGGCCGGAAATCACCATGTGCGGACCGAGCAGTTCGCCGCTCACGACCTGCGCGCGCCAGCGCTTCAGCTCGTCGAGATGTCCGCCCATGTTGCGCACGCCCAAGACGCCATTGGCAATGAACAGCGGAAACGTGCGGTCGGTCTCCCAGACATGCACGTGCATGTCCCACAAACCGGGAATCACGTACAGGCCACGCGCGTTCACGACTTGCGCGCCCCTCGGCGCGTGCACTTTTTTCGCGTCGCCAACTTGCGAAATGCGATTCCCTTCCACGACGACGGTTTGGCCCGGCTTGGCCGGCGCACCGGTGGTATCGATGACCGTCACGTCGGTAATCTCGAGCGGCTTTGAGGCAAACTGTTTGCTTTGCGCTGCAGAGACGACCGGAACGAGACAGACGAGGCACAGCATGGCAAGCTGCTTCACAAGTTCCTCCCGAATTGTCACTATATATCAACTTCGTCGAATGGACCCGTTCGGCAGGAGAATGAGGCGGGAACTCGCCGGCGCGAAACCGGTCAACTGAATTGCAATCGCAAGTGCGTTTTGCGGGAGAGATGTTCCACGTGTAACATTGTGCTCATTTTTTATAAATATGACTTAACTTGCGCTAACTATTGCAAATCTGTTATACCTCATCCGTTACAAGGCAGAGGCGGAAGCACTTTACTCAAAAAGGCAGACTAACCCATCCGCCTCTGTCTCGCCATGTGTTTCATTCGGTCCAGAATTTCCCCTCCATTGAATCATGATTCCATGCACTATTTGGTTTCGAATGAGTCGCCCTATAGGTTTGGTAGGACAGTCTGCCTGGTGTTTCAGGCAGGAAGGCAAGTCCGGACTGCCACGTGGCAATTTTTTGTAACGCGACGAAGGGGTTCTTCTTCTAAGATAGGGGTGACTACCACTTGCCGGAGGAGCCATGTCGGTTAAATCGCTTTTGATGTGCATGATGGCCGGTTCTCTACTTTTGGCTTTGCCCGCGCGAGGGCAGGAACAGATGCAAGATCGCGCGGGCGTCCAGTTGCCCGACGGCGACGCCAAGGATCTCGTCGAGGACGCCTGCTCGGCGTGCCACAGCCTGGCCAACATCACGAACTCACAGGGGCATACGCCCGAAGAGTGGAAAACCACCATCTCCATGATGCTGAACGTTGGCGCCGCCGTGCCTCCGGAAAAAGTCGAGATGGTCACGAATTACCTGATCAAGAATTTTCCGGAGAAGCCGGGTCCGGCGCCCGCGGCAATACCTGGCAACGTCGAAGTGTCCTTTAAAGAATGGAAATTGCCCACGCCGGGCACGCGGCCTCACGATCCGCTCGCCGCGCCCGACGGCACGATCTGGTACTCGGGGCACATGGCCAACCTGCTCGGCCACATCGATCCGAAGACAGGAAACATCAAGGAATATCGCACCAACAAGCCGATGTCTGGCCCGCATGGTCTCGTGATGGATAAGCAGGGCAACATCTGGTTCACCGCAAATTTCAAGGCGTACATTGGCAAGTTCGAGCCATCGACCGGGAAATTCACGGAGTACCCGCTGGATCGCAAGGCGCGCGATCCGCACACGCCGCTCTTCGATCAAAAGGGAATGTTGTGGTTCACCGTGCAGGGAGCGAACATGGTGGGCCGGCTGAACACGGAATCCGGCGAGTCGAAGGTGGTGACTTCGCCGACGCCAAAGTCGAATCCCTATGGCATGGTCATTACCACGAAAGGGATTCCCTACTTCGTTGAGTTTGGAGCAAACAAAATCGCCAGCATCGATCCTGAAACGATGGAGATCCACGAATACCTTCTTCCAAATGAAGCGGCCCGGCCGCGGCGCGTTGCGATCACCCCGGATGACGTCCTCTACTACACCGATTATGGGCGAGGATATCTCGGCCAGTTCGACACCAAGACGGGGAAAATGACCAAGGAATGGCTGTCGCCGAGCGGCCCCCAATCCCGGCCCTACGGAATCACGATCGTAAACGGCATCGTCTGGTACAGCGAAGCCGGAGTGAAGCCGAATACGCTCGTGCGCTTCGATCCTAAGAACGAGAAATTTCAAACCTGGATGATTCCCGCCGGGGGCGGCGTCGTGCGGAACATGATGCACTTCGCGGACGGCAAGCTCGTGCTGACAGAAAGCGGCGAAAATGTGGTAGCGCTTGTAACCGTGAAGGGCGGAGACAAGATAGCGATGAATGCGAAGTAGAGATAAGGACTAGCAACGATTTGGAGCCGTGTTGTCCGGTCGCGGGTTCGTCTCCTAGTCCCAGGCAATGCGGACAGGATTTCACCACAAAGAACACAGAGGGCACAGAGAAAACCAGGAAATGATGCTTTCTTCTTTGTTTTCTCTGTGCCCTTTGTTTTCTCTGTGTTAAATCTTTTTCCCCCTGAACCGCTCCGTCACTTCGCGCTTTTCCGCGCATCGATCGCGGCGCGCTGGCTGGCTGCCGATCCCGCGATGTAGAAATAGCCGACGCGGTTGTTGGGCTGCGAACCCCACCAGATGCGGCCTTCGGCGTCTTGAAAGAAATCGCGCATGCCGTTTTCGGGGAAGACGAACGGATAGAGCGTGACTTTGCCGGTCGCGGGGTCGAGTTCGGAGACGGTGTCCATTTCCATCGACGAAAACCATAGGTGGCCAGTGTTCTTGTCGATCACCAAGGCGTAGGGAGTGGGCCTGCCGCCGGGGAGCACATATTCCTTGAACGTTTCGGTCTTGGGATCGAAGCGGCCAATTTTTCCCGCCTCGTATTCGCAGAACCACACGTTACCCTGCGCATCGATTTTCAAGCGGCGCGGCCACGATTGTGGAGTCGGCTGCTGGTATTTCGTGAGTTTCCGGGTCTTGGCGTCCACTTTGCCGATCTTGCCGTCTTTTGCGAATTCCGAGAACCACACATTTTCGTCCTTATCGAGAGCGAGGCCGTAGGCGTTATTTACTTCGGGGTAATCGTGGAAAGTCCCGGTTTCGGGATCGAAGCGCGTCAGCGGCTCGCCAGTGCCCCACACCATTCCCTTGGAGTCGACCACGAGCGTGTGTTTTGTGCCCCGGCTTGGTTCGCGATACTGCGTCATCTGATGCGTCGTGGGATCCATTTTTCCAATCGAGTCCGTGGCCTGCTCGGAAAACCAGATCATTCCGTCCGGACCAATCACGACGGAATGGTTGGACGCCTGATCGACATTGGGAATTGAGTATTCAGTGATGACTCCGGTCTTGGGGTCGAGTTTTCCAATCCAATGGCCCCTGTACTCCCAAATCCAGACGTTTCCATCGCGCTCCGGTTTCGCGGAGCCGGGAAAGCGATTTGATCCGGGCATATCAAAAGTCACGTAAACGATCTTCATCGCATCGTCGCTGAAGGGAAGCTGCTTGGCCTCCTCGTACGCCGGCAGCTCCGCGGGAGAATGCGGCAGCGGCGAATCCGGCCCGAAATATTTCGTGAGATACGCGGTGATGTCGTCGCCGTCCTTCTCGTTGACATCTTTCAGCAGGTAACCAAAGCTGGTGCGCATGTAATTGACGCGATCATGCCAGCCCTCTTCGTCGCGGACCTGCGCGGCCATGCGGCTCTGAAAGCCGTGGCAACGGAAGCAAGCGGTAGTCAGCTTGTCCCTGCCGCGTCCCGGCGGCAAAAGCTGCTCGCCTTGATATATCGAGAGATCGGTCCAATGCACGGCTCCCTTCTCCAGCGCGATTTCGTATGTGGCGTTTTGCGCGGCGGTAAGCTGGATGCCCGTGCGCGGCTCGAAGCGGTATCCGACCGCCCTCACCAACAATTGATATTGCCCCTCGGGCAAATTTTCGATCTGGTAGCGCCCGTCTTTGTCGGAGAGGACATTCGTCGCAATTCTTGAATCCGTATCCTGCGCTTCAACAAACGCGCCCTTGAAGGGTTTTCCGTCAGGTCCCTTCACCATGCCTGAAATGGTAGCGCCGTATGCGATCGACGCAAGACAAAGCACCAACGCCACCAAGGCCGCGCTCTTCAATGCTGGACGCATGGACCCTCCTTATTCGATGAGCCGCTGGGCGATTTCTTGGCGGAACGAAACGAATTGCATCAATGATGTGTCCATCTTTAAGTGATCTTCTTAGGCGGAATCTAGCAGGAATGAAGATGGGATGCAAGGATTTGGAGCTGACGGCGGTGGGAACATTCTTTCATTTCGCGGGATTTAAACAACATAGCAACCCGGGTCATAGTATCAGATGTGTCATCATACGTACAGTATATGCTTTGCCGGGAATATCAAGGCGCGGTACCATTTATCACGCCGATGAGATAATCGAATGTCCGCATTCTGCTGAGTGCCATAAGAAAAGAAGACGCAGAGAGAAAAGGAATTCCAGGAATGCATTTTGTTCATGTCGAAGTTGAGGAGCAATATAAGAGATGGCAGAATATTGTCGGACTCGATGACCCTTATAGGTCCGATGATACCATTGGCATACACGAAGTGCTTTCTGCTCATTTCCTCATAGTCGACTACTTTGCTGAGAAGAAATACGGCATCGGAGGAGTCGGGCCAAAGAGCCTAGATCTGCTGCACTCTGCACTCTCGAGGCAATTTACAGGTTATGGCGGCCAAAGAAAATGGAATGGGGTCTATGAAAATTGTGCCACTTTAATGTTTGGGCTCATCATGAATCACGCGTTTCATGATGCCAACAAGCGGACCGCATTGTTAGTGACACTTTCTCTGCTACACCGCAAGAAGCGAATCATTGACCTTCCCCAGAAAAAACTCGACAGCCTTGTCGTTGCGATCGCGGGAAATCAATTGCCAAGCTATTTTGAGAGGGAAGCGCGCTATCAGAAGGAGATCCAATCGTTATCAAGAGCCAATGATATGGATGGCGCGATAGGCGTCATTTCTGATTTTCTTCGCAGAAATACTCGCCAAAGGGACGACTCCGCTCGAATGGTGACTTACAGCGAACTCAATAGAGCTCTGAAGAGACATGGTTTTGAGCTACGCAATCCTAACGGCAACTACATCAATGTTCTGCGAATTGAGCCAGCAAAGCGAGGTGGGTTCTTGGGGATCGGGGCTAGACCGGAACGCGAAGTTTACTTGGCACAGATAGGATTCCCCGGCTGGAAGGACCAAGTTCGTAATTCAGCATTGAAAACTGTTCGTCGAGCCACTAACCTGACCACCGAAAATGGATATGACACGCAAGTTCTTTTCGAAGATGCAGAGCCCCTCAGCTCCCTCATTAGCGAGTACGCCGAGCCCCTAAAACGATTGGCAAATAAATGATGGCTTGATCCCGTCCCGGATCGAGGAGAGTTGCGAGCTGAGTGGGCGGCTTTCGCCTCATACGCCCGAGTGGTGCGGTACTCCGAAGTAGCACCACGCACTGCCCCTAAAACGTCTCGGAGAGTGAGACGCTTCAAAATAGATCGGGAAATTTGCGCGGGTTCGCACAACTATTGTGACTTCTGGGTTCGGCTGGGCCGAATTGAGGAACGGCTGTGCCTAGCCAGCGAGCCAATTCAGCCGGCGAGCGCAGCCTTGATGCGCTCTGGCGTGAACGGCACTTGCCGGATGCGCGCGCCGGTCGCGTCAAAAATTGCGTTTCCAATCGCGCCTGCGACCACGGTGATCGCGGTTTCGCCGGCTCCAGTTGCGGGCATGTCTGGCCTGTTGAGCAGGACCACTTCGACTTTCGGGACGGCGAAGCCGAGAGGCAGCGTGTGGTACGTTCTCCAGTCGATCGAGGTCACATTGTGGTCGTCCCATGTGACTTCTTCGCCGAGCGCGCGGCTCATGCCTTGCAGCGCGCCGCCTTCGCACTGATTGCGGAGGCCGTCGGGATTCGAGATCGGGCCGGCATCGACGCTGACGACAATCCTCTTCACAACGAGTTTTCCCGTTGCCAAATCGACTTCGACTTCGGCGACCATGGCCGAGAATCCGTTGTCGCCTTCGTAGGCGACGCACGAGATGCCGCGTCCTCTGGCGATGCCAGACGCTGAAGTGGCGCGCGGTTTCGGCGAGGGGCGCGCATCCCAATTTGCCGTTTTTGCGGCGGCTTTCACGACATCGACCATTCGCGGCTCGCTCAGGTGGCGCAAGCGAAATTCAACGGGATCGGCTTTCGCGCGGGCCGCAAGCTCGTCCATAAAGGATTCGTGCGCGAACGTGT
>CAWHYM010000023.1:0-815192 GCA_963833595.1 uncultured Acidobacteriota bacterium | reverse complement strand
TAACCCGAAGGTCGTTGGTTCAAATCCAACCCCCGCAACCAAATTCTACTGAATCGCAAGGGCTTGTTGGAGCGACCAACAGGCCCTTCTCTTATTTGGGAAAGACTTGGGAAAGAAATCAGTTTCCCCTTGTCAATCTCAGGCCATCCGGTTCCGAAAAAGTCCCCTAGCTTTTCCGCAGCATCGCGCTCGTCTTGAGTGAAAGTAAGCGTGTAATTCTCATTCACGCTGCTTCCACTGTGCCCGAGGCGTTGCTTGCGAATCTGTTACGGGATTGCTAGGGAATCCATCGCTGTAGCGTTCGTGTGGCGGAAGGTATGCAACCCGAGTGAGGCCGCACGCTTTTCGTTCCGCGTCGCTTGATCAATGGTTCGATCGAAGTTTTGACGTAGGCACTTGGGTACAAAATTGGCCATCTAAGCGGCACTAACAGAATCAGGTGCGCAATCCAGCTATTTTGTGACTCGGGCGGAAGCTTCGATCCCCATTGCCCCTATCAACATCTGTTTTGCTGGGAATGTCTTGCAATTTCCGGGGGAACAACTAAAGCCGCAAACCGCAACTGCGAGAAGGAAATTTCTGCTTACGAGGTTTTTGCCGCGACAGGTTTGGGTTCTTCGGGCTTAGTTTCGCGGACGGCAGCGGTGCGGATTCGCCATTATCCTGCGCAGATCCGTCATTTTCTCGCCCTCTAGCTCTTTCTCCCAACGGCTCACCACGATCGTTGCCACGCCGTTTCCTACCACGTTCGTCAGGGCGCGGCATTCGCTCATGAACTTGTCGATGCCCACCAGTATCGCCAGCGCCTGAATGGGCACGTTCGGGACGGCGGAGAGCGTCGCGGCCAGGGTCACGAAGCCGGTGCCGGTTACGCCGGAAGCTCCCTTCGAGGCGATCATGGCGAAAAGCAGCATGGCCAGAAGATGACTGAGGCTCAGATGTGTATTGGTGGCCTGTGCGAGAAAAATCACACTTAGGGTTAGATAGATGTTCGTGCCGTCGGTATTGAAGCTGTAGCCGGTTGGAAAGACCAGCCCGACGGTTGTCTTCGAAACGCCAAGGCGTTCGAGCTTTTGCATCATGTCCGGTAGCACGGTCTCCGACGAACTGGTGCCAAGCACGATAAGCAACTCGGCCTTGATGTAGCCGATGAAGCGAAGAATCGAGAAGCCGGCGAAATAGGCGATCGGGCCCAGGATGACCAAGATGAAAATCGCCGCAGTCACATAGAATGTCCCGATCAGCTTCAGTAGGTTGGAAAGCGAGCCGAGGCCGTAGCTACCGACGGTGAAGGCCATGCCGCCCAGGGCGCCGATCGGGGCGGCTTGCACGATGATGCGGATGACGGCAAAGAGCATTTTTGTGATGGGATCGATCATCCGCATCAGGAATTCGGCGCGCGCGCCCAGACGCGTGATGGCAAAGCCGAACAGGATGGCAATGAACAACACCTCGAGCACGTCGCCTTTCACGAAGGCGTCGAAGATCGTGTTAGGGATGATTCCGAGCAGCAGCGGCAGGATTCCGACGTCTTTCGCGCGCGTTACGTAGCTCGAGACGACGCGCGTGTCCAGCGTGGCTGGATTGATGTTGAATCCGCTCCCGGGGTGGAGTATGTATCCCACCAGAATGCCCACGACCAGAGCTAGCGTGGACACCACTTCGAAATAGACCAGCGCCTTGAGCCCGACCCGGCCCACCCGCTTCAGATCTCCCATCGATGCGATGCCTTGCACGACAACGAAGAAGACGATCGGGGCGATCATCATGCGGATGAGCGCGACGAAGCCATCGCCCAGCGGCTTCAGCTTCACGCCGGTCTTCGGGAAGAATATCCCGATGAAGATGCCAAGGACGACGGCAATAAGGACTTGCACGTACAGGATGGAGTACCATCGACGACGTTGTGCCATCATGCCCCTTGCCCTACCCGGCCATCCGAGCGGACGTGTCTAACACACCCCGGCTCCGCGCGTCAATACACGCGGTTCAGCGGCGGCTCACCCGCGACTGCTACTCGTTCGACGTTTCTCCACGCCGCTCGATAGAGATACGCAGCGGACTGGCGTGTCACTCCGGCGATATGCGGCGTAAACAAAACTCGGCGCGCGGCTTCGCCCTGCAGCGCCAGCAGCGGGTGATCCGCAGCGGGCGGCTCGACGGAGTAGACATCAATGGCTGCGCCTCCGATATGACCCGATTCGAGCTGGCGGGCCAACGCAGATTCGTCCACGATCCCACCGCGTGAAGCCTGAATGATCACGGCGCCCGCTTTCATCATGGCGAGTTCGCGGTCGCCTATGAGCCCTTGCGTTTCCGGCAAAAGCGGCACATGAATTGTTACGACGTCGGCAGTTTTCAGCAGTTCGTCGAGCGGAAGCGATGATGCACAAAGTGCGTCCGCAGCCGCCGGATCGCGCGGCGCCGGATCGAAATAGCTGATTCGGCAGCCCATTTTCTTAAATGCCTCCGCAACGGCCATTCCGATCGAACCCAGGCCCACCACTCCAGCGAGCAAACCGTCGAGCCCGGCAAGGTTATCGGCCAACATGCGCGCGCGAAACGCAGCGTAGTTCCCCCGACGAATTTCGTCGTCAGCCCAGTTCAGCCGCCGCAACAGCACTGCCGCCGCCGTCACCACATATTCCGCCACGGCGCTGTTACTGCCCCCGGGCACATTCGCCGCGGCAATTCCCAACCGCTTCAGCGTCGCTGCATCGAGCCGGTCCATCCCGGCCCCAGTCACTTGCACCAACTGCACCGAACTGCCTTCGAATAGTTCCGGAGGCAACTTGGGCCCCACGGCAGGAATGATCAGCGCCTTTGCTCGTCTCATCAGCGCGGGTACGTCAGCATCGTCCGGGGCGCGATACACTACGTCGAGTGACGCTGGCGGCAATACTTCCGCTCGCTCAAAATCCGCGCGTGGTCGCAGGCATAGGACTTGGACGCTCATCGATTTTGCGGATCCTTGTGCGAAGGCGCCTCTTCCGTGGATTTGGCCACGTCGGCCACGGGAAAGAAGCACAGCAGCACCAGCGGCTGGCTACCCGTGTTCCGCGTGACGTGTTTTTCGCCGGCCGGCATCAGTATCGTATCGCCAGCCTCTAGCGGATATTCTCCGCTCTCGGCATAAGTCGTGGCCCGTCCTGACAATACGTAGATGCATTCCTCGGTGTCATTGTGATGGTGAGGGCCGCGTTGTGGTTCGGCAAGGGCCGGTACAGGAATTTCCACCAGCCGCAGCGTCACTCCGCGCGCACCCTTTTCGCCGGAGACGATCTCGATCGAGGTCCGCCCCGGCAATCCCAGCCGCTTGGCCTCCGATTGTTTGTAGACGCGTGCCATCACTTGGACCGCTGCGAGCGTGTGATTTCGGCGACTCCGCCTTGCACGTCGTCGAGTTGCCTGAAAATCTCCGTGGCCTCACCGGCGATGGCGTCAGCGATGCTTGCGAGCATGCGTTGGCCCTTTGCCGCGGTTGCGGGCTGCGGATCGCCATACCAGCCGGTTGGCGCAATCATACGAATATCGGTCAGCACGGGCTGGAAGCTGCGCGTGCGGCGCAGCTTGTCCATCTTCTTGGCGTGCTGGTGTTCGGATGAGTGCTCAGCTCGGTTGAGATGCACCAGTTCAGGACGGTAGGCCAGTACCGCCAAAGCTTCGATCTCTCCGCCATGGGTCAGTCCTCCATACTCGGCGCCGAAAAGATCCGCTGCGACGTAACACGCCTGCACCGTCAGCACGGTCATGTTGTGCTCTCGGTGCAGAGTATCGGCAGCAATGGCCAACGATGGAATATTGCCTTCGTGCCAGTTGAGAATGAGCAAGTACTTCGCGCCATGGCTCGCCGTGGAGGCGCAAGTTTCGGTGACCAGGCGCATATAGGTATCGGGTGTGAGCGAAATCGTGCCCTCGTACGGCATGTGAAATGGCGTCACGCCAAGCGGGCCGCCAGGTAATACGAGCCCGTCCATGCGTTCCGCGACGGCGTGGCCGATCACGTTCGCCGCGAAAATGTCCGTGCCCGCCGGCAGATGCGGTCCATGCTGCTCCACGCTGCCCGCCGGCAGGATCACCAGCGGGTTCTTCTGGAACTGCGCGGCGATCTCCGGCTGCGTGAGCTCGATGAAATAGCGGCTAAGCAACATGGCTGCTCCCAGGAACTTTCGCACGCGCTTGCGTGATCATGTCGGCAACGCGAACCAACTGGCCGTTGTTTTCGATTGACCGCAGAGCAGCGTATACCACTGCGACAGCAGTGTAGCCGTTCTCCGCGGTCAATTCACAGGGCTTGCCCGTGCGGCAGCTCTCGGCAAACATTTCCAGCTCGGTACGGAACATGTCGCTTTCCGGCACCTTCAACTCTTCGCGGCTTGCGTAGCCAGCCTTGCCCCGCTGGATGTAGAGCGTCGAGGTCTCGTGCAGTTTATCGGGCGTATCCCAGCTTCCGAAATCGATCTCGTAATGCATCAGCCCTTTGGAGCCGAAGACGCGCACGGAAAATACACCGGGAGAAGTCCAGCAGGAGCCTACGTAGCCCACCTTGCCATCCGCAAACTTGAGCAGCGTCATCGATTGATCGTCCACTTCCGCGCCCACGGGAGACAGCTTGGAGGCCATCGAACTGGCCTCAACAATGTCGCCCCCCAAGTAATGAAGCACGTCGAAGTGATGGATGGCTAATTGCGAAAGCGGTCCGCCCGGGGCGCGGTCCTTATACCACCGCCAGGTCTTCGGCGTCAGTTCCAACGCCCGCTCGTTTGAGAAGTTAGCTTCCAGGAAAGCGACCCGTCCCAACTCGCCGCGATCCATCGCCGCCCGGATCATGCGGATTCCGGCCATCAACCGCGCACTATGTCCTACAGTTACCGTGATCCCGTATTTCTGCTGCAAGGCGGCGATCTCCAATCCGTCCTCGAGCGTGCTCGCGATCGGCTTTTCCGTGTAAACGTGCTTTCCTGCCTTGGCGACTTCCGCGGCCACAGCCAGGTGCTGCTCATTCGGCACAGTCAGAATGACGCCCTGGATTTCGGGCTTGGCGAGTAGCGTCTGGAGGTCCGACATGGCTGGAACCCCAAGCTCATGCTCGAATGCCTCACGCTTTTCCTGCGAGCGGCTGTAGCCCGCCACAATTTTCAGCTTGTCTGATTTTTTCGCAGCGCGTGTGAGTACTTTGGCCCAGCGGCCAAGCCCGACGATGCCAACGCGAACTGGATCAGCGCTCATATATTGATATCCCTTCACCTTGATTTAGAGATGCCACTAATTTCTATGCTTGCAAATCAAATATTCTCGTAGTATCGTATTACGGTATGATTGAGCAGTCAAGCCAAATTCCTCTATCCGGCACAGCGTTGCCGACCATTGACAAGTTCGCTGCTCCTCTGCGGCGCCAGGTTCTCGAAGAACTACGCCAGTCCATTATAGCGGGACGCCTGGCACCTGGTTCGCGCCTGGTGGAGCGCGAGCTCACCGCCATGATGGGTGTGTCGCGCACCGTAGTCCGAGAAGCCCTTCGCCAATTGGAATCCGAGGGGTTGATTTCCATCATTCCCAACAAGGGCCCGGTCGTACGCGAATTGACCCTTGCGGAAGCCAGGGACCTTTACTCCATTCGGGCTGTGCTCGAGGGCTTGGCGGCGCGGCGGTTTGTCGAGAACGCGAACGACAACCAATTGGAAAAACTTCAGCAGGCGCTCGATGCCACGGCAGAAGCTTATGAGCGAGGCGATCCGGCACTCATTTTGGAAACTAAGAATCGATTTTATGAGGTACTATTCGAGGGTGCCGGTAGCGAGACGCTCTCCTCAATGATTGGCATGCTCCACGTGCGCATTTGGCGCTGGCGTGCGCTGGGCTTGAGTCACCCGCGGCGTTCGCCCGAGCGGTCCAAAGAGACCGTGGCGGGTTTGCGAGAGGTGCTCGCCGCAATCCGGGATCGCGACGCCGGTTTGGCTGAACGCACGATGCGCGATGAGGTCACGCGCGCTTCCACCGAAGCGATGCGCTTGCTGGCGAGTACCAGCTTGCGGAATTCTTGATGCCCGGAAGAATTTGTAAGGTTCGTTGCTTAACATTATGGGGGAACCAATGGCTACGCAGTTCATTGTTCACGACAAGGCCGATACCGTCGGAGTTGTTGTAGTGGAAGACGTCCAACCCGGCAAAGACCTGACAGGCTGGGTCATGCAGACCGATGAAACCATTAAGCTGAAAGCTCTCGATGCGGTGCCGTTGGGGCACAAGATCGCTCTCCAGGACTTAAAGACCGGCGACACCGTTCTGAAATACGGCCATGACGTCGGTCGTATCGTGGCGGATGCGGGCAAAGGCCGCCACGTGCATGTACACAATATGAAGACCAAGAGGTGGTAACGATGAGCCGATATGACTTTTATGGATATCGCCGTGAAAACGGCCGCGTAGGAATCCGCAATCACGTTGTCATTCTGCCGCTGGACGATCTTTCGAATGCTGCCTGCGAGGCCGTCGCCAACAACATCAAGGGCACCCTGGCGCTGCCGCACCCCTATGGGCGGCTGCAGTTCGGCGAGGATCTCGAACTGCACTTCCGCACGCTGATCGGGACGGGGTCGAGCCCGAACGTCGCGGCCTGCGTGGTGATCGGCATCGAACCCGAATGGACCGGGCGGGTCGTGGACGGTATCGCCAAGACCGGCAAGCCCGTCGCGGGTTTCTCGATCGAAGGCAACGGTGACATCAACACCATCGCCGCCGCCTCGCGCAAGGCCCGCGAGTTCGTACAGGCGGCTGCGGAGAAACAGCGTGAGTTGTGCACGATCCAGGAGCTGTTCGTCTCCACAAAATGCGGCGAGAGCGACACCACCTCGGGTCTGGCCTCCTGCCCCACGGTGGGAAACCTCATTGACAAGCTCGATCCACTTGGCGCCACAACTTGCTTCGGTGAAACTTCCGAACTCACCGGCGCCGAGGTGGTCTGCGCCAGCCGCGCAGCCAGCAAGGCCGTCGCGGACGAGTTCATGCGGGTTTTCAACGCTTACCAGGAAGTCATCGAGCGCCACAAGACCAGCGACCTCTCGGAGTCCCAGCCGACCAAGGGTAATATCGTCGGCGGCTTGACTACCATCGAGGAAAAAGCCTTCGGCAATCTCCAGAAGATTGGCCGGAAGACCAAGTTCATCGATGTGCTCAAGCCTGCGGAAGCCCCGGCCAAGGGTCACGGTCTCTACTATATGGATACGTCTTCAGCCGCTGCGGAGTGCATCACTTTGCAGGCCGCGGCCGGATTCGTTGTGCACCTGTTTCCTACCGGCCAAGGCAACGTCATCGGCAATCCGATCGAACCAGTTATCAAGCTCACCGCCAATCCCAAGACGGCGCGCACGATGGTCGAGCACATTGACCTGGACGTTTCCGGCATCCTGCGCCGGGAAATGACGCTCGATCAGGCCGGCGACCGGTTGATCGACATCATGATCCGCACCTGCAACGGCCGCCTCACGTGCGCCGAGGCTATGGGACATCGCGAATTCGTCTTCACTAAACTATATCAGTCGGCATAATGGGCCGGCTGCTGGCGGCACCCTCGCAACCAAATTCTGACCGCTAAGAAACGGCTTGGAGGATGCGACCTCTGAGCCGTTTCGCTTTTCACTTTCAATTCCGTCCAAGACTCTCCAAACGCATTCTCAACTTGCGGAACGATCGGCTTTTCATTCTCGCTAATCACGTGCGTGTAGATCGTCTCCGTGACTGGCGAGCCGTTGGCGTGGCCGAGTGTCTGTTGACGCAAATTCTGCGAAGCCCCGAAGCTATTCATTGGAGTTGTGGTGGAATGCAAGGAAGCGATTACGGAGAGGCATTGGGATACCAAGCGCCCGAAGCGGGGGGCTGAACATTCATTGGAGCAATTAATTCTGATCTCAGGGCGTTCGGAAAAACGAGATAGTCGGAAAGTGGGCAGAGGTGCATCCTGATGGAGTCTTGGAGAAAGACACGTTTAATGACTACAGCCTATTCCAATACACCCTTTCGATTTCCATAGTCCATTGATTTGTGATGGATCGAATGGGATTTTGACAACAGGTGAGGCGATGTCGAGATTGCGTTCATTCCGAACAAGAAAGTAGAACTGACCTGAGGCTCCGACCACCTTGAAATTCTCATGGAGGTAACGTACCAGCGGAAGCGAATCCCAGTTCTGGTGAGTACGGTTCCAGAAGCCCACAAGATCGGGATTATAAATCGCGCAAGCGTCAGGATGTTGAGAAAGAACCGCGGACGCAGCGATCTGTTGTTCGTTGGATGCAGTTAACATCCAGTCGTCGACGTCCAAACCAGCCAATGGATCCCTCCCCGTCCAAATGTGCAAGCTTGGAAGCTCCGGAAAGCCCATGAATATGTCGCAATGATCGTTGAGATTCTGCGCCAGCCAACGATAGTCCCGAGCCTGCGCCGGATAAAGATGAATTCTTCCAGCGCCGCGAAGCTGCAACGAAGGCAGGGAATCGTAAAATTTGCGTTCACTGCGAGCGATTACGAGATAGGATGCAGCGACACAAAGTAAGAGCACCAATGAGGCGGCGCGAATAAGCATCGGGGGAATGATAGACAGTCTTTTTTGTTGCCACTGCAACAAATCACCCGAACAAGTCATGACCGCGATGATGGGCAGAACTTGGATAAAACTCATTTGGCTGCCAGCAATGGGATACGCGTAAAGCGTTTGTAATACAGTAACCGTGCAAAGCAGCGTCCTGGGAAAAGTATTCGACACGCTGGCATTATCGGCACGCCCGTACAAAACCAACCAACAAAATGGAAGCACGAGCTTGAAAGGCGGCATTCCGAAAAATAACGCAACCACGGTGAAAATAGTCAATGCCAGTTTCAAATAAAGGACTTCGTCCTCCCTTCGACTTTTTTCTGCAGCATCCCGCGAGAAAAATATAGCGGCGGCGAGCCCGCCGACGATCCAGGGAAGCCATCCCGGATCTGCTGGTAGGGGGGCATACCAAGTTCCCAGTTTGACATATGCGGTAAGACTATCGAGCAGCAGGGCGTGCAGCATGGCGTTGAGATGGATACCTTGGACTTTCGACGCTAGGATTACGCCAATGAATGTGATGGCAAAGGAGCCGAGGACAATCCAGGAGTCGCGAAAACTGAAACACGAGGTCCTGGGCACTCGGAAAAGAATAAGCAGCGCAGCAATCATCGAGGTAACGACGAGAACGGCATACATCCGCGTTGGTTCATCCTGCAGATGTGCCTTCATCAAAACGACCGGGAGAATAACCGAAGCGGCTGCAGCTGCGTAGAAAGCAAGCCGAGAGAGTTTGGTCTTGGGAGAATGCGACAAGATTGCCAGGGATGTTGCAAGGAAGGCAAAGGTTCCGATGTTCACTTTGACCAAGAACAATGCCGTCGTCAGCGCGCCGAGCAAAATCATCCCCAACAAGCGCCAGCGTAGTTTCGAAGTCACGATTCCAGACGCCACCAAACAAACGAGTAGGAGAATGCATAATTCCTGAGGATGCCCAGGTTCGTTGTGGAAAAAATTCGACAAGGTGAGAGACGTCAACAGGTGCGTTACGGAAGCGAGTACCAGCGAACCGGTGAGTCGGAAAACGATCCAGGCGGCCACAAGTGCGGTCAACAGCCATGGGATGAGCGAACTCATCCGGACCACATCATGAGTCACCGGCGTTCGGGAAAGTGTTCGAACCGTCGAATTATAGAAGTAATATACAGGACCATAAGGGAGGGAGTTCCGATCGTAAAGCTTCACACCGGCCAGATACTGTTTGACGGGGATCATAAGCGTGCCTTCGTCGTCATACGCGCTAAATCCAGTGAACATCCGGTAGTACGCCCCGATGCCCGCCAGTGCGGTTAGAAATACGAACCACATCGTGCAGGTGTACTTTCTTGGCGTGCTTGAATGTTTCATCAAAGGCAGGGGCATATCATGATCGGGGGCATTCAAGTGCTCTCCATCTTCGTCGGTTTCGCAAACGGCTCCATTTCCGTGATTGGGCGACCGAAGGCGATTTTGGGGTATGCGTTCGAGTAAGTGTCTATCATCACTTGGAGTAAAACCGGATGCTCGGGCTTCTGCCAAAGCCAGCGCATGGCTTCATCCATTTCTTCCGTACGATTGATGGTGCGAGCCTTAAGCCCGTACGCACAGGCAATACGCTCAAAATTAGGTGAGTTGTAGCCCCAAAGCGTGGATTGATAGCGAGCGTCGAAATAGCTCTCCTGAAACTGACGCACCATGCCGTGGCATAAGTTATTTATGACGACGATCTTCAAAGGAAGCTGGTTCCTCACGACCGTTTGGAGTTCCTGTATGTTGCATTGGAAGCCGCCATCTCCCGCGACCACTACAACGGGCCGGGTCGCGCTCAAAGCGGCTCCAACCGCCGCAGGCAATCCAAAACCCATGGACCCCATCCCGCCGGAAGTCAATAATCTCTGGTCTGCGTTGAGGTCAAGCGATTGCGCGGCCCACATCTGGTGTTGTCCCACGTCCACGACATAAGCCCCAGCTTCTTGCGATTGTGCGGACAGGCGGTGCATGAGTACATTGGGATTGATTCCGGGAGCGTCCGCCAGTTCTGCAGTGTCCGGCCATTGCTTGCGCCATTTGTTGATTTGAGCCAACCACTTGGTTCGCTGCGGAAACTGCACCCCTGAGGCTTGGTTGATGGCTGTCTCCAAAAATTCAGGGAGTTTGGAGAGCACTGGGATACACCCGCCGATGCGATTGTTAATCTCTCCAGGCTCGCAATCCACATGGATAATTGAGCGACCGGACTCGAATGCTTTCGTGTCGGCGCCAGTCTGACGGACATCCAGCCGGCTGCCCAGTACGAGGAGGCAGTCGCTGTTGCCTAACGACATGTTGGCCCAGCGGTTTCCGTAAGTGCCAATCATCCCGACCCGCATAGGATGGTCGAAAGGAAGCACATCCACTGCCATGAGCGAGTTGACCACTGGAATTCCGAGGGCCTGAACAAGCTCGCGCAGCGATTCCGTTGCTCGTGCAGACCGGATTCCTCCCCCAACCAACACAAGAGGCCGACTCGCGTCCCGAAGCTGTTCCAAGGTGCCGCGCACAGCAAAGGCGTCCGGGTAGACACGCTCGCCCACTGCGAGGCTTGCAGGTTGAAGTGGTTCGGCGGAAATATCCGATCGCTGAATATCCATCGGTACGTCCACTAGGACTGGGCCGGGGCGCCCCTCGGTGGCTACCACAAACGCCCTCTGCAAAAGTTCTGGTAACTCCGCGGAGTTTTTCACTTTCCAAGCCGCTTTGGTGATCGGGGCCGCCATCGCCACAATATCCGTCTCCTGGAATCCCAATTGGCGGACATTTCGTTCACCTTTCTGCTCGTCGCGGTTCACCTGCCCCGAGAGGAAGACCGCAGGTGAGGAATCGAAATAGCAACTTCCGATTCCCGTCAGCAGATTGGTAGCGCCGGGGCCACTTGTGGCCATAGCAACTCCGGGTACGCCAGTCATGCGCCCTGCTGCGTCCGCCGCGAAGGCCGCAGCCTGTTCGTGGTGCATGCTCACGATGCGAATCTTGCCTTGCCGGTAGATTGAATCGAGCAGGTGCGCGATCATGCCCCCAGACACTTCGAAGACAGACCGAACGCCACGACTACTCAAGACTTCAGCTATGTAGTCGGATGCTTTCATTTCGGGTGGTTACGCTCCTGTGCCAGTCCAATGTTTTTCTTAAGCCGCTTTCAAGGCTGGTTTGCGGAACCCAACCCGTAGAATTGCGCAACCGGGTCACGTCGGCCCGTAGATTGAACACCGCGCTTGAACCGTATGGAATCTCTCCAAAGCCAAGAGGCAATGAAGGATCGATCATATCTCGCAGCCGGCTTACGATTTCGCGAATAGAATGCGTCTCACCGGAGGCGAGGTTATATACACCTTGGGCATGTGGCGTCCTCGCGACACGTTGAATTGCTTCGACGGCATCTTCTATGTAGAGGTAATCCCAATTTTGCTCTCCGGCCGTGAGCGACGGCCGCGATCTCTCTAGAAGTTTTTCAATCACCGACGGGACCAGATGCTTCGAATTGTCCTTGGGCCCGTATGTGGCCAGCAAACGCAGCCAAACGTAACGGACATTGGATTCTTCGCACAATGTTTGCAGCAGTTTCCCAAGGCATAGCTTGGCCACTCCGTACGGAGTATCCGGGTGGGGAATCATATCTTCTCTAAGGATCTCCGATTGGTGTCCATACTCTGCTTGAGAACCAAGGCCGACCCAGCATCGGCAGCCCGCAGCCTGTATTACCTGAAAGAGTCGAAGCCCAGCGTTGATGTTCTGGATCAAGTGATCAGGCCGGTTGCGGGTGTCGCTGGTTACGCCCGACCACGCACAATGAAAAACCGTATCAGGAGATTGCAGATGAATCTCCTCAGATGCCTCGTTGATATCGCGAAGGTCCACGCGTATCAATCGTACGCGATTCAGAACTCCTTCGAGTCGCCACAGATCGCTCCCGGGACGGACGAGGACTGACACTTCCTCGCCGCAATCGAGCAAGCGCCTCGTCAGATAAGAGCCGAGATGTCCGGAGGCTCCTGTTACCAGGCACCGCATATTAAGAAGCCTCTTTTAGGTCGTGGAAGACTGAAATGATGTACTCGATCTTCTTGCGGGTGAGCCCAGGATACACTCCGATCCAAAAAACCTGGTTCATAACGAAATCGGAATTTCTCAGGTCTCCAACAATACGGCAATTTATTTTCTGATACGCAGGTTGGCGAGTCAGGTTGCCCGCGAAAAGTAGCCGCGTCGCGATCTTGTGATTTTCAAGATGCCGCGTCATCTGCTCACGTGTAAAGCGCGCTTCGGGACGCAATCCGATCGGAAAGCCAAACCAGCTTGGATCTGATCCCGCAGTGGCCTCAGGCAAGATGAGGAAATCTTGTAAGTCGCTGAGGCCCTCATGCAGAACGCGGAAGTTATTCCGGCGCGCTTCGATAAAGCCTGGCAGCTTCGCCAACTGGGCCACACCGACAGCAGCCTGCATGTCGGTCATTTTTAAGTTATAGCCGATATGAGCATACGTGTACTTATGGTCGTATCCATAGGGCATCTGACCGAGTTGCCAGTCGAAGCGCTTGCCACAGGTGTTCTCTTTTCCTGGTTCGCACCAGCAGTCTCGCCCCCAATCCCGGAACGATTCCGCCAGGGTGCAAAGCTTCGGATTGTCGATCAGAACGCATCCTCCTTCGCCCGTGGTCATATGGTGCGCCGGATAAAAACTGACGGTGGCTAGGTCGCCAAAGGTGCCCACTCTCTGCCCGTTGTAAATGCTCCCGACGGCGTCGCAGCAGTCTTCGATAAGCCAAAGTCCATGGCGATTCGCAAAATCCGCAACCGCGCCGAGGTCGAACGGGTTGCCCAAGGTGTGGGCCAGGATGATTGCCCGCGTTTTCTCGGAATAGGCTGATTCAAGCTGGGTGACATCGATGTTATAAGTCGGCACTGTTACGTCAACGAATACAGGAACGAGCCCGTTTTGGATGATCGGGTTGACCGTCGTGGGAAAACCCGCGGCGACAGTAATCACCTCATCGCCAGGCTTGAGGGCCCGATCCAGAAGTTTGGGTGAAGTAAGACAGGACAAGGCAATCAGGTTAGCCGATGATCCAGAGTTCACCAGGAGCGCCGCGCGCCGCCCGAAGAAGAGGGCGAGTTCTCGCTCGAATTGTGCTGCGTATCGCCCGGTCGTAAGCCAGAAGTCCAGGGCCGAATCCACCAGGTGTACAAGTTCCTCGGCGTCGAAAACACGTCCGGCATAGGGTACTGGAGATTGCCCAGCCACAAATTCTTGTTCCGGAAAAGCGGCCTCGTAGTATTGACGGACCAGTCCGAGAACCTCCGCGCGAAGCGTGTCAGTGTGATGGCTCATTACGGAAGAACTCCTGATACCAGTCTACGGTCAATGCCAGGCCCCGATTTAGATCGAAGAGCGGGAACCACCCAAGTGTCTTTCGTGCCTTTGCTGCACTCAGATGCTGGCGGTAGATTTCTCCGGTGACTTCATCGCGAATTTCGGGCGTGAGATTCGAACCCATGATGGAAAGGATTCGTTCGACCAATTGCAGTGTCGTGATCTGGATTTCATTGGAAAAATTAAACGCCTCACCGGCCAGCTCAGGGGACGAAGCGAGCCGTTCCGCCGCCACCATGTAGGCTGCAGCTCCGTCTTCCACATAGAAATAATCTCGGACATAGTTTCCGTCAGAGCGAATTACAGGTCTTTCCCCTCGCACCAGGGATCGAATCGTCCCAGGGATGATCCGATTCCAATTCAGGTCCCCGCCTCCATAAAAGTTTCCACAACGAGTGACAATCACTGGTAGTTTGTAAGTCAGGGCATATGTTCTTGCGATCAGGTCAGCGCAGGACTTGCTAACATCATAAGGGTGGCGGCCTAGTAGTGGCATGGTCTCGTCGTAGGGAAGCGTTTCGTGCTCGCCATATGCTTTGTCGGACGATGCGACAACCACCTGTCTAACTGCAGGACTTCGTCGACAAGCCTCCAGAAGTGCCCAGGTGCCCTGAATATTCGTCTCTAAGGTCGAAACCGGATTTCGCTTGGCAATACCTACGATTGTCTGGGCAGCAAGATGGAAAACAGTATCGATCTCGTACTCGCCAAGAATTCTCTCTAGTAAAACCTGATCCCGAACGTCGCCACGCGCAATATTTATCCGATCGATTAAGCGTGTTTGGACCAACTCACTCGCGGGTACCCAGTCGCGCACCAAACAGGTGACCGACGCCCCCTGCGCCAGGAGTTTGGGGATTAGCCAGCCCCCAAGTAACCCGGTCCCGCCCGTAATAAAAACGGGACGATCTCGCCAGAAGGACGTCATTCCCATACCTTCCAGGGTGCTATTCTCCGCGCCCAAAGTTCATTCAGATGCTGATATTCGCGGTAGGTGTCCATGGCGAAAAAGAAGCCCTCGTGGCGATAGGCCATGAGTTGCCCATCCATCGCTAAACGTTCCAGGGGTCTGCGCTCCAGCGCGCATTCGTCGCCTTCTCCCTCCAGATAATCGAAAACGCCCCGTTGAAGCACAAAGAAACCGGCGCTCACCCATCCTTGCGCTTGTGGTTTCTCGGAGAAGTGCGTTACACGGTCTTCTGCGCCCATCTCCGGCACGCCGAACCTTGAGATCGGCCGTACCGTTGTGACTGTCGCCAATTTCCCATGAGCGCGATGGAAATCGAGAAGAGCGCGGATATCGATATCTGCGAGGCCGTCGCCGTAAGTCAGCAGGAACGTGTCCGCATCGATGTAACGAGCCACGCGCTTCAGCCGGCCTCCCGTCATGGTTTCCAGACCGGTATCGGCGAGGCATACCTTAAAGTCTTGTTCGGAATGCGTATCATGAAATTGCACGTTATGCTGGTTGCCAAGGCAAATCGTAAAGTCGCTGTTCATGGCCTCGTAATTGAGGAAGTATTCCTTAATCATGTTGCCCTTGTACCCCAGACAAAGCACGAATTCCCTGAGACCGGCGTGCGAAAAAAGTTTCATGATGTGCCAGAGAATCGGTCGTTCACCGATGGGTACAAGAGGTTTGGGCCTGAATTCAGTCTCCTCTTGCAGTCTTGTGCCTCGGCCGCCGCATAGGATGACGACTTTCATCGCGAACTTTCTGAGGGAACGGAAATCGGGGCGGCGTCCTCTGAAATCTCTCGGCCCGTCGCATCGAAATTAATGCGTTCTCGCTCGATGACCAGCGGCCGCTTCAAAACTTGAGTGTGTATGGCTCCGACATACTCACCAAGGATGCCGATGAAAACAAGTTGTACCGAACCGAAGAAAAAGATTCCAATCACCAGCGGCGCCATGCCGACCGTGAAACTATTCCAGAACAGAAGCTTATAGATCAGGTACACAAGGGAAATGCAAATGCTGAGGAAGGAGCAGACAAAACCCCCGATGGTAAGCAGTCGCAGTGGAATTTTCGAAAAAGACGTGAACCCCAACATGGCAAGGTCATAGAGGGTGTAGAAATTGTTTTTTGTAATCCCGCGATGGCGACGCTTCTGGTCATAGGGGATTTTTACGTGGGGAAGGCCAACTTCCGCTATCATGCCGCGAAAATAAGGGTATGGGTCGTTGAACGAACGTATGATTTCTATAACTCTACGATCGTATAGCCCAAACCCTGTGAAATTTTCGTAGGTTTCGAGATCGGCGAGGCGGCTTACCAGTTGATAATACTTGGTACGAAGCCAGAACATCATTCCGCTTTCTTCACTCGTCTTCTTGATGGCCACGACGACCGGAACGCCCTTGTCCCATTCATCGATCATCTGCCGCAACAGTTCCGGTGGATCCTGCAGGTCTGAAAAAAGTAACACGACAGCATCGCCGCTAGCCTGGAACATCCCATGCATTGGCGAGCGCAAATGGCCGAAATTCCGCGCGTTCACGATTACCTTCACCCGCGGATCCCGGTGTGCAATCTCCTTCAAGAAAGCGACAGTGTTGTCCTGCGAGGCATTGTCGATGAAAATGTGCTCGTAGTCGTAGCGGAGATCCAACTCGAATACTGCCTTAACCCTTGTGTACACTTCGCTTACGTTCGCTTCCTCATTGTAGCAAGGGGTGACAACGCTAATCACCTTCCTCGGCGGATTCATCGCGCGACTCCACAATTTGTCAGCTCGGGTCAATTGCATAAAGATACTAGATCAATTATTAGATACCACCTACGCCAGTCATCAGCAAAGGGGCATTTGTGCTCATGATGTCGAAACCCGCATGGGCTGCTATCCGAGCCATCAATTCTTGTTTTTGCAGTCACGATCAGTCCTTCAGCGGGATCTCAGGCATAGCGATTGGGGGTGCGGATTCCGGGGATTTCATGGAAACGGCCACTACAGGCGGGGCAATGTTGGCGTCCGGCGCGAGTTGTTCAGTGAACATTGCGTTCACGCAGGCTGCCGTTGGGGTGCGTTCCTCTTCTCTGAATTTGTCGGATTATGCGAATACTAGACCTCAGTCTGAGCCTCATTCCGGAACCGGAAAGTGGGGATGGTGGACCGAATCGTCGGGGGCAACCGACATAAGGGAGGTATCCTGATCTGCGCCTCTCTACCGACCTTACTTTGGTAACTTCGTGAGACGTGGGTCGATTGGCTCCATCATCCCATGCGAGCTGTTTTTCACTTGGGAAAGGTTTGGGAAAGAACTCCCATTGACGGAATTTGACTTAAATCGCACAGAATCAACGGGCCGTATGCATTCGGACGTTCTCATAATCCCGCCGAGGCGGGATCGTTGGTTCAAATCCCCTCCGCAACTATGGGCCCTTTGCGTCGAAAGCGGGAAGGGCCCTTCCTATCTCCGCGATGTCCCTCATTTTCAACAAGCCGTGCTTCGCGTGCGTGATTCGACTACGTCATTGATTCAATTCGGCGATCAGGTATAAACCACGTCATTGCATTCACAACGTGCAGGGCGAGCGCAATCCATCGGCGCACGAAGGCCAACGGAATCGCCAACGCGTAAATCAAAGCGACACCTCGCTTTTCAGATCCCTGCCGACGGCACGAGCCAGCTTTGACTTTGGGCCGTTGCATTTGATGATCGTTCGCTCGAGCAGAATGTACGAAATTGAGCACAGGACCAGCGCGACGCCGTAGGCCGCAGTGGGCAAAGAGGCGAAATGCGTTTCGTCCATGCAGCGAATCACGAATGGCACGAGCGACATCCAGAACAGCAAGAATAGATTGGCCCATAGAACCATTCCATTAATCCGCTCGGTCGCATGGAGCATATGGTGATGGTTGTTCCAAAAAATTCCAACGTTGGTGAAGCCGAGCGCGTAGGCCAGGAACAGCGGCACACCAGAGCTGAGCGCGCCAAAATTGGCGCCTTCGGGCACTTTCATTTCCAGCACCATGATGGTGATGATGATGGCAATCACTCCATCCGTGAATGCCTCAAGCCGTTGCTTAGAAGCTATTGCACAACCCTCCGCAAGACGATCATGAAGCAGGCGATATGAAAGAAGGCACCGTAGATCGTGAGCGAGCGGTCGTAGCGCACGACCAAGCGCCGGAAGTTACCGAGCCAAGCGTTGGTGCGTTCGATAATCCAGCGTCTGCTGTAGCGCCGCAGCGCTCGGCCGTCTTGGGTCGCCGGTTTGTTTCGGTTGCAGCGATGCGGCACGATCAATTCGATACCCCGCTGCCGCAATCGTTTGCGCAGCGGATCGCTGTCATAGGCTTTGTCGGCGATCACCCGTAGCGGTTTCTGCCTAGGTCGGCCCGCGTGATGACGCCGTCCTACCCGGATCGTTGCGAGAGTCGTTTCCGCGAGTGTGACTTCCGCCGGGGATGCAGAGTGAAGGGAGTTTCCCAAAGGAAGACCGCGGCCGTCGACCACCACCATCCACTTCGTCCCCTTGCCCCGCTTGGTTTTTCCGACTCCGCAGCCCCCTTTTTCGCGGGAGCAAAACTCCCGTCCAAAAACGATTCGCTCCACTTCAGTTGCTGGCGCTGGTTTAACTCGCTCAGAAACGCCCGCCAGATGTTCAACCAAACGCCCCGCTCCTCCCAGTCTCGCAGCCGCCGCCAGCAGGTCGAGGGATGCGGGAATTTCTCCGGCATGTCTTGCCAGCGAGCCCCGCTCCGCAGAATCCACAGAATCCCTTCCAGCACTTGACGATTCGGAATCCACGGACGACCACCCTGGCGCTGTTTGGGCGGCCTGGGAAGCAAGGGCGCGATCTTCTGCCACTGCGCTTCGGTCAGCAACGCACCCGATCGGGCCATCGGCCCTCCTTCGGCGCTGCTGATTCTCCTTATCTCTCATCCCAGAAAACTCAACTACCTTCTTTTCACTATCCTGTACTAGGTTGTGCAACAGCTTCTACTCACCTTAGTCCTCTAACTCTCGGATTCGCCGCCGCCGTTGCGGGCAGGCAAGCGCCATAAATGGACACCACGAACCTTATTCTCGGAGAAGCCATCGGGAGAGTGTGCAGCAATAAACAGTTGCAATGACTACCACGCTAAGGACACGCATTCCGAGCCTTGGCGGCAGATGCATTCTTGAAACATGCTTGGTCAAAGTAAACTTGCTTCGCCAATTGCTGGTACATCAATATGGTTGTCTTACTGTTGGCGGCTTTCTCCGAAATAGCCGTTCGGCGCTCGAACGAAACCGATGGCGGGCCGCCTGCCAGAGCTTCTTGCAATATTCGCCCCTTCAGTTCGCCTTTGCTGGCGACATCAAACCCAAGAATTTGGGCGAATGTAGGCGCAATGTCCGCATTGCTTATTGGGGCTTGATCGACGAACTGCTTCTTGAAGTCCGGTCCGATCGCCGCCATGAAGTTAAACGTATTTGCTCTTCCGAAACTGCCGTGCATTCCTTGGCCTTGCTGCAACACGTAATCCGTGATCTGTACGCCGCTCATGATTGGCTGCTTGCGATCCGTGGAGAAGGTTTTAAAAGTGACGGCAATGGTTGGCGAGGGGGTCAGGGACGAGCCGATCAGGCGAATGGTGCTCGAGGGCAAAGCCCCAGGCACATTTCTATACTCGTCATTGACGAATATCCCGCCCACATAGTCTTGCTGAGCGAGAAAGGCGACGATCTTCTTCACCACGTCCGGATCATGAGCGGGAAGATAAATCAGATCGGAGCCGCCGTTGGCGGCGATGACGACCTTCGCGTCCGTTTCATTCGCGATCCGGCCCGTGCCGCCAATTAATCCGTTGCCGCCAACCGGGTGCTGGCGCACGTTTGGGAGCTGCTGAGCGGCGGCCGGATCCACCGGCTCAAACATTTTCTTCCCGTCTGGACCATCGATCTGGCTGTCAGGATCGAAAAGTGGTAGCCCCAATTCATGAGCGAGATCGATAGAAACAAAGCCCACCGGCAGAAATCCGGTGTTGACCTCTTGCCGGCCTTGGGCATCCTTATAGATCCACTTCGCCGCATAGCTCGCTGTCCCGTGACCCGCGGTGTCGATGTCATGTCTGCTGATCGTTGCAAAGCCATGATCCGCCGTCAAAAAAATATCCGTGTCCGCGGCCAACTGGGGATCGCTGTTAATGTAGTCCAGGATTTGCTTCAGGTTGTTATCGGCATTGTTTAGCGCTGCCTTGGAGGTTGGTCCGTTGATTCCCGGGATGAGCTTGTTCAAACTATCGCCTTGAAAGTGTTGTGTTCCGTCCGGATCACGTGACCAGTAGAGCAGCGCGAAGCGCTTTCCACTTTTAAGGAACAGCGGCAAGATCACTTTGGTCGTGGCGTCCGCAAAATATGCTTGCTGAAAGTAATTTGGTTCCTTGGCCCCCGGAGTTGTGTTGTTTCCCGTTGGCTGGGCGCGGGCTGGAGTGGCTAAAGGAAGCCCCGCGTTTTTGAGAGCCGAAGAAACTTCTGGAGCAAGTGGCACACCATCTGGGGTGCCTGTCCCGTCATCGATGATGATCGTCTGAGGTATCGCGAATCCGCCATTCACGGGATTCAACTGGCTCACATCTTGGATCGCGGTGGGCCCCATTTTTCCCACAGCTGCCGTGTTGAACCCGTGCCTGCGCGCGGCGGCTAGCAATGTTTCCTCGTTCAAATAGTTTCCGTTGAATTGGGCGTCCAGATCGCCAAGCACTCGATTATTTTCGACGTAAGGCGCGTAACTCCCGGGCGGCCTGCCGAAGTTGCCATCCAGGAACACCGGATGGCCAATATAAATCTGATTGCTGTAATCGCCAGTGTCTCCGAGGTAGTGACCCGTGGCGATGGCGGAGGCATTGGCGGTCGTGAAGGTCGGAAAAAGCGAGTGGCTGTTTACAAAGCTGACTCCATGGTTGCGAATCCAAAACATCGTAGGCGCATCGACCGCATTGACCGATCCAGCTCGCAATCCATCGAAAACGAAGATCACGATATTGCGGGGGTGAATGTCAGCACGCTTTTCTTGCCCCCAGATGAATCCAGAACGAACAGGCCATAACGCTAGGGCCACTACAAACCAGACCAATCTTTTTTTCATCCCGAGTCCTCTTCAGCGTGAGTGCAATCTTCAGTGCCCGAAGAACGAGGTCTTCGCGGACATTGCGCGAATTGAAGCTGACACATTCTGCTTCCGCGCAAACATGTCTGCAAGGCAGAGTTGATTGCCCTAGTTGCCGGGGGGGCTGAATGGGATTACTCCGCACTCGAAGTGGAAAATATCGGACTGGGCTATAATGCCCGCCAGAATTTCGGCTGTGGTTGGGGGCAAGGCTCACTGTAAGTGGCGCTCGCGCGGCAGGGAAGTTGTCAGCTTGCGGTCGAATTTCCGTCTCAATTCGAGAGGAGCGTTTCGATATGGCGAACGCGAATTGGAGCCGAAGTCTGCAAATGTTGGTCTCGGGCGCATTGCTGGGCGGTCTTTTCGTTTCTTCGTGGGAGCACCCATCTGCGATTGCGCAGCAAAATAGCGCGCAGGCCAATCCCGCAACGATGCAGGCGGACGTGGCACATTTGAAAGACCTTACGCCGCCGCACTCTCACCCCATGGTTGAAGTGGGAATGTTCGCCGCAAATCTTTGGTTCGCAGGGGAGAAGCAGAATTGGCCGTTAGCCGGTTATTATCTGAACGAAACGCGTAACCGCATTCAATGGGAAGTGCACCTGAATCCCGGTCCGAAAGGCGCGGACGGCAATCCCGTGGATATGCAATCCATCTTCGACGGCATCGACAACGGCACTTTGCCACTGGTGCGAAAAGCGATCGAAATGAAAGACAGCAAACAATTCGCCGTGGAGTATAAGCGCTTGCTTGAGGATTGCTACTCTTGCCACAAAGCGGCTTTGCGCCCGTATCTGCGTCCCATGGTTCCGGTTTCCGGCGCGCAACCGATCATCAATCTCGATCCCGCAGCTACGTGGCCGCAATAAGGCTTGCCGCGATTCGCGGTTTCCGCAGATGACAAAAATGAGTTCTTTACATTCAACCTCCTGAGCAATTCACGTTTCCGTGTGGAGAAATCCGGCCTGAAGTATTGCATGGGGCGGGCAGCCCAGTGTAAGTTAGCGCTCAATGAAAAACAAAATCCATTATCACAGAATGGAAAATGGCGCTGTGCCGTTTTCAACCGGCGTGGCGAGGCGGGAATTTCTTGCAGGCTTGGGCGCACTCGGCGCCGCCGCCGTTCTGCCGGATGCTTTCCTGCGGGCGCAGGCGCCAGCTGCCGTTCCCGGCCGGCCGTATCGAATTGACGTCCATCACCACTTTTCAGCGCCGGGATTTATCGCCGCCATAAGCGCGAGGAAAACCAACCAGCGCCCTCTGGAACAATGGACGCCCAGCAAATCCATCGAGGACATGGACAAGAGCGGCGTAGCGACCGCCATGATTTCGACCAGCGAGCCGAGTGTGTGGTTCGGTGATAACGAAGCGGCGCGCAAGCTTGCGCGTGAGTGCAACGACTACGGGGCGCGCCTGATGGCGGATCATCCCGGCCGCTTCGGCATGTTCTCCACGGTTCCGCTGCCCGACGTCGATGGCTGCCTCCGCGAGATCGAATACAGCCAGGACACGCTCAAGGCCGACGGGGTGTGCCTGATGACGAGCTACCAGGGAAAATATCCGGGCGACCCTGCGTTCGAGCCGGTGATGAACGAACTGAACCGGCGCAAGGCCGTGGTCTTCCTTCATCCCGTCAAGGCCGAATGCTGCAAGGACCTGCAGCCGGAACTTGCGCCGGCGTTGATCGAGCTCGGGACCGACACCACGCGCGCAATCGCGAGTGTGATATTCGACGGCACTGCCTCGCGCTATCCGGACATTCGATTCATCTTTTCCCACGGCGGGGGAACGATGCCGTACCTGATGACCCGCTTCGACGCCCTCGCGGCGCGGCCTGACATTGCGAAGCGGTTGCCGAAAGGCCTGCTCTACGAAGTGCAGAAACTGTATTACGACACGGCGAATTTCTATGGGCCGTACCCTTGGCCGACGATGCTGAAGCTAGTGCCTGTCTCGCACATTCTATTTGGCACCGATTTCCCATTCGCCAGCGCGGAGGCAGTTGCCAAAGGGCTGAGCGAGGTGGGGCTGAAGGCGAGCGACCTTCGCGCCATCGAACGGGACAACGCTCTGGAGTTGTTCCCGCGGTTCAAGAACGTCTGAGCGCAACAATAAACCTGATTGCAAGCCTTCCAAACATCCCCGGGCAGGTGTATATTTCGCGTTGCGAAATCAAACTGGACATTTATAGATAGAGTTGAGAATTCTGGCTCAAGTGGGGGTCCTTCCGTGAAAATTCGGTGGCTGTCTGTACGTAAGCTGTTGCTGTGCGCAATCGTGTTCACCGTTTTGCTGTTTCGTGGACCAGCCGCGCGCGCCCAGGGACAGGACCGCGCTCCGGAGTATTATCAGGCCGACATTCAATATGGCGCGCAGATTTTCGCGACCCAATGCACTGCATGCCACGGCACGTCCGGCGATCAGATTCCCGGCGTCAACTTTCGCGCGGGCCAATTCAAGCGCGTTGTTACCGACAACGATCTGCGGGCCACGATTACCAACGGCGTCCCCGGCACAGCGATGCAGCCCTTCGCATTTGGCGCATCCGAACTGACCGGCATCGTCTCCTATCTTCGCAACATGAGCAGTTTCGATGCCCGCGGTTTGATGGTTGGCAACGCGGCTCGTGGCCAGGCACTGTTCACGGGTGCGGGCAACTGCGCGAGTTGCCATGCTGTTAACGGAAAAGGGCCGCACTTCGCCCCCGACCTGGGCGACATCGGCACGCTCCGCACGGCGGACCTGCTTCACCGGACGTTGCTCGACCCGGCCGGCTCAATGCTGCCGGTAAATCGGCCGGTGCGCGCGGTGACCAAGGACGGCAAAGTCATCAACGGCCGCCGCCTCAATGAAGACACGTACACTGTGCAACTTATTGACGACCATGAGCGCTTGGTCTCTCTTACGAAAGCCGACCTGCGCGAATTCGCCGTCCTCAAGACCACGCCCATGCCGTCCTACAAAGACAAGTTCAGCGCGCAGGAGCTGGCCGACCTCGAGGCGTACCTACTTTCCCTGAAAGGTGTGAAATGAATCACTCACGGCGCACGTCCTTTTTACTTCTTCTCGCTTTGCTGATTCCTTTCGCACTCCGCGCCCAGGTTACGAATGAGCGCCTGCTCCATCCGAACGACGAGCCGCAGAACTGGCTGACCTACTCCGGCAGCTACGCCAGCCAGCGTTATAGCCTCCTCAAGCAAGTCGACCCATCGAACGTCAAAAACCTCGAGCTGAAGTGGGTCTTCCAGGCGCAGTCGCTGCAGAAGTTCGAGACCACGCCGCTCGTCGTCGATGGCATCATGTACCTCACGCAGTCGCCCAACGACGTCGTGGCAATCGACGCGAAGTCCGGCCGCGTTTTCTGGATTTATCATTTTGCTACATCTCCCGCCGCCCGGCCCTGCTGCGGCATTGTAAATCGCGGCCTCGCCATCCTTGGAGACACGCTCTTCATGGCCACGGTTGATGCCCACCTCGTCGCCGTCGATGCCAAGGACGGCCACGCGCTCTGGGCCGTGAAGGTTGCCGATCCCGCCGCGGGCTATGCCATGACCATGGCTCCTCTCGTGGTCAAGGATAAGGTGATCGTGGGCGTCGCCGGGGGCGAGTTTGGTATCCGCGGATTCATCGCTGCATTCGAGGCCGGGACAGGCAAGCAAGTCTGGCACACCGATACGATTCCCGATCCCGATCAGCCCGGCCACGATAGCTGGCGTGGAGGCGATTGGGAGCATGGTGGCGCCCCAGTCTGGATGACCGGTTCTTACGATCCCGAACTAAATTTGACCTATTGGGGTACCGGCAACCCTGGCCCAGACTTTAACGCTGCTCAGCGCCTCGGCGACAATCTCTACTCCGATTCCGTGCTCGCGCTTGACCCTGACACGGGCAAGATGAAGTGGTACTTCCAATTTTCGCCGCACGATCCTTACGACTACGACTCGGTGCAAGTTCCCGTTCTGGCCAACGCGGACTGGAACGGCAGCCCTCGCAAATTGATGCTCTGGGGCAATCGCAATGGATTCTTCTATGTTTTGGATCGCGGGACGGGGAAGTTTCTCGCCGGAAAGCCATTCGCAAAGGTTAACTGGGCGAGCGGCCTCGATGCCAACGGACGGCCCATCATCACGCCGCAGCCTCCCGGCGAGCCAACCTATCCAGGCATTCAGGGCGCAACGAACTGGTATTCGCCGTCTTACAGCCCGCACACTGGACTTTTTTACCTCTCGACATGGGAAGATTACGGCACGGTTTTCGCAGGCGTGAGTGCGGAATATAAGGAAGGCACGCGTTTCGCCGGCGGTGCAAACACCACCCCCATTCCTGGAGCTGAAAACCCTGGGGGCATTCGCCAAGGGCCCATCAATACCTATACCGAAGCGCTGGCCACTGGCGGCGTCGTGGCTCTGGATCCGCAGACTGGCCAGAAAAAGTGGAAGTTCGCAATGCATGACGTCAACACCAGTGGAATTCTGACCACCGCTACGGACCTGCTCTTCGTTGGCGGCCGGGAAGGATATTTCCAGGCGCTGGATGCCCGTACAGGGGCGCTGCTCTGGAAGCAAAACCTGGGCGGTGAAATCATTGCAGGTCCGATCAGCTTTCAGGTCGACGGCAAGCAGTACATCACCATAGCGTCAGGGAACAGCCTCTTTGCATTCGCACTCCGCGAATGATCGCTGGCCTGCATTTCTTCCGAGTAGGGCAGGCTTCACAGGCTGCGGAAAAACTCAACTTTTTGTCATTCCGAGGCGCGCTGCGCACCGAGGAATCTCTCTTTTCCTACATTTAAACCAAAGAGAGATTCCTCACTTCGTTCGGAATGACAAAATAAATCACTTTTTTCGCAGCCTGTTCAGCCTGTCTGCCGTTCGGAAATAACAAAAATCAAAACCAGACAGGCTGAAGCCTATCCTACTCTGAGCTGCGAGGATTGAGTTCAGCGGCTTTTCGAGGAGGCATTTTCTACCGCGGAAGACATGACGCCCGCGGGGACAGCCTTCTTTTTTCGGGATTTTGGGACGGAAGGCGCTGCCGCGGGGGAATCCTGCATCGGCAGGCTGAAGCGGCGGATCCCGTCGAAGGAATGCAGCGCGGCAGCCACGGCGCCTGCCGTGGGAACCAAACCGATTTCGCCGGCTCCCTTTGCTCCGTATCCACCCACTTCATCGGGAACTTCGATGAGGATGACGTCGATTTGCGGCGTTTGTTTGGCACCCAGGATGCCACAGTCGCGCAGGAGCAGGGAATCGGGCACTCCATTCGTGGAGGTGAAATTTTCGGAGAGCGCATAGCCAAGTCCCATGTGCACGCCGCCTTCGATTTGCCCCGCGCAAGCCTTGGGGTTGATGGCGTGGCCAACGTCGTGAGCCGCCACGACGCGCTCCAGGCGCCCATTGTCATCAAGAATCACAAGCTGGGTGGCGTAGCTGAAGGTCATGTGCGTCGTCGGATTTTTCAGCGCTTCCGGAGTACCCGGCCTGGTTGTGAAGTCGCAGACGTATTCCCCGCGGTATTCGCGACCGATTAGCTTCTCGATTGGGAACTCCTTCAAGTCGGCGGCGAGCTTCTGTCCCGCACGCTGCGCCGCGGCGCAACTGAGCGTGGTGGCGCGCGAAGCCCACGCCTCGCCGCACTTGGCGCCCATCTCCTTGTCCCAGCGCACCGTCATGATATCCGGTGACAGCCCAGTCTCTTCGACGACCGCCTGCCGAACAGTCGTGAAAACGCCTTGGCCCATTTCCGTGTATCCGTTGAGGATCTCCAGTTGCGGGCCTTCGACTACTCGAATAATTAAGTGCCCGCTTTCGACTGCGCCGTTCCCGATCCCAGTGCTCTTGATGCCGCAGCCCAGGCCGGCATACTTCGCATTCTTGTAGATGTCCTTCACTGCTTCGAGCGACACGCGCATGCCGCGCACACTTTCCCGCATGATCTGGCCGGTAGCGAAGGCATCGCCGGGATTCAGAATGTTCAGCATGCGGATATCCCAGCCATCGACGCCTACTTTTTCCGCGAGCAAATCCATGATGCCTTCCATCGCGAATTGAGCTTGATTGCTGCCAAAGCCGCGCATGGCGCCGCTGGTCGGATTGTTTGTGAATACGGCCTTGGAGTTCACGTCCACGTTGGGCACGCGATAGACGCCGCAAGAATGGCACGCCGCGCGCAGCAGGCATTTGCCGCCGGTACCCGCGTAGCCTCCCGTGTCGCCGACGATGCGGACGCGCACCGCGAGCAGATGGCCTTCCGCGTCCGCGCCGACCTTGTATTTCAAAGTCATGGGATGGCGCTTCGCGTGGTGCTGCGTCGATTGCTTGCGCGTGAGTACGGTCTTCACCGGACGCTGCAGCAGAAACGCCGCCAGCGCGGTTTGCGCCTGGATCGTGAGTTCTTCCTTTGCGCCAAAGGCGCCGCCGCTTGCGGCCAACTCGACTTCTACTTTTTCGAGCGGCAGCTTCAAGACACTGGCTACTTGCTGCTGGTCATACGTCGAGCCCTGGCTCTGCGAGTAGAATTTAATTCCATCCCCTTGAGGCATGGCCAGGCAAGCTTCCGGCTCTAGGAATGCGGGCTCAATTGGCTGAGTAGTAAAGGTCTGCTCGATGATATGAGCAGACTCGGCGAAGGCTGCTTCGACGTCACCGCGCGAAAAGGCGGTGGTGTCGAGGAGATTGTCGTGCACCCACAAATTTCCGGCGGGATGCACTTGCGGCGCGCCGGGTTCAAGAGCGGCGAAGGGATCGGTCACCGGTTTCAGCACGGTGTAATCGACTTTTACTTTGTCGGCGGCCTGGCGCGCGTGGAAGGCGGTGTCCGCGACCACCATGGCCAGAAAATCTCCAACGCAGCAGGTGGTTTCGCCGACCGCCACAAAAATCGGCAAGTCGGGATAATTGAGGCCCGTGCCGCGCCCCCCGGGGACGTCGGCTGCCGTGAAGATCCTCACGACTCCCGGCATGGCCAGAGCGGCCGACACGTCAATCGCATTGACTTTGGCTCGCGGGTGTTCGCTGAGAACCATTCCGCCGTGCAGCATGCCCGGCACGCTCATATCGTCGACGAAAGGCCTCTCGCCTAGTGCCTGCTCAAAGCCGCGATAGCGCGAAGGGGAGTCGCCGATTCCGAATCCATTTCCATTTCGCTTGCCGTTTCCATTTCGGTTGTGGCCTTTTGCATACGCCGGGTTGCGGCTCAATCCGAAATCTTCACCGAAATAGGAATGGCGGCGGGGTTCCTTGTGCGGCACCTTTCCACCGTTCTTCCATGCGTCACCGGCGGTCTGAATAGCGTCAACGATCCGCGCATAGCCGGTGCAGCGGCAGAGATGCCCGACTAGCCCCTGCTTTACAGCCTCGCGGTCATCCGTGCAGCCTTGCCGCAACATGGAAGAGGCGCGAACCACGATCCCCGGGATACAGAAGCCGCACTGCACTCCGCCTTCGAGGACGAACGCTTCGCCCAAGACTTCCCGCATATCTTCCGGGACACCTTCGAGCGTGACCACGTCGCGGCCTTCCATTTGTTCCGGCTTCCGCAGACAGGATAGGGCAGGCCGCCCATCCACGAGGACCGCGCAGCAGCCGCAGGTGCCCTCGGGAGCGCAGCCATTCTTGGGGGAAACGATGCCGCACTCCTCGCGCAGAACCTCGAGGAAGTGCATCCCCGGCTCATAGGAGCAGGTGGTGCGTTTTCCGTTCAGGGTGAAGCTGATATTCGGCATAGGTGAGGTCACTACTCCAAGCGAACAAGCTAGCCCACTTCCTAAATTATACATTGCTTCCGTCTCGGAACAAACCGCTCCATGGTTGAGGAGTGGGCCAGTTTTCAATATGCCCGACTTATCAGGAAGTGGCCCCAGTGTATTGAGTGCAAGTTGCATTGGGCCAGCGAGTTGGCTCGCAATTGGGTTCGTCACGCAGGCAATGACCGGGATCGTAAAAGTCTCTCCACGGAACGCTTGCTCTACTATGGATTCTCCAGAAACAATAGGGGCGTCCAAAGGCAGTAACGCTTACGTGTCTCAGCCAGTTTGACGGATAGGCTAGTCACACCGCTCAATGATAGCATCTGAGTTAGATAAGCTTTCGTTTTACTTAGGAAAAGAGTTGTGAAAGGTCCATTCCCATCGTCCCCAACGCCTGACTTTCAGTCGCTATTTCAATCGGTGCCGAATTTATATCTCGTATTGACCCCTTTTTTCAGGATTGTCGCTGTCAGCGATGCTTATCTACGCGCAACGCTGACTAAACGAGAGGAGATTCTCGGCCGAGGAATCTTTGAGGTGTTTCCCGATAATCCAAAAGATCCAGAAGCCACAGGTGTCCGTAACTTACGGTCCTCCCTGGAGCGGGTGTTGCAATACAAGGTCGCGGACACGATGGCGGTACAAAAGTATGATATCCGCAAGCCCGACGCCGAAGGAGGCGGGTTTGAGGAAAGGTACTGGAGCCCTGTCAACTCGCCCGTTTTGGGGCCGGACGGCGAAGTCACGTATATCATCCACAGTGTTGCCGATGTGACCGAGATCGTCCGGCTGAAGCAGCAGGGATTCGACCAACAAAATCTGGTAGAGGAACTGAGGACTGAAGAGAGATTCCGAAAAGCGTTTAACGCGAACCCAGAACCCATTACCATTGTTACCGTTTCCGATGGCCGCTACATCGACGTGAATGAAAGCTTCCTTCGAGTTACAGGTTATCGACGCGAGGAGGTCATCGGCCGCACATCCCTCGAACTGGGCTTTTGGAATCGGCCGGAAGATCGCGCCAAACTTATCGAAATTCTCGACAAGCAAGGCTCGATACGCGATTTGGAGATTTCGTTTCGTACAAAATCAGGTGAACAGCGCACCGGACTGGATTCCGCGGAGATCATCGAGGTGGCCGGGCAGAAATGCATGTTCGCTATTTTCAAGGACATCACGGAACACAAGATTCTAGAGAAACAACTTCGCCAAGCGGCGAAGATGGAGGCCATCGGTCAGCTCTCCGGCGGAATCGCACACGACTTCAATAATTTGCTGGGCGTGATCATTGGCTACTGCGAGATTTTGGAAGATCAACTCCCCCCTAATAATTCCCTGCGCAAGGATTGCGAACAGATCAAGAAGGCTGGAGAACGGGCCGCGTCCCTGACTCGCCAACTCCTAGCTTTCAGCCGCCAACAGGTTCTCGAACCGAGAATCATGAATCTCAATGCAACTGTCCTTGAATTGGAAAAGATGCTTCGGCGCCTGATTGGTGAGGACATCGATTTGAGGACTGCCCTGGACTCGTCGTTGGGAAGCGTAAAGGCAGATTGTGGGCAGATCGAACAGATCATCATGAACTTGGTCGTGAATGCACGGGATGCCATGCCGCAGGGTGGCAGACTAACCATCGAGACCGCCAATGTTGAATTGGACAAGGACTATGATGGTCGACATCCACAGCAGCAGCCGGGGCCATATGTGCTCTTGTCGGTCTCTGACACTGGAATAGGGATGGACGCGGAAACCCAAGCCCGAATTTTCGATCCGTTCTTCACCACCAAGGAGCTCGGCAAAGGTACCGGGCTGGGTCTTTCCACTGTTTATGGAGTTGTCAGACAGAGTGGTGGTCATATTTGGGTTTATAGCGAGTTAAGACACGGCACAACATTCAAAATCTACTTGCCGAGGGTCGATAAAGCGGCCATCGCGGAGAAACGGAGCGTTGGCGTAACCAGGGCCTTGCGTGGAGCAGAGACGATATTGCTGGTTGAGGACGAGGAGCCGCTCCGCGTCTTGACGCGCCGTTTCCTAATAGAGAGCGGCTACACCGTGCTCGATGCGGAACACCCCGAAAATGCCATTCAAATCGCCCAACAGCATAGTGGACCTATCCATTTGTTGCTGACAGACGTTGTTATGCCCGGAATGAATGGACGCACGTTGGTCGAGAGGTTGGCGCAAATCAGGCCGCAACTGAGGATTGTTTACATGTCAGGTTACTCCGGATTTACACACCGCGAGCTCCTCGATTCCGAAGCGAACCTTCTGCCGAAGCCCTTTACACGAGAGTCGCTGCTCCGCAAGTTACATGAGGTATTGGCTTTGGACGCGATAGTGAAGGCGAAATAGCGGATCACTATGATTTTTTTGATGTGAACGCCGGTTTGCCGCCCAGGAGACGCATAGGTAAGGTTCCAGTAATTAAAGCGATAATAATTTATACCAATCCATGTCTGGATGACCGCACTCGTTTGTCCACTTTTGATTTCAATGATTCACTGTAGTCCACCCGGATTCAGCTCGATAAAACGGGATTGTCGGAAACTGACCCTGCCCATTGCTGAAAGGGCTGGATTTGCGTAGGTGTTGTATACTCCCACGGAACGAAATTCCAATTAAAACTTCCTGGCAAGCGCTGCACACAAGGGGGATGAGTCATGAAAATGAGGACATGGGTCGCTGTGCTATCCGTATGGTTTGTTGCGCTGTTTGGTATTTGTTTCGGAGCGCGTGCGCAGAGCCGAGCCGCCGGCGCGCCTCCTCCGTCGATCCACACATTTTCCACCGAAGACATCGCGAGCACCGGCTTCTTCTATGTGGGCGGACAGTATGTCGGCGCGCCTGGCAAGGAAGTCATGGATGGCGCCGAGTACGTCGAAGTGATGGTTCCGAAAAAAATCCGTCATCCGTATCCGATCGTGTTTTTTCATGGCGCGGGACAAACCGGCACGGATTGGTTGCAGACTCCGGACGGCCGTCCGGGCTGGGCGTATTTTTTCATCAAGCAAGGATATACGGTTTACATGGTGGATTATCCCGCCCGCGGGCGGTCACCCTACAATCCCAATCCGGATGGCGACGGAGAACTGACCACCCGCACCGCACTTCAGCTCGAGCAAATTTGGACGGACATTGGCGCGCAAGGGAAATGGCCCCAGGCTAAGAAATTCACGCAATGGCCGGGAGAAGGCCCGAACAAGGGCAAGATGGGCGATCCGATCTTCGACGATTTCGCCCGGACGCAGGTGCAATTCCTACAGGGCGGGAAACAAGCCAAGCTGAACCTCGATGCCCATATTGCGCTCCTCGAGAGGATCGGATCTCCCGTCATCTTGATCACCCACTCGCAGGGGGGAGAATTTGGCTGGCAAGTCGCGGATGCCCGGCCGAAGCTCGTCAAAGCGATTATTTCCGCCGAACCGGGCGGTCCGCCGATCAAGAACGTGGATACTTCCAAGATTACCTACAGCGCGGCGAGCAGCTTAACCTGGGGCGTTACGTCCCTTCCTCTCCACTATGATCCGCCTGTCAGCGATCCCGCCGAATTGCAGCCTGTCCTGGAAGAGAAAGCCGACGACCCGGATGTTGTTCCGTGTTACCTCCAGAAGGAACCCGCGCACAAACTTATCAACATGAAGGACATCCCGGTGCTGGACGTTTCAACGCAGGCGAGCTATCACCGCGTTTTTGATTCCTGCATTCCCAAGTGGCTCAATCAGGCGGGCGTGAAGACGCAATACGTCAAGCTCGAAGATGTGGGAATCACCGGCAACGAACACGAGATGATGCTCGACAAAAACAGCGACGAGATCGCCAAGTTTTTTGCGCAATGGCTCGATAAGAATGTGCACTGAGCATTTCGCATTGGCAGGACAGGCTTCTGTTCAGCCTGTGGAATTTGACTTTGGCACGAGCAATACCCGCAGGCTGAAGCTTGTGCCACTGTGGATCTGAAAGAGTGTGCGGAAAACAAAAGGCCGCCTGGGATGCCGGACGGCCTTTTTGTTTTTCAGAATTTAAATCTAATTGGTGCCGGTTCCGGTGCTGGTGGCAGTCCCCGTGCCGGTACTGGTGTCCGTGCCGGTGCCATCGTCGGTGCGCTTCTTGAGCACGGGGCGATCCGGATCGGAATTATCGCCGGACCCGGCCTGCGGCTGCTGAGATCCGGTCGTGCTCGGCGGCGGTTGCGTTTCGGTGCGTGTTCGCAAGGTGGGCTTATCGCTGGCGGATTTCTTGTCGTCCAGCTTGTTCTTGTTTTCGATTCTGCGCAGGCGTGACTTGACCAGGTCGAACTCCGAAGTTGTGACGATGTATTCATCGCGGGCCGGAAGAATCGTTGCGATTTCCTCTTGCGCTTTTTGCACGCGGTCCGGGGTTGGCGGGTGCGTGGAAAAAATCTTGGGGATGCTTCCGGGGTGGCGCCGCTCCTCCGCTTCGATTTTCTCAAAGAAACTCACGAAGGCGTTCGGATCGTACCCGGCCTTGTACATATATTGGAGGCCGAGGTAGTCCGCTTCCTTCTCGGCGTCTCGCGTGAATTTCAGGTAGCTCATCGGAATGGCCAGGTTCAAGCCCTCGTAAAGGCCATAGCCGGCCATTCCGTACGGCGCGAATATCATCACTGGTATGGTAGCCAGTTGCATAAGCTCGCCCTTGGTTTGGGTCTTGGTTCCATGGCGCGCGGCCACGTGCGCGATTTCATGCCCCATCACTCCCGCGAGCTCGGCTTCCTCATCGGCGCGCAGGATCAAGCCGCTGTTCACGTAGAAAAAGCCGCCGGGGAGAGCAAAGGCGTTGATTTCATCCGAGTCGATCACCTTGATCGTGAACGGCACCTTGGCATCGGAATTCCGCACGAGGTTTTGCCCAACACGATTCACGTATTCGGTGACTACGGGATCATTGATCATTTTGGAGGTCTTTTCGACTTCCATGGCCGCTTGCTTCCCGAGCGCGATCTCGCGCTGCAGGGAATACAAATTCACGCCCTTGCCGACGCCCCGGTTCCCTATGGAATTAACGTCTTTTTCGGAGCCGGGCTTGACGCCCTTCACGGTCTGGTCTTCGTCGGAAGTGGCCGTTTGATCCTGAGTTTGGGGCTGCTGGCTCGGGTCCGCGGCGGTCGGCTGCGGTTGGGACTGAGTCTGGGATTGCTGGTTTGAGTCCGTGGCGGCTGGCTGCTGCTGGGTCTGCGTTGGGGATTGCTGCTGCGCAGTAAAACCGGCCGGAGCGGCCAATAGCAGCACAAAAATGATCCCGAACATACCGTTGTAGAGGCGTCTCATGGCTCCTCCTGAAGGCTCCCGCCGGATCATTATACAACACACCCGGACCCCGGAAGCATATTCTCTTTGCCATCAGATGTAATCCAGGGCAAATAGGTTTTCCAGGCTGGCCTGGAAAACCGGGCGCGGCAAGCAATTGACACTCGCCTGAGTTCTCACTAACCTCATGGTATGCCTATTGTGGACCAGCAAATCCGGATCGGACAAGTGTGGAAGAAAGTTGGAACCGAGGAAACGTTCCTTGTGACCAAGATCTACAATGAGGCTCTGTCCACGATTGCCGTGCTGCGGCCTACAGGCGCGGCAACTGAGTCCATGGTCCGGGTTCGAGTCGAACGGCGCGGCGATGGACAAATTTTGCCCGGCTACTCCATGGCCCAGGAAAACGAAGGTCAATAGCGATTCGGTCCCCTATACGGAGCGCACTGGCAGTTTGACGACGTCTTCCACCTGCATCACTTCCTTCATCAGAAACGGCTCGGCATATTCCACCCCAGCCAAGTGCCCGTAATACCGGGCGATCAGATTGACCTCGTGGTGCAGGCGGTCCAGGGGAATATCCACTTTCGATTTCTTGTCCTTCGCCTTTGGGCTGAACTGCGAGTGGTACGCCAGGATGGCCTCGTACCGCCGCTTATAATGGCGCGAAATGTCCACGACAAACGTAGGCCGGACTTCGCGGTAATAAACTGTCGAATACAGGATCTTGAAGGGGCGAAACGCTTCGCCTTCGATCGGCAATTGCTTCAGCCCCGCGAGAAAGCAGCCCTCGTAACCGAGCCGCGCGGCAGTGTAATGATCAGGGTGCCTCCCGTCCCAATAGGGAAGAATCACGGTGTGAGGCTTGAGCGCGCGAATTCGCTGCGCGACGGCCAGCTTCGTTTCCTTTGTGATTTCGAGATGGGCGTCCGGCAAGCGCAGGTTTTCGCGGTGCGCCACGCGCAAAATTCGAGCAGCCTTCGCGGCTTCCTTCAAGCGCGTTTCCGGCGTTCCCCGCGTTCCCATCTCGCCGGCGGTCAGGTCCAGGATGCCGGTTTTGTAGCCCTGCTCAGCGGCTTTCAATAGAGTGCCGCCACAAGTCAGCTCGACGTCGTCCGGATGCGCCGCAATCGCCAGCAAGTCCAGTTTCATCGCCCCTCCCGAAGTCACGCGGAAACACCGAAGAGTAGCACATCGCAAAACTTCTCCTCACGTCCATGTCTGGATTGCTTGTTGATTTTAGGGCAAGGGTATGTGCTATCGGGTCTATTGGCCGGAAACCGGCGATCTCGCGCAATCTCCTATGTCCCAACTCTCCAAAACTTTTTTTGGAGCGCCTCGCTTGGCCACTTGGATCATTGCCCGGCCGATTTCTTCGGTCGTCAGGATATATCGCGGAAAGAGGCGGCGGAGCAAGGGAAGCACGGGTTTGGCCAATGCGTAGCCGACACGGTATGCGGGTGTCCTGGAGCGCGCCCCGTGCACCGGCTGGATTATACCCGGCCGAAACATGTATGCCGCTTTGAAGGGCAAGCGCAGAATGGCGTTTTCCGTCTTGCCTTTGATTCGTGCCCACATAATTCGCCCCTGCTCCGAGCTGTCTGTTCCGGCTCCGGATACGTAAACGAACGTCATCGCTGGATTTAGCCGCGATAGCGATTCCGCCGCCGCGAGGGTGAGCGTGTAGGTCAAGTTTTCGTATTGCGGTTCGGACATTCCCGCGGACGACACGCCCAGACAGAAAAAGCAGGCATCGAATCCTTTCAGTTCCGCTTCGATGTCGGAATAGTGAAACAGGTCCGGCTGAACAATTTCGCGCAGCTTCGCATGATGCGCTCCGGTAGCCGACCGTCCAACCGTCTGGATCGCATCGACGTCCGGGTCGAGCAGACATTCCCGAAGAACGCCTTGGCCGACCATGCCCGTCGCTCCGAGGATCAGTACCCTCATATAGAATGCCTGCCTTCATTGCTTGGCGGCATCTGGCAGGACTATCAGTATCCAACAGGAATTGCCAGTAGCACAGGCTTCAGCCTGTGGAATTTGAATTTTCTTTGCACCCCAGGATGAGAGAGCCGTGAAGCGAAAGCACTGTCCATTCGGCCAGTACTTCGAATGTCACATTCATTTCGATTTCCTCTCGGGGCACCTGTCCTAACCCGAACTCCCGCCTGTCCTTACGTACAATTGACGCCCCGGGACCCGTCTCCTAACATCCTTGCAAGCGGGAATCTCCCTCCTCGAAAGAGCGATGTGGCAATTCCTGTGGTCCACTGAGGGGTCCTGGAATGACTGACTTTCGGGCCAAGCGTGCCCCAAGTATTCCGGGCAGGTCCATCCACCCGGTTGCAAATGCGAAGCCTGCTCCACTTACCGACCGTGAAAAGCGCCGGGGGGTGCGAGTCAATTCTCGAGTTCCTATTGCTGTAGAATGGAACGCGGGCGGGAAGTCACTTCGGAAGGAAGCCCAAACGCGCGTGGTGGGGCCGTACGGATGCATGGTGGTCCTCCCCACGAATCTGGAAGTCGCGCAGGCGATCCGCTTGACGAATATGGTGAGCAAACAGACAAATTCAGCCGTGATCGTGTGGCGCGGGCTGGAACGCGCCGAAGGGTGGGAATTAGGAATTGAATTGATCAACCCGCAGATGGGTTTTTGGGGGCTTGACCTATGACAGCACCGAAAGAACACTCGAATCGAGGGATCGGCCTGATGCCGGGCGAAGAACGCCGCCGCAGCCAACGCGTTATCATTCGCGTGCCGATCACGCTGGCCATGACGGAAAACGGCCAGGCCGTGCGAATTTCCGCCCACACGGTCGCGGTGAACATTCATGGCGCGATGGTCGTGTGTCCGCGCTCGCTTGATGCGGATACGAAGATGGAACTTGTGAACGGCCGGACGGAGGAGAAGATTGGTTCCCGCGTCACGCGCGCTCCCCGCGAGAGTTCCGAGGGATTCCTGATTCCAGTGGAGTTCACTTCGCCTTCACCCAACTTCTGGCAGATCACTTTCCCTCCAGCGAATTGGAAGGCGCCTGAAAACTGATCGCGGCGACTTCCCTTGGGTCGTGCTTTCATGCGTGTTTCAACATATCCCTGCAAGCAAAACTATGAGATTCTGGTAGCCGCGCGAAGGAAGCGCGTTCGTATTGTGGGGCCGAGTCCCTGCGGCGAACGCTGCAAGTATCACAGGCACTTGCAGCGACGGGCGCATGTGCTACGAATGCCTGCACGGGATCTAAAACGTTCCACGTCAGATTGTTTATTAACGGGGCAACTTCAAGGATTTGCCATGTGGTAATAATCAGGGGAAGGGCATTGCCTTCGGATGCAGGGTTGGCTGGAAACACATGCAGGCAAATCTTCGGGAAAACCTGGAACCAAATCCTGCATCCAAAGGAATTGAAATGGGGCGGTAATTGCCCCTTAGTCACCTAAATAGTTTTTTGATATGGGGTCCGTGGGGTTCCGGTCTATCTTCATCCTAGCTTGGCCAGAGGGAAACGTGAATAGCCCATTTACTGGCAATGTGTACGTCCACGAGCGCGCACACTGCGAAAACATCTTTCCGCGAGCGATCCGCGATTTTCGCCGTGCTCTCAATCGATTCCGCCGGGCCGCGGCGTTCGCCGGCGCCCTGGCGCTAGTGGCGCCGCTCGCCGCCTCCGCGCAAAACAATGCCGTCCCCGCGCGAATCGCAGCGCAAATCAATGAGAGCAATCTGAAGACTCTTCGGGGAAACACGCACCCTCTGGCGCGCCCGCAATATGACCAGGGCGCCGTAGCCGACAGCCAGCCCATGAATCGCATGCTGCTCTTGCTGCAACGCAGTCCCCAGCAAGAGACTTCCCTGAGAACATTCATTGACCAGCAACAGAGCAAGTCCTCGCCGAGTTACCACCAATGGCTCACTCCGCAGCAATTCGGCCAGCAATATGGCCCCGCGACCGCCGACATTCAGGCCGTCACAAGTTGGCTGCAGTCGCATGGCTTTCAGATCGCACGAGTTTCAACCGGCGGCACGCTGATCGAGTTTTCCGGCACGGCAGGACAAGTGCTTAATGCCTTCCACACGCAGATTCATCGCTACGTTGTCAACGGCCGGGAACATTTTGCCAACTCGACAGACCCGCAAATCCCCGCAGCGCTCGTACCCGTGGTGGCAGGGCCAGTCTCGCTTCACAATTTTCCTAGGAAGCCGCAGAGCCGCAATCTTGGCGTGTTTAGAAAGAACTTAGCGACTGGAAAAATCGTTCCACAGTTTTCGTACGCGTGCACTAACTTTTCCGGAGCCAACGCAACTTGTAATGGGCTTGGCCCCGGGGATTTTGCCAAGATTTATAACGTGCAGAGTTTGTGGGATTCAGGCATCGATGGAACGGGCCAAACGATAGCGATTGTGGGTGACTCGGAGATTTGCACTGCAAACTCGCCAGACTTCGGCACTACTTGCGCCAAGAATGATGACGTAGCGACGTTTCGCAACATTTTTGGACTTCCCGCAAACGCACCCAATGTGATTTTGGACGGTCCGGACCCCGGGTTTAATGGAGATGAAATAGAAGGGAACCTGGACGTTCAATGGTCGGGGGCAGTCGCGAAAAACGCGACGATTGACTATGTGATTGCGGAGACCACCGAAGCCTCGGCAGGGATCGATTTGGCGGCGGAAAATATTGTCGACAATAATCTCGCGCCCATCTTGAATGAAAGCTATGGTGCATGCGAAGCGAACCTCGGAGCTACGGGGAACCAGTTCTACGCCACCCTGTGGGAGCAAGCGGCGGCGCAAGGAATCACCGTGACTATATCCACCGGCGACGATGGGTCTGCCGGATGCGACGATCAGAGCACGCAAATCGCCGCCTCGAATTTTGGTCCGGCCGTCAATGGCATCGCATCCACGCCATTCAACGTGGCCGTGGGCGGCACGGATTTTGACATTACCGCGACGAGTTATCAGACCACTTATTGGGGTGCTGATTCGACAACAACGCTCGTCTCCGCTTTATCCTACATTCCCGAAACCACATGGAACGACAGTTGCGCGCAGAACTTTACCGGGGCAATAACGGCTGCGGTCCTTCTTCGAGTGCGGCCTCGTTGAATATTTACGGAGGCAGCGGCGGGCAGAGTAATTGTATTAATGCATCCCCTGGCTTATATGGCGGCATAACATGCCAGCCCATTTCCCCAGGCTCGGCGTTCATGGGGTACCCGAAGCCGGCGTGGCAGACGGTGGCTTCTGGATCGGGCTTGAGCGCGGCAACGGACCTGACGCGCGACCTGCCGGACGTCTCATTGTTTGCCGGGGATGGGCAGATCAGCAACAGCTTTTACGCGATCTGCGACGCGAACTCCAGCTCCGGACCGTGCGACGCGACCCCTGGCTTTGTAGACGTGGTCGGAGTTGGTGGAACCTCCTCCTCAGCGGTCGCGTTCGCCGGAATTATGGCCCTGGTGAATCAGCAAATGGCTACATCGAACGCGAAGAACAATAGCCAATTGCCCGTCCGCCAAGGGAACGCCAACTATGTCCTGTACAACTTATTTGCGAACCAGACCAAGAACGCACTGCAATGCATTACGTCCGGCGATCCGTCCGCTCCCCAGACGCCGGCATCTGGATGCACGTTTAACGACGTAATTCGGGGCAATAATTCTGTGCCTTGCGTGGGCTTAAGCCCCAACTGCAGTAACGTCACAAATGCGGGAACTTATGGAGTCCTGGAAACCTTGAATCCCTTCACGCAAATTCCCACGGGACTGGCGTTTAATGCCGGAACGGGCTTCGATTTGGCGGCCGGGCTTGGTTCAATCAACGTGGCAAGCCTGGTAAGCAATTGGGGAGCTGCGGTCGGCGCGTTCACTCCAACCACGACGACGCTGTGTCTTTGGGTAGCACCCGCGACTGCGTGCCAGTCACCGGCGCCCACTTCCATCTCCCCGATCACGCACGGTCAAACGATAAACGTCCAGATCACGGTGGCGCCGAACCCCTATACGTCGGGCGCAATCCCGGAGGAAGCTTCGTTAATCGGATGCTTTACGACAAGCGCTTCTTGTAATGTGTCCAGTAGCAACACGGCGGCGGTGGATCGCTTCAGTTTTACCGCGGGGAATTCCGACATCTATTCGCTGTCGAACAACGGTTCGGTTACCGCTTCCACCAAATTCTTGGCCGGCGGCACTAATTATCCAGTGATTGCTCACTATGCGGGCGACGGCACATTTGGCGGGAGCGACTCGAACCCTATCTCTATTACGGTGAATCCCGAGCCCAGCAAGGCATCTCCGTGCGTGATGGTTGTTAATTCCTCCACCGGGCCCGTAAATGGCGAGGGCGTATCGCTTCTTCCTTCTTACTCCTGTAACCCGGGCACGACGGCCCCATACGGCGACCTCGTCAATATTCGAGCGGACGTTTTTGGAACGTCCTCAGGCCAGGAAACGGCTACAGGGAATGTGACCCTGTATGACGGAGGCGTGGCCGGGGTCCCAAATCCATCCGGTGTGATAACCACAGCCTACCCGCTCAACGCGGAAGGATATACAGAGGACCAGACCACATTCCTCTCGGTGGGCTCGCATAGCTTCACGGTAGAGTACACTGGCGGAAGCGCGAACACTGGCGACCCGAGTTATCTCGCAATGACCGCGGCATCCAGTCCGGTAACCTTTACGGTCACTGCGGCCCCCACCACGACTCAACTTACCGCTTCCGCCAACACGATTGCGACAGGGGCGCCTGTAACGGTAACCGCGTTCGTGGATACACTTTCTTCCACCAATCCTTCGGGAGGCAGTCTTGGCAATCCACCTACGGGGACGGTTACTTTCACAAGTTCCACCGGAACGGCGCTCGGGCCAGCAGTAACTGTAACGCCCGCGACCGATTCTGCCGGATTTGTTGCCGCGACGGCATCTTTGACCTTTACGCCATCCGCCACGCTCACCGTCACGGCCGTCTACACTCCTGCTGTCGTTAGCGGCATCGCCAATTATGTAACTTCGTCTTCTGCGGGGGTTGCGATTGACATCGGGACTGCTGGCATTAACGCAACGCCAGGGTGCAGTTCCGCGACAATTAACATAGCGTCGCCGGGTGGGTCTGGGACGTGCCTCATTACGGTGACCGGCGCAAATGGTTTCGCTGGCACAGTCACACTGACCTCCGCTGTGAGCGGCGCGCCGCCAGCCGCAGTGGACACACCAACCTGCACATTCGGCGCTCCGGATCAGAACTTTAAGGCCCCGAATACGATTACGTTGAGCGCGTCGTCTGCGACAGGCAGCGCGACGATGACATGCTTGTCAATGGCCGCATCGGGTATTTTGGTTAGGCCGTCGATCCATCCGTCCGGCCATGCGTGGCCCTTGGCAGGTGTTGCCATTTCTCTGGCCAGCATCTTCTTCCTCTTCCTTGTTCCAAAACAACGGCGGTGGGGATTGGTTCCTCTTGCGGTATTGCTCGCCGTGGTTGCCGCAGCTGGAATCAGCTGTAGTGGAGGAGGCTATGGCGGGGCAGGCTATGGCTACGGAGGCTATGGAGGCTATGGCACAACGAATCCTGGCACGACGCTGGGAGCGTATACCTACACGGTCACTGCGACACCGTCAACCGGGTCGGCACAGACAGCAAAGATCACGGTCAACGTGCAATAATCGATTTGGGTGGCGGGACACCAGGATTTCGTCCGGGGGCGCCAATAGTGCCGGGAGTGCGGGCGTCGCGAACGTTCACGCAATCGACGAATCACCAGTCACTGATCACCCTTCACATGAGCTCGGGGCGAGCCAGTCACGAATCACTTCTTTTCCTCTACTGGCTGGGCACGGTGTCCGGGTCCAGATTCCCTCCGGACAGAATGATTCCGATTCGCAAGTCTTCTCCTTCGATCTGGCGATGAAGGGCGGGCGACGCGGCGACAGCGCCCGAGGGCTCGACCGTGCTTCGCAGATGCTCCGTGATCAGGCGCATCGACTGGACGATTTCCTCTTCGGTTACTAGCAGGATGCGGTCGACGCGCTCGCGCAAAATCGCGAAGGTGCGCGGCGATAGATTCGCCCGCAGTCCGTCGGCAATGGTGAACTTCTCCGAAGCGGGTTCGAGCTGGCCGGAGGCGAGCGACCGCGCGGCGTCGTCCGCATTGGCCGGCTCGCAGCCGATCACCACGATTTCCGGTCGCAGGGACTTCGCCGCGATGGCCGTGCCGGAAAGCAATCCTCCGCCCGAGACCGGCGCGCAAATGATGTCCAGGTCCGGAATTTCCTCAAGAAATTCGAGCGCCGCCGTGCCTTGTCCCGCAATCACGCGGTCGTCGTCGTAGGGGTGAACCAGAGTTCCGCCCGTGGAGCGCAGCAGCTCGGCGGCGGCAGCCTCGCGCGCCGCGAGCGTCGGCTCGCAAAACGAAATGTCCGCGCCATAGGCTTCGACGGCGCGGACTTTCACTTGCGGAGCGTTGCGGGGCATCACCACCCAGGCGCGGATGCCGCGCATTTGCGCCGCCAGCGCCAGCGCCGCGCCGTGATTGCCCGACGAGTGCGTCACCACGCCTCGCGCTGCCTCCGCTTCACTGAGCGAAAAGACCGCGTTCGCGGCGCCGCGAATTTTGAACGATCCGGAGAGCTGCAAATTTTCGCACTTGAAATACAGCAGCGCGCCCGCAAGCTCATCGAGCGGGTAGGAAATCATCACTTGCGTTTCCTCGATATGCTGAGCAATACGGCGGTGCGCCTCCCGAATTGCCTGGAGGTTGGGGCCCGCGAAAGATGGAGTGTCGGATGCGCTCAATGAGAAAACTCTTAAGAAAGGCGCATTATGGCACAACTTGTCCCGGCGTGGTCCATGTCCGGCAAAAGATGCGCATTTTCCTTGCTTCCAGTTCGCGGCGCGCTAGAATCGATTTCACCCCCTTCCTACTTAGATAACCGCGCGCACTCAAACCAGCGAGCGGGGAGGAAATAATGAGCTCAAGTGAACGACGTATCGATACGCGCGTGAATATCTGTGTGCCGCTGCGATTCCGCGCCCTCAACAATCCGGGAGCGACCGAGCAAACAGCGCAGTCGGAAAACATATCGCAGCGCGGCCTCTATTTTTTGACCAACGTTCCGCTGAAAATCGGGACGCCCGTGGAAGTGTCGCTCCGTATGCCGCAAGAGCTTGCCGGAAGAGTGGCGAGCGATGTGAAGTGTGTGGCGCGCGTGGTCCACGTTCGGCAGAGCTCCACCCCGGGAGGCAAGTCGGGGATCGGGCTGCACATCGAGCGTTACGAGGCAAAGGCCTCGGCGCGGGAACGCTGGGCGAGTTAGGCGCTTCAGCAGGACAGGCCCCGACCGAGTCGGGATATTCGACTTCAGGCTGTCGGTTTTCCGGTTGCGGGATTATGGGGGAACGCAAGCTGAAGTTGTTGTGTGGCAACTCAATTTCAAACAGGCCAGCGGCTGAAGCCCCTTTGATTCCGCACACTCAACGGCACGGCTGAAGCCGAGCCCTACAAAGATGTCGCGGTTGCCACGCAGGCTGTCCTTCGTTCGACTCAGGATAAAAAGCCTGCTCTACCAGGCCGGGGGCGACGGTTCAATTTCCGCTGGAGGAAATTCGGACTGTCGCCTTGGCGCTCGAAACGTTTTCAAACTGGTCGTACACGCGAACGGTGACCGTGTGCTCGCCCGGCGAAATCTTCTGCAACTGAAAATCGTAATTCTCCCGAGGCGCGTCGCTCAAGCCTCCCGCCGGGAAGACCAGCGTCCAATCTCCCGCATCCAGACTGTATTGCGCGCGCGTGATGAAGCTCACCGGGGCGCTGGCTTGGAACCGGACTCGCACACCGGCGCTTACGGACTCAGCCGTGAGCTGAGCGATCGACGGCGGCGCATTATCCACGACAAAGCGGTCGGATTCGCGCTCTGATGACAGCCCTTCTCCGGCGGGGTTGGACGGAGCGTCGCTGGCGACGATCTTCAAGTAGTAAGCGCCGTCAGGCATCGAGGTTGTGTCCCACGAATAAAACCGCGTGTCCAGCTTGTCCTTGAGCAGCTTCCACGAAGTTTCGTTTTCGCCGCGAAAATAAATGGCGAATTCAAGCTGGTCGTCGTTCGCATCGTCGGCGGTCCACAGAACAGACTGGTACCCTCTTTGCGAGAAGCCCTGCGGGATAGCGTCGAAATGCGCTGAGTCGGCCGACGGCCCTAGCGTCGAAATCGACGTAACGGTGAACGCGGCATTGGCTGAAGACGCGGAGGGCGGAGGCTGCGGCATACGAAGCTGCGCGGGAGCCTGTGAACCGGCGCCCACCGTTGGCAAGGAAATTCCCTGGACGCGCACGCCGGGATCCTGCAACGCAATCGCGGTCACTTCAGGAGAAATATTTTTGGGCAAGTACGCGATGCTGAACCAATCGATCACAGGGGTCGGGCTGCCGCTGCCGCCGCGCAGGACGGCCTTCCACTGCACAAAGCGCGCGGCGGGGCAATCGAGTTTATCCCCGGAAGGGTTTGCATAGGGACCCGCCCAGTCGCTCCAATTGGAGTCAGGATCGGAGGTATTGCCCGAGCGGGCGTAGATTGCGATTCGCGAAGCGCCGGCGTTATTCGCAGCGGCGAAATTTTCACCCCACCACACGGTGCGGCCCCAGCGCGAAAAAATGTGAGCGTCAAACGGCTGTGATTCGTAGGTTCCCTCGGATTCGTTTTCCGGTCCGAGCGTGAAAACTTTCCCCGGATTGGCTGCGGCGAGAAATAGCTTTCCGCTGGGGCCGGTGGCGATCGCGGTTACCTGGCGCGAGGTCGCTTTCACGAGTTTCGAGAAAACATGATTGCCCTCGAGTTCCAGGACAACGCCGTCATTTCCAGTTCCGAGGAGGAGTTTGCCATCCGGGAGGAGTCCCATCGAGTAAACAACATCGTCCCGCGTGTTCCAAAGTTCCTCGGGAGAGCCATCCGCAGCGATTCGATAAACCGAACTCGAATTAACGGTGGGTAGCGGCGTAAAAGGGATGGGCTGCGTCTGCGTAGCGACTCCCGGGGTGTTTCCCGCCGGGCCAAGCGAAATCACAAAATTCGACGTCGTGGCAGCGTCCGGCGTCATGGGGCGTGGTTGACCGGGAACAGGCACGATCTTCTCGCCTACGGCTGCGACGTACAGGTCTCCATTGGCGGCCTGCAGCAGCGCCGTGATTTCCTTTTTTGAGGTTTCGTAGAGGACAAATGCGTGGCGGTTATTGGCGGCTTTCGGAATGCGCAGAACACGCCCGCTCGGTTCCGTCCCTGCCAGCACGTTTCCGTTCGCATCGAGCGCCAGCGATCGAATATGAGTTTCTTCGCTGGAATAAAAAACCTCCCCTTTGCCATCCGGCGCGACAGAGAAAATCTTACCGGTGTCGCCTGTTGCGACGTACAGGGTTCCGTCCTTATCCACGGCCAGGTCCCAAATGTACTTCGTCTTCGGATCGAAGAAGACGGAGGATTGGCCGGCGGGCGTAACTTTGTAGACTTTTCCGTCGGGCGAAGTGCCGACAAACAGATTCCCGGCGGCATCTAGGGCGAGCGCCTGGGCCGCCAGTTCGGAGGATTCGAATACGCTTTTCGATTTGCCGCTTGCGTCGATTCGAAGCACTTTCGCGTTCGAGCCGCCCGCCGCGTATAGATTTCCCTTCGAATCGGCCCGAATTTGGAGAAGATACGCGAGGTTGGCGTCCGCAAATTCGGCGAACCGCGGGGCGAGAAACATTTTGCCGTCACTGCGCAGCGCGACGCCTTTCGCCGTCCCTTTGTCAAATTCTTCAAACGTGGTCTGCCGCCACCAGCGGGTGTGTTCGGCAAGAGCGGGCGCCGCAACGGCGAGCACTGCCGCGGCGAGAAGGATCAACGTGGCCGGGTGAGCAAGGGCGGCGGTTCTTGCGCCGAGCGGATCGCGGGCGTTTGAAAATGAATTGCGCATAAGACTCCTCAAGGAGCCGGCGACGCGCGCCAGCCTGCCGCTTACTTGATTTGAATCGTAATGGATGTGGATCCCGAAACGATTTGATCGAGCGGCAGGGACCATTCGCCCGCCGCAGATTCCCGGACGACTAGAGAACTCGCCGGGCCGCCTCGCTGGTCGAGAAGATTGATCTGGGACGCGGGAACGTTCGGCATCACTTTGTCCTGCACCACCATGGTCGGCGAAGACCCGAGCAGCGTCACGTATAGCCGGTTGTTTCTCCGTTCCCGGTTCAAAACCGAGATAAGTTGCTCCAGACTTTCCAGGCGCGCCTGCGATCCGGATACAACGCTCATGCGGTTCAAGGTGCCCGAATCGCTGGCCAGAATCTGCATGGACGTGCCGCGCACCGCTTGCGGAGGAATCGCGATCCGCACATCGCGAATCACGGGCGATCCGCGATACGGGCGCAATTGCACGCGCACGGTGACCGTGTCGCCCGGCTCGGCCTCGGATTTATCCAGCCACGCGCCCTCGATCGTCATTTGGCGGCGTTCCGGCAAGGACTCCATGCGGAGCGTCACGCGCTCGATATTCGCCGTTTCATACTGGTTCGAGAAAATTCTTTGGAAAATGTTTTGTACTGCGCTCGCGACCGGCAACCCATCGGGAGTGAAGGAATCCATCGGCGGGAAAAGATTATCAAGCGTCACGCTGGAGTGGCCGGCGATATCGATTCCACCCGTCAAGTGCATTGTGGTTCCTTCGCCGTACACGCTGCTCTGGATCAGGCCGTTCAGCGCCGCGATGCCCATCAGAATCGGCGTGATCTTCGGATTCGACATCATGCGGAAGGAAAGGTGCTTGTCTCCGTCCGGCGTCGCCACGGTCATGTCGATGGGGATCAATTTTGGCGCGGCTCCCAAACTGCCCACGACAGCAGTCACGCGATCCTGGCTGAACGATCCGATCGTTCCGCCGACGTTCACAATTTTCGTCGATTCCAGATCGGAGCTGAGCGTAGTCAGCACGCGGGCCCGGGCCATGGGCATCTGAACGGCGCCGAAACCAAACAGCGGATGCCCGCATACATACACGCGCCCATCCACGATCGCCGTGACCGTGCACGATGCATCGAGCGACATATCTCCTTCGAGTAGTACGGCGCTTACCATGTCTCCGGGGCGAATGTTTCCATCGTCGGGCCGAGCGTCGACGCTGCCGCCCTGAGTCGCCGCCATGCCATATGCGGCAAATTCGTGCTCGAATTGCCGGATGGCCACCGCGCTGAAACCCGAAAAGACAAGCGGGGAATCAATCGGCGTCAGGAAACTTCCGCCGGAAACCCCGGCCCGCGACGCCCAATCCGAGGGAATCTCGAGTCGCGCTTCCATTTGTTCGGAGGGCCCCGCCGCGCCTGGCGTTGCCTCGGCGCGAATCGCGCCGGGCTGGCCCTTTGGCAGGCTCAAAATATTTTCAATTGGAGTGACTCCGGCCAGGGGTTCCTTGCTGAACTGGCCGAGCTTGAGCGATAGCGCCCCCGCGAGTTTCCCATCAATATAGACTGGGCTCCCGCTCATCCCCGCGACCACGCCGGTGTGCTCCACTTTCGGGCCCAGGAGTTGCACGAGGATGATCGACTCTTTCGGCGCCAGAAAATTCGGCATCACGCCAATTACCACCAAATCGAACTTTTCGATCTGGTCTCCGGCGAAAATCGTGTAAGCCTCGCCCTTCATTCCGGGCTGGATTTGCGAAAGCGGAAAAATCTCGGGATCGCCGGCAAACAGCGCAGGCGCGAGCAGCGACACAAAAAGCGCGGCAAGCAGGATGTGCTTGCAAGAAGGGAAGAGGCGTGCCGGGCGACCTGTTCTACTTACATGCATTAACTTTCCATGATACGCGTGCCGCCTTTGGGAATCAATCGCGCGGCTTGCCCACCGAGTGCCATTTCGCCTAAGTCAAATTCTTGGTTTTGCTCGAAGACTCCGATGTTGCGGTGCTCTTTTCCGCAACTCGGTCAAACTGATCAGCGGCGCCCTTGGGAGTCAGTAAATAGAGTGAAACGGTCATCAACAATGCGCCCAGCATGACTTCGCCTGGAAACGCGTAATGGTACATCCACTTCAGCTGGTCGAGTCCCAACAGCGACTGAGGCGAAACAATCATCCATGCGCTCAATGCCATAAGAATCCAGCCGATCAATCTGGACAGGTCTGACGGGCGGTCTTGGTTTGTGAAGGACGCGGAAACGTTCTGAAGATTGCGTAGCGTGGGGCCTTCCGGCCTCGGATAATTGCAAAACCGATCGCTCAGCAACGCGCCCACGAGGCCATCGTTGGTGGTGTTGCCGGCTGTAGAAAACATTGGGATTAAACCGGAATACATGGTCACAAACGTGGCAACGAATCCATCGATGTCCCGCACGTGCAGCAGCACGGCTATGATCGGCGACATAAAGAATGCGGCGCCTCCCGGGATTCCCGGAGACTCCAATCCCAGAATGAGCGCGGGCGGAATCAGCGTCAAAATTTCGGCCATCGAAATAGGAAAATTGAGCAGCCGGGCCACGGAAATCGTAACCAGCATGGCGCACATGCTGGCGCAACTCTTATTCATCACGGTGCCGAATACGATCGAAACTTCCGCCATTTCGCGAGGCAGGCCCAACTCGGATTCGGCCGAAACGACATTCATCGCCAAGGTTTCGTAAGATCCTCCCGTCCCGAATCCTGTCGGCCACACCGCGGCGTAGTAGGAAGCGATCTGCTTCCAGGAGCGTTTCGAGGTCAATTTCACCACGGTCGCCAGGACGATAGACCAGCTCACCGTTACAATGCCCACCCAAAGGGTAGTACGGCCGTATGCGGTCATGCCCTTAACCCCAAACTTCATGGGAATGCCGATGGCCAGACATCCGATCATCAGCGGGTAATACCAGAGAAGTTTCTTGAACAACCAAAGCGTGGCTTGGCTGCCCATAATCAAACCGCGCGCAACGGAACGCAGACCTGGAATGACGGCTGCCGTGTAGCCTGTTAGCACGGCGATGAAGAGTGCTTGAACCAAAGGCTGCTCGGAGAGAATCGTGGAGAAAGATTTTCCGACTTGCTGAAGCCACTGGCCGGTCCCAAGGACTGGCGCATCTGGAGCGGCAAACGGCAGTTTGGTGAGGATCGGAATCCAAATCGTGACATAAACCAGGGAGGCAAATCCCAGGACGATGTAGGCAGCGAGGATTGATCCGAAAAGGCGCCCGGCGTCTTGCCGGTTGTACAACACCAGTTTTGCCGTGGCCCCGGAAAGCAGCGCAAAGATGACGAGCGTGGCAAACGTTACCACCGCCTTGGGGAAATATGTTCCGCTGGTATAAATTACGGCAGCCACACGGTTCCCGGGGAATCGCACGCCGATGAGCAGGCCGCCAGCCAGGAACACAATCACCCAAAGCGCTAGCGGAATGCCGAAATAGGCGCCTGGCTCGGTCTTCCGGTTCGAAAATCTCTTTGTGTCAGCCGCCATGCGGGCCGTCCCAGCCGTGGAGGGATCTTCCCAAGGTGAAATGAGTCGGCATTTTTGCGAGTCCAGATAGTACCTCAGGGATTCCCTCGACGGTCACTTCTATTTGGGAGATTCCTTTGTTGCTCGCGCTCTCGGATACTGGCGGTGGTCTCGTTTATCCGGACCTGATCGTGAAGCTTAGGCTGGCATGGTTCGTTAGCAAAAGGACTGAATATCTCACCTTTTGACTCTCTCATAAATTGGCATTGGAATTGTTATTTCCAGGCAGTTCGACTATATGTTCGCGGACGGATTCCGAGAACTGGCTCGCCGCATCGGCAGGAGCGGCGTGCGGCGAGGCGGTTGCAAAACATTTCTTCCCAAGGCACACTTTCTTTATGAGCACATACGACCTGATTTGCATTGGAGCGGGGCCCACCGGGCTAGCGTGTGCCATTGAAGCCAAGCGCGCGGGAATGCGACCGCTGGTGATCGACAAAGGGTGCCTTTGCAATTCTCTGTACCATTACCCCGTCAATATGGTGTTTTTCACGACGCCGGAACTTCTGGAAATCGGCGATCTGCCGCTCACGAGCGCCGCGGAGAAGCCGACTCGCAGCGAGGCGCTCAAGTATTATCGCAAGTGCGCCGAGCACTATGAGCTGGACTTGCGGCTCAGCCATCGAGTGGAACGCGTCGAAGGCGCCGACGGAAAATTTAGCGTGCATACGCGGGACGAGCAGGGAATCCCCGCGCAATTTGCCGCCAAAAAAATTGCGGTCGCAACCGGCTATTATGACCTTCCGAATCGTCTCGGCATTCCCGGAGAAGATTTGCCGCACGTCTCTCATTACTACACGGAGCCGCACCCGTTCTGGCGCCTGAATGTTGTGGTGATCGGCGGGAAAAACTCGGCCGCGGAAGCCGCTTTGGATCTTTACCGCAATGGCGCGAAAGTCACATTGGTTCACCGGCGCGCGGAACTTGGCTCGACGATTAAATATTGGGTTCGGCCGGACATCGAGAACCGCATCAAGGCCGGGCAAGTTCGCGCGCTTTTTGAAACGGATGTGAAACGCATCGAAGAGGGCCGCGTTGTGGTTTCGAGCCACGCTGGAGAAATGTCATTGCCGGCGGATCAGGTTTTTGCGTTGACGGGATACCATCCGGACTTCCAATTCCTGCGTTCCCTGGGAATCTCGCTCGATCCGGAAACCAATAAGCCCACCATGGACTCCCTAACCCATGAGAGTAATGTCCCGGGAATTTTTGTCGCCGGAGTGGTGATCGGCGGAAATCACACGAGCGAGATTTTCATCGAAAATGGCCGCTTTCACGGCAAGCAAATTGTTGCCGCATTGACAGGCGGACGTTTACATTCCAACGCCAGTGTTTGAGTGCTGACCTAATTTGAAAACCCTCACGATGGATCTGCTCTTTAGGATGTCGGCGCTTTAACCCCGACGTTCGAGTCCGCGTTTTCAGGGGCGAAAGGCCACTTTCATGCAACCCCGGTTGTCGGACCTGAAGGTCGGACCCCCTACATAGCAAAGTCCCGATCGGAATAACGCGTCGTCTTGAAATTAGGAGAGTACCAGGGCGCGGTTTCAATCCCAGAAAATAAGCAAGTCTTGGTACAATAAAAAGATTAGGATTCCCATGCAGGATATTGTCTTTGATGTTGGGGGATAGAAACGTGGCCGCGACTCAAACCGAAACTCTGGTGGAGGTAGGACCAAAGGTCGTTTATAAAGTTTTGGCGGCCATCAGCGTGTGCCATTTTTTGAATGACATGATGTCGTCGCTGCTGCCCGCGATTTATCCGCTGCTGAAGAGTTCGTTCAATCTGAATTTCGCGCAAGTGGGCCTGATTACGCTCACCTATCAGACGACTGCGTCGCTCTTGCAGCCGATGATCGGATTCTACACGGACAAGAGGCCCAGGCCCTTTTCTCTGCCCTTCGGAATGGGGGCGACGCTGATTGGGCTCATCTTATTGGCGGCCGCTCGCACGTTTCCCGCGCTCCTGATTGCCGCGGCGCTGGTTGGGACCGGCTCCTCGGTGTTTCATCCCGAGTCCTCGCGCGTGGCACGGATGGCGTCCGGCGGGCAACACGGCCTCGCGCAATCGATTTTTCAAGTTGGCGGCAATACGGGGCTCTCCTTTGGTCCGTTGCTGGCGGCGTTCTTTGTGTTGCCGAGGGGGCAAAACAGTCTCGCGTGGTTTTCTCTCGCGGCTCTGGCTGGCATGATTCTGCTGACGGGAGTGAGCACTTGGGCCAAGAACCACGCGGCAAGTTGGAAGAAATTCAGCGCGAAGCACGATATTGATAAGCCGCCGGACCTGTCGACAGGAAGGATTACGGCATCGATCGCGATTCTGATGGCGCTGCTATTTTCCAAGTTCGTCTATCTGGCGAGTCTGACGAGTTACTACACATTTTATCTAATCAATAAATTTCAACTGTCTGTCCAAAGCGCGCAAGTCCATCTTTTTGTTTTTCTGGGCGCGGTCGCGGTGGGCACGCTAATTGGCGGACCTGTCGGCGATCGAATCGGCCGCAAGAGCGTTATCTGGGTCTCGATTCTTGGCGTTCTTCCGTTCACAATGCTTTTGCCGTATGCCAATCTGTTTTGGACCGAAATTCTCAGCGTGGTGATTGGCCTGATACTGGCGTCGGCATTTTCGGTGATTGTGGTTTACGCGCAGGAGCTTGTCCCGGGCAAAGTGGGAATGATCTCCGGCCTCTGCTTTGGTTTCGCGTTTGGGATGGCGGGACTGGGCGCGGCTGTTCTAGGTTGGCTGGCGGATTTGACCAGCATTAATTTCGTATATCTCGTGTGTTCTTATCTTCCAGCGGTTGGTTTGTTAGCTGCGTTCTTGCCGAATATCGAGCGACCGAGAGTGCGAACGATCCATGAAGAGGTGATTGCGGATTAGCTCGCGGTTTTCCAGTAGCACAGACTTCAGCCTGTGGGGTTTAACATTCGGACGCACGAAACCCCACAGGCTGAAGCCTGTGCTACATAAAAGTAATTTCAACTCATCATCCGCCTGCTTTTGCCATTTCCGCGGCGCGATGGATGGCGCGGCGAATTCGCGGATAGGTCCCGCAGCGGCAGATGTTTCCGGACATGGCGCGGTTGATATCGTCGTCCGCAGGGTTGGGAGTTTTTTCCAGCAAGGCTGCTGCGCTCATGATCTGTCCGGACTGGCAGTAGCCGCACTGCGGCACTTCGATTTCAATCCACGCGCGCTGCAACGGATGATTCCGGTCAGGCGAGAGCCCTTCGATGGTGGTGATTTCGCTTCCCGCGGCGCGCGATACCGGAGTGCTACAAGAGCGCACCGGGCGGCCATCCAGGTGCACCGTGCAAGCGCCGCATTGCGCTACGCCACACCCATATTTTGTGCCGGTCAGGCCGAGATGCTCGCGCAAGACCCAGAGCAGGGGAGTGGAGGGTTCGACATCCACCTTCACGCTGCGCTTATTTACCGTTAGAGAAATCACGGGATAAACCTCCATATTTCCGGCGGGCTCCAAGTAGAGCCCGTACCCGGGAAAAAATCCGTCTGCACCAACCCGTCCGACCGCTTGCATCCTCATTTCTCCGCGCTCTAGGTTTTCAGCACCGCGAGCACGCGCTCCGGCAGGAACGGCGACTGGCGCAAGCGGCGCCCGGTTGCGGAAAAGAACGCATTCGCTACCGCCGGGCCCACGCCAATTCCTCCGAGGTCGCCAATCCCAACAGGATTGCGGGTCGACGGCACGATATGCGTGTGCACCTCAGGCGCTTCCGACATGCGGAGGACTTGATAGTCGTAGAAATTCGATTGTTGAACGGCGCCGTTCTTAAACGTAATGCGCTCTTTGAGCAGATTGCTCAAGGAGTGGATGACGGCGCTTTGCAACTGCGCGTCCAGATTGCGCGGCGATATCGGAACGCCAACATCGGCGGCAATCCAGATTTCCGGAACGCGGATCATGCCGGTAGTGTGATCCACAGTGACTTGCGCGATCGTGGCGAGGTACGTCCCCGCGTTCGTGACGAACGACACGCCGCGGCCCGCCTTCTCGCCTTTCTTCCAACCTGCCATGCTGGCCACCGCGCGGAGCACTTCTTGTTCGGCAGGCGCTTTCTGCAGCAAATCGAGGCGCATCTCGATCGGGTCGACGCCTCGGGCGATCGCGATTTCGTCCACAAAACTTTCCGCCGCGAACTGATTCACGGTCGAGCCAACGCCTCGCACGGCCGACATGCGCACGCCGAGCTTGTTGCGCACAGCCTCGACCAGAATGTTGGGAAAATCGTAATCGGTTTTGATGCCCGTCGTGGAAATTCTCGGGAATTCCTTGCCCTTCTCGAAGCGGATCGGATCGGTCATGGCCAGCGCTTCGTCCGCGACCAGGCGATGGTGCCAGGCGATCAGCCGGCCATTGCTGTCTTCGGCCGCTTGCAAATATTGCGCCGTCATCGGTTTGAAGCGTCCGAAATGCACGTCCGATTCCCGGCTCCAGATCACCTTCACTGGCTGTCCCAACTCTTTGGATACGAGGGCAGAGTCAACGGCCCAGTCGTGGTCCATGGCCGATCGCCGGCCGAAGCCGCCGCCAAGATAGGTGCGATGGAGCAGCACATTTTCGGGAGCAATGCCGAGCGCTGCCGCGACGGAGCGAGTGAGGTGCGTGGGCGCTTGAGATCCGGCCCACACTTCCACACTCTTCCCGCCATCTTTCACCCAGGACACGGAATTCAGCGGCTCGAGTTGAGCGTGGTAGACAAATTCCGTGCGGTATTCGGCCTTGTAGACTTTGGCCGCGCCGCTCAGCGCGGCAACGGCGTCGCCAGTATTCTGCACCTGCACTCCGGCTTTGCTGAGGTCGCGCGCGATTGCGGACTGCTCTTCCATCGCGCGGTCGCTGTCAAACTCACTTTCAGCAATTTTGCTCCACGTGATTTTCAGCGCACGCTCCGCGGCGAGCGCCGCCTCGTAGGTCCGCGCGGCAACAGCCACACGGTCGGGAGGCAACTGCATCACCTTCAGCACGTCCCGCATTTTGGAAACTTCCGCATCATTGACGGACATCGGCGTCGCCCCCAGAACGGGAGCGCGTACCACGGTGGCGTACACCATGTTGGGAAGCCGGACATCGATGCTGTAGGTTGCCGAGCCGTTGGTCTTGCTCGGAATATCCACTCGCGGAACTTCATGGCCGATCAGCCGGAACTGGCTCGGGTCCTTAAGATCTTTTTCCGAAACGGCGGGCAAAGTCTCCGGCAAGGTAGCGAAGCTCGCAATTTCTCCGTAACTCAGGCGCTGCGCGCTTTTGGCGTGGAGAACCACGCTAGGTTCCGTCGTGAGTTCCGACACGGGAACATTGAGGTGCGCTGCCGCCGCATCAAGCAGGACGCGCCGCGCCTGCGCTCCGTAGAGGCGCATGTTTTTGTAATACGCCATCACCGCAGTGCTGGCTGCCGTGATCATCATTCCGAAAAAGAATGGCAGCGGATTGCCATAGATCTTGTCCTCCGAAGGGCTGAACTCGACGGCCACCTTGTTCCAGTCGGCATCGAGTTCCTCGGCGAAGATCACGGCCAGCGCCGTCATCGTGCCCTGGCCCATCTCCGCCGCCGGCGCCATGATGGTGATACCGCCATCCGGAGCGATGCGAACCCAAGCCATCTTCATGCCCGCGCCGGTTCCTTCCTTGTCCACTTCCGTGGCTGCGCCCATGGCCGGTTTGAGATCGAGACCAAAAACCAAGCCCAGCCCGCTTACGCCCACTCCGACGAGGAAGTCACGGCGCTTCAGGGGGAAATCGCTCATGTTGGTTGAACCTCCTGCGGCTTGGGAATCGTATTGAACCGAATATACGCCAGGCGCAACTCATGTCAAGCTGACCTCGGCTAATCAAATTCAGAGATGATCTTACCGCTCTAACGACCTAGTCGTGATATTTTTGCCGTAGGCGGGGTGTGAGCCGAAGCATCAGTTGCACGCGCTCGACTTCGTTCAGCCAATCGCCGAGCGTGGCGTCGAGTTCGTCTTTCTCGGGGGCGACGATGCCGGTCGGGCAAAGTGGGCCAAGCCTGGCGCGGGCCAGGGCGCGGTAGCGATTGATCGTGCGATCGCCGGCGGTGGCGCACCATTCGTTATCTTCGGACAAAAATACTACGACGGGCACGCGGCTGCCGCCGTTGATGCGCAGCTCCGGGACCAATTCGCTTTCCTTCGGCCGCTCGACAAAACGCAAATCGATTTTTCCAGGATTGGCTTCGGCGATCCGGTAAATCAGCGGACATTGTTGGACGCAATCGCCGCACCAGATGCCGCTGAAGATCAGAATGTTCATGTCACGCACAAAGCCGCCGACAAGCTGCTTCTGGGCATCGGTCAGATGAGCGGCGTCATAGACTTGGGTCCAGCGGCGTTGCTGCTCTTCGGTGCCGGTTTGAAGGTAACGTTCATATGGGAGACCTGATGCAAATTTATCGGAAAGATAGGAAGCGTTTGTCATGGCGGTAGCATTATATATTTGTCTATTTCTTACCGGCATCTTTTTCTAGTTTCTCGAGTTCTTGGACTAGTTGTTCGGCCTGATCGCGAATCTGGCGCACGCGCTCGGCCAGATCGGTGACGTTCTTTCCAGGAGTCGCGGGGGCTGGGGGCTGAGCGGACGTAGCGGCCCCTGGGCCGGGCTTGGAGGGCACGGCGCCGCCGGTCAGCTCGGCCAGGGCCTGATCGAAATTGTCGCGATAAATCAGGCGGTCGCCCATGGCCAGAACAACTTTTTTGAGCTGAGGCATGCGGGCTTCAGTCGCCTGGATGTAAATCGACTCGACATAGAGAAAGCCGCCCGTCACGGGGAGGGAAATGATATTTCCGCGCAGCACGTGCGAGCCCTGCTGGTTCCAAAGCGTCAGGTCCTTGGAGATATTTTGGTCCTGATCGATGCGCGATTCAATCTGCATGGGGCCGTACATCAGTTGCTGCTTCGGGAGCTGGTAAAAAATTAGATTTCCTAAATGATCGCCATCGCATCGCGCGGCCATCCAACCGATCAAGTTATCTTTGCCACGCGGCGTGAAAGGAAGGATCAGCAGGAACTCGGGTTCTTTTTCTCCTGGCAAGGTGGCAACTACATAAGTCGGCTGCACATTTTCAGGCTGCGCCGACTGGCCGAACAGGTTGTGCGCGATGTCCCAGATGTCTTCCTTGTTGTAAAACACCTGGGGATCGCGCATGTGAAAAGTCCGGTAGGCCTCTGCCTGTGTTTGAAACAAAGCTTCGGGATAGCGGGCGTGGCGGCGCAGGTCCGCAGGCATGTCCGAAGCCGGCAGAAACAGTTTCGGGAATAAATGCTCGTACGCTTGAATGATGGGATCGCTCGGATCAAACACGTAGAGCGATATTTTTCCCGTGTAGGCATCCACCGTGGCCTTCACCGCATTTCGAATGTAATTTGCGCCGTCTTCCAGTCCGGCGACCGGAAGCGTCGCGGAATACGGATGCGAGAGGGAAGTCGTATAGCCGTCCACCATCCAAACCAACCGGCCGTCATCGGTAATCACCAGGTAGGGATCCTGATCCCAGGTCAAAAACCCCGCAAGATACTGCAATCTTTCCTGCACGTTGCGGTGAATCATCATGCGGCTCTGCCCGGTCAGATAACTCGTGAAAATAATGTTTGGCTCGCCCTGGGAGATCGCAGCGGCCGTCTTCAGAAGAAAAGATCCGACCGGAAAACCTCCCGAACCCTCGTACGTCGAATACTTATTCTGGTCGCCGGAGGGATAGTCAAATTCTTCGCGAGCGGTGTGGACGAATACCGGGTCTTGCGTTTTTGCACCGTAATAGATTTCCGGCCGCGTGAGCTTAAAGCCAGGCGTCTTGATCTCCGGCGGAGCGTTTTCGATCAGCAGGACGGGGAGGCCATCGGGCGTAATCTTGTTGACCTCCGACATGACGACGCCGATGCCGTGCGTATAAATAAAACGCGGATTGATCCAGCTCTGGCTGGCCTCGGCGGACAACTGAGTGACATCGATTTCGCGCGGCGATAACAGCACTTCCTTGATGCGGCCATTTGGGAAGTAGCGATCCACGTCGGTTGCGGGAAAAGTGTAATAAGGGCGCAGCGCCTGGATCTGGGTGATCGTTGCGTTGTAGGCGCGGAGGTCCCAAAGGCGAACATTGTCGAGGAGCGTGGCATCCTGCACTGGATCGACCGTCGCTTGCCCGGAAGGAGTAAAAGGAAGTTCTTCGGCATTCCGATTCAGGCCGAAGGCAATCGAAGTCGCTTCAATGTGCCGCTCGATATACGGCCGCTCGATGGAAATTTCATTTGGCCGCACATAGACGGCGTGAACGATGCCCGGCAAAGCGAGTTGTAATATAAAAAAGCTGGCGACGAGAATGACCGCTTTCTTGTATCTCCGCGTCCAAACGAGGGGCAACGCCCCGAGCGTGACGACAATGAGCAGCCAGCGCAATGGGAGGGTGACCTTTTCGTCCACGTAATCGGCGCCGGTCATGAAGGCGTGAGAGTTGAGCAGAAGCTCGTAGTTGCCGAGATAAATCCAGACGGCAAACCCGAGCAACAAAATGACCGTAATGATCCGGACAAAGCCGGCGCGCGTCGCGCCCGGCAACAGCAGGGATTCCGGCCCGATCGTAAGAGTTCTGCGCGGCCCGTCATCGAGCGCCCCGTAGCGAAATCGTTCCGCCAACTGCCAGCCTCTCGCGGTCGCCCAAAAAACCAGTGCGCAAAGAATCGCCAGCACAAACACAAATCCGAGCACTTCCGCATAGAAGGGCAAATCGAACAGATAAAACGGCAGGCCGCGCGAAAAAACCTGATCCTTCCAGGCGTCGACGGGCGCCGTGAGTCCGCGCGACCCGAAAAAGCGCATGACGGTCCAGTAGTCAATCGAGTTCGATGCGAACAGGATCGCCACGACCGCCAGCCCCAAGGGAATCAATCGGGAGTACAGACGGTGATCGCGCTGAAGAATTCCGGCGAAGTGCAGCCCCCGCGCATGAGCCACCCACAGCGCGAGGAAAGCCACGAGTGAGCCTGCCGCCGCGGGAGCAATGCTGTACCACAGCATCCCAACCCACGTATTCACTTGTCCGATTTCTTTCCACCAGTTGTACTCGATGACGAAATCGGCGGCCGTCGAGCTCGCCCAAAGCGCAAGAACTACGAGCACTGCTAGAACGACGAAGTTGCGAATCTGTGATGGACGCATAAGAGGCAGTTTCTACGTGTAGAGTATTGGCGCCGAGTTGAAACCGAGAAATCACTTCTCGAGCGGCACAGTATTTTAGTTGATGTAGTTCGTCCGAGATCGTATCACATGCTTCGCGAAGAGCGAGAGATAAGCTCGCAACGGATGGGTCCTGAATCATGCCGAGTCGGAGAAAGCCAAAACTATTTCTTACCCGTGAGTTCCGTTACTAGGCGGTTCGCTTGGTAAATTTTTCGAAGGGCTTCCAGAATGCCCGCGGAATGGACAGCGACGGCGCGCGCTACCTGGTCGGTATAGATATAGTCCAACACAAGTGACTCAATGTTGCCGTCGAATATGATTCCGACGAGTTCGCCTTGGCGGTTGATCACCGGGCTGCCGGAGTTGCCTCCGACGATGTCGGCCGTGCTCACGAAGTTAAAAGGCGTTGAAAGTGCGAGCTGCGATTTCCGTTCGTTCCATATTTTCGGCAGCTCGAATGGTTCCTTGTTGTTATGCGCGGCGGCGTGCTCGTACGTGCCGCCGAGTGTTGTGGCCCAGGGAATTTGCTGGCCCGCGTCCGTGTATCCCTTGGCCTCGCCAAACGCGAGACGCAAGGTAAAGGTTGCGTCGGGATAAACGCTCGATCCGTACACCGCAAACCGCGCATTGGCGATCTTGCCGTACGCCTGGCGTTGCGGCTCGTCGACATGCTGCTCGAACATTTGGCGGATCCGGCGCGACTCCGGATCGATCAGCCTCGCGAGCTGGATCATGGGATCGTTTGAATCCTTGATCGCTTTCAATCCACCGTCGGCGAGACGCTTGCGGACCGCAACATCTTTGAGCGTTGTGCCATGAATCAATTCCGCCGCGCGATCGCGAGGAGATTTGCCTGCCAGCACCATCTGAACCGTTTCGTTTTCCTCGCCCATGACCTCGGCCATCATTCCCAGCGAGTCGGCGAGTTGCACGGTTTCCAGGTCCTCGTAAATCGGCGCGTCGGAGAAGAGCTGGAGTTTCAGGGAATCGAGGCCAGCCTCGGAATATTCGCGGAGTCGCTCGGGATTTGGTTTCGACGTCTCTTCCGCCAGGCGGACCAGCTTGATGGCGATGTCGAATAAATCACTGTTGAAGGACTGCGCGCGTCTTTGCGGGCCGATTCCGAAGAGATTGTATTCGTCGCGAATCTTGATCAGCGTCTTGATCGTCGCGGCTACCTGGTCCCAGCCATCGCCGTAGGATTGGCTCAACTTCGGGTCCTTCGAGACCGCGTCCCGCAATTCTTTTTCAGAATCGCGCTTTTTTCCGAGGATCGCCGGGTCTTGCAGGCCGGCGAGCATTCCGAGGTACGCCTTGCGGCTATTTTTTATGCCGAATAGTTCGTCCTCGGCGCGGCGAGCGTTTTCCGCGCTTCGTTCGGAATAATTGTTGAGCAGGACTTCGCGCCGGCGCAAAAGATTCAGGACGCCCGGCACTGCGTAATCGCGCTGGTAAAGGAGATGCGCGACGGTGTCGGCCCGCTCGGTGCGGCCGGGATGGCCGGAAACGAAAATCAATTCGCCTTCCGCGGCTCCGGATTCGCTCCACTTCAGATAGTTGTCCACGTGCACGGGCTTATCGTTTTCATAGACGCGGAAAAAGCAGATGTCCAGATCGTAGCGTGGATACTCGAAGTTGTCGGGATCGCCGCCGAAAAACGCGATGGATTTTTGCGGCGCGAACACCAGGCGCACGTCGGTGTACCGCTTGTAGCGATACAGGTGATACTGTCCGCCGTTATAAAGAGTGACCACGTCGCTGCGCAGGCCTGTCTTGTCGCGCGAATCTTTCTCGATGTTGTTGATCTCGGCGCGCCGGGCTTTTTCCGCCGAAGCGGCATCCATGCCGGGCTGCACGGCTCTCGCCACGCGGGTTGTCACGTCCTCGATGCTCATGAGGACGTTCAGTTCCAGGTCCTCGCATTTTGGTTCGTCCGCGTTTGACTTGGCTTCAAATCCTGTCGCGAGATAGTTTTTGTCCTTCGTGCTGATTTTCCCAAGGCAATCGGCGCCCACGTGATGGTTGGTCATGACCAGCCCGTCGGGGGAAACGAAGGATCCGGAGCCGCCGTTGTCGAATCGCACGGAGGATTTCTGCACGTGTTCGAGCCACGCGGCCGTTGGCTGGAAATGATATTTCTCCTGCAGCAGCTTCACGGGAGGATTATTGAACAGCCACATCCCTTCGTCGGCTTGGGATGCCGGGGCAAACAGCACGCAGAGGCAGCAAAATGCGCAAAACGCGCGGAGCGCGTGAAATCTCAGATGAATTTGCAATTTCGTGAGTTTCACCGAAACCTCACCTCAGGGACAAAGCGTACACAAGGCGCGGAAGGGGCGCAAATCTCAAATCTGGAATTTCACCTTGGAAATGTAGGACGCAAATTACATTTTCACCGCGTCTGAATCTCGCGCGCCATTCCTTCAAATCTTCGTGGCGCGCGTGATGAGATAATCCTGCCGCAAAAGATTGTCCTCGAAATATTCGCTGGCAAGCACATCGTATTCCCGGCGGAATTTTTCAAGTGTGGCGGGATCGCTTTCCTCCAACGCCGCGACAAGGCGCACCATCGCGCCCGCGCTCTTCTCAGACGCCCTCCGGTGGTGACTCGGGCTGAGCGCCGGGACCTGCATCGTCGCGCGATCGAACAGAATATCCTTCACAGCCGGGCCGAGTCGTTGCCGGACAATGTTTGGATCCCCCCAAAGCGGCGGTGGCGCGGCGCCCGGCGGCGGAGGCGGCAAGTAAGTCGCCGTGAGCGCGAACATCCGTGCCGACAAAGAGTTCCGGCGGCCACGTAGAGAAGGCAATCGTTCCACCGGGTTTCAGCACGCGCAGCATTTCGCCCAACGCGACTTCCGGCCTGGGCGCAAAGATATGGCCGAACTCGCTCAGGACAAAGTCGAATGCCGCGTCGCCAAATGGCAGTTTCTCGACGTCTCCTTCATGCCAATCAATTTCGACTCCCGCGATGCGCTCGTTTTCCCGCGCCCGCTCCAATAACTCAGGCGTGAGATCGAGTCCGGTGACGCGAGCGCCGAGGCGCGCCGCCGTGACCGAAACTACGCCTGTCCCGCATGCCACGTCGAGCACGCGTTGCCCCGAGCGGATGCCCGCGCGCTTCACCAAACGCGCCGCGCACGGAGTCGTGATCGCCTCAAACGGAGCGAAGTGCGCCCACCCTTGCTTTTGCGCTGCCTTGAATGACTCGAACGGATCCATATGAATTCCTCGCATTTAAAAACCGGCTCAGTATAACCACTGGCGGTGATTTCGGAAAGGCGCATAGCTGAACGCATCATCTTTGAGAGTGCAAATGTGCGTTCGGTCTCAAATTTGCTATATTCCCTACCGGTACACCGGGTCGAAACCAGATTCCACTCGCAACGAGGTGGGTGATGGATTCCGACAACATAGCCAATCGAGCCACGCGGCGTGAAATTCTGCAAGCGACGGGAGCGCTTGCGGGTGGATGGGCGCTGTCGCATGTCTTTCCCAAGGTTCTCGCGGGCGCGACGCCCCGGTTCGCGCAGCAGGGTGGCGCGGCGGCTGCCGACGGTCTTGCGGAAGCTCGAGCGCGGTTCGGAAAAGTTCCAATCGAGTCGGCGAAGCTTTCGGAGAACCTCACTCTGTTGAGAGGCCCGGGCGGAAACGTTGTTGTCTTGAGCGGCAAGGACGGCAAGCTGCTCGTGGATACGTTCACGCAATTGGCATGGGACAGATTTAAGAAGACGCTGGATGAAATTAGCAACGCTCCGGTGAAACTTGCGATCGACTCGCATTGGCATTGGGACCACACCGATAACAACGCGAACGTCCGCGGCGCCGGAGCGACTTTGATCGCGCACGAAAACACGCTGAAGCGGTTGAAGGAAACGCATGATCTCGACGTCATCGGCTTACATTTCGATCCGTCTCCCGAGAACGCTCTTCCCCAGCGAACGTTCAAGGAATCGTATCAGATGAATTTCAGCGGCGAGCATGTGGCGCTGGGGTACATCGCTCCCGCGCACACGGATTCGGACATTTATATTCACTTTCAGAAAGCGAATGTGCTGCACATGGGGGACGTGTTCTTCAACGGCATCTACTGCTACATCGACAAGGAAACGAATGGCAGCATTGGCGGCATGATTGCGGGCGCGACCAAGATGCTGGCGATGGTCGACAACGAGACTAAAATCGTTCCCGGCCACGGCCCGCTCGGAAACAAAGCCGACCTCAGAAAATTTCGCGACATGCTCGTCACCGCGCGCGCCCGCGTTCAAAAACTGAAGTCCTCCGGGAAGTCCCTCGAAGAAGCCGTCGCCGCCAAACCCTTCGCTGACCTTGATCCGGTCTGGGGCAATGGGGTCCTGAGCAGCGACTCATTCGTCCACGTCGTTTACACGACTCTCTAAATCGCGTTTCTCACGACATTAAAGCCTGAATGCGTTGGAGTCATTCGTAAATTTCGGCGAGTTGGAGCACGTGGGGGGCTTTAGTAGCACAGGCTTCAGCCTGTGGGGTTTAAGAGTTCGATGCCCAAAATTCCACAGGCTAAAGCCTGTGCTACTTCCTCTTACGGATTGCCGATTAGCGGTGCAGGCCGGGTTGCCAGCGGACATCTTCCTTGCCCTTGTCATTCAGAAATCGTGCCAGGACGAAAAGAAGGTCCGACAGGCGGTTGACGTACTGCAGGACCGCGGCGTTCACCGGCTCATCAGCGGAAAGACGCACCACATCGCGTTCCGCGCGGCGTGTGACCGTCCTCGCATGATGCAGGCAGGCCGAAGCGGGACTTCCGCCCGGAAGTACGAAGCTATTGAGAGGCTCTAGCTCCGCGTTGAACCGGTCGATCTGATTTTCCAGCCATGTAACCTGTTCTTCCGTGATGCGCAGCAATGGCTTTTCCGCGCCGGGCCGTTCCGGCCGGCACAAATCGGCGCCCACGTCGAACAGATCATTCTGGATGTGCCTCAAAAGCTGAAAGACCTCGGGGTCCTTCACGTGCAGATTCGCCACTCCGATGACGGAATTGGCTTCATCGATGCTGCCATAAGCGGTTACGCGGAGATGGAATTTCGGCAGCCGCGATCCGTCCCCGAGCGAGGTCTTGCCTTCATCGCCTGTACGCGTATAAATTTTGTCGAGTTTCATCGTTTGCTACCGATTGTGCAGGCGGCTCATTTCTCGTATCGTAGTCTGCACGAAGACGGGAGATTTTCCAATTTTCTTTCGGCGGGAAAGCGAGACACGTGACTGTCTTCCACCCCGCGAAATTTCCCATGCCATGTTCATAAACACTAGCACTTGACGAAAATTCCGCTTCGCAATAACTTCATAGGTATATGAGCCTCCTTTCTTTGAAGGTAAACGGACAAACCCACAGCCTCGACGTCGATCCGACGACGCCGCTGCTTTACGTTTTGAGCGACGACCTCGGCCTGCGCGGCCCGAAATTCGGCTGCGGGCTGGGCCAATGCGGATCCTGCACGGTCCTTGTGAAGGGCCAGGCGGTACGCTCCTGCATCACGCCGGTGGAATCGGTGCAGGGCGTCGAGATCATCACGCTCGAAGGGCTGGGCACCGTCGACAAGCCGCACCCCATGCAGAAAGCGTTCATCGAAGAGCAGGCCGCGCAATGCGGCTATTGCTTGAATGGCGTCATCCTCACTGCCAAGGCTTTTCTCGACAAAAATCCCAAGGCGACGGAAAAAGAAATCGAGGAAGGAATGTCACGCGTCCTATGCCGCTGCTTCACGCACACGCGCATGCTTCGCGCGATCGGGCGCGCGAGACAGGAGATGGCGCGATGAAAAACCCATCTCTTCCCGCAACCGAACTTCCGATGGCGCAAGGCGCGGCGGATGCCCTGGCGCGCGCTGGATTTTCGCGCCGGACCTTTATCAAGGGAACCGGCGCTCTGATCGTCAGCTTCAGCATGGGCGGTGCGCTCGGAACGCTCGATGCGCAAACCCGCGCGGGCGCGTTTGGCGAGAATCCGGCTCCGGATTCTCCGCCGGCCAACGAAGTCGATTCCTGGATCGCCATCGCCTCGGACGGCAGCGTGACCGCCTACACCGGAAAAGAAGAACTCGGGCAGGGCATGTCCACGGCTCAGATTCAGCTCGTCGCCGAAGAACTCTGCGTGCCGTTTCATCGCGTCAACTTGATCGTCGCCGACACGTCCATGACGCCGGATCAAGGCGTCACCTCCGGCAGCCAGTCGCACCCCACGAATTTCAATAACAAGAATCTGGCGGGGGCTTGCGCCACCGCGCGAGAGGCGCTCCTGCAACTCGGATCGAAACACCTGAACATTCCCGTGGACCAGCTCACCGCCGTCGACGGCGACGATTCGCTCGAAAAGCGACGCGTCGAAGAAAGTCGCTTACGCCGACCTCGTGGCCGGAAAGAAATTTGACCTCAAAGTGGATCCCGCCGCGAAGCGCAAGCCCGCCAGCGAGTGGACCGTGCTCGGCAAGCCCATTGGCCGGCCGGACATGCCGCAGATGGCCACTGGAACGTTTGAGTATGCGCACAACGTGCGCGTGCCCGGCATGTTGCACGGCATGGTGGTCCGCCCGTCGGCCGTGGGCGCGAACCTCATGAATGTGGACGAAAGCTCGGTGTCTGGAATGCCGGGCTTCGTGAAAGTCGTGGTCAAAAAGAATTTTGTCGGCGTGGTCGCGGAAAAAACCTGGCAGGCCGTGCAGATTGCCAGGGCGTTGAATGTCACATGGTCTCCCGCTCCCGAATTGCCGAAGCAGGAAACGTTTTACGACCATTTGCGGAATCAAAAGCCGACGCGCGACACGCTGCTCGTGAATTCCAAGGACGTGGACCAGAAACTTGCCGAAGCCGCGACCGTGCTGAAGGCGACCTACTATCATCCGTATCAGATGCACGGATCGGTCGGCAGTTCGTGCGCCGTCGCCGATGTGCAGGGAGATAAGGCCACGGTGTGGTCGCCGACGCAGGGAGTCTGGCACCAGCGCGCCACGCTCGCCATGCTGCTCGGTTTGAAGCCCGAAAATGTGCGCGTGATTTTTCGCCGAGGCTCGGGCTGCTACGGAATCAACGGCGCCGATACGGTCACGTATGACGCCGCGCTGCTTTCGCAGGCCGTCGGCAAACCCGTGCGCATCCAGCTCACTCGAAAAGACGAAATGGCCTGGGAGAATTACGGTTTCGCATTCGTGATCGACGAGCGCGCCGGCCTCGACGCGCAGGGAAACATCGTCGCGTGGGATCACGAAGCGTGGTCTCCGGTGCTGGGGAATCGTCCAATCTACACGCATCCTGGAAATGTCATCACCGGATTTCTGGCGGGGTTTCAGCCCGAGGAATTCAAGCCTCGCTCGCCCGCGCCCGAGCCTACTTCGTTCAGCAACAATAGCAACGCGGTTCCTTCCTACGTGGTGGGCCACGTGGGCGGCGCCGATCATGGCGCGGGCACGATCAAGTCCGAACGCGCCCTCTTGCACAATGTCGTGTCTCCGTTTTGGACTGGCCCGTTGCGTTCGCCGCAGCGCCTGCAAAATACTTTCGCGCACGAATCCTTCATGGACGAGCTTGCGGCCCGCGCGAAAGCCGATCCCGTCGAATTTCGCTTGCGCCACCTGAGCGAGCCGCGAATGGTCGATGTCGTGAAGGCCGCCGCGAAAACGGCAAATTGGGATGCGCGCCCGTCGCCGAAACCGCGCGCCACTTCAGCAGCGGGCGTCGTCAGCGGACGCGGCATCTCGTGCGTCGCCTACGAAGGCGACAACGGATTCTCAGCCATGGTCGCCGAAGTCGAAGTCGATTTGGCAACGGGAAAACTCACCGTGAAGCGCATCGTCGTCAGCGTCGATGCCGGCCCGATCTCCAATCCCGACGGCCTCCGCAATCAGTGCGAAGGCGGCGCGCTGCAAGGCATGAGCCGCGCCCTCGGCGAAGAAGTCACCTGGGACGACCACAACGTGACCTCGATCGACTGGAGAACGTACCACACGCTGCCGCTCGGCTTTGCCGTCCCGAAAGTCGAAGTGGTCCTGCTGAACCGGCCCGACATGCCCGCAACCGGAGCCGGCGAAACCGCGATCACCGTGGTCGCCGGCGCAATCGGAAACGCCATCTTCGACGCGACCGGCGCGCGCATCCGGCAAGTGCCGTTCACGCCGGAGCGCATCAAGGCTGCGCTTGCCGGGTGACCGGGCATCGAACCCGCCACGCCTGTCGTCACGCATTCGGAAGCGTGGTTCTCAACATGCACAGATCGCGTTCGAGAATCGGAGCGCGCTGATCGATGCTTGGCGTGGGGGATCACTCCATGCGAGGCTAGCGGTGAGACTCGTTGTTATTCTGGCAAAACGCCGAGAGAAGCAAGGCGCTCACGAATGAGTTTGGAAACACGAATGTAGTCTTCCGTGAAAGCTTCCTGATGTTTTCGACCTTCCTCGAACCAGTCTCCACTGAATGTTCCGTGGCTTCCAACCTTAACTTGAAAGATTTCGAGCTTCGAGGTATTAAAACACTTTTGGATGCCCTCATATATTTCGTCCTGGTAAAAGGGCCGCAGGTTCCTCTGAAACGACTGACCGTCATTGTTATGTGCTGCATATGCATTGTTATTTACTCATTAGTTTGTTCAGTCGACCAACTAGCTCTATATTATTTTTAACTAGATCCTCTTCGCCCGCAATGATGAACACCGGACGTATAGCGTGCAAGCAGTTCTTAACGTCAGACAACGCGGCGAAGATTTCTTTGTAGGCCGTGAATTCGGTTTCGAAATGCGTCCGAGTGACCATGATCGCTTTTGAAATTCCCGCATCTAGAAGACGATTTGCTTTCTCAACTGAAGCCTGCATTTCTGATTTCAGGGTCTCAAGATCCCTACGGTTAGCCTGCTGAACTTTTTCGAGTATCTTGGCTTTCCACGCCTCGCCAAGCCATTGGCTAAGACCATAGACCACAACCAAACTGCTGGCGGCACCTCCGAAAATGCCCGTTACGAATTCAGGCCAATTGACCACGGCTCCCCCAATCATCGAAAAGCTAACTCTACTGCTTCGGCTTCTGTAGTTTCACGATCCCAAGGAGTCTGTTTTCACTCCACAGATTTCCAAACTGACAGATAGTCGCCTGAAAGGATTCGAACCGTCAAGGTTCGGAAGTATAGTCGCTGCGAATAGGTCCCGGGAAACGGCGTTGTCAGAATGTGGCCCACCGCCAACAGTCCCAAATCCTTGCAACCCACCTCCTTTCCTGCTAGATTCCGCCATAAGAAGATCATCCAAAGATGGACATATCATTGATGCAATTCGTGTCGTTCCGCCAAGAAATCGTCCAGCGGCACATCGAATAAGGAGGGTCCATGCGTCCAGCATGTAAGAGCGCGGCCTTGGTGGCGTTGGTGCTTTCTGCTTGCGTCGATCGCTTATGGCGCGACCATTTCCGGCACGGTGAAGGGCCCCGACGGAAAACCCTTCAAGGGCGCGTTCGTCGAAGCTCAGGATATGGATTCGAGAATCGCGACGAATGTTCTCTCCGACAAAGACGGGCGCTACCGCATCGAAAATTTGCCCGAGGGGCAATATCAATTGATGGTGAGGGCCGTCGGATACCGCTTCGAGCCGCGCACGGGCATCCAACTTACCGCCGAGCAAAACGCCACATACGAAATCGCGCTGGAGAAGGGAACCGTGCACTGGACCGATCTCTCCATCTATCAAGGCGAGCAGCTTTTGCCGCCGGGGCGCGGCAGGGACAAGCTGACCACCGCTTGCTTCCGTTGCCACGGATTTCAGAGCCGCATGGCCGCGCAGGTCCGCGACGAAGACGGGCTGGCACGATCGCGTCAATTACATGCGCACCAGCTTCGGCTACCTGCTGAGGACGTCAACGAGAAGGACGGCGACGACGTTACCGCCTACCTCACGAAATATTTCGGGCCGGATTCGCCGCTGCCGCATTCTCCCGCGGAGTTGCCGGAGTACGAGGAGGCCAAGCCGCCTGCCTTCAGCGACGACGCGATGAAAATCGTCTACGTGACTTTCGACATGCCCGGATCAATCGCTTTCCCGGCTCCGCGAAGCCGGAGCGCGATGGCAACGTCTGGATTTGGGAGTACCGCGGCCACTGGTTTGGGAAGCTCGATCCCAAGACCGGAGTCATCACCGAGTACTCGATTCCCAATGTCGATCAGGCCTCCAACCATTCCGTCGTGATCGGTCCGGACGGCATGATCTGGTTTTCCGAGCAGGCCACCGACACGATCGGCAAAATGGATCCCGCGACGCACCAGATCACGCGCTACCGCGAACCGAGCCGCGGCACGAAACACACGCTCGTCGTGGACTCCAAGGGAATGGTGTGGGGCACCGGCGAGCCGCTGACGCGCTTCGATCCCGAAACCGAAACCTACCACGATTTCCCCGAAGTGCCCAACGCCTACGGCCTCGCTCTCGATAAGGACGAAAACGTGTGGTTCTCGGAATTCACGAAAGACGGCAAGATCGGCAAAGTGGACGCCAAGACCGGGAAGCTCACCAAGTACCAGCAGCCGACGTCCACAGTCCTGGCCGCGCCGCCTGAAAATCGACGCGCAGGGCAACGTCTGGTTCTGCGAATACGAAGCCGGAAAAATCGGCCGCTTCGATCCCAAGACCGAAACGTTCAAGGAATACGCGCTTCCCGGCGGCAGGCCCACCCCCTACGCCCTGGTGATCGACAAGAACACCGGCCACCTCTGGTTTTCGTCGATGGAAATGGACACCGATCTCCGAACTCGATCCCGCGACGGGGAAAATCACGCTCTATCCGTTCCTGTTCCCCGAAAACGGCATGCGCGATTTCTTCCAGGACGCCGAAGGCCGCATCTGGTGGGGTTCGCAGGCCAACAACCGCGTCGGCTATTTCTATCTCGCGGGATCGGCAGCGAGCCAGCGCGCCGCGCTCGATGCGCGGAAAAGCGCGAAGTGACGGAGCGATCAATCGGAAACGGATTTAGACACAGAGAACACAGAGGGCACAGAGAAACCCAGAAGAGAAATACTTTCGTTCTCCGGTTTGTCTCGTGTAGCTCTCTGTGTTCTCTGTGGTGAAATCCTGTTCCGCATTGACCTGAGACTAGGAGATCGAACCTGCGACCGAGACATCGCGATGCTCCAGTTCGCGGCGAGCTCTTTACCTCTTATTTCGTTCCCATCGCCATCTTGTCGCCGCCCTTCACGGTGACGAGCGCGACGACATTTTCGCCGCTTTCCGTCAGCACGAGCTTGCCGTCCGCGAAGTGCATCATGTTCCGCACGACGCCGCCGCCGGCGGGAATCATCCAGGTTTGGAATTTCTCGTTCTTGGGATCGAAGCGCACGAGCGTATTCGGTTTCACGCCGGCTTCGCTGTACCAGACGATGCCGTTCACGATCGTGATTCCGTAGGGCCGCGATTGCGGGCCGCTCGGCGACAGCCATTCCTTGGTCATTTTTCCGGTCTTGGTGTCGAACTGGCCGAGATAGCCGCGCCCATAATCGGTGTAGTAGAGAACGTCATCCGGGGTGATCGCAACGCGCCGCGGCCGGGCCGCTTCGTTGGGCAGAAGGTATTCGTGGATCGCCATCGTTTCCGGATCGATGCTGGCGATTTTGTTCGCGCCAAACTCGACGAAGTAGGGAACTCCCTTTCGTGGTAACGACCATGCCGTAGGGATTCGACTTTGGCGTCGGCGAAGTCTCCGACTTTCGATTCGCCCGTTTCCGTGTTCAGCCGGCCCACCATGTTCGCTCCCTGCACGGTGAACCACAGCGTCCCCTTTTGATCGAAGAGCGGCGTGTGCGGATCGCGCGCCTTGCGGATCGAGCGGATACTCCGTGAATTTTCCGGTCGCTGGCTCGAACTTGCCGATGTACGCCTTGAAATTCGCGGTGAACCAGATGTTGCCTTGCTTGTCCATCACGAGACCATGCGGGCCGGACATCGGCGTGTTGGTGCGATATTCCTTGATGTCTCCTGTCTTCGGATCGATGTGGCCGAGCAGATTGGCCATGTGCCCCGTGTACCAGATCGTGCCGTCGGGCGCGGCGAGCGGATCGTGCGGCCGCGTGCCGGGCGTGGGCAATTTCCATTCCTTAAAGGACACTTCGACGTTGCCGGGAATCGCCGCGGGCGCCGGACCCGGCTTCTCCGGAAAATTCTTGATCAGGTAATTCGTGACCATCTCGACTTTTTCCGGAGGCACGGCGGCGCCGACGTTCAGCATCATGGAGATGGTGGTTTTCCACTCTTCGGGCGTATGTCCCTGTGAGTTCGTGATGTTGGTCAGGCTGTGGCACGCCGAGCAGGCGTCCTCGACGAGATTCTTGGCGTCGCCGTCGGGCAACTGGACGCCCGCGCGATCTTGCATCTGTTCCTGCCCCCGCGCGGGCAAAGCCAAAAACAGAGAACCGGCCATCATGCACATCAAAAGCGATTTAACCGACATAGCTCCTCCGGCAAGTGGTAGTCACCCCTATCTTAGAAGAAGAACCCCTTCGTGCGCGTTACAAAAAATTGCCTTGTGGCAGTCCGGACTTGCCTTCCTGCCTGAAACACCAGGCAGACTGTCCTACCAAACCTATAGGGCGACTCATTCGAAACCAAATAGTGCATGGAATCATGATTCAATGGAGGGGAAATTCTGGACCGAATGAAACACATGGCGAGACAGAGGCGGATGGGTTAGTCTGCCTTTTTGAGTAAAGTGCTTCCGCCTCTGCCTTGTAACGGATGAGGTATAACAGATTTGCAATAGTTAGCGCAAGTTAAGTTATATTTATAAAAGATGCGCACAATGTTACACGTGGAACATCTCTCCCGCAACACGCACTTGGGATTGCAATTCAGTTGACCGGTTTCGCGCCGGCGAATTCCCGCCTCATTCTCCTGCCGAACGGGTCCATTCGACGAAGTTGATATATAGTGACAATTCGGGAGGAACTTGTGAAGCAGCTTGCCATGCTGTGCCTGGTCTGTCTCGTTCCGGTCGTCTCTGCGGCGCAGAGCAAACAGTTTGCCTCAAAGCCGCTCGAGATTACCGACGTGACGGTCATCGATACCACCGGTGCGCCGGCCAAGCCGGGCCAAACCGTCGTCGTGGAAGGGAATCGCATCTCGCAAGTCGGCGACGCGAAAAAAGTGCACGCGCCGAAGGGCGCGCAAGTCGTGAACGCGCGCGGCCTGTACGTGATTCCCGGCTTGTGGGACATGCACGTGCATGTCTGGGAGACCGACCGCACGTTTCCGCTGTTCATTGCCAACGGCGTCTTGGGCGTGCGCAACATGGGCGGACATCTCGACGAACTGAAACGCTGGCGCGCGCAGGTCGTGAGCGGCGAACTGCTCGGTCCGCACATGGTGATTTCCGGTCCGCTGGTCGATGGCCTGAATCCCGCGCATCCCGACCACTCCATAGTGGTCCACGATCCCGCCGAAGCCCGCGCCATCGTCGATTCGCTCAAACAGAGTGGCGTCGATTTCATCAATGTGTTCGACAATTTGACGCCGGACGAATATTACGCCATCGCCGAGGAATCGAAAAAGGTGGACCTGCCGTTCGCCGGAAATTTGCCGCAAGGCGTTTGGGCGAGCGACGCCTCTACCGCGGGCCAGCTCAGCATCGAGCACTTGCGCGGCAGCCTGGAAGAATCCTCGAAGAATTTCGATCAAATTGTGCATCTCAACGATTCGCCGCCCGCGAGCCCCGCCGAAAAAACCGCGCGCGCTCTGACCTTGATGAAACTGGAAGTGAACGGTTTCGATCCCGAGCGCCTCAAGAATCTCGCCGTGCTGTTCGTGAAGAATGGAACGTGGCAAGTTCCGACGCTCGTCGCGAGTAGAGTCGTGCCCTTTCTCAACGACGAAGCGGCGGTGAATGATCCGCGCCTCGCATATATCGGCGCAGCAAGATCGGAAAGAGTGGAACGAGCTGCGCGGTCACTTCCTTGCGGACGACCCGCCGGAATCTTGGACGTTGCACAGGGCTGCGTACCAGGAGGAACTGGCCATCACGCGCGAATTTCATCGCGACGGCGTTTCCATCCTGGGCGGCACGGACGCGGGCGGCCCTCCGTTCGTGATTCCTGGATTTGATTTGCACAACGAGCTCGTCGCACTGGTTAACGCCGGCTTCACGCCATTGGAAGCGCTGCAATCGGTGACGCTTGACCCCGCGCAGTTTTTCGGCCGCACCGATGAATTTGGCACGATTGCCAACGGAATGGCCGCCGACCTGGTGCTGCTCGATGCGAATCCGCTCGACGACATTCACAACACGCAGAAAATTCGCGCCGTAGTGGTCCAGGGAAAATATTTGGATCGCGCCGCGCTCGACGCGCTGCTAGCGCACGCAAAGGAATCGGCAAGCCACTAACCCGCACGGCCGTGCGAGCGCTTTAGTAGCACAGGCTTCAGCCTGTGGGGTTTGATCTTCGCAAGCGATACTAACCCCCACAGGCTGAAGCCTGTGCTACACGCCACGCCCGAAATGGTATGATCCGCGCATGGATGATATGGGTTAGTGAAGAAACGGATTTCGATTCATTGCGGAGGAGCGTCATGGCGGAAAAGAAAATAATTGCGGTATTGGGAGCGACAGGCGCGCAAGGCGGAGGCTTGGTCAGAGCGATTTTGCGCGACCCGCAAGGCGGTTTCGCCGTTCGCGCAATCACCAGGAATGCGGACGGTGAAAAGGCCAGGGAACTCGCGAAGATGGGCGCCGAGGTCGTGGCCGCGGACATCGACAATGCCGACAGCGTGAAGAAGGCCTTCGATGGCGCGTACGGCGCGTACTGCGTCACGTTTCTTCTGGGCCCATTTCTCGCCCGAAAAGGAAATCGCCGAGGCGCAGGCCATGGCCACGGCGGCCAAGAGCGCGGGACTGGAGCACGTCATTTGGTCCACGCTCGAGGACACGCGGAAATGGGTGCCTCTCTCCGATCCCCGATTGCCCACACTGCACGGCAAGTACAAAGTCCCGCATTTTGACGGCAAGGGCGAGTCCAACCATTTTTTCACCGATCTCGGCGTTCCCACGACCTTTTTGCTTACATCGTTCTATTGGGACAATTTTGTGGGTTTCGGCATGGGCCCGCAAAGAGGCCCGGACGGGAAGTTGGCGATCACGCTTCCGATGGGCGATAAAAAGCTGCCCGGAATTGCGGCCGAGGACATCGGGAAGTGCGCTTACGGCATCTTCAAACGCGGCAGCGAATTCATTGGCAAGACCGTAGGAATTACCGGTGAAAACTTGACCGGTGCGCAAATGGCCGCCGGTTTCAGTGAACTGCTCGGACAGGAAGTTCGCTACAACAGTATTTCCCCGGACGCCTACCGAGCGCTCGGTTTTCCCGGCGCGGACGATCTCGGCAACATGTTCCAGTTTAAGCGCGATTTCAACGAATATTTCTGCGGGGCGCGCGATTCCGCGTTTTCAAAATCTTTAAATCCCGAGCTGCAAGATTTCAGGACCTGGCTGAGAAATAACAAAAGCGCGATCCTCGGCACTCAGAGCGCCGCGGGAGCGTGAGCTGCCATTGGCTTTGCGGGTCGCGCCATTGGGTGCGACGTAAACACATGCACAGGACAGGGCTTTAGCCCCTGGTGCCTTAGATCTTATAAGCCCTCCTTAAGACATCTATTTTGTCGGACCTGAAGGTCCAACCCACAAAACGTGGGGTGTTCGGCGCATTCGGGGACAATCCTAGTTTTGGAACGTTCGGAGGAAAACGCGTGCTCGCAAACCTCGACCGGAAATTCGCCCACACATTCGGGATGCTCTTGATTCTGGCCCTCTGCGCGTCTCCCGCTAGATCGCAGAGCCTCGACGCGCTCTACGACAAAGCAAAATCCGAAGGCGGGTTGGTCCTCTACACAGGCGGCCCGACGGCGCCGTGGGAGGCTGCCGCCAAGGATTTTTCCGCGAGCTATCCCGGAGTGGCGGTGTCGGTCACCGGCGGCTTCAGCAACGTGCTCGACAAGAAGATCGACGCGCAGCTCGCTACAGGCAATGTCGAGGTCGACCTTGCCGTACTCCAAACATTGCAGGATTTTGTGCGCTGGAAGCGGCAAGGAGCGCTCCTCGACTTCAAGCCGCGAGGATTCGACAAGATCGACGCAAGCTTTAGTGACCCGGGCGGAGCCTTCGTCGCCGTTCAGGTCAACGCCCATACGTATGCCTACAATCCCAATTTAGTGAAAGCCAAAGACGTGCCCCGCTCGGCCCTCGATTTCCTCAATCCGCGCTTCAAGGGCAAAGTGGTGTCCTGCTATCCCGCTGATGACGATGCCACGCTCTACGCCTTCTACAGCATCGTCCAGAAATACGGCTGGTCCTACATGGACCGCTACATGGCCAACCAGCCCAATTTCATCCAAGGGCATCTCGGCGTCGCGCGCAGCATCGCCTCTGGCGAAAATCTTGTCACGTTTGACACGATCGCCACGATCAGCATGGACCAGATGAATCTGGGCCTGACGCAAGCCGTCGCCTTTCCGAAATCCGATGCGCTCCCCATATGGCCCTTAACCGCAGCCATCTTCAAATCCGCGCCGCACCCAAGCGCCGCCAAACTTTTCCTCACGTGGTACCTCTCGCCCGAGGAGCAAACCAGAACAGGGAACTGGTCTCCGCGCTCCGACGTCCCCGCCCCCTACGGCTGGTGGCCCATCCTCTCCTACAAAGTCGTCAACAATTACCGCGCCTTCCTCACCAACACGAAGCAGCTCGAAGAGTTGAGGAAGCGTTTCGAGGCCTACACCGGACCGGTGAAGAATGTAGGCGGAGTGCGATAGGGAATTGTGCGCGGGCTGATGAATCGAACGCCAAGACCCTATGGGAGATCCCCGGGTCTGAAGACCCTGGCTACAGCGACCCTTCACAATCGCGAGCACCTCTCCGCACAGGGCGGCAGCGGATTTGTTGTAGCCTGCCTCTTCAGAGGCGGGGAGTTTCTAGTACGTTGTTTGAAATGCGGAGTTTTTGCATCACAACTCTACGCTGAGTCCTTGGAAGAAATGGTATCCTGCCACGCGATGTCCGGTGGGTGGCGAGCAGAGTGCTCGCCCGGCGCCGCGGAATCCCTTATCACACAACCGCGATAGAGCTGAGGTGTGAGAGGGCGCTGTGTTCCGGGTCAAATTGAGATTAACCCAGGAGGGTTATTGTGAGAGCGATTCGTGTGCTGTGTTTCGTCGCGACGATGGCCGTTTCGGCATTGGCATTCGGCCAAGAGCCGGCCAAGCAGGCGCCAAAAATGGGTAGCAAAGAGTGGACGGATCTAGAAAAGACGCTGTGGGATGTGGATCAGCAGTGGCTGTGCAGCGCGGGCGCGACACCATATCACAAGGACTACAAAGAGTGCGTCGAATTCCGCAGCCAATCTTGGACCGATCAATTTTTTGAAATTTCCATCAAAGGTAAGGTTCAAACCAAAGCGGAGATGATTGCCATGCAGAGAGCGGCTCATCCGTCCAAGGGTGTTGGCCCGCATCCCGATGATTTCAAGCTGATGGCGGTGTACGGTAATTTTGCCCTCGCGACCGACCACACGTTTCTCCAAAGCGAAAGCACAGACGGCAAAGTTGCCGGCACCGAAACGCGGGTTCTTCGCATGTTCGCCAAGGAAGATGGGAAGTGGAGGCCCGCCGGCGCCGCGTCTGGTGCCCGTCATTCAGTAACCCATTATTCCATGACGAAGTTCAGAAGCAGGGGACCTCGCACTCTTGACGCCTGACCGGGTTTGACACTGGATCGGAACGCGATCACAATCCCCGAAACGAGTGGGAGGTGCAACATGTCCACCCATATGTGCCTCGATTGTGATTCTCCAGGCGACGGGAACTGTCCAGTGTGTCACGGGATGGGAAAGATCCCAGGAGAGAATTTCCTCGGCGCGCTCGGCGGACTCGGGGATGAATTATCTTGCGCTTCATGCAGTGGCAGCGGCGAGTGCCAGAAATGCGATGGAAGCGGGCAAATCGAGGTTGGGGGCGAAGGTTGATAGCCTGCCCGGCCGCGTGCAATCGCTCGTAATTCGCAAACAACCTAGGAGACTTTTCGTGAGATCGAATGGAGTGGTGCGTCTTTTTGCATTTACGGCCGCGCTGCTGCTGGCGGCTGCGTCGCTCGTTGCCGTTGGGGCCGCGAAGAGTGGCCCTCGGCAGGGAATGAGCATGGGCGGCAGTGTGGAGCAGGAGGTGAAAGATGTCGATCAGCAATGGCTCCAGGCTGCATCGACGCATGACGGGGATACTCTCAAGCAAATTTTTGCGGATGGAATGTTCGAGGTCCAAAAGGGAGGTGTAGTCGTCACCGGAGCGGAAATGCGCAAGACTCTGACCGCGCCCGGCCGCCACATTCAAATCGATATCGACCAGGTTGAGGTGCGCGGAATTTATGGAAACACGGCGATCCTCACCGATCGCACGAGGCAAGAGGGCGTCGCGCCCGATGGGCGCAAGATCAGCGGCCTATACATGGTGCTGCGCGTCCTGATCAAGCAGAACGGCGCGTGGCACGCCATCGGCGCGGAGATGACTCCTCTCAAGGCGTCGACCGCTGCCACGCCGATGCTCGATACCGCGGGCGCAGGAAAAGATAAGCCTGCGATGAGCAGCGTCGAACAGGAACTCATCGATCTCGATCACAAGTGGGTGGATGCCGCCACCAAAGGCGACACGGAGTTTTTGAAAGGGCTGTTTGGCGAGCGCATGTTCGAGGTGCAGCCCGACGGCCACGCCGATAGCGCCGAGGAAATGCTGAAGAGAATCGCTACGCGAAAACCTGGTCACATCGAAGGCTATTGCGATCAGATCCAGATACGAGGCGTCTACGGTGACGCAGCGATCCTCACCGATCGTCGCGTGCGAAAGGGAACCGCCGCCGACGGCAAAGATATCAGCGGCCAATGGCGCGTCACTCGAGTATTCGTGAAGCAGGGCGGGAAGTGGCGAGCCGTCGCGGCCGCTATGACAGCCATCGAATAAGCCCGGTCCAATAGCATTTTTGTTTTAGTAGCACAGCCACTCTTGGCTGTGCGGGTTTTGCAATCGTCGAAAGTGGGCGGATGAGTGAAAGTAATGAAAACCGCACAGCCAAGAGTGGCTGTCCTACTCACTGCACAGCGAAGACCAGAACCTCCGCACACGTTGCCCCGTGCGGCGGCACGGCCACAAAATACTCGTTCAACGCCGGCACCAACAAACCGGTTTTCCCCAGCGGGCCAGTAGGAACCTTCCCGATGGCCTGATAATGGTCCGGGTCGATTTCCTTAAAGACGTTGACGAACCCCTCGCCGGCGGCCACGTAAATCCTTTGGCTTGCGGGATCGAACACCATGTCGTCGACTCCGGTAGAGATCGGGAGATTTTGCAGTACCTTTCCGGTATCGGAATCCAGCACATTCATGTTTCCGTCGCGGCACGCGGCGAAGAGCCGGTGATTTTTTTCGTCAATCGCAACGGACGCATTCACTTTGCACGTTAACGGCCAGACCGCAGCCACGGCCTGCTTCTTGCGATCAATCACACCGATAGAGTTTTTCTCGGTCATGTTCAGGAATAACCGGGAACCAGATTTTTCGACCACCATGGCTTCCAGTCGATTGGAATCAATCTTGATTTGGCCTGACGTGCTCGCCCGTATCCGTGTTCACGATTTCCAGGAAAGTGTAGTTGAGTTTTGCATCCAGCCCACCGTCCGCGATGTACAGATAGTGCGTCACGGGGTCGTACCCGGTCGCGTCCGAGTCCGCGAGTAGCTTCACGGTCTTCAGCAGCTCGTACGTGGTTCCGTTGAAAATTTTCAAATCGCCATCGGAGCCGTCGGTCACGAAAATTCTATCGATGTCGGCGCGGTACACCACCGAATGCCCGACGCCGATTCCCTTGATGCTGTGCACAAATTTGCCGGTGCGAATATCGTAGACCTCAATCGTCTTGTTATCTTCCGGGACGATGAAGAGACGGTTGTTTTTCAGATCGGGCGTCAGGTGGTCGAAATGGTTCTGAACGCCGACCATTCGCGTCGTCGTCAGATTCTTGGCGAGCTGATCCGCCGAAACGTCGGGTTCGCCGCTGCGAATATCCTTGAGCTCAATGGTCTTAACCAATTTCAGTGGAGGAGTATCCTCGGCAAACACGAAAGCGCGCGGCGCGGTCCACGCAGCGATAGCGAGTGCGGCAACCCAGAAGAAATACCGTTGATACGAACGCATCAATCCCTCCCACCCGTTAAAACTCAGCAGAATAGCAATGTGGCATTTCCGAGATGATAGCACGCGATTGAGCCTGGCTACAAAATACCCGCATTGGGATTTGCGTTGGCGGCCCTTTTAGCAGGCTCTTCGGGCAAAAAAAAATACGGCAAACGTCTCATCCAATCCTGCCCGGCCCTCGCGCCGCACCCTTCACTTGTTTTGTGAAGGGTGCGGGTTTTCTCTTCCGTGCGCAACTCCTTCCGGACGAAGAACGGACGCGTCTCTACTTGCGCACACTGAGCCGCGAAGTGGAGTCCGCCAGAATCAGTGCTTGTCTAAACCGGTCAGTGGGAAAAGCGAATGGAGGGTGAAGAAAACCCTCGCCGTTGAAAACGGCCAAGGTGCGGCATCCAAGCAATCTTCCCACCGAGTCCCTTTGCTTGACAGGGGCGGGACGCGGGCGTATACGGGATGTGACCCTGTCCACGGCCGCAGAAATTCAAGGAGGCAAGCCATGAGCGCCAAAAAGCGGGAAATTGCAACACGCATTAGCCAACTGGAAGCAGGCGCGCAACGCGCGAAGCCGGTCCTGCACCAGCACGCCAGGGAAATCCAGCCCTACGGAAAAATCGCCAAATTGTCGATCGCCCTCGATGAGACCGCCTGTGAATCGAGCATCAACAACCTGAACCAAATCCTGGCAGACACCATGACGTTGCGTGATATGTACAAGAAGCATCACTGGCAGGTCGCGGGCGCTACTTTTTACCAACTGCATTTACTCTTTGATAAACACCACGGCGAGCAGGGCGAACTGGTTGACACCATCGCCGAGCGGATTCAACTCCTGGGCGGCGTCAGCATCGCCATGGCCGCGGACGTCGCGGAAACGACGATCATTCCGCGTCCGCCCCGCGGCAGGGAAGAAGTGCCTGTCCAGATTTCGCGCCTTCTCGAAGCGCATGAGTTCATCCTGAAAGAAGCGCGCACGATGGCTCGCGAAGCCTCCGAAGTCGGCGACGATGGAACCAACGATCTGCTGGTGAGCGACGTGATTCGCGGCAACGAATTGCAGGTCTGGTTCCTCTCCGAGCATTTGGTGGCCATGCCGCTGTCGCATCCGGAGCAGGCTAGAGCCGCGTCGTCCGGGAGCTAGTTGGCGGTCTCTCTCGGCGCGAGCCGCGAAAAAAGATTTCACCACAGAGAGCGCAGAGAACGCGGAGAAATTTCGGAAGAGACTCTTTCTCCTCCGTATTCTCTGGCTCTCTGTGTCCTCTCGTGAAAGTCATCCGTTCGTTATTTTAAATCACCCTTTGTTTGCCCCTGCGGATTTTCCGCGAATCATCGCGACAAGTTCCCGCGTGGCCGGCGCATCGATGCCATGTTCCTCCGCGCGTCGAAGAATCGGCCCGGCGATGCCGTCCAGTTCGGGCGGGTTTCCGGCGGCAACGTCCTTCTGCATCGAGCTGCGCCCTTCCTGCGGCGTTTTATCGAAGAATGTAATGATCGTCGACGCATTGAGAGGTGTCCCGCTCGCGGTGCCTACGGCGGCCACTTCGCGAACCACAGTCTCCAACCTCTTCCGCCACGCAGGATCGCGGTTCACTTCGCCGATGGTCATCCCCGCAGCCGTGGTCGTCAACGCAAACGGGGCAAGGAAGGACAGTTTCGTCCAAAGTATCTTCATCTCATCCGCGACGAATTGACAGGCGAAGCCAAACTTCCTGAATTCGTCGGCGGTGGACGCCAGCCTGCCCTCGCCGATCGAGGAGAACGTAAGGCGTATAGCCATGCCGCGATGAATAATCTTGCCGGGCGCGACCCGTTCGGCCTCCACGCCAATGCTTGCCGGGACAACTCGATCATGTCCAAAGCGCGCCCGCAGCAACGCGACATGGTCAATCCCATTCAGCAGGGGAACGACCGCGCCAATTTGACCGGGATCCACGGTGACGCTGCGCAGCGCGGATTCGAGCTGCGTGGCCTTCACCGCGATCCACAAGACATCGTACGGCGCCGCGACGCTCGCGGCACGACCCACGGGAACGCTGAATGAGCCAAGGGGACTCTCGAGTGAAAGCTCCGCCGGATAGTCCTTCAACGCCTCTGGCCGAAGCACGAGTGTGACGGATTCTCCCGACTTCGCGAGCGCCACACCAATGAGCCCTCCGACGCCGCCTGCTCCCAGAATCGCGTGACGCATCTTCTCCTCCAATATCTGATTCGTAGGACAGGCTTTTTGCCCTGAATTTCGTGAAGGGAAGCCTGTCCTACTGATTCCGGCGTGTCCCCGTTGGGGGCGCCAGTGCAGGCGTCCATTGTACGCCGGGTTGAGTTGCGGATGACCGTCCGGTTCGTGGCGAAAGCAGAGAAAAGGCGGACATTTGACTCACTCTTCATCTGGCGCTCATTCTCTTGGAATCAATGTAGGTTACGAAACGTGCGCAGAGATCGACTAGGGTCTTGAGGGAGGTCCCGGTGCTATGATTTCACTATGGTGACGGAAAAGGGCACACCGAAGATTGCCTATTTTTGCATGGAGATCGCTCTGGATCCGGCGATCCCTTCCTACGGCGGGGGCTTGGGCATCTTGGCGGGAGACATGCTGCGGTCGGCAGCCGACCTGGAACTGCCGATGGTTGCGATTTCGCTGGCGTACCGGAAGGGCTATTTCCGGCAGCGCTTGGATCAAGAAGGGAATCAGGTCGAGGAGCCCGATCCGTGGCAACCGGAAACCGTGCTTCCCTCTGTCGAAGTGGCGTTTACCGTTCGCATCGAGGATCGAGACGTCCATGTTCGCGCATGGCGCTACAGCGTCCACGGCTTGTCCGGGTTCATCGTCCCCGTCTATCTGCTGGATACGGATTTGCCTGAGAACTCCGATTACGACCGCACCCTAACCGACGCGCTCTACGGGGGCGACCAGCGCTATCGAATCTGCCAGGAAGTGCTGCTTGGGATTGGCGGCATCACCTTGCTGCGGCATCTGAACGTTCCGCACATCGGAAGCTATCACATGAACGAAGGGCACGCAGCGTTCCTCACGTTAGCGATGCTGGAGGAGCAGCTCAAGCTTCGCAAGTACACCGTGGCTGTGGAAGCGGATATCGAAGTTGTGCGGCGCCACTGCGTGTTTACGACGCATACCCCAGTGGAAGCGGGCCATGACCGGTTTCCCTGGGACCTGGTGCACCAGGTGCTCGGAGAATACAGGACTGGCTTGTTGCAGCAAGCGGGCTTTGCCAATGCGAACATGCTCAACATGACCGACCTGGCCATTCACTTTTCCCGGTATGTGAACGGAGTGGCCATGCGGCACGGCGAAGTCTCGCAGCACATGTTCCCTCAATTTCCGATCCACGCGATTACGAATGGGGTTCATGCGGCTACTTGGGCGTCGCCGCAATTTCAGGAATTGTTCGATCGAGAGATCCCGGAATGGCGCCGCGATAACGCGTATATGCGCTACGCCATCGGGATTCCGATCGAGGACATCCGCAAGGCGCATTGTCTTGCCAAGGTGGCGCTGATCGAGGAAGTGCAGAAACGATCCGGAGTACAACTGGATGATTCGGTGCTCACCATCGGATTCGCTCGCCGCGCGGCAACCTACAAGCGGGCGGACTTGTTGTTCAAGGACATCGACCGCCTGAAATCTATCTCCAAGTCGGCCGGCCCGATTCAGATTTTGTACGCCGGGAAAGCCCATCCCAATGACGCAGCCGGCAAAGCCTTGATCCAGCGCGTGATTCAGGCCGCCGCAGGACTGAATGACAATATCAAGATCGTGTACCTTGAGAACTACAATATGGCGCTCGCCAAGCTCATCACTTCCGGCGTCGATCTCTGGCTGAATACCCCGCAGCGTCCGCAGGAGGCTTCCGGCACGAGCGGAATGAAGGCGGCTCTGAACGGCGTTCCAAGCCTGAGCGTGCTGGACGGCTGGTGGGTCGAGGGTTGCGTCGAGGGCGTGACCGGCTGGGCCATCGGTTACGACAGCCAGATCGTCGGCGACGAATCGGCGGCCGAGGTCGCCTCGCTCTACGACAAACTCGAACACCAGATCGTTCCCATGTTCTACCGCGCGCCCGAAGCCTACGCGCAAGTCATGAGATCGTGTATCTCCCTGAACGCCAGCTTCTTCAACACCCATCGCATGCTGAGCCAGTACAAGGCAAATGCGTACTCACCCCGGGCCCTGATCAGAAAGGCCAAGGAAGTTTAATCGTTGCGCTATTCCTTCCGTCTAATTCTGCAATGATCGGCAATGCCTGCGTCCGCTCATATTGCGCAAAACTTTTGGGGCATATCGGATAGTACCGGCGCTCTATGGACGCCGCCTGGGACGAACCGTAACCTACTCCTTCGAGACGTAGAATTAGCTGAGGGCTCCGTCTCCAGAAGAGCGGAGCCGGAGGCATTGAGGGAGTCTGCCGTGAATGAACTTCAACAGAGGATTTTTTCCCTGAAAGAAGAAGAGTGTCCGCCAGACCGGTTAGACCGGCGTCGTGAGCCTCGCGTCCAAGTCGATCGGCTCGTCTACGTCCAGTTAGCCGATTCTGGAGACAGTTATTTCGAGGAAGTTCGCAACATGAGGGATCTCAGCCGTAGCGGGTTCTACTTCATCACGGATAGAGATTCCTACCAGCCAGGGATTCATTTGCACGTAGTACCGGCATTCGGATGTCTCAACCTGGAATACTTGGGCGAGGTGGTGAGGGTCGAGCAGTTGCCCTTCGGGGAGTTCGGCGTTGCCGTCCGTTTGCTTCGCGTTGAGAAAATGGTAGCCAGCACTCGCTCGACTACCATGGCGGCGTTTGAAGCTCTTGCGCGGGCGGATAGCACGCCGGTAGCCCTCCCGCAATGCGATTCAACCAGTTCGTCGTAGGTTTCTAGGTGATACTCGTCAGGATTTTTGATCCTTAAAATTAAGTCTCTCGCCTGCGTTGGTGAATTGGCCTGCCGTATTCAAAGAGCCCCTCCCGCCAGCCATTTCTTTCCCAGCGCGTACAACGCGTCGGCGTCGGGACCTCTCAGCCCAGGCATATCCACCTTGACCTTGAATCCGAGGCCGGACTGCAGGTAGGCCAGGTGACGGTAGCCTTCGGGAAACTGCGCCAGGATTTTCGGATCCAGTTGCACTGTTTTCGAAGGATCGACGGGATCCATGCGGTCCTTCTCATAGAATAGCCGTCGCAAAACAATGGCCCAGCGATCCTTGCGCTTTTCGAAAAAGTCGTAGAAGCGGCCCGTGCAAAGGACGTCCACCAGGACGCCATGCACCGGCGCGCGCTGCGAAATCGTCATCTTTGTCTGCGCGATGGCGCGCGTGCCCGCGACCTCGACCGACGTTCCTCCGAGCAAGTGCAGGATGCTGACGCCCTTGTTCCAGCCCTCTTGATTGACCCGAATGAACTCCTCAAAGGGTCCTTGAAACCACGTCGCCATCATGACGCCTTCCTCGTGCCACACGGTGCGGAACCGTTCCCAGTCGCCAGAGTCGCGAAAAACGGCCCAGTTTTCGACGACTTCCTTGATCGTCAGAGTGTCTAGCATCCGTTGGTCCATGCGATTTCCTCCCCGTTTGGTGACTGGTGAATCGTGTTTTGTGATTCGTGTTTGGAATGCGAAATTGATGAACTCTGTAGTGCGGAACGTTGCCCGGTGATTTTTCACCAGTCATCAGTCACCGGTCGCCAGCCACCGTTCACCGGTCAACATTCACCAGTCTCACTCCTCATCCCTTCACATGGGTCGCGAGAAATCTGACCGCGATCTCCCAAGCCTGTTTCGCTGCGGTTTCCTTGTAGCTGGCCCGCGCGTCGCAGAAAAATCCGTGGTCGGCGTCCGAAAACTCGACGCTCATGAAAGGCTTCTTCGCTGCCTTCATGGCGTCGAGGACCGCTCGAGCTTGATCTTGCGGGATGAGCGGATCGAGGCCGCCCCAGAAGAACAGGACCGGACCATGTTGCTGCGCGGCGCGCGGCAACAGCGCCGGAACGATCCCTCCGCCGTAGAACGAAATCGCCGCCTTAAAGGGAATTGCCGAATTTGCCACAAACGAGGCGCGTCCGCCCATGCAGAAGCCGAGGCTGGCAATCGCGTTCGGCAGTACGCGTGGATTCTTTTGCAGCCAGTCGAAGGCCGCGCGCGCGTCGGCGATCAAGCCTTCGGGTGTCAGCGCCTGGGCATGCGGCATGCAGACCGGCAAATTCGTATATGCTTCCTCGAATCCGGGCGCCGTGCGGTGAAAAAGTTCCGGCGCGACCGCGACATAGCCTTGCTTCGCGAATCGCTCCGCAATCTCCCGGATGTTGGCGTTCACGCCGAATATCTCCTGAAACACAAGCAAGCCCGGCGCCTTCGTTCCCTCCGCCGGAGTCGCGACGTATGCGTTCATGGACGTTCCATCCGCGACTTGCAGCGTAATGTTTTCCGTGCGTATCGTTTCCATCCGGTTTTCCTCGCGTATTGGTTTGAGAAGAGCCGACACATCATATCCATTTTTCCGGCGGGCTCCAAGCCGCCGGCGCGACAAAATCAATTCAAAGATCCCAGTAGCGCAGGCTTCAGCCTGCGGGTTTTGGATTTCCCGGACCGGAAAGCCCTCAGTCTGAAGCCTGCGCCACTCTCAGATAAATGGGATAGGATGTCCCACGGAAGTAGAAGGAGACGGAATTCGTGTCGCAATCATCTCTTGCAGGAAGAGTAGCGCTGGTGACTGGGGCGGCCAAACGCATCGGCCGAAGTGTGGCCTTGCGCCTCGCGTCGGAAGGCGCGGACGTAGTCGTCAACTATCGCAGCTCGAAGGGCGAGGCGGACGAAGTCGCCTCCCAAATCGCGGCGATGGGGAGACGGGCGGTGGCGGTTCAGGCCGATGTCGCGAAGAGGGAGGATGTGATCGCGTTGTTCGCGGTCGTGGAAAAGGAATTCGGGCGGCTGGATATCCTCGTCAACAATGCCGGAATGTTCTTTCCCGCGAAATTTGAGGAGTTGACCGAAGAGCAGTGGGACCGCATCCTCGACGCAAATTTGAAATCGCAATTTTTGTGTTCCCAGGCGGCAGCGCCGATGTTGCGGCGCAGCAGCCACGGCCGGATCATCAATTTCGCGTCGCTCGGCGGCTTGCTCGCCTGGCCGGCCTACACGCATTACTGCGTATCCAAGGCGGGAGTCATCATGCTGACGCGCTGCCTCGCGCGGGACCTCGCGCCCGAAATTACGGTAAACGCGATTGCCCCCGGGACAATTTCGTTTCCCGGCGATGCGCCGGAACTTGCGGAGATTTTCATCCGCCGCGCGCCGCTGCACCGAACCGGCACGGCGAAAGATATTGACGACGCCGTAGTGTTTCTCGCGCAGTCGCCCTTCGTCACCGGACAAGTGATCGTCGTCGATGGGGGAAGGACTCTCACGTAGGACAGGCTTCAGCCTGTCTGCTTTTGAATTTCTTCGAGCTCACCGAAAATTGAAGATGCGAAAGACCGGATTGCCGAGCAAATGTATTTTGATCAGGCGGAAAACCAGACAGGCTGAAGCCTGTCCTACCAAGGCGAATCCAGCGGAATCGCGTGCGACGCGAGCAAAGCGACAAATTCCTCGTCGGCCTGAAGGAAATCGTATTTCGGCAACGCGGAGGGATCGGCCCACTCGAACCGCTCAAATACCAGATTTTGCAGCGAGGCGGACCGATCGACGTTCGCCTGAAAGAAAATCAATTCGAGCGCCTGCCCAGATTCGTGGTAGCGATGTCGTGTGCGAAAAAGTTCCCTGCCGATCGTGGCCTCAATTCCGAGTTCTTCGCGAAGTTCACGCGCCAGGGCCTCCTGCGGGATTTCGCCGGGTTCAACTTTTCCGCCCGGGAATTCCCATTGCAGTGCGTGCGAATCATCGCGGCGCCGTTGGCAGACCAGAATCTCGGAGTCGCGGAGAATCAGCGCCGCAACGACCGCAAGTTCGGGCTTCCTTAATTTCTCCGGTGCAAGCTGGGGTGCGCCGACGTCCATATTTTGTTATGAGAAGAGCGGGTTCGGCTTGTCAATATTGATTTCGAGATCCTGGATGGCCTTTTGCACGACCGCCGACTCGATTTTTCCTTCGCGGAACAACTCGTACAGCGTGGCGAGCGTAATGAACCGCGCGTCCACTTCGAAAAAGTCCCGAAGCGCCGCGCGGCTTTCGCTGCGGCCAAATCCGTCGGTTCCGAGCGAGGCTAGACGCCGCGGTGTCCACCGGCTGATGAGATTCGGCAGCGCCTTGAGATAATCCGAAGCCGCTACCAGCACGCCGTCCGAGTTCGCGAGGCACTGCGAAACATACGGCACGCGCGGTTTTTCGCCCGAATGCAGCAGGTTCCAGCGCTCCGTATCGATCCCGTCGGTGTAAAGAGCCTTGTAGCTCGTGACGCTCCACACGTCCGCGGACACGCCGTATTTCTCTCCCAAAATTTCCTGCGCCTTCAAGGCCTCGCGCAGGATGGCGCCGCTGCCGAAGAGTTGCGCGCGCAATTTCGGCTTCTTGATTTCCGACGCGCGGAACTTGTACATGCCCTTGAGGATTCCATCTTCGACACCAGCGGGCATCGGAGGCATCGCGTAAGGTTCGTTCATCACCGTGATGTAGTAAAAAATGCTTTCGCCGTCCTTGTACATGCGGCGGATACCGTCCTGGATGATGACGGCAATCTCGTACGCAAACGCGGGGTCGTATGCGCGCATCGTCGGAATCGGCAGCGCGAGAATGTGGCTGTTGCCGTCCTGATGTTGCAGTCCTTCGCCCGCAAGCGTCGTCCGTCCCGCCGTCCCGCCCAGCATGAATCCGCGGCATCGCATATCCGCCGCGGCCCAAATGAAATCGCTGATGCGCTGCAGTCCAAACATCGAATAGTAAATGAAGAAGGGGATGGTATTGATCCCGTGCGTGGCATACGCGGAACCCGCGGCGATAAACGACGCCATCGAGCCTGCTTCGGTGATGCCTTCTTCGAGGATTTGCCCGTCCTTCGCTTCCTTGTAGTAAAGCAGCGTGTGCACGTCGACCGGCTCGTAGAGCTGTCCGCGGCTGCTGTAGATGCCTACTTGCCGGAACAGGGATTCCATGCCGAACGTGCGCGCTTCATCGGGGACGATGGGAACCACCAGCTTCCCGATTTCAGCGTCGCGCAGCATCTGGCGCAGCATTCCGACGAACGCCATCGTCGTCGAAACTTCGCGGCCTTCGCTGCCGGAGTGGAATTCGCGGAACAGCGCGTCCTGATCCGCGACTATCGGCTTGGACCGCACCTTGCGCGACGGCACGTAACCGCCCAGCGCTTGCCTTCGTGCGCGGAGGTACTGGATTTCGCGGCTGTCTTCGGGGGGAAGATAGAACGGCGTTTCCGCGAGTTGCTCGTCACTGATCGGAATGCCGAAGCGCGAGCGGAACTCGCGAAGCTCCTCTTCATTGAGCTTTTTCTGCTGGTGCGTGATGTTTCGTCCCTCGCCGCTTTCGCCGAGGCCATATCCCTTGATCGTCCGGGCGAGAATGACGGTGGGTGAACCCTTGTGATCAAACGCCGCTTTGTAAGCGGCATAGACCTTGCGCGGGTCGTGGCCGCCCTGGCGCATCGTTCGCAGCGCCTCATCCGGAAGGTCCTCGACCATTTTCAAGAGGCGCGGATCGCCTCCAAATACATGCTGGCGAACGTACGCGCCCGATTCGACGGTCAGCTTCTGCATTTCGCCGTCCACCATTTCGCCCAGGCGCTTGGCCAGCAGTCCGTCCGTGTCTCGGTCAAACAGAGGATCCCAGTCGCTGCCCCACAGAACCTTGATGCAATTCCAGCCGGCGCCCCGGAAGGCGGCTTCCAGTTCCTGCACGATTTTTCCATTGCCGCGCACGGGACCGTCGAGACGCTGCAGGTTGCAATTGATAACGAAAATAATGTTGTCGAGATTTTCGCGGGACGCCAGAGTGATCGCGCCCAAAGTCTCTGGCTCGTCCGTTTCGCCGTCCCCGAGAAACGCCCAGACTTTCGCGTCCGTGCGGGGCTTGAGGCTGCGGTCTTCCAGATAGCGGTTGAACCGGGCCTGGTAAATGGCCATGAGCGGGCTGAGGCCCATCGACACCGTTGGATATTCCCAGAAGTCCGGCATCAGCCATGGATGCGGATAAGAAGACAACCCGCCGCCCTCCCGAAGTTCACGCCGGAAATTTTCCAGTTGTTTCATGGAAAGGCGGCCTTCGAGAAACGCGCGGGAGTACACGCCGGGAGAAGCATGTCCCTGGAGATAAACCGTATCGCCTTCGAATTCTTCGGTGCGTCCCCGGAAGAAATGGTTGAAGCCGACTTCAAACAGCGTCGCGGCGGAGGCGTACGTGGAAATGTGGCCGCCAATGCTGTGGTCGACTCGGTTGGCGCGAACCACCATGGCCAGTGCGTTCCACCGAACCAGGCTCTTGATGCGGCGCTCGATTTCCTGATCGCCCGGGAAGATGGCCTGTTTTTCATAAGAAATGGTGTTGAGGTACGGAGTGTTCGCAGTGAAGGGAAGCGCGATGCCGAGGGATTGAGCGTGGCCGCGAAGCCGGTCCAGCAAAGTGATCGCGGAATCCTGTCCTTCTTCGCGTACTACCTCGTTGAACGATTCAACCCACTCCTGTACTTCCTGGGGATCCATGCCGAGTACGTTGGTGTCGGTGTTTCTGTCCATGTTTCCTTGCCCCCATGCTCGATTGGCCGCTAAAAATACAGTTTACGCCCGATCCGTTACGCGGGCGTAAAAAATCCGTGCGCCATTCAGAGTTCGGCTGACAAGACGACGTGGCTTGTTAGCGGCTGGCGCGACCGGTTGGCGCCGAATTAGCTGCGCCGAAATGAGTGAATTCGGGCGCTCGTCCTACGCACAAGCAGCGCCAGGTGTGGCCGCTGCGGAAGAAGTCCTTGTGCCAATGGACCGCTGTATCTTAGCAGGTCCGGCAAATCCTGCAAATCCTGCAATTGCATCCTGCAATTGCATTTCGCGTTTTGGCAGCTACTTGGCAATTGAGACGAGGTAAGTAGCACAGGCTTCAGCCTGTGGGGTTTGATCTTCGCAAGCGATACGAACCCCCACAGGCTGAAGCCTGTGCTACTAAAAGCCACCCCACTAGCGCACTCGATCAATTGCGGCCGGCGGTCAAAGCGGGAGCAGGATAGTCGGGAAGCTTCTCATTGGTGTTGTCCGCGCGCTTGACCTCGAGCTCGTCAAACAGCACCGATGGACTCACAATCGTCATAAACGGCAAGCCGGTCCGATTGCTTACGAGTGGATCGTCGCCGGCGGCGACCAGATCGCTGCGCAAAGCGCGAATGTCCAGCTCGTTGAAAACCGCTCCGCGCACAAGTTCTTCGCGGCCGTCGTCGGTCCACACCCGGTAGAGCATGCGCGGCGCCAGGCGCGGCCCGAGCGTATCCACGAAATACCCATACTTCAATCCGCGATTGCGGCACTCGTCGAGAAGCTGTTTTTTGAGTTCCTCGCGCGTGCTGGTCTTGGAGGCACGGAAGAATAAATTGCCGGGGGCGGGAGCCGTGTTGCCGCTGCCCGAAGCGCGGCCATGGCCGTTGGAAACCGGGAAGTCGCGGATCGGCACTCGCCCAATCAAATAGTTCACGAGAGTTCCCTTGTCCACCACAGTGACAGGAGCAGCGGGAACGCCTTCGTCGTCCACCTTATAGCTGCCACCCAGTCCATGCCCCGCAAATGTGTCCATGGTCGGATCGTCCACAACCGAAATGAAATCGGGCAGAACGCGGGCCTTCCAACTGCTGGCAAACGCGCCGACGGTGCGAGCGGGACGGCCCGGCGCGGGTCTGCGTCCCAATACGTTCGGCACGATCAGATCGAAAAACATGTCGGTAGCGGCATCGTTTGAGAAAAGGACCGGGCCGCGATATTCCTCGTCCACCACCGGAGCTTCGCGCAAGGTTTTCATATCTTCGACCAGTTTGAGCGCGTCCCTCTGGAACTCCTCGGGCGTCGGAAGCTCTTCGATGTGGTTTGCCGTGTATTGCGGCGAGCGTTCCAGTCTCATGCCGTCGGGAGCCTGTTCACTCGCGCTCATCACAAGCTGGTAATGCGCCGAGCCATGCCGGGTGACCGTGCCTTCCGTGTTCACAAAATATTGGGAGAGCACGGTGAAGTTCAAGGTGGCCAGGAACGATTGAATCTGCGGGTCGTTCCTGTACACGGAAGTCGCGGACTCCAGCATTTTCGTCCACTTGGCCGGATCCACGTCCAGCTTCGCCAGCGGCCCGATGGACACGACCGGCTCGGCCTTCGCGAAATCGTCCACGGGCTGATCGATGTTGAGCTGTTTGAGCATCGCTTTCTTGTTGCGAGAATGCCTCGCTCGCGCGTTTGTAGGCCTGGTCGGTCGCCAGCCAGACTTGGTGGCGGATGGCGAGTTCATCGTTGTCCATGGGAAGAATGTCGCTGATCCCCTGGCCGGCATTGAAGAAACTGTCGAGTTTGTAGTCGCCCAGACGCACGACTGCCCGGATCAATCGCAACCGTGTATGGTTTTGGTCGCGCAACGCGCCAAACGCCGCGCTGGCATCGAATTGCTCGACGTCGAAGACGCGGTACTCGATGTAGAACGGCGAATCAACATTGTTCATCTTCAGCTGCGCCTTCGAGCGCGCAAGTTCCGTCTGAAGCGCGCGCAGAATAGGATCTGAAGCGGCGTCGGCTGGGATTTGCTTTTGCTGCGCGACGATGCGAAATGGCGAGACACCCAGGAAAATAAAAAGGACTGCGGCTACAAGCCACGCGGGGACGCGCCGAAAAAAAATCATCGCGCACCTCCCGCCGGCAAGGTTGGCGCCGAACTGCCGGATGACTCTTCAAATCCCGGCGCCGGCAAAATCGGAGGACGCTCGCGCGAGGCGCTGCGCTTCTGCACTTCCATTTCGCTGAAAAGCATCGCGGGCGCCGAAGCCGATACTGGAACGCTGCCCGACTCCGCTCCGCAGATTCCGTTGAAAACTTCCGTCTTGTCGCCCGTCAATAAAATTCGATTCAATGACGCCAGAGGTGTGCCCACAATATCCACGCCGCGCACCAGTTGGTCCGGCCGGCCGTCGGGATACACGCGCCAGACGATCACGGGAAGCACCTGAAAAGCCTGCGGAAGCTCGCGCGTCGTCAGTGTGAACCCTCCCTGCACGTCTTCGAAGTAGAGACCGTAAGGCTTTCCCTGCTTCTTGACTTCTTCGATGAGCTGCGCGCGCATTTCGGAATCCTTCACGGTCTTGGTCGATTGAACGATCAAGTTCCCCTGGCGCCCGGTTGGCATGAACCCAGCCTGATGGCGTCCGTGGCCATTCGATTTCGAGAAATTCGTGATCGGCATGCGCGACATTAGAAAATTCTTGAGGATTCCGTCCTGAATCAGAGGCACGCGCTGCGAAGGGACGCCTTCGTCGTCGTGCGAATACGTGCCCGACAGGGGCACGCCATTGATGGTTCCCAAGGTCGGATCATCGTACACACTCAGAAACGCGGGCAGCACCGGCTGATTCACTTTTTTCGTGAACGTCTGTCCTTCGGTCTCGCCGCGCTGTCGATGGCCTTCCAAGCGGTGTCCCAGCACTTCGTGGAAGAATACAGCCGCTGCTCGCCCCGAAAGTAGCGCGGGGCCGTCGAAAGGCTCGGCCAAAGGCGCTTCGCGCAGCGCCTTCAGGTCCGAGGCCATTTTCTCTTCTTTAGCGTCCAGCTCTTTTTCGGAGGGAAGCCCGTCAGGCTTCGTCGATTCAAATGTCTCGACGCGCACAAGATCCATCCCGTCGTCCGCCCGCGTGTTGGCCTCGACCACCAGCCTGGCCATGAGACCGGGAGTTTCCACTTTGCTTCCTTCGCTGGAAACAAAATAGGAAGTCGTCTGCTCGACTTGCAGCGTCACCGTGGAGCTGTAAATTTCGGGATATTTCCGGAAGAACGCCGAATATTTCCGAATCTTTTCTTCCCATTCCTTTTGATTGAACGCAATGGGAACTGGCGGCGCCTCCACGTACGCCTGGGCACTCTCCTGAGAAAAATCGGGAGACTTGTCTTCCTCTGCGGCCTCCACCGAGTTGTTGGTCATCACTTTGGCGTACGCGGGCGTAGCTCGGCGATATTCTCGATCGGTCAGCCCCCACAAGGTGCGCGCAATCGCGTCCCGGTCGTCCGCCAGAGGAAGCGCGCCGGAGCTGATTCCGGAATCGCGATTTTCATTGTGCGTGTTGTCCATGACGGGAGAGCCCACGCGCATGGTCACGTCCGCCCATCGACGATTTCCCACATTGGATGTAACAATCGTGCCGTACGTCCCCGCGACCATCATGGTGCGCTGATCGTAAACCTCGTAGCTGATGAAGTACGGCGCGGGATCGGATTTTGCCAGGGAAGTTTTTGCGCGCTCCAGCTCGGTCTGCATGGTCGACAGGAGAATGCCCTGGCCTTTGTCGGCGGGCGGTGCGCTCCATGCGAGAATTCCACTCGCGGCAAAGATGGCGATAAACAAAAAGGGAATCGAAAGCCGGAATCGGTTCATGGGAGTATTAGACGTACGACCTCCTGCTTTCGATAGATGCCGAATGGCCGGTTCGCGCTTGCCTGTTTTTTCACGGGTGCCCAATCCTCACACGGCGGCCGGACAAGCGGTTAATGATCGCTTGATCATGCCCGGAATCGATCCGCCGGGCAAACGGTTTTACATTGCAGTCATTCTAAAAGACATTCTAAAAGACAGGACGTTGACCTCGTCCAGTTGCAGGAACTAAGATGCGTCGACCTTGGGTAACAGATGGCCATAAGTAGCACAGGCTTCAGCCTGTGGATTTTTGCCGCACTTACTCATGGTGGAGGACTCGCGGAGGATTCATGGCAGGCCGCAGAAAGTTTCTAAAGAGTTTCGCAGGGGCGTCAGCGGGCTTCTGTTTCGTAAACTGCGGTCTGATGAGGGCGTTCGCCGCCGGTCAGCAATCGAGCGGGATCAGCCAAGCGCCGCCAAGTCATGTTGGGAGAGCGCCGCGTCCTCACGATTGACATTCACGCCCACTGCTACGTGGACCTGCACGATTTGATCCAGGGACATCCGGAAGCCGTGATTCCAAACGGCGGCCCGCCCACATTCGATGGACCATTTCTCAGCCCCACAAAAGATGTGGAAGCGCGGCTTCGCCACATGGACGAGCACGGAATCGATATCCAGGCCGTGAGCCTCGCTCCCGCGTACAACTATTGGGCGGACCGCGATCTCGCCGTCAAGATCGTCGCCCGCCAGAATGAACAAATTGCCGCATTGTGCGCCGCTCATCCGGACCGGTTCGTGGGGCTTGGCGGCTTGGCGTTGCAGCATCCCGATCTCGCCGCCGAGCAAATGGAGCACGGCGTAAAGCAATTAGGCTTACGCGGATTTGAAATTGGCGGCAGCGTGAACGGCGAGGAGCTGGCAAATCCCAAATTCAATCCGGTGTGGGCCAAGGCCGAGGAGTTGGGAATACTGCTGCTTCTGCATCCCGCAACCTTCGTGGAAGGCCTGAAGCGGTTTCAGGGCAACGGATTTCTCCCGAACGTGGTCGGCAATCCGTTGGAGACGACCGTCGCCTTCACTCACTTGATTTTCGAGGGAACGCTGGACCGCTATCCCGGCCTAAAAATCTGCGGCTCGCATGGCGGCGGTTATTTGCCCTCCTACGTTGGGCGCACGGATCATTGCGCGGAACTCAGCAATCGATGCAAGCCCGTAAAAAAGCATCCCAGCGAATATTTCAAGCAACAACTCTATTGCGACTCGATTGTGTTTACGGCGGAAAGTTTGCGCCATCTAGTCGCCGAAGTCGGCGCGAGCCACGTCCTGTTCGGCACGGATTTTCCGTTCGACGTAATCGATCCCTTCATGGGCGACCCGCGCGAAGTCGATTCCGTCCTCGGCGTTGCCGGACTAAGCGAAGCCGATCAGCGCGCCATCCTCGGCGAGACCGCCGCAAAATTGCTGGGGATTAAGTAGGACAGGCTTCAGCCTGTCGTCCTGCCGGTGGGACTGAAAACGCAAACCCGACAGGCCCGCCGCGGCGGGTCGGTTTTACTGAGATCGCGGAATGAGTGTTGGGCCGGCCTTCAAGAAACACGGTGCATCGGCCGCCCGTTGATGTTTGTCGCGGCACGCGCGATACTCCTGCCATGTACAGCGAAGCGGTCCTCGATCATTTTCAGAATCCGCGAAATGCGGGCGCGCTCGACGCGGCCACGGCCACGGTTTCCGTGGAAAATCCGGTCTGCGGCGACATCCTCGAGCTTTCTGTCCGTATCGAGACGGGCCGCATCGCGGAGGCGCGATTCCGCACACGCGGTTGCGTCACGGCGCTGGCCTGTTCGTCTCTATTGACGGAATTGCTGCGCGGAAAAACTCCCGCCGAGGCCCGCGCCATCACTTCGGAGCAAATCTCGGAAGCGCTCGGCGGCCTTCCGCCCGCCACGTTGCATAGCGCGCAACTGGCGCGCGATGCGGTCCAGGCTCTACTCGCCAAGCTAACCTAGAAGGGATTTAACACAGAGGACACAGAGAGCACAGAGAAAACACGGAAGAGAAATCTCAATTCAAGTGTTTCTCCGTGCCTTCCGCCTCTGTGGCTATTTCGCGTCCGGTTCAATGGCGCGTTTCAGCATGTCGGGGTCATTGATATTCAGGATGACGCCTTCTTCATCGGTCGGGACTTCCAAAACATCGCCGGCGTGCGCCCAGACCACGGCGCGCGCACCCTTATCCTCGGGCGCGGCGAGGAGTTCGCCAAACAGCTCTTTTGAAAAAATCACAGGGTGGCCGCGGCGGCCATTGTAGGTAGGAAGAACGATGGCCTTCTTGTCCGCATAAAATCGTTCCACCAATTCGCCAACCAGGCGCGCACTCACTAGCGGATGATCCACCGGACAGAGAATTATCCCGTCGATATCGATTCCCTCCAGACTGCGCAGGCCCGCGCAGATGGACGAAAGTTGCCCCTTTTCCCAGTCCGAATTCAAGGCAACAACCGATGGATCGAGTTTCGCAATTGTCCGGATCACTTCAGCGCCCGCGCCCAGCACGACGCGTGTCACGCCGATGCGAGGATGGCGCGTAACCTCGATCAAGTGTTCGAGGAAAGTCCCTTCGCGAAAGGGGAGCAGGGCTTTCGGTCTTCCCATCCGGCTCGAAGCGCCGGCGGAGAGGATAACAGCGGCAAGCAAACGGGTTCCTTTACTCCAAAAGTTTAGGATGAATGTTCGCTGTGAACCGAAGCCGTTGCGGCGCTTTCGATCTTCACGGACTTGTGCGGGATATTGTTTGCGCCGCGGCGGATCGAGATCAGCTCGGCCGTGATACTGATGGCGATCTCTTCCGGCGTCAGCGCTCCGATGTCGAGCCCCACGGGAGCATGCACGCTCGCAAATTTTTCCAGCGGAATGCCTTCTTTTTCGAGCGCGCGGTAAACGGAAAGCACCTTGCGCTTGCTTCCGATCATCCCGATATAGCGCGCCGATGTGCCCACAGCCCAGCGCAGGACGTGCATGTCGTCCTTGTGGCCGCGCGTGACGATCACCATGTACGTCGCGGCGGTGGGCTTGATCTTCTCAAATGCTTCTTCGAAGCTGGTGTGAATCTCCTGCGCCATTGGGAATCGCTCGCGGTTGGCGAACGATTCACGGTCGTCAATCACGCCGATGGCGAAGCCCGCCGTATTCGCCGCGTTCGCGAGAGCGATGGAGACGTGGCCTCCGCCAAAAATGTAGAGCATCGGCTGCGGCAGGATCGGCTCGACAAAAATTTCGAGCGTGCCGCCGCAAATAAGTCCGTTATCGTAATTGGCTTCGTTGTTCAGGCTGAAGGTCATCTTGCGCGGCGCTTCCGCTTGCATCACTTCCTTTGCCGCCGCCCAGACTTCCGCTTCCACGCACCCGCCGCCAATCGTGCCGGCAATCGAGCCATCCTCGCGCACAAGCATCCGCGAGCTTTCATAGCTCGGGATCGAGCCGTTGGTGTGAACAATCGTGGCCAGCGCTCCACGCCTGCCGGCGCGCCGGAGCTTAACCACTTCTTCAAATAGGTCCATAGGGAAGCGCCTAAAAGTAGGGTACGGCGCGCGTTCCAACCTGTCAACGCCTTCGCCTGCCCCGGTGAGCGTGAAGACACGAACCCGGCAATTCATACTGTGGAAAAGAAATCGCTCGGTTATGAATCCGCCGGGGCACACCACATGAATGTAATGGAATGCCCCAACGCGATGTGCCTTCGTTCTTGAAGTGAGGATCAGTTCTGCCCGGCAGCCTTGGCGAAGAACGCGTCTTGCCGGTGCTTCATCTCTTCCGGAGCCACGTCTTCTATATGCGTGGCGATGCCCCATTGCTGGCCGTACGGGTCGGTAAGCTTTCCGTAGCGGTCGCCCCAGAACATGTCTTGCATGGGCATATCGACCCGGGCGCCTCCAGTTACGGCGCGGTTAAAAATCGTATCGGCGTCCGGGACATACAAGTGGATATACATGGGGTTGCTGACCCCTTGGCCGGGGCTCGGCACCGGCGTCTTGCTCATTGTGTCGTTGATGAAGAATTTTGAGTCGCCGATTTGCAATTCCGCGTGCATGATTTCGCCGTTGGGTCCGGGCACACGCCTGAGTTCCGTGGCGCCAAAGGCCGTTTTGTAAAATTCGATGGCGCGAGCCGCATTGCGGCAAACAAGATTCGGCGTCATGGTGCGGTATCCTTCCGGGACGGGTTTTACAGGGTTCGACATAGGAACCTCCTTTTGCGGTTTTCGGGGCGGGGGTCCGCGGCTCTGAAATGAGAGCCGGGAGCGATCACCGCGATTGTGCGACTTCGCGCGCAGTCATGTCAATACATTCGCACGTGAATTCACATGGTTTTCACACATCGTCGCGGGCAATCAACTCCTTTCGGTCAAAAGTGGCACGGAACGAGAGAGTGTGAGAAAATGTGTTGGAAGGACGAGACCCCATGAGCACATCCGTTGGCAAGAACGTGACCCTGGAAAAGCCGGACGATTTCGGCAAGCTGCTGCAGGACGAAGGGATTATCTTCACGCAGCTCGATAAGGCCGTGAACTGGGCGCGCAAGAGTTCCATCTGGCCGCTGGGATTCGGATTGGCGTGCTGCGCGATCGAGATGATGTCGATGGCCGCATCGCGTTTCGACGTCGCGCGTTTTGGCTCCGAAGTATTCCGTCCGTCGCCTCGCCAGGCCGACTTGATGATCATCGCCGGGCGCGTTTCGCAAAAAATGGCGCCGGTCATCAAGCAGCTTCACGCGCAAATGCCGGAGCCCAAGTGGGTGATCTCGATGGGCGCCTGCGCGACTTCCGGCGGCGTCTTCAACAATTACGCCATCGTGCAGGGCGTCAACCAGGTGATTCCCGTGGACATCTACGTTCCCGGATGCCCGCCCCGCCCCGAGGCTCTCCTCTACGCCATCCTGCAACTGCAAGAAAAAATCACCAACGAACGAGGCAGCTTCAAGCGCGCCCTGAATATCGCGTAATGAATTTCTGCTTTGGCAATTGAGTGTCGGAAGTTCCTCAGCTTTACGCCCCGTCAATTAGCGCCCATTTGAGCGATCAAGAAGTGGCGTTGTCAGCGAGCCAAACGATATGATGGCGCATCCTACGCGGGGAGGAAATCTTGACCATGATTAAGGCCGTGCAACCGAGACCTGAAGAAGCCGGGACGATGCCGTACGCTCCAGCGGTGAGTGTCGAAACGCCAGCGGAACTCATTTTCATTTCAGGAGCGACTTCGTCGCCTCTCTATCACAAACATCCGCATGTTCCAGAGGAACATGTTCAACCCGACGACATCCGCGAGCAGACGCGGCGCGCGATGGAAAACATCAAGATTGTTCTCGACCACAAGAAGTTGACCTGGAGCAATGTCATCAAGGTAACAAAATATCTGACGGACATGCGCGAGGCGGACGCCATGCATGAAGTGATGAACGGCTACTTCGGGGAGTGGCGACCGGCCAGCACAACAATCTGCATCAACAATTTGAGCTCGCCCGGTGCTCGTATCGAAATCGATATGATCGCCGCCGGCCCTTTGACCGGGAGGTGATTTATGAATTGCAAGAGTTAGAGTGTGCAGCGAGTGGCGCGGGTTAGGGCCGCATTGGGTTCAATGCAGGGGGTGTCCTGCGCGGGCATGAGTGAACCACCCAACGCCCAGCCGCAATTGCACCGTATTGATGCCGGGGTTAAGGGTTTCCAGGCCCGAGTTCGACATGTGCACGAAGCGCACGTCCGCGGTCCAAGTCACTTTGCCCGCGAGAAAATGCAAGCCGACGGCGCCTCCAGTGGTGAAGTTGATGCGGGAAGTTCCCGCAGGAACCTGAGTGTTGGTAAATAGGGCCCCTCCGCCCAATTCGATGTAAGGCACGATGCGTCCATGCGTATCGAAATTCCATATCAGGGCAAGTGGATTTATCGCGGCGCCATACGCGGTATTCGACGGCTGAAAAAGCACGAAGACTGGGACCGCGTCGACGGCGTATTCGAAGCGTCCGCGTAGGAAGCCCGGGCCACGCGGCGCCGTGATGACCCAGCCGTAGCGAAAGCCCGCAGTCCAAACGCCGGTGTGCTGCGTGATTCCATTCGTTCCGTGTCCTCCCGTCGTCCAAAATTGCACTTCATTCCCGTCCGTCTCCGGTCCATCCTGTGCGCGCAGCGGCGAAGCGAAACCGGCGAGAAGCAATCCGCACAAAAGGAGAAATATGCGTACGGCCTTCATAAATGAACTTGCCGCGACCGAAATACTTTGTCCATAAAGTAAGGAACGATACCGGAACTCGCGCCAATACTCAATCGCTGCACCAGTGGGTCAGTTGTTGAGTAGGACAGCCACTCTTGGCTGTCCGCTTTCACCCTGGCGAGATTGTGAGGGACAGCCAAGAGTGGCTGTCCTACCAGAATCCTGCATTGCGGCAAACGGCTTTCTTCAGGCGGTAGTTTTCTTTGCGAAGAGAGGAGGCACAATCACCTCCGCGGAAATTCCCGAAGCATCCATGCGTGTTCCGATGGCGGAGTGCTCGCGCCGCAGGTAGCCAAGTCCAATCGGCTGCCCGAGCGTGGGCGAAAATGCGGTGCTCGTGACGTTTCCGATTTCGTTTCCGCCGTACAGCAGCTTTGTGCCCGAAGCGGGAGCCTCGGCGGCGAAAAAACGCAATTCCGTGAGCCGGCGGTTCACGTGGCCGCGCGAGCGGACTCGCTCGACGATTTCCTGTCCCGTGTAGCATCCCTTTTCGTAGTTGATGTGTGAAAGTTCCAGTCCGGCCTCGTGCGGAATTTGCTTATCGTCGTAGTCGTGGCCAAACCACGGTGTTCCACACTCGAGCCGAATGGAGTTGAGCGCTTCCATGCCGGCGGGCGCGCCGCCGTGAATGCGCACGCGTTCAGCAAGGTCGCGCCACAAAGCCGGAAGGTGCTCGCGGCCGGCGATCAGCGTCGCAGCCGCATCGCCCGCGAGTTCGCGACGCACGACGCGGCAGGGAATTTCCCCCAGCATCACTTCCTCGTGCGCGAGGAGTGGCAGGTCCGCAAAGTTTCTCACGCCAAGCTCTGCAAGCAGCGCCGCGGCGCGCGGCCCCGCGAGGTCCAGCGTTCCTGTCGAGGCCGTGACGTCTTCGAGCGTGACGTCGTCCATGATGATGAATTTGTCGAACGTGGAAAACGTTCGCTCGCGAATCATCGCGTGGCTTGACGCGAGGATGCTTTCCTCCCGCGCAAACGTTTCGACTTCCGCGAGGATATGCCCCTGCGGATTCAGAAGCAGCCCGACGGTCCCTTGCCCGGGCTTGAGGTCGCGGACATTGGAGGTCAGGATAGCGTTCACGTAGCGTTGCCGGTCGGGGCCTGTGAAGGAAAAGAAAGCGCGGAAATTCGTGTCCACGAGGGCCACTGTGTCACGCAAAGCCGCGTACTCCGCTCCGCAGTCCCCAAAGCGCGAAGGCAGGAGAGTGCCAAAATATTCTCCAATCGTTGCGTCAGAGGATCGGTGCAGGTCAAGCAATGGAGTTTCGAGCGGCATGTTCAGGCGGAACCCTCAAAATCTACAATACCATCATAGCAGAATGAATTTTTGCCTTCCGGGTAGAACAGGCTTCAGCCTGTTTGGTTTTGTTAGCCGAAGTACAACACCAACAGGCTGAAGCCTGTTCTACAAATGTTATATTGAGGCGTATGCGGGAAACCCAAAAACTCATTCACGAAATCCTTCCGGTCGGCATGTTGCAGTGCAATTGCCACATTGTCGGCGACCCGCAGACCCGCGAAGCGATCGTCATCGATCCGGGCGACGATGCCGGCCGAATCCTGGAAGTGATCGAGCGGCATCGTTTGAAGGTCACGGCCATCGTGGTTACGCACACGCACATCGATCACGTCATCGGATTGCACCGCGTGCAGGAAGCGACTGGCGCCCCCGTCTACATGCATGCCGACGATCTGGGCCTGTACCGCATGCTGGACGTGCAAGCATCGTGGCTTGGCTGGAAAACTCCGGAGGAAGTGAAAATCGATCAGTTGGTGCGCGAAGGCGACGTGATCCGCTGGGGCACGTACCAAGCGCAAGTTCTTCATACGCCAGGCCACACGCCAGGCAGCATTTGCCTGTACATGCCATCGGATATGCCCGTCGCGCCCACGGACGCGGGCACAGCGAAGTCCGCCAAAAGCGGAACCGGCCAATTATTTGCCGGGGACACGCTGTTCGCAGGGAGCATAGGCCGCACGGATCTTTGGGGAGGTTCGTTTGCGGCAATCATACATTCGCTGAAGGACAAATTGCTCGAGCTCCCCGACCGCACCATCGTGTATCCAGGACACGGCGAAATCACCACGATCGGCAAGGAACGCGCGACGAATCCGTTTCTGGCAGGGAATTGATGTGTCCCCGCAAGGCCAGTGGCGCGGGCTTCAGCCTGTGGGATTTGAATTTGCTGAGCAGAAACACCCGCAAGCGGAAGGGCTTGTCCGAGAACATGTGATTGTCTGTGGGTCACGGCTTCAGCCGTGACGTAACTTGGCTAAAATCAATGCGGCTTTAGCTGCTGGCCTCGGGGAATTCCGGCTAGTTGGCGCGCAAGCGGTTCTCCCTCTCCACTCGCAAGTCTTCCATGACGCTCTGGATTAGCTCTTTGGCCTTGCGCAATTCTTCCGTAATGATTTGAATGTCCATCGTGGGCTTGGCCGGATCGCGTTGGCTGTGGCAATACACGCCATGCTGCCCCACAAGGACCATCGCGTTGGTCACGCGGTCAAGCGTCACGGCCAACCGTCCGCGGTGCGCCCCAAGCATCTGTTCATAATGTTGAAGCTCGTCCTTGTGGTCGTCAAAAGCCGACATGGGGCGCCTCCTGCCTGCGAACATTTGTAAATTTTTCTATTTCCAAACTACGCGGATCGGCGAAGAATGGCAAACCGGACAAGATGGAGGCAGCAAGATGGTGGTAGCGCGCAAATTTCCTGCCGGAAGCCCCGAAGGGGCGGCAGATCGTAGCCCACAGCGGAAGCTGTGGGAAATCGCGCACACGGCGATGAGGAAGCCCCGTGAGGGGCGATACACGCGGCCCAACAACAAAGATGCTTGCCTATTTGCCTCATCTTCGGCGGAATTTCGTGTTGCACGGATGGAACCTCCGCTGCGCCTGAAACTTTACACGCCGGGTAACCGGTTGGATAATCCAAAATGACTTACGAGCCAATCTACGAGCGGTTCGAAGTTGTGGGGCCTGACGGCAACCGTCTCGAAATTAGCTTTGTCCGTGCAGGTTTTTTGACCCAGGGGGACCGGCCTGAACTTTTCTTCTTTCGCGTCAATGGAGAAGAAACCGTGGTTGGAATTTCCGGTTTGAGCCTGGCTCGATTCGAGCGCGGGCGCAGCCGCTTGTCCCGCGAGCAGAAGATTGATGTCACCGGACGGTGGCTGAAACGGCAGATTGAAGCCGGCTTGTACCTAGATTCAAGGAGCTTGTACATCCAAGACGATGAGCTGGCAAATCTGGCAAGCGAACTCAATTTTACTGAGTGAGGTAGCGATGAGACGCTCTGATTTGGTGCAGACGCCGTCCAAGGGGTCCACCCCGCGGACGACACAGATTGTTTTTGGGGAGCGCCAGCACCTTCTTCGCGTGCTTGATTCATTGGAGACGACCGCCGTGCCGCAAGTGCGTCTCAATCAAGAGCGCCGAGTGATCGAGGAGTTGATCCACGAACGCACGCGCGAACTCAATCACATCAATTCGTCCTGGGACGAAAAGGTCGGCCTCGTCCTGAACGCGGATTCAAAATCCGAAATGCTGGACAAGCTGGAGCGTGAAGCGCCCGAGTCCGATTTCTACCTGCTGCGCCTGATCAGCGAGCACCCGAAAGTTACTTCCAAGACGCTGGCCCGCCTGGCCAAGCATCCCTACGCAGCGATCCGCGAAAATATCGCGCGTCATCCGAACGCTGACCCCACCACGCTCGCGTGGCTTGCGAAAGACCGCAGCCAGCCGCTGTGGTACCTCGTGGCGTTCAATCCCAACACGCCCTCCGTCCTGCGCCGCAAACTGCAAGACCGCTTGCGCAAGCTGGGGCAGAGCACTTCCAGCAAGTAATTCGTGTCCTACTCTCGACGACTCAGTGGCTGCCGTGCGCGGCGGCCAAATACTTCTGCATCGCCTTCTTGTACGAATCATTTTCAGGATCGCGGGCCAGCGCCTTCTCTTCCGTTTCAACCGCCTTGTCATTCTGTCCGTCGGCGAAATAGGCTGCGGCCAAAGTGTCGAGGTAGTCAGGATTGCTTCCGGCGGCGACGGCTTTCGTCGCCAGAGCGATTGCCTGTTGCGGATTTCGGACGCTCGATTCCGTGGAGGTGGCCATCAGCAGGGCGAGGTTATTCATGGCGGGCACGTAGCTCTGGTCCACGGCTTTTCGATACCACTTCGCGGCTTCGACGGGATCCTCGGGCACGCCGTCGCCGTTCTCGTACAAGACTCCTAGACCCATCTGACCGGCCGCGAGACTCTGATCTGCGGCTTTGCGCATCCAATTCGCCGCTTCCTTCAAATTTCTGGGCACGCCCTCACCCTGGGTGTAAAGGACGGCGAGATTATGCTCGCTCTGCGCATCGCCCTGCTCGGCCGCCATACGCAGCCATTTGGCGGCTTCCATGTTATCGGCTGGCACACCTCGGCCCTTGAAATACATCTCCGCGAGGTAACGTTCGGCGAGCGCGCTGTCCTGATCCGCGGCCATGCGCAGCCATTTCACTGCTTCCGCGTCATCCTTGGCAACGCCGTCGCCGGTCAGGTAAATCACGCCCAAATGTACTTGCGCGCTCATGTCTCCTGCGTAAGCCACCAGTTTCAGATCGGCGATGGCTCTCTGCCTGGCCGATGCCTGTTCCGGCGATTGAGCCAGCGCCAATCCACCCGGCAGCAGAACCCATGCTGCTGTCAGCGCAATCGCAAGTAGTTTATTCATCGTTTGCCTAATCAATGCGCCAGCTTATCACTTTGATGAGCGCCTTGCCCACGCTCACCCTCAACCTTTGATCTTTGATCCGCATAGATTGCTTTCTTCTATGCATCTGCCTCCCCCGATTGTGATCCGCGTCACTTCCTTGCGTGACGCGATGCACAGAGTATGTCTGAAATGCCGCTAGCATTAGTCTGCGAGGGAGGGTGAAGCATCGCAAGCTGCGAGGAGGAAATGATGGGTGGCATACCGAACCTATTGACATACCTGATGGCGTTCTCAGGCGCAGTAGCGGCAGTCCTTGTGGTTCTGGTGATTTACGGGAATGCCCTGGATACAAGAGCGGACGAAGAAATTTACCTCAACAAAACCGAGGAAAAGATGATGGCGAGCGAGCAGCCCGCGCTGGTTAGCAAAATGAACCATCTCGCGCGAGTCATTACCGTCCTGGCAATAATTACGGGCATTGCGTTGCTCGCGACCGCGGGCGTTTGGGTTTATATCGGACTTTACAAATCGTAAGGGCCGCTAAACAGTTTTTGTCTGTCCGCCGTCGAGATCGATCAGCGCGCCCTGCATATAGCGCGATTGCGGGGACACCATGAACGCCGCGAGATTCGCAACGTCCTCGGGTTCGCCCAGCCGGACGATATTTGACTTGCGAACGATCGCTTGCAGGGCGGCATTCAAATCGCCGCCAAGATGCGCGGCCTCCGCCGCGAGCGTCTTCTGGAACCGGTCCGTCTTAATGCGCCCAGGATTGATTGCATTTACTTGGACGCCGTCCCGAATGCCGATATCCGCGACCGCCTTCGTGAACGACAGGCAAGCGCCGTTCACCGAGCCGCCAATCGTGAATTCCGCGCCGGGTGTGCGTCCCCCCGCGCCAATGATGTTCAGCACGGAACCGCGCCGCGCCTTGAGGTGAGGCCACGCCGCGCGCGTCAGGCGCACCGCTCCAAGAAGCTTCAGCGCGAATCCGTCTGCCCAGTCCGCGTCAGTCAACTCAAAAAAGTCGCCGCGTTTTGTGGCGCCGGCATTGTTCACGAGGATGTCGATGGCCCCGTGAGCATCGAGCGCGGCCTTCACCAGAGCGGCCGGAGCTTCGGGAACGCGGAGGTCCCCCGCGGCGCAGGTTGCTTTGCCACCACTGGATTTAATTTCCGACGCGACCTTGGCAAGATCGCCTTCGGTCCGGGCGGCCAGGACGAGTGTGGCGCCATCCTGCGCCAGCCGCAGCGCGATGGCGCGGCCAATCCCCCGGCTCGCTCCGGTCACGATCGCGATCTTGCCTTCGAGCGGTTTCTGGTCAGCCATGCTGTTTGCTCCTTCTCTTTTCGTGCTGGATCCACTGCAGTAGAACAGCAAATGGGACATGCAGTTTACCCCGCATCCCGGTCAAGTAAAACAGGCTTCACAGGCTGCGGAAAAACTCAACTTTTTGTCATTCCGAGGCGCGCTGCGCGCCGAGGAATCTCTCTTTTCCTACATTTAAACCAAAGAGAGATTCCTCACTTCGTTCGGAATGACAAAATAAATCACTTTTTCCGCAGCCTGTTAAGCCTGTTGGGTTTCGTATCGCTTGCGTAAGTCAAACCCCACAGGCTGAAGCCTGTGCTACAAAAAAGGCAAAAGACAAATTGGCTCTTTACCTCAGAAAAAGTTACTATAGATTGGCCTGATTGGACGAGCCAATGATTCCACTTCTCCTGCAACCCGAGAGTCACGTTCCGCTCTACATCCAGTTGCGCGATCAGATTCGCGCGCTGGTTCATGGAGGCGATTTGCGTCCGGGCGAACGCATTCCCGCAAGCCGCGAACTCGCGATGCAGTTAGGCGTTCATCGCACCACCGTGGCGAACGCGTACGCCGAGCTCGAATCCGAAGGCCTCATCAGCGGCTACGTTGGGCGAGGCACTTTCATTCGCGGCGAGAGCGTGGCGAGGAAAATCTCCGCGGTTCCGCATCCGAGTTCTGTCGACGGAGGCCTCCGTTGGGAATCGCTGTTCGCCGACGAGCGCGGCGAAGAAATTTTAAGCCGTTTGACGCAGGCGGCGCCGCGCGGCTCTGTTTCTTTCGTGATGGCCAGGCCCGCGGCGGAATTTTTCCCCATCGAGGAATTGAGAAAGTGCTCGAACGCTGTCTGGCGGCGCGAAGGCGCCGAAATCCTTCAATTCGGCCCGTCGGACGGATACCCGCCGCTTAAGCAGGCGCTCGTCGCGATGCTGCGCTCGGAGGGATACGAAGCGGGCGACGAAAATTTATTGATCACCGATGGCTGCCAGCAGGCGCTCGATCTGATGTGCAAAGCGTTCTTGCGCCCGGGCGACACGGTCTTGCTCGAGAATCCGGCTTATCCCGGAGCGCTGGCCATTTTTACAGGAGCGCGCGCTCGAATTCTGGGGGTCCCGGTGAACACGGAATCCGGCCCTGGTATGACTCCCGGCGTGGACGTTTCCGCGATCGAAGCGGTCCTGATGCAAAACCGCGTCAAGATGATGGTCTTGACTCCGGATTTTCACAATCCGACCGGGACGACGCTGCCGGTTGCCGAACGCCGCCGTTTGCTCGAGATTGCCGCGCGGTTTCAAGTGCCGGTCATTGAAGACCACATTTACGGTCGTCTGCGTGCTCGCGGGGAACGCGTTCCGTCGCTGAAGCAGCTCGATCGTTCGAATCTCGTTATTCAGATCGACAGCTTTTCGAAAATTGCATTTCCGGGAATGCGCGTGGGCTGGATCGTCGCTCCTTCGAATGTAATCGAGCGGCTGCGCCTGGTGAAGCAGTCCACCGATTTGCACACCGGGCATCTGGCGCAGGCCATCCTGGCAGAATACGTGCGTCGCGGACTTCTCGGCCGTCACCTGGAACGTACCCGCAAGGCCTATAGCGGGCGCCTGGCTGCGCTCGAACAGGCGTTGGGGCGTCATATGCCTTCCGGAACAAAATGGACGCGTCCTGAGGGCGGCATGTGCGTTTGGGTCGAGCTGCCTCCGGGATTTGATTCGAACGAACTATCGATTCACACGCGCGAACGCGGCGTCGTGTTTGCGCCGGGGCGTTATTTTTATTTTCAGAATCCGCAGCCGAACACTCTGCGCCTCGGCTTTGCTGGAGTTGCCGAGCGGGAGATCGCGCGGGGAATCGCGACGCTCGCCGATGTGTTGCGCGTAGAAATGCGCAAGCGCCAGCGAGGAGCCCGCCGCGCGGAGATCCCCCGCGTCGCATTGGTGTGAACGTTTTTAGTAGCACAGACTTCAGTCTGTGGGATTTTCCGCATCGAAAACTTAAACCCCACAGGCTGAAGCCTGTGCTACTAAAACAAGACGATCATGAACGGATAGGAGGTGAGATGAGGCTCGATCCAAAACCAGAGAACCCATGCTTCGGCTGTGGCGGCGCGAACCTGCGCGGGATGCGGCTCGCCTTCGAACAGGATGACGCGCGCCAGCGCATTGTGGGGCGCTTCCGTCTGGGAGAAGAATACCAGGGCGGCTCGGGCTTTCTTCATGGCGGGATCATTGCCTTGCTACTGGACGAAGCCATGGGCAAAGCGGCCCGGTTTCACGACGAGCACGCCGTCACGGCGGAACTGCGCGTGGAGTATAAGCGTCCGATTCGCACGAACATGGAAATCGTGGTGGAGGGATTTGTGACGCGCCGCGACGGCCGTCAGTTGTATCATGAAGGAGAGATTCGGAACGAGGCGGGAGATTTGCTCGCCCGCGGCGAAGGGCGATTTGTCATTATCGACCGAACAAAATACCAGGCCCAGTGAACGGTGATTGGTGACTTGTGACCAATGACTGGTGATGAGGCAAGGTTAGGGCAAAGCTGAAAGTTTGCAGTTCAGAGTTGAAAGTTAAAAGTCCTGCCTAGTGAGGCGCACAAAAGACGGCGGGTCGATGTCGAAGCGATGTTTCAACGGGTGCGGGCTCTATTTTTACGCAGAACGATTTAAGTGAAGCGTGGAGCCTGACAGAAATTTGAGCGAGGAGAAAAAGAATGACAGCGACGATGGGAAGCAATGGAAGTTATGGGACAGATCAGTGGCGCGTGAAGGTGGGCCTCGCCGAAATGCTCAAGGGCGGCGTCATCATGGACGTCACCAACGCCGAGCAGGCGCGCATCGCCGAGGACGCCGGCGCCTGCGCCGTAATGGCGCTCGAGCGCGTTCCGTCCGACATCCGCAAGGAAGGCGGCGTCGCGCGCATGGCCTCGCCGAAAATTATCCGCGAGATCATGAAAACGGTCAGCATCCCCGTGATGGCCAAAGTGCGCATCGGCCACTTCGCGGAAGCGGCAGTGCTCGAAGCGCTGGAGGTCGACTTCATCGACGAGAGCGAAGTCCTTACTCCCGCCGACGAGGAAAATCACGTCTGGAAGCACGATTTCAAAGTGCCCTTCGTTTGCGGAGCGCGAAACCTGGGCGAGGCGTTGAGGCGCATTGCCGAAGGAGCGGCCATGATTCGCACCAAAGGTGAAGCCGGCTCGGGCAACATCGTCGAAGCTGTTCGCCACATGCGCACGATCACGTCGGAGATGCGGCGCCTCACGACGCTGCGCGGCGACGAATTCATGCGCGTCGCGAAGGAACTTGGCGCGCCGCTGGACCTGGTTCGTGAAGTAGCCAGCACGGGAAAATTGCCGGTGCCGAATTTTTCCGCGGGCGGAATTGCAACTCCTGCCGACGCCGCGCTCGTTCGCCACTTGGGCGCCGAAGCGGTTTTCGTCGGATCGGGAATTTTCAAGTCCAGCGATCCGGAAAAGCGCGCGAAGGCCATCGTAAAAGCCACCACGCATTACCAGGATCCCAAGGCCGTCCTCGAAGCCTCCGAAGAACTGGGAGAAGCGATGCGGGGTCTGGATATCCGCCAAATCGACGAGAAGGATTTGCTGCAAACGCGCGGCTGGTAGCGAGCAGGTTCGTCACTTTAGGTAAGAAGATATTTTTGTCATTCCGATGGTGTTTTCCGGGAGAGGAGTCTCTCTTCACGGCTGGCGGAAGAAGTCGATTCGGACCTGGTTTTAGTAGTCCAGCCACTCTTGGATGTGCGGGTTTTGCGATCATAATTTGACTGGGTAGCCTGTGCGTGCGACTTACAAAACCGCACAGCCAAGAGTGGCTGTGCTACTCGACCTTACCGCAAGCTCTTCGGCCGCTGGCCTGTTGGAATGTAAGTTGCCGGGCAGACTCTCAACGCGCGACGAAGAATCTTTCTGTTCTTAGCGCGGTGCATGGAAAAAATGAAAGTAGGAATACTCGCCGTTCAGGGTGATTTTGAAGCGCACGCGGCAACGCTCGCGCGCATGGGCGTCGATTACGTATTTGTGCGCACGCCGCGCGATCTCGAAGGCGTGGACGCGGTCATTTTGCCGGGCGGCGAGAGCACGACGCAATGGAAATTCCTCGTCGAGGAAGGCCTCGACAAGAGTCTGCTCGAGCACGCCGCGAAGGGCGGCGCGATCTTTGGCACGTGCGCCGGAGCCATTTTGCTGGCGCGCGAAGTTCGCAACCCCGCGCAGCAATCTCTGGGCCTGGCCGATATTACCGTCATTCGCAACGCCTATGGGCGTCAGCTTGCGAGCGAAGTCAGGCACGGAGCCACGGCAATCTCGCCCGAACCCATCGAGATGGTTTTCATTCGCGCTCCGATCATCGAACGCGTTGGACCAGACGTGTTGGTGCTTGCCAAATCCGAGGGCCAGCCTGTCCTGATTCGTCAGGGCCGCATCCTAATTGCGACATTCCATCCTGAACTCACGACCGACACCGCCGTGCACGCATATTTTCTGCGCATGGCCCGTGATCGCGACAACCGCCACCATCGAAGTTCAGGCGTTCGCTCGACTTTATCCGCCGCGCAGGTTGAGCCTCAGTAGAATTCGTGTCATTCTATCCAGTCGGACGCCCGACCCGGAAAGAATAAAGAATGGTCCCTCGCACCAAAGTTTTGTTTCTATGCATCGGCAACGCATGCCGCAGTCAGATGGCGGAGGCCATTGCGAGGCACAGGGCATCGGACGTGATTGAGCCATCGAGCGCGGGGCTCGTGCCTTTTGGAGAGATTCCCAGCACCACGCTCACCGTGCTCCGCGAACGCGGCATTTCCGTTGATGGCCAAACCTCCAAGCCGCTGCGCCCGGAAGATATCTCCGAGGCGGACATCGTGATCAACATGACGGGGCGCTCGGGGGCAACAGTTTTCACGGAATTCGTGACGCAGGTCGAAGATTGGGACGTGGGCGATCCATACGGATTCAATCTCGCGGTTTATCGCGAGATTCGCGATCAGATTGAAATGCGAGTCGAGGATCTAGCGCAACGGCTCCGCAAAACGGAAGACTCGCCGGACGCGGCGTAAGAAGGCGAAAAAGGAGATCCATGCGGCGCGAAAAAACCAGCGTGTCGCGCGAAGATTACCTCAAGGCCATCTGGGAGATGGTCCAGGAGGAGCACGAGCCGATCAGCGCGCGCCTGGCCGAGGAGCTGGGCGTCACGCCGCCGGCGGTGACCGCCGCGCTCAAACGCATGACGCGCGACGGGCTGCTCGTCGTGCGCCGCGACGGCCGCATCTCCCTGACGCGCAGGGGCAGCAGCCTCGCGGACCGGCTTGCGATGCGCCACCAGCTCGCGGAAAAACTGCTCACTGAAGTCATCGGCCTCGACTGGACGCGCGCCCACGATGAAGCCGAGCGCCTGGAACACGGAATCTCGCCCGAAGTAGAAAAATTACTACTGGCCCGTTTTGGCGCCGAAGGTTTTTGCCCACACGGTGTGCCGCTGCAAGGCGGACTGGCAAAGTTGCGGCGCAAGCACGGCGCCGTCCCGCTTATCCGATGTGGAGACGGGGCGTACAGTCGAGGTTCTCTGTGTTTACGAGAAAGATGCGGAATTCCTGAAGTTTCTCTCAGGACTCACACTCCATCCCGGCGCGCGCGCCCGCATTCGCAACCGCGAATACGATGAAACGATGACGCTCGCCGTTGGAAAACGCACCGTTCATCTCGGCAAGCCCGCAACCAGCCGCATCTGGGTCCGCGCACTGGCACAGTAACAAATGTTTGCTTTATTCTAAGAAGAACCTCCGCGAAGAAACCTCCGCGAATGAAAAAGGGCCGAAGAAACTCTTCGGCCCTTTTCCCATTTTCAACTTGAAGCCATCTCATAAATGGCAAGCCATCCAAACCCGGTATGGCGTCAGGGGCTAAAGCCCTTATTTCTTCAGGTCACTTAACATGTCGCGGTATCTGAAGCCCGCGACCCGAAAAAGGGCCGAAGAAACTCTTCGGCCCTTTTCCCATTTTCAACTTATATGTTACTTGTCGCCCCTTTATGAAATCGGGGTGCAAACGGCCTTGACCTCCGTGTAATGCTCGAGGACTTCGTGGCCCATCTCGCGGCCCCAGCCGGACTCCTTGTATCCGCCGAAGGGAAGTGCGGCGTCGAACACGTTGTAGCAATTGATCCAAACGGTTCCGGCGCGGAGCAAGCTGGCGATCCTGTGGGCTTTCTTGATGTCGCGAGTCCACACGCCGGCCGCCAAACCGTAGTTCGAGTTGTTTGCTTTCGCGGCGATTTCCTCGACGCTTCGGAAGGGAATCACCGTGACCACGGGCCCGAAAATTTCTTCCCGCACCACTTTCATTTTTTCGTTGGTGTTCACGAGAACCGTGGGTTTTACGAAGTAGCCTTTGTCTCCAGCTCGCGATCCGCCGGTGACGGCCTTTGCGCCTTCCGAGATCCCCGATTCGAGATAGCCGCAAACTCGATTCAGTTGTTCTTCGGAAACAAGGGGTCCCATGTCGCTGGAGGGATCTATTCCGGGACCGACGCGGATGTTGTTTGCAAGCTGCGCGACGCCGTCCACGACTTTGTCGAAAATATCGTGTTCGACGAAGAGCCGCGAACCCGCGCAACAGCACTGGCCGTGGTTGAAGAAAATGGCGCTGGCGGCGCCGGGGATGGCAGTCTCGACATCGGCATCTTCCAGCACGATGTTGGGAGATTTTCCGCCAAGTTCCAGGGAAACTTTTTTCAGATTGCCGGCAGCTGCTTGCAGAATCAGTTTGCCGACTTCCGTGGAACCCGTGAAAGCGACTTTATCAACGTCCGGATGGGCGGCCAAGGCAGCACCGGCCGTTTCTCCATAGCCTGGCACGATATTCACCACGCCGTCAGGGATGCCGGCTTCCTGAATCAGTTCGCCAAGCAGGAGGGCGGTGAGGGGCGTTTGTTCCGCGGGCTTCAGCACGACCGTACAACCGGTAGCGAGTGCCGGGCCAAGCTTCCAGGCCGCCATCAACAGCGGAAAATTCCAAGGAATAATTTGTCCGACGACTCCGACTGGCTCGCGGACCGTGTAGGCCAGAAATTGGGTCGTTCCGCCGCCCGCCGAAATTGGAATTGTGTTGCCTTCGATCTTGGTGGCCCACCCGGCCATGTAGCGGAACATATCGGCCGCGAGGGGCACGTCGGCAACGCGCGCGACGCTTAGAGGTTTTCCATTATCGAGCGATTCGAGCTGCGCAAATTCTTCCAGGTGCTTCTCGATCAAATCCCCAAGTTTCCAAATCATCCGGCCGCGTTCCGAAGGCGTGATTTTCGACCACGGGCCGCTGTCGAAAGCGGCGCGGGCCGCCTTCACGGCGCGATTAACATCTTCCTTATCGCCTTCGGCGACTCGGGACAGAACGTCGCCCGTGGCGGGATTGTAGGTGGGAAAAGTCTTGCCGGAGGCGGCTTCTACCCACTTGCCGTTTATGAGGATCTTGTGTGTCTTGGAAACAAATTTCGTAACATTTTGATCGAGCGACGGCGCTGGTGCTGTTGTTGCCATATTTGTTCTCCTTCTCTGCGATCCGATTCATGGATGCGTTGTATAAGCGAGGCGAATCCCACGCTACTCCCCTGGAAAGGAAAATTCAAGCAGGCGATTGTTGCAGCCCGATGGGTGAGAATGCTGGAAATCATGGCGAAACTATTCGGTTTCCAATGAGTTTTATCTTCGAAGCATTCGAGCTGGGCGGAATGCGATAGACTCACTGCATTGATGCTCACTGCGCTCCGCTACTACTGGATCACGACGAAAGGTTACCGGCTGCGTCCATGGGCTAGTCCTTACATACGCTGGCGCCTCGAAACTTTTTTTGGCGGTGACATGCACGCGCTGGGGCCTGCGGAATTCTTCCGGCTCATTTGGCGCGAGCGCAAACAACTCGCACGATTCCTTGCATGGACCGCCGAACGCTGGCGTGTACAAAGGGGAGACCACGTTCGGTAGAGAATTAATTTCGCGTGGGTGGGAGCCATGTGCCGCCTCTGCCGGGGCTTGCTTATCTGCCCTGTGCGTTTTCCCACCCCGACCTGGTCGGAGTGGGCTACGGTATGTTGTCCCTCCGGAACTTTAGGAAATCGGAGATCTCATCTGTAATCTCAAATTTGAAATTTTGAAATCTGCGATTTGATATTACCCCCCTCCTGACTCAACGGCATCGCGCGAAGAGGTGTATACTTATACAAGATCGACTCGAAGCAGGAGAGAAGTTCCTCCCTCCGCAAGCCGCTATGAATGAATTGAAAGTATTTCAGAAGACGGAGTCCCTCCACGAAGGGCGATGGTGGGAGCCTATGCCGGACGGGCGCGTGCACTGCTATCTTTGCCCGCGGCATTGCCATATTGGGGAAGGGCAGGCAGGCTTTTGTTTCATTCGCGTGAATCAGGGCGGAAAGCTCTATAGCCTGGGATACGCTTCGCCGGCGGCGCTGCAAATCGATCCGATCGAGAAGAAGCCGCTCAATCATTTTCTGCCGGGCACGCGCGTGTTTTCGCTCGGTACTGCGGGCTGCAACATGGGCTGTTTGTTCTGCCAGAACTGGGACATTTCAAAATCGAAGTCCGATCAAGTCCGTTCGACGCATATTCCTCCGGAAGACATTGTCGCGCTAGCCATTCGCTACGGCTGCCCGTCCATTGCATTTACCTATAACGAGCCGACGATTTGGGGCGAATACGTGGTCGATATTTGCCACGCCGCGCGGGAAGCCGGAATCCGCACGGTCATGGTCACGAACGGCTACATCACGAGGGAAGCGTTTCACGATATCTACGACCACGTGGACGCGGCGAACGTGGACCTGAAAGCGTTCACCGAAGGATTTTACGGCCGGATCACGCTGACGCATTTGCAGCCCGTGCTCGACATGCTTACGTGGCTGAAACAGGAGACGACCGTTTGGTTTGAGATCACCAATCTTCTGATTCCGACGCTCAACGACGACCCGCGCGAAATCCGCCGGCTTTCGGACTGGATTCTGGAACATCTCGGTGCGGATGTGCCCCTGCATTTCACCGCGTTCCATCCCGATTTCAAGCTGCAGGACAAGCCGAGAACGCATCCGGAAACGCTGCACGCCGCCCGCAAGATAGCGCTTGATGCGGGCCTGCACTACGTCTACGAAGGGAATATTCACAGCGGCGCCGCCCACACCTTCTGTCCCGGCTGCGGCAAAATTGTGATTCGCCGCTCCTGGCACGATGTTCTCGAGAACTCGCTCCGCGACGGCGCGTGTCCCTCCTGCGGCCACCCGATCCCGGGCCGGTGGACAAATGCTCCCCCTCCCAACAAGCCCGCGGTCCTGCAAGCTTTCGATGAAGCAGCAAGCAAGTACGGCGCACTGAATCTTTGAATGATGTGGATTGCGGTTATTGCGGTCGCGATAAATGATTGGCGCTAGTCGAAAAATCTCAAATTTCAAATCTGACAGTTCAAATTAAAACTCTCAAAATGCAAGTCACGATCGCCGGCAACCAATCACTCGTTACAAATCACGACTCATAAGTCACGAATCACCTCCACGCCCCGGCAAATCAAATCAGACTGCGATCTTTAATATCGAGATATTGGTTGACGAGCGATGCGGCCAGCGCGCCCGGCATGAGTTCCATCGCGAGTACGCCCCGCTGCCTTAGCCGGCGCAGCAAAAGCTCGCGCCGCTGCACGATTTCGATCGCCGCGATGTAGCGGAACATCTCTTCTTCGGATTCAGGACGCTGCGCGACACGCTCGTTCAAGTCAGGCTGGCCCACCGCCGCAAACAATACGAGGTGGCGCCGCGTCATCTGGAGAGCGTATTCCACTACATCCGGGGTGCCCGCGGTTTCGGCGAGATCGGTGATCCACACGATCAGGCTGCGGCGGTGTTGTTCGGAGAGCAGCGCGTGGGCCGCGCGGCCGTGATCCGCTTCGTACGGCTCGGAATGCACGAGCGCCAGAGACTCGACGATTGAGTGCAAATGAGTCGCGCCGCGCCCGGCATTTCGATTCTGCTGAATCTCCCGGCCGTAAGCGAGCAATCCCACGCGATCGCCGGAGTGCATGGCGACCTGCGCAAGCGCGAGCGCGGCGTCCACGGCATAATCAAGTTTCGATAGTCGCAGCGACGACGCTCCGCCCCGCACAATCTGCTCGCGCAGGAGGCGTCCTGCATCGAGCACGATCCACACCGTCTGGCTGCGCTCCACCTGAAACACGCGCGTGATGAGTTTTGAACGCCGGGCCGTGGCCGTCCAGCTGATATTGCGGAATTCATCGCCCGTCCGGTATTCGCGCAGGCTTTCAAATTCGCGGCCCAATCCGCGCACTCGCCTGCGCCGCCGTTCCATCGCGACCTGCCGCGTGCGGATGAGATACAGCGTCTGCTGCTTTGCTTGTTCGAGATTGGGGAGAACGCGCACACTCGCCGATGTTTCCGCCACGGCCCAGCGCTCGGCCAGACGCAAGGCGCTTTGGTACCGCACATAAAATTTTCCTAGCGGGAGGTCGCCGCGCTGTGCCGGCAGAATTTCGTAGTCAGCGCTTGCAGAAATTCCCGCGGGCACGGCAAGCTCGACTACTGGAGGCTCGCGGCGCAGCGCGCGCGGAGTTTCGTCGGTCACGCGCGCGAAGATGGGGCGCCGGCCGAAATTGTGTAATTCAACGGACACTTTTGAGCGTACTCCGAGCGAGGGCGGGGAATGCCAGACGCGTTGCAGTTCGAGATCTCCCGGTTTCGGGAGGCGCGACAAATCTTGAAGCCAGAGCAGCAGGAACAGGCCGTCCCAGAAGAACATTCCTGCAATCAGCCGGGGCGACCACGCAGCCGGCACAACCCAGACGAGTCCGACCAGCAACGCGACAAAGAACCTCGTGCCGAAGCCGATCCTGAACTGTCCCGCCGAATGCGCCCGTGCGGTCGCGACGGGAGGGATGAATGTCGGAGCCGAATTCACTTCGGAACCTCGACAGCCGATAGAATTTCCGCAATCACGGAATCCGCCGTGAGGCCTTCGAGATCGGCTTCCGGTTTCAGCATGAGCCGGTGCCGGAGGACGGCGGGCGCGGCAGCTTTGATGTCGTCCGGAATCAAAAAGTCGCGGCCTTCCATTCCGGCAAGCGCGCGCGCGACAAAAAACAGGCCAATCGCCGCGCGCGGACTCGCACCTAGAGACAGCGCGGGCCAGTCGCGCGTCCGGCGAATCACCGAAACGATGTATTGATACAGCGCCGGCTCGACGCGCACCTGCGCAATCTCGGAGCGCGCGGCGGCCAGCAGGGCCGGGTCGATGGGTTCGAGCGGCACCTGCTCGATCAAATGCGGATCGGTGAGCGTTTCAAATCGCTTCAGAATTGCGGCCTCGTCTTCCGCGCTCGGATAGTCGATCCGGATTTTCAACAGAAATCGGTCAAGTTGCGCCTCGGGAAGCGGATACGTTCCCTCGAACTCGACCGGATTTTGCGTTGCGAACACGGTGAAGTGCGGCCCAAGAGGATAGCGAACTCCGTCAATCGTGGCTTGCCGCTCTTCCATCGCTTCAAGCAGCGCGGCCTGCGTGCGCGCGGTCGTGCGATTGATTTCATCGACGAGGAGCAAGTCGGTGAAGATGGGGCCGCGATGGAGCGTGAACGCGCTGGTGGCGAGGTTGAAGACGTTCGTTCCAATGACGTCGGCTGGCATCAAGTCCGCCGTGCACTGGATGCGCTGAAACCCGAGCGCGCAAATGCGCGCCAGCGTTTTGACCGTAAGAGTTTTCGCCAGGCCGGGGACGCCTTCGAGCAGGGCGTGGCCGCCGCAAGCCAGCACGATCAAAAGCTGATCGGCAATCTCTTGCTGCCCGATGATGACCTTCGAGAGCTCGGTGCGAATATGCGTCGTGAGGCGTGCGAGATTTTCCACTTAGCGTTTCTCCTCGTTGGGCCGCGTCTTGAGTCCGAACAAAACTTCGTAGTGTTCGAGCGCTTGCACAATTTTCAGCGCGTCCGAGCCGGGAACGTCGCTTTCGCGCGCGGCCTTTTCGGCGCGCTGCAAAGTGCCCATGAGTCCGGGCTGCTTCCAGCCCAGGCGCTCGCGGACCGCGGCGTCCAGCTGCATGTTTGAAATCGAAGGCGCAAGCGCAAGCCGGCGAACCAATTGCGTGCGGAATCGCTGGTAGGCCACGCGAACCGCGGCGGAGCCCGCGCTCGCGCGGCGATACAAGTCACCAAGCGTATCGACAAATTCCAATGGCGAAAGGCGCGACACAGCGGCCGGCGCGTAGATCGGCCCGCTCCTTCGCCCAAACGCCAGTAAAACGAAAACAGCTACCAGGGCCAGTTGAAAGATCGCCCACGGCACAGGCGTCTTTTCGAAATAGTCCCACAGAGATCCCCTGTAACCATGGAAATATTCGTCCCACAAAACCGTCGTCTCGCCAGGACTCGCGCCGGGCCGCACCGCCTGGATACAGCCCAGGAAAAAGGGCAAGTTTCCGTCCTGCGAAATTCCCGAGTTCGTGACAGGCGTGGGAGCGGCCCACCAGAGAACGCGCCCTTTTTCGAGGCGCCACGTAACAACCACAGGTTCTCCCGGTTCGCCGTACAGGGGAACTTGAGCGCCATCCGAGGTAACCCAGCGATCGGTCGCATCCATTGTGATTTTCGATGCGCCCTGAGTGAAAGGGCTGGGAGCGATTGCCGAAAATGTCTCGGCGGTCAGACTCGATGCCCGAGTGAAGGAAGGAGGAGCAACGGCGCCGCTTTCGAGAAAGAGAAACGGAAAATTGCCCGCGTAAACGATCCAGCCGCCGGAACGCACGAAGGCCAGCAGGGCATCTCGTTCCTTCTTGTCCGGAAAATCGGACGGACCCGCGAGAATGAGAATTTTCCCTTCCGCGTCTGCCGGCAGTTCCGTGGGGGATTTTTCCCATCGCTCCGATTGGTATCCAAGCTCACGGAGCAGAAGGTAAGCAGCCTGCGCGCCGCTATTCGTCGTCGAATACGTCGTCGTAATCCCCTGGCCCTCCGCTTCGTCTGGAGACGGGGTGAATACAACCGTCGCGACAATCAACAGAAGCAGAATCGTTCCTGCGATGATCAGGAGTTTGCGGTCGCCCGGATCTAGGGTAGGTGGCATCCCAGAGTCTCCAGTTGGGTGAGGGAATCGCGAAAGTCCGCCTCCGTCGCGATCTGATAGCCGTACCAGATTTTTTCTAGCCGCGACGTAAGCATGGAGAGCGCCTGGTGTCTCGTCGCGAGTGTCTCCGGCAGGATCAGCTTGGACTTGGTGAGCGCGCGAAGATATTCGCGCGGAGTCTTTGCGCGGTCAGGGGCCAGTGCGCCGAGGTCCTGAAGGCGGGCGATGCCTGCCCAGTAGGCGCAATGAATGGCCATGCGGTAGTCGGTGCGGCCGGCCGCTTCGCGCGCGGCGAAAATCCACTCCTGCCAGGACCGCGAGGGGACAGCCGCAGCTTGCAAGGCCATTTCCTCCCGACTGGCCGCGCGAAACCAGCGGCGGAAAATCCAGTAGGCAATCAGAATGGCCGCCGCGCAAATGCCGATCCACAGCAGAACATACCCGAGAGACGCCTGACCACCGACCCCGCGAAGGATGCGGACCAACGCGTTGTAGAGTATTTCGCTAATGCGAGCGCGAAGTTTCTCCCACCAGGATTCCTGCCGGGTGTGTGCATATTCAGAGCGGGCCAAAATGGCGTCCAGTTTGGCCCGGGCGGAATCCGTGCGCGGTGGCGGCTGTCCGGAAAGGGACGCGGTTTCCGCGCCCAGCGCATCCAGATAGTCACGCGCCTGGTCCAGTTGCTGGCCGCGAAGTTCAGGCTGCCTTTCCGCTTTGACCAATCGCGAGACGAGCAAGTCGGTGGGCACATCGTAATGGCGGCCGCCGGCATCGACGGCCCAGGCTTTCGGAAGAGATTCGCGGTACGAGCGCAAGGTCTCCGTAGACTTGCGAGCGCTTTCCAGTCCCGCCTTTAGCCGAACGAGTTCCTTGAGGAAGGATTGTGAGTCGTAGATCGGACCTGCCGAAGATTGCGGCGCAGATTCTGCCGCCCGTGCAGCCCCAGCCTGAAAAACGATGAGCGCGAGAAAGATTGCGGCGAAGACCCGGAGGCTCCTCGCTGAAAGGGAATTGGTCCCATCCGAACATTTCAGGACGCATCTCTTCCAAACATAGAGGGCACACCACCCGTAATCGGCGGAGGCATGGGATCGGCGCCAATCGCTTGCATCATCATTTGCAGATCGAACGCTTCCTTGCGAACGCGCAAATCATAATAGAACAATGCGAAGCCGATCGTGCTGACCGGCGCAACCAGCACGCTCCCAATAAAGTTGCCCACCTGCATGAGAACCGTCCAGAGAACTCGGAGTTGCATTTGCTTAGCGCTGACTGCAAGGAGAATCATAAAAGGGAATTGAAACACGGCTACGACGCCCCAAACCATCGCAAAATATAGCAGGTAGATCATGAACGCGCGGCCGGCAAAATCCCGGGTAAGGTCAAAACTCCGCCGGATCGAATCGGAGGGACCAAGGTCTTCAAGCAGCGCGGCGGGCGTTGCCACGCAGATGCGGCAGATCAGATATATCCCGGGGATGATCAGCGCGATAAGCCCCGCGACCAATATGAGCCCGCTCAAAAACAGTACGCCGAAAATGGTCCCGGTCTTGCCGCGAACGCGGCGGAGAGACTCGCGAATGGAAGTCAGGCGCCCCGTGTAAATCTCGGAAACCGCGTAAACCGTGGCGCCAACGGAAAAAAGAAAACCTACACCTCCCGCAATCACTGCAATGAGCGCAAAAAGCCCGCTGCCAATGGCCGTCGCGGCGAGCCCCGCGGTTTGCATGTGGCCGGAAGCGGCTGATCGAGCGAAAACGGGAATGAGATCGGTCGCCAGGTTTACGAAGAAAAAAAAGGAATATGGAATCGCGGCTATGCCGACGAACAGCAGAAAATGCCGCCGATACAGAAAAAATGTGCGATCGAGCAATTCACCAAGGCTAAGTGGTCGGAGGTCGAGCGTGGCCATTGGGCCTCCTGGCGCCCGGGGCGCACAAAGTGTGTGTACTCTATCAAGAATTGTCTGGGAATCAAACGGGCCTTGCATCCATGAATCACGAACAGGCAAGTGACTTTTCTTGAGCGATCACGCGAAAGGGCCACTTTTCATCCGATCGCTTGAGGCAGAACCATCATCATAAGTACACATTGAGAGAAGTGCCCGCTTTCCGTACCTTTTCGAGTGGTGTAATCTGAACGCATGGTCGGGGGAAGCAGGTTTGGCGCCCGTGAACTCTTCGCCCGTGCCCCAATGAATTTGAGGAGGTATTGATGAAAATTTCCGCCAGGCTGCTTGCAGGGCTCGTTTGGGCGGGACTCAGTTGGATGGCGACCTCTGCTTCGGCGGATACGCTGCAAATGAAAGACGGTCGTGTAATTCAAGGAAGATTTCTCGGCGGGACACAAGCCAGCGTGCAGTTCGAAACCCAAGGTAAAATTGAACTATACGACGTGGACGACATCATTTCCGTGACGTTCACCAGCGCTCCACCGAATTCCGCTGCTCCGCCTGCCGGGTCGGTCGCGCCTTCGGCCCCTCCGGCCGCAGATGCGCCTTCACCCGCACCGATGGCATCTCAGGCCTCGGCTCCCGCCTTACCTCCTGCGGCAAACGCGACCAGCATTACCGTGCCAGCCGGCTCGGACCTGCTTGTTCGAATGATCGACAGCGTCGATTCGGACAAGAACAACATAGGCGACCGATTTCGAGCTAGCTTGGAACAGGATTTCGTCGTCGATGGCGCCGTGATCGCTCCGAAGGGGACTGACGTCTATGGCAGGTTATCCGAGGCAAAGGAAGCGGGCCATATGGCGGGGAGATCACAGCTGAAGCTCGAGTTGACTGACATCTTGATTCGCAACCGGTTGCAGCCGATCATGACGGGCGACTACGAAGTTTCCGGATCATCGCGCGGTTCGGACACGGCCAAGAAGGTGGGGATCGGCGCGCTGGCCGGCACTGTCATCGGGGCAATCGCCGGAGGAGGCAAGGGAGCAGCGATCGGAGCCGGCGTGGGAGCCGGTGCTGGCGCCGCCGTGCAGGTGATGACCAAAGGCGAACAAGTACACGTGCCGAGCGAAACGGTCCTCGATTTTCGGATTGAGCAGCCCTTTTCGGTGTCCACGATGGGGCAATGAATTGAATTACTGAAGATATATGGTGTGATTCCGCGGAGTGAACAGAATTGGCATGCGAAATGAAGAAACCTCTTGCGCCCTGTTGCTCCACTGCGTAAGATACCGCCGGGTCAAGAAGGTGTGGATCCTGTGCCAAAAGAGAAACCAAAAGTAAATATTGGGGAAGTCATTCGTAGTTATCGGGGACAACGAGGGCTTTCTCAAGGCGATATCGAGCGGCGCACCGGATTGTTGCGTTGCTATCTTTCCCGCGTCGAGAACGGCCACACGGTGCCGTCTCTTGAAACCCTTGCCAAGATCGCCGAGGCCATGGAAATTGCGCTGGCAGACTTCTTTCCGGGCGCGGAGACGCCGCGCGACCGCGACACTCAGAAAATGCTGGGTGAACTTTCCGAAGACGAAATTCGCTTCCTTTCAGAAATTAAAAAATACAGCACCACGCTTTCCGACGGCGATAAGCGGCTTGTCCTGGCCATGATTCGCAAAATGGCCACCGTGATCCCGCCACCCCCGCGCAAGGTCGCACCGCGGCGCTCCGCGTACTAGTTTTATTCTCAAATTACTGACGAGAGTATTCTGCCGATTATCTTTGTGCGTTCAGCGCGAAGCGGGCTTTGCTGCGGCGTTGGCGGCAAATCGAGAGTGCTCGACGATGGCATGGAATATGCGCCCTCGCCCGATCACTTCGGCCCCGCTCCTGGCTTCGACTTCGAAGATCAGGCGCCGGCCGTCGATTTCCACGAGCTTGGATACGGCAATCACGGTTGCTCCGGCCGGCACTGCCTTGAGATGGTCCACCTCAATGCGCACGCCCACGGTGATTGACCCCGGCGGCAAGGCCGGCCGGACGGCGCGCGAACTCGCCATCTCCATCATCCCGATCATGGCCGGAGTGGAAAAAACGGACGGCCAGTTTGGATCCACATGGGAGAGGGTCAATTCTTGAGACACGACCCGTTCGCAAAACCCTTCGAGGCCGAGTTTGATTTTTGCGGGACCGCCCCGGGTCATTGCAGAGGCTCCGTCCCGGCAGTGGAAGGGTTCTTCGCGAGGGACGGCTGGCCCTTCATGAGGCTTCCCACCACTTCGGTGAGGGTAGTGCCGCACTGCGCCCACAAGCGGCGTTTCAGGCTGCAATAGTCCTGCGAGCCGGCAAACACGTCCGCCATCAGCGCGCGAAAGGTCGGGCTGCGCTCAATGAACTGAATCATGCGCGTCGCGACGGCTCCTCCAAGGAAACGCCCGCGGTAGAAGCGCCGCGCAATTCGCGTTGCAAATTCGAGGTCGGTGGAAAATGCTTTGCGAATCCGCGCGGGATATTCCGCGGCCTTATGCGCGATCAAGGATTCCGCGAGCAACTCGCCCGAGCGCAGCGCATAGTACAGTCCCTCGCCGGTGATGGGGTCGACCCAGGCGGCGGCATCGCCCACGAGCGCCCAATTTCGTCCCACAACCCGGCGTGACGAAAGTGTCTGCTTCTGCGGCGACGGCAGGACGTGGCTATAGAATCGCGAGCCCTCACGCGGGATATTCTCGCTTTCCATGAATGCGTGCAGGTGGCGGCGCAGTTCCTGGCTGGTATGTTTCGCCATGCTTCCGCAAATTCCAACGGAGAGATGATCGCAACGAGGGAAAGACCACAGGTAGCCCTCAAAATGATTGAGAAATTTCACGCAAATTCCCTCGGCCTGCGCCGGCACAAAATAACCGAGCGTCATTTCAAGGTCGTTGCGCGCGAGCGGGCGAATGCCCGGGAGCAGTGAATTGCGCGCGCCCGCGGCGACGACAACGAAGTCTGCTTCCACGCGAGATTCGCCGATCGTTATTTTGGCGCGTTCCCCCGCGGTTTCCAATTGACTCACGCGGGACCGGACGACGCGGCAGCCGGCTGCCTCGGCGCGTTCGAGGAGAAGGCCGTTCAGCACCGCTCTCGAATAAATGACGATGGGCTGGTCGAGGGCCAGCAGCGCGCGATGTCCCTTGCTGGAAATGAGTTCGACGGTGCGGATCAGTTTTTTTGGATAGGGGCCGTTCAGCAGGAAGGGATACGCCTGAATGGCCTTGTGCGTGAGGCCGCCGCCGCACGGCTTCTCCCAGGCCAGGTGTTCATCGTAAAGAGTGACGTTATAGCCGGACCGAGCCAGTCTCTCTCCGCACATGGCGCCGGCCGGCCCTCCACCCACGATCGCGATATCACGCATCCAAATGCCTCGATGAAAAGGGCAGAGCCTGGCACGGGACCCGGCGCTGGGAAAGAAAGGCTCAAATGTGCGAGGGGACGTTTCCCGCAGCTAGAACCTCGCCGGGAGTATAGCAGAAAATATCGGTGAAACAGCAGCGTGGCGCGTAATGGGTACGGACAATCCGCTAATCAATTCCCATCAGTGTGACTTGCGGGACATTAGATTTGATTTGTCATTCCGAACCCGCTCCCGCGGGTGTGGAATCCATCTTTCCCAGTGGCCCAAAAAAAGAGAGATTCCTAGGCACGCAGCGTGCCTAGGAATGACAGAGGATCGAGTTTTTTGGCAACGATTCGAGCGATTCTAGTGGTTCGGAATTTCGACTGCTGCGGTGATCACGCAAACCCAAAGCAAAATTTCCGCGAGGCCCGAAAATTTTGCGATGGCTGGAGTGTCTTGCGTCGTTCCCCAGTCGCGCGCCTTCCATTGCACGAAGATGTGCCAGAGCAAAGCCACCGGAACAAAAAAGCCCAGCTTCCAGCGAAATGCAATGTTGACCAGAAACGTCGTCGCTGTCGAGGAAAACAGAAGAAATCCACCGAGCAAGACGATGCAGAACCCGATCCAATTCCAGGCGAACAAATCGTCCCGTAGCTGCGCGGCCGTTTCTCGGTGTTTCCCCACACCCAGGAGCCGCAAATCAAGCGCCAGATTTGTACCAATCCAAATGGACAGGCCGGTGAAGTGAATGAGTTGGGTGAATGGATACGCCCATAGCGACGTGCGGACCCCAATCCCCCACGGAGTTCCCTCGAGCCATTTCGCAAACGCCTGAAGTAGTCCGTACATATCGGGCTGTCCTCTTTTCTTTCGGAGTCGTGATTTTCTATAGGCCTCGTCCCTGCCACAGAATGCGAATCGCTATCCCAGGCCTTCCATTGCGGGAATTTCCGACGCGCTCAGTATGGTCAGAATCCACAGCAACAAGGCAATCGCTGCAATGACTTTTGCCGAGTTCGGTATTTCCGGCGCCGCCGCCCACTTCGGCGCGCTGCGTTGCACCAGAATCGCGAACACGATGGAAATTACGATCATCCCTAACTTTACGTGAAATACCGGATCAGGCGCCCAATCCCCCGCAGCCGTTGCGAACATGAAAAATCCCGAAATAATGGCCAGTACCAACCCCGTCCACGCCCAGGGAAATATCTGCGCGGCAAGTTCCGAGAGACTTCTTTTGCGCGCCGCGATGCCCATCACTCGCAAGTCCACAACCGCCATCGATCCGATAAACCAAAACATCGTCAGGTAGTGAACGACGGAAACGCTCGCATACATCCATCCGGTACTGCCGAAAGTCTTCACCCATCCTGTTTGTTCCAGTGCTTCCCACATCGTGCCGCCTCCTGATTGAGCACACTTTTTCCGTGCGTCTTCCCTTGCGCGCAATCCTGCAATCCGCAAGCGTCCTGAGCCGTTCCAGCGCAACAACAAAATCGGCGGAACTTTGTTCGCGCGCCGCCAAAAATAACGCAGACCATACCCGGAAACAGGGTGAGCATCCGTGAGCCATGTCACAAATGCAAGTTAAATCGATGTAAAGCGGAGCCGCGTAGCGCCGGCATCTTGCCTGCGGTTTTTGCCCTATCATCGGCAATTCGCCGGAAAAATGCCGGCGGTACGAAAACCATCGTACGGGCGCACTCGAAGCTCTCGGAAAAAATGTCGCCACCGTCTTTCGCGGCGGGGGGGAACGGAGTAGCCTTTCGCGTGATAGTATGAACATGATGTCTTTTGCAGATCGCCGCTCATGAGTTTCGTGCGCACTGCGTCTTCCATGGGAAAAATTGTTTCGCAAGATGAATTGATTCAAGTGACGGCGCGCGAAAAGCGCGGTGGCCGCTGCGTGGTCTTTACCAATGGCTGTTTCGATTTGCTCCATCCCGGCCACGTGCGCTGTCTTGCCGAGGCGCGCGCCCTGGGCGATGTGCTGGTGGTGGCGGTCAACAGCGATCGCAGCGTTCGCGGCAATAAGGGGCCTGAACGCCCTCTCGTTGCCGAACAGGACCGCGCCGAGGTTCTGGCCGCGCTTGCCTCAGTGGATTACGTAACGATTTTCGATGAGCCAACTCCGCGTGAATTGATTTCGCGCGTGCTCCCGAGCGTCCTCGTCAAGGGCGCGGATTGGGCGCTGGACCAGGTCGCCGGACGCGAGGAAGTCGAAGCCGCCGGTGGACGCGTGGTTTCCATTCCACTTGCGTCTGGATACTCCACGACAAATATCGTGCAACGAATCCGCAAAGCCGACGCCTCTGCCACGGCAACCTCACGCGACACCAACGACAAACCATGATTCTGTCATCGGTTTCAGAGACTCTGGCATCGGTGAGCCGGCATCCCGCGCTGGAGTCCGCGATTGCCGCGCTCCGTCAGGGAACTGCGCGTGAGCGGCTCGCTGGACTGACAGACACAGGGAAGGCCTTGCTTGCGGCAATCGTTGCGACAGAACTGCGCCGCCCCATGGTTGTACTCGTCGAATCCGGCGCGCGAGCGGAAGGTTTCGCCGCGTCCATGCAATTTTTCTACACCGCGCTCGCCGGTCAAGAAGCTACCGAAGTGACCGTTTTGCCGGCCATGGATGTCCTGCCCTGGCACGACGCCGCGCCGCACGCGGAAATTCTTGAAAACCGCGCGGTAACCTTGTGGCGATATGCCACCGGACAAGCCCGCGTCGTGGTTGCGCCGGTTGCCGCGGCTCGCATGCGTCTCGCCGACGCGGCTTACTACGCGGAGCAGGCGCGCACGCTCGCTCGCGACGAAACGGTTTCGCTCGACGACCTGGTCGCGCATCTCCGCCGCGTCGGCTACGAATCCCACGACATGGTGGAAATGCCCGGCCAATTCACGGTCCGAGGGGGAATCGTCGACATTTTCCCCGCGGAAGCCGAGCGGCCCGTGCGCCTCGAACTTTTCGGAGATTCGGTCGAATCTCTGCGAGAATTTGATCCCAACACACAGCGTTCCGTTGGCCCCATCGAACATGTGACGCTTCCGCCGCTCGTCGAGCAACCTGCGAATGGCTTTGGCGGAGGAAACGGAAATTCAGCCGGAGCGGAAAAGGCTTCGCGAGCACATTCCTTATTCGATTTGCATGAAGACACAGTCATCCTTCTGGACGAGCCAGGAGCGATCGAAGAGGCTTCGCGTGCATTTTTGGAGAGCGCGATGGAAGACCTCGAATCGAAAAAAAGCGATTCGCTGGAAGCCATGTCATCGCATTACTTCACCGACGAATGGGACGCGCAACTTTCGCGCCATCCGCGATTGGAGCTCGAACACCTTGGGCTTTCGCGCGAGGACTCCGAGACTCGCACGATTCAAACGCAGCCCACGACGCGCTTTCACGGCAACGTCCCCGCATTCATGGAGGAAGCGCGCGGGCGCATCGCAGCGGGCGAGCGCGTGCTGCTGGCTGCGCAGAGCCTTGGTGAACTCGAACGTTACGTCGACCTGTGCCACGAATACGAAGTTCCTTTCCGTCTCGGCGAACTTGAGGAAAACGCCACCAGCGCGCGCCTCGCCGAGGACTCCTCGGCCGGCAGTATTCCCGCGGTTGTCCTGTGCCGCGCTCCCTTCACGGATGGTGTCGTGTTTCTCGATGCGCGCGTGGCCATCTTCGGGACCGGGGACGTTTTTGAGGCCATGCTGCCGGGCGCGGCAAAGCGTCGTCCCAAGACGGCCAGTTTCTTCAGCGATTTTTCAGAGCTGAAGCCCGGGGATTACGTCGTTCACGTCGACCACGGCATCGGGCAGTTTGAGGGATTGCATCAAATCGAAAACGGCGGCGCGCGCGGCGAATTCATGCGCCTGCGGTATGCGGATGATGCGCGCCTCTACGTCCCCCTCGAGCGGCTCGACCTGGTGCAAAGTTATCGCGCCGTCGAGGGCGCAAAACCTGTCCTCGACAAACTGGGCGGCAGTACGTGGACGGCGCGAAAGGCGCGCGTCAAAAAGTCGGTCGAAGACATGGCCGACAAATTGTTGAAGCTCTATGCCGGGCGGAAAGCGGGAGAGGGCTTTGCATTTTCACCGGACGGCGCGTTCCAGCGTGAATTTGAAGACGCCTTCGAGTTTGAAGAAACTCCGGACCAGGCCATCGCCATTGCCGACGTCAAGCGCGACATGGAGCGTCAACAGCCCATGGACCGCCTGCTCTGCGGGGACGTGGGTTACGGCAAAACGGAAGTGGCGATGCGCGCCGCGTTCAAAGCGGTCACCGACTCCAAGCAAGTCGCCGTGCTGGCCCCGACTACGATTCTCGCGTTCCAGCACTTTGAAACTTTCCGCCGCCGCTTCGCGGCATTTCCAGTTCGTGTTGACCTGCTCAGCCGGTTTCGCACCGCGCGCGAGCAGAAAACCGTGCTGGCCGGAGTGGAAACCGGCCAGGTGGACATCGTCATCGGCACGCACCGGCTGCTTTCAAAGGACGTGAAGTTTCACGACCTCGGCCTTTTGGTCGTGGACGAGGAGCAACGCTTCGGCGTCGCGCACAAGGAACGCCTCAAGGAACTGAAGCTCAACGTCGACGTTCTGACGCTTTCGGCGACTCCCATTCCACGCACTCTTAATATGTCGCTCGTCGGTCTGCGCGACATGAGCGTCATCGAAACGCCTCCAAAGGACCGCCTCGCCATTCAAACCGTGGTCGCTCCATTTTCCGAATCGTTGATTCGCCGCGCGATCGACGAGGAGATGTCCCGGCATGGGCAAGTTTTCCTTGTGCATAATCGCGTCGAATCAATCTATGCGATTGCGGATCTTGTGAACAAGCTCGTGCCGAAAGCGCGCGTGGTGGTCGGGCACGGCCAGATGAATGAGAAAGAACTTGAATCCGTGATGTTCAAATTTGTGCGCGGCGAGGCGGATGTTCTGGTCTGTACGACGATTGTTGAAAATGGCCTGGATATCCCGCACGCGAACACGATCCTCATCAATCGCGCCGACCGTTTCGGCCTTTCCGAACTCTACCAGCTCCGCGGGCGCGTGGGGCGCTCGAACCAGCGCGCCTATGCTTACTTGCTCGTGCCCGAGGATGTTTCACTCACGCCGCTGGCGACGCGGCGCCTCGCCGCCCTCAAGGAGTTCAGCGCCCTCGGCGCGGGATTCCGTGTCGCTGCACTCGATCTCGAACTTCGCGGCGCCGGAAACCTGCTCGGCGGCCAGCAGCACGGACATATCAACGCGATTGGTTTCGATTTGTACGTGCAGATGCTCGAGCGGGCAGTGGCGACGTTAAAGGGCGAAGAGGTCAAATCCGAAATGCGAGCCACGATCAACCTCGGGCTCGACATCCGCATCCCGGAAGAGTACATCCCGAACGAAAACCTTCGTTTGAGGACGTACAAGCGGATTGCCGGCATCACCGGTGAAGCCGAAAGGGAAGAGGTCAACAGCGAACTCACCGACCGGTTCGGGGCTCCGCCTCCCGCGGTGGGCAATCTACTTGATTATGCGCTGCTGAAGGGGCTAGCCGAGGGATTGCTGATTTCGTCGATCGAGAGGCGCGCCAATGAAGTGGCCATCAAATTCCATCCCGAGACGCCGCTGTCTCCGGAAAATCTCGTGAAATTCATTCGGTCCCAGAAAGAAGGATTGCGGCTGGACCCGAACGGCACCCTCTGGATGCGTCTCGACCGCCGCGGACGCGTGGCCGAAAGCGTTAGAAACGTGTTGCTTCCTCTGGAAACGAAGCGATAAACTGGAGGCGAGTGACCCCTATGAAACCAAGCAAGTGGCTCATTTTTCCTCTTCTTTTCGCGGGCCTGGGCGTTTCCGTGTGCGCGCAAACCAAGAGCGTCGTACTCGAGGAAATTGTCGCCCGCGTGAACAACGAAATCATCACCCGGGAGGACCTGCAGAAGGCGCGAGCTTCTCTCGAAGGCGAAGTGCGGGACGCGTGTGCGAATTGCACTCCGGAGCAGTTTCGGGCGGAAGTAGCGGCGAAGGACAAAGATCTCCTTCGCGATTTGATCGATCAATCCTTGCTCACGCAGCGCGCGAAGGATGATGGGATTAACGTCGACACGGACGTCATCAAGCGGTTGGACGCCATTCGCCAGCAGAACAAATTGCCCAGCATGGAAGCGCTGGAGGCGGAGGTCACCAAGAGTGGCCAGGATTACGAGGACTTCAAGGGCCAGCTTCGCGACCAGCTCCTGACGCAGGAATTGATTCGCAAGGAAGTCGGCTCCAAGATCATCGTTAGCCACGAAGACATCGTCAAGTATTACAACGAGCATAAGAGCGAGTTTGTCCGTCCGGAAACCGTTGTCCTGAGCGAAATTTTTGTGTCGACGGAAGGCAAGCCTGCCGCCGACATTCCCGTCTTGCGCAAGAAAGCTGAGAATTTGCGCGACCGGGTCCTGAACAATGGCGATGATTTTGGAGAGATGGCAAAGCGCTATTCGGACAGCCCCACGGCCCAGCAGTCGGGCGAGCTCGGTGCATTCCAACGATCGCAACTCGACGCCAAGATCGCGGAGAAGGTGTTTGCCCTCAATCGCAGCCAGATGACCGATGTCATGGAGACGAAAACAGGATTTGAAATCCTGCAGGTCCGTGAGCGCTACGACGCGGGCGAGCAGCCCCTGGACAAAGTCGAACCCGAAATCAGCAATAAACTTTACGAGGAAAAAATGGAGCCGGCCTTGCGCGCCTATCTGGCGACGCTGCGGGAAGACAGCTACGTCCAGATCAAGCCCGGGTTTACCGATACGGCCGCCGTGAAAGCCGAACCGATCGAGGAAGTCGCCGCGACGCCCGAAAAGGACGATTCCAAAACTAAGCCCGGCCGCAAATGGGGCGTTCTTCCAAAGAAGAAATCCGGCACATGAAACAGAGCTTTGTCTCGAGTCTTCAGGACGGCCAGACCGTTACCTCCCACTTTCTTGTTTGCGTAAAGGAAATTCGCGCCACTCGCGAAGGCAAAGCCTACCTGCGCCTGGAGCTTGGCGACGCCACCGGACGCGTCGAAGCGCGCATGTGGGAAGGGTTTGACCGCATGGCCGCCTCGTTTGAGCGCGACGATTTTGTGAAGGTCCAGGCGCGCGTCGAAAATTATCGCAATAAACTCCAGCTTGCCATCGAGAAAATTCGCCGCGCCGAAGAAAGCGAAGTCGACCCCGCGGATTTTTTCGCGCACACCAAAGAAGATGTGGACGATCTGTACGCGAAGCTGCTCAGCGTCGTCGCTTCGGTGGGGAATCCCTGGCTCCGTCAACTCCTCGAAAGCGTTGTTCAGGACCCGGAAATTGTCCCGCGACTCAAGCGCGCGCCCGCCGCTAAAGTCATGCATCACGCCTATTATGGAGGTCTGCTCGAGCACGTCCTCAGCTTGTGCAATCTTTGCCGCGTGGTCCTCAGTCATTATCCCGAAGCGGATGCCGACATGTTGCTGTCCGGCGCCGTCCTCCACGATGTCGGAAAGTTGAAGGAACTCAGTTACGAGCGCTCCCTGGGCTACACCGACGAAGGCCAGCTTCTCGGCCACATTCTGATCGAATACGAACTGGTCACGAAAAAAATGGACGCCATCGAGGGATTTCCGCCCGCGTTGAAAACCCTGGTGCAGCACATGCTGGTTTCGCATCACGGGCAATACGAATTTGGTTCTCCGAAGCTTCCGATGTTCCGCGAAGCCTTGATGCTGCATTATCTGGACGACCTCGATTCCAAGATGGCTGCGATCCGTTCAGCGCTCGATTCCGATCAGGGAGAAGGGAATTGGACGGCGTTCAGCGGGGCTCTCGAACGCCGCCTGCTGCGCTCCGATCGTTTCCTCGCCGGTTCGGGCGCGCCCACGGAAAAAAACTCCGCGGCTCAGGCTGCGGCCGGTGGCGGGAGTCCTTCGGATGGAAATGAATAACAACGTGGAGCGCGCCGGCCAACCACGTACCGCAGGCCCGCGACATTCGATTCTCGATCTCGCCCCGCTCGAATTGGAATGTTTGAGCGTTCTCTGGCCCATGGGCGAAGGCACCGTGCGCGACATTCATCGCGCGCTGGCTGCATCCCGCCCCCGCGCGTACACAACTGTTTTGACAATCATGGACCGGCTCGATCAGAAGGGAATCGTGACTCGCCGGAAAGTGGGCCGGGCGTTTCGCTATCAGGCCAGGCTGAGCGCCGAAGAGGCTCGCTTAAAAGCGGTGGAGAAAATCGTGGAAGGATTTTTTGACGGCTCGCCCGCGGCTCTCGCCGCGCATCTTTCCTCACTGGCTTCACAGGGAGGCGTGGCCCGCGAGTTTCACTCTCCCGCGGCTGCCGCAGTTGACGCGCCCAGCGCATCTGTTGCAGAATTACAAACTCAGAATCTCGACGAGAGATTACTTTAAAGAAAATGTTCCCCGCGTCCTTTTCGATTCGCGACAAGCTTATTTCTCCGGGCACGGTTCTGGCGCCCATGGCCGGAGTGACAGACACGGTCTTTCGCCGCATGATTCGCGGCCTCGGCGGGTGCGGCCTCATCATGACCGAATTCACGAGCGCCGAATGCATCACGCGCAACTCCGCCCGCACCTCTCGTTATCTCTTCTTCGAGCCGGATGAGCACCCGATCACGGGCCAATTATTCGGCGCCGATCCGGATGTGATGGCGCGCGCCGCTGGGATGGTCGAAGAGCTGGGCTTCGATGTCGTGGACGTCAACCTCGGCTGCCCCGCGAAAAAAGTGGTCAAGTGCGGCGGCTCGGGTCTGCTGCGCGATTTGAAGGGTCTCGAGCAAGTCCTCCGCGCTGTGCGCTCCGCTGTCCGAATTCCGATGACCATCAAGATTCGCGCCGGGTGGGATGAAAACAGTATCGTTGCCGCTGAAGTCGCCCGTCTGGCCGAGCAAATTGGCGTCGAAGGCATCGCCGTTCACCCGCGCACACGTGTGCAGGGATACACGGGGCGCGCCGATTGGAACGTTATTCGCGACGTGAAGCAGGCCGTGCGCATGCCAGTGATTGGCAACGGCGACATCAACTCGCCCGAGGACGCGATGCGCATGTTGCGTGAAACCGGATGCGACGCCGTAATGATCGGGCGCGCCGCGTCGAACAATCCCTGGATTTTTCGTCAGATTGCCCAATTCGCCGGGACAGGATCCTATGACGAACCGAGCGAGTGGGATCGTTACCAATTGCTTTCCTCGTACTTCCGAAATCTGGTCGATACCGAATGGCCCGATGCGATTGGCAGAATGAAGCAGTTCACCTGTTATTTTACCCACGGCGTGCGAAACGGCAGCGAACTGCGCAGGAACGTGCATACGGCCCGCACTCCGGCCGAAATTCTCGATCGAGTGGACGCCTTTTTTGCCCAGACTGTGGCCTGAGGCGGTAATCGATGACCGCTGCCAGCGATTCGACCCCAGCCCTCGAGCGCCGGCGGGAACGCCGAGTCCCGGTTCATCTCCCGATCGTGGTTCGCGGCACGGACCTCACGGGGATGTTATTCGAGGAGCGCACTTCCAGTGAAAACCTTTGCCGTGGCGGCGCCTCGTTTGCCACGCGCTATCCGCTCGTCCTCGGCAGCCAATTGGAAATCCAAATTCCCGTGCTACCCACGGCGGCTAGTAAGGATACGGAATTTTCCACGCACGGCCGCATCGTCCACATGAAGCAGGGGAGTGACGAGCACGAATTGATCGTGGGCGTCGAATTCACAGGCCCTCGTTTCAACCGTATGTTCGTTTCGGAGGCGACCTCGTAACCGCCTTCGTCTCTGTGCGCAACATATGTTTGTTTGTGGGTCACGGTTTCAGCCGTGACATTTGATGGGCAGGCTAATGCGGTCTTACAGCCTGGGAAAATCAAAAAACTGCATTTCGAGGCGCGCTGCGCGCCGAGAATTCTCTGTTCATGGATTCAAACCAAAAAGAGATTCCTCGCTTCGCTTGGAATAACAAAGTGAGGTATTTTTCCCCAAGCTGTTTAGCCGCTGGACGGTATGAATGTGAGCCAGCTCAGAGACTTCTTCACTGAAATTCATCGTTCCAACAAAAGTTGCTTATAGGCCTCGCGCTTGCCGAGCCCGCGTTCACGTGCAGCCTGTTTGAGCGCCGCTTTGCGATCGAGGCCCGATTCCGCTTCAAGTTGCTCGACGCGCTGCTTGAGCGACACCGCCGGAACCGCTTGTGGCTCTCCCTCCACCGCCGGCCCGATCAGCAGCGTAATTTCCCCTCGCGGAGCACGCTTGCGCGCCGCGTCTCGAAGTTCGGCGAGAGAGCCGCGCAGGAATTCCTCGTGAATCTTGGTTACTTCCCGGGCCACGACGGCGTGGCGCGATCCGAGAATGTCGGCGGCGTCCGAGAGCGTTTCCGCGAGCCGGTGCGGCGCCTCATAGAGCACGAGCGCCCTCGGTTCGGATTTCAAGGCGTCGAGTTTCTTCCTGCGCGCACCCGCGCGTGGCGGCAGGAATCCCACAAACAGAAATTCCTCCGTGGGCAGGCCCGAAGCCGCCAGCGCGGCCACAAATGCCGATGGCCCCGGGATGGGAACGACCGGGATGTGATGGCGCAGGCACAGGACCACCAACCTATGCCCCGGATCGGACACCACGGGAGTGCCCGCGTCGCTGACCAGAGCCACCTGCGCGCCTTCTTCGAGTTGAATCACCAGTTCCGGCGCGCGGGTCAGCTCATTGTGGGCGTGATAGCTGACCAGCTCCTTGTGAATCGCATAGTGCTGCAGCAATTTCTGGGTTTGCCGCGTATCCTCGCAAGCGATCAAGTCCGCTTCCTTCAGCACGCGAAGCGCTCGCAGCGTAATATCCTCGAGGTTGCCGATCGGCGTCGCCACCAAATAGAGGCAACCCGTCGGTGAATTGTCTTGCGCATCCGTCATAATGCTTTCCTCATTGCAGTGAGTTTAGCATGCGCTGGCGGCGCGCAGCCCTCGAGGTTGGGATCATCCCTTAGTAGCACAGGCTTCAGCCTGTGGGGGTATCGTAATAGCCTGTCAAGAATCCACAGGCTGAAGCCTGTGCTACGAAGTCGCCTCCGAAACGAATATGCAATTGCATGACGGCGGAAGTCCCAGAGGGACGGCAGATCGTAGCCTACCCCGACCCTATCGGGGTGGGAACACCTGCAGACCATAACAAACAAGCCCCGGCAGGGGCGACACACGCGGTTCGCCTGCACGAAATTAGCCCATGCCGGCCATATCGAGAGGGACCGCGTTCCAGACCGCCCATCGTGCTAAGATATTGAATTCCATTTGGAGTCTGAAGGAGACCGGAATTGCCGCTCTACGAATACGCTTGTCTCAAGTGCAAGCGCCACACCGATAAGATAGAAAATATGAACGGGCCGCACCTGAAGAAGTGCCCGCACTGCGGCGGCAAAGTGGAGTCCGTGATCACGGCCCCCGCGATTCAGTTCAAGGGCTCCGGCTGGTACGTCACCGACTACGGGCGGAAAACGGCCGGCGGCGATTCGGGCAAGACTGAGAAGGGTGAAAAGTCGGAGAAAACCGAGAAGTCGGAGAAATCGGAAAAATCGGAAAAGTCAGATTCCAAATCGGCTCCTTCAGCAAAAGATCAGAAGAAAGCCGGAAGCACAGCAAAAGAGAAGTAAATTTCCGGGGTATCGCCTTGCGTTCGGAGACCCTCGGTAGCACAGGCTTTAGGGCCTGTGTGGTTAACGTCAGCGCGAAGGAACACCGCACCGGCTGCAGCCCGGGCCATTACAGCTTAAGCGTGCGCAGATAATCGCGAAAATCCCTGCCAAATTCGCGATTTTCGAGCCCGATTTCAACGGTAGCTTTTAAGAAGCCGAGCTTGTCTCCCGCATCATACGATTTTCCTTCATAGACATACGCGAGTAATCCGACTTCTTGCGCCAGTAGTCGAAGCGCATCCGTGAGCTGGATCTCGCCCCCGCGGCCCGGCTTGGTCCGCTCGAGACAGTCGAAAATTTCGGGAGGCAGTAGATATCGCCCGGTCACGGCAAGGGTCGAGGGCGCCTCGGCGGGGCTGGGCTTCTCGACAAGGTCGCGTATTTTCAAGATGCGCTTGTTCGCCCCCGCGCCGTTTTGCTGTTCCACGTCAACGATGCCATACAGTCCGGTCCTTTCGCGGGGCACTTCTTCGACGGCGATAGCGCCTTTTCCCGTGCTCTCGTACACCTCGATCAGCTGCTTGGTGGCGGGATTCGGTCCCGGAATAATCACGTCACCGAGCAGCACGGCGAAGGGCTCATTGCCGACGAGTTCCTTGGCCACGAGCACGGCGTGTCCAAGCCCGAGCGGTTCCTTCTGCCGCGTGTAGCTGAAGTGCACCATGTTGCCGATGTCGTGCACCAATTTCGCCAGATCGGACTTGCCTTTCTCTTCCAGAAAACTTTCCAGCTCAGGCGAGGAATCGAAGTGGTCTTCAATCGCATTCTTCCCTCTGCCGGTGACGATAATGATGTTGTCAATTCCGGAGGCGACGCACTCTTCGACGACATATTGGATGAGCGGTTTGTCGACCACAGGCAGCATTTCCTTGGGCTGCGCTTTGGTCGCGGGCAGGAATCTCGTGCCCAGACCGGCGGCGGGGAGAACTGCTTTGCGAACGCGTTTTGGCTTCTCGGCCATAGCTTTTTAAGTCTGCAGCCACCTTACGTGGCGCTTGCGTGCGGTGTCAATCCATCGTTTGCCTTAGGAGTTCCTAAGATTTAATCTTTTTGAGTACGGGCAGGACTTATTGACCCTGAGCTACGAAGGGTAGCTCGCCGAAAAGTAGTGTATAGGCATGGATTTGAAGGGTTTGCAACGGAGAATCAGTTGCTCATGTGCCGACGCCGGCACACCGGTCAATAAAACCCAACCGGACACGGCGGTCTCAGTCGCCGAACGTGCTCACTGTCGCGGAGTGCGAGGGCCGTTTACAGAACCCGCTGAACCAATCGCGAAACCCTTCCTTCACGATATCGCAAATGGTCTGCCCGTTTTCAGCGATTACCTTTACCCAGGCCAGCGGCCCCATCTGCGGGAAATAAATCCCGCGGAAACACAGGCGCGCGACGAGAATGTTGATGCGGTATGCCAGCGGCTTGTGGCTGAACGAACGCACGGCTTGCGCGATCGCTTCCGGGCTGTAGGATTGGGCCCACCCGGTCTTGACCTCGGCATGAGCTTCTTCGATGGTCATTTTCAGCGGCGTATGGGCCATCGCAAAGGGTATGAATTCCTCCCAGTGTTTGGGCCGCGTCAGGCGACCTGCCGCCTCTAGCCTCGCATAGAGCGGGGTAGCCGGCAGCGGTGTGATCAATCCGAAAATCGGCAGTCCCGCGGGCCAAGTGCGAATTTGCTGAAGCGTCCGCTCCGCCACTCCGACCGTGTCGTTGTCCATGCCGAACATGAAGGACGTGATCGCGAAGACGTTGCGGTCGGCCAGCCTCTGCAGCACGGCGGCATATTCGCCCGGCTTGTTGAAGCCTTTGTTCACATCGGCGAGGTTCGTTGGGTCGATGGACTCCATGCCGATGAAAATCCACTTGCCCCCGGCGGCGGCGATAAGGTCCACCAGTTCCTCGTCGCGCAAAAGATTGGCGCTGATTTGCGCGATCCAATGGACCTGGGCATTTGCGGCAATGATGTCGCGCAACAGGGATTTCGTCCGTTTGGGGTTGATTGCGAAGTTGTCGTCGATAAAGAAAACGGCGATCTGGCCGCCTCTCGCTCTTGGCCCGGGCCTTGAGCAGCAGCAATTCATCCACAACGCTCTTATTGGTCCGAAAGCGGATCGAATCTCCAAAGAAGCCGGTCACCGTGCAAAATTCGCATCCGTAAGGGCATCCGCGCCCTGACTCGACGGGAATAATACGGAACGTTCCCCAACCGTCGCGGAAACGCTTGAGCATCGGCGCAGCGAACTTTGGAACGACGTTGAACTGTTCGAGGTCGATCGAATTCCACGGAATTGCCGGATACGCCTGAAGACTTGGCTTGCGCTCCTGGCCGAATTCATCCACGGGAGCATAGGTCTCCTTGAGCTGGCCACGCTCGGCATCCGCTACGATCTTCGGCCAGGTTTCATCGGCTTCGCCAAGAGCGACCGCGTCGGCGTGGCGTTTCCCGCTTTTCCGGCCGAGCGCTTCGTCGGGCATTTCCGTGACGTGCGGCCCGCCCATCACCACCGGCACGCCGGCCGCGCGCACGGCATCGGCCATGCGGTAGGCCTTCGCGATCATGCGCGTCATGGCGCCTATGCCGACGAGTCCAATATTATTTTCGCGGACGTATTGCGCGATGCCCGCCTCGTCCATCGGCTGCGCGTTCCCGTCGATCAGCACGACTTCATGGCCGGGAGGCGTGAGCGATTGAAGGAGAAACATCCACAGATGCGGCATAAAGTTTCGCGTAACGCCATTGTCAGGGCTATAGAGCAATATTTTCATGGTTTCATTCTTCTCTGACGACTTGCCGGTCAGGCAGGCTCCGTCTTTTTCCGGCTATCGTCATTTGTGTCGTTCTGCTGATTCAAAGACCGACGCCCTTATGGGCCCGGCGGAAGGGTACGTGGGATACGTCGCGATAGTATCACTTCTGTGATGCAAAAAATGTCGTTTAATTGTAATGCTCCATTTTCGCCAATGGTCCCCGCTGTTCTCTTGGAGACAGGCGTTTCGCCTCCGCGCATGGGCAACCGCCTGCTGAATTGTCCATGTTGGACGAATCGCTTGTCGCCAGGAGTCCCGGAGGGACGACATTCCGTAGCTCGCAGGGGCAGCGGTGGGTAACCTGCCCACCAAAGAAATTTAGCCGCGTCAGGAGCGACTTACTGCTCACCCACACTGCTCAGCCAAACGAAATAGGCCAACTACCAACTCGACCTGTCATAAGAACGATTTCCACGTCTGTGCTAACATGAACATTTCCCCAGGCAAGGAAAGGGCTATGCCAACACGCATTCTTGGAATCGAGTCTTCGTGTGACGAAACCGCCGCGGCAGTCGTCGTGGATGGGCGCGAGATCTTGTCGAGCGTCGTCTCCTCGCAACTCGACGTTCACCGCAAGTACGGCGGCGTTGTTCCCGAACTCGCCTCGCGCGAGCACCTGCGGCAAATCGTTCCCGTCGTGCGCGAGGCGCTTCTCCAAGCGGGCCTCGATTTTGGAGACATCGATGCTGTCGGCGTGACCCAAGGGCCCGGCCTCGTCGGTTCGCTCCTGGTGGGAGTAACGTACGGCAAGGTCCTGGCCACCGAACTCGGCAAGCCGCTCGTGCCAGTCAACCACCTGGAAGGCCACGTTCACGCCGTGTTTCTCGAGGCGCATCTAGGCGGGAAAGCGCCGGAACTGCCCGCGATTTGCCTGATCGTCTCCGGCGGACACACGCTGCTGTACCACGTGCAGGCGGCGGCCCGAGCGAAAACGGCGATGCCGCCATGCGCGGATTTGAATACCGCCGCCTCGGCGGCACGCGCGACGACGCCGCGGGCGAGGCCTATGACAAAGTCGCAAGGCTCCTCGCGCTCGGCTATCCCGGCGGCCCGATCATCGACCAAATCGCCGGAAAGGTCGCCGCATCCGGCGCAAAGTTCCGCGAAAAAGACGCACCGAATTTTGGCCCCGTGAAGATCAAAGGCAATCCGTTCGATTTCAGTTTCAGCGGAATCAAGACCGCCGTCCTGTATTACGTCCGCGCGCATCCCGAATTCGCAGATGAAATCGAAACCCGCAAGAAAGCTCTTCAGGAGGGCCGCCGGAAAGCCTCCGACTTGCTGCCACTCTGCAGCCCGCGGACGCTCTCCGTGATTTCCAAATTCCAGTCCGCTGTCGTCCGTGACCTCGTGACGCGTACGCTCGAAGCCGCAGCGGAAACGGGTTCCCGCACAGTATTGGTTTCCGGCGGCGTAGCCGCCAACTCCGAATTGCGAAATCGCTTTGCATCGAAGGCGGCCGCAATGGGCGTCAACGTATTTTTCCCCAGCCGCGCCCTTTCCACCGACAACGCCGCCATGATCGCCGCAGCCGCCTATCCCCACCTGCTAGCCGGCGATCTTGCCCCCACCGACTTGAACGCTGAACCAAACCTCCGCCTCGCCTAGTTGCTTTTGACTTTTAGTGGTGGGCCAGTTTCCGAGAAGCCGTGCCAGCTCAATGGGTCGATGCAACACCATCTAATCAGTTGATCTGACAATACTTCCCATCGAGAATCGATCTGTACTGCAGTAGTCAATCAGAACCTAAACAGGGCAGTGTTCCGTTTGAGTCAATGCTCGCGAACGAAATCAGCCTCGTAGACTCCGACAAGAAGACTTCGAGCAAGTGTTGCATCGACCCATTGAGACCGCCCGACTTATCGGGATGTGGCCGACCCACGATGTGCTGTTTCACGAGTGAAGCGGGGATTTCCCAGCAAATTTCCAATTCGCCGACGAGCAAATCTCGCCCGAGGATAACTTCCGGGCAGGCGACTTACCGGGACCATCTTATTCCCGCCTCTTCGGGGATCAGCGCGGATATAGGTCGAGACCTCCGCAATGAAAGTTGATTGCCATCGTGAAGTTCGCTGGATTACGAAAGCCGCTAGCGGGTCAACGGGCTCTCCCAGACGCGGGATAGCAACTCTTTGAGCTGGGCGAATCGCTTGGGCCCTAGCTCAGCGCTCCATTCGCGCTCGATCTCATGGAGTATGTCGTAGATTTTTGAGTATGCGGCGCGTCCGCGTTTGGTAAAGCGGATAATCCGCGCCCGGCCCTCGTCGGGCGCGTCGGACCGGACGATATAGCCGAGAGCTTCGAGGCTCCGGAGGAGCTGGTTTATGGCCTGCTTGCTCATGCCAGCGCGATCGGCGAGCATGCCCGGGCGAACCCCGTCCGGACCCGGAAATTGCAGCACCGCCATATGCGGCACGCTGAGCTCCTCGAAACCGGCCGCGTTGAGCTCCTTGATGATCCGGCGCTGGATCGCCTGAGCCGGAATGCGCAGCAAGGCGCCGATGAGCATATCCCTCGTTTTGACCGGTGAACTTTTTGGGGATGAAGGCATTGACATTTTCTGTAAATTGCGTTTACATTATAGCACGGTAAACGCAGTTTACTAAAGGAGAGGAAATTCCCATGGCACAGCAGACCATCGACCTCCACGTCAATCCTTCCGAAGAGATCATCCGTCTCGGGCCGCTCGCGGTGCGCTTCTTGCTCACCGGAGACAACTCGACTGGCAGCATCGCGGCCTTTGAGCTCATTGTCCCGGGCGCGCAACGCCTGGCGGCTGCAGCGCATAGCCACGATCATTACGAGGAGACGATCTACGGCATCGACGGAGTGCTGACCTGGACTGTGGACGGAAAACAAATTGACGTTGGGCAGGGGCAGGCGCTATGCATTCCGCGAGGCGCCATTCACCGGTTCGATAACAACGGCAGCCAGGACGTGAAGGCGCTCTGCGTGATCACGCCAGCCGCGATAGGTCCGCAATATTTCCGCGAGGCTGCCGAGGTGATCAACGCGGCGGCCGGTGGTCCACCGGACCGAGCAAAGATGGCGGAGATCATGCGCCGCCACGGCCTCACTCCGGCTCCGCCTCAGGCGTAGCGCCTAGATGACGGCTTATCCGGAAATGATCCCCGTTAGGTAACACGGAAACTGGCGACTTTCGAGACGAGGTTTACGAGCGGGCCTACCACCATCTAACATGGATAGGTCCCGAGAAACTTGTCAGGATGTGGCTGACCACCATCATCAATGATTTCGGAATACTCGGCCTAGCTCGATCGATGAGAAAGGTGAAAACCTGAAAAATGGGCAGCCGAAGGAGATTGGAAGGTTGGCTGGATTTAGCACGCGTTCCTGTACAGTACGGGTATGCACATCCTGGTTACCCTGAAGGTCTTGTTCCTCCTTATGCTGGCAAATGGGACGCCAGTGATCGCAACGGACATCCTTGGAAGCCGTTTTGCGTTCCCAATTGATGGAGGTGCTAATTTCGCCGACGGGCACCCAGTGTTCGGTTCATCGAAAACGGTTCGGGGTATTTTCCTCTCGATCTTAGTCACGTCGGCATTTGCTTTTACCGTGGGCATGGGCTTGAAGACCGGCGCGCTAGTGGCTAGCATGGCTATGGCTGGAGACTTGTTTTCCAGCTTCTTCAAGCGTCGCCTCAATCTCCCCGCAGGCAGTAAGGTAACCGGACTCGACCAAGTCCCGGAGTCTCTGTTTCCGCTTCTCGCTTGTCGTAGCGTATTGATGTTAACGGCCCTGGATATTGTCGCGGGGGTTGCGCTCTTCATTGTTGGCGAGCTGCTTCTTTCCCGTCTGTTCTACCACTTCCACCTTCGTGATCATCCCTACTAACGCAGTGGGAGCGATGACGGACGCCGCAAATGATGCAGCGTAATTTCTGGGGGGCAGTTGAAGCGGACCGCAACGATTGACGAGCCCACGCCAACTGACGTGTAGCCGGACATAGTGTGGTACTTCCACGGCCCACATCCCATATTCCGTGGCAGGACGGCATCCAGCGTAATCGGAATCGAACCAGGCAAGCAAACCTGACCTCCGTGGGTATGGCCGCTGAGGAGCAGTTTGAAATCGGCGTGCGCCGCCTGGCGGTAAATCTCCGGCGTGTGAGAAAGCAAGATGGAAAATTCGTCATGTGGGATTGCCGACGCCGCATTTTGTATATTGTCGGCCCGGTAATAGTGGGCGTCATCGATTCCGGCGAAATGAATCCGCTGACCGTCAAGGGTGATCGTCTCGGATTCGTTGAGCAACAATCGTATTCCCATCTCTTCCAAACTAGGGACCATTCGGATTGAGTCGTGATTGCCTAGCACGCCGTACACCGTCTCCTTTAGGTGGGAGCGGATTAAAGCTACTCCTTCGAGGGCTGCATCAAAAGGGCCGAACGTTTTTCCGCGGTAGTCGCCCGTGAGAACACAGACGTCATACTTGACCCCACTGAGAAGCTCAACCAAGCGGCGCATTGGGCCTGGATTCATATCTGCGTGCAGATCGCTGAGTTGAAGGATCGTGAAACCCTCGAATTTCGGGGGAACGTCTTCCCGCTCGATGTAGTTGTGCCGTATCGCGATCCGTTCCGTGTTCTTTTTTCCGCGCCAATACAGCCCGGTCACCTTGAGGATGGCTCGGATACCTGCATGGACCGAATACCAGTTCTCCGGATGAAAGAAATTAATTCCCTGGCCAAATATCTGAGCCTCATGATCACTCTCGATTCCAAGGCGCTGCCGAGCGTGCACTCGCCCGAGGCGTTCCTCTAACCGCGCAAAAATCTCTTGCTCCGTCATTGGCTGTACTTTTGGAATGTGATTGCCCCCAGCCCTCGCATGGGCTTGATGACATGAGGAAGACTTGTTTCTTTAACAGCCTCACCGAATTGATAAAAGAGTCTACATCATAGCCATGGATTGTGTGATGCCCCCTTGAAGACTGGTTCAAGAGCTAGGCTCGGTCGGGCACGAGATAGTACTCTAGGGAAGGTTCGGCGGCGGTCTTATCGGAAACTCGCACGACTCCTAAGTCTCAACTGGGAAGTCTCAACTTGCGATACAATCCCCGTTTTCATGCGCATCGCGTTTGATACCGGCGGCACATTCACTGATTGTGTTTATCTTCGAGGCGGACGCCTTGAAATTCTGAAGATCCCTTCCACGCCGCGCAAACCATCCGATGCGATCGTTCATGCGCTGGACCGAATCCGGGAATCCCTCTTGGATCTGGCCAGCCTCGAACTCGTCTGCGGCACCACGGTTGGCACGAACGCTCTTCTTCAGCGAAAAGGCGGACGCGTCACCCTGGTGACGACGGCAGGCTTCGAGGACGTTCTCGAAATTGGCAGGCAAGCGCGCCCGCAACTTTACAATTTGCTGTTCGAGAAGGCGGAGCCGCTCGTTCCGCAGGCGCGACGCCTTGGACTGCGCGAAAGGCTGGATTCCGATGGCCGCGTCCTGCTTGCGCCCTCAATCGCCGAGATCGCGCGGATCGCGCGCGCGGTTGTTCGCAGCGGAGCAGATTCCGTCGCCATTTGCCTGCTCTTTTCTTTTGTGAATCCCGCCCACGAAAAATCGTTAGCTCGAGCCCTCGCCGTCACGGGACTTCCAGTTTCGGTCTCGCACCAAATCCTTCCCGAATATCGCGAATTCGAGCGAATCTCCACGACGGTCGTCAATGCGTACCTCGTTCCGGTGATGAGCGGCTATCTCTTGGAAATCGAGAGTATCGCCGAAGCGCAATCGCAGAGTGCGGCCACCAGTTCTGAAGGCGCAAAGAGTGGGAGCAGAGTTTCACGAGTTCGCATCATGCAGTCAAACGGAGGCATCCTCTCGGCCATCGCAGCAGCGAGCGAGCCCGTTCGAACAATTTTGTCTGGCCCCGCAGGAGGCGTCCTCGGCGCGCAATACGTCGCCGAACTCGCCGGATACGACCGCATCATCACTTTTGACATGGGAGGCACATCCACCGACGTAGCCCTCATGGACAGTGGAACGAAGGAAACTTAGCCCATATGGCCTGACGGGCGGCTCTCCCGGCAGTCCTGGTAAAAATGAAATTGTCGTCAAAGGCCAGGCGCGCCGCCTCCCATCAAAATGCACATTCCGTGCGCCGGCAGGGTCCATCATCCGAATCGAAACTCCCGGGGGAGGAGGATGGGGAAAGGCGCGGAAAGGGCCGAGGACCGCGCGGAGAAAAGTAAAAAGCCCCAAGGCATCGTCGCCTTGAGGCTTTCCTGAATCTTGAGAAAATAAAAAGTGCAGCTAGAAATCGACGCCTTCAGGCTTCTCAATCGGCGACGGCATCTGCAACCGCGCTTTTGCGAGAGACTTGACTAGTGCGTCTTCCACGTTTTCGGCGGAGGTGTTTCTGGCGGTGGCGAGTTCACTGACGAGGAGGAATTTGGCCCGTTCGAGCATTTTCTTTTCGCGGAAGGAAAGCGGCTTCGTGCGGCTGAGTGATACGAGACTTTTCAATACGGCGGCTACTTCAATCAGCTCGCCGGTTCGCATTCGTTCGGAGTTCTCTTTGAACCGGTGTTTCCAATCGTGGTGCGAATTCGGCTTGCCCTTTTCCAGAAAGCTCAGAACCTTGAGCGTTTCTCCGTTTCGAATCACGTGCCGCAATCCAACCGATTCAGCATTGGTTGCGGGAACCATGACTTTAAGGCCACTCGCTAAAATCTTAACCATAAAGTACTTTTCAGTATGTCCATTCAGAACCCCGAAATTGATTTGCTCGATCATCCCAACGCCGTGGTTCGGATAGACGACCTTGTCCCCTATCTTGTAGTCCATGGTCGGAAGCCCCCTCGAGGTAAGCTAAAAGAATACTGAATCATGGGAGGAATGAAGTCAAGATATTTCTCCTAGAATCAGCAAGTTATGCGATATTTTGATTTGAGATTGGTCCTTGAATTGCACATATAGTTTTACGAGATTTTTACATGTTTCTCATTCCGATTCATGCCAATCGGGTTCTTTTGCTAGGCGTCGCCCTCATTGCGCTAGAATGGCTAAATGCTGATTCTTGCCGTAGATACAAGCACTCGGACGGGAAGCGCCGCCCTATTGCGCGATTCCCAGGTCCTGGCCGAGATTTCCGGATACGAAGAAACGCCATATTCTACGCGGCTTTTTCGCGATATCGCCGTGCTGCAAGAAAGGGAAAACTTCAGTCTGGACCAAGTCGATGTATTCGCGGTTGCGGCAGGTCCTGGTTCCTTCACCGGGCTGCGCGTCGGCTTGACGGCGGTGAAAGCCTGGGCGGAGGTGCACGGGAAACCCATCGCAGCCATCAGTGGATTGGAGGCTATCGCCGCGGAATCCCTGATGGGCGAGAAATCAATGATGGGCGAGACACCAAGCGCTTCAAATGCCCGCTTCATCGCGCCATTTTTGGATGCCCGCCGGGGACAAGTTTTCGGGGCAATTTATCGAAGGATTTCTGGAGAGACGATGGGACTCGCACTCGCGAGCGACGAGTCGATCCTCTCGCTGGACGAGTTTCTGGAATTAGTGAAGGGAAAATCCCCTCAACCAATACAGCTTGTCTCGCCTACGCCAGACGTACTCCCTGTCACTCGCATCAAGGAAGTTCTGCAGGACGCGCGCATCGTGCAAGTGTCCGCAGCCCTGGCGCCCGCGATTGGGCGGTTAGGATTTGAACGAGCCAAGCGCGGGGATTTGGTCGATTCGATCCGGCTCGATGCCAATTATGTGCGGCGTTCCGACGCTGAATCGGCCTGGAAGGATGGGTAATGAACACTCCAGGCGAGAAAATCAGCGACTCCTCAGCCGTCACGGTGCGCCGAATGTCCGCGCCAGACGTTTCCGCTGCGCTTTCCATCCTGGAAGAAAGTCCGGAAGCGTCGGTGTGGTCAAGAGCGAGCCTCTTGGAGTCGGTTTTCCGGGAGATCGCCTGGGCGGCGGAACTGGATGGACGCGTCGCGGGAATCTTAATCGGGCGAGTTGCCGCGGACGAATTCGAGATATTGAATTTGGCTGTCGGCAAAGCGCGCAGGCGGCTGGGAGTGGCAACACAATTGGTGAGTGCTGCGCTCGAATGCGCCCGAACCGCGGGTGCGCGGCAAGCCTATCTGGAAGTACGTGCTTCCAACGAAGGCGCGATCGCATTCTACACGCGAATGGGATTCCGCGTTTGCGGGCGCCGGCCAAATTACTATCGCAATCCCGTGGAAGACGCGGTGCTGCTGGTTTTGCAAAGCACGGAACGAACCCATAGTTTTGCTTGATTTGTACTTGGCGACCGCTTTGCATTGTGCTAGTTTCGGCTTGCCATGTAACAACCCATTCACAAATCGGATTGCTCAGGAGGCACACCATGCCGGCCTTGACTCGGGAGATACGCGAGCAACTTCTGACATATGACCAAGAGTTTCAGAAACTCACGCAATTGCATTCGGAATACGAAGCCCAGCTAAGACAGCTTTCGCAATCCTCCTACCTGAATCTCGAAGACCTTCAGCAAGAAGCCACCCTCAAAAAATTAAAATTGCGAGTCAAAGACGCGATGGAGCGCCACATCGCGCAACGCCTGCATCATCCCGCGGCGCGCTAACTCTCCGGGACATCGCCAAATTGAGATAGAATAATTGCAGTCGCACCAGGAGTGTCGCCATTTCTCCTCCTGACAAGGACGTGCATGGTAAAAGACGGGTACAAGTTTGCCGCGCCACCGCTGCTTGTGGGCATTGTCGCGGTGGTATTGCACTGGAACTGGCTTGGCGGCGTGCTGATCTTCCTTGGTCTTTTTGTGATGTTCTTCTTTCGCGATCCCGAAAGGACGCCCCCGCCGGACCCGGACACGATCGTTTCTCCAGCCGACGGGCGCGTCATGGAAGTCGTGGAAGAATCGCTCGAAGGGAAGCCGGGCCGCCGGATCAGCGTGTTTCTCTCGATTTTCGACGTGCACGTCAACCGGTCGCCGGTTGCGGGACGCATCACAGCCATCGAGTATCGCACCGGGAAGTTCTATGCAGCCATGCGCGGCCGGGCATCGGCGGAAAACGAGCAGAACACGTTTTACGTTCAGAGCGACCGCGGGGAAGTTGTCTTCAAGCAGATTGCCGGATGGGTCGCCCGCCGTATTGTCTGTTGGAAATCGGTTGGTGATTCCGTGATTCGGGGAGAACGCGTAGGTATGATACGCTTCGGTTCGCGCGTGGATATCTGGCTTCCCGAGGGGGTCGAAATTTTGGTTCGCCCCGGCCAGCATGTGGCGGGGGGTACCAGCGTCCTGGCGCGATGGAAATGAGCGACTTCGAACAGCACGAACTTGGGTTTCCCGGCACCCGGCGAGCCAATCTCAAGCTCCGCCGCGGCATCTATCTTTTGCCCAGTTCCATGACCGTGGCGAACATGCTATGCGGCTTCTACGCAGTCATGGCCACGCTCAAGGGCGGCGGCACGGATTTAGACAATGCGGCAAAGGCCATCGGCCTGGCGATTCTCTTCGATTCCTTCGACGGTTTTGTGGCCCGAGCCACGGGCACGAGCAGCGAATTCGGCAAGCAGTTTGACTCGCTTGGCCGACATGGTCAGCTTTGGAATCGCTCCGGCGGCATTGGCCTTCACCTGGGGAGTGCGCGGCATTGCCGAGACCGATTTACTGGACATCCGGCGCTTGCATCAAATCGGCTGGTGGGTGGCGCTTTCGTTTGTGATTTGCTGCGCCTGGCGCCTCGCCCGGTTCAACATTCAGGGAATGGCGCCCGGAACAGGGTCGAAATATTTCGTTGGACTGCCCTGCCCGGCAGCCGCGGGGCTGATTGCCGCTACGGTGCATGCGATTAAATCGCCGATTGAGGATTGGCGCTGGTCGGTTTTCTGGATGCTGGTTGTCATCGCGGACGCGGCCCTGATGTCGAGCACGGTGCGCTATCGCAGCTTCAAGGACGTTCCCATGGCGGCGCGCCAAAGGTCAATCTTCGTCATTGTAATTGGGCTGCTCGTCTGGCTGATTGTCGCTTACTCGGAAGTGGTGCTGATGGTGATTGCGACTGTCTTTGTCGCGTCGGGCCTTACCCTTCATCTGGTGCGCGTAGCTCGCCATTACCTGGTCTCGCATCCCGCCAAGACATGACTTCACCCAAAGAAGCGGTTCGAGTGGCCATCGCGGGGGCGTCTTCTCTGCTCGGCAAGGAATTAAGTCTTTGGCTGGAAGAGTCGAATTTTCCCGCGAGCGATATTCGGCTCGTCGATGAGGAATTCGCCGCCGGAACGATCACCGAAGCCGGCGGGGAACCGGCCATCATAGAAACGGTCACGGAAGATAGTTTCGAACGCGTGCGATTCGCGTTCTTTACCGGATCGCCGGAATTCTCGAAGCGTCATGCTGCGGAAGCGCGCCGCGCCGGGGCGGTCGTGATCGACTTGAGCGGAGGGCTCGGGGCGGACGCGAAGGCCAGGCCGTGGATTCCCACTCTGGACGCGGTGCTCACGTCGCCGGTGGAAAGCATCCCGCCCGGTGAGCCGCAGAGCTTGTTTGTAGTTCCCTCCGCGCCCGCCGACGTGGCGATTTCCATTTCCGCGGCGCTTGCGCCCGCCGGGCTGGAGCGCCTCGTCGTGACTGTTCTTCAACCCGTATCGGAGCATGGCCCGGAAGCGATCGAGGAACTGGAAAGTCAGGTGGTGAAACTCCTGTCCTTCCAACCCGTGTCGCAAACCGTCTTTGACGCGCAAGTTGGATTTAATATGCTTTCCAGCTACGGCCCGGAAAGCAGGATAAAGCTGGCCGATGCGCGTGCAAAAATTGCAAGCGAATCTCGAAGGTACCTTGTGGGCCGAGCGCCAATACCGGCCATCATGCTTGTCCAGGCACCTGTCTTCTATTCGCACGCATTTACGGCTTATGCGGAATTCAAGGCCGCTCCCGAGCTGGATGATCTGACGGCCCGCCTGCGGGGCGCAGGGTTAAAAGTGGCCCGACCGAAGGATGAGCCGCCCACAAACGTGAACATCGTCGGGGAAGTGCGGCCCGTGTTGAGGCAACCGGAGCGAGATCCGGGCATCGAAACCGGTGTCTGGCTGTGGGGCGCGGCAGACAATTTGCGCGTCCCAGCAGCGACCGCCGTGGCTATCGCGGAAAAGCTGCTCGCCTCGTAAAACACGAACGAAGGCGCGCCGCAGAGGCAAGCGTTGCGCCCAATCGAGGCGCTGCCGAGGAGCTTTTCGTAGCACAGACTTCAGTCTGTGGCATTCTGCCCTGGCGAGAGTCAAATTCCACAGGCTCTGAAGCCTGCTCTATTGGATCGCGCTGAAGCGACTGTCAGAGAGCGTGTTGGGAAACGTAGTAACTGCGATCGCGCGGCCCTTGTGAGAAATGCGGACTAATGAAAGACTCAATCAAAGCGCAAGAGAAGGGCACGATCGAGCCGCTCGCAAATCGAACGATCGAGGAGCCGGCGCCGCGAAGGGGTTCTTATTTCAAATTTCAACTTTCAAATTTGAAATTTCAAATTTCCCCTCTGTGCCTTTGTGTTTCCGTGGCCATGTTCCTATCCGCATGCGGCTATCACGTCGGCGGGACTGCTTCTCTAATGCCTCCCGGTCTGAAAGTGATCGCCGTTCCCGCCCTCAAGAACGACACGCACAGCTATCGTATCGAGCAGCGCATGACGGAGGCCGTGGTTCACGAATTCATTGCTCGCACAAAGTACCGAATTGTTTCTTCCGAGGATTCCGCGGACGCGGTGCTTCACGGCGAAATCACGAGTTTCGAGGCGATTCCTGTAGTGTTCGACACGACCCCCACAACGACCCCCAACTCGACAACCATTCCGGCAGTGAATACCGTAACGGCGCGCGCCACAACAATGCTCGTTTCCGTGCACATGAAGGTATCGCTCGAAGATCGGGAAACGAAAAAAGTGATCTACAAAAACGATAACTATCTTTTCCGCGAGCCGTACGAAATTTCCACCGATCCGTCAAAATTCTTTGACGAGCAGGGGCCCGCGCTCGAACGGATGTCGCGCGATTTCGCTGCTCGCCTGGTTTCCGATGTGCTGGAGAACTTCTGATGGCTTCCGTCTCGCCGCACGAACTCCTGGCCCGTCTGGCAAAAGGGAAGCCCATTCCAGGGATTCTCCTGGTGGGGTCTGACAGCTACCTGCGGGACTTGTGCCGCAGGAAACTCGTTGATGCGTACGTGGCTGAGGGAACGCGCGATTGGGGCGTTCGGAAATTTTCCGCCGACGATGACGACGTTTCCGCGATTTTGGGGCAGGCGCAGACGATGCCCATGCTTGCGCCGCAGCAAGTGATTTTCGTCAGCGAGGCGGAAGCCTGGGAACGGCTGGGAGACGATTCGCGGGATTCGCTGGTGAAGCAAATTTCCGAATACCTGGACAATCCCGCCCCGTTCACCGTTCTCGTTTTTGAGGCTGCGGCGCTTGACCAGCGGATGCGCCTCGCCAAACTGTTCGCCGAGAAGACGGTGACGGTTTCGGTGGAGCTTTCGACCGATCCGGCCGAACGCGCTCGTCTCGCGATGCCCCTGTCCCTCGAAATGGCCAAGGAATTGGGAGCGACTCTGGAACATGACGCTGCGGAGGAGATCTGCGACATTCTGAATGGCGAGCTTGCGTCGATCCGCACGGAACTCGAGAAACTGTCTGCTTATGCCGGTGACCGGCGAAAGATTACGCGAGCGGACGTCGATCTCCTGGTGATTTCTGCGCGAAAATATGAGGTGTGGGATCTGGCGGACATGCTCGCAGCGCGCCAGCCGGCGCAAGCCCTCGAATTTCTCGACAGTCTGTTAAGAGAGGGAGAAGCCCCCGCCCAGTTGCTTGGCGCTCTGGCCTGGATGTTCCGAAAACTTCTCGAGGCGCAGGAATTGCCGGCGGGAACCGCCGGATGGCAGGCTGCCAGCCGCCTCAAGATGCGTTCCGATGCGGCGGAACTCGCGGTGCGGCAATCGAGAAAATTTCCGAAGTCGCAGCTCACGACCGGTCTGGCCGCACTGTACGAGGCGGACAGCCGCTTGAAATCCGGGGGAACAAATCAGCGCGCCGTGATGGAATTTCTCGTATCCCAGCTCGCTTCGCCGGCTCCCGCATAGTTCGGAGTTCTTTTCAGTAGAACAGGCTTCAGCCTGTTGGGTTTCTCTCGGAATAATGCAAGCCGTAAACCCAACAGGCTTGAAGCCTGTTCTACTCGGACCGCCTCGAAAGAAACAGCGACAGGCCGAGCACAAATTGGTCGTGAGAAATTCGGGGTAGTAGGGCAAAGAAAAACGCCCGGGATTTTTTCCCGGGCGCATCCTTCCAATCTGGCAAATCCGATCAGGCTCAAACGAGGCGAATCTCTTGCTTACGCTTTCGCGGCGGCGCTCAGTCCATTTACCGCCACGCTCAACCTCGACTTGTAGCGGTTTCCCGTGTTCTCCTCGAGCACGCCTTTGCTGATCGCGCGGTCAATTGCGGATAGCGTCGGACGAAGCAGAGTTCCTGCCGACGCGGAATCTTTCGCGGCAATTGCCGTGCGCAGCTTCTTCATGATAGTTCGCACGCGAGTCGTGTTCGCGCGATTGATTTCCGCGCGCATGCGGGACTGTTTGGCCCGTTTGATGACCGATTTCTTACGCTTCTTTACCTTTGTCGGTGCGCCTTGCGCCATTCAATTCTCCTCTTTGCATTGATTGCAATAGAAATACACTAGCGGAGGCGCAACCCTTTGTCAACGAACGTGCAGACCCGCAGACCCGGTAACAGTCCAGATGAAAAAAATACGCTCAAGGGATGCAGCGCGCGCGCGTCCATTGTATAGTACCGCGCATCCGAAGATGCGGGAGCCGATAATGACATTCAGGAAGCTTGTTTTGATGGGATTGCAATTGGCCGTAGGAATGCTTTCTTTCAACGCGGCGGCGCCTTCCGCTTTTGCGCAGGCCAAATGGGAGAAGCTCGCGCCATTTCCTGAGCCGGCCGAAGAAATCCTGGGTGCGGCGGCAGGCGGGAAGATGTATGTCTTTGCCGGACTGATCCCTTTTTGGAAGCCGAAGGGATTGGTCTATGAATACGATCCCGCGACCGACCGTTGGACGAAGAAGAAACCCATGGCCCTTCCGTCCCACCACGTTGCGTTCACGGAATATCACGGGAAGATTTACGCATTCGGCGGATTCGTGTATCCGACTTCTGGTCCCGCTGCGTGGGTGCCGATTAACAACGCCTGGGAGTACGATCCGGCCGCCGATACCTGGAAGGCATTGGCGCCGATGCCATCCAAGCGAGGTTCGCCGGTGGCAGCCGCGGTGGGCGACAAAATCTACGTGATTGGCGGCGTCAGCCTTCTCCCCGGCTCAACCGAAACTGCTTTGGGTTTCAATACGCCCCAAGCATCGGTCGGGACCGTTGAGGAATACGATCCCGCCACAAACTCCTGGCGCGAGCGAAGTCCCATGCCCACTCCGCGCAACCATACGACCGCGGGAGTTGTGAACGGGAAGATTTACGTGATCGGCGGAAGGATTGGCGCAGCTTTCATTTCCGAGGCAACTGACATTTCCGTTGTCGAGGAATACGATCCGGCCGCCGACAAATGGAGCGCCCCGCGCTCACGCATGCCCACCGCGCGCAGCGCGCTGGGATCGGGAGTGTTCAACGGGCGCATCTACGTTGCCGGAGGCGAATTCCAGGACCCGCACATGATGGCGACATTCCGAGCAGTCGAAGCCTATGACCCAGCAAGCGACTCGTGGTCGATCATGCCCTCAATGCCCGTCAGCAGGCACGGGCTGGCAGCCGGAGTAATCGGCAATCGGCTGATCCTTGTGGGAGGAGACGTGCAATCCTCGGGATCGGGAGTCAACGTTTCTACGAGCGAGGTTGATGCGCTCGTTTTACCGGGCGGCGATCACTGAGCCAGCCTCGAAAATTCTCAGCCAAGATCACGGCGTCTGCTGACTTTCCGCTGTGCGATGTTTTGTGCATATCCTTGACCCCTCCGCCCCTTTCAAGTAGGCTTTCAGGTGCCCTCTCGCGAGGGCGGAGGTGTATCCCTCATCGGTTGGCAGCATTCTGAAGCCTGACCGGCCGAATCCTTCATGCGACGCACCGTACAAATTGCAGGCGGGGTAGAGTCCCTATTTGGCACGCTGGACGAAAACGTCAAATTGCTGGAATCCGCTCTGCACGTTTCCACGCATTTGCAGGATGACCATCACCTTGCCATTGAAGGCGAGGCTGCCCAGGTCGATCGAGCCGTCCGAATCGTCACGGAATATAACCAATTGATCCGCGAAGGACGCCGCATGAATCATGGCGATGTGAAGGCCATGATCCGCGTCGCCACGCAGGATCCCAAGACGACGCTGCGCCAGGTCCTCGAGCCGGGCGCGCCGGCGCGTCCCCGGATTTTCGGAAAGAAAAATGTAACGCCGAAAAGTTCCGAATCAGCGGCAATACATGGAAGCGATCGAGAAGCACGACATGACTTTCGCCGTGGGGCCGGGCGGCACCGGAAAGACATATCTGGCCGTGGCCATGGCGGTTTCCGCGCTCCTCACCAAGCAAGTGGACCGCATCATTCTCGCGCGTCCCGCAGTCGAAGCGGGCGAGCGGCTCGGATTTCTTCCCGGCACGCTTCAGCAAAAAATCGATCCGTACATGCGGCCGCTCTACGACGCGCTGTACGACATGCTTGACGCCGACAAATTGGAGCGATTCCTGGAGAAGGGAATCGTGGAAGTTGCGCCGCTGGCGTTCATGCGCGGCCGCACGCTCAACGATTCCTTCGTCATTCTGGACGAAGCGCAAAACACGACGAGCGAGCAGATGAAAATGTTTTTGACGCGCCTCGGATTTAACTCCAAGGCGGTGGTCACCGGCGACGTCACGCAGATCGACTTGCCCGCGGGGCGAAAATCGGGCCTGGTCGAAGCTCTGGAAGTTATCGGCCGCATCGAAGGGATCGCATTTATCAAGTTCGACGAACGCGACGTCGTTCGCCACAACCTGGTGCAGCAGATCATTAAGGCCTACGAAGAGTTTGGAGGAGGCGAGGCTCGGAGGAGCGCTTCTCCTGAGAATGGCAAGTCCGAACCTCCCAATTAGCGAGCCTGCGCTCTACTCTTGCGCTGTGCGCAACAAGTGGACCGCGGAGCGATGCAAAAATTGTACAGATTTCGATGATCGTCAACCGCCAGCGCCGCGTGCCCGTGGCTATCCAACCCTTGCAGCAGTTCTACGAACGCGTACGGCGCGAGCTCGGCTTCGCTCCCGAGTCTGTGACCATCCAACTGATCAGCGACGAAACCATGGCACAGCTCAACGAAACGTTTCGCAAAAAGCAAGGGCCCACGGATGTCCTTTCCTTTCCAGCGAATGGCGCTCCGCCGGCGCAAGGCGCCGAATATGTCGGGGACATTGCGATCTCTCCGGAAACCGCGCGGCGCAATGCGCGCCGCTTTTCGCGTTCCTTGCCCGTGGAAATGCGCATCCTGATTCTCCACGGCATGATTCATCTGGCAGGGTTCGACCACGAAACCGACCACGGAGAAATGGACCGCCTCGAGCGCCGTCTGCGAAAACGGTTGGGAGTTGCCGGACGATGATGACGTTTCTCTATGTCCTCGGAGTCTTGGCTCTCGGCGTGGGTCTCGTCATTTTTTCCTACGTTGACCGGATTTACCGCGAACTGGGCCGCGTGAACAAAGGCCGCGTCCGCGAGCATCTCGAATTCTTCGAGGCCGAGATCGAACCGCACTTTGGCCTGGAGCGCGCGCGGGCCACGATCGGATTTCGATTGCTCGCGAATCTGTGGCTGGTGCTGGTCACGGCCGAGACCGCGCGCGGCGTCATCGTTTTTGTTCCGGGCACGTGGGACGCGTTGGCTGCAGGCTCTCGTGTACGTGCTCGTCGAAGTGCTTCTGCTCTCCCAGTTCATTCCGGACTTCTTGCTCGCGCGGACAAAAGGACGCTGGCTCATCCGTTTGGCTCTCGTCATCCGGGCGTTTCTGTGGATCGTTTGGCCGTTCCGCGTTGTGCTGGAGCTTGCGGTCTCCCTGGCACGTATCTCCGACGATCAACACGCCGACGGTTCGCCCGCGCAAGAAGAGGGAATCGAAGCGCTTGTGGATGCCGCGGAGCAAGAGGGAATTCTCGATCCGGGCGAAGCGCAAATGATCGAGCAAGTCGTCGAGTTCAGCGACAAGCGCGTCCTGGAATTCATGACGCCGCGTCCGGAGGTTGTCGCAATCGCCGCCAGCGCCACCGTTGCGCAGCTTCGCACGCTCCTGATCGAGACAAAATTTTCGCGCATTCCCGTGTACGAAGATTCGCTGGACGACATCATCGGCATCGCGTTTGCCCGGGACTTGCTTGCAGATCCCCGAAGAGCGAAGCCGCGACGCGAACCGTGCGGGAACTCGCGCGCCCGGCCTTCTTCGTCCCGGAAACCAAGCACGGTTCCGATTTGCTGAAGGAAATGCAGAGGCGAAATCAGCAAATGGCGATCGTCGTGGATGAGCACGGGTCCGTCGCCGGCATCGTGACGGTCGAGGACCTGGTGGAAGAAATCATCGGTGAAATTGGCGAGGACGATCGCGTGCCGTCTCCCGATGCCGTGCGCGAGCCGGACGGAAGCTTGATCCTGCGCGGCAGCGTGTCCGTCGAAAAAGTGCAGGAGACTATTCGGCGTGGAATGGGATGTCAGCGGAGAGGAATCCGCCACGACCATCGGCGGATTGCTCAATCACATCGCGGGCCACGTCCCCGCCGCGGGAGAACATCTGGATTACGGCGGCCTGCGCTTTGAAATTCTGGAAGCCAATCAGCGCAAAGTGCTGCGGCTCAGGGCGCGCCGCCTTCCTGCCGCTGTGACTGCCAACTGACGATCCGTGGTCTCATTCAATTTTGCTTGAAATTCAAAGCCGCAAAACCCTTTAACATAGAGAAAATTCCTCCGAAAGCGAGAGCGAATTGCAAGAGTGTTTTCTCCTCCGAGTCTTTCTCTGTGTCCTCTGTGTTAAAGCCTTTTCCGCGCTTTTGGCAGGCCCTAGCTGATGAGCTTGGCGATCAGAAACGCGGCGGCAGCTGCAAGACCACCGATCACGACAGTTTGCAGCCCTCCCTTGAAGGGATTGATTCCAGTGAAGTGTCCTTTCACCCAGCCGAACACGGCCAGCGCCAGCAGCGTCACTCCCACCGAATACCAAAGCCCCTTTTGCACGTCGGAAAGCAAGATGTACGGCGCGAGCGGAATCAATCCGCCGACGATGTAAGACGCGGCGATGGTCAGCGCGCTGATGCGGGCGCGTTTCGGCTGAGGCTCTTCGAGGCCCAAGCTCGAATCGCATCATGAAATCCACCCAGGACTTTTCGATTTCCGGTAATTGCATTCACCACGGGAGCCATTTCCGTTTCGGTCAGCCCGTAATCGCGAAAGACCTTGGCGACCTCTTCGATTTCCACGTCGCGCAACTCCACAATTTCGCGGACTTCCCGCTCGCGCTCCGAAGCGTAATGTTCGATGTCCGTCCTCGCCGCAAGATAACCGCCTAGCCCCATGGCAATCGAACCTGCGGCAATTTCCGCGAGCCCCGCCGTAACCACGAGCGTCGAAGCGTGCGGATTCGAGGCAATGGCCCCCGAAATTCCCGCCGCAAGCGCAAACGGCACCGTCAGTCCGTCGGACATTCCAATGACGACGTCGCGAACCGATTCCGGCGCGGTGAAGTGATGTTCCGTATGGGGTGTCGCAGGCATCCGAGTTTCTCCGGCAATTAAGACTTTATTTAACGATGACTGCTCTCTCGAAAGGTGCCGAGCCGGAAAAGTGTAACATGCCCTCGCTCTGTGACGGATATGCGTTCGCGATTTGGTAGTGATTCAGTTTGATCCATGATGAAACTAATGCCTGCCGGCCCTTAAAACGGGAGGCCTCTACAAAACCTCCCACCAAGCTGCGGGAAGGTTTTGTAGCGGCCGTTCCGTCCCGCGCTTTCCGGGACGGAACGGGCATATTCGTGGTCATACAGAGTCGCTACCCGTCTTTCGGACGTTTGCCATTCGGACGATGTCATTCCGCGTCCTGCGGGGTATCATGCAAACATGGCGCAAGAATTCAAATCCGGATTTGTCGCGATAGTAGGCCGGCCCAACGCCGGGAAATCGACGCTCGTGAATCGCCTGGTCGGAGAAAAAGTGGCGATTGTAACGTCGCGGCCGCAAACGACGCGCAACCGCATTCAGGGCATTGTGAACCGCCCGAACGCGCAGGTCGTTTTGATCGACACGCCGGGCTTGCACCGGCCGGAATCCGCGCTCGGCCGGCAAATGATGGGTGAAGTGGACGCCGCGATCGATGCGGTTGACATCCTGGCGCTCCTGCTCGACGCCAGCGAAGATTTCGGCCAGGGAGACCGCCGCGCCGTCGAGCGGGTGCAGCGTTTTGAAGGCACGCGTATTCCTGTTGCTCAATAAAATCGACCGCGTTCCCAAAGCCGAGTTGCTCCCGCTGATCGAGACGCTGGCGAAAATGGGAAAATTCGACGAGATCATTCCAATTTCCGCGCTGAAGGGTGACGGAGTCGATCGTCTACTGGAGAAATTTATCGAATATCTTCCCGTCGGGCGCGCCGCAATTTCCCGTGGACCAATATACGGATCAGCCGGAACGATTTCTGGCGGCGGAAATTGTGCGGGAAAAGGCGATGGAGGCGACGACCCAGGAAGTGCCTCACGCCGTCGCCGTCATCTGGTGATGCGTTTGAGGAAACCGAAAAGCTGATCCGCATTCGCGCGACGATCTACGTCGAGCGCGAAGGACAAAAGGGAATCCTGATTGGCCGCGGCGGCAGCTCCCTCAAGAAAATTGGCACCGCGGCGCGCAAGGAACTGGAGACCATCCTGGGTACAAAGATTTTCCTGGAGCTGTACGTAAAGGTGCTGAAGAACTGGCGGGACAATCCGCAGATCGTGCGCCAGCTCGACTGGCACTGGCAGCTCGAACGAATGGCAGGCGAATAGCCAATCCACGCTATTCTCGAGGACGACGGTGCAAGTGGCCTCAGTAGCACAGGCACTCTTGCCTGTGCGGGTTTTGCGACTGTCGAAGGTTCGGGTAGTCTACGCGTGCGACTTACAGAACCGCACAGGCAAGAGTGCCTGTGCTACTCCTCCGTCTTAATTCCCAGCGTGCGCATGCGGCGGTACAAGTGGCTGCGCTCGAGGCCCAGCGCTTCCGCCGTGCGCGTCATGTGCCACTGATTTTCTTCGAGCTTGCGCAGAATAAATTCCCTTTCATACGCACTCCGCGCCTCGTGAAGCGTCGCGTTCGGTTGCTGGGCCATGCGCGAACTGGCGCGAAACAGTTCCGGCGGAAGATGCAGCGGCTCGATCTTGTCCTGCGGCACCACGATCATGAGGCGCTCGATCAGGTTGCGCAATTCGCGGACATTTCCCGGCCAGTGATAACGCAGCATGACGCCGAGGGCGGCTTCGCTCAGCTTCCTTTGGTTTGCGGCCGTACGCGGCGGCAAATTCCGGCATGAAATAGCGAGCCAGAATCGGAACATCCTCGATGCGTTCGCGCAGCGGCGGCAGGTTGAAGGGAATTACGTTGAGGCGGTAGAAAAGGTCTTCGCGAAACCGGCCATGCGCGATTTCGTCTTCCAATGTTTTGTTGGTCGCGGCGATCACGCGCACGTCGACGCTCACCGTTTGATTGGAGCCAACCGGCTCGAGCCGCTGTTCCTCGAGCACGCGCAGCACTTTGGACTGCGTGCGCAGGCTCATGTCGCCGACTTCGTCGAGGAAGAGCGTTCCTCCATCGGCCTTCTCAAATTTCCCGACTTTGTTCTCCGTTGCGCCGGTGAAGCTGCCTTTCGACGTGCCCGAACAGCTCGGATTCGATCAGCTCCTCCGGAATCGCCGCGCAATTGACTTCGACGAATGCCCGGTCGCCTCGCAGACTCGCGGCGTGAAGCGCCCGCGCGACAAGTTCCTTGCCCGTGCCGCTTTCTCCATAGATCAAGACGCGCCCGTTCGTGGGAGCCGTCAGCGCAATCTGCTGGCGCAAAGCGCGCATCGGAACGGTATCTCCGTGCAACTGCGTGCGTCCGCCGAGTTCCTCGCGGAGCTGCCGATTTTCCTGCGCCAGGCGGTGGACCTCGAGCGCATTCTTGATGACGAGGATGACTTTTTCGAGCGAGAGCGGCTTCTCGATGAAATCAAATGCGCCAAGCTTCGTGGCGCGCACGGCGGTTTCGATGCTGGCGTGCCCGGAAATCATCACGACCATCGGGTCCATGCCGTTCTTGCGTATGCGCTCCAGCGTTTCGAGGCCGTCGATTCCATCCAGCCACACGTCCAGCAGAACCAGATCGATCGAGCGCTCATCGAGCAGCGCGAGGCATTCTTCGCCGGAAGAGACGGCGAGGGATTCGTATCCTTCGTCGGTCAGGATGGACGAAAGCGCTTCCCGGATGCCTTGCTCGTCGTCCACGATGAGAATGGAATTTGGCATGAAAGTACGGGAGCTATCCGATTCGCGGGGACATCGGAGCCGATGCGACCTCCGCCATGGGAAGCTGAAGAATGAATCTCGCGCCGATCGGCAAATTGTCCTCGACGCGGATCGACCCGTGATGCTCGGCCATGATGCGGCTGGCAATCGCCAGTCCGAGGCCCGTCCCGCGATCCTTGGTCGAGAAATGAGGCAGAAAGAGGCGTGTCCTTATCCTCGGGCGAAATTCCATGGCCGCTGTCGGCAACGATGATCTCGACGATTTCACGATCGCTGTTGAACCGCGTGCGCAAGAGCAATTCCTTCACCGACGAGCCTTCCATGGACTCCGCGGCATTGTCGATCAGATTCACGATGACGCGCCGCAGCAGTTCGCCATCGGCGCGGATCGACGGGCAGATCGGGCGCCAAATCCTTGCGCACACGGATCCCTTCGAGGCGGCCCTCAAAAACGGCCAGCGCTTCGGTCACAATTTCATTCGGTGAAGCGGGAGAGAGCTTCGCGGTAGGGAATCGCGCAAACTGCGAGAATTCTCCGACCAGGGATTCGAGCGCGCCGGACTTCGCGTTCGATCAGGCTCGAACACTCGCCGACCAGCCGCACCAATTCGGGCGGATCATTCTTCGAGCGACTCTCGCGGTTGCCGCTCCAGGTAGCGGGACAATCGCTGCGAAGAAAGCTGAATCGGCGTGAGCGGATTCTTGATTTCGTGAGCGATGCGCTGCGCGACTTCCTGCCATGCCGCCGCTTTCTGCGCGCGAAGCAGATCGGTCAGATCGTCCACCACGACGACGTAACCGCGATTCGACCGTCGCGGGCCGAGCGAGCTCACCGTCACGGCCGCGTGCAGCAGCCGCCCCGACGCGGCAAATTCCAGTTCCTGCGTCGCGGTGCCCAGGCGAAGCGAACGCCGCATCAGGATGTGCACAGCGCGGGCCGTCTCCTCCCCCAGCAGTTGCACGAAGTTCACAGCCTGCTGGGAGCTCTCTCCAAACATACGCACCGCGGCGGGATTGACGCGCCGGATCGCTTCCGTTTCATCGACGGAGATAACGCCGGTCGGAATATTTTCGAGAATTGTTTCCATCAGCGTGCGCCGCCGCTCCAGCTCCTGCACCGCCTGCTGCAGGTTCTGGGTGAAAACGTCGATCTGGCGGCGGCTGTCGCCGAGCTGTTCGGTCATGCGGTTGAACGAGCGGACCAGGGTCTCCAGCTCATCCTTTGCCTGTACGTTGACCCGAGTTTCGTAATTGCCCTCGATGATTTCTTGCGTCGCCTGGGCCAGCGCCTGAATCGGGACCGTGACTTGTTTGGACAGGAAGAACGCAGCCCACGTCGCGGCAAACATCAAAAGGATCGTGAAGAGCAGCAGCGTCGCCAGCATTTGATTCTTGTAGGTGCGCAGGTGCTGGCGTTGCTGCCCGTAGGCAGTTGTTTGGGTCTCGATCTTCTTGATCCGGTCCTGAAAATCGTCGGGAACATTTCGTCCGGCCAGAAGATAACCTTTTGACGCCTTGGACCGGCCTGCAAGGAACGTCTTCCCGCCGTATTCCCAAAGCTCCGCGCCGCCCGGCATTTGGCGAACCAGCATGGGCGGATTCGGGTGCGAATTCGTCTCGGGACCGGCACGCGGCGGCTGAAATTGGAGATTGGGGTTCACGGCAACGGCGAAAGGATGGCCGCTCTCGCTTACTTCCCATGCCAGGTCCGCGCCTCGCGCGAAGGTCTGATCGAACGCGTGCATCGTGTCTTGCGCGGTATCGCCCGACCGTGGCCCCGGCACACTTCCTTGGCAATCTCCGACATGCGCTCGGCGTCGGCGCGGCTCATTTCGTTGACCAAGGAGCGGCTGGATTGCGGTGGCGATTTCGAGAGGGCGGGGGAACCACAGCACAAGCGTGCGGTTCAGCAGCGCGTAGCTCACGAAAAACAAAACAATGACCGGCAGGAAGGAGACCGCAATCGCGCCCAGAACCATTTTTGTCTTAAATCGCGAGCCCGGCTTGTGCGCCAGCCTCTCCGCGCCAAGCCGCACCAGGCTGCGCGTCAGGATCAAACCGAAACACGAGCAGGGCCGCCACGATGAACGTGGACAGTGCATAGAGAACCACCTGATCCACGGAGGCTCGAAAGGAAGCGTCAGAGACCCCAGCGTGAACACTCGCCGCGAGCAGCAACACGATGGTCACGCCGCCAATGCCAAGCAGAAGCTGCGATTTGCGGCTGGTGCTCACGCCAGACTCCCTGAAAGCGAAGTCCCTTCCGGCACGACCTCGGTGAACATGGAGAGCGGAGAGTTTGCCGGCAGCAGTGGACGAAGCGGGCACTCCTCGCAGCGCGGAGCGCTCTTTCGGCACCAATTTTTTCCTGTATTCACAATGAGTGCGTGGAATTCATTGAACAACTGCGGCTGCTGTGGAATCGAAGTTTCAATTAAGGCGCGAACATTTTCATAGTCCGGCTTGCCGTTGGTGATCCCGTGGCGCCCGAAGATTCTGTGCGTGTAAGCGTCCACCACAAAAACGGGATGATTGCCGGCATACAGCAAGATGGAGTCGGCTGTCTCCGGCCCAATGCCATGAACCGACAAAAGTTTTTCGCGCAGTTCCGGCGTGGGAGTGTGGAACATGCGTTTCAGCGACCCGCCGTATCCGCTTTGAAGAAATCGAACAAAGGCTTTCAATTTTTTCGCTTTCTGCCGGAAGTAGCCTGACGGCCGCACCAGCGCAGCGAGTCGCGGTGTTCGCACTCGGAGCATCGCCGAAGGAGTCAGCATCGCGCGCCGACCGCAGATTGGCGATCGCGCGTTCGACGTTTCCCCATGCGGTACTTTGGGTCAGGATCGCCCCCACAATCACTTCGAATGGTGTTTTGGCCGGCCACCAGCGCATCGGGCCCAGCGCGCCAGACATCGCTTCATAGTAACGCAATAGTTCGCCAGAGGGGGCAATCGCTTGCGCCGCATCTGCCACGTCCCGCGGGACGGGTCTCCTCTTGCCGCTGTGCGTTCCCAGCATGCACTCTTTTGCTGCTTTGCCCATTGCTTCGGAAGATAACGGTCGCCGTACGTCTAGTCAAGACAAGGTCTTGCAGGTGCTACCAAATTGCCTGTCCCAAAGGACAGGTGACCTCATAGTGTCCGTTTCAGTACGACTTCCGAAAATGGAGCGAAACCCTTCTTGTCTATCTGCTACTTTAATCTCACCGGGGGTGTGCATGCCCCGGGGAGTCCTCATTCGATGTCGTCCCGGCTAGGCGAAATACTGATCAAAGAAAGCTTGATCACGTCCGACCAGCTCCGGCAGGCCCTGGAACATCAGAAGGCGAACGGCGGGCAGGTTGGGGACGTGTCTGATGAAGCTCGGCTTCATCAGTGACGATGAGATTACGGGTGTGCTTTCCCGCCAGTACGGCGTTCCCTCCATCAATTTGAAGTATTACGAGGTCGATGCCTCCGTCATCAAGCTGATCCCTCAGGACACGGCCATCCGCTACCAGATTGTTCCGCTTTCGCGGGTTGGCTCGACGCTGACCATTGCGATGACCGATCCGACGAACGTCTTCGCGATGGATGACATTAAGTTCATGACCGGATTCAACGTTGAACCGGTCGTGGCCTCCGAGACGGCGATAGCTGAGGCCATTTCGAAGTTCTACGGCGAGGCGCATAGCGAAGAAGAGCTCTCCAAGGTGATGAAGGACCTCACCGGCGAGGATGCCGCGGACCTGGAACTCGCCGCCGAGGAACAGGAGATGAACCTCGCCGAGCTGGAACGCGCGGCCGAGGAAGCCCCGATCATCAAGCTGGTGAACCTGATCCTGACCGACGCGGTCAAGCGCGGCGCCAGCGACATCCACATCGAGCCTTACGAAAAAGAAGTCCGCGTGCGGTTTCGAATTGACGGCATCCTGCAAGCGGTGATGGTGCCGCCGATGAAGCTGCGCGACGCGATCATCAGCCGCATCAAGATCATGGCCAAGCTCGACATCAGCGAAAAGCGGTTGCCGCAAGACGGCCGCATCATGATCAAGTACCGCAAGGACGGCAAGATCAAGGACCTCGACTTCCGCGTTTCCACGATTCCGACCCTGTACGGCGAAAAGATCGTAATGCGGTTGCTCGACAAAGAGAATCTGCGCCTGGACATGACCAAGCTCGGATTCGAGCCGGAGTCGCTGGCCAAATTCGAGCGCGCGATCCTCCGTCCCTATGGAATGGTTCTGGTGACCGGGCCCACCGGTTCCGGCAAGACCAACACGCTGTATTCCTCCATCGCGCGGCTGAATACCCCCGAAACCAACATCATGACGGCCGAAGACCCGGTGGAATTTCAGCTTGCCGGCATCAACCAGGTCCAGATGAAGGACCAGATCGGGTTGAATTTTGCGGCGGCGTTGCGCGCGTTCCTGCGGCAAGACCCCAACATCATTCTGGTCGGCGAAATTCGCGACTTTGAAACGGCGGAAATCGCCGTGAAGGCCGCGCTTACCGGCCACCTGGTGCTTTCCACGCTTGCACACCAATGATGCTCCATCGACCATCAGCCGATTAATGAATATGGGAATCGAGCCCTTCCTGGTGGCCACTTCGGTGAACCTGATTTGCGCGCAGCGGCTGGTGCGAAGAATTTGCTCGAACTGCAAGGAAGCCGTTGAAGGTGCCCGAGCAAGCCATGCTCGACGCCGGATACACGCAGGAGGAGGTCAAGACGACGCAAGATCTTCATCGGCAAGGGCTGCGGCACCTGCAACAAGACCGGGTACAAGGGACGCGTGGGTCTCTACGAGGTCATGGAGATCAATGACGAATTGCGCGAATTGATTTTGGTGGGCGCGTCCGCGCTCGAATTGAAGAAGAAGGCCATAGATCAGGGAATGATCATGCTGCGCAGGAGCGGCTTGACCAAGGTCGCCGCTGGGACTGACGACCATCGAGGAAGTGGTTCGCGAAACAGTGTTGTAGGAAAGGTGAAACGATGGCTGGAATCACACTCAGTGAATTGCTGAAGAAAATGATCGAGCTGGGCGGCAGCGACCTGCACATCACCACCAACAGCGCGCCCAGGGTCCGTGTGCACGGAAAGCTGCGGCCCATGGATATGGCGCCGCTGACGGCGGCGGACACCAAGGCGCTTGCCTACAGCGTGCTGACCGACGCGCAGAAGCACAGGTTCGAGGAAAACCTGGAACTGGACTTCTCCTTCGGACTGAAAAATCTGGCTCGCTTTCGCGGCAACCTGTTTCAGCAGCGCGGCGCCGTGGGAGCCGTGTTCCGGACGATTCCCTGGGAGATCAAGAATTTCGATGCGCTCGGGCTTCCCGCGAGTGGTGAAGGGTCTGTGCGATAAGCCGCGCGGCCTGGTGCTGGTCACCGGGCCGACCGGATCGGGCAAGTCCACGACGCTCGCCGCCATGCTGGACAAGATCAACAGCGAGCGCGAAGAGCACATGATAACGATCGAGGACCCGATCGAATTTCTGCACAACCACAAGCGATGCCTGGTGAATCAGCGCGAAGTCCATTCGGACACGCATTCGTTCGCCAATTCGCTGCGCGCGGCGCTTCGCGAAGACCCCGACGTGGTCCTGATCGGAGAAATGCGCGACCTCGAAACGATTGAATCCGCGCTGCGCATCGCGGAAACGGGCCACTTGACCTTCGCGACCCTGCACACCAATTCCGCGATTTCGACGATCAACCGAATCGTGGACGTGTTCCCGTCCTATCAGCAACCGCAAATTCGCGCCCAGCTTTCCATGGTGCTCGAAGGCGTCCTTTGCCAGTCGCTGCTGCCGCGGGTGGACGGGCGCGGGCGCGTGATGGTCATGGAAGTGCTGATTCCCAATCCCGCGATCCGCAACCTGATTCGCGAGGACAAAATTCACCAAATTTATTCGGCCATGCAGACCGGAACGGGCGCGAGCGGAATGCAGACCTTCAATCAGGGTCTGGCGAACGCCTATTTCGCGAAGTTAATCACTTTGGAAATCGCCTTGTCACGCTCGTCGAATCCGGAGGAATTGCAGGATATGATTAACCGGGGAGTGACATCGCCCGCTTCGCGCGGGCCTGCCCCGGTTCGACGCTAACACCGGGTGCGGGCTGAACTTATTAACCCTGAGTCACCAAGGCCAGCCCGCCGGAACCATGTAGCTGCCATCCCGGATGTGTCTGTTGAGGATCGGGCAGGACGAATTCGAGGAGGACAGGACGATGCCGGTTTTCACATATCGCGGTACCAATCGAGCCGGAGCCACTGTAACCGGAGAGCAGGCGGCCGCGAGCAAGTCGGAGCTGGTCAACACGCTCAAGCGCCAGCAGATCAACGTCACCAAGATGTCGGAGAAGGGCAAGGAATTCAACTTGCCGACGTTTGGCGGGGGCGTCGATTCCAAGGAACTCGCCGTCTTCACACGCCAATTCTCCGTGATGATCGACGCCGGATTGCCCCTGGTGCAGTGCCTGGAGATTCTGGCCGGGCAGCAGGAAAACAAGGTCTTTCAAAAAGTGCTGACCGGGACGCGCGCCGCCGTGGAAGGCGGGTCGACTCTGTCCGCTTCCATGCGCCAGTACGAAAAGGTATTTGACGCCCTATACGTCAACCTCGTCGAGGCGGGAGAGACGGGCGGTATTCTCGACACGATTCTGCAGCGCCTTTCCTCCTACATCGAGAAGAACGTCAAATTGAAGCGCGCCGTGAAATCAGCGCTCGTATATCCCATCGCCGTGTTGTCGGTCGCCGCGGGAGTGATCGTCCTGTTGCTGTGGAAGGTGGTGCCGATTTTCGCGACTCTGTTCCTGGGCTTGGGTGTCGACCTGCCGCTGCCCACGCGAATCGTCATCGGACTCAGCAACTTTGTGGGCAGTATCTTCGGACTTACTGATCCTGGTGTGCTATTGTCGGGGCCGTCGATCGGCTTGAAGGTGTGGTACGGGACGCCGGTCGGGACGAATGGCCATCGATCGCACGCTTCTCAAATTGCCGTTGATGGGAATTCTGCTCAGGAAAATCGCGGTGGCGCGCTTTACGCGAACGCTGGGCACGCTGATCTCCAGCGGTGTCCCCATCCTCGAAGGATTGGAAATCACGGCGCGAACGGCCGGGAATGCCGTCATCGAGAAGGCGCTCATGGAAGTTCGCAAAGGCCTGGAAGCGGGCCGCAACCTTTCCGATCCGCTGAAGGAAACCAATGTGTTTCCGGGCATGGTTACGCAGATGATCGGCGTCGGAGAACAAACGGGCGCCATGGATGCCATGCTCCAGAAAATTGCCGACTTCTACGAAGATGAAGTCGATGCGGCGGTGAAGGACCTGCTGGCGGCCATGGAACCGATGATGATCGTGTTCCTGGGCGTGGTGGTCGGCGGCATCGTGATCTCGATGTATTTGCCGCTGTTCTCGCTGATCGGACAACTGAGCAGCGCTCACTAGATGCCGGCGAGGCGCAAGATTCAACGGTCTTAAGATCGGAAGGGCGATCCGAAAAGGATCGCCCTTCATCTCTCCCCGGCTCGAGCCTGACGGAAATTTTCAAACGCGGAAAGGACGCTGGCTGACAAGCTCGTCTCGAATGGAACTGACACAAAATGTCGCTGCGTGGCTTGGCTGGCTGTCGCGCGTCCGCTTTTTCCTGATTACACTTCTGCTCGCTCTCGTCATCGTGCTCGGCAAGACCAGCCAGCTCGAAGTTTCCACCCGCTATTTCATTCCCTTGATGATCCTGTGGTACACGCTGGCGATCATCTACACCATCTTGATGCGCTGGATGCCCGTGGCCTCGTGGCATGGCCGGAGTTCAGATGGTTTTCGACCTGCTCGTGGTGACCTGCCTGATTTATCTGACCGGGACGCAGGACAGCTACTTTATTTGGCTCTACCCGCTCGCCATCATCGTCGCCAGCATTTTATTTTCGCGCAAAGCCACGTTCATCGTGGCGGGGTTGAGCTTCATTCTGGTCGGAGGCCTGGCCGAGCTCATCTTACTACAACATCCTGCCGCGCATGCAGATTGCCGTGCCAAGCAGCCGCCAGTTGCAAACCTGGATTTTCAGCAATTTATTTTACTTCATGGCCGTGGCCTATCTATCGAGCCTGCTGGCGCAAATCCTTGCGGCGCCAGAGCGCGGAACTCGAAGTCAAGCGCGGGGAACTCCAGGACCTGCAGGCATTCAACGAAGACATTATCCATTCCATGCGCGGCGGGCTGCTCACGACGGATCTGGACGGGCGCATTCTCTTGCTCAACCGGACGGGAGAAGAAATTACAGGAAGCCAATTCCGCATGTGTGAAGGGATCGCCTATGCAGGACGTGTGGCCCTCTTTCTGGCTTCCGGGCGATATCGCCGAAGATGGCAAGCTTCCCCAACGGCGCGAAGTCGATTTCCTGACGCCCGATGGCCAGCAGCGTTTCATCGGCATATCGGTCTCTCCGCTTCGCACGGGAGAGCGCCGCACCACCGGCTACGTATTCAATTTCCAGGACCTCACGGACCTGAAGCGTCTGGAACAGGAAGTAGCCACCAAGGAACGCATGGCGGCGCTGGGCCGTCTCTCCGCGGCCATCGCGCACGAAATCCGCCAGCCGCTTGACTGCGATGGCCGGAGCCGTGAAGGAACTGGGCCGCCTGGTGCCGCTGCAGGAAGACGAACAGCACCTGGTCGGCATCGTGAGCCGGGAATCGGAGCGCCTGAACAAAATCATTACCGAGTTCCTGAATTATTCGCGCGAAAAAACCTACGAATTTTCCGAAGAAGATGTCTCGCAGCCTTCTGGACGAAACCCTGACGCTGCTGGAACGCAACCCGCAGGTCGATGGAAAGTATCGCATCGAGCGGGCCTTTACGGGAACCGAGGTTCGCGTTCGGGTCGACCGCAACCGCATCAAGCAAGTGTTTTGGAATTTGTCCGACAACGCGCTGCGCGCCATGCCCGCCGGAGGAGTTTTGACGGTGTCCCTGGAAGCCGCGCCCTTCTGGGTTCGCATCCGGTTTCGCGACACGGGAATGGGACTCGACCCGAGACAAAGCGCAAAAATATTCGAGCCTTTGCAATCCAATTTTGTGGGCGGCACGGGCCTGGGACTCGCCATTGTGTATCAAATCGTGCAGGCTCACAGCGGGCGCATCAGCGTGTTCTCCGAAAAAGACCAGGGAGCGGAATTTACGGTGGATCTGCCTCGCGTCGCCTGACGCGCTGGCGTCGGAAGGAAGTAGTCGAATGGCTCATATCCTGGTCGTCGATGACGAACGCTCCATTTGCGAATTGCTGGAGATCACCTTTCGCAAGGAAGGACATCGCGTCGAAGTGGCCTTGAACGGCGAGTCCGCGCGCCGCAAGCTCGAATCCCAGATTTTTGACATCGTGATTTCCGACATTCGCATGCCGGACACCACCGGCGTCGAACTCCTGCAATTTTGCAAGGAGATTTCGCCATCGAGCTATTTTCTGCTCATCACCGGCGTGCCCACGGTAGAGACCGCCATTGCCGCGATCAATGCCGGCGCGGACCGCTATGTGATCAAGGACCATGACCTGGTCGATCAATTGCGCCGCGCCGTGCGCCAGGTGGATGAAACCCTCCGGCTCAAGACCGAAGCCGGCTACTTGCGGCGTGAATTGCGGCGCCTCACGGGCCAGGACAACATCATCGGCCATAGCGCGAAGATGCGCGCGATCTTTGACATGATCATGACGGTCGCGCCGCAAACCAGCCGCGTCCTGATCACCGGGGAAACCGGCACGGGTAAGGAACTCGTCGCGCGCGCGATTCATGAAAACAGCGCCCGCAGCAAGGAGCCGTTCATCACCATCAATTGCGGAGCCTTTCCGGAAACCCTTCTTGAATCCGAGCTGTTCGGCTACGTCAAGGGAGCCTTCACGGGGGCCAACGAGAACCGCCAGGGGCTATTCCGAGGGGCGCACGGCGGGACGCTCTTCCTGGACGAAATTGGAAATATGAGCCTGTCGATGCAGGTGAAGCTGTTCCGCGTGCTTCAAGAAGGCAAGGTCCGGCCGGTCGGATCGAACGAGGAATACGAAATTGACGTGCGTGTGATCGCCGCGACGAATAAGGATCTGGACAAGGCCATCGCCGCCGGAGAGTTTCGGGAAGACTTGTACTACCGCCTGAGCGTCATTCCCATCCAATTGCCGCCGCTCCGTGAACGGAGAGAAGATATTGCTCTCTTGGCCAGATCCTTTCTGGAGCGGTTCCGCAAGTCCATGGAGAAGCCGATCGAGGGGATCACGCCCGATGCCATGGGTTTGCTGGAAGCCTACGACTGGCCCGGAAACGTACGCGAACTGGAAAACACGATGGAACGCTCGGTTGCACTGGAAACGGGAAACATGATCGCGGTGAATGTCCTTCCCGAAAAAATTCAGCATCGCGTAAAGCACGAAAGCCCAATGCATGCGGCGCCGGCCCATGGTCATGTCCACATTCCCGAAAGTGGCGTTGATCTGGAAAAAACTGTTCAGGATATGGAGAGGGCCTACATTATGGCGGCACTCGAATCGAGCGACGGCGTGGGAACACGCGCGGCGGACCTGCTCAAGATGAGCTACCGCTCATTTCGGCACTACTCTAAGAAATACAACATCCGTTGACAAGAATCGAATTGAATTCAGGTGGTCGGAACCGGTGGAGCGGGTGTGGCTGTATCCGGCTGCGTACCGGCTCGCTCAAGCCATTGTGAAATCGGATGGGCCACGCCATACGCGGCGAGGACCATCATGATGGGATCCATCGGGAAACGATAGCGCAGGGAAGAATGGGTCAGGTAAAAGATGAGCGGAAAAATGAGAAGAACCATCACGTAGGGAAAGGCTTCCACCGGTCTTGAACGGTAAGCAAACAGGGCTCCGAGCAACGTGAACAACGACAATAGAAAATTCATCACGATGAACGCCTTCGCGTACAGAGGCGTGACCGACCACGCATCCACCGGGCTATCGGTGATTGCCAGCCAGTTGTCCACAAACCGGCGGAACATGAACTGAAGCGTTTCGGCGGGGTGCGTTCGCATAAACGTGAAAGCTTCCTGTTGTTTTTCCGCCATGAACGCGATTTCGCCCATCCGCTTGTATTTTTCAGCTTCCTCCAGGTTGTCATTCGGGTGCAGCCATGGAGACCACGTATCCGGCACGTTTGGATTATTGCCAAGCCACAATTCCAGTCCGAAATTCGAGCGCAGGACGATGAATTTGCCGAACACGCGATAATTCCGCACCGTCCATGGAACGAGGCCGATCGCGAAAATCAGAACCGTCGCTGCTGAAAACTTGACCCAGTCAGAAGAAGAGCGGCGCGATTGCCAAAGGGCCCATCCGGCTAGAAACGGGAAGAGTGATAACAACGACGGATTGACCAAGACCCCCACGGCCCAAAGTGCTCCGTAACCCGCCCACGGCAAAATAGTTTTCGCCTCACGCATGGCCAGGGTCGCCCAGAAGATCAAAGCCAGGAAGAGAGCCGCGAGAGCCGTATCCCAAATCCAGCTGATAGGGAAGAGAAGCGAAGTCGGCAGAAAAACCCATGCCCAAGCCGCGCCGACCGCGACGTTTTTTCGAAAGGTCCTCTGAGCGGCCCCATAAATGGGAATCACCGTCAGTGCGGCAAACGCGGAATTCAACGTCATGATGATGAGCCTGGACTCGTCACTGAAAATTCCCCAGATCTTGAAGATCCCAGCGACGAGATACGGATAAATGGGGGTGAACCAGGCCGTCGGCCCACTATCGACCATGCGCAGCGGGGAAGAGAACCCTTGCCCGGCCGCAATGGCTCTCGCTACACGTCCGAGCTCGTACCCGTAGGGCAGAAAGGCTTTCGCAGGCGTTCGCGCCGCATGCCAGTAGTAGGAGAGAATCAACATGCGCACGGCAAACGCGAACAAGGTAATGAACACGGGATAACTCAGCAGGCGTTTGAGTTGCTTTATCATTACGTGTCTAGAAATTGTCTCGAGTTGAAAAATTCAGGATCGCTCGCATTTCACACCCCAGTCTAGGTTTTGCACGCAAAACTAGCAATTACCCAGTGCAGTTCTTGTGCGGCTTGATTGCCGTACTAGTTAGCTGGTGAAGGACCGGGCTTCAGACTTCTTCTGGTTGCACATCAGTCCGAAGGGTGCGCGTGAATATTAGCAATCTCTGTTGATTCAGATGAGGCTATTGCAGGAACTGCGGCGCAGATTGTCAACTTCTGCCACTACAGAATGACAATTTTTGTCGGAACTGGCCGTAAAGTTCGCCGGCATTTGTTGGCCTGAGGTCCGAATTGGAATGTGGTGAATATATAACCTCCTTAGAATCAGTCTATTAGACTACTTGGCGTCGCGTCCGATTTTCAGCCCTTGAAATGGCATCGGGGTTGCACTTAGTTGGTCGATCCCCGGTACGGGACAAGATTTCAAAACTTACTATCGAGATTCTCTAAGGAGCAAAATTGATGCGGAATAAACAGAAGGGTTTTTCACTTATCGAGTTGTTGATCGTTGTCGCGATCATTTTGATCATCGCGGCGATCGCAATTCCGAACTTGCTGCGGTCGAAAATCGCGGCGAATCAGGCGTCTGCCGTCGCTTCGCTTCGCACGCTCAACACGTCCGCGGTGTTGTATGACACCAACTACCAACAGTATCCCTCGGCTCTCTCCGATATGGCGACACCGGCCGGCGGCGGCGCTGTGACTTCGACCGCTGCGGACTTGATCGACTCTGTTCTGGCGACCGGCACCAAGAGCGGATACACCTTCAAGTGGACAGGTGGTGGGGCCGGAGTACCGACCTACACGATCAATGCCGATCCGGTGACCCTGAATACGACCGGGACGGTCCACTACTTTACGGATCAAACACTCGTGATTCGCTCTAACGCCACTGCAACGGCAGTAGTGGCCGACCTACCGATCGGCAATTGAGTTTGATCGGATAGAAATACAATGGGGGAGGAAGCCATACGATTCCTCCCCCGTTTTCTTATAGAGACTGAAAGTGAGACCGGATATTGCACTGAGTTGCACCACCCGTGAGATGAGATCATGACACCACAACCCAAAGGCTCTACATCTTCGAGACAGGGCACCTCCAGCAGAGGGTTCTCACTGATCGAATTACTGATTGTCGTCGCCGTGATTCTCATCATTGCCGCAATTGCCATCCCCAATTATGTTCGGTCCAAAATGGCCGCGAACGAAGCCTCCGCGGTTCAAAACTTGCGAAACATTACAACGGCCGAATTCCTTTACGCCTCCACGTATGGAATCAATTTTTCGCCTGACCTGCCAACGCTTTCAGGAACTAGCGCGACTCCCGACCTGAGCCACGCTGAGCTAATTGATGAGGTGCTAGCGGGCGGTGTGAAGAGCGGTTATAGCTTTGGGTATACGGCGGTCACGACGGACGCCCTAGGGCATGTTGTTGACTACGCCGTGACCGCCAGTCCCCTGGTGCCAGGCAGCACCGGGAACCGTTACTTCTATACGGATCAGACGTGCGTGATCCGTTGGAACGGCACCGTGCAGGCAGGACCGTCCGATCTTCCGCTTCAGTGATTTCCCGTTTCGGAGTCATTGCGCACCAGTGATGTAGTCCCCGAGCGCCACTCCTGCTACACTGGCCAAGTGAACCGAAGAATTGTTTTTGCCTTTATTTTCTCCGCGATTTTCCCCTGCTTTTTCGGAATTTTGGCTGTGTCCGGGGCATCGGATTCGATCTCGGAATCAGGGACCTCTGCGAAATCGCTCGCCCGGCTTCTGGAAGAACACTATCGTCGTCCGCAGACTCTCCGAGCTGTATTTCTCGAGCGCTATAGCGAAGGCCAAAAACAGGTGCGCCTGGAGTCAGGGACTGTTTATTTCAAACGGCCGGGACGCATGCGTTGGGAATACGAATCACCGGAAAAGAAATTGTTCCTCGCCGACGGCAAGACCGTATGGTTTTACGTTCCTTATGACCACACAGTGACGAAGGCTCCAGTCAAGGAAAGCTCGGATTGGCGCACACCACTCGCCCTGCTGACGGGGAAAGTAGCACTCTCGCGGCTGTGCAGCCGCGTGGATTTAATCGAGCAGAAGGGAGTTCCCGCCACCAACGCGATCCTTCGCTGTTTGCCTAAGGGTGAAAAGAAGACGCCCCCGGCAGCACAGGCTGAATCATCTCAACCGGCAGCTGGCCTCCCAGGGGAAGTGGACTTCACCGAGGTCCTATTGGAAGTGGATAAATCAAGCGGAGAGCTGGTGCGCATCGAGATTCGCCAGCCCGGTGGAATCGAGTTGGAATACAGGTTCGGCGACTGGCAGGAAGACGTCCCGCTTGCCGACGACATGTTCCGCTTTCAGATTCCGGTGGGCGTCGCTGTAGTGGATGGGACTGCCTTATCGGAAGGACCGAAATGAAATCCCGTCGCGATCTATAAGTGTTAGTAACAGTTTGATCATCCTACCGTCCGCGCCCTGCTTTACTGGCGATTCTGCATGGTAATCTCTGCATTGCATATCGGCGACGAGCGAGCATGGGAGCAAACTCATCAAGACGGAATGAAAGGCCGCAGGGTGAAGCACTGCGCGAACGGTATTTTCTCGCTGTCGTTCTCTTCATCACCGCAATCACTTACCTTGGCACGCTTCGATTTGGATTCGTGTACGATGACGATCCGCAGATTCGCACCAATCCGTTTGTGAAGTCCTGGCAGTACGTTCCGCAGTATTTTGTCAGCTCGGTATGGAAGCAATTGTATCCTCTGGTTTCCGGGAATTATTACCGTCCGTTGTTTCTTCTCTGGATTCGGGCAAATTACGCGGTTTTCGGGCTTCGCGAGATGGGTTGGCATTTGACGGCAGTTTTGCTGCACGTGCTGGTCACGTGGCTGGTCTATTGTTTGGTTAAGAAGCTGACCGGGCGATTCACTGTGGCCTGGTTAACGGCGATGATCTTCGGAGTACACCCCATCCATCACGAGGTCGTCGCGTGGGTCTCCGGGACGACGGAATCACTCTTCGCCGCCATATTTCTGGCGGCGTTTCTGGCGTACCTGAAATCGCTTGAAAGCTCAAAGACGATTTGGATGACGGTCTCCGCCGTATTATACGGGCTGGCTCTGCTTTGCAAGGAGACGGCGATTGTCTTGCCCGTCCTGGTGTTTGCCAGCGAATGGATTGCCGGGAGTTCTCAAGACCTGCCGGACCGTCCGGGAGTTGTGCGGCGTTTCAGCCGGGCGCTCAATCCAGTCGTTCTCTACGTTCCGATCGCTGCCATGTATCTGATTGTGCGAGCCCGGATATTGTCAGGTTTCGGCCACGCCTTGTCGAATGCATCCGTTTCCACGTGGTTGCTGACGCTGCCGTCGATTCTCTTTTTTTACATCAAAAATTGGTTTTTCCCAGTACATCTCTCCGAGTTTTACGATCTTTTCTATCAATCCCGTGTAAGCCTGAGGGGAGTTGTTCTGCCCGCGCTCGTCCTGGTTGCGATTGCCTTTGCGGTATGGATGTTGCGAAAGCCGCTGGGAGTTCGGGCCACCGGCTACGCAGTGGCCTGGTTGGTGATCCCCCTGCTTCCGGCACTGTATACATTTGTCTTCAGCGACGGCGAGCTGGCCCATGACCGGTATTTCTACGTACCAAGTGTTGGCGCCTCGCTGCTCGTGGCATTGATTATCGAGAGGGCACTTGCAGGCCAGCCCTCCGTTTTCGGTCAGCCTTCGCGAGTAGTTGGGGCAGCCCTCGTGCTTGCCGCCGTTCTCGGATTGTGCGCGGTTCGGGAGGCGAGTTATTGGGAGGACAACTACACCCTGTATTCTCGCGGGCACCAAATCGCTCCTCTGAATTCCACGGCCCTGAATAACCTGGGAGGGCAATTGATCATCCGTCAGGAAATTGAAGCCGCCCAGCCGCTGCTTGAAACCGGATACCAGAAATATCCCGGAGATGGCAGGATCGTTTTCAATCTTGGTCGTTTGTACTACATCAAAAAACAGTACTCGAAGTCGGAGGAATACGCGAGGGAAGCGATTCGACTTGATCCCATTTCGGCGGACTCGTACATTTTGCTCGGCCAGATACTGCTGAAGCAGGACAGGGCGCAAGAAGCGATCCAGTCCTTTCGGCGCGGGGTGGAATTAAATCCGTACGATGCGACGTATCATACGAGTTACGGCATCGTGCTCAAAATGAACGGGGATTGTGCCGGCGCCAACTCTCAATTTGACGAGGCACTCGCCCTCAATCCAACCGACGGTATTACCCACCTCCAAATGCTTGGTTGCCGGGCTTCTTTGGCTCCCCTAAATAATTCCGCTACGAAATCTAGCCAGCCGTAAACTTTTGGAGTCCGTCGCCAGGAGAGGCAACTGCGTGGTCGAGGTCCGCATTCTGGGTCCTTCAAAGAAATGGCGGGCAAAGAAATGGAGGGCCGGAAAACGATGCGGCGTCCCGAGAGGCTTATCCGGTAGAGGAATAGCCTGGGACGCCGCGTAATCGAACCGGAGAGTTTCGTCTCCAGCTCGTGCGTGGGGGACCAATTTCAGAATCTCTAACGCCACCCGATCGAAAAGATGGCCTCGGCAATACCCACGGCCGGCTACGGATGATCGAATCGAGCAACTTACGTCAAGTCCGCACCGCCCAGCATAACCGAAAATTGTCTCAGCCGGCCTGGTCGCCTTTACGGGGACAGGCGCCGCATTGTAGTGAAAGAGGCCCATCGAAGGCAAGAGTCGTGTTCTGTTCTGTCATGTTGAACGGGAATTCACACGGTGCTCATAAATGAGAAATGCCTTTCCAATCAGGCACCGGTAAGATTGATCCGGCTGGCCTGAGCGTGGAGTTATCGCCCAGTGCACGCAGCCGTGGGGCCAGCTTCCTGCATCTATAGGGGTTGAGGTACACTCACATAATGGCTGAGTTTCTATGTAAGGTGGCCGACGGCAGCGGAAAAGTCTTCTTGCACGTGGAGCCCGCGGAGTCTATCACGGAGGCTCGCCAGAAACTCTCCGACCGCGGCCTTTTTGTTTACAATGTCCGGCCGCGAGCCGGAGTGCTGGGTCAGTTGTTCGGCCGCAAGCGCCAGAAATCGGTCGATGGGAATGACTTCCTTGTCTTTAATCAGCAATTCAACACGCTGATCAAGGCGGGAATCCCCATTTTGAGGGCGTTGGACCTGCTGTCTGAGCGCGCGGCTGCGGAGCGGCTTCGTCCCGTTCTCGGGGAAGTTCGCCGCCTGGTCCGGGAGGGCACCACTCTGTCAGAGGCACTGGATCAGCAGGGCGTATTCCCAAAGGTCTACACGGTGTCCGTCCTGGCGGGAGAGAAGAGCGGCAACTTGTCCGGCGTACTCGAGTATTACATCGCCTACCAGAGGGTCACGACAGGGTTCCGAAAAGAAGCTGATCGCGACACTCATTTATCCCGTGATCCTGATTTGCGCCGCAACGTTCATCGTGACCTATCTGGTGAGCTCGGTGATCCCGAAGTTTGCGGGGCTCTACTACCGACCTGAACATCAATCTGCCCCAGGCGACACGCATCCTTCTGGCCGTTACCGTTACCTACCGGCCGTACCTGTTGGCGACGATTGCGTTGCTGGTGGTCGCCGCGACGGCTGCGTTTGCATGGTCCCGATCCGAGCAGGGAGGACTTAGCCATGGAGCGGATCAGGATGCGCCTGCCGCTCGTCGGAGAGACGATCACGAAATTTCAGTTTGCGCAGTTTTGCCGGACGCTCTCGACGCTGCTGGCGGGAGGTACGCCCCTCGTGCAGGCCATGGAAACCGCCGGCGGAGCGATTCGCAGCCGCCTGGTTTCGGGCGCGATCACGCAGGGCGCGCAACTCGTCCGGGAAGGACAGTCTCTGCACAACGGTCTCTGCTTCCACCGGGCTTGTGCCGGATTTAGCGCTGGAGATGATTGAAGTGGGTGAAGCCAGCGGGGCGCTTGCGCCTATGCTCGCCAGCGTCGCGGAATTTTATGAAGACGAAGTGAATACACATCTGGCGAATCTGGTGGCCCTTATCGAGCCGGCGATCCTGGTTTTCATGGCGATTCTGATTGCTTTTATCCTGGTGGCGCTGTACCTGCCGATGTTCTCGTTGTCTGTCGGCGGCCAGGGGTAGGGATAGACAGCTATGAGCACAACCGACCAAACACTAGCGACAGCATCCGATCCGCAGGGCGAGCGCGAGAACGTTCGCGGCGTCTGGCGGAACGATACCGCTGTCCGTTCGTCGATTTGTTCGAACAGCGCATCGATCCTGAACTGTTTCGCAGCATTCCCGCCGAGTTGATGTTTCGATTCAACTTCGTGCCGATGGAGGCGCAGAACGGCGCCCTGGTGATCGCAGTGGCCGATCCCAGCCAGGTTCTGCTGAGCGACGAGTTGCCCCTGCTGCTGGGCAAGAAATTGATCCTGAAGGTCGCCACGCCCACGCAAATCAGCGATCTCCTGAAACGCACCGAGCAGTCCCAGCGCGTTCTCGACCAGGCCACCGAGGCCTTCACGCTGACGGTGGTCGAAGAGGACGAAGAAATCCGATTCGAACATCTCCGCCGACAGCCTGACGCAGCAGGATTCGGCGGTCAGCCCGGTGGTTCGCCTGGTGGACACGGTGATTTTCACGGCGCTCGAACGGCGCGCCTCCGACATCCATATCGAGGCCCGCGACATCGAGGTCGCCGTCAAGTACCGCATTGACGGCGTGCTGGTTCACGCGATGGCGCCGATCTCGAAGGACTGGCTCTCCACGATTATTTCCCGCATCAAGGTCATGAGCGAACTGGATATCGCCGAGCGGCGCGTGCCGCAGGACGGGCGCTTCCGGGTCCGCTATAAGGGCCGCTTCGTCGATTTCCGCGTTTCCATCATGCCGTCCATCCACGGAGAAGACGCGGTGCTTCGCGTCCTCGACAAGGAAACGCTCTCCGAAAAATTTCAAAACCTCAGCCTGGATGTCGTCGGATTTCTCGGGCGAGGAAATGCGGAAGTTTCGCCGGTATATCCGCGAACCCTACGGAATGGTGCTGGTCACCGGCCCGACCGGTTCGGGAAAGACGACGACGCTGTACGCCGCCATCAACGAAATTAAGACCGACGAAGACAAGATCATCACGATTGAAGATCCGGTCGAATACCAGGTCCGCGGAATCACGCAGATTCCCGTGAACGAAAAGAAGGGACTGACGTTCGCGCGCGGATTGCGCTCCATCCTGCGCCACGACCCGGACAAGATCATGGTCGGCGAAATTCGCGACAACGAAACGGCGCAAATCGCCATCCAGTCGGCGCTCACCGGACACCTGGTGTTCACCACCGTGCACGCGAACAACGTCACCGACGTCATCGGCCGGTTCATCAACATGGGCGTCGAGCCGTACAATTTCGTTTCGGCGCTGAATTGCATCCTGGCGCAGCGCCTGGTGCGCGTGGTTTGCGTGCATTGCAAGAAGATCGTACGCTATTCCCCGGAAGTCGCTGCGCGCTTCGGGTCTCGATCCGGAGGAATGGGCCCAGGTGCAATTTGTGGAGGGAGCGGGCTGCCTGGAATGTTCCGGCACGGGATTTCGCGGCCGCAGCGCCATTTCCGAACTGCTGGACCTGTCCGACCATATTCGCGAGATGATCATCGGCCGGCGTCCCACGTCGGAGATCAAGCGCGTGGCGCGGCGAGGAAGGCATGACGTTTCTGCGGGACTCCGCGCTGGCCAAGGTGCGCGAGGGCGTCACGACGCTCAAGGAAATCAATAAGGTGACGTTCATTGAGTAGCGGCAACAGCATCCGGCAGGGAATTTACCAGAGCGGATTCGTGCGCCGCATGGCGCGTTGGCTCGACGCCATTCCTCATCCGCTGATCGCCTGCGAGATCGCCGCGGATTACGTGGCGGCGGCGCGCTGGACGCGCACGGGATTGGGCTCTGGACGGTTTTGCCGTCGAACCGCTGCCTCCGGGAGCGATTTTCCCCACGGCGGTGGAATCGAATCTGATCGATGCCGCGGAAGTGCGCGCCGCGGTGGGCCGCGTCTTCTCGCGCCTGCGAGTCAAGAACGAAGAAGTCGCTCTGCTGGTTCCGGACGCCGTCATTCGCGTCTTTGTACTGCATTTTGACGTATTTCCGAGGAAGGCGGAGGAAGCCATTCCGATGCTTCGGTGGCGGCTCAAGAAGAGCGTGCCCTTTGAGGCCGAAGAAACGCTGATCTCCTACATGCGGCAAACTCCCCGCGAGGAGGGAGTGGATATCGTCACGGGACTGGCGCGTCTTCGCATTGTTCGTGAGTACGAATCGCTGGTGGAGTCGGTTGGGATGTCGCCGGGCGTCGTGATGAGTTCGACGCTGGCGGTCGTTGCCGCTGCTGTCGGATGGGCGGCCCGCTCTGCTGGCGCGCGTCGCGGGCACGACGCTGACGACGGCGATCGTTCGCGAAGGCAGTGCTCTGCGGATACCGCTGCATCACGCTGCCGGCCGACGCGCGGCATCTGACGCCGCAGGCGCTGCTGGATGAAATTTATCCGCTGGCCGCCTATTATCAGGATTTCTGGAGCGAGGGAATTGCGCAGGTCCGCCTGGCAGGACTGGCCGACCGCGTCGCGGAATTTCGCGAGCCGTTCGAGCGTGAATTGAAGTGTCCGGTCGCAGTCGCTGCTGGCGGCTGCCGCGAGCGGAAGGGCTGGATCCGCGCCGATGAGCGGCCGCTCGTGGACCGCGGACTGGAAGCCTTGATCGGCTGGACGCTGAATCGCGGCGCGTGAGCATTTTAAGAAAAGAAAGGCGCACCCGCACGAAATGAAAGTTCGTCTCAATCTATCGACATCTCCGCTCGAGAGCAACCGGCGCTTCGCGCTGGGCGCCAGCGTGATCGGCACGATTGCCATCGTGGCTCTGCTCGTCCTTTCCTATCGCACCTACTCGGTTTGGAAAAGCGACAAAATGCTTCGCGCGCGGCAGGACGCTTTGGAACTTCAAATCGTGAAGCTCCAACACCAGCGCCAGAGCCTGTCCGAGTTTTTTGAAAATGCGCGAAACCGTGAAGCGCCGGCAGCGTGCCGCCTATCTGAATTCGCTCATCCAGCAAAGGGCGTTCCCCTGGATCAAGATTTTCATGGACCTCGAACAGATTCTTCCCGAGGGCGTGCGCGTGGTCAGCATCGAGCCCAAACTGGCGGGCGATAACGTGCAGTTGACCGTTCATGGTGGGCGCCATGAGCGACGAGAGTAAATTGAAATTCCTGAAGGCGCTCGAGAAGTTCGCCCGAATTTTCGCACATCGAGCTGCTGAGCGAATCCCGTCCCGCCAAGGCCGGACCAATTCGATCGCGTCATGCTCTCGCTTCAGGCGCAGTATTCGGTGATTTGAAATGAAACCCGTCATTCTACGACGCAACAATGTGATCCGCGGGGCTCTGGCCGTCATTCTGCTGGCGGATGCCGTCTTGTTCGGCGTTCATTGGAAGCTTAACGATTCGCCCCACGTTCAGCCCGGTGAATTGAACCGGCTGGTGATGCTGGAAAAATCCGTATCGAGCGGACAACGCGCGTCTTGAAAGATTCCAGGCCGAATTGCCCGCCGATGAAAAGCAGTGGGACGAATTTTTCACGACGCATTTTCATCCCGCGGGGGCAGGGTATTCCGCAATCAGCGAAGACCTGGGAGAATTGTCGCGCTCGGCGGGCTTGCAGTCGGACACGATTACCTTTCACCAGCATGCGCCCGACGCGCGCGGCCTGATGCAGGTGGATATCACCACGGCTGTCGAGGGGGATTACGACAGCCTGGTTCAATTCCTGAACAAGCTGGAACATTCCGACAATTTTTATGTTCTGGACAGCCTCACGCTTGCTTCCAGTACCGCGGGGAAGCTTCGCCTGAATGTGCAACTGAGGACGTATTTCCGGACGACATGACACGCCGAACCCAATTCATCGTTCTCGGAGTGCTGCTGGCAGTGTTTGCCGCCACCGCGTTCAATTTTTACCGGACGAGTTATTCCTCCCAAGAGGACACTCCGCAGCCAGTTTCCCTGGATGCGCGATTCACGCCGCTCGGCGTGGATAATCCGGCGTTGCGGCTGGATATTCTGAAGCGCTTCCTCGCGCTCGAATACAAAGGCGTTCATCGCAGCATTTTCAGCGCGACGCTTCCTCCGCCCCCGGCGCCCGCGCCCTCAAAGCAACTGGCAAATGTCGCTCCCGGAACTCCTTCGGGCCCGCCACCGCTAACGGTGGACGCCAAATATTTCGGCTACGTCAGCGATCTGGGCGGGAGCCACCGGCGAGCGTTCTTTGCGACGAGCAACAACGAGGACGTGATCATTGCCGGCGAAGGGGACACCTTCATGGGCCGGTTCCGAGTCGTTCGCCTGACGAATACGACTGCCGATGTGGAAGAGGTTTCGACGGGCCGCCGCGCCACGCTGACTCTGGAGGAACCCAGTCCGAACGGGTAATCTTGATGACCTCCGCTAATCCCAGAATGCGCCGGCGCAAACAGGCAGGTTACACCCTGCTGATGGTGGTTTTCATGGTGGCGACCATGATCATTGTTGCCGCCGCTGCCGCTACGAACGTCCTCACGCAAGGCCGTCGCGAAAAGGAAGAGGAAATGGTTTGGCGCGGAGAGCAGTATGAGCGCGCGATCGGCATGTATTATCAGAAATTTGGGAAATATCCGACCAAGGTGGAGGACCTCACCAGACAGACCAATGGCGTACGCTTCCTTCGCCAGGCCTACACCGACCCGATGAATAAAGAGGACGGCTCCTGGCGCTTCATCTACGTAGGGCCGAGCGGGCAATTGATTGGAAGCGTTAGCCAGGCCAATTTGCTGCAGACTACGCCTTCCACACCAGGACTCGCCGGGGGGTTGTCCTCAGGCGGGGGAGTGCAACCTCTTTCGTCACCGGGAGCGGCAACGAGCACGAACCAGGCGCCCGGCGCGGGTCAGGCACCCGGCGTCGGCCAGCCGGGACAGCAAACGAACGATGCCATGACTGCGAACTCATTGGAATCCCAGCCCCAGCCGCTTGATGGAACTATCATGGGCGGCAACATCATCGGCGTGGGGAGCAAGATCAAAAAGCCTTCGCTTCGGATTTATTTAGGAGGCGACACCTATCAGCAGTGGGAATTCATCTGGAGTCCGACAGGACAAATGGCAGTGCCAGGGCAAACCCCTGTAAACCCGAACGCCAATCCCACTTCCGCTCCAAGCGGAATCAATCCGACCAGCCCCGACGGGCAGCAGCCGCAGCAGAACCCGCAAACGCCAGCCGTCAATGTGCAGCCTCCGCCGGTTCAGTAGGACAGGCTTCAGCCTGTCGGGTTTGCTTTTCTTAAGCCTCCCCAAAAAGCGACAGGCTGAAGCCTGTCCTACTTAAAACCTATTGCAAATAGACGGTTTGGTTTGATGCGCGGTAGGTGTTGCGGAATTTTTCCGTAACGCGGCGAACGTAATCGCGCGTTTCGCGGTAGGGAGGAACGGAGCGGTATTGTTCGACGCGGTCGGGACCGGCGTTATAGGCCGCCAGGGTCAGGGCAAGATCGCCGTTGTAACGCAGCAGCAATTCCTTCAGGTATCTCGTGCCCGCTTCAATGTTTTGCTGGGGATCGAACACCTTCGTCACGCCAAATCGCGCCGCCGTTTCCGGCATCAATTGCATCAGGCCGCGAGCGGATCGCCAGGAGATTGCATTCGGATTGAAGTTGGATTCGACGGCAATCACGCTGGCCACGAGTTCGGGAGCCACGCCGTGGACTCGCGCGGAGTCATCAATGAAATTCGCAAAAGGAACATCGAGCAATTTCACTTTGACCGGCAGGAAGGTGTCTTCCGGATCGACTCGCACGAGCGCGTCCGCGGGAATCTCCAGAGTGCCGCCGGCCATCGTCAGGCGCAGCGTATCTCCTATGCGTTCGTATCCGGTCACATGGATCCGCTGGCCGGATTGCAGGACCATGTAATCGGCGCGCGCACACGGAGCGAGAGCCGCGAGCGCGACGATCGCACCCGAGAGCCATTTCGCGCAATGTGGGAACCGCTTCACTTCACGCAACTCCAATCACGCACCTTCAATTACGCACCTCGAAACGCATACAACTCGATTGCTGCGGCGACGCCGCCTTGGTCGTTGCTCAGAGTCTCACGCCAGCCCAGCGATTTCAACTCCGGCACGCTGTTTCCCATCACCACCGGAAGCCCGGCAAATTGGAGCATCTCCATGTCGTTTAGATTGTCTCCAATGGCCATGACGTCCTCCCGCGACCAGCCGCGCCGGCGCACCCACTCGGCCAGCGTCGCGCCCTTCGAACATCCCGCGGCAATAACGTCCACGAGGCCAAAATCGCGCTTGTCATAGACTGTCATGGCCAGCGAATACTCCGGAGCAAATGGCAACTGGGAGAGAAACGATTCCACCTCGCGCACCTGGTTTGCGTACCCCGTGAACATCACCTGGATGGGATCCTCCGTCAGGCAATCCCGCAGCGGAGACATCTCCGCCAAGTACTCCCGATTTCGCTCGAAGTATCCCCGTCGCAAAGGGTCTTCCCAGTCAATCCGTTCGTAAATGACCTGGTTATCGCGCGGCCGGTTGAAGCACACGGAGGCCTGTTCGCGAAAGGCGATGGCTTCGTCAAGCACACGCGCCGCGATGCCGCGCGGCAGCAGATTGACGAGTTGCGTGTCCCCGTCGCTGGATTTAACCAGGGCGCCATTGTTGACAATCATCGTGAGCGGGCAAGGGAACTGCCGCGCAATCGGCGTCGCGAAGTCGTAGCGGCGGCCCGTCACCAGGGCAATTTCGATTCCCCGGGCGGCAGCTTCGGCAACCGCGTTGCGATTTATCGCGGGCAAGCGGGAACGCTCATCCAGGAGCGTACCGTCAATATCGAGCGCAATCAGGCGAACGGGCATCTTGATAGTTTACCGTGTCCTCGCTCACTCTGGCCAGATTCGTGAGGTGCGGGTGTGTTTCCGGGGCGTGTTCGGAAAGGGAGTAAGAATCATTGCTTTGCGGGAGGCGTTACAGTCGATGGGACCGTGACCGTAATCTTGGCGGACGGCCTGCTCTCAATCCCTTTGAAATCGACGGCCGTGACGGTATACGAATACGTGTGGCCTGCCTCAACGGTTCTGTCGATGTATTGAGTGCCGGAAACGATTTTAATTGTCAATTTGACGGGAGCGCCGGGTGGGGACACGCGGTACACGTTGTACCCCGCAACAGGAGGATTGCTGGCACTCCAATCGATCGTTACCGAATGGGGGTTGTCCGATTCCTTCTGGGCATGCAAACTGCGCAGATTTCCGAACCCGGCCAAGAGCGATAGCGCCGCGAAAGAAAACAGGCAAAAGCCGCGCAGAGCCGGCCATGAATGGAAGGTTCTTCTCATTCGAAAAGCCGAACTATAACCGAGCCGCACATTCGGCCCGCCTAATTGACAGCATGCCAGAGAAGATTGGTGGACGGCGGGGGATTTGAACCCCCGACCTCATCGTTGCGAACGATGCGCTCTCCCAGCTGAGCTAGCCGCCCACTGAACTCGTGAGATTTTAGCAGGGCGCGGCGAGGAATCCAAAGGATTCCAAGGGCGCGTTGCCGTAAAATTTAAAATATTTGGATTTTGCGCTAACTATTGCTGTTGCGCTCCGGTGGTCCCCGCGTTGCGTTGCGCAATGATCTTCCGGGCGTTCTCGTAAAGCGCGCGGGCTTGCGGCAAGGACTCGATCGCCTTTTGAAGTTGTACGTCGTCTTCGAGGTCCACCTTGGCGCCTTCGGTCAGGCCAAACACGGAGATGAACGCTTCCTTCCGAATTTCACGTTTGATCCAGCCGAGGTTTTGCGCGATGTCGTCCTCGGTGTAAGGGATTTTTTCTTTGTCGAGATACGCGCGGAACGTCTTCATCACACTGTCTCCGGCGACAAAGTCCTTGGTAATTTCCGGCCTGGTCCCGAGGAAGTAGGTGGTGAATCCGCCGACTCCGCCCTGATAGGCGAAGAAAACTTCGCGCCGCAGGAGCAATTCCTGGAATGGGTCGAGCTTGGCTGGCGCGACGGGCACATCGGGAGTGATGCCGCCGCCACCGGTCACCTGGCGTCCGCTATCGGTCAGCTTGACCTCGGTGGGAACCGGGTTCTTGTGATTGTAAAGGTAGTCGTACAGCGAAATATCTTTGTAATCGCGCTGGATCAGGCGGCCGCTGGGCGTGTAGTAACGCGCCGTCGTCAGCGCCAGGCCTGTGTTTTCGCTCAGTCCGGATACGGTCTGAACAAGGCCCTTCCCGAAGCTTTGTTCGCCGACCACCAGGCCGCGGTCATGGTCCTGGATCGCGCCAGTCACGATTTCCGAAGCGGAAGCGGAACCGCCGTTGACGATGACCACCAGGGGCACGGTGACGCCGCGGTTGCCGCGCACGGCGTAGTAGCGCCGCTCCGCCGATGCGCGCCCGTGGTGGGACACGATCAGCTGGTTCTTGTCGAGGAACATGTCGGAAACGGCCACGGCCTCATTCAGCAGGCCGCCCGGATTTCCGCGCAGGTCAAGAACAAGGCCATCGAGCTTGGTGGCATCCAAATCTTTCAGCGCGGCGGTGAGTTCGGAATCGGTGGTTTCGTTGAATCCGGAAAGCTTGATGTAGCCGATGCCCGGCCTGACTTCAAAATCAAGGTCGACAGAATGTTTTGGAATTTCATCGCGCGTCACAGTGAAGTTGAGATTTTCAGTCGTACCCGACGCGCTTCATCGTAATGTGTACGATGGTGCCCTTGGGGCCCTTCAGCATGTCGGCAACTTCCGAACTGCTCAGACCTTCCGTGGATTTGCCGTCCACAGCCATGATCACATCGCCCGGGCGAATGCCGGCGCGGTACGCCGGCGAGGCTGGCATGGGAGAAAGCACGTACGTGTAGTTATCGCGAGGCACGATCGTCATCCCGACGCCGTAATATCGTCCGCGCTGGTCCTCGCGAAGGTTGGCATACGCGCGAGGGTCGAAAAAGCTGGAGTGCGGGTCAAGAACGCGCAACATTCCAGGGATGGCCCCGGAATAAATGGCATGATCGGTATCAACGGGAATCGCGTAATCTTTTTGGACAATCGACAGGACGTGCGTAAAGGACTTGACCGAGTCCTGCAGGTTGTTTACGTCAGTGGACGTTGCGCGCACCGACGGACCGTAAATGCCTCCCAGGACCGCGGATACGACCAATACGCCTATGACGAGCAGCGCACCACGTCTCTCACCCTGCATTTCGCCCTCGCTTTCCTGCGGTATGGCCCATTGCCATGCACATTCCAAAATAGTATAGCATAGAGGCTGAATTGACACCCCTTCGCCTGTCCACTATGATTCCTCTTGGGTATCAGGCGGGAGCGGGCCGATCTTGTTTATTTTGAATTGCGAAGGGTAGCCCGCCGGAATTAAGAGCGGTTTTCGTTTTCCAGGCCGGCTCCCGGCCGCTTGAATTTTCTGCGTTCGATCCAAAAAGGCACAGTGTATTTGCCATGTTGAGTCTGCCACACTGAGTCGTTCTTTTCATCATGGCCCTGATCATTTTCGGCCCCCAGAAGCTGCCGGAACTCGCGCGCATGCTCGGCAAGGCGACGGCGGAATTTCGGAAAATGACCAACGACTTCCGCTATGCGCTCGAAGATGAAGTGCGGGAGCTCGAACGCCAGACGCGCATTCGCGAAGAGGAATCCGCGGCGGCAGCCAGGGCTGCTCAGGCTCCTGTGCCCGCGCCTGCGCCGGCTCCGGAAGGTGCAGTGCCGCGGGAGACGCCGGCTGCGGCTTCGGCTGTGTCCGCGCCCGGCGAGCCTCAGGCTGAATCTCAGAACGGGGCGGGCCTTCCGCCCCACGCCGATTCCGGTACGTCCCAGCCGCCGGCGGAAGCGGTAAGCGTCCCACACGAGAAATCTTCTGATGACAACGCCGCAGTCTGACCCCTCCCAATCGGCGCCCGAGCAAGAGCCGGGCGGCAAGATGTCGTTTTTTGAGCACCTTGTGGACCTGCGCAAGCGGCTCATCAATTCCGCGCTGGCGATTGCCATAGGCGCAGGCGTCGGCGTGAGCATCTCCCAAAAAGTTTTCGGATTTATCGTCGCGGCCGATGCAGGAGGCGCTGCGCAAGCAGCATCTGGATGACAAGCTGATCTACACAAGCCCGGCTGGGTGCCATCAATATCATCATCACGTTGGGAATTTATATCGGCGTGGTTCTGGCCGCGCCGGTTGTGCTGTATCAGGTGTGGCTGTTTATTGCGCCCGGACTTTACAAGCACGAGCGCAAAGCCGTGACCACTTTTATTGTTTCGTCCGTCTTTCTTGTTTCTTGCGGGGATCTCCTTCGGCTACTTCGTCATGCTGCCGTACATGTTGGATTTCCTGATCGGGTTTCAGGGGCCGTTCCGGCCGCTGATCAGCATCAATGAGTATTTCGATTTCATTTTGATCGTACTGCTGGGGCTGGGAGTCATTTTTGAATTGCCGGTGCTGATTTTCTTTCTGGCGCTGTTTGGAATCGTGACGCCGAAATTTTTGTGGAAGAATTTGCGTTACGCGATTCTGATCATCGCGGTGGTGGCCGCGATCATTACGCCCACGCCGGACGCGACGACGATGCTCGTCTTCATGGCGCCGATGGTGGCGCTATATTTCATTGGCATCGGTGTCGCGGCTCTCGTCGTCCGCAACAAGGCCAAGCGGGCTGCCATAGTAGATCAAGGGGCTCGATAAATGAGGCTGCGATTGCGCAGGTTGAGCCGAGGGACCATGCTTTTCGCGGCCCTCTCGGTCGCGAGCCTCGCGGCGTGCGGACATTCTTCATCCTCCGAAAGTGGCGCGCAGGGAACAGGCGCTCCCCAGGCGGCGACGTTTCCACCCGCGCCCGCGCCGGAAACGACGGGAGGCTTTGACGGCGCTCGCGCTTATAAGCACGTCGAACAGCTCGTCGCCATTGGGCCGCACTCGGCCGGGTCCGAGGGAATTCGCCATGCGCAGGATTACATCGTTGGCCAGTTGAAAAGTTTCGGATGCCCGGTGGAAGAGCAGGATTTTCACGCTCCTTCGACTCCGGTTGGCGACGTTGCGATGAAGAACATCGTCGTAAAAATTCCGTCCGCGAATCCCAATATTATTTTGTACGGATCGCACTACGACACGAAACGGATCGCCAATTTTGTCGGCGCCGATGACGCCGGATCAAGCACGGGCGTTCTGCTGGAGCTCGCGCGCCTTCTGTGCGCGCGAAAAAACGCGGAGACGATCTGGCTGGCGTTTTTTGACGGCGAGGAAGCTTTCAATCCGAATTGGGCCGATCCGGACAATACCTATGGGAGCCGCGAACTGGCTGCGAGTCTCGCCCTTTCCGGGGACTTGCGGCGCGTGAAGGCCATGATCCTGGTGGACATGGTTGGACCAACCAATCCGATTTTTAAGCGCGAGATCCAATTCCACTCCCTGGCTCACTGATATCCTGTGGTCCACGGCGGCGCGTCTTGGATACGGACATGTATTCGTCAATGACAGCGAAGAAATTGAAGATGACCACCTTTCGTTTTTGAAGCGAGATGTCCCAGCGACAGATATTATTGATTTGGATGTTCCTTACTGGCATACAACTCAGGATACGCTCGACAAGGTCGATCCTCGCACCCTCGCGATCACGGGCCACGTTTTGATCGAGTCTGTTCCGGAGCTGGAAAAGAGGGTTAAGTAGGACAGGCTTGAGCCTGTCTTGGTTTTGCGCCGTAGGAAAATAAACCCAGACAGGCTGAAGCCTGTCCTACTCAACCCAAATCCTGCGTTTGAGCGAGACAATTCCCTGAAGCACGCTGCAGTAGAATCCCCAATTGATCAGGAACATCAGGCTGTATCCGAGCGAGCGATGGAACCTGTGAAAGAGTTGCGCTTGCGTCCAGTTGGCGATCACAACGCCCGGCAATCCGACCGCGCCCGTCCACATTCCCGGCGATGAATGAAGGCCGACCGTGCGGGAGATGACAATGAGCGCGGCGGTCCATGCGAGGGCCAGGACCAATGCCCAGAGAACGATTTTCACGCGGCTCCTCGATTCCGTGAAGAGTGTCAATCTGCCTGGTTGCTTGCAATGAAAACCCGCAGGCTGAAAAAAGACCGCTGAAAAGGTAGTTTCTTTTGTCATTCCGAGCGAAGCGAGGAATCTCTCGTTGACTAAAGCTCAGGAAAAGAGAGATTCCTCGGCGCCCAGCGCGCCTCGGAATGACAAAAAGTTGAGCTTTTCTGCACGTTGTGAAGCGTGCCCCACTAGGCCTGCGTCGCGGGCTTCTCGCTGTCCAGCCAGCGCATCTGCTCTTCGCCGTAGCGAGTCCCGGCGACGGCGTCCGGTGGGACCGCGCGTTCGATCTGGGCCAGGTCTTCGGACGTCAACTTCAAGTCAAGCGCCTTGAGCGATTCGGCCAACTGGGTGCGGCGCCGCGCGCCGATGAGCGGGACAATATCCGCGCCGCGAGACATCACCCACGCAATCGCGACCTGCGAAGCGGTCGCGTTCTTGCTCGCGGCGATCGCGCTCAGCGTGCTCGCGAGCGCCTGGTTTTTTTCGTAATTCTCGCCGCGAAATCGCGGCAAATGTTTGCGAATGTCCTTTGGCGAAGTCACCGGCGATCCGGAGAGCAATCCGCGCGACAATACTCCGTAAGCGGTGATGCCCATTCCGAGTTCGCGCGCAGCGGGCAGGATCGTTGCCTCCGCCCCTCGGCTCACGAGCGAATATTCGATTTGAAGGGCGACGATCGGAGCCGCTTTGTACGCCCTGCGAATCGTAGCCGCGGACGCTTCGGAAATACCAATGTGGCGGACATAGCCCGCCTGGACGAGGCCCGCCATTGCACCCATGGTTTCTTCAATGGGCGTGCGCGCATCGACGCGTGACGGTTGATAGAGGTCGATGTAATCCGTCCCCAAGCGGCGCAGGCTGTAGGATAGGAAATTTTTTACAGCCTCGGGGCGCAGATCGTAACCGTTGAACGAACCGTCCGGGCCGCGCATCGCGCCGAATTTGACGGCGAGAAACACATCCTTGCGCCGGCCTTCGATGGCCCGCCGGATGAGCATTTCATTGTGGCCCATGCCGTAGAAATCGCCGGTATCGAGCATGGTGATTCCCGCATCGAGCGCGGCGTGAATCGTGGCAATGCTTTCCGATTCATCCGAGGGGCCGTACATGTCGGACATGGCCATGCATCCCAGCCCGATTTGCGAAACGACAGGTCCATTGTGTCCCAGGCGTATTGTCTTCACGTTTGCCGAATCCTCCGTGTGAGCCGGAAAATAATGCCAGATTACCTTACGCTATCGCCATACCGAAATAAACGACGGGAACTAGCGCAAGAATTGTCGGCAGTAGCTCAGTTGGAACCAGACCATGCCCGTTCCGCCCCGGAAAACACGGGACGGAACGGCCACTACAAAATCCGGCCTGCGTTGTTTGTGGTGGGTTTTGTAGAGGCCGCCCGTTTTATGGGCGGGCAGCTGTTTGTTTCATCTGGGACTAAACTGCACCACTACCGAATTGTCTTTGTGGCTCTTGGCGGTCCGGCATCTGTGTTACATTTTTTGTTGGCTGAGAAGGGTCCAGCAAGAAGCACCAGCGAAGAAAACGGATGAAGAAAATTTCAGTTCGGGCGGCGAACGGGAAATACGATGTGCTGTGCGGGCGCGGCGTGCTTCGGGAATTGCCTCGCGTGGTATCGCGCGTCCGGCAAGATGGCGCAGTGTTCGTGATTTCGTCGCCGCGCGTGTGGCGGCATTGGGGCGCGCGTGTCGAAAGGCTCCTTGCAGACGCCCGGCGCGCCACAATTTTGATCGATGACGCGGAAACCGCGAAAAATCTTTCTACCGTCGAGCGAGCCTGCCGCGATCTCGTTCGCGCGGGCGCGGATCGCCGCGCGATGATCGTTGCCGTCGGAGGAGGAGTCGTCGGCGACGTGGCCGGGTTTGTCGCGGCGAGTTACGCCCGAGGAATCGCGCTGATCCATGTTCCCACAACCGTCGTGGCGCAGGTCGATAGCGCCATCGGCGGGAAGACAGGCGTAAATCTTCCGGAAGGGAAGAATCTGGTGGGCGCGTTTTACCCGCCGAAGGGCGTCGTGGCTGATCCGGGTTTGCTAAGCAGTCTGCCGCCGCGCGAATTTCGATCGGGAATCTACGAAATCATAAAGTACGGAGTGATCGGCGACGCGAAACTGTTCCAGTTTCTCGAGGGGAAATTGGAAAAGGTTTTGCGCCGGGAGCGCCCCGCTCTCGCCTACGTGATCGAGCGTTCGATTGCACAAAAAGCGCGCGTCGTCTCCGAGGATGAGCGTGAATCGGGCTTGCGCGAAATTTTAAATTTTGGGCACACATTCGCGCACGCTCTCGAAAGCGCCACACGCTATAGAACCTATCTCCACGGCGAGGCGGTGGGATGGGGAATGATCGCCGCAGCGCGGTTGGCTGTTGAGAAGGGAATGCTTTCGCCGCGGGAGGAAGAGCGAGTCGCAAAGGTGATCGCGCGCGTGGGGCCGCTTCCGGCGTGGCCGTCCATTCCCGCTGCGCAATTGATTGCCGCCATGCAGGCGGACAAAAAAACGCGGGCCGGTCGCTTGCGCTTTGTATTGCCCGAGCGCATTGGCACGGTCCGATGCGGCGTCGAAGCCGAAGAGGAAATGCTGGTGCGCGTGCTGCGCGAGTGCGCTGTCGCCGTCGTTCCGTCGGAAACTCGGAAGAGCCGCCGCAAATGAGATCCGCATCCGAGAGCGGCGTTCCCGGCACGCGCCCGGAAGGGGTTCGGGATGAAAGGGAAGCAGCGGCCCACGTCCGGGAAATGTTCGGGCGCATCGCTCCGCGCTATGACCTCCTGAATCATCTCCTTTCCCTCGATATCGACAAGGTATGGCGGCGCCGCGTGGCGAAGCGATTCAGCGCGATCCTCCGCAATCCGTCCGCGCGCGTGCTCGATCTGTGCTGCGGCACAGGCGACCTGGCATTGGCATTTCGCAAGGAATCGCCGACCGGCGCTGAAATTATCGGGTCCGATTTCGTCCCCGAAATGCTTGACCGAGCGCGCGCCAAGGCCGCGGCACTCGGCGCGGGCGTTACGTTCGTCGAGGCGGACGCGCTGTCTCTTCCGTTCGGCGATGGAAGCTTCGATCTTGTTTCCTGCTCGTTTGGATTTCGAAACCTGGCGAACTATGAGCGGGGAATGTTGGAGATCCTTCGCGTGCTGAAGCCGGGAGGCGTCGCCGCAATTCTGGAATTTGCCGAGCCTACGGGAAAACTATTTGGAAGTCTCTACCGTTTTTATTTTCGGCGAGTGCTTCCGCGCCTGGGCGGACTGATTTCGGGGAACGGTTCCGCGTACACTTATCTTCCGAGTTCGGTCAGTAAATTTCCTTCTCCGGAAGCGCTGCAAGCGCTCTTCGAGCGAGTGGGGTACACGGAAGCGCGGTTTGAACGCTGGACCGGAGGGATTGTTGCGTTGCATACCGCGAGAAAGCAGCAGCTGGTGGTTTCGAAGAATCAGTAGCACAGGCTTCAGCCTGTGGATTTTGGTTTGGCCGAGATCGGAAAACCCCACAGGCTGAAGCCTGTGCTACTGGATGGCGATCAGTTTTCCAGGCCGAGCAGGCGAATCTTGTTCAGCAAGGTTTTGTAGGAAACGCCGAGCTGTTCGGCGGCGCGCGTTTTATTCCACTTTGAGGATTTGAGCGCGGCTTCGATTTTGAAGCGTTCCACGTAGGACACCGCTCGCGTGCCTACTTCCTGCAGCGTGCCGCCCCAATCGAACGCTTCCGCCAGCATTCCCGCGGGCATATCGCCATCGGGGGGACGCGGCGCCGGAAGTTGCAGGTCCGCCGCTTCGATGGTCTCGGAGTCCGTCAGGATCGCGGCGCGCTCGATTGTGTTCTGAAGTTCGCGGACGTTTCCGGGCCAAGAATAGCCGCGCAATGCGCCGCGGGCGCTCGGCGCAAACTTCAGGTTCGGCTTGCGAAATTCGCGCTGGAACCGCTCCAGAAAATAGTCCGCCAGCAGCAGAACGTCGTCGCCGCGCTCGCTGAGGGCGGGAATCGTAATGGGGACCGCGGCAATGCGAAAGTACAAATCCTCGCGAAATGTTTTGGATGCGACGGCTTCGTGAAGATCCTTGTTTGTGGCCGCGAGAATGCGAACGTCGATGTCGACGAGTTGCGTTCCGCCCACGCGCTCGAAGCTCCGCTCCTCGAGCACGCGCAATAGTTTTGCCTGCGTGCTGAGCGGAAGCTCGGCGATTTCATCCAGAAAAATAGTGCCGCGGTTGGCCAGTTCCATTTTGCCGACCTTGCGCGACCCGGCCCCCGTGTACGCGCCGCGTTCATGGCCGAACAGCTCGTTTTCGACGAGCCCTTCCGGAATCGCGGCGCAGTTCAGCGCGACGAAGGCATGCTGCCGCCGGGGAGAAAGATGATGGATCGCCCGAGCAAACAATTCCTTCCCCGTGCCGCTTTGTCCCAGCAGCAAAACCGTGGAATCGGTGGCGGCCACGCGCTGCACTTGATGCGTCGCTTCCTGCATGCTCTTGTGTTCGCCGACGATTCGCGGAAAGCCGTATCGTTCCGCGTATTCCTCGCGGAGCAGGAGATTCTCGCGCAGAAGTTCCTGCTGCTGGGAGGCGCGTTCGACCAGCAGATTCAAGTGGTCCAGATCCACGGGCTTCTGAATAAAATCGTAAGCGCCTTCCTTCATCGCCGTCACGGCCTCTTCCACCGAGCCGTATGCCGTGATCAGGATGACGGGAATGGTCGGGTCGGCCTGCTTGGTTTCGCGGAGGACATCGAGTCCGGAACAGCCGGGAAGCTTCAAATCCGTCAGGACGAGAGTGTAGCGGCGCGCGCGAACTTTCGCCACGGCGGAGGACCCGTCCGGGGCTTCGTCCACCGTGTGCCCGGCGCGCTCGAGCGCCTTCTTGAGCATGGCGCGCAACTCAGGTTTGTCTTCGACGAGAAGAAGGGGTTCCATCAATTTTCTTGTATCACGATTTCACGCCGCGGAGTGACCGGCCACGCGGCCTTGTGCGGAGTTCGCTATCGGGCGATTACCGGATGCTCGGATCGAACCGCGGCGCCGATCGGAGCGAGCTACTGTTGCGGCGCCGAATCCGGCGCGGACTGTGCGGGCGGGGTTGCCCAACCCGGATCGCCGCCCGCTTGACGCAATTCGTCTTCTAAATTGGAAATGTTTGTTTTGTCTTGCTCGACCATGGCGGTCTTATCGTCGATCTTCGCCTTCGTATCGTTCAAGTCCTGGCGGGAATATTCCTCCTTCAGCGAAGCCATCGGGTCAGTGTAAAACTGCTGCTGCTTCAAGTTGTATTCGCGCTGCAAGATGTCGAGTTCGTGCGCGTCGTCCGCGAGTTTCTTGTTCGCATCGGCGAATTTCTGCCGCCAGTAAGCTTCATCCTTCACCGGAGCGGTGGACTTCGGCGTCTTCCCGTCCGCTGCCTTCTTGGCTTGGTCATCGGGTGGGGCAGGCTCCTCGCCGACGACGTTGACGGTGCCCGTCAGCGTGCCGAGATTGTCGTTGTCGATCACCATCTTGGCCTTGGGGGCGTCCTTTTTCTCCGCCCGGGCCTTGCGAGCCGCATCGGCAACGCTCTCCTGACCCTGCCCCTGATCCTGCTGAGCGGCAAGATAGCCCGGAGAGGCAAGCATCACGCCTCCCAACGCCAGCGTGATAAATCTCTTTGTATTCATAGTTTGTGGCCGCCTTTCAGAGGGAAAACGGCGGATCTGAACACCACTAGTTTAGATGCGTGCGGCGGCCGAATCAATCGCTCTGACGCTTTCGCGTACAAAAGGTAACCATACGATGAATTCCGCTCCGCCCAGGGCCTGATTGCGCGCCTCAATGGATCCGCCGTGCTGGACTACGATTTTTTGCACGACTGCCAGTCCCAGGCCGGTTCCATTTGCCTTCGTGGTGTAAAAGGGCATGAAAATCTTGGTCAGCGCTTCGGCCGGAATACCCGGCCCATTATCGGTAATGGAAATCCGAAGTCCCTGGAGCGGGCCGGACTTGTCAATCTCGCCGCGAATGATCACGCGCCCGCCTGCGGGATTGTCGGTGGCGGCTTCCGCGGCGTTGCGCGCCAAATTGAGAATCGCCTGGCGGAGCAGCGCATCATCGCCCGAGACTTCGCCGAACTCTCCCATGATGACGAATGGCACACCCGGCACGACCTCGCCAATTTCCGCCACGATCCGTTCAATCATCGGGCTGAGGGAAACTTGTTCGTCGGCGAGTTCCAGGGGGCGCGCAAACTTGAGGAATTCCGTGACCACGTGGGTCAGAGACCGTGTCTGCCGGAGGATGAGATCGCCGTGTTCGTGCAAATCGGTGCCGGGTTGCGCCTCGCTCCGGATCATTTGCGCGTAGCCGGAGATCGTCGCCAGGGCGTTCTTGAATTCGTGCGCGATGCCCGCGGAAAGCTCGCCCAGCGCGGCCAGGTTTTCCTTCATGTGAATCTGCTTCTGCAGCGCGGCGAGTTCGGTCAGGTCGCTCAACAGGCAAATCGCGCCGGTGATTTCATTCGCGTTGTTCTGGATCGGGGAAATGGTCACGCCGAGCTGCCGCAATTCGTGCGAAGGCGTCAGGTATTCGACTTCCTCGCGGCGAAACGTGCGGCCATGTTCCAGGCATCCCGCGACAAGTTCCGTAAGGCGCGATCCGGCCCCGAGGACTTCGCTGGACCGGCGATAGGCGAGAGATTTCACACCGAGAGCGGCTTCGGCCGCGGGATTCGCGCTGGTGATCAGGCCGGCGGAATTCACGAGGAGCAAGCCCGCCGGCATGTTGCGCGTGACCGCTTCGCTCATGCGTTCGGTTTGTTGCGCGCGCTCGCGTTCGGCGCGGTGCAGGGCTTCGAGTTCTTTTTCCTGCTCTTTGAGTTTCTTGATGACGGCTTGCATGGAGGCCGTCATGAACGCCGCGGGATTGTCGCTGCGTGGCGTCTCGGCGCCAGACCCGTCCGGTGATTTTGATCCGCGGCTGAAGTAACGCCGCGCCATGATGACCACAATGATTGCCGCAGCCAACAGAATAATCAGCAGGACACCCGAGAGAACCCACAGAGAGTTGGCTGCAGGCGCCGCGGCCGCAATTAAGAATTCAGAATTCACGGGTCACTTCACCGCCAGCAAGGACTCATACCAATGGAGCGCGGGGGTTCCAAAAAAAACCACCAGGAGCGCGCCCGCTCCGAGGAATGTACCAAACGGCAATTCGTAATCGCGCCCCTTTTTCGAAATTGCCATCAAAAAGATACCGATCACGCTGCCGAGAAGCGATCCGACGAGGACCGTCAACATCGTGCGCTTCAGGCCGAGAAACGCGCCAACCGCCGCCATCATTTTCACGTCGCCCAAACCCATGCCTTCGCGGCCACGAATGCGAAAATATCCCTCGGCGACAATCCAGAGCAAACCGCTTCCGGCCAGCGCTCCAAGAGCCGCATCGGCAAACGAAAGCGCCATTTGCGGTGGCGGAAAATCAAACCACCGGCTCGCAAGCCACAGGGCCGTGCCATCCAGCGACTTGGTGAAAAAACTGAACAGCAGGCCTGCGCCCAGCCCGAAGAAATTCACTTCGTCGGGAAGAATGCGCTCGCGAAGGTCGGTGATGGTCAGCACCACAAGCAGCGCCGCGAAGACGGCCCACTTCAGGCCATCCACTGTCAGTCCAAAAACAAAATAGCAGGCCAGGAACAGGATCCCTGTGAGCAATTCGACGGCCGGATACATCGCGGAAATCTTTGTCTTGCAGTTGCGGCATTTGCCGCCAAGAAAGACCCAGCTCAGGACTGGAATATTGTCGTAGGGAGCGATCGCTTTCCCGCACTTCGTGCAGCTCGATGCGGGCAGCACAATGGACTTGTCCGCGGGAATCCGCAAGATGCAGACATTCAGAAAACTTCCGATGACCAAGCCAAGTAAAAACGCGCCAAGAGGGATCACTCCACGACTCTGCCACACCCGCCCCGCGCCGACAATGCTTGCCGCACGCAGGAGGAAGCAAACAGGCAACACCAGAAGTGGGTCAAATGCTTGTTGCCGGGAGTCCCGCAGGGACGGCAAATCGTAGCCCACCACGTGAGTGGGAAGGCGTCTAGGGCACGAATCATAAGCCCCGGCAGGGGCGACACATGGACTGACCCGCATAGGATTCACCCGCCCACCAACACCACGTGGTGGGCTAATCTCGTGTGGGTGAGCATCACGTGTCGCCCCTGCCGGGGCTTGCTTGTGGTGGTTTACACATTTTCCCACCACTCACGTGGTGGGCTACGATTTGCCGTCCCTACGGGACTCTCGGCAGCAAACAAAAATCCCGCCATCCAACACCACGTTGGTTTGACAGGCCTTGCGCACGCCCCTATATTCGAGATTCGCCAATTATGTCGTGGCTAGAACAGAAGATACGCCGCTACGAGCATGCCCGGTGGACCACCGATGACAATCGGCGGGTCTATCCCTTTGAATGGGGCCTCGAGCATATTGGGGGCAAGGCCGACGAACCCGACCCGCGCGGATTTCTGAACGCCTGGGTTGAAGAAACGCTCGCGCACAGCGACGAATGGTTTGCCACGACGCCCGCTGATGACTACGTACTGCATCCTGCCCAGAACGGCGCTTCGGGAGGGCAGGTGCTCACGTTTACCAGCCAGATTGCGTCTCCGTGGGCGAACAACAATCTCGTGCACGCGCGCTTTTTCCGTGCCAGAGCAACCGGGCCTGCCGTTGTGCTACTGCCCAATTGGAACGCCAAGTGGCACGGCCAGGTCAATCTCTGCCGCTGGCTGACGAAGCTCGGCATCAGCGTTCTGCGCCTTTCGCTGCCGTACCACGATTACCGCGTCGCGCCGGGCCATGAGCGGGCCGACCAACTGGTTGGCTCGAACGTCGGACTCACGATTCAGGCGACGCGCCAAGCCGTCACGGACACGCGCCGCTGCCTTCGCTGGCTCGAAAAACAAGGGTACGGCCGACTGGGCCTTGTCGGGACAAGCATTGGCTCCGCGATCGGGTCGATCACCATGGCGCACGACCAGACGGTTCGCGCAGGCGCGTTTCTGCACGTATCCACATATTTCGCCGATGTCGTTCGAACTGGAATGACGACGATGCACGTGTGGGAAGGTCTGCGGACCAAGGTGACCGAGGATGAATTGCGCCACTACTGGACGCCCATCAGTCCCGTCCCCTACATGGACCGGCTTCGAAATACCGGCCAGCGCATGCTGATGATCAGCGGGCGCTACGATCCGACGTTTTGGTACGAATTTACCGAGGAAATGTTTCAGACGTTGAGGCAGAAGGGAGTTCAGCTCGAAACGCTGACGCTGCCGTGCGGACATTATTCCCTGGAGCTTGCGCCATTCGCGTTTCCAGCGGGACTGCGGCTGGGGCTTTTTCTATTTGAAGCGCTTGCGTAAAGCAGCGATTAAGTAACACAGGTTTTACAGTTTGCGGAAAAACTCAACATTTTTGTCATTCCGAGGCGCTCTGCGCGCCGAGGAATCTCTCTTTTCCTGCATTTAAACCAAAGAGAGATTCCTCGCTCCGTTCGGAATGACAAAATAAATCACTTTTTCCGCATCCTGTTTAGCCTGTAGGGTTAAGTATCAGGTAAGAAAATGCCACAGGCTGAAGCCTGTGCTACTTAACCGCGCCGCTTTCGGAAGATTCTCCTGCAATGGAAAAATCGAAATAGCAGCGATACTTTTCCGGCAGAGCCTTGGGGCGTCCGTTGCGGTCGCAGACGACGTGAGTGGTTTCGCCGGTGGCCAGCAACTCTCCGGTTTCGTCGTGGAGAATCTCATAACCGAACGTAATCACGCGGCGCTTGGCAGAGGTCACTCGAGTGCGAATGCGCAGCGGATCGTCATAGCGGGCCGGGCGGCGGTAGCGGCATTTCGATTTGGCGACGACGATGAAACTATCGTCCTCGAGTTCCATGCGCCGGTAATCGACGCCTCGGTGGCGCATGTATTCGACGCGCCCGATCTCAAAATAAATGTAGTAGTTGGCGTAATAGACGACGCCCATCTTGTCCGTCTCGGCGTAGCGGACGCGCACAACGGTGTCAAAGAATTCGCTCATCGGGAGGGAAATTGTAGCAGAAGGGCGGCGCGCAGCGCTCGGGCGGGGAAGCGGCTCATTTGCCGCTCCAGCGAGGCGCGCGCTTTTCGAGAAAGGACGCGAGCCCCTCGCGGAAATCCTGTGTCATCCGGATTTGCGCGCTCTGCGCGGCGGCCAGTTCGAGTTCGCGGTCGATTTCCGGCGCCGCAAAATCGCAGAGCAGCTTCTTGGTCATGTTAAGGCTGACCGGGCTGCACGCGAGCAAAGTTGCTGCAAGGGTTTGCGCGGCCTTCATCAGTTCTTCCGCAGGCGCAATTTGCGTGACGAGCCCCAGTCGATGCGCTTCGGCGGCGTCGATGATCCTACCTGTCAGGAGCAGATCGCGCGCCTGTTTTTCGCCGATCTGGCGCACGAGAAAAACGGAAACAATAGCCGGCAAGAAACCGATGCGCACTTCCGGGTATCCAAACTTTGCCTCGGGCACCGCAATCGTGAAATCGCACAGCGTTGCGATGCCGCACCCGCCAGCGATTGCCGGTCCGTTCACGGCGGCGATGGTTGGCTTCGGGAAACTCCAGATCCGCAGGCAAAGCCGCGCCAGGCGGCCCGCGTCTTCCAGTTGTTCGGCGGGGGACTGCGTGGCGAGCGCCTTCAAACCTTCGAGGTCCATGCCAGAGCAGAATGCTTTGCCGGCTCCGGTAAGAATCAAGACGCGCGCGGGGCTCGCTTTCGACCTCGCTGAACGCGGAAAGAAGTTCCGCGATCATTTCGGCGGAGATCGCATTGCGTTTCTCCGGCCGGTTCAGCGTAATCGTGGCGATTTCGCCGGAGAATTCGAGATGGAGCGTGTGGTATGCCATTCGCGTTTTTTTGTAGGACAGGCTTCAGCCTGTCTGGTTTTGGCAACTTAATTTAACAAAATAAATTTAACAAAGAAGACAGGCTGAAGCCTGTCCTACTAAAAATATTTCTCATTGCGCTTGCGCCGCATGCGAATACTTGGCGCGAATTTCCTCGGTCATCGCGATGGACGGTCCGAGCGCTTCCGGGCGAACCCCCGCGTCCGCGCCGCGAGAAGCGAGCGCCGAGAGAATCGTTTCCGTCGCGATATTTCCCACCAGATCGTCGCCCGCAAATGGACATCCGCCAAGCCCCGTGAGCGCTCCATCAAATCGGCGGCAACCGGCATCGTAGGCGGCGAGAACCTTTTCCGCGGCGCCCTCAGCCCGGCTGTGGAGATGAACGCCCAACTCGAGGCCTGCAACGCAATCCTTCACGGCGCTGTACAGCGAGCCGACTAGTTCGGGAGACGCGTTTCCGACTGTATCGGCGAGCGATACAGTTCGAACGCCAATGTCCTTTAGCCAAACCAGCGTGTCTTCGACGATTTCCGGGCCCCACGGCTCCTCATACGGATTGCCGAACGCCATCGAAATGTAAACCACCAATCCGTGTCCGGACGCTTTCGTGGCCTTTCGCAATTCTTCGACGAGGGCGCGCGATTCTCCCCGGCTCATGTTCGCGTTCGCGCGGCGGAAATAGGCCGAGATGGAATACGGATATCCAATGGTCGTCACGCCCGGAGTCGCGAGGGCGCGCTCGATGCCTCGTTCATTCACGACGATTCCGATGATTTCAGGCTGCGCCGCGCCTGCGGGAAGGCGGGCAAGAAATTCTTTCATCACCGTCTTCACTGTCGGCCATTTGCTTTACATGCTGAGGCGAAACGAAACTGACAGCGTCGATGTGTTTGAAGCCCGCGGATGCAAGTTGCAGCAGATAACTCTACTTTCATTTCGGTCGGAATGATTTCCGGCAATCCCTGCCAGGCGTCCCTCGGGCATTCGATAATTTTTACGGTTTCAATCAACGGTGGTCCTTTGGAGTTGAGAGTTCATAGCCGAACATTAAGTTTGCAAAACACCCGTTTTAAATTCCTTCACTTCCGGATTCAGGGCCGCCGCTTCCAGCGCCCAGATCAACGCCTCGCGTGTTTGCGCGGGGTCGATGATGGCGTCCACCCACAGGCGCGCCGCTGCGTAGCGCGGGTCGGTCTGATGTTCGTAGGTGGCGCGGATGGATTCGTGCAAGCTCTTTTTGTCGGCATCGGAGAGCTTTTTGCCCTCGCGTTCGAGCTGCTTGATTTTGATTTCGACCAGCGTGGACGCGGCGGAATCGCCGCTCATCACGGCGTAGCGCGCCGTGGGCCACGCGAAAATAAATCGCGGGTCGTAGGCTTTGCCGCACATGGCATAGTGGCCCGCGCCGAAACTTCCGCCGCAGATCACCGCAATTTTCGGCACGACGCTATTCGACACGGCGTTCACCATTTTTGCGCCCGCGCGGATAATTCCGCTCCACTCCGCTTCCTTGCCGACCATGAATCCGTTGACGTCATGCAGAAAAATGAGCGGCACGAGATTCTGGTTGCAGTCCATGATGAATCGCGCGGCCTTTTCAGCGGATTCGGTATAGATCACGCCGCCAAATTCGATGCGGCGCTCGCCGGTCGCGGCGTCGATCGTGGGGACGTGCTTCTTGTTGTTGGCGACGATGCCGACGGCCCAGCCGCCGATCCGGGCGTAGCCGCAGAGCACGGTCTTGCCATATTCCGCGCGGTATTCCTCGAATTTGCTGCCGTCGACGATGCGGGCGATCACTTCGTGCATGTCGTATTGGCGCGCCGGGTCGGAAGAAAAAATGCCGTAGATTTCCTCGGGCGGGAACGGCGGGATTCTCGGATTCCTTGTAGTCAAATCGCGCGGCGGGGGGATGCCCCATCTTGTCCACCAGCGCGCGAATGCGCGCGAGGCACGAGTCGTCGTCCGGCTCGCGAAAATCGACCGTGCCGCTGATTTCCGCGTGCATTTTCGCGCCGCCCAGTTCTTCGGCGGAAACTTTTTGTCCGATTGCCGCTTGCACCAGCGCCGGCCCCGCGAGAAAGAGTCCCGAACCTTCCGTCATCAGGATGTGATCGCACATCACGGGCAGATACGCGCCGCCCGCGACGCACATTCCCATGATGGCCGTGATTTGGGGAATGCCCATGGCGCTCATGACGGCGTTGTTGCGGAACACGCGGCCGAAATCGTCGGTGTCGGGGAAGACGTCTTCCTGCAGCGGCAGGAAAACGCCAGCGGAATCGACCAGGTAAATCGTGGGAATATGATTGTCGATGGAAATATTTTGCGCGCGAATCACTTTTTTCGCCGTGAGAGGGAAGAAAGCCCCGGCTTTCACCGTCGCGTCGTTGGCGATGATCATCACCAGACGCCCGCAGATTCGCCCGAGGCCGGTGATCGCGCCCGCGGCCGGCGCGCCGCCCCACTCCTCGTACATTTCGTGCGCGGCGTAAATTCCCAGCTCGAAAAACGAAGTGTGCGGATCGATCAGCTTGGCGATGCGCTCGCGCGCGGTCAGGCGGCTCTTCTTGTGCTGCGATTCGATGGCCTTCGCGCCGCCGCCCTGCTGAATCGCGGTTTCCTGGTTCTTGATTTCCGTGAGCAGGTCCACCATGCGGCGGGTATTCTTCTCGAAGTCGGGCGAGTTTCGGTTGACCTTGGTTTCAACGACGGAACTCGTCAAGTGGAAATCCTCCAGAAATATTTCCCGAGATGCTCGCTGGGACGGCGAAGCGACAGTATAAGCTGATTCCGCTCCGATCTGCATCGTTTGCAAAGACGTTTGGTTTCCAATTCGGCGCACCGAACGAAATCCTTAGTGGTGGGCCACATTCCGAGAAGCGGACTTCTCGGGACGTGGGATCTATCGTGTAAGTAGAAGGCGATGCGGGCTCGGGCACTCATAGTCGAGCGGTATCGTAGAAGTTACGGACCGATTTTTTTTGCGTCGGGGTGGTGGCGAGACCAATCGGCGGGCGGGAAGTCTACCGGCCAGAACGGTTGATTCAATGCGGTGAACGCAAGTCCCACCTGCCATGCGGTACCGCTTGCTTCATGATATGCGACCAGGCATTCCACGGTCTTTTTGGTCTGTAGGTTGGTGAGGGTGAGCCTTTTTCCTCTTTTCACCGGCGTTCGAAGGGTCAACAGACAGCCAAAACCGCTGATCTGAACCGTATGAGTATCTTCGGTAAACCGTGCTCCTTCGGCGTCATATCCGGAGACCCTCACCTCAATTTGCATAGCCACTCGTTGCGTTCCCCTGCGATTCGCCTCTACCCATGCTGTCGCAACAAATATTGACAGCCAACTTTCCAGGATTCGAAACTCCTCAGCTCCCATCGAGGTAAAGACCAGTGCCAGGCCCTTGTTAGGGGAAAGTCGCACGACCTGAGCCTGCGCCCTTAAGTGATCGCCGCTCTTCTTCAGTGTTATTGTTACCTCTGTCCCGACAGGCGGCAAGTAATCAGTCTCCAAGAAGCAGCCCCCAGAGCTTAAGTCGCCGAGGCGCGCCTTGATGGGCGTGCCACTTTCGACGTGCAAAATCTCAACTTCTGGAGGTGATGGCAATCGGTAGCGCGGACTTGTGCGATGTTCGGAATTTCTGCGCTTGCGGCCTGGCTTATTGGAATGATCCGACATTGATACAGGATAGAGCAGTATCAGAGCTTTTCAACCGGTTTCTTGATTAATCGCATTCTGTTGTAACACGACATAAGCCGTGGAGATGCGTTCGGAAACCGGCAGACACCCTTGTAGCTCGTTCCCACATTCCGAGAAAGGGACTTGTCGGGACCTTGCCGTTCTAGTCGCGTGCTCCTTACTCGCGTGCAGACGGGGGCTCGATCTGGTAGTGGTGTCATTTGCTTTTGAGAGTTGGTGGCGGCCTCGGCTGGAAGGGGCGCCAAATGCTCCGAGGCTACCCCGTTGTGTCTTATTGGATGCGGACGCTTGCATGGCTCGACTACTACTGGGATCGATTGAAGCGCGCGTTGTAGCAGCAAGCACAGTGCGGCAATGCTGGGCGTCGGCTCTCCAGTTTCGGTCGGTACTTCTCGAGTGGCTTCCTGGCCTTCTACGCATTGTCAACGCGCCGTGTCCCGCGTGATAATCATATCCATGACCTCGACCACAGCGTTTTCCAAAGGACAGTTTGCCCCGACACCTGGATTTGAACAAAATCTCAACCGTCTAGCCGAAATCGCGGTGCGCGCCGGACTGGGACTCGCGCCCGGACAAGAGTTGGTGATGACCGCGACGCTGGATGCGATCCCGCTGGCGCGCCGCATCACGGAGCATGCTTATAAAGCGGGAGCCTCACTTGTCACCACGTTGTTTACTGACGAGGAGTCGGCGCTGCTTCGCTACCGCTACGGTTCGGACGCCAGCTTCGACACCGCCGCGTCGTGGCTCTATGAGGGCATGGCCCAGGCATTCCGGAGTGGCGCGGCGCGGCTGGCGATCACCGGCAGCGATCCTTCTCTGCTCTCGAAGGAGGATCCGGAAAAGGTGAGCCGGGCGAATCGCGCAATGTCGAAAGCATACCGCCCGGCGCTGGAACTGATTACGCGCCACGAGATCAACTGGACCATCGTAGCCTGCGCCACTCCCGCGTGGGCAGCGGCAGTATTTCCCGATCTCCCGCAGGACGAAGCGCTGGCCCGGCTTTGGAGCGCCATCTTCGCCGCGTCGCGTGCGGACCAGCCCGATCCAGTGGCCGCGTGGAAAGAACACGACGCGAACCTTCATGTTCGCGCCAGCCGGCTGAACGAGAAGCGCTATTCGGCGCTGCACTTTCGGGGACCCGGCACGGATCTCCGCGTCGGTCTTGCCGACGATCACCTGTGGCTGGGCGGAGGCACAACGGCGGGAAATGGGCGGTACTGCATTCCCAATATGCCGACCGAGGAGGTTTTCACCACGCCGCACAAAGATCGCGTAGAAGGACAAGTGACCAGCACCAAGCCGCTGTCGTATCAGGGCACGATGATCGAAGAGATTTCCGTGCGGTTTCAGGCCGGGCAGATTGTGGAGGCACATGCCGCGCGGGGCAACCAAGTCTTGCAGCGGATGATCGAGACAGACGAAGGAGCGCGGCGGCTCGGCGAAGTTTCTCTGGTGCCGCACTCGTCGCCGATTGCGTCGAGCGGATTGCTCTTCATGAACACACTTTTCGACGAGAACGCCGCCTGCCACATTGCCCTGGGGCAGGCCTACAGCACATGCTTGAAAGATGGCGACAGCCTCACTCAGGAGCAACTGGCATCGCGCGGTGCAAACAGCAGTCTGATTCACGTCGACTGGATGATCGGATCGAATCGCATAGACGTGGACGGCATCAGCGCGGCGGGTAATTCGGAGCCCGTGATGCGCGCCGGAGAGTGGGTTTAGAGTTCGCTCTCGGCTGCTCCCTCTCGTGGGCCACATTCCGATGAGCAATTGACTGGCTGAGACCCAGACGAGGACGGAAGAACGTAGCTCTGCGCTTCAGAGAGGAATCACTCTTCCCTAGAAATAGTGCGGGCGCGCCTCAAGCTCCTGGCCGTTCGGCAAGATCACTTTCTCAAAGCGCATGGTTGGTGAGCCATCCTTGTTGCGATTGCCGACGATCGTTACCTGATCGCCCGGTTTGAGCGAGTCCTTGCTCCAGCCGTGATTCGCAAGCCGGTTCGGACCGGGACCTTCCGCCACCCATTTCTGTATGCTGCCGTGTTCATCGGTGACGGTGAAGGTGATCTGCGAGTGTGGATTGGCCCAATCGAACTGCGTGATGGTGGCCTTGAACGTGGTGTCGTGGCCGCGGTCGTACATCGACATCGAATGGTGGGCAAACGCTGGCCCTGAAATCACCAGGGAAGTAGTAAGCACCGCGAGGAGCGAAACGATCTTGGCTTTCACCGTGACACCTCTCGACATTCAAATCTTGACCGCGCGTCGTGGGCGTTGCAGCCGCACAAACTAGACGCTCTCACGCCGCGCGTCGTTTCAACAAAATCCAAACTGGGGACGTTCCTCACGAGGATACTATGTGTATTACCAACCTTCAATTGACCCTTGCGGCTGCATTCCGCCTGATAAGCGGGGTTCCCGGTGACCGACTACAGCATTCCGACCGTTGCGGCTAAGAATCGAAACTCAATCGCTCGACCACCCAATCGGCCATTTCTGAATTTCATCGCAATGTGCAGGATGGATAGCCCTAATCTCTTTCCTCTTAGGTATCGCGATGGCTGAAATCGACATGGGCAATTCGGATAAATGGTTTTATAATTAGCGCATCGACATTCTTGTCGATATCGGCATCCATGCCGAGAAGGAGGTGATCCAGTGAGGTACGGAACAAATTGATTCAGCTGTAGGAGAGGCGCTTGTGATTCTGCCAGGCGCCTCTCTTTTTTTCTCTCCTGCCCTGTGCATTGACGGGTCCCGTCATTCTTAGCCCCCGAATTGTTTTTGGAAGTTATCGACGAGCATGGCATATTCTCTAAGCGTTTCGTCCGTGTGTAAACATTTCGGAAGATCACAAAACAACGTGAGCTTGTCTTTTCTGGAGAGGGAGGGCATGGCCAATCTCGACTCGCTGATTGAGGATCTCGTCGCCGCCAATCGTATCCTGGCGGCAGAAGGTATCGTTGACGCTTTTGGACACGTCAGCGCGCGCCACCCGGATCATTCCGACCGTTTTCTGTTATCGCGCGCAAGATCTCCCGAATTGGTTGAGCCGGGCGACATCATGGAGTTCACGCTCGACGGCGCGGCTACCGATTTGGTTCCGGGCAAGCCATACCTTGAACGATTCATTCACGCCGCGCTTTATCAAACCCGATCGGATATTCAAAGCGTCGTCCACAGCCACAGCCATGGGCCTATCCCTTTTGGCTTAACCGGAGAAAAGCTCCGGCCCGTGGTGCACAGTTGCGCAACATTAGGGGCCGAGGTTCCGGTCTGGGATGCTCAGACCAGCTTCGGTGACACGGACTTGCTGGTATCGAACATGTCCATGGGACTCGATTTGGCCCGCGCCGCCGGCGCTGGAAATTGCGTCCTGATGCGAGGGCACGGTTCCACCGTCGTGGGCAAATCAATCCGTGAGGCCGTTTACACAGCGGTGTATTTAGAAGTTAATGCCGAACTGCAGTGGAAGGCCAGATTTCTAGGCAAGGCTACCTTTCTTTCGCCGGGTGAAATTGAAAAGATCAATTTACGGCTGGGCCAATCGAGACCCGGAGAGGGTTTCAATCGGTCGTGGGAGTATTGGTGCCGTCGCGCTGGCATCACACGCAAGCCCGGCTCGTGAGCGAGGAGTTGGAATTCGCTGGGAACGAAAAAGGCGACCCTAAACAATTGGAAGTCCGACAGACAATCAATATCACGCGGTTAGTGGACGAACAGAGGATCAACCTCTTTGGCCTCAGCATCATCTTGCTTTCGTTCCTCGTGATGTTTTCCGATGGGTATGCACTTGCCGCGGCGGCCTACGCGGCGCCATCGATTGTGCGGCAGTGGCACTTGAACCGCGCGGTGATGGGTCCAGTATTCAGCGCCAGCCTCTTGGGCATGCTGTTCGGAGCGCCGATACTTGGCTATCTTGGGGATCGTTTCGGACGAAAAGGGGCCATCATCCTGGGCTGCCTGCTGTATGGAATTTCATCGCTGGCCATCGTGGAATCGCGCACTCTGCATCAACTGATCGCGCTGCGTCTTATTTCTGGCCTTGGCCTGGGCGGTTTGCCGCCGAACACCATCGCCCTCAACGCTGAGTTTGCCCCTAAGCGAGCACGGGCAACCATGATCGTCTTCATGTTCATGGGCATCACCGTCGGCGGCATTATGCCCGGCGCCATCACCGCCTATTTGCCAAAGTACGGGTGGCAAGGACTGTTCTTCATCGGAGGCGCATTCCCGATCGCTGTTGCGCTCGCCGCGTTTTTCTTCTTGCCCGAGTCGATCAAGTTTCTGGTGTTGCGCAATGCCCATGATAAGGTGGCGAAGCTGGCGAAGAAGTTGAGTCCCGGCATTTCGATTGCTCCGGATACAAAGTTTCTGATTGAAGAAAAACCCAGAAGCGGGTTTTCGATTCGCCTGATCTTTGCCGATGGACGCGCCTGGATGACGCCACTGCTCTGGATAGTTTTTTTTTCGAACCTCATGGCCAACTTCTTCCTGAATAGCTGGATGCCCACCTTATTTCAAGACTCGGGTTTGTCGGTGCGGCAAACCGCCCTGACCATGGCCATGTTTTATTTCGGCGGCATCGCGGGTGGCATCACGATAAGCCGGCTGCTCGACAAGCGAGGGCTCGCGGCTATCGGGATGTCTTTCTTGCTCGGCTGTCCCATCGTCGCCGCCATCGGCACGCCGGGGCTTTCCCATAACTTGCTGATGATCGCTGTTTTCTTCGCTGGCTTTTGCATCCTGGGGAATCAGCTCGGCCTGAACGCCGTGTCGGGTTTGCTCTATCCGACGGCGATTCGCTCAAACGGAGTGGGGTGGGCGAATGCGATCGGCCGGTTTGGTGCGATTGCTGGTCCCATGATCGGCGGCTGGCTCATCGGAAGGCATTTGCCGCTGCAACGCCTCTTCCTCGTCCCGGTTGCCCCCATGGCCGTCGGTGCAGTGGCCAGTTTCGCGCTGATGCGTGTTTGCTTCACGATGTTTGGCGGGCGGCACCTGGAAGCGGAAGGGCGATCTGTTCCCCCGGTTTCGACGAAAGCAACGATGGCCGGCCCGGTTTCGCATTGATTGCATCGATCCTTCGTCCGAGAGACATGCCCCTGAACCGCGAGCCGACCAGACAATGGTACTAGTCCTACCATATCTCTAGGTTCATCATCTTTGTTACTTTCGGTCAATACGTCGCTCATGGTATCCTGCCCACAATAATATTGAAGAGGAAGGCCGCTAGTCGCTTACGCATTTTGTAGAGGAGCAGCTCACAAATCTCGAACGAAGGAAGTCTCATGAAGGACTCCGGAAAAGTTTTGCTGGTCGCGGTGGCGATGCTGCTGTTTATCGCTCCCGCCGCATTTGCCGATAGCGTGGTCGCCATCAATGGCACCTATGCGTTCGGCAACAATGGTTACGGCATCCCTCCCTATGGAGGAACGCTAAATGGGCAGGCTGCGGAATTCTACTGCGTCGATTTCAGCCATGACATTTCGGCCGGAGACACCTGGAATGTAGTTGCCACCAGCCTCACGAGCAGCGCGAATTACAGCGCGACGTATCAATACAATCCGACCCTCAGCAATCCGAACCTTGCTGCGTACAATACGTACGAAGATTTTGCCTGGCTGATTACTCAGATGCAGAGCACTACGAACCAATCCGCGCAAGCAGCGGACCAATGGGCCATCTGGAGCCTTTCGGGCGGGGCTTCCCAAGATCCGTTCACTGGGCCAACAAACAGCGCGGCGGCCCTGTTGACCGATGCCAAAAACGCCGTGAATGGCGGCTGGACTGCGCAGGGATTTGAAATTCTGACTCCTGACGTCGGCCAATACGGGCAGGAATTCCTGATCCAAACTCCCGAACCGTCTGGCTTGCTCCTGCTTGGACTTGGGCTTTGCGGTTTGTTTTTGTTCAGGTACCGCGAAAGGCTCGTCTGGCCCGGCTCGCGCGAGCGCAACTAGCCTCTTATAGCAGGACGATCGCGCGAGTCGAGGGTGCGTTTTGCAAAGCGCGGCGGGTGACCCGGAGGTTGCCGCGGGCTTCGAGGTTCGGGAGCCCTGTACATGCAACGGGGAGTGCAGGGCCTTTTTCAGACCTACCTTCACTCGAATCAACCGACCGGATCGATTCGGGTTTGACGCAATTTCCCCTTCACGTAGAACGAAAGACTCGCCAGGATCAGTCCTTCGGATGACCGAAACACGCAAAGTAGCACAGCCGCCCGCCTGTCTCTGTACTGGGAATCTTGCCATTCCCAAGTTCCGATAGCCGAACTTCTCAGGAGTTGGGCTTATAATGTGGCCGCTCTCCAAACTATAGCGAAGAAAAAATGGGAGGTTGGCATGAACGGGAAATGGTTGCAATCCTCAATGGCGCGGCGATTGTTTCTTGCCCGGCTGGGCGCGGGGGCAGGTGTGGTAGGCGCGAGCGTCATCAGCTCTCCCGCGGCGGAAGCACAGGTCGCGGCGGATGCGCCGTGGCGGCCCGCTCGCCACACGCAGGATGATTGGTACGACAAGGTTCCTGGCGTGCACCGCTTTCTATTTGATTCCTCGACGGCGGAGAGCATGGGCTTGGCGCTTCAATTCGCCTCCAACTACTTTACGGCGAACGAAGAAGGGTACGGCCTGAAGGATAGCGACCTCGCGGTTGTGATCGTCGCGCGTCACAAGGCCACGTCGTTTGCTTACAACGACGCGATTTGGGCGAAGTACGGAAAGCAACTCTCCGAACAAGCCGAATTCTTGGATCCGAAGACCAAGGAGCCGCCCAAAATCAATGTGTATGGCGCGGCGGGCGAGACGGCGCAGGCGGGCAAAATGGATGCGCTGATCAAGAAGGGCGTTCAGTTTGCCGTGTGCTCCATGTCCACTCGAGGCATCTCCGGAAGAATCGCCAAGGCCAACGGTGTTGAGACCGACAGTGTTTTCAAGGAGATCACATCGAACCTCATAAGTAACGCACGTATGGTTCCGGCGGGAGTCCTGGCGGTGAATCGCGCGCAAGAACGGGGCTACTCGTTTATTTATTCAATCTGAACGCTGGTAAATCGAGCTGGCATGGTTCATTCAGCCGGCAGATGAATGTTTCGGTTGATGGGCGACGCCCCTCTGAACATTGTTTCCAGCCAACAGCAATTAGCTCTTGAGCCCCGGCGTCGCTGTCGATGCAGCGAGCCAACGTAGTCGTCGCGAAGAGCATGTGCTGACGTTGCGGCGGCGATGCTAAGCTGAGCTAGGAGTGTTTGCGATCATTATTTTTCTTTTCCCCATGGACCTGAAAAAATCGCGAGACTAGATTTTCAGGATTTTCGCTGCCGTACCGCCCAATATCATCTTGCGCTGTTCGGAGCTCAGGCGAAGATCTTCGACCACTTCCACCGGGCGGTCATAGCCTACGGGGAAGCAGTAGTCGCTGCCCAACATGATTCGATCTACGCCCACCTGGGAGATGATGAACTCCATTACCGGCTTTGAATGAGAAATGGTGTCATACATGAACCGGCGCAGATACGCGCTGGGCGTTTGCGCCGAGAGCTTGGCCGCCGGGATTACGTTCCAGCCGTGGTCGAAACGGCCGATGAGGTTTAACAACGCGCCGCCGGCATGCGGAAGGACGATTAAGAGATTCGGATGGCGGTCCATCACCCCGCCAAAGATCAGATGAGCGGCAGCAACCGTGGTGTCGAGCGGAAAAGCAACCAGGTTGGTAAGAGAATAGGGCTGCAGCCGCTTACCGCCGAGGATGGGCGGCAATGGATGAAGAAAGACCGGGAGGCCGAGCGCTTCGATACGCGTGAAAATAGGGTCAAACAGAGGGTCGTCGAGATCACGGTTCTCGATGTTGGTGCCCATGTAAACGCCGCGCACTCCGGGGAGCTTGCTCACACGGTTGAGCTCGTCAATGGCGCGGTCGGGATCGAGCATGGGCAGAGTCGCGAGGACAACGAACCTGTCAGGATTGGCCTGGTGCGCCGCGACCGCCCCGTCGTTCCATGTCATGGCGAGCTTGTGTGAGAATTCGCCGTCCGCCCAATAGACCATCGGACCGGTGAGCGAAAGCGCTTGGACAGCCACGCCTTGCGCGTCCATGTCGGCGAGGCGCTGCTTTAGGTCGATGAATTTGGCGGGCAGCGGGCCGCTCGATTCCACGGGAGTTTTAAAGAAGATGCCTTGCTCGGTCCTGTGGAACTCGGCGTTGTAGCGTTGCCCCTCCGAATTGAATAAATCGAAGTAGGTCTGAGGATAGTAATGAGCGTGGATGTCGATCGCGCGCTCTCCACTCTTTTTCAGCGCGGAGGGTACGGCAGGTTCGGCGAGCAACGCATCGCCCACCCCGCTCACCGAACTTACCGCTGCCGCCAGTCCTCCTTGCAGCATCGTTCGGCGTGATAATCCATGATGACAACTGCGCACTACTTCTTTCTTCATGGCATAGTCCTTTGGGAACAGCAATCTCTGATTTGGATGGGTCTCGGTCTCGCGAATCGTACGCTTTTCCTGCGCTCGACACAACGGACATGCTACCAGTGGCGCTGTCCAAATCTGGAGATTCTCACGAGGGATCTGCTCTTCAGGAGGTCGGGGCTTTAGCCCCGACGTTCGAGTTCGCGTTTTCGGTGGCTTCAGCCACTGAAGCTTCAGGGCCTGAAGGCCCCTTTTACGTTGACCGTGGTTGTCCGACCTGAAGGTCGGACCTCCTACACGGCAACTTCCAGTTTTTGAACTGGCCCATAACGAATCGCTATGATGGGATTTCGCATCCCGCGCATGAGTTAAGGTATCTTAATAGTGTTTCGCGATGCGATGCAGTCCTATGACCTCCAGTTGCGTCTGATACGGAGTGGGACAATCGTTGAGGAGAATCGGAATGAATTCCGCGTTACGCAGCCGTTTGCTGATCTTGTGCCTGTCCATCGCCGTCGCGGCGGTATCCGTTTTCAGCCAGGATGCGGCGAAGAAGGCGCCACCGAAAAAAGCTCCGGCGAGCCCGGCCGCGTCCGCGGCGGGTGAATCCGCATCGATCGCTCTGCCAACGATCAAGTTTGAGAAATACACGCTGCCGAATGGCCTTGTTGTGATCCTGTCCGAGGATCATCGCCTGCCCCTCGTTTCCACCAACATCTGGTATCACGTGGGCCCTGCGAACGAGTTGCCCGGGCGCACCGGATTCGCCCATCTGTTCGAGCACATGATGTTCGAAGGCTCGAAGCATGTTCCCGGCAATTCCCACATTCGGTATCTTGAGGCGGCCGGCGCTTCCGACCTGAATGGCACGACCGATTTTGACCGCACGAATTATTTCGAAACGCTTCCTTCGAACCAATTGGAACTGGCGCTGTGGCTCGAATCCGACCGCATGGGATATCTCCCCGACAAACTGGACCAGGCCAGCTTGACGAACCAGCAGGACGTCGTGCGCAACGAGCGCCGCCAGAGCATTGAGAACAGCCCCTACGGGATTGTGGAAGAAGGCGTGTTTCACCTGCTTTTCCCGAAGAGCCATCCGTATCATGCCGATGTGATGGGCTCGCACGCGGATATACAGGCGGCGAAACTCGAAGACGTGCGCAACTTTTTCAAGCTCTACTACGCGCCGAACAACGCGAGCCTCGCCATCGTCGGCGATTTCGATTCGGCGCAGGCTAAGCAGTTTGTCGAAAAATATTTTGGGCCGCTGAAGCGCGGCGCGCCTGTTCCGAAGATCGCCGCCGTGACTCCGCCCATCACTTCCGAGCGCCGCGCGGTAATCCACGATCAGGTGGAACTGCCGCGCGTGTATATGGCGTGGCTGACTTCCTCCATTTTCAAGCCGGGTGATGCGGACGCCGATCTCGCGTCAGAAATTCTTGGCGGAGGGAAGTCGAGCCGCCTGTACAAGAAGCTGGTCTACGAAAAACAGATCGCTTTGGACGTCAGCGCGTCGCAGCAATCGCTGATTCTCGGATCGGTTTTTGAAATTATGGTCACTGCGCGGCCCGGACACACGGCCGAAGAGATGGAAAAAGCGATTGACGAAGAGCTGGCCGCGTTTCGCAAAAGTGGCCCGACCGCCGTCGAACTGGAGCGGGCACGAAACGGAATTGAAACAGGAATGATTCAAGGACTCGAGCGCTTGGGCGGTTTTGGAGGCGTGGCCGACCGCTTGAATGAGTACAACCATTATCTTGGAAATCCCGGCTACTTCCCGCAGGACGTGCACCGTTACCAGGCGGCGACGACCGATTCGATTCGCGCATTCGCGGAAGCGCAACTGAAGCCGACCGCGCGCGTCGTCGTCTACGGAATCCCCGGCAAGCCGGATCTAGGGCCGGATGTGCCCACGCCGCAGAACCAGCAAAAGGGCCAGAGCACGGGCGGGGAATCGGTCAATCCTGACGCGGCATGGCGCGAGAATCCCCCAAAGCCTGGGCCCGCACATGCGCTGAATCTTCCTGTCCCCGATATTTTTAAGCTTTCAAACGGGCTGACCGTGTATTACCACTATCGCGCCGGCCTTCCCGTGGTGGCGGCGAATCTTGTTTTCAATACGGGGAGCGGAGCGAATCCCGTCGATAAGCCCGGCCTCGCCAGCTTCACCGCAAATATGTTGCAGCAGGGAACGGAAACGCGGAACGCCATGCAGATTGCCGACGAAGCTGCGCTCCTGGGCACGGCCCTTTCTTCAAGCGCGAGCATGGATTCGTCCGGCGTCGGCGCGAGTTCGCTCACTAAGAATTTCGCCGGTGTGCTCGATCTAATTTCGGACATCGTTTTGCATCCGACGTTTCCGCCGGACGAAGTGGAGCGGCGGCGCGCATCGCGCCTAGCCGCGTTCGCGGACGAGCGCTCCGACCCCGAAACGATCGTCGCCCGCACCGGTGTTTCCGCGCTGTTCGGGCCGCACAATCCCTATGGGTACGATAACTCGGGCACGGAACCGTCGATCAAGACGATGACGCGCGAGGACATGATGAATTTCTGGAAGACCAACTACGTGCCGAATAACGCGGCCCTGGTTGTGTCCGGAAATATTCCCGTAGACGACTTGAAGGCTCTGGCCGAGAGCAAGTTTGGCGCGTGGAAGAGCGGCGAGTTTCGGGTGCCGCAGATTGGCGCGCCGGAAACCACCAAGGCGAAAATTGTTATCGTGGACCGGCCCGGGGCGCAGCAGACGATGGTGCGCTTGCTGCAACTTGGAGTCGACCGCGCGACGCCCGATTATCCCGCGCTCGAAGTGATGAACTCCGAGCTCGGCGGTCTTTTTTCGAGCCGCATCAATCTGAACCTTCGTGAGGAACATGGCTACACGTACGGCGCGAGTTCCTTTTTTGTCTACCGGCGTTCGCTAGGATATTTTGTGGCCGGCGGCGGCATTCGGACCGACGCGACCGCGCCCGCGGTGACGGAAATCTTGAAGGAAATCCATCGGATGATCGACACGCCGATGAAGCCCGAGGAACTGAGCCTCGCGAAGGATTCCCAATCGCGGTCCTTGCCGGGGATGTTTGAAACGAATAGCGGCGAAGCGGGCGCGCTCTCCGAAATTTTCGTGTACAACCTGGCGCGCGACTATTTCTCAACTTTGCCGGACCGGCTGAATGCCGTCACCGCGGAGGACGCCGAGGCAGTCGCCAAGAAGTACTTGCACCCCGGCCAGTTGATTTTGGTTTGCGTAGGCGACCGCGCCAAAATCGAGCCGGAGCTATTGAAGCTCGATCTCGGCGCCGTAGAAATTCGAGACGCCGACGGGAATGTCGTGAAATAGTGCTCTTAAGTAGCACAGGCTTCAGCCTGTGGAATTTCCAATCTAAAGCAAATTCAAAACCCACAGACTGAAGTCTGTGCTACTTGTGCCGCTTAATTTTTGCGTGTGGCGCGCTGTCGAACGAAGTCCACAATGTCTTGCGTGGATGTGCCGGGAAGAAAAATTTCGGCCACGCCAGCCTTCTTCAGAGCGGGAATATCGGCTTCCGGAATCGTTCCGCCCAGGAGCACGGTCACATCGCTCATCCCTTTTTGTTTGAGCAGATCCAGCAACTGCGGGACGAGCGTGTTGTGCGCTCCGGAAAGAATCGATAGGCCGATCACATCGACATCTTCCTGAACGGCGGCGGAGGCGATCATTTCCGGCGTCTGCCGCAGTCCGGTGTAAATCACTTCCATGCCGGCGTCGCGCAGGGCGCGGGCGATAATTTTCGCTCCCCGGTCGTGGCCATCGAGCCCGGGTTTTGCAATCAGAACTCGTATCTTTTTCTCAGGCATTCGTCTCCAAATTCTCCTGCTTCCTCTTGGTTTTCTCGGTGTTCTCTGTGTTAAAGCTTTGTCCTGCCTACACGATAAATCGCCGCACGCCGTCCTTCAATACCGTCACATTGAAGTTGATGAGAAGGCCAATCTTGTGTCCAGACAGTCGAAGGTACGTCAAGTTGATTGCCTCGTGGATGGGCGCCAAACCTTCTATAGATTTCAGTTCCACAACAACTCTTCCTTCGACGAGGATATCAATCCGGTATCCGCATTCGACCTTCACTTCTTTGTAGACTACCGGAACGCCCTTTTGACGATCTACTCTCAAATTACGGAGGCGAAGCTCGTGAGTGAGACATTCCTCATATGCCGATTCAAGCAGGCCAGGCCCCAGACGCTTGTGGACTTCCATTGCAGCGCCAATAATTTCGTGCGTGATGTCGTTGTCAGTCATGCCAGCATCGGCGATTCGGTAGGAATTTAACACAGAGCGCACAGAGAACTGCGGAGAAAACCTTCGCCTGAAGGTATCGCTTCATTTCAAGGACATCAGAATCTATGTCACTGACGCCTCTTCGTGCGTACCGAAGACGTCTCGCAGGGAGTCGCAGATTTCTCCGAGCGTCGCGTACGACTTTACCGCGGCGTAGATGAGGGGCATCAGATTTTCCGTTCCTTGCGCCGCTTTGCGCAGCGCTGTGAGCTGCCGCGCGACCTCGTCGCTCGATCGTTCGGAGCGCAACTTCCGTAGCTGCTTGGCCTGTTGCACGCGCACCGATTCATCGATGCGAAGGATTTCGATGGGCTTCTCTTCGCCCGCAAATTCATTTACGCCGACGATGATTTTCTCTTTGCGATCGACGGCCACCTGGTAGCGATACGATGCATCGGCAATTTCTCGCTGCGGGTACCCCCGTTCGATGGCCGGGATCATTCCGCCCATATCGTCGATCTTGCGAATGTATTTCCAGGCGGCGTCTTCCATTTCGTTGGTCAGCGTCTCGACGAAATACGATCCGCCGAGGGGATCGACCGTGTTCGCGACGCCTGTTTCATGGGCGAGGATCTGTTGCGTTCGCAGTGCAAGCGTCGCGGCAAACTCCGTCGGCAGCGCCCAGGCTTCGTCAAGTGAATTGGTATGCAAGGACTGCGCGCCGCCCATCACCGCCGCAAGTGCCTGCAATGCGGTTCGGACGACGTTGTTGTAGGGCTGCTGCGCCGTGAGCGAGCAGCCGGCCGTCTGTGCGTGGAAGCGGAGAGCCGAGGAACGCGCCAATTTTGCTCCGAAGCGCTCGGTCATCGTCTTGTACCAGATGCGGCGCGCGGCGCGATATTTCGCAACTTCTTCAAAGAAATCGTTGTGCGCGTTGAAGAAAAACGACAACGCCGGCGCGAAATCGTCCACGGCGAGGCCCCGGCGGATGCCCCATTCGACGTACTCGATTCCGTCGCGCAACGTGAACGCCAATTCCTGAATCGCGGTCGATCCCGCTTCGCGAATGTGGTAGCCGCTGATGGAAATCGGATTGAATTTCGGCGTGTGGCGCGCGCCGAATTCAAACGTATCGATCACCAGGCGCATCGACGGCTTGGGCGGATAAATGTATTCCTTTTGCGCGATGTATTCCTTGAGGATGTCGTTTTGCAGCGTCCCGGCGAGATGTTTCCAATCGACGCCCTGTTTTTCGGCGACGGCGAGATACATCGCCCAAAGAATCGCGGCGGGAGAATTGATGGTCATCGACGTGGAAACGCTTCCGAGAGGAATTTGGTCGAAGAGCGCTTCCATGTCCGCAAGCGAACTGATTGCCACGCCGCACTTGCCAACCTCGCCTTCGGCAAGCGAATGGTCGGAGTCGTATCCCATCAGGGTCGGAAGATCGAACGCGACGGAAAGGCCTGCTTGCCCTTGCGAGAGCAAATACCGGAATCGCTCGTTGGTATCTTGCGCCGAACCGAAGCCGGCGAACTGGCGCATGGTCCAGAGGCGGCTCCGGTACATCGCTGGGTGAATCCCGCGCGTGTATGGAGGCGTTCCCGGCAAGCCCAGATCGCGGTCCGGTTCCCAACCGGAAAGATCGCGGGGGGAATAGAGCCCCCGAATTGGGTACCCGGAAACCGTGGTGAATTCGGAAGCGCGCTCAGAGGATTTTTCGCCTGTAGCGCGACGAGGTGTCGGTTCGCGATCGGAAGACATGGGTGAGCCGGTCAGGCGCTCAACATCGGAGTAAGAAAATCCATGCCTGAGCGCAGATTGATTCTAGGCGAAGCGGCTGGGCAGGACAAGGCAGTTCGGACACGAATGGAAGGGATTGGTCAAAACGAAGCCAATGCCGATTTCAGAGCGGGCAAAGAAGAAAAATCCCCGCCTCTGAAGAGGCGGGCTACAACAAATATGGCGCCGACTGGGGGTTGCTGTAGCCCGGGTCCTCAGACCCGGAGATTTTCTCGTCGTGCACGTTGTTTTCCCACATGGCGGAGCAACTGATCTATTGCCCGTTGCCGGCGCCCGAGGGACGGATTGGTGCCGCTGGAGCTGCGTCGGATCGCCTGACGGGATCGACGAACAATTGGCCGGTAACAGAAGTACCGGGGATCAGCGTGTCCTTGGCGGGATGGCCCGACTTGGCGTCGGCGATCGTGATGTTATAGACCTCGAGCGTGCGGGCCATGGCGCGGTCAAAGTTCACTTTGCCTTCCACGAGGTTGACGCGCGCGCGAACCTCCGCGGATTCAGCCGCAGCCAAAATGTTTTGATCGGACACGATATTGAATAGCGTGGAAGCGCCAACCTGATATTTCTTCTGTTCGGCATCCAGGGTTTGCTGATCGAGGTCGCGTGTCTTACTCGCTGCGGCCAGGGTGATGCGGGCCTGCTCCAGCGTGATTTGCGCGTTGTGAACATCGATGGCGGCGTTATTCACGGTTTGGCGGTAGCGTGGCTTCGTCCTGACGCTTACTCAATAGTGCCGTGACGTTATTGGCTTGCGCCGCGCGATTGCGAATCGGAATCGTCAAACTGATCTGCGCATTGTATTCCGGATAGACGCCGGTAAACTCTTGATTCAGGGATGTTGCCAGTCCTGTGAACGATCTGCGGGGGAGGGATGCACGTTGTCGCGGGTGTCACTGGCGTGCAGGTTGTTGCCAGCCTGGTGTTGCCCGCCAATCCTTCCGTAGCATATTCGCCGGATAGAGTCAGTACGGGAAGCAGCGCATTCTTTGTGGCGCGCACGTTGATGTCATCTCCCTTGATCTGGAGCCCCGCCTGCAAGACGTCGGGACGCTTCGTGATGGCTTCCTTAATCAAGTCTTCCAAAGGGAGCTTTTCAACTTCGGGCGGAGCCACGTCCGCTGTGTCGGTGGGGATAATCTCGACTGTGCGCAGAGCAGGAGAATTCGGATCCTTGGCGATCAAGTTCAAAAGTGTGAGCTGATCCTGAAGGACTGTGGTTTGCGCAACGATCAGAGCCTGCTTGGCTGTCGCGACCTGCGCCTCGGCCTGGACGATCTCCAAGGGGGCGAGAGTGCCGACGTCCACCTGCTTCTTATTGTCGCTGTAAGTTTTGTCCGCCAGTGCAATTTCCTGCCGTGCCACATCCACGTTTCCGCGGGCAAATACAAGTTCCCAATAGGCGTTGCCGACCGCGGTGATCGAGGTAATCACCTGCTGCACGAGGGTCTGATCGGCTATGCTCTTATTCACCTTGGCAATGCGGATGTAATGCTCATTGGCAAGCAGTCCGAAACCGTTCAGCAACTGCTGGCTGGCGGACGAAGATAAAGTTGGATTGCACGAACGGATCGAAAAAACTGGTAGTGCTCGATGTGGATCCTCGTGTGTTATTGAAGGTCGCCGAAAAAGAGGTGCCTGTGTGAAACCCCTGGCTATATTGCATGTCGCCAATCGCTGTGTGCGTTGCCAAAGAGGCAAACGTGCCGACCGCCGCGCTTCCGCCCGTACCGGCGATGATAGGGTTATTCACGGGAATCGTCCGCTGATCCAAGCTAAAAGTCGAAGTGATTTGCGGATCGAAGTTCAGCGCCGGGATAGTCCCGAGGGCACTTACCGGCCCCGAAGTAGGGCCGCCGCCACTCAAGGTATGAAGAATGCTGGCTTCGGCGAGCCAGGGAGTATACCGCTCGATTACGATAGTCCAAATTGTTCTGGAGCGCGAGGTCAACGGCGTCCTGCAGGCTGATGCGCAGCTTGCCATCCTGGACCATTTGCTCGATGCGCGGTGCATTCGTCAAGATAGGCTCAGGCACCGCCGTGGGGGTATAGGGCGCAATGATATTGGGGAACCATCGCTTGCCGTACGTATAATTCTGATTTGACACCGGGATCGTACGGCTAGAAGGCTGAGGCTGCGCGGGCGGCGTGGAGTCGTCCCTGTTGTTGGGCGAAAAGTGGTGCGACGGGCGCCATGGCCATCGGTACGGCCAAAATTACGGCAACTGAGACACGGCAAAACCTTCCAATCATGTTGAGTTATCCTCTCCGAACAGAAATCCGCTCTTCTTCATCCGACGATCAAGACGGCTTGCGGGTGCTATGTATTCTAAACGTCTTCCGCGATGTATATGTTTCAACAATATTTCCTGCGGTTGCTGACCTTTCGGCCGCATTTTCCGGCGGGCTCCGAGCCCGTGCAAGGCCAGGGAGTTCAGTGCGAAAGTAGAGCCAGCGCCCGTTCCAGGAGAGACACGGCCCACGACAGGATTTGGGAATCTCCGTCTCAGATCACTTTTCCCCAATCGGCGCCCGTACCCCCTTTGAAGGCCCGAAGTATTGGACGTGAGAAAGTGTGTAAGGTCAAGGCCCGAAGTCGATCCACCAGAGAGACTTCGTTATTCTTCCTGCATTATCTTGACAAATCTTGACAAGGGCGCGAGAGGCCGATAGTCTTGGCGCGCGATGAGACCTGACGCTGCTATTCAAATCTTCGAGGAAGTGGGCGCCATCCGGCACGGGCACTTCCAGTTGACCTCGGGCCTGCATAGCGGCACGTACGTGCAATGCGCGCTCGTGCTGCAGTATCCGAAGTACGCGGAACAATTAGGGCGGGCGCTGGCCGCGGAGTTCATGGATTTGCGCGTGGATTGCGTCGTGTCTCCAGCCCTGGGCGGACTCATCATCGGCCACGAAGTGGCGCGAGCGATTCCGCCGCGTCCGGACGGCAAACCCATACGCGCGATTTTCGTCGAACGGGACTCCCTGGGAACGCTGACATTGCGCCGGGGATTTCGAGTCGAACCGGACGAGCACGTACTGGTCGTGGAAGATGTGTGGACCACGGGCGGCTCGACGTGCGAAACGATTCGCGTTCTGGAAGAAGCGGGCGCGCGCGTGGTTGCCGCGGGAGCGTTGATCGATCGCAGCGGCGGAAAAATCGAATTGCCGGTACGCACCGAAGCCCTTGTGGACCTCAAGATCGAGAGCTACGACGCTTCAGAATGTCCTCTTTGCCGGAGCGGCGGCGTGGCCGTAAAGCCAGGCAGCCGCCATGCCCGCTCGGGCGCGTAAGTGGAACCACAGATAACCACAGATAAACACTGATAAAAGAAAGAGAAAATCAGAGTAAGAGAGAAACAAGGAAAACGAGTTACGTTGGTTCACACCGATCGGCTCGCAATCCATTTTCGTCTAATCGCATTCTTCTTATCTGTGTTCATCTGTGTCGCATCTGTGGTTCCATTGGTCTCCGATTCCATGCGAAATATCAAATTCACCATCGCCTACGACGGGACCGATTTTAGTGGCTGGCAGGCCCAGCCTGGACAGTCCACGGTTCAGGGCGCGTTGACGGATGTTCTCGAAAAACTGACGCAGCGCCGCCTGATGATCTACGCAGCGGGGCGCACGGATGCGGGCGTGCACGCGGCGGGGCAAGTCGTGAATTTCAAAACGCAATCTCCGCTGACGGTGGAAGAGTTTCAGCGCGCATTTAACGCTTTGTTGCCGCCCTCCATCCGAGTGAATGCCGCGGAGGAAGTTGGTCCCGACTTCCACTCGCGCTGGGACGCGCTGGCGAAGACTTACCGGTATCGGATCTTTCGCGGCCGTGTTGTTCCGCCGTTCCTGTGGAAATACGTGCAGCACGATCCTTACGAGATGAACTTTGACGCAATGGCCGAAGCGGCTCGCCATTTTATGGGCGAACACGACTTCACTTCGTTTGCGGCCTCGACCGGTTCGGAAGAAGACGACCGCGAGCGGACGACGACTCGGACGATCTATCGGTCCGAATTGCTGCGCGCTCAAAACGCCAATTCTCACAATCCAGCGGAGGAATGGGTTTACGTGGTTCGCGGGAAATCGTTCATGCGCCACATGGTGAGGAAGATGGTCGGAACGCTGGTGGATGTCGGCCGCGGGAAACTCGTTGTTGCCGATTTGCCGGAACTGTTTGCGCTGCGCGATCGATCGAAATCCGGCGCGACGATGCCGCCGCACGGCCTATGCCTCGAAAATGTGGAGTATCCGGACCCGGCAAATTCGCTGGCTTCGAGCGACAAACATTAAGTAGCACAGGCTTCAGCCTGTGGAATTTCCAATCTAAAGCAAATTCAAAACCCACAGACTGAAGTGTGTGCTACCAAAGTCGCGCTTGGTTTCAATGGAATGGTTCGAGTAAGATACACACGAGTGAAGAAGGAATCGATCCTGAAACCGCAACCCGACGAGAGAGGGGAACCGACGAATGGCCGAGGAAACCACACCGCAAGGCGCATCACCGGCAGCACCGCCCCCGGCACCTCCCACAGCTCCGCCCGTTGCGGCTGCGGCTCCTGCCGTGGCTGAGGCTGCGCCACCGGTACAGAAGATCAAGGTGCGCAAGCCCAGGCAGCGCTCCTGCGATGAGAAGGATGCCAAGGGAAAACTTTGCGCCGGGCATCTCAAGCGGTGGTACGACTATCCAAAGGAAGTGGAGGCCAAGATCGGGAAGGACGCGGAAATTTACCGCTGCGAATTTTGCAAAACACTTTACAAGCCCGACCCGAAGCAAATGCCTCACAGCTTTACATTGCGCTATTAGTGGTACTTTTCAGATGCAGCTTTGTGGGTCACTGCATTACAGGCTGCGGAAAAATACCTCGCTTTGTCATTCCGAGCGAAGCGAGGAATCTCTCTTCGGTTTAAATTCAGGAAAAGAGAGATTCCTCGCTTCGCTTGGAATGAGAAAAAAGAACTTTTTTCGCAAGCTGTTTAGCCGTGACATCCAAGGCCACTGGAATTGGGCTTCAGCCCCTGAAACCTCAGGGCCTGAAGGCCCATATCGAAGCACCTCAATGTCGGACCTAAAGGTCCGACCCTCAAGGCGACATTGGGCGCGAATGGATGAAGGTGGCCTGTTCCACGATTGGAAAGCGGCGGAATCGCCGGCCGCATTCCCTAGAGGGGTCCGATGTTGTTCAACCGTTGCGGCAGCTGGGCAAGCACCCGCCAGCCCTCCCAGATGAGGGCAAATGCCGGCCCGGCCGAGTAATCCGTGAAACGTTTCCTCACCCTACTTATGCTGGGAGTGGCAGTGACTTCATTTATTCACAATTTCTCGCGAAAGGCCGCCGCATCGGATACGCAAACCGATCCCCGCGTCGCCCGTGTGCTGGAAATTCTCCGCGACAGCGCGAACGCGACGACCGAGGAACAAATCCGAATTACGGAAATTCCCGCGCCGCCATTCCAGGAAAGCGTTCGCGCCGCCTACATGAAAAAGGCGCTCGCATCCGCGGGCTTGCTCGTGGAGACGGACGATATTGGAAATGTCATTGGCGAATGGTCTGGAACGTCGCCGGATATCGTCATGCTGACGGCGCATCTTGACACCGTGTTTCCCGCGGGCACCGACGTGCACGTCAAGCGCGAAGGCGGGAGACTCCTCGCTCCGGGAATCTCGGACAACGGCACGGGACTCGCGGCGCTCGTGGCCCTATCGAAAGCCTTCCGCGAAGCAAAAATTAAAACCAATAAGACGATTTTATTTGTGGCGGACGTGGGCGAAGAAGGCGAGGGAAATCTTCGCGGGATGCGCGCACTCGTAGATTCCTACAAAAAGCATTTGAAATATGTTCTCGCCATGGATGGCTCGGCCACCGAATATGTGACGACGGCGGCGCTGGCGTCCCGGCGCGTGGAAATCACAATCACCGGGCCCGGCGGACATAGCTGGTCGGACTTTGGAGCGCCGAATCCGATCCACGCGCTGGGGCGGGGAATTGCGCGGTTTGTCACGGCGCGAGTGCCGGAATCGCCGCGCACAAGTTTCAACATCGGTGAGATCGAGGGCGGCACTTCGGTGAATTCCATTCCGTCGAGCGCCCATATGAAAGTGGATTTGCGCTCCGAATCGGAGCCCGAGCTCGCCGCGCTCGAAGTCCTTTTGCGCGACGCCGTAAAGGCCGGCATTGACGAAGAAATGTCGGCGGCCCGAGAGCGCGGAATGGCGGGCAGCACAAACTTATTGAATTTGAAAATCAATGTTTTGGGAGTAAGGCCGGCGGGCGAACTCCCCGAGAGTTCGCCGCTCTTGGCCGCCTTGCTGGCGGCCGACAACCAGCTTGGCAACCGTTCGCGCCGCGAGCGATCGTCCACCGATGCCAATATTCCGCTGTCGATGGGAATACCGGCCATTTCGCTGGGAGCAGGCGGACGAAGCGGCGGCGCTCACACACTCGAAGAATGGTACGACCCCGCAGGCAGGGAACTCGGTCTGCGGCGCGTCGCATTGACCGTGCTTGGCGTCGCTGGTTTGGAACCCTGAAAAGTCTGCTGCCATTCCTCGCGCGTTAGAGTTTCAGCAAGCGCTCCGCATTTTTATGCGTAATTTTTGCCATTTCTTCCTGGCTGACGGGCAAGGAGTCCAAAAAAGCTCGCCCCTGTGTGTTGGCGGCGAATGGGTAATCCACGGAAAATAAAATCCGCTCGGCCCCGACGACCTGTAATGCACAGAGGAACGGGGGCAGAGAGAAACATCCGCTGGTAGTGATGTAGAAGTGCTCGTGGAAATACTCCGAGACAGGGCGCTGGAGGTGCTTTGTGCTCTGCGCCAGAAAATCATTGGCGCGAACGATGTAGTAAGGCAGCGCCTCCCCCATGTGCCCGATAATGATCGTGAGTTTCGGAAAACGGTCGAACAAGCCCGAAACGATCAGACGCAGGCAGTGCAGCCCGGTTTCCACGTGCCAGCCCCATCCAGCAGTTGAGAGAATGAATCCGACGTTGCCGGGCAAACCGGCATAGTATTTTTTCCGCACTTCTTCGGGAGGCGGCGCGGGGTGCAGGTAGATGGGAACGTCGAGCGCCTGCGCTGTTTCAAAGAGGGGCGTAAATCGCGGGTGGTCAAGAAACAGACCGTCGCTGGTTCCGTTGACCATGGCGCCTTTAAATCCCAATTGCTTCACGCAGCGCTCGAATTCGAAGGCCGCCTTCTCCGGTTCCTGCAGCGCGACAGTGGCGAAGGCGGCAAAGCGGTCCGGGTGCGCTCGCACGGCAGCGGCCAGCGTGTCGTTCGTATCGCGCGCCAGGACGGTGGCCGTGGGCAGATCCAGTTTGTCCATGCCAATGCCGGATAGCGACAAAACTTGCAAATCAATCCCCGCCGCATCCATGTCGGCGATCCGATCCTTCCCGGTGTCGAGCAGTTTGCCGCGGTTGGCTTTCCAGAAATTGGCTGCGGGATCTCCCTCCCACAGCTTTGCTGTGGCTTCCAGAAACTCCGGCGTCGAAAAGTGTTCTTCGAGTGTAATGGTTCGCATCGCTGTATCACGCTCCCGCTGCAAGGTGTCGTCCAGCCGTGTGCCCCATTCTTGCGGTTTGTGCAAGCCTGGGGATTTTCGGGCCCGGCTTCCTGCCCATCTCATCATTTTGTGTCACTTTAGTAGTTTAAACCACGTACCCTTTGAAAAGCGCAACGGGTGTGGCACGCAAAATATCCCTTGGCGCAAGTTTTAAGATCGCATTTATTTAGGGCCCCATAGGCAGTTTTGCAATGTGGTGGCGCAGCTTTCAGGGCTGACTGCGAAATTCAACGGCTTGCATTTCTCCATCCCATGCTTTTTCCGAAACGAGGAGGTAAGAGATGCGCGCGGTGCGGCCGCGCAGGCTCGAGCAAGTTGTGCCTTTCGCGGCGGCGGCCGAGCCCGCCGACTTGATCGATACTTTCTCCAGATTGTCCGCATGCAGTTTCATGGTGATCATTTGCGATTTCAGTGTGACCTGGATTTGCGGCGCGCTCGTGCAATTCACATCCGTGATAATGCCCACCATCGAATATACCTTGGAGGAATCGGAAAAAAGCGGAGGCGCCGGCGCGGGGGCCGGCTCTGTTTTCGATGTTGCGGACACGGTTGATGTTGTGGACGGTTTCGCTTCCGGTTCCGTCTTGCGTTCGATCCGCGGACCGGAATCGGAGGGCGGGTTGGCCGGTGCGTTGCCGATGGGGGCGGGTGCGGCGGAAGGTTGCGGCTGGGACGTTTGCGCGACGAGGTTCCCCGCTTTGTCGGCCGTGGCCCGATCGGTCGCCGATTCCTGAACGCGCGCGGCCGTCCTGCGCGCGTCGTCGGGATGGCCCAGGCGGTCCTGAATCGCCGCCACTTGGGATTGGTAACCGGACGCCCCGGGCACAAGCGAGGCGGCACGCCGCGCGTCGGTCAGGGCCTTTGCAAGGGTCTCATTCCGCTGGGAGTAAATCATCGCCAGGTTGTACCACGCGGGAGCAAAGTCAGGATTCAGCGCTACGCTCTTTTCAAATGCCTCCAGAGCTCCAACCGGGACGCCTGCATTGCCGCCTTTGGCCACGGCCATGGCCACAAGTCCCTGGCCATAAAAGTTGAGCGCGTCATTCGGATCGAGTTGCGCGGCGCGCTCGAAGTGCTTTTGCGCGTCGTCCAGATCGTCTTTTTTCAACAGGATGAATCCCAGGCTCTGCTCCGCCTCTGCAAGAGTAGGTTCGGACATAAGGGCCTCCTCCAGCTTGTCCTGGGCGTCCTCATTCCTTCCGCGGAGCGCCAGGAAATCCGCCGTGCGCGCTTCTATTTCCGCAGCGGAAAGCGTACGAGGAGAGCCGCCGGAATCGCTCCCACCGCTGATGGGAAGCTCGGCTGGGGGGCCACTCACGTCTTTTACGTAAGCATCGAGTTCCGTTTGGAGCTGATTCAAATCGCCGAACGCATCGCGCGCCGCTTGCAAGGAGTCCGTTCCGCCCGCTACGGAGGTTATGTACCGCTCCATGGAGTTCGTTCCCGCGAATTGCGGGTCGCTGATCAAAAAGTGCACCAGAACGCGCGACTCCGCAAAGTACACCGACTCTTTATTTCCCGGGCTGTAGTAGGGTGACCTGCGGTCCACGTGCAGGACCAGATCGAGCGGCAAGAGCGGACTCTCGAACAAGACGCTCAAATCCTCGGGGTCGGGCCTCTCGAGATGAATGCCGCGATCGGTGAAGGTCACGCTGCCGTAAACCGTCGAATAACCTTCCTCGAGCCAGGGAGGCAAGTTGCGGTAGCTGAGTTTTAGAATTTCACGCGCGTAATTCTGAAAAATTTCCATGTAGGGAAAATGGCCGGAGGCGTTCGCCCGAATCCCGATATAAGTTTTCTCCGGGCCGAAAACGAATATCCCTGGCGGCTGGTCGTGACGTTTGTCATAAGGAAAGTCGGGAGCCATGCGGCCAAAAGATTGCCCATCCTTCGCGGCGAGGATGCGCACGGGGACACCTGTGCTGACCCGCGCGTTCGGCATGGTCGCCTGGAAGATACGGATCAGCGATTCAAACTCGTCCGCAATTCGGCGGGCCGTTTTTTCTCCGCCGTCGCTGGCCACGATAAAATGGGCCGTACGAATCTCGACCCAGGGCTCGATCTTTTCCTTCTTTTCCTTTTCCGGTTTCTTGTCCTTATCCGCGCTGCGCACGGTGGGGCAGGTGAGTGCCGCGAGGAAAAACAGGGCCGCCAGGATGGCCTTTGCCCGAATGGGATAACGGAGTGACACAATCATTCTGTGTGACAACGATCTCGATCTCCATCAGTTTAGCAGACAAGTCTTCCGGCAAGGGCCGGAATCGTCAAAGGTGCGATTCCATCGCGGGCGGGCAGGTTGCCTTTGGAGCGCCAGATCAATAGACTCGAACATTCCATGAGACCTCCGCCGGGAAAGATTGGTTCTCACGTGCGATTTCCACTCCTTGATCGGACCTCGCGCATCCGGTGAGCCTCCGTTTCAAAGCTCATTGTGCGCTGCTGGCCTGCTCCTTTTTCTGGGGAGTGACCTTCGTCGTGGTGAAGAACGCCCTCGCTGATATTTCCGTGTTCGCCTATCTGGCGGCGCGCTTCGTGTTAGGCGCCCTGCCATTGATCTGGATCTATCGGGAGGATCTCCGCAAGCTCACGCGCGACGAATTGTGGGCGGGCGTTCAGGTCGGACTTTTCATGTTTGGGGGCTACGCGTTTCAAACCGCGGGAATTGCCCGCACCACGCCATCGAAAGCCGCCTTCATCACTGGATTGAGCGTCGTGCTCGTGCCCGTTTTTCTTGCCGCGTTTTGGCGAAAGAAGATTGGCGCGTGGGCTTGGGGAGGAGCGGCGGCCTCTTTCGCGGGACTTTATTTCCTCACGGTGCCGAGGCAGGGATTTGCCGAGCTCAATCGCGGCGATATGCTGGTGATGGGCTGCGCGGTGCTCTACGCGCTTCAAATCATATTCATTGCGCAGCACACCGGAAAATATTCGCTGGGAGCATTGAGCTGCCTGCAAGTGATCCTTGCGGGAGTGCTCTCCACGATCGCCGTGCCCATTCTGAATGTGACGCGCTTGGAACATTTCTTTGTCCGCTTTACATTTCAGATGGAGTTTGGCGTGATCGTCACGGCGATTTTCACGACGGCGCTCGCGTATCCGCTTCTTGTGTGGGCGCAACGCCATACCACCGCGACGAACACGGCGCTGATTCTCACGGCTGAACCCGTATTCGCCGCGATCACGTCCTTCCTCGTGCTGCATGAGCGGCTTGGGGGAAGGTCGCTTGCCGGAGCGGCGCTCATTTTGGGCGGGATTTGCGTCGCCGAATTGAAAGGCCCTGTTCCCGCGTCTGAGGGAATTCACCACGATGTATGAATTCGCCAGACGGTATTTTCTGGAATTCAGTCCACTGGGCAGAGCAAATCACACCAAGAACCCGCCCTTGAAAACCGTCAAGGACAGGTACCCTGCTCCGAATGCGAGAGAAATTCACACACCCCTGTACTTCTATCTGCTTTCGCTTTTAATTCCAAGGTTCTATAATTCGCCCCGCTTAGCAGGAGAGTCCCATGTGTGTTTCAAGAGGACTTCAAGCTGGTGCGGCGGTGGTACAGGCTCTCACAGCCATTGTCATTGTTTGGCTGACGTGCCGTTTGGTTCGAGCAACGAATACATACGCTAGGCTCACAGAAAAGTCGCTCGATTGGGAATGGCGTCCGTCCATGCATTTGGCTATCCGGCTCGATGACAGCAGTGTGCGGCTGCGTGTTTTCAACCTTGCCAAAATCTCGGTTGTAGTCACCCATTTGTTCGTTCAAATTGATAGGGAAGAAGAAATTAAGAAATTCAACGTTGACTTGCCAATCCCCGGATTGAAGCGTGAAGAGTCGGAGGACCTGACGGAACGCATCTTAGAAACAGTCAGTCTTCACATGACCAACGGTTCCTGGGATGGCCGTTTGCTTTTATCGGTCGGATTTCTCGTCAGCGGTGCTGATGAACCTAGGCGGAGTAAACCGGTCCGGTATCATGTGGTTGTACGGGATAGGCGTGTAGTTCAAGCCACGCGTATTCCGCCGTACGCCGCTGGGACGCCGGAATCGGCGTTCAAAGAATAGGGGCTTCATGTCATGAAACGAGAAGGGTCACTGCACATAGTTTGGCTGAACAGGGGCCGCGCACAAGCGGAGCCGGAATATTCCATTGGATTTGCAGACTATCAATCTTCAGGCGGTGCCATGAACATGAGGCCGTTTACTGGAGACAAAGACTTGGAGAGATTCTTGAGGCAGGACATACATGTACACTCAGATGTTATTGCATCGGCCCTGAAAGGAATACGAGACGAAGGGGATGCCAGCATTTTCAATGTAGTGCTATCAGATGACGAGCTGACGAACCTTGAACTGAAATGATTGCTCGGCAAAATTCACAAACGGATGAAATGATCCGTCCTGCTTCAGCGCGATACTTAGGCGCACAAAGGTATGGGTTGGCATACGCTGCATTCTTTTGTTTGCTCGCCTGCTCACCCTCAAGTGCCCAAACCTCCTCGCCGTCCTCTAGCAATCCAGAAAGCTCCTTCATGGCCGCATTCCGAACTTCGGCGCATGTGAATCGCAGCTCGCCTTCTGTGTTCAACGAAGCCGTGGACGAAGCCGTTGAATTTCTACGATCTAGCGACGTTGTATTGGCCAATGATCCGTTGCGCGATCCGTCGAGTCAAATACCTCGGTTTCAAGAGGATATGTCCCGCGATGACCTCTTAGCCAGCGCGAAGTATGCTGGGGCTACGTACCTCCTGGTAATCATTGTGGACCGTCCAGTTAGACAATGGCTGAAAGTCACTGTCGAATGCTACGATCTTTCTGGGAAAATGTTCTGGCGGGAAAGCGCAGGCTATTCGGGCTCGTTTGACGTCAATAGCAAGAAAGCCTTGCCGGAAGTCATGAAGAAGCTGGGAAGGCAGCTTTCGGCAAGGCTCGGCAAACCGGGTTTACCTCTAGTCGCTCCAACGGAGGGGCAGGGGAGCGGGCAGCAGCCTGAGCCTCCAACCGTCGCATCGGACAACAACACGGCGCAAACCCTGCAGGCGCAAGCTGTGAGCACACCTGAAACAGCGAAGGTCCACATAACATCGTCGCCAACCGGCGGCGAAATCTATGTTGATGGAAAATTCTTCGGGAATACGCCATCTGATATAACCCTCCCCGCCGGTGAACACATCGTTAAGATCACGATTGGCGGCAAGGAATGGTCTCGGTCCATCGAGATCACTCCTGGCGAGATTACAGTTCACGCCGACTTGACCGAGTAATAGTCGAGCCTTCCAGCATTTCGCTTCACAGCAGGATGGCGGGTGGGGGGCTCTGGTTGTTCCTGCGCTTAGTGGGTGGTCGGGCCGTTACGCGGGGTACGGACTTCTGGGTGCCCTACTGTCTGCCGGAAAACTTCGCGTCCACAGGTTCGTACATCGTGGCGCCTGGGCGATGCGATTTCTCGAACTCAGCGATTCTCGCAGCATGCTTCAGCGTGAGCCCGATTTCGTCGAGCCCCTCCAGAAGAATGTGCTTACGGAATTCATCGATTTCGAAGTGGCAGCTTAACCCGCTCGCGTCGGTAACCGTTTGCGCGGGCAAATCGACAGTCAGGGAATAACCCTCTTTACTCTCCGCGCGCCGGAAAAGTTCATCGATCTGCGCTTCAGGAAGAGTCACGGGAAGAATGCCGTTCATGAAACAGTTGCTGTAGAAAATATCGGCATAGCTCGGCGCGATCAGAACTCGAAAGCCATAGTCGGCGACGGCCCACGGGGCATGCTCGCGGCTCGAGCCGCAACCGAAACCCGCGCGCGCGAGCAGGACGGATGCGCCCTTGTAACGCGGCCAGTTCAAGATGAAATCCGGGTTGGGCTTTTCACCCGGGAGGTAGCGCCAATCATAGAACAGGACCTTGCCAAATCCCTGCTTGGTCTGAAGCTTCAGGAATTGCTTCGGCACCATTTGATCGGTGTCGACGTTCACACGGTCCAGGGGAAGGACCAATCCAGTATGTTTGGAAAAAGGCTGCATCTCTTCTCCAGCATATCTTTAGGTGGCACAGGCTTCAGCCTGTGGGTTTTGGTCCGAGCTAGAACGAACCTCCACAGGCTGAAGCCTGTGCTACTTATTCCTGCGCTTCCACGTTCCAATCGCGCACGTCCACAAAATGGCCGGCAATCGCCGCTGCCGCGGCCATGATCGGGCTGACCAGGTGCGTCCGGCTGTCCTTTCCCTGGCGGCCTTCGAAATTCCGATTCGAAGTACTGGCGGCCCTTTCTCCTGGAAGCAGCACGTCCGGGTTCATGGCGATACACATGCTGCATCCCGCATCTCGCCATTCGAATCCGGCGTCCTTGAATATTTTGTCGAGGCCTTCAGCCTCTGCCTTCTCTTTGATGATCATCGAGCCAGGCACGACGAGGGCTCCCTTAAGGTTCTTCGAAATGTGCTTGCCGGCAACCACGCGAGCGGCGGCGCGCAGATCGTTCAAACGCGAATTTGTGCAGGAACCGATGAACACGCGGTCCACGGGAACGTCCACAAGTGCCGTGCCGGGTTTGAGGCCCATGTACGTTAGCGCGCGCGCAACCGCCTTTTGGTCGTCCGGATCGCGAAACGAACCCGGATCTGGGACCCTGTCGGTGACCCCCGTGACCATTCCCGGGTTTGTCCCCCAGGTGACTTGCGGCGCGAGCGCGGCGGCATCGATCTCGATCGTGGCGTCAAATTTCGCACCGGGATCGGAGGGGAGTGCCTTCCAGGTTTGCACGGCTTCTTGAAATTCCTTTCCGCGCGGGACGTAGGGACGCCCCTCCATGTAGGCAAACGTGGTGTCGTCCGGCGCGATCATTCCGGCTCGGGCGCCGCCTTCAATGGACATGTTGCACACGGTCATGCGGCCATCCATGGACAGGGCGCGAATCGCTTCGCCGGCATACTCGACGACGTGGCCGGCGCCTCCCGCGATGCCAATCTTGCCGATGATGGCGAGGATGATGTCCTTGGCGGAAACGCCTTTGTTGCGTTTTCCGTTGACGACAATATGCATCGTTTTTGATTCGTATTGCTGCATGCACTGCGTGGCCAGCACATGCTCGACCTCGCTCGTGCCAATGCCGAAAGCCAGAGTGCCGAACGCGCCGTGCGTGGAGGTGTGGCTGTCGCCGCAAACGATCGTCTGCCCTGGCTGAGTCAGACCCAGTTCCGGACCGATCACGTGCACGATGCCCTGGTTGTGGCTGAACATATCGAACAGCGTGATGCCTGACTCCCGGCAACTTCGTTCGAGAGCGTCAAATTGCCCGCCCGCGTCTTTATCCAGGATCGGCAGATTCCGGTTCTTGGTCGGAACCGAGTGGTCCATGACGGCAAAGGTCAGGTCGGGCCGGCGCACTTTTCGGCCAGCGGCCTTCAGGCCGGCAAACGCTTGCGGGGACGTCACTTCATGAACGAGGTGACGGTCGATGTAAATCAGCGAAGGTTCCCCGGGCGCCTCGCGGACGAGGTGAGACTCCCAAATTTTCCGGTACATGGTACGCGGGTTCATATTTGTGCATCCTAATTTAGCAGGCCTTGGTGCGACGTGCAGGAATATTCGGTTGCCCTCGCGTGAAACGAGGGGGATTTACCCCGTCCCTCCGTGGCGCGTCGAAGAAGCATGCGAAGTCCCTGGTATTCACGCGCTCGCACTATAAGCATTTGACCCTGGATGAGCGTACAGATCAAATTTATAATCATTGTGAGAGCCATAAACTCTAGTTATAGTGAAAAATGTACGACTCGGGGCGGCAAGTCGGAGGTTGTCTGATAAATCGCGTTTTTGGCAGTTTCCTCCGCTCGAAAACACGGCCATGTTGTCGCGCCAGCGGCGCGGAGGATGCCAGCCCAGGGCAACGCCCCGGAGATCGTGCACACGTATCATCGTCCGCCCTGAAAGGGCGGAGGATTCCTGCGCCCTTTCAGGGCGCGCAACAATCGATGGAATCCGAAACCCAGGGCGTTGCCCTGGGCTATCGTACGGCGGCGCCTTCAGCGTCGGAGAATGTCGAGATGGTCGAGCCTTGGAAGGTTCACGTTGTAAATGCTTTCGTTTCGGCATTACCCGGACATTTGTGAGCTGGCCTTTAGTTTCGCGGCGCGGTTGCTCGCTGGAAAACGCCGAGCACATCCGAGGGTGCGCGGAGCGATAGAGTGAGTGGTATAATCTCCTGCGAATCGATCGGGGCGAATGGCAGAAGGCATTTGGCTTAAGAGGGGTGAAGATTATGGGCATACAGCTTCGGGAATTTGCCGCCTGGGCGCGCAATCGAAAGATTATGGCGACGCTGCTCGTGACCGTGACGCTGGCCATCGGCATGCTCATTGGCACAGTGATTTCCGGCCATGTCGGGGCGTCGCATCCCGCTGCCGGAGTGGGTGGAACGCCGCTGGCGATTCCCGATCCCGTGCAGCTGTCGAGCGCCTTTGCCGCCATCGTGAAAAAAGTGCAACCGGCGGTCGTTAATATTTCGACCACGCAGGTGATCGAACAACACGGACGAGGGCGCGGAGCGCCGGGGCAGCGCAATCGCGGCGGCGAGATGGGTCCGCCGGATGAACAGGGCCCAGACCAAGATCAACAGCCGTTCCAGGACTTTTTCAACCGCTTCTTCGATTTTCCGGATCAGGGTCCAACGGCAGAGCGAAGCCTTGGCTCGGGCGTGATCGTCGATAAGAGGGGCTTTATCCTCACAAATAATCACGTCGTGGACCAGGCCACCAAGATTCAAGTGGCATTTGACGGTGACCCGACACCCTACACTGCCAAAGTGGTTGGAATTGATGAAGAGACTGACCTAGCAGTGATCAAGATCGACGTGGGACACGATCTCCCCTTTGCGAAGCTTGGCAATTCCGATGGCGTGCAAGTGGGTGACTGGGCCCTCGCCATCGGCGATCCATTTGGGTTCCTGCAAGGCAGCGTCACCGCCGGGATCATCAGCGCTAAGGACCGCGGCAACGTAGGCCAGCAGTTTCAAAGATTCATTCAGACCGACGCGGCGATCAATCCCGGAAATTCCGGCGGGCCGCTCGTCGACATGGCCGGGCAAGTGATCGGCATCAATACCGCGATCATTACGGGCGGACACGGCAATGAAGGCGTCGGATTTGCTCTGCCCTCCAATACCGCCATCGGCGTCTACAATCAGATTATCAGCAACGGCAAAGTGACTCGCGGCTCGATTGGCGTGAGCTTCACGGAAACGCAGGGCAGCAATCCGATCGTTTTGAAGGAACTCGGCGCGACGTACGGGATCGTTTTGCAGCGCGTTGAGGCGGGCAGCCCCGCGGAAAAGGCGGGCCTGCAATCGGGCGACGTCATTACCAGCGTGAACGGGAAACCGGTTCACACAGGAAACGACCTCGTGAACCCGATTGCCCAAACGCCCATCGGCAATTCCGTGCGCGTCACCTACGTGCGCGACAAGAAAGAACACGAAGCCTCCATCACCGTCGCCGATCGCACCAAGATTTTTCCGGATCGCACGGCGGGTGAGGCCGGCAGCGAGAACGGACCAACGCCCGCCGAGTTCGGCCTGCGCCTGGAAGACCTCGGGACTGACCGCGCACGCCGCGCCGGATACGAAAACATGAAGGGCGCGCTGGTCACGGAAGTTGACCCGGCGAGCTTTGCCGAAGATGTCGGCTTTGCTCGTGGCGACGTCATCACGGAGGTCAACCACGCGCCGGTTAATTCCGTGGCCGAGTATCGCCGAGCCGTTTCGGGCTTGAAGCCAGGGCAAGACGTCTTGTTCAAGGTTCAGCGGCGATCGGGCAGCGACCAGTTCGACACGGTGTATCTGGCCGGCGTCGTTCCAGCTCCAGAGCAGTAACTCGGGCCGATAGAGGCTGCGGAAAGAGTATTTTATTTTGTCATTCCGAGCGAAGCGAGGAATCTCTCTTTGATTGAAACCGAGGAAAAGAGAGATTCCTCGGCACGCAGCGTGCCTCGGAATGACAAAAGTTTTAGTTTTCCCGTACCTGGATAGCCAAACAATGAATAAACGATGAACAAACAACGATGACCAAACGAACCTTGTTATCCATCTTCGGGGCCGCGCTCCTGGCGAGCGCGGCCCCCGTTGTGTCCGGAGCAGGCCATCCGGGCACGTCTCAGACTTCTTCCACTTCCACGACCGCCAAGAAGAAAAAGCGCGCATCCTCAAAATATAGAAGGAAATCCAGGGTGAAGGGGCAAGCCGCCCCCACCCCGGATCGCATCAAGGAAATTCAGACCGCCCTCCAAAAAGACGGCTCCTACGAAGGCGAGCCGACAGGGAAGTGGGACGCCGCGACGACGGACGCGATGAAAAAGTATCAGGACAAAAACGGCATCACTCCGACAGGCAAGATCGACGCAGTCTCGCTCAACAAACTCGGATTAGGTTCCGATACCGCGGGTAAGGGCGCTCCGGTGCCGGCTGCGTCCTCTTCGGCCGCGCCTGCGGATCCGCCCGCTAAGCAATAACATCCCTGTCATTCAGTATTATCAGATATTCCAAGATTTTTCGGGATTGACTGGACCTTGATAGCGAATCGCTTGAGGTTCGGGATCGTAAAGAGACACCTTCCCCGAATGGGTTCTGGGTTACGAGCTTCACCTTCCGAGTCGGCGACGATACGCCCAGAACCTCGTCTTTCACTTACCAATCGAGTGAATCACAATTTGGACAGCAGCTTCTTTGCTTGGGCCTACGGAGCGATGGGCTCCACAGGCCGAACCGTCGCCTTCCAGATCTCCGCGCGGTTGCGGCCCCCGGACTTCGCTGCGTATAAAGCCTGATCGGCATGATCCAAGGACTGTTCAACACTGTAGTCGGAGTCCAGCGGGGCGACGCCGAAAGAAGCTGTCACACCGATTAGCATATCGTTGTAATGAACAGGCATTTGCGCCAGCCCCTCGCGAAGATGGTTTACTGTACCCAAGGCCACTTCCGAGCTTTCGTTTTGTAGAGTGAGGACGAATTCCTCCCCTCCATACCGAAATACTTTGTCGTAAGGACGAAGATGCTGCATGACGTACTTGGCGGAGGCGATCAGCACGCGGTCGCCAGCCTGATGTCCGTACGTATCGTTGATAGTCTTGAAATGGTCCAGATCCATCATCACCACACTGCACGGCATGACGTTGCGCTTAACCAAGGCGTGTAGCTCACGCAGGACTGTGAGGAGGAGAGTGCGGCTGTTGACCCCAGTGAGGGGATCGACATGCGACATCAGATCTTCCAGTTCACGCTTCAGAGTGGTGGCTTCCAGGCGCAAGCTCTTTACAGCACTGGTGAATAGCTCGTAGTCTTGTACTCCAATCGGAGTACCCTCAGCAGCCGTGAGTAGGAGACGGGTAACCAGTTGGTGCATACGGCGGTGTTCGCCTTCTATCGCGGCGTACGACGGATGATCGTTCAGCAATCGCTGACCTTCAGAGTAGAGCCACTGACCAAATCGGCAGCGGTGAAAAGATTCCTCGTGAACGTCGTCCTCATCATAAGGCAGGTGACACATCAGTGTCGCGATTAGTGCCTCATACCATCGATCATGGTTATAAATAGCTTGGTCCACATTGGAAATCAAGACGTGGAGTTCGGCGGGAGTACGCGTGAACATGGCGGCGGCTCAGACAAGTCCTCTTCGAAGCGTTGCGAATAGACAGACAACGGGACTGGTTAAGCGATCTCCTATTCCTCTCCAGGCCTAACCCAAGGCCCAGAAGACCAGATTTAAACAACTCACCAAGCTGGGAAACTCAGGGGTGCCAGGGGCCGTGAAACCGACGAGCGCCACTTCTTCTCGACAATGCCGCGTACAAGAAAGCATGTCAGTGGGCACAATGCCCCCAATCGGCTCGCCGACGACGAACGCTTTCTCCACCTCCAAAGCATATTCCCGACCAGTGGAATCCCTGAACAGCGCTGACGCTAGTGGCAAAGCGCTCTACACTTCCGATTTCGTCGCCGACTATATTCGACCGGCCGCAAAGAAAGCCATTGAGGTCCACAGGTCCGAATCTACAGCCTGCCGTAGAAGTTTCAGAGTGCTAAGTCTGAAGGCCGTTCTCAAGGATAACTGCCCAGGAGTCCCGCCGTGGGAACTCGGAAGCTCCATTTATGGTTGCCAATTGCGGACGGATTACGGCGCACTCGGAAGTAGTGCGGCGCAAGAGCCCAAACAGGCCTCGGGGAATCCAGCGCTGCAAGCCGGAAAAATCCAGGCTGCAGTTATCACTGACACTTATTCACTCGGAAAAGCTGTTATCATGGCATTGCAAGGACAACCCACAATCCATCAATTCGGTTTGTTTGACGCCCTCCTGGCCCTCTGCTACATTGAATTGCCACGCGGGAAATTCTCCGCCGCGATGCTGTTTGCACGATCTGCCAACCTTGGATTTATTAAAAAGCCTCAATCAACCGCAGGAGGCAACATGACGACCAGCGCTGTTTCGAGGAGCCATAAAAACTTCATTAATGGGGAGTGGGTGGGGGCGCGCCGCGGGAGCACGTTTGAGAACCGTAATCCGGCCAATACAAGCGAGCTTGTGGGGATTTTTCCCTCTTCGACGCACGAAGACGTGAATGATGCTGTGGACGCCGCGAAGGCCGCGTTCAAGCACTGGCGCCTGTTTCCCGCGCCGCGGCGGGCGGAAATTCTGTATCGCGCCGCGGAAACTCTCGTGAAGCGCAAGGAAGATTTGGCCCGCGATATGACGCGCGAAATGGGGAAGCCGCTGTCGGAGACGCGGGGGGACGTTCAAGAAGCCATCGACATGACGTATTACATGGCGGGGGAAGGGCGCAGACTCTTCGGCCAGACGGTTCCGTCGGAGCTTCCCAATAAATTTGCGATGTCGGTGCGCGATCCGCTGGGCGTGGTGGGAATGATTACGCCGTGGAATTTTCCGATGGCGATTCCTTCGTGGAAAATCATGCCCGCGCTAATTTGCGGAAACACCGTGGTCATCAAGCCGGCTGAGGATACGCCGCTTTCCACTTACAATCTGGTTCAAATCCTGATTGAAGCGGGCTTGCCGGCGGGAGTCCTGAATATCGTCGCCGGCATGGGGCCGGACGCGGGAGCGCCACTCGTGACGCATCCAAGCGTCGCGGCGGTGAGCTTCACGGGATCGACGGACACGGGACGCATTGTGAGCCAGGCGTGCGCGCCTCTGTTCAAGCCGTGCCACCTCGAAATGGGCGGCAAGAACATTATGATCGTCATGGACGACGCCAACCTGGAACTGGCGGTGGAAGGCGCGGTGTGGGGCGGCTTTGGAACGAGCGGACAGCGCTGCACGGCTGCCAGCCGCGTTGCGGTGCACACGAAAGTCTACCGGGAATTTCTGAATCTTTTTGCGGCGCGGACCAGGGCGCTCAAGCTTGGCGACGGACTCGATCCGGATACGGACGTCGGTCCCCTGGTGAACGAGACGCAACTGCTCACGGTGATGAAGTACGTTGAGATCGGGAAAAGCGAGGGCGCGCGATTGGTGCTCGGCGGGCACCGCGCGGAATCAGGCGATTTGGCGCGCGGGTGGTTTCACGAGCCTACGATTTTTGCGGATGCGGATCCGAAGATGACCATCGCGCAAGAGGAAATCTTCGGTCCAGTCGTGGCCATGATTCCGTTTTCCTCGATGGAGGAAGCGATTGAGATCGCCAACAACGTCAAATATGGCCTCTCCGCGTCCATTTACACGCGCAATGTGAATCAGGCGTACCGCGCGATGCGCGATCTCGAGACCGGAATTGTCTACGTGAATGCGCCGACCATCGGAGCGGAAATTCAGCTTCCGTTTGGAGGAACAAAAGGAACCGGCAACGGCCACCGGGAAGCAGGAACCGCCGCTATCGAGTTTTATTCGGAATGGAAAACGCTCTACGTCGATTATTCCGACCGCTTGCAACGCGCGCAAATCGATACGGCGTAGTAGATGTTCAGGCGGCGTCCTAATTTTGAGAATTCTCGCAATATCAAACTGGAAGTTGCTATGTAGGAAGTTGTTGTGTAGGAGGTCCGACCTTCAGGTCGGACAACCAGGGACGCGTGAAAACGGCCTTTAGGCCCTGAAGCTTCAGTGGCTGAAGCACCTGAAGACACGAACTCGAACGTCGGGGCTGAAGCCCCGACCTCCTGAAGAGCAGATCCATCGATAGAATTTCCAGATTGGGACGCCGCCAAAGTTCTGAGCCAGTGGAGTTCTCCGGCCTGGCACACGCGGTCCGTGTCCAATTTGACGAAGGCGGCTGCAGCGCATAAAATCATTGCAGCAGGGGAAGTCCTGAGTGAGCCGTGCAGCCAATGTCCGACCCAGCGCCAAATAACGAACGCAATCGGCAGATTTTATCCGCCATCGTCCGCGTGTACATTGAAACCGGGGAACCCGTTTCTTCGCGTTCGATTTCGCGGCGGCATGTGGAATCGCTGAGTTCGGCGACGATTCGCAATGTGATGTCGGACCTGGAAGAGCAAGGCTTTTTGTATCAGCCACATACGTCGGCAGGCCGGGTTCCGACGGCGACGGCCTACCGTTTTTTTGCGCAGCAGATTGTCGCGAGAGCCACTCTAAGCCCGGAAGACGAGGAGAGGATCCGCGGCGAGTTCGCGGGCGCTTCGTCGGGTGAGGAAATTGCGGAGCGCGCCGGGCATGTGCTCGCGGAGATCTCGAAAGGGCTTGGCATTGTCGTTTCGCCTCCCATCTCAAAGACCGTGCTGGAGCACATTCGTTTCGTTCTGCTGCCGGATGGCCGCATTGTCGTCGTCTTGGTCTCGACGGGCGGCAATACGCGGGACAAAGTGATTCGTCCCGAGCAGGTGTTCAACCAGCAGGACCTCGATCACACCGCGGAATATTTGAACCACCATTACACGGGATTTTTGCTCGAAGCAATTCGCGCGGACCTTCTCACGCGGCTGGCCAAGGAAGAGGAGCAATACGCTTTGCTCGCGCGCAATGCGCTGGTTCTGTGCGACCCGGGGATGCTCGGGCAGGGCTCGGCGCAGCGAGTTTACATTGAAGGCGCGGCGCAAATGGCGGCGGCGCCGGAATTCAACGATCAATCGCAATTGCGGGACGTGCTCGCGGCGATCGAGGAAAAACACAGGATCATCGCCCTGCTGGCGAATTGCATCGATACGCCGGACCCGGTGCACGTGCAGATTGGCGTCAAGGGAATTGACCGCGCGGGCGAACATTTGGCTTTGATCAGCGCGCCGTATTCGTTCCAGGATCAATCGCAGGGAACAGTAGGGGTTCTTGGCCCCATGCGCATGCACTATGAGCGCGCGATTACGGCCGTGGCGTTTGTCGCACGCGCCTTCAGCGAGACATTGGATCGGAGCTAGCAAACGTGGCGGAAGCGAAACGCGAAGATGAAAAAGTGATTCCCATCGATGGCGTTCGCGCCGAGCGAGAGGCGGATTCGTCGCAGTCCTCCAGCGATTCCTCAGCCGCCGATCCTCCGGTGGGCGCCGAAACTTCCCCGGTCTCGGAACTCCAGAAGCTCAAGGCGGAGAAGGATGAGCTATTGCAAACGATGATCCGCCGCCAGGCCGATTTCGAGAATTTCCGGAAGAGGACTGAGCGCGATCGTCACGAAGAAGGCCGCCGCGGCGTCGAGCGGCTGATCCTCGATCTGATTCCAGTGCTGGATGCGTTCGATCGCGCGCTCCAGGCGCACGACGATCCGGCGTATGAGGAATATCGCAAGGGCATCACGCTGATCCGCAAGCAGCTCTGGGATTCCATTGCGAAGCACGGCGTCCAGCGCATCGAGGCGGCGGGGAAAATATTCGACCCGCACATGCATCAGGCAATTGAGCGGCTGGAATCCGACGAGCATCCGGACGGTTTTATCGTCGCCGTATTTCAGGACGGGTACATGTTTCACGGGCGCGTTCTGCGGCCCGCGATTGTGCGCGTTGCGGTTCATTCCGGAGAAGGCGAGAACTCCACCACAAATGAAAATTAGGCCAACCAGGCGGCCCAGCCGATGAGCGAAAAACGCGACTGCTATGAAATTCTCGGAGTAGGGCGCAGCGCCAGCGCGGACGAAGTAAAGTCCGCTTATCGCAAAGCGGCGTTGAAGTGGCATCCCGACCGCAATCCGCAGGCCAAGCAGGAAGCGGAGGAAAAATTCCGCGAAGCGACGGAAGCGTATTCAATTCTCTCGGATCCGCAAAAGCGAGTCACGTACGACCGCTTTGGCTATGCAGGTCTCTCCCGCGGCGGGTTCGATGGCGGCGTCAATCAAACCATCTTTGATGAATTTCAGGATATTTTCGGAGATTTCTTCGGGTTCGAGGATATTTTCGGCGGGAGGCGGGGCCGGAACCGGGCGCAACGCGGCGCGGATCTTCGTTACGACATGAAATTGAGTTTCGAGGAAGCCGCAGCCGGAGTGAACACGAAAATCCGCATCCCCCGCCTGGAATTTTGCGAAGTCTGCAACGGCACGGGCGCGAAGGCAGGCACGGGTGTCGTGGCGTGCGTCACGTGCGGTGGCCGGGGACAGGTGCATTACCAGCAGGGCTTCTTCACCATTTCGCGCACGTGTCCGGATTGCCGCGGCGCGGGACAGATCGTGCGTGAAATGTGCCCCGATTGCCGTGGCAAAGGCCGCATCGAGCGCAGCCGCACAATCGATCTGAGAATTCCGCCGGGGGTCGATTCGAATACGCGCCTGCGCATTCCGGGCGAAGGCGAGCCCGGCGGCAACAGCGGCCCGGCAGGCGATCTGTACGTCGTGCTGGACGTGAAGCCCCACCCGTACTTCGAGCGCAGAGACGCGGACTTGTACTGCACGGTGCCGGTCTCCATCGTTCAAGCGGCGCTTGGGACGGAAATTGTTGTGCCGGGACTGAACGGGGAAGAGACGGTTAAAATCCCCGAAGGAACGCAGACCGGGGAGATCATTCGCTTAAAAGGAAAAGGCATGCCCGATCCGCACGGCGGCGGCAAGGGCGACCTGTACGTGAACATTCACGTCGAGGTTCCCACGAAACTGACGCGCGAGCAGCGCCGGTTGTTCGAACAGCTTGGAGCCACATTGCCTGTCGAAAATCGCCCCGCGCATCGCGATTCTTCGCTGTTCGAAAAAGTAAAAGACATTTTTGGGTAGCACAGGCTTCAGCCTGTGGCTTTTTCCTTCCTTGTCCTCAGAAAAGTCAAACCCCACAGGCTGAAGCCTGTGCTACTGAATCAGCGCTACTTTTCACCGCACTCCTAACGCGGTCATAAAAACATCGCGAAACCTCAAGGCATCGGCATCGATCGCGACCAGGGCATTGGCGCGGCGATTCTTGATTTCCACGGTCCGGCCCAGCTCTTCCGGCTTGCCGCTCATTTCGATCGCGAGCGGACGGAACGTAACGACCGCGGGATTCGCCAGGGCCGCGGCCGCGAGCGGATCCCGCGCAAAGTAGTATCCCTGGCGAATCTGTTCGCGGTTCGTGGCGAGCACTTGCGCAACAAAGTTTGCCAGCGGTGTATTGGCGCGCGACTTGAATTGCTCGAACAGCGCCATGTCGATTGGAACGCGTTGCGTCGCGTCGAGGGGGACGAGACGAATCGGCGCGCCGGATGTGAACACGATTTTTGCCGCGCCTGGATCGATAAACATGTTCCATTCGGCCGAAACATTGTTCGTCTCGAACAATCCGCTGTCCTCCAAATTTCCGGAAACGCGGACGGCGCCGCCCAGGATAACGAGTTGCCGGCCAGTGCGGGCCGCGCGCGGCGTGCGAGAAAACACTTCGGCGAGGTTTGTGAGGGGGCCGAGCGCGAGCACTTGCACCGGGTGAGCTGCATCCAGTAGACGCTTGAGCAAGTAGTCCACCGCGCCGCGCGAATCGGGGGAACGCTTGGGCTCCGGAAGAGCGATTCCGGGGAGTTCGTCGGAAGCGCGGCGCCACTCCGCGGGAAATTCCTGGCTGCCGGAAAGCGGGCTTTCCCTGCCAAGGAAGACGGGAATGTCGTTCCGGCCTGCGAGCGCGAGCAGGCGCAGCACATTTCTTCCTCCCGCTGGTACATGCGCCATACCATTCTCGATGGTGATGGCCTCCACATGAATGTCAGGGCGGGACAACAGGAAAGCGATGGCCATCAGGTCGTCGGCGCCGGCGTCGGTGTCGATAATCACGGCGCGGCGGAACGGGAAGGGCCGAGGCGGCGCTTGGGCGGCGAGTGGCACCTGGCAAAAAAACGCAAGAATTGCCAGGAGAAATGTGGAAAGGGCCGTGAACAGCGAGGCGCTGGCTGGCTGGGCGCGCGATGCCATCGGATTGATATAACATAGGAGCACATGCGGCGGCGATTTTTTGTAGACGAGTTTGAGGCGGGATCGGCAATTCTTCGCGGCGAGGCGGCGCACCACCTGGGGCGCGTGCTGCGCGCGGAGATCGGGCAATTATACGAACTCAGCGACGGGCAGTGCGTGTGGCTTGCGCGGACAGAGAGCGTGGGGCGGGACGAAGTCCAGTTCTCGCTTGTCGAGCCGCTGCCAGCGCCGGTTGCGCCCGTTCGGATCGAGCTGCTTCTGGCCATCGTGAAGTTTGACCGGTTCGAGTGGGCGCTCGAAAAGGCAACGGAACTCGGCGCGGAGGAAATCGCGCCGCTCGCGGCGGACCGAAGCGAAAAGGGCTTGATCGCCGCGGCAGGAAAACGCGCCGAACGATGGAAGCGAATCCTCGCCGAATCCGCGCAGCAGGCGCGGCGCTTGCGCATCCCGGGCCTGCGGGACGCCGCGAAACCGCGCGACGCATTTCGGGCATCGGCTGCTCCGGTAAAGTTGTTGCTCTCCGAGCGAGCCGGCGCGAGGCCACTGCGCGAATTAATCGAGCCCGTTGCGATTTTGCGTCGAGAGAGCGATGTCCCTTGCGTGGCCATCGCGATCGGCCCCGAAGGCGGATGGACCGATGCGGAATTTGCGTCAGCGGGCGCGTGCGGATTTGTGGAGGCTGCGCTCGGGACAAACATTCTGCGCACGGAGACGGCTGTGTGCGCGGCGCTCGCGGCGGTGCAATACGCGTTCGGAGCGTTTCGCGCGGAAAGCTGTGACTAGAAGGCATTTCATAAATCGCAAGCCATCCAAACTCGGCAGGGCGTCAGGGGCTAAAGCCCTTATTTTTCAGGTCCCTTAACGTCGCGGCTGAAGCCGCGACCCACAAAGACGATTTATGCGATGGCTTCCAGTGACTGGTGATGAGTCGACAGTCGAGAGTTAGGAGTCGAGGGTTCTCGCGGACGAGATGTGAAGCGCTAGAGGAGAAAACGTGAACGAGAAAGTGCGGCTGGCGGGCGCGGCGTGGGATGCGAAGCTATATGACGCAAAACACGACTTCGTTTGGAAATATGGGTCCGATGTGGTTTCGCTGCTTGACCCGCAGGCTGGCGAGCGCATTCTGGACCTCGGATGCGGTACTGGCCATTTGACTGCGCAGATTGCCGAGTCTGGAGCGCTGGTTACAGGTGTGGACCGCTCAGCCGAGATGGTGGCCGCGGCGCGATTGGCATATCCAAATTTGAAATTTGAAATTTCAGATGCCAGGAATCTCCCGTTTCGGGGCGAATTCGACGCGGTCTTCTCGAATGCGACGCTGCACTGGATTCATGAACCCGAACTCGTGCTCCAAGGCGTCTGGAAAGCGCTTCGTACAGGCGGAAGATTTGTCGCGGAATTCGGCGGCAACAAAAATATTCGCGCGATGCAAGATGCATTTGACCGTGCGCTGGTGGAACTTGGCGCTGCGAAGCCTGGGGAAGTGCAACCGTGGTATTACCCGAGCGTGAGCGAATACTCGACGCTCGCGGAAAGAAATGGCTTCGAAGTGCGGCTCATCACGCTGTTCGACCGGCCGACTGGCCTCGCGGATGGCGCCGCGGGAATGAGGAACTGGATCATCATGTTTGGCGCGGATTATCTGGCAAAAGCCGGTGAGGCAAGGCGTGAGGAATTCCTTGGCAGAGTGGAAGAGATGCTCCGTCCCAAATTATTTCGCGACGGACAATGGTGGGCCGACTACCGGAGGCTGCGCCTGGTGGCATACAAATTGGAATCTCCCTTCGATTGAGCTATCCATCGTTTACTGCTGGGATGAGAGCAGCCGAGGGGTTTGTGACGCGTGCTTCAGTGTCAAGTCTCAGGGGATCCCTTACACTTCGGTCTCAGGACATCCTTCACATTTTTCTGTTCCGGGGCCGCCCCACCAGCGGTCCACCCACGATAAACGCAAATCAGAAAATAACCCAAGCTTCGTTTCTGTAATAGTGGCGCGCGGCGCAGGAGCGTGGTATAAATTTAGTTGTTCACACGTAAGGACATGGAGCCGAACGCTGAAATCAGCACGAATGTCGCGCCCGGAGCGGCGCAACCGCTGCGGCGCGAGCTTCGAAGTTGGAGCCGCGATCTCGTCATTGCGTTCAGCCTCGCCATTGTTATCATCATTTTCTTCTACCAACCGGTGAAAGTCGAAGGCACCAGCATGACTCCCCTGATCTCCGATCAGGAGCGAATTTTCATCAACAAGTTCGTTTACCGGTTTGAGCCGATTGAGCGGGGCGATGTCGTGGTTTTCTGGTATCCTCTGGACCGCTCGAAGTCGTTCATCAAGCGCGTCGTCGGTTTGCCGGAGGATACGGTCGAAATTCGCGATGGGCAAGTCTATCTGAATAGCAAACTCCTGCCGGAGCCTTATATTCCGCCGGAGTCCGACGATTACGGGACGTACCCGCCCACGCAAATTCCGAAGGGCGAGTATTTTGTAATGGGGGATCACCGCACAAGCTCGAACGACTCGCGGATTTTCGGGCCGGTGCCGCGAAAGTTTATCTACGGCAAGGCCGTGTTCGCGTATTGGCCGGTGGATCACTTCGGTTCGATCCCGGTTTTTGCCGAATCCGTGAAATAACGCCCGGGACGGGTGCGGGCTCTACTTTTACACTGAACGCTTTCAGTGAAGTGTGAAGCCCGCCAGAGAGAGGGTCCACTGTCGGAAGCAGAAGCACGGAAGGGAATTCTTGCGCTCGAAGACGGGCGAATTTTTCAGGGCCGCGCCGCGGGAGCGATCACCCGGCGCGGCGGCGAAGTCGTTTTCAACACGAGCCTCACCGGATATCAGGAAGTCTTCACCGATCCGAGTTACGCGGGCCAGATTGTCTGCCTGACCTATCCCCACATCGGGAACGTCGGAACGAATGTCGATGACGAGGAGTCTCCGCTCCCGCACATCGAGTCGCTCATCGTGAGGGAATTTTCCGCGATCGCGTCCAACTGGCGTTCGAGCGAATCCACGCAGAACTATCTGGTGCGGCACAATATTCCAGTTCTTTGGGATGTGGATACACGCGCGCTCGTCCTGCACATTCGCAAGATGGGCGCGCTGCGCGGAGTGGTGTCGACCGACGGCGACGCCCGCCGAACTTTTGCTCGCCGAAGCGCGGGCCTTGCCCTCGATGGCGGGACTCGAACTGGCGAGCCGCGTCACCTGCGACCGGCAATACGGCTGGGACAAGGGCTCCATTGAACTGACGGCTTCTCCCTGGCACGAAGCGATGGGCGAGGCGCAGTCCGCCGGGGAAACGCGGAAGTTTCGCGTCGTGGCCTACGATTACGGCATCAAGCAAAATATTCTACGCCTGCTCGTCGATCACAATTGCGAAGTGATGGTGGTCCCGGCGAAAACATCGGCGGAAGATGCACTGGCGCTGAAACCCGACGGCGTCTTCCTCTCGAACGGCCCGGGCGATCCGGAGCCTGCCACCTATGCGATTGAGACGATTCGCAATTTGCTCGGCCGCGTGCCGGTCTTTGGAATTTGCCTGGGGCACCAACTCTGCGGGCTGGCGCTCGGCGGCAAGACATTCAAGCTGCGCTTCGGCCACCACGGGTCGAATCATCCGGTGAAGAATCTGCTGACCGAGCAGGTCGAGATCACGGCGCAGAATCATGGATTCTGCGTCGATCCGGATTCGCTGCCGTCGAGCGACGTCGAAGTCACGCACGTAAATTTGAACGACCACACCAACGAGGGATTGCGGCACCGCACGCTGCCGCTGTTTTCCGTGCAGTACCACCCCGAGGCGTCGCCCGGGCCGCACGATTCGCACTACTTGTTCCGGCAATTCACGGACACCATGAAAAACTGGAAACTATCCGGCGCATTGCGGCGCGGACAGGCGAAGGCCTAACCCACATGCCGAAGCGCACGGACATCAAGAAAATTATGATCATCGGCTCCGGCCCGATTGTGATCGGGCAAGCGTGCGAGTTCGACTACTCGGGCACGCAAGCGTGCAAGGCGCTGCGGAGCGAAGGATATGAAGTCGTCCTGGTGAACTCGAATCCGGCGACGATCATGACCGACCCGGAAATCGCCGACCGCACCTACATCGAGCCCCTGACCAAGGAATATCTCGAAAAAATTATCGCCGTGGAAAGGCCGCAGGCGCTCTTGCCGACCGTTGGCGGGCAGACCGGTTTGAATCTCGCCGTGGAGCTTGCGGAGGGCGGCATCCTCGAAAAATACGGAGTCGAATTAATTGGGGCGTCGCTGCGCGCGATCAAGGTTGCCGAGGACCGGCTTTGGTTCAAGGACGCGATTCGCAAGGTGGGGCTCGACGTTCCGGCATCGGCTCTCGTGAACAATGTGCAGGACGGACTCAAGCTCGCCGACCAGCTCGGCTATCCCGTTGTGATCCGGCCTTCGTTCACCCTGGGCGGGACGGGCGGATCGATCGCCTACAACCGCGAGGAATTTTCGGAAGCTATCGCCCACGCGCTCGATTCGAGCCCGGTTCACGAGGCGCTCGTCGAGGAATCGGTGCTGGGATGGAAAGAATACGAACTCGAAGTGATGCGCGATTATCGCGACAACTTCGTGGTCATCTGCTCGATCGAAAATTTTGATCCCATGGGCGTGCATACGGGCGATTCCATCACCGTGGCGCCCGCGCAGACGCTGACCGACAAGGAATACCAGCGGATGAGGGACGCGGCGGCGGCGATCATTCGCGAAGTCGGCGTCGAAACCGGCGGATCGAACATCCAGTTCGCCATCGATCCCGCGACGGGGCGCATGATCGTGATCGAAATGAATCCGCGCGTGTCACGCAGCTCGGCGCTGGCATCGAAGGCGACCGGTTTTCCGATCGCGAAAATCGCGGCGCTGCTCGCGGTGGGGATGTCGCTCGACGAAATTCCTAACGATATTACGAAGAAAACGCCGTCGTGCTTCGAGCCCACGATCGACTATGTAGTCGTAAAAATTCCCAAATGGCAGTTCGAGAAATTCGCGGGGGCGGATTCAACGCTCGGCACGCAGATGAAGTCCGTCGGCGAAGTCATGGCCATTGGCCGCACGTTCAAGGAAGCGCTGCAAAAAGGCATCCGATCTCTTGAGCCGAGCTCGCCGTGGCGCGCGCCGGCCGATACGCCGGTGTCGCTGCTGCGCGAAAAAATCGCGACGCCGCGTCCGGACCGCATTCACTGGCTGTTCGTCGCCCTCGAGCGGGGAATATCCGCGAAAGAAGCGGTCGAGCTGACGAAGATCGATCCGTGGTTTATCGAGCAACTGCAGGAAATTATCGCGGTCAACAAGCAGACTTGCTTCCGTCACGGTGGAAACGGTGCCCGAAGATTTGCTGCGCGAAGGCAAACGCATCGGCACCAGCGACGAGCAACTCGCGCAGATGTGGAAGACCACTCCCGCGGCCGTGCGGCATCGCCGCGCCAAGGCGCACATCTCTCCGGTTTTCAAACGCGTCGATACGTGCGCGGCGGAATTCGAGTCCTTCACGCCGTACATGTATTCGACGTACGAAGACGAGGACGAGTCCGAGCCGACCGATCGTCCGAAGATCGCCATCCTCGGCAGCGGGCCGAACCGCATCGGGCAGGGAATTGAATTCGATTATTGCTGCTGCCACGCTTCCTTCGCGCTGCGCGAGGACGGCTACGAAACCATCATGATCAATTGCAATCCGGAGACGGTCTCGACCGACTACGACACTTCGGACCGCCTCTACTTCGAGCCGCTTACTCTCGAAGATGTTCTCTCCGTCGTCGATCGCGAAAAGCCGCAGGGAGTGATCGTGCAGTTCGGCGGACAGACTCCGCTTAACCTGGCGCTGGAATTGAAGCGCAATGGCGTGCCCATCATCGGCACCGCGCCGGAATCGATCGACCTTGCCGAAGATCGCCGTCGATTCGGGCGGCTGCTCGATGAATTGAAAATTCCGCAGCCCAAAAACGGCACGGCGCTCGTCCCGGAAGAAGCGGCGCGCGTCGCAAGCGAAATCGGATTTCCCGTGCTCGTGCGCCCGAGCTACGTGCTGGGCGGACGCGCGATGGTGATCGCCTACGATTTGAATACGGTGCAGGAATATGTGGCCCAGGCGGCGCTCATGGGCCCTGCGCGGCCCGTGCTGATCGATCAGTTCCTCGAAGAAGCGACGGAAGTGGATGTGGACGCGCTGGCCGACGGCGAGGACGTGATCATCGGCGGCGTGATGGAGCATATCGAAGAGGCGGGCGTGCACTCGGGAGATTCTTCGTGCGTGCTGCCTCCGGTCAGCCTGTCGCCTTCGGTGCTCGCGCGAATACGCGACTACACGAAGCGCCTGGCCAAGGCATTGCAGGTGGTTGGCCTGATGAACGTGCAATACGCGATTCAGCGCGACACGGTGTACGTGCTGGAAGTGAATCCGCGCGCGTCGCGCACCGTTCCGTTCGTCAGCAAGGCGACGGGCGTGCCGCTGGCGAAAGTTGCGGCAAGGCTGATGGCGGGCCGCAAACTTCGCGACATGAATCTTCCCGTGACGGTGACGGACGGCGTGGCGGAGATTGTGGTGCGCGATTATTACTCCGTGAAATCTCCCGTTTTTCCGTTCAATAAATTTCGCGGCGTGGACACGATTCTCGGGCCCGAGATGCGCTCGACCGGCGAAGTCATGGGCGTGGCCAAAAGTTATCGGCCAGGCGTTTGCCAAGGCGCAACTCGCGGCAGGGCAGCGCCTGCCGCGCAAAGGCTCCATCTTTCTGAGCGTGAGCGACCACGACAAGCGCCACTGCGGGCCCCTTGCGAAGGAATTGCATGCCCTCGGATTCCGCCTGATCGCGACGCGCGGCACCGCGGCGGCGCTCGAAGCGGCAGGAGTTCCGGCGGAACCGGTTTACAAGGTGAATGAAGGCCGGCCGAATATCGTGGACCTGGTGAAGACCGGCAAAGTGGACATGATCATCAACACGCCGCTCGGCCGCGAATCGTTTTACGATGAGAAATCCATCCGGCGCGCGGCGATTCGCTACAATATTCCTTGCATCACCACGCTGTCCGCCGCTAATGCGGCTGCCCGCGGGATTCGCGCGCTCGTCGAGCAAACATTGGAAGTTTCGCCGCTGCAGTCGCTTCATTCCAAGAAAGCGGCTGCGCCGCAACTGCCTTCGGCGGGTGACTGACGCCGCGGGCTGACTTCCGGAATTGCCTTGCGAGAGTCGACAGCGAAGTTTAGCACAGCATCTTTGGTGCGATCGTCGATATATCGACGGACTGAAAGTGAGAATGCACGCATTGTGCTCAGAGCGCGGAACTATGGACTCAAACCACAACTCAAGGGAATCATTCCGGCACTCACCACCCCATTTGAAGCTCACGGGGCTGTGGCTCTGGGCCGAATGCGCGAGAATGTCGGAGCGTACAACCGGACGGGACTGTCGGGTTATTTGGCCTTCGGCTCCACGGGGGAATCGGTTCTACTCGACCGGGCGGAATTTGAGCGAGTCCTCGCCGCGGTGCGCGAAGCGGCAGCGCCGGGACGGATCTTAATCGCGGGAACAGGTGCCGAGTCAACAGCGGAAACGATTTCTCGCACGGAAGTGGCGGCAAAGCTCGGCTACGATTACGCGCTCGTTTGCCCTCCGTGTTATTTCAAGCCGGCGATGAATTCGCATGTCCTCGTGGAACATTATCGGCGTGTGGCGGACGCTTCGCGGATCCCCATTCTGTTGTATTCCGTGCCTCAATACACAGGCGTTGCCATCGAGGTGGATGTTGCGGCTCGCCTCTCGGAGCATCCCAACGTGGCGGGAATGAAGGACAGTTCCGGGAATGTGGACCGCGTCGGGGCGATTCTCGCTGCCGTGCCCGAGACATTCGAGCTGCTTACCGGAGCCTCCACGACTGTTTATCCGTCGATGACGGTCGGAGCGAAAGGCGGAATTCTGGCCCTGGCGGATTTTCTCCCGGAACTTTGCGTTGCGCTTTACGATGCGATTATCGCGCGCGACGCGCAAAAATCCCTCGAACTGCAGCGCCGCCTCATCCCGGCGACGAACCGAATCGTCGGCGCGATGGGAATTGCCGGCGTGAAATATGCCATGGATCGGCGAGGATATTACGGCGGGCCGGTACGCGGGCCGCTCTTGCCGCTCGGCGAAGCGCAGAAGAAGGAAGTCGAAAACCTGATGTCGGCGCTCGCGCCCTCGACCGTTACGGTTTGAATCCGAACGAATTCCACATCATCCAATAGGCTTTGCGATCGTGCCAAGTTGGTTTGCTGTGCGGACACAAGGATGGAACGCCTGATGGAGTGTAGCTGGATCTCGCCGGCCGAGTTGCCTGGAACCACGCGCCTCTATTCCACATTTCTCTCCGATTTTGCCCGCGTCTCTGATTTCTATAGTCATCCTCCCAACGCAAATGGAATCGACGAATCCGCGCGTGAAATTCGGCTCGAGGACTCCGTTCGCCGCACGGTTGTCGAAGTGTTGAGGAACCAGAATCAAGCGTTTGGCGGAGACGATGCCACGACGCGCAATCTGGACCGGCTGCGAGATGGCGCGGTCGCCGTTGTGACGGGGCAGCAGGTTGGATTGTTTGGCGGACCCGCGTACAGCATTTACAAGGCGCTGACGGCCGTTCACGTGGCGCGCGAATTGTCCGAGCGGGGCGTAAACGCCGTCCCGGTTTTTTGGCTTGCGACGGAGGACCATGACCTCGCGGAAGTGAATCATTGTTTCTTCCCGAAGCGCGGCGGCATCGAGCGTTTCGATCTCCCAACCTCTGGCCCTGCCGACCGGCGCGTCGGCGATATCCGATTGGGCGAGGCCGTTCGGGGGCTTTCGGCGCAAGTGGGCGCTCTCCTGGAGGGATCGTGGGCCGAGGAAGTCCGGCCGGTGGATCACTGAAAGTTATGCGCCCGAAGAAACGTTCGGCTCTTCTTTCGGGAAACTGATGGCGCGCATTTTCGCCGGGCGCGGCCTCATTTTTCTCGATCCGATGTCGCCGGAGTTGCGCCGATTGTCCGTGCCGACGATGCTGCGCGCGGTGAAAGAACACAGAACCCTCGCCACTGAGCTTGTCGCACGATCCGAAGCCCTCGAAAAAGCTGGCTTCCACGCGCAAGTGAAAGTCACCGAACAAAGCACGCTCGTCTTCCGCATTGTCGACGGGCAACGGCTGGCCCTTCGCGCGGCGAATGGCGGACTTGTGGCCGGCAACAAAGTGGAATCGATCGACGAAACGCTGAAAGCCATAGAAGAGCGCCCCGAAGACTTCAGTCCCAGTGCGCTGCTTCGTCCCGTGATTCAGGACACGCTGCTGCCGACCGTTGCCTACATCGCCGGTGCTGCCGAAGTGACCTACCACGCGCAAACGTCGTTGATCTACAAGAATCTTCTCGGCAGGGCGCCCGTGATTTTGCCGCGCGCCAGTTTTACGCTTGTGCCTTCGCACGTTTCGAATTTGCTAAAGAAATATAATCTGGATGTGCGGGATATTCTTCAGGGACGCCACAAACTTCGCGCGCGCATCGAGGCCGAGGCGCTGCCGCAAGCGCTCACTGCGCGGTTTGATGACGGCGAGCAAGCGATCAAAGCCCTGGTCGATGGCCTGCGCGAACCGCTCGCGAAGCTGGATCAGACACTGGTGGGTGCGCTCGACACGGCGTCCGAGAAGATCCTCTATCAATTTAATGGCCTGCGCGCAAAGGCCGGCCGCGCCGAAGGTTTCCGCACGGGCGTGCTGAATACGCATGAGAACGAGATAGCCGGGTGGCTCCTTCCCAATAACGCGCTGCAGGAGCGGTCGTTCGGATTGCTCACGTTTCTTGCCGCGGAGGGACCGGAGCTTCTCGATCATCTCGACCGTCATATCAAGACAGGAACGGGTGAGCATTGCTTTCTCTTTCTGCAACCCTCCGCGAAGTAAGTACTTCATCACCCATGTATTTTTCGCTTCAACGCCATTAGAATGGCCTTCGGACGAAGAGTCCGGGAGTATGCTGGCGTGGTAAGATTCCTAATCGGTGGCCATTTTTCAAGCTCATGAGCGGAGGAATGTCGGATGAAACTTACTCCTGGAAAACGCAAGGGACTCGAAGCCGTTTCGGATTCGCGCGGCGTGATCGCCGCGGCGGCGATGGATCAGCGCGGATCGCTGAAGAGCGCGATCGCCAAGGACAAGGGCATCGATAAGAAAGCCGTCACGAACGAAATGATGGCGGAATTCAAGGAAGCCGTCGTCGCGCGTTCTGACGCCGCACGCGAGCGCCATTCTGCTCGATCCGGAATACGGCCTGTCGGCGGCCAAAGCAGCGCGCCAAGAATGCCGGCCTGCTGCTGGCCTACGAAAACAGCGGCTATGACAACACGCAGCCCGGCCGCCTCCCCGACTTGCTCGACCACTATTCGGTGCGGCGTCTGGTGGCCGACGGCGCCGATTGCATCAAGATTCTTCTCTACTACACGCCGTTCGATTCAGCGGAAATCAACGATGTGAAGCACGCCTGGGTCGAGCGGATCGGAGCCGAATGCGTGGCTGCCGACGTCCCGTTCTTTCTGGAATTCGTCGGATACGAAGAGGGCGTCGACGAAAAAGGGCTGGAGTTCGCGAAGAAGAAGCCGGAAGTCGTGACGCGCAGCATGGAGGAATTCAGCAAGCCGCAGTACGCAGTGGACGTATTGAAGGTCGAAGTTCCGGTCACGATGGCCTTCGTGAAGGGAACGCGCTCGTGCAAAGGCGATTTCGCCTACACGCGCGACGAAGCGAAGGAACATTTCCGCAAGGCCGCGGCCGCCGCGAAGAAGCCCTTCATCTATCTCTCCGCCGGCGTGAGCAACGATACGTTTACCGAAACGCTTGATCTGGCCTCCGAAACGGGAGTGAATTTTTCGGGCGTCCTGTGCGGGCGCGCCACCTGGAAGGATGCGATTCCCGTCTACGGCAAACAGGGCGTAAAGGCCCTGGAAGACTGGCTGAATGACCAGGGCGTGAAAAATATCAAGAACGTCAATGGCCGCCTGACAGCGGCGAAGCCGTGGTTTTCTTTCTACGGCGTCACGTCGGCTTCGGCGCTGGCGTAATGCTCATTTGCCCGATTCCAATTTTGCATTCATGAGTTCCGCCGGTAAAGCATCCTCGGGTCAGCGCATCGAGACGTTGCACGTAAAAACGTCCCGCCGGACCGAGTGGGTGAATATCACCTCCGAAGTGAATCGCTGCGTAGCCGCGTCGGGTATTTCGGCAGGCATTTGCCAACTCTATATTCCCCATACGACTGCGGGCATAACGATCAACGAAGGAGATGACCCTGATGTTGCGCGCGACATGGAAGCGGCCTTTGATCGCATGGTCCCGCGCGACGCGGGCTACAAACATTACGAGGGAAATTCGGACTCCCACATCAAGGCGGTGATCGTGGGATGCTCGCAAAGCGTGTGGATTGAAAATGGCCGTCTTCACCTCGGCCGGTGGCAGGCAATCTTCTTTTGTGAATTCGATGGCCCCCGAAACCGCGAAGTCCACGTTAAGATCCTGCCCGATCCCGAGCCGTGACGAGCAACTGACACGGTCCCGCAGGGGAAGCGCCACCGCTCACTCCTATGCTAAATTCTAAGGCAGATGATACGACTCGGCGTATACGTGCAGGTTCCGTTCTGCCAGACGAAGTGCACCTACTGCAACTTTCACACAGGTGTGTTTTCAAAGGAATTGTATGCGCCGTATGTCGACGCAGTTTGCCGCGAGATCGCCGAATTCCCCCGTCTGCTGCGTGAAAATGGAATCGTGGACGTCCCGGAAGCCGTGGTCGACACCGTGTATTTCGGCGGCGGAACACCCAGCCTTCTCGAACCCGCGAGCCTGGCGCAAATCATCGAGGCGATTCGCGCCTCGTTTCCGTCGCAATTTCGAGGAAGTGACGCTCGAAGCCGATCCGGAAACCATCTCCCCCGAAAAAGCAGCCGCGTGGCGCGAAGCGGGATTCAACCGCATCAGCATGGGCGTCCAATCCTTCGACGACGCCGAACTGCGCGCCGCGGGCCGGATGCACCGGCGCGACGATGTTTTCGACGCAACGAAAATTCTTCGCGCCGCGGGATTCGGCAATATCAGCTTCGATTTGATTGCCGGACTCCCGCATCAGACCGATCGCAGTTGGGAGGAGTCGGTCGAACAGTTGCTGCGCTTGCGGCCCGAGCATGTATCGATCTACATGATGGAAATTGACGAGGGAAGCCGCCTGGGACTGGAAGTTTTGCAAAGCGGCGAAGCGATACTCCGCGAAGGCGCTGCCATCGGACGATTCGATGGCGAATTTCTACGAGCATGGCTGCCGGCAACTGGCCGCCGCTGGCTACGGGCACTATGAGATTTCGAATTGGGGCCTTGCCCGGCTTCGAATCGCGCCACAACCTCAAATATTGGCGCCGCGAACCGTATTTCGGATTTGGCGCGGGCGCGCACTCCTTCAATGGCTCGCAGCGCTGGGCCAATGCGCACGATCCTGCTTCGTACGCGGACTCTGTCCAACAAGGACGGTTTCCCGTCGAACAGCTCGAAACCGTGACGCGTGGACAGGCGCTCGAAGAAGAGCTGTTCCTGGGGCTGCGGCAGCTTGCCGGGATCGATTTGGCGGGCATCGAGTCAAAGTATGGGGCGAGACTGCGGCCCTCGCGTGCAGGAGCTCGTGGCGCAAGGTCTGGTCGAATGGGATGGGCCGCGGCTTGCGGCTTTCCCCGGAGCGATTGACGGTTTCGAATGAAGTGTTTGTCCATCTCTTGGAGTAGGAAGGCGTTGCGCATGGCTTTCACCTCGACCGTTTCGAACGCATCGCGCGTGCGGATGTTTGGATTGGTTATTGCGGCGATCGCCGCATTGGCTCCTGTTGCGAACGGGCAGACGGCGGCTTCGAAGGCAAAGCTTTCACCCGCCTCCAAAGCTGCCGCTCCAGCGCCCACGGTGGCCGATGCGGAGCGATTCATTGCGCAAGCGGAAACTCGCCTGCTGGACCTGTGGATCAAGAGCGGCCGCGCTTCCTGGGTCGCTGAGAATTTCATCACGGACGATACCGAAGCGATCTCCGCGGACGCCGACGCAGGCCGTGAAAGCGGCGACGACCGATCTCGCGAACGAAGCAAAGCGGTACGAAAAACTTTCGCTTCCTCCGGACGTAGCGCGCAAATTCAAGCTACTGAAATTGTCGGTCGATATTCCCGCGCCGCACGATCCCGCCGCGCAAGCCGAGCTCGCGAAGATCGCCGTTTCGCTCGACAGCGACTACGGCAAGGGAACCTGGTGCCCGGACGACAAGAAAGACGACAAGAAGGAAAATTGCAAGGAATTGCCGGACATCGAAAAAATTCTGGCCACCAGCCGCGACCCGCAAGAACTTTTGAACGCCTGGAAGGGCTGGCACGCCATCGCTCCGCCCATGCGCGAGCGATATGTGCGCCTCGTCGATCTTGCCAATCAGGGCGCGCGGGAAATGGGTTTTGCCGACGTGGGCGCCATGTGGCGGTCGAACTACGACATGCCGCCGGATGATTTCGCCAAGGAACTCGACCGCCTCTGGGAGCAAGTTCGTCCGCTGTACGTTTCGCTGCACGCCTACGTTCGCTGGAAGCTGGCGGAGAAATACGGAAAGGACGTCGTTCGCGAAGACGCGCCGATTCCGGCGCACTTGCTCGGCAACATGTGGTCGCAGGAATGGAACAACATCTATCCGCTACTGCGCCCGCCAAACGCGGGCCCCGGACCTGACGTCGGCGCCGCGCTGCGCGCGAAGAATGTGGACGCCCAAGGGATGGTTCGCTACGGCGGAGGGATTTTTCACGTCGCTCGGCTTCGAGCCGTTGCCCGCGACGTTTTGGGAACGGTCGATGTTCACGAAGCCGCGAGACCGCGAAGTGGTTTGCCACGCGAGCGCCTGGGACATTGACTTCAAGGACGACTTGCGAATCAAAGTGTGCATCGAGCCCACAGCCGAGGATTTCACGACCGTTCACCACGAACTTGGCCACAACTTCTATCAGCGCGCGTACAACGATCTCTCGCCGCTTGTTTCGAGAACAGCGCGAATGACGGATTCCATGAGGCGATTGGCGACACGATCGCGCTGTCGGTCACGCCGGAATATCTGAAACAGATTGGCCTGATCGATACCGTGCCGCCGCCGTCGGCGGACATCGGCCTGCTGCTCGATCGCGCGCTCGACAAAGTGGCTTTCCTGCCGTTCGGCCTGCTCGTCGACCAGTGGCGCTGGAAAGTGTTTTCCGGCGAAATCAAGCCCGCGGATTACAACAAATCGTGGTGGGAACTTCGCCGGAAATATCAGGGCATCGCGCCACCCGTCGCTCGCAGCGAAGCCGATTTCGATCCCGGGCGCGAAATATCACGTAGCCGACAACGTTCCCTACGCGCGATATTTCCTGGCCACGATTTTGCAATTTCAATTTCATCGCGCGCTGTGCAAGGAAGCGGGATACACGGGCCCGCTGCATCGGTGCTCGATCTACGGAAACAAAGCCGCGGGAGCGAAGCTCGCCAAGATGCTGGCGATGGGCGCGAGCCGTCCGTGGCCGGACGCGCTGGAAGTCCTGACGGGCCAGCGGCAGATGGATGCGACCGCGATGCTCGATTACTTTGCGCCGCTGAAGAAGTGGCTCGATGAGCAAAATGCGGGACACGCCGTGGGCTGGAATTGAAGAGCAAAACCCCAAAACTTTGTCATTCCGAGGCACGCTGCGTGCCGAGGAATCTCTCTTTATTTGAATTCAAACCGAAGAGAGATTCCTCGCTTCGCTCGGAATGACAATGCCTGAGACTTTCTTGTAAAGAGCCTGACGGCTGACCCGGGTGGGATATGCGCGATAGAAAGTCCCACATCCCGGTGCACCATCGGAACCTCTCCCAGGCTACGCAAAAGAGCCTGCTGTACGCCTGTGGTATAAAAGAAATGAGCGTTGTTCTAGACGCAATCTACTTGAGGCCACGTGGATTTTTCCTTCACCGACGAACAGCAGCAACTACGGCGCAGCGTGCGCGAATTTGCCGAATCGGAAATCGCTCCGCATGTAATGGAATGGGATGAAGCGTCGCAATTTCCGTCCGAGCTGATTCCGAAACTCGCGGAAATGGGTCTGATGGGCGTGATTTTTCCGGAGGAGTACGGCGGCGCGGGTCTTGGCTACGTCGAGTACGTGACGGTGATCGAGGAGCTGTCGCGCGTCGACGGCTCGATCGGACTGATTGTCGCGGCGCACAATTCGCTGTGCACGAATCACATCTACAAATTCGGCATCGCCGGAACAGCGCAAGAAATATGTCACGCCGCTGGCGCAGGGCAAAAAACTCGGCTGCTGGTCGCTGACCGAGCCGCAAGCAGGCTCCGACGCAGGCGGCACGCGGACCATCGCTGTGCGCAAGGACGGCGGCTGGATTCTAAACGGCTCGAAAACATTTATCACCAACGGCCACTACGCGGACGTTTGCGTGGCCATGGCCGTGACCGACAAAGCCGAAGGGAACGAAGGGAATTTCCGCGTTCATCGTGGAGAAGGGCAATCCGGGTTTTCGCGCGGGCAAGAAAGAAAATAAGCTGGGCATGCGCGCAAGCGACACTTCCGAAGTGATTTTCAGCGATTGCTTCGTCCCGGACGCAAACCTGCTGGGCAAGGAAGGCTTCGGCTTCGTGAATACTTTGCAGGTGCTTGATGGAGGACGAATTTCCATCGCCGCGCTGGCGCTCGGAATGGCGCAAGGCGCGTACGAAGCAGCGGCCCGGTATGCGAAGCAAAGAAAGCAGTTTGGAAAGGCCATCAGCGAGTTTCAAGCCATTCAATTCAAGCTCGCAGACATGGCCACCGAGATTGACGCCGCGCGCTGGCTGGTCTACCGCGCGGCTTGGCTCGCGGATCAGAAGGGCCCGCGTTTCACGAAAGAATCCAGCATGGCAAAGCTGTATGCCAGCGAAGTCGGCGTGCGTGTGGCGAACGAAGCCGTGCAGATTTTCGGCGGATACGGGTTTGTGAAGGACTATCCCGCTGAAAAATTCTACCGGGACTCCAAACTCTGCACCATTGGAGAAGGTACGAGCGAAATTCAGCGCATGGTGATCGCGCGCCAGATTTTGGACGCGCGTTGATTCTGGATGCGCGCTGATTCGGTTTTCGTGTGCGGGCCGCGCCGGGGTTGTGTTAACTTCCTTGCTTCGCTCTAGGGTTTGAAATTACATGTTCACTTGGGCTCGTCCTTGATTTCTCCACCGTTCACTATGTCCGCATCCATCGAAACGTGGGCCGAGCAAATACGCGCCGGAGACGTACGCGCCATTTCCCGAGCGATCACGGCGATCGAGAACCACGACCCGCAGGCGGAAGATCTCTTGCAGCGGATTTTTCCCGATACCGGGCGGTCATTTGTGATCGGAGTGACCGGCGCGCCCGGAACCGGGAAGAGCACGCTTGTAGATCGGCTGGCTGCCTATTATCGAGGGCAGGGGAATCGCGTTGGAATTATTGCGGTCGATCCGACGAGTCCTTACACGGGCGGCGCAATTCTCGGGCGACCGCATACGGATGCAAGGCCACGCGAGCGACCCGGGGATTTTCATCCGGTCGATGGCGACGCGCGGATTTCTCGGCGGGCTGGCGCGGACCACAGGCGATGTCGCGCTGGTCCTCGATGCCGCCGGAAAGCAATATGTGCTCGTCGAAACCGTGGGAGTCGGCCAGGATGAAGTGGATATTGTGCGCCTTGCGGATTGCACGCTGGTCCTGCTCGTTCCCGGCATGGGCGACGACGTGCAAAATATGAAGGCCGGACTGATGGAGATTGCGGACATTTTCGTGTTGAATAAATCGGACCGCGACGGGGTGGAACGCCTGGAGGCGGAGCTGGAAGCAATGCTTCAACTCGCCCCGGAACGCGATGGCTGGAAACCGGCAATTATCCGAACCGTGGCAACGGAAAATAAAGGCGTGAACGAATTGGCGTCGGCGATTGCGAAGTACAGGGAACGCTTCGGCAACAGCGCGGAGCGCCAGGAACGGAAAATCGAGCACTGGAGATGGCGGCTTCTCGCGCTCGCCGGGGAAGCCGTTTTGAAACGCGCGGTTTCCGGCGCGGACGGCGAAGCCGCGCTCGACAGATTGGCGCGCGAAGTAGCAAGCCGCGGAAAGGATCCCTACGCAGCCGTTCGCGAATTGCTTGCGCGCGCGGACGGGGCACGGAAAAGCGCATGAAACTTGGCGATCTCGAATTCTGGCTGCTCACGGATGGTACGTTCCGGCTGGACGGCGGCGCGATGTTCGGCGTTATCCCGAAGCCGATGTGGGAGAAAGCTTCGCCGCCCGATGCGCGCAACCGAATCCTCATGGCCATGAATTCGCTGTTAATCCGCGCGGCGGGGAAGTGGATTCTGATCGAGACCGGCGCGGGGGACAAATGGGACGCGAAGCGCTCGGACATTTACGCATTTGAAGCGCTGCCCCGGCTTCCGGACAAGCTTGTAACTCACGGCGTTCCACCCGAAAAAATCGACATCGTCATCAACACGCATCTTCACTTCGATCATTGCGGCTGGAACACACGCATCGTGAACGGGGAAGCCGTCCCGGTGTTCCCCAACGCGCGCTACATTGTGCAGCGCGCCGAACTCGATCACGCCAAAGCGCCCACGGATCGCGACCGCGCCAGCTACTTTCCCGAAAACTTTTTGCCGATGGAGAAATCGGGGCAATGGCGGCTGCTCGATGGAGACACGGAAATCGTCCCGGGCGTTGAAGTGATTCGGGCGCCGGGCCACAACGCCGACATGATGTGCGTTCGCTTGACCGGCGGCGGAAAAACAGTTTTCTTCACCGCGGACTTGATTCCCACGGCGGCTCATGTCCCGTTTCCATGGATCATGGGGTATGATTTGTACCCGCTCACGACGCTGGAGAATAAGAAGAAATGGATTTCGCAGGCGGCGCGCGAGGAGTGGCTCGTCATTTTCGGCCATGAACCAAGGACCCCGGCGGTGTATTTGCGCGAACATCAAGGCAAATATGATCTTGAACCGGTGATGATCGACGTCTAAATTCGCTTTTACGCGAGGACATTGGAATGGCAAAGAAAACACAGGCAGGAAAGCGGCGCGGAGCGAGCACAGAGACAGCCGGCATCGGCATCATCGGCGGCAGCGGCCTTTACAATATGCCGGGGCTCGAGAAGCCGCGCGAGGTGCGAGTCAAGACGCCTTTTGGGGATCCATCCGACGCCCTAGTGGTGGGAATGCTCGAGGGAAAGCGCGTTGCATTCCTTGCGCGCCACGCTCGCGGGCACCGCTTGCTCCCGACGGAGATCAACTACCGCGCCAATATTCACGCGATGAAGCAGCTGGGCGTCGAGAGAATTATTTCCGTGAGCGCGGTCGGCTCCTTGCAGGAAGATTTGAAGCCGCTCGATTTTCTGATTCCCGACCAGTTCTACGATCGCACGCGCCACAGGGTCTCCACGTTTTTTGGCGATGGCGTGGTCGCGCATGTGGGCTTTGACAAGCCGGTTTGCTCGTTTCTTGCCGGAATTCTCGGCGCCGCGTGCGATCTGGCGAAGGTGCGCGTCCACCGCGGCGGCACGTACCTTTGCATGGAAGGCCCGCAATTTTCCACGCTGTCCGAATCACATGTGTATCGCCAGTTGCGCTTTGAAGTGATCGGAATGACGAATCTGACCGAAGCCAAGCTCGCGCGGGAAGCGGAGATTTGCTACTCGACGGTGGCGATGATCACGGATTACGATTGCTGGCATCCCGATCACGCCTCGGTCACTCTCGAAGAGATCATTTCCAATTTGAACAAGAACGCGGAAAACGCGCAAAACGTGATCCGCGAAGCTGTGCGCGCCATCCCCACCGATCGCTCCTGCAAGTGCGTGCGCGCCCTCGCTCACGCGATCATTACCGACCCCGCCGTGATTCCGGCCGCGGCGCGCAAGCGCCTGAGCGTCATCGCCGGAAAATACCTGACGCCTGGAGCCCGCTGAAAATGTCCTTACTCGTGGTTGGATCGGTTGCGTTCGATGCCGTGGAAACTCCGCATGGCAAGGTGGACCGCATGCTCGGCGGCGCCGCTACTTATTTTTCCGTCGCCGCAAGTTATTTCACGCATGTCAATCTGGTTGGAATCGTGGGCAACGATTTTACGGAGAAAGACGAGTCCATCTTTCGCGGCCGCCGCGTCGATACGCAGGGCCTCGAGCGCGCGGACGGAAAAACCTTCTTTTGGGCCGGGAAGTACAGTGAAAACATGAACGAGCGCACGACGCTCGCCACGGAATTGAACGTGTTCGCGGAATTCAAGCCGCGATTGCCCGAGCCGTACCTATCCTCGACGCACATCTTCCTGGCCAACATCGATCCAACGCTGCAAGCCTCGGTGCTGCATCAAGTCAAGCGACGGCCGAGAGTAGTCGCGCTCGACACCATGAATTACTGGATCGAGCGGACGCCAAAAGAACTGCGCGAGACGCTCAAGCATACCGACATCCTGGTGATTAACGATTCGGAAACGCGCCAGCTCTCGAGCGAGCATAATTTATTGCGCGCCGCCCGTCACATTTTCAAGCTGGGCCCCAAAGCGCTGGTCATCAAGCGTGGAGAATACGGCGCCATGCTGGTCCATCAAAATCGAAGCTTCAGCGTGCCCGCTTTTCTGCTGGAGCAAGTTCACGACCCTACCGGCGCCGGAGATTCGTTCGCGGGCGGCTTCATGGGCTATCTCGCAACGACCCCGAAAGTGGACGATAAGGCGCTGCGGCGCGCCATGGTCTACGGCTCGGTGATGGGCAGCTTTGCGGTCGAAAAATTCGGGCTGGACCGCCTGCGGGCATTGAAAAAGTCGGAAATCAGCGCCAGGGCTCGCCACTTTCACAAAATGACGCAGTTCACGCTGTAACGGCGCTCCGGTTAGCCCATGCCGCATTGCGGTCGGAGCAACATCCGATGCGGTGAATGGGCTTGCGCTTCACTGGCGCGTTGTATACTTCTTTTTTGCCTCCTTCTCCCATGCCAAAACCTCGCAAGCCGCCGGCACTCGTCCCAGGAAGCAAAATTGCCGTGGTTGCGCCGGCAAGCTCCGCGAAGGAAGAACGCATCCAGCGCGGCTGCGAAACCTTGGAGCGACTTGACTACAGGGTGGAGAGATTCATCCCGAAGCGCCATCCGGAGGGATATTTTTCGGCGCCGCTCGCGGAGCGGCGCAAACACTTGCAAGCGGCTTTGATGAGCCCCGATATTCGCGCAGTCTTGTGTTCCCGAGGCGGATATGGCAGCACGGAGATTCTGGACGGACTGGTAACGGCGCGCCTCAAACAGGCCAAGATTTTTTGCGGATTCAGCGATTTAACATCGGTGCATATTTTTCTATGGCAGAAGCTTCGCTGGGTCACATTTTACGGCCCGCTGGTGGCCGGCGGTTTTGACGCGGGCCCAAACGCCACGGGCGGCTTCGATCCGGACACATTCATGTGGGCGATGACGGCGACGAACAGCGGCTGGACCGCGCCGCTCGAAGGCGAAACGTTTACCCGCGGGAGGGCCGAAGGAATCTTGCTGGGCGGTTGCATCACGCTGATCGAAACATCGATTGGCACGCCGTGGGAACTCGACACGCGCGGCTCAATACTCTTGCTTGAGGACCGGGGATTGAAACCTTACCAGCTCGATCGCATGTTGTTGCACCTGAAGCAGGCGGGAAAATTTGAAGGCGTGCGCGGAATCGTCCTCGGTGAATTTCCGGAGTCCGAACCTCCCGAAGGCAGCTCCGTGACGGTCGCCGACGTTTGCCGGCGCATTCTCGGCCCTCTGCGCATTCCGATGGTGTACGGCGCGCCGGTGGGCCACACGCCGCGGCCGATGCTGACAATGCCGCTTGGCGTCCGAGCGAAACTTCACGCGTCAGGCGAAGGACGCATCGAAATTCTCGAGCCGGCGGTGCGCGCATGACGCGGCCCATGCATTTTCATCTTTCGGGAATCGGCGGAGCGGCCATGGCGCCGCTCGCCGGAATGCTGGCCGAAAGCGGACACCGTGTGACGGGGTCGGATGCAGGCGTCTATCCACCCGCATCGACGCTGCTCGAAAGCCTGGGGATTCGCTGGACGAACGGATTCGACGCCGCCAATCTCGATCCTGCGCCGGACATCGTTGTCATCGGCAATGCGCTGTCGCGCGGCAATCCGGAAGTCGAAGCCGTTCTGGATCACAAAATTCCGTACCGGTCACTTCCGCAAACGCTCGAGGAATTTTTCTTGCCGGGCCACGATTCGCTCGTCGTAACCGGCACGCACGGGAAGACTACAACGACGTCCATGCTCTCCTGGATTCTGCATCATGCCGGGCGGCATCCGAATTTTCTGATCGGCGGCGTTGCCGAAAATTTTGGCCGCAGCTTCGGCCTGGGAGGCGGAAACGAATTTGTTCTCGAGGGCGACGAGTACGATTCCGCGTTTTTCGACAAAGCCCCGAAATTTCTGCACTATCACCCGGACGAAGTCATCATCACGTCGCTGGAATTCGATCACGCGGACATTTACGAAAATCTTGCCGGCCATCGAGATTGCAGTTCCGGCGCATGGTGAATCTGGTGCCCCGGCGAGGGCGAATCGTGGCCTGGGGCGAGAGCGAAACAGTCCGCGGCGTCGTGCAAAAGGCGTTCTGTCCCGTCGAGACGTACGGTTTTACGCCCGGAGTGGATTGGCTCGCGGGTGATCTGGAAATTACCGACGGCGAAACGCGGTTCCGTGTTTCCCGCCAGGGAAACGAAGTGGCGCGCGTGAGAATGTCCCTTGCCGGCCGTCACAATGTCCTGAACGCGGTTGCGGCCATCGCGATTGCGCACGGCCGCGGCGTCAACGGCGATGTGATTGCGGATGCCATGGCCGCATTTCGCGGCGTCCTGCGGCGCCTGGAAGTGAAGGGGGAATCGTCCGGCGTTCTGGTGGTCGACGATTTTGCGCACCACCCGACGGCGATTCGCGTGACGATCGATGCGGCGCGCCACCGCTGGCCCGGCCGAAGATTGTGGGCCGTGTTCGAACCTCGTTCGAATACGATGCGGCGCAGGGTATTCGAAAGCGATCTAGCCGCGTCTCTCGCAACAGCGGATGCCGCCGTCCTCGGGGCGGTGAATCGCGCAAATCTTCTGAGCGATGAAGAGAGAATGTCTCCAACTCGCGTTCTTGAAGCGATCCGCAAGACTGGGCGAAAGGCCGAGGGATTTGATTCCGCCGAAGAAATTGCGGAATATCTCGCTGCCGAAACGCGGCCCGGCGATCTCGTCCTGGTGATGTCCAACGGCAGCTTTGACGGGCTTTGCGGCAAGCTGCTTGGAAAGCTGCAGGAACGCGGCGCCCCGGCGGGGAAATTCAAAGCATGAGTTTGAATCCTCGCATTTGGTTGCGCGCCGCAATCGTGGCGGCGGTTTTCTATTTCGCGTGTCCCGCGCGCGCCACCATCGATTACACGGTTTCACTCGCTCATCCCGAGAGACACATCTTTGGAGTGACCATGCGCATCCCGAAAGTGCGCGATCAGGTGACGCTCCAAATGCCCGCGTGGAACGCCCTCTATCAGATTCGCGATTTTTCTTCCCACATGATGCAGGTCACCGCGAAAGACGAGGAGGGACATTCGCTCCCATTGCGGAAGCTCGACAAGCAGACCTGGAACGTCACGGCGAATGGGACTGTCACGATAAGCTACCCCATCTTCTGGGACGAACCGGGGCCCTTTGCGTCGCAATTGAACCCGGACCATGCGTTTCTCAATTTTGCTATGCTGCTGTTGTACGTGCCTGACCGCCGGACCGAGGACACAAAAGTGGCGTTTGATGATGTGCCGGAGGGCTGGCGTGTGGCGGTCGAGCTGGACGCCGCCGGAACTGCCGGGGGACACCACTCGGCGCCTATGTTGCCCCGAGCTATGACGCGCTCGTTGACGCGCCCGTGGAAATCGGCCATTTCGACGAATTTCGTCTGGAGGCCGGCGGAAGGCCCATTCGCATTGTCGTTCACGGCGATTCTGGCGACCGCTCGCGGCTTGTCGAATCGATAAAACGCATTGTCGATTATGATGTTTCGTTGATGGGCGGAGCGCCATTTCGAGAATATCTTTTTCTGTTTCACGTGGGGAACAATTTCGGCGGCGGCGGGATGGAGCATATGAATTGCACCGCCATTTCCGCCGACGTCCCGGCGCAATTGCCCAGCTACTCGGCGCATGAATTTTTTCACGCCTGGAACGTGAAGCGCATTCGGCCGCAGTCCCTTGAGCCAGTGGATTACACCCGGGAGATGTGGACGCGCTCGCTCTGGTTCGCGGAAGGCGTGACCAACACGTATGGAGCCTACGCGCTGCTGCGCACAGGGCTCTGGTCCACGCAGCAGTTTTACGGCGACTTGGCCGGCGCAGATCACAGAACTTCAGTCCCGTCCCGCGCACCGGTGGCAAAGCGTTGAGCAATCGAGCCTGGATGCGTGGTACGAAAAATATCCGCTCTACACGCGCCCCGAGGAAAGCATCTCGTACTACAACAAGGGGCAGATCGTAGGCGTGCTGCTGGATATCCTGATCCGCGACCGGACCGACAACCGGGCCGGCCTCGATGATGTCTTGCGGGCGCTCAATGAGGAGTACGCGAAGGCGGGCCGTTTCTATAACGAGAGCGAAGGGTTGCGTGCCGCGATGGAAGATGTGATTCGCAAGAAGGCCCCCTCGGCCGACGCTGACCTAACAGATTTTTTCATGCGCTACGTTTCGGGATCCGAGGAAATCCCCTATTCGGATTTCCTGGGGCGCGCCGGCTGGAACATTCGCGATACGAGCCAGCATCGCGCGTCGCTGGGTTTCTCCATAAATCGCGACAACGGAGCCTCCCCAAGCATTGCATCCATGGATCGGGAAAGCGGAGCGAGCGAAGCGGGCTTGGAGGAGGGTGATGTCTTGATCGCTCTAAATGGCGAAACATTCCCCCGCTCGCCGGAGCGCTGGCTCCGCGACCATCAACCCGGGGAGCGCATAACGGTGAAGGTCCAGCGGGGCGGGGAAGAAAGGGATTTTTCCTTCCCGCTCGGGCGGCAAACGGACGCGGCATACCAGATCACGGAAATAGCGTCTCCCACGGAAAGGCAGCGGCGCATCCGAGATGGCATTCTGCGCGGCGTAACCACTCCCTGAGATGATACGCACAGCCTTTGTCGCAATAGCGATGGCGCTCTGCACTCTCGTGCTCGGGCCTCCGCTCATTTTGTTGACGCTCCTGACCAAGTCAGCAACCCTGATGTATTGGACTGGCGTGAAAATGGTGGTCTTCGTCACGCGAATCGCGGGAGAGAAAGTGACCGTGGAAGGCCGGGAAAACATTCCCCCGGGCGTTTGCCTGTTTGCCGCGAATCACACCAGCAACGCGGACGCGCCTGCCATCGTGGGCGCCATTCCGCGCCGCATCGCCATACTGGGAAGGAAGTCGCTGTTTGACATTCCCATCGTCGGCAGCGCATTTCGCCTGGCGAAATTTGTTCCCGTGGACCGGGAGAATCGCGACGCCGCGCTCGCCAGCGTCAAGCAAGCCGTTGAATATATCCGCGAAGGATTCTCTTTCCTGGTTTATCCCGAGGGAACGCGCAGCCCGGACGGACGCCTTCGCCGATTCAAGAAGGGCTCCTTCGCCATCGCCATCGAGGCGGGAATTCCGATCGTGCCGGTGGCCTGTTCGGGAGCGCATCGCATCATGAAGAAAAACTCGCTGATTGTCCGGCCCGGAAAAGTGACGGTGCGATTTGGAAAGCCGATCGATGCCTCGGCGTATACGATCGAGCAGCGCGATGAGCTTGCGAAGCGCGTCCACGACGCCGTTGCGGCGGACCTTCCTGAAGATCAAAAACCCGCCACCTAAACAAGCTGCGGAGAAAGTCGAGTAGCTCAGGCACTCTTGCCTGTGCGGTTTTTGCTATCGCTGTTGGAAGGTGTAGTCTGCGCGCGCCACTTACAAAATCGCACAGCCAAGAGAGGCTGTGCTACTAACCCATTCCCCGAATCGAGTTTTTCCTTGAGCTACCAAGGCGCTCGCTATGCGCTTCTGTCTTTGCCGGCGTTTGCGCGGTCCAATTCCTTGACAAGCCTGCGCACCGTCTTCTGCATCTCCGGCAAGTTCTTCAGCGCCGCCATCACCCTCAGCCACAGCTTATTTTCCATGGCGGGGTAGCCGGAATACAGCGCTCCGGGGGGAACGTCCGACGGGATCCCGCTTTGCGAAGTGATAGTAGCGCCGTCGCCGATATCGAGGTGTCCGGCCGAACCGACTTGCCCTGCAAGGATGCAGCGGTTTCCGACGCGCGTCGATCCCGCGAGGCCGACCTGTCCGCACAGAATCGCGTCCTCGCCCACTTCGCAGGCATGGCCGACAAGCACGAGGTCATCGATCTTCGCACCGCGGCGGATGCGCGTTTCTCCAACGGTCGCGCGGTCGATGCAGGAATTGGCCTGAATTTCGACGTCATCCTCGATGACGACGGGCGCATACTGCATAATTTTGTGCCACCGCCCATCCGGGCGCTTTGCGAAGCCGAACCCGTCGCCACCGACGACCGCGCCATTTTGTAAAATTACCCGATTTCCGAGGGTACATCCTTCTCTCACCACCGTTTGCGAATGCGCGAGGAAATCGTCTCCGATTCGCGTGTTCCGGTAGATCGTCACCAGGCTGTGCAATACCGCGTTGCGCCCGATTTCCACGCCTTCATCCACAAAGCAGTGCGGACCAATGTGCGCCCCCTCGCCGATCTTCGCGGATTTCGCGATGACGGCAGTCGGATGGATTCCCGGAGAATACGCCGCAGGAGCGGAAAACAACTCGATCGCGCGCGCGAAATCGAAGTACGGGTTTTGCGAGCGAAGGGCGGCAAGAGGCGGCAGGCCGGGGCCGCGTTCGATGACTACTTTTTCGTCCACGAACACGGCCGAAGCGAGCGTCTTGGCGAGTTCCCGGAAATATTTGGGGTTCGACAGAAACGTAACTTCGCCGGCCTGCGCGCTTTCTATCCGCGCAACGCCGTGAACTTCACCGTTTTCGCCGCCATCCAACTTGCAGCCCAATCGTGCGGCCAGTTCGCCGAGTTTCATTTCTCGCTCTCCTCGAAAAGTCGGTTCGGCAGATTACGAAATCCAAGCAGCCCTGTCGCTCACTCTACATCATTCCAAAGCGAGGCCGAAATTGGAACGGAGGAAGGGACAGCACATTCAATCGTTGAAGAGTCCTGGCTGAGGCGGCGCGGCGGGCTTTCGGCGCGCAATTCCCACAACCCCGAGTACAGTCATTTCCGTTAGCGCGGTGCGTGGGATGAAAATTTTCAGTGTGGTTCCGTGCAAATCGGGCGGAGTAATTTGCACACCGCGATCCAGTAAGGAGAGCAAATCATTGGGTACGACACCCTCAATGGTTTCTTCGTCGCGGAACTTTAGGCGGACCCACAAGCCATCCAGCTTAGGTCTGGAAAGAAACGCTTTGCGTTCGGGCTCGAAATCATCGGCGAATTCTCGCACAAAATAAATACTGCGAACTTCTTTCACCGCAAAATTTCGCTGCTCCCCTTCGGGCGTGAGCAATTCGAGTGTCTCCGCATCTCCGAGTTTGCTGGGGTTCAAGTAACCGCGCAGTACGCTGCGATTGAGGAATCGCACGATAACTTTCTTGTGCGTAGAGGTTGGAGTTCGTACTTTCACGGAAGCGGACCCGCAGCGCGGGCCTTGCGAGTCGACCGCAACTATGTTATGTTAAGCGATCTTTTGCTGTCAAGTGTATATTTTTCAAAGGTTTAGACAGAGGCTAAGACTGGGGGCCTCGATCTTTTGACCGAAACCGTCACCCATAAGCGGCAGATCCTTAAATCTGCCTCGATCATCAGCGTCATCACGGTTGTCAGTCGGATTCTCGGATATGTCCGTGACCAGCGGTTAACCCTTCTCTTGGGGACCACGGGCCTAGCCGATTCCTTCGTGCTGGCCTACCGGATTCCGAATCTCCTTCGGCGGCTTGTTGGGGAAGGCTCCATGACGGCCTCCTTCATTCCAGTCTTCACCGATTACATGAGAAATCGCACCCGGGAGGAGACCTGGGCGTTCGCAAACCGTTTGTTCTGGACGTTTTGCGTAATTCTGTCCGCTCTGACCGCGTTGGGGGTCATTTTTTCTCCCCTATTTGTCCGGTTCTTCTCCATGTTCGGAAAGAATCAGATCCAGATGGAAGCTATCTATTTGAACCGCTTGATGTTCCCATATATCCTTTTCATCGGGATGGCGGCGCTGGCGATAGCCATCTTGAACTGTTTTCATATCTTTGGGCCTCCTGCCGCGACGCCCATCCTGCTGAATATCTCCTTTATTATATTTTCAGTAGCGGCCGTATGGAAGTATTTCTCAAGCCCGGCGGCGGCGCTTGCCGTCGGTGTTCTGGTAGGAGGAATCTTCCAGTTTTTTTGGCAGGTCCCGCAATTGGTCAAGCGGGGAATGAGCTTCAATTTTTCCGTATCGTTCACGGATCCGGGTGTTCGGCGCGTGGCGCGGCTGATGGTTCCGGGGTTTGTAGGGATTGGCATCGCGCAGATCAACCTGCTCGTGGACACGATTTTTGCGAACGCCAAGGTGATGCCGGAAGGAAGCCTGGTCTCTTTGTACGTAGCGGATCGCGTGACCGAACTCGTTCTGGGCGGTTATGCCATTGCCGTGGCGACGGCCATTCTCCCGATGATGGCGCATCAAGCCTCGGCCGGAGATCACGAGGGAATGAAGAAGACATTTCTTTTTGCCCTGCGCATCGTGTCTTTTATTACGATTCCGGCGGCGGTCGGCCTGGTGATCCTGCGCGAGCCCATCGTGCAGGTTCTATTCCAGCATGGCCGGTTCGTGGCGGAGTCCACACGCCTGACGGCGCGCGCGCTGCTGTATTATGCGATGGGGCTGCCGGCGTTCGCGGCGGTCAAATTGATCGTTCCGGCGTTTTATTCGACCCAGGACACGCGGACTCCGGTGCGCGTGGCTGTGATTACGATGCTTGCAAATATCTTGCTCAATGTGGTTTTTCTTTTCTATTTCTTTGCAAAACTGAAGAATGGCGGTCCCGCATTGGCGAGCGCCCTTGCGGGTTATTTCAATGTTTTTACCTTGTTCGTCATTTTCCGTTTGCGATTTGGGCGGCTGGGAACCCGCGACATCGCGGCGTCCCTCGCGAAAATTGCGGTCTGCGCGAGCGCGATGGGAGTCGTTTGCTGGAGCGCGCTGCGGTATTCGCATTTTGACAGCATCAACCATTTTCTGCCCCGGCTGGTCGTTTTTGTTGCGTTGATCGGCGGGGCGACGCTGACGTATCTGGGACTCGCCTGGGCATTGCGGTGCGCCGAGATCAGCGAAGTGTACGGCATCGCCTTTCATTCCGCCGGAACGGAGCCGGGGAAGCAAGGGATCACGGGATAGATAGCCATGGAATCGACAATCCATGTATTTCTGAGCTATTTGCGCGTGGAGCGGGGCCTCGCGCAGAATACGATTCTGGCCTATGGCCGCGACCTCAAGAGGTTTGCGGAATTCCTCCGGAAACGTCACAAACTGCGGATGGAAGACGTCACCCGGGAAGACATTGTCGATTTTCTTTCCAGCCTGTACAAGGAAAAGCTGGACAGCCGCTCCGTGGCGCGGTATCTGGTTTCGCTCCGGGGAATCTATAAATTCGCGATGATGGAAGGAACTGGTCAGCACGGATCCGACGGAAAACCTGGAGTCTCCAAAAATCCGGCAGCAGCCTGCCGACGTATCTGCGGGTCGAAGAAATCGACAAGTTGCTGGCAGGCCCCGAACCTGGCGACTCCGATCGGACTGCGGGACCGGGCCATGCTGGAGGTTCTGTATTCCACGGGACTGCGCGTTTCCGAATTGTTGAACCTCCGCATTTCGGATATCGACATGCGCATCGGCTGCGTTCGTTGCATCGGCAAGGGAGACAAGGAGCGCCTGGTTCCTATCGGACGCAAGGCCATCGAGGCCGTCGAACAATACCTGGCGCAGGGGCGTCCGAAATTTGCCAGACCGTCGAGTCCTCCGCCGCACAATCAAGTGCTTTTTCTTACGAGGATCGGCAGGAGGCTCAGCCGCGTCAGCATTTGGAAGATCCTGCACGATTACGGAATGCGCCTGGGCTTGCGCGGACGTCTTACGCCGCACAAGCTGCGCCACAGTTTTGCCACGCACCTGCTCGAAGGGGGTGCGGACCTCCGCTCGGTCCAGCTCATGCTGGGCCACGCGGATATTTCCACGACTCAGATTTACACGCACGTGGTCGAGGAGCGCTTGAAACAAATTTATAAAGCGCATCACCCGCGTGCGTGAAGGCCAAGAGCCAATTCACGGAACAATTTCCGTGGCACGATAAATTCGATCGGGTGCGGGGACGCAGGGAAGTAAGCGGCGTCTCCGGCCGAGGACGGTATACGCATGCCTGATTATATGTTCCAACTCGAAAGCCGGCTCTCCCCGGAGCAGCGCGCCGCGATGGTTCGCATCCAGGAACTCGCCGCCGAGTCCGAGGCCAATCTGTATCTTGTCGGCGGCGCCGTGCGCGACGTCGTCTCCGGAATGTCCATCCGCGATCTGGACTTCACGATCGAGGGGAACCCGTCGCGCATCGTCCGCGAGCTGGAAAAGGGCGGAGCGAAAGTGACGAGAGAGGACGAATCGCTGCGCACCGCCGAATTGGTTCTCTCCGGAGAGGTGGATGCGAGCATTTCGGCTGCGCGCGAGGATATTTACGCGCGCCCCGGAGCGAAACCGGAGACTCGATTTTCCACGATCATGGAAGATCTGAGGCGCCGCGATTTCTCCGTCAATGCCATCGCGATTTCCTTGAATCCGAATTCGCGCGGATTGCTTCTCGATCCCACCAACGGCCTCGCCGACCTGGAGCGGCACGAGATTCGCGCGCTATCGATTCACAGTTTTACGAACCAGCCCGTGCGTCTCCTGCGCGCGCTGCGATATGCCGCCCGCATGGGCTTCAAGATGGAATCTCGCACCGCGGAGTGGTTTAACCTTGCGCTAGAGCGCGAACTGCAAGGGACGATCTCACCCGAGGACGCAGGCAGCGAGTTCCGGCAAGTGGCCCGCGAAGAGAAGCCGGCTGCGGTCCTCAAGTCCTGGGAAGCTCACGGCCTGTTGGGAGTTGTGAACCCGACGCTGGAGAAACGCCACCCGGATTATGATGCGATCAACCGGATATTTCGTGTCCGCGAGGATATGGTTTCGTCGGGGCTGCGCCCGCGCCTGTTTGCTCCGGTCACTGTGGCGATTCTCGGCCGGCTAAAGGACAGCGAGCGAAAAGCCGCTCTCGGCCGCATGTCGCTTCCGGCCTCGGAATTGCGCTCGGTGCAGGATGTGGAGCCGGAAGCCTTGAAAATTGTGAAGCTCCTCTCCGGCCCCAAGACGGCGGCTGCGCGCGACGCCTATGCGTTTCTGGAGAAGGCGCCGCTGGATTTGCTGGCCTACATTCTGGCTGAATCCAACAACGGGAAAGCCGTCGGCAAAATTAAGACCTACTTCAGCAAATGGAAGCCGATCCGCCAGGCGCTGCCGGGTGTCGCCACGGAGCTCGAGCTCCTCGGAATGGAACGCAGCCCGAAATTCGATAAAGTGGTGGAAGATTTCTTCCAGTTGCAACTCCTGGGCCGGGCCCGCAAGCCCGAGGACCACGCCAAGATTCTGCGAAAGCTTGCCGGCATCAAGGAACCGCCCAAAAAAGTGGAAGAAAAGAAAAAACCGGAAAAGCCGAAGAAGAAAGGCGAGCCGGGATTTAAGCAGGAACCAGCTGCTGCCACTGGGCCGGTCACTCCTCCAAAAATACAGCCCCACCGCATGGCGCCGGGGAAATCGTCACCCGCGCCAACTCCGAAGCCAAAACCCAAAACGAAGAAAAATAAGTAGCACAGCCACCCTTGGCTGTGCGGTTTTGTGAGTCGCATGCAAAGGCTACTAGGCCTAACTGTGGTCGCAAAACTCGCACAGGCAAGAGTGCCTGTGCTACTAAAACCTGCCTTCTGCCGACGGCACTGATCACTCAGCGTTGACGTACTGGAGTGTCATTATCCATGCTTAAGTTGCCGTCAACAGAAAAACCTCGAAAGCCCACGCCACCCGCGATAATCAGATATTCTCCAAAAGTTGCACGGCGTAGAGGACGAAATTCGAGAAGCTAGAGAGCAAATTCACTGCTGGGACTGGCTTAAAAATACCTGCCTCTGCCAAAGTTATTGCGACGGAAAGTTTTCCTTTATCCTCAATTTGAATCCCGCTCTCGAAGTTAATGATACACGGACCGGGGCTACTAACCGCCATCGAGGTTCCCCGATGAATCTGACCATCTTTATCTCTTATGGTGATTCCACGGATGTGACGTTGATGGGTCAGTTCGAGAAGCAAAAGGTGTTTGTCAGAAATATTGAGATTGTGAAGCGTCCAGATAACACCATTCTGGCTTCCTTTGTACGGCTGTATTTGGGAAACAATGCAGTCAAAAAGGCGTTTGCATCTGGTGTCTACTTCAATCCCATGAAGGGCACCTTCGAGATTTTTTCTGGTTTCCCGCACGGGGAATTTGGTGGAGTCCGAAAGTTTGTCGGGGATGTACTTATTGATTGTGCTGCGCCACGCAAAATCCAAGGTGCTGTGCAAGTTGTGGATAGCGTCCCCAATAATAAGGGACAAATCCGCGAAAACTTTTTCCGTTTCTGGGAACTCGTGTATCAAGGATTGAGCGGTAGTGTCTGGGTGCTGCTCGATTGTAGCGCGACAAGTATCTTCCAGCGCGACAATAACGTCCTTCAAATCCGCGATATGTTTATCCTACATACTTTAGGCGGGCGCCTCTAAACAATGGGCGCATTGCAAAAAGGTTATCACATTTTGTTAGCGAGGTATGCTATTCCCCAAATTAGGACAATACTAATTAAATCGCCCCGTAGCCAAAACCGGCCCGCGAGATTAGAATAGCCTACGGCATGGAAACTCCCAGATTCGTTCACCTGCATCTGCACACGGATTACAGCTTGCTGGATGGAGCGTGCGACCTCGAAGAGGTTGTCGATGAAGCGGCGCGCCGGAAGATGCCGGCGGTCGCCGTCACCGATCACGGCAATCTGTTTGCGGCGGAATCGTTCTACCACACGGCCAAGACGCGCGGCGTGAAACCGATCATCGGCTGCGAAGTGTATGTCGCCAAGGGAAGCCGGCACGATCGCGGCGAATCGCCGCAGCGCGATGCCGCCAATGGCCATTCAAATTCCGCAGCGGCAGAACCCGGGCAGCGCGGCAACAATCACCTTGTCCTGCTCTGCGAAAATGCCGAAGGCTATCGCAATCTGATCAAGCTCGTCTCCGCCGGATACCTGGAAGGTTTTTATTACAAACCCAGAATCGATTACGACCTGCTGGCGAAACACAGCAGCGGGTTGATTGCTTTGTCGGCGTGTTTGCGCGGAGCCGTCACCGAAAATCTGGTGGAAGAGCGGCCGGATCAGGCCCGCGAAGCCGCCTACCGCCTGCGCGACATTTTCGGAAAAGGAAACTTCTTCCTCGAAATTCAGGATCAGGGCCTGGACATCGAGAAGCGCGTCAATCCCCAAATTGTCGGACCTCTCGCGCGAGACCGGCATTCCGCTGGTCGCGACGAACGATTGCCACTATCTGAAGCATTCCGACGCGCACGCGCAGGAAGTGCTGCTCTGCATCCAGACCGGCAAGACGATGAGCGACACGCATCGCATGAAATTTGCGACCGACCAATTTTTCTTCAAGACCGCGGAAGAAATGGCGCAGGTGTTCGGCGAAATTCCCGAAGCGCTCGAACGCACGGTGGCGATTGCCGAGCGCTGCAACGTAAAGATCGAAGCCGTGCAAAATTCTTTTCCGGACTTTCAGGTTCCCGAAGGGCACACGGTCGACACCTATTTCGAGGCTGTCGTCCGCGAAGGTTTCGCGTCGCGCGTGCCGATCCTCGAAGCGCGCGCCAAGGCCGGGCATGCTCCGCAAAACGCTGGCCGAATATGAAACGCGCCTGACGAACGAAATCCGCATGATCCAGCAGATGCGGTACGCCGGATATTTCCTGATCGTCTGGGATTTCATCCGTCACGCGCGGTCGCAAGGAATTCCCGTGGGGCCCGGGCCGCGGTTCCGCGGCGGGCAGCCTGGTGAGCTACGCGCTGCAGATCACGGACGTCGATCCGCTGCAATATGATTTGCTGTTCGAGCGCTTCCTCAATCCGGAACGCGTGTCGATGCCCGATATCGACATCGACTTCTGCATGCGGCGCCGCGGCGAAGTGATCGAATACGTCACGGGAAAATACGGCCGGTCGAATGTCGCGCAGATCATCACGTTCGGGACCATGGCGGCCAAGGCGGCGATCAAAGACGTGGGCCGCGCCATGGACTTGCCCTACGGGGAAGTGGACCGCATCGCGAAGCTTAGTTCCGGCCCAGCTCAACATCACGCTGGACGAAGCGCTTGAAGCAGTCGCCGCAGCTCAAGAGCCAGATCGAAAGCGACGCTCGCTACACGGACCTGATGGAAGTGGCCAAGCGCCTGGAAGGCCTCGCGCGGCACGCTTCCACGCACGCCGCGGGCGTCGTGATTTCTCCCGAGCCGCTCACCAACATCGTTCCCTTGTACAAGTCGAACCGGGATGAAATCACGACGCAGTACGACATGAAGGGCCTCGAGCATATCGGCCTGCTGAAGATGGATTTCCTGGGCCTGACGACGCTCACCGTGCTGGACGACGCCGTGCGCATGATCGAGCAGAATCGCGGCGTTCACGTCGATCTGGGCACGCTGCCGCTGGACGACGAGGCAACCTACAAGCTTTTTGCCCGCGGAGAAACGACGGCCATCTTTCAATTTGAGTCGCACGGCATGCGGGACATTCTGCGCCGCTACCAGCCCACGCGCCTGGAAGACCTCACCGCCCTCAACGCTCTGTACCGTCCCGGCCCGATCCAGGGCGGCATGATCGACGACTTCATCAACCGAAAGCACGGGCAAAAAGAAAGTCACGTACGATCTGCCCGAGCTGAAGGAAATTCTCGAAGAGACCTACGGCGTCATTCTGTATCAGGAACAAGTCATGCAGATCGCCAATCGCCTGGCCGGCTTTTCGCTTGGGCGAAGCGGACATCCTGCGCCGCGCGATGGGCAAAAAGAACCGCGACGAAATGGCGGCGCAGCGCGAAAAATTCCTGGCCGGATGCGCCGCGCGAAAAGTTCCCGCGAAAAAAGCCGAAAAGATTTTCGATCTGATGGCGGAATTCGCCGGATACGGTTTCAATAAATCGCACTCCTGCGCCTACGCGTTGCTCGCCTATCAGACCGCCTATTTGAAAACGCATTATCCGGTCGAGTTCATGGCCGCGCTGCTGACCTCGGAAACGGGCAACACCGAGAAAGTCGTGAAATACATCAACGAAGCGCGCGGCATGGGCATCACGGTCCTTCCGCCCGACGTGAATTCGAGCGATCTCGATTTCACGCCGGTCGGCGAAGCCATCCGATTCGGACTCCGCGCCATCAAGAACGTCGGAGAAAACACGGTGAAGGGAATTCTCGAAGCGCGCGCCGAACTCGGGCGCTTCACTTCGATCTACCAGTTCTGCGATCACATCGACACGCGCCTGCTGAACAAGCGCGTTCTCGAAAGCCTGATCAAGTCCGGCGCGATGGATTCCATCGGAGCGCGGCGGTCGCAAATGTTCGCCGTCATTGACCGCGCCATGGAGACGCGCCCAGCGCCGCCAGCGCGAAAAAACCAGCGGCCAGCACGGACTTTTCGGCGGCGCCGCCGCCGGCGCCGGAACCCGCGGAGGAACCGTTGCCGGACCTCGAAGAGTGGCCCGAGCACGAAATGCTGGCCTGCGGAATTCGCCACGGTAGGTTTCTATATTTCCGGCCATCCGCTCTCAAAATACGCGGCGAAGCTCGCGGAACTGGGCGCCATCGATCTTGCCGCCGTCGAAGGCCGCAGGAACGGAGAAGAAATCACCGTCGCCGGCATCGTGATTGCCATGCGCAGCATGCGCTCGCGCAAAGGGGACCGCTGGGGAATTCTCACGCTGCAGGACATGACCGGAGTGCTCGAAGTTCTGGCCTTTCCCGGAATCGTTCGCGCGTCTCGAAGCCGTGTTCAAGAGCAATGCGCCGCTGGTCCTGAAGGGGCGCGTCAACGTGGAAGAGGCCGGGACGCGCCTCGCCGTCATGGACGCGCGGAAACTCGAAGACATCGGGCAGCGTCCTCCGAACGTGATGCGCGTCCGCGTGGATATGGAAGCGGTCGATGCCGGAGTGCTCGATGAACTGAAGGAGCTGTTCGCGAACAAGCCCGGTTCGTGCTCGGTGGCGTTCGATCTGATTTCGCCGGAAGGAGCGGTGGCCACGCTTCGCGCCGATCAGCGCGTGCGGGCGGATCAGGAACTGGTCCGCGAAGTCTGCCGGCTGTGCGGTGAAAATGCGGTGCAACTGGAAGCGCGCGGCTAGCTCTGGACAGGCTTGCCGTACATTCCGAGCTCGCGACAATGAAGCTGAGCCATTACTGAAACGCGAGAATCTCGAAAAAATGAAATCGAAAAGCTGGAGCGGGAAGTAGCCGACCTGCAGCGCCTGGCGCGGCCGGACGTTCCGTCCGCCGAACTTGAACCGGCTTCGCAGCGAAGTCGCGCAATTGCGCCGCGATTTTTACGAGCATATGGGCGCCTGGCAGCGCACGCTGTCTGGCGCGCCATCCCCAGCGTCCCTACATGATGGACTACGTCCGCATCCTGTTCGAGGATTTCCACGAACTGCACGGCGACCGCGCGTATGGCGATGACGCCGCAATGATCGACGGGTTTTGCGCGCTACCATGGGCGTCCCGTCGTGCGTCGATCGGCCAGCAAAAGGGCAGGGACACCAAGCAGCGTGTGGCGCTAAATTTCGGACAGGCCAAGCCCGAGGGCTACCGCAAGGCGCTGCGCGTCATGCAACTCGCCGCGAAGTTTGGCCGGCCGATCTTCACCTTCATTGACACGCCCGGCGCGTATCCGGGAATCGACGCGGAAGAGCGCGGCCAGGCCGAAGCCATCGCGCGAAATCTGCGCGAGATGGCGCGCCTGCCCGGTTCCCATTGTCGTGACCATCACCGGAGAAGGCGGCTCGGGCGGCGCGCTGGCCATCGCCGTCGGCGATCGCGTGAACATGCTGGAGAATTCCGTGTACTCCGTCATTTCTCCCGAAGGTTGCGCCTCGATTCTCTGGCGCGATGCGGCCAAGGCGGAAATTGCCGCCGAAGCGCTGAAAATTACCGCGCGCGACCTGAACGAATTTGGAATCATCGACGAAATTATTCCCGAGCCGGAAGGCGGCGCGCACCTCGATCATGAAGCTTCTGCCGCGCTACTGGGCCAGGTTCTCGACCGACTCGCTGCGCGATCTTTCGCGGCTCACGATCGCCGAACTCCTCGATCGCCGCTATGAGAAATTCCGCCGCATGGGACAGTTCTTCGAAGCCGCTCGAATCTAACTCTCCGCTTCGCGCCCGCCGTTTCAGAGCCTCCAAAAGAGCATTGCTCGTTTCGCACCATACGTCGAGCATCTTCGTTGTTGCGCCATGCCCTCTCGTCTAGTCTGGGATGAACGGAGACAGGCCTCTCATGTCAAAGCAAACGGGACCTCAAGTATCGGAACCAGCTGCGTCGAATGGGACCACGCAGGTTTTTCGACCCTACGAACGGCTGGTCGAAATCAAGATTCTGGGGAAATCTTTCCAGGTCCCGGAGAAGAATACGATTCTTCGCTGCTTTCAGTACATCAGCCCGGAAACCATCCCGTACGGCCGCTTCTGCTGGAATCAGGACTGCCAATATTGCCGCGTCGTCGGAAAACTTACTGATGAAGACCAAGCCGCACGAACTCCTGAGCTGCAAGTTCCTGGTGAGCGCAGGCATGGAAATCACCGAAATCAGCCCTGAACTGAAGTATTGCCTCCAAAATAAGCTAGGCAAGTAGGCTTTTCCGTCGGGACGCACGTGGCGTTTCAGAAGTTCGCCACCGCACTCCTCGCAAGAAGTCGATAATCATCCGCAACTCCCCCCCGCGACTGTGTTCGTGCGTGTGGACTCGTTTCTCGAGTTTGCTCAATGCTGTGGCCTGACTCCACCCCTGCCCCCGGCTGCGGGGTTGAGCTTCGAAGGGCGCGCCGTCCCCGATTACCGTGAGCCTTTCAACTTTTTGGCGGTGTAGGCGTGCCCGGCGTCGCCGTCTCCCCCCTGGCGCTGGTATTCTTGCGTTTCCCGTACCTGTCCCGCTGCTACTTGCTGTAGGATGTTGAACGTATATGGGAACATCTCCGAATTACCTTCCTTGCGATGGCTGCGGTCTTCCGGCGTCGCCTGATCACATTGCGGAGCGCTTGCGGCGCCTCGAACTCTCCACACGGTTTCGGCCGGTGCACATCGGCGTCCTGTTCGTTGCCCTGGCGCCCCCTGTCCGTTCGGAAGACGATTTTTATGGCGCTGCGGAATCGAAGGAATTCGCCGAACCATTCCTGGAGGCCCTTGAAATTCACTCCTCCGCGGATAGGGCAGCTCCGGAATTGGACGCTCACGCGGCTGACTCAGCAAGACTCGCGGAATTCCAGCGAAGGGGATACTACCTGGCTTATCTTTCGGAATGTCCGATTCCGGAGAGCGAGGAGCCTGCCGCGTCAACGATTGCTCGCCTCGGTCCGACACTGATCCGGCGAATCCGGTTCAATTACAGGCCAAAACACATTGCGCCGCTGGGTCAAAATCTGCTTCCTTTGGTCGATATGTTAAGAGTTGCAGGAATTGGCCCCATTTTGACGCTGGACCAGGGGCTACCCTTGCCAACCCCGAGAACAGGCGCTCGGGAATGGATGGAACCCTTCCAACGGGCCGTGTCTACAGTGGCACCCCGCGAAAATCTTTCCTCGGGGTATGATAGAATTCAAGTTAAGCAGACGGAACGTGATTTGGGAGCAGGGGGCGGTACGTGAAAACCAAAGCGAAGTTTGGCATCGGAGTCGCGATCATCCTCGTCACTCTTTCCTGCCTGGCCTATGTCGGCGCGCAGCAAAGCAAGACCTACTACCATACGATCTCGGAGATTCCCACGTTGAATGGTTCGGCGCTGCACCAGCGCCTTCGCGTGGGCGGTGACGTGAAGAACGGTTCGATCCAGCACTATTCCGGCCGCGTGGATTTCGTGCTGGTCGAGCAGGGAAAGGCCCTTCCCGTCAGCTATGTGGGCACCGATCCGCTCCCCGATACGTTCAAGGATGGCGCTCAATGTCTCGTCGAAGGCAAAGTGCAGCCCGACGGGCGATTTGTGGCCGAGACGGTTCAAGCCAAGTGCGCGTCCAAGTATGAGGCGGCGCCGGGTGGCCAGACACAGCCGGGGAACGCAGCCGGCGATTCGTATCAAAACGGCAAGAGCTAGTCTGCTGGCGTGAGTTCAGATAGAGCAGGGGAAATTTGATCGCAAGTAATTCCGTAAGATGCCGGTGACCAGCCCGAAATCGAGGACCTAAATTGGACTTGTTCGGTTCTTATTCGCTGTTGTTGGCCTTCGCGTTCGCGCTCTATGCGATTTTCGGAGGAATTGCCGCGATCATCACCCGGCGTCCTCTCTTAATTAAATCCGCGCGGAATGCCGGCTTCGCGGTGTGCGTTCTCATCTGGATCGGAACAATCAGCCTCTGGTACCTGTTTTACACCGATAATTATTCGATGGCCTACGTTGCGGCTCACAGCAACCGGGCTCTCTCTCCCTATTACAAATTTTCCGCGCTCTGGTCGGGTCAGGAAGGCTCGCTGCTCTTCTGGAGTTTCCTGCTCTCGATTTATGTGTTTTCGGCCCTCTTTGCGTACCGGGGAAAGCATCCGGAGTTGATGCCGTACGTGGGAGTGGTTCTGGCCGGCGTTCAAATTTTCTTTCTGACGATGAATAATTTCATCGCCAGCCCTTTCCAGGTGTTTGCGGCCCCCGGCGCCAGTGGGATTCTGCATATGGCGACGCGCGCCGATGGAAGCGGCCTCAATCCGCTCCTCCAATATCCGGAGATGGCAATCCATCCCCCGACGCTGTATTCGGGCTACACGGGCTTCACGATCCCATTTGCGTTTGCTCTAGCCGCGCTCCTCGGGCGATATCCGGGCGAGAAGTGGATTCATCTGACGCGCCGCTGGACCATGATCGCCTGGGCTTTCCAGTCGGCTGGAATTCTGCTCGGGGCTCATTGGGCCTATGCCGTGCTCGGATGGGGCGGTTACTGGGGTTGGGACCCGGTCGAAAATGCGTCCCTGATGCCCTGGCTTACCGGAACCGCATTTTTACACTCGGTAATCATGCAGGAAAAGCGCGGGATGATGCGTGTGTGGAACGTCTGGCTGGTCTTTCTCACCTTTATGTTATGCATCCTGGGGACTTCGCTGACGCGCAGCGGCGCGGTCAATTCGGTCCATGCTTTTGCGGAATCGAACATCGGCCATTGGTTCTGGGGCTTTCTGCTGTTGATCGTCATCGTGTGCCTTGCCGCCTACTTCAAGAATCGCGATTACTTGCGAAGCGACAATCAACTGGACTCCATGCTTTCGCGCGAATCCAGCTTCCTGTTCAACAACCTGATCCTCCTGGTCGCCTGCGTCGCGGTTTTGGCCGGCACGCTCTTCCCGGTGCTCTCGGAAGCGGTGCGCGGATCGAAGATCAGCGTCGGGCCTCCGTTTTTTAACCGCGTGAATATCCCCATCGCGATGTTCCTCTTATTTCTAACAGGTGTCGGCCCGCTGCTCGCATGGCGAAAAACTTCGGTCGAAAGCCTGCGCAAGAATTTCGGGTTCCCGCTGATCGGCGGCTTCGTGGCCGCCGGAATCGCGGTCGCGCTGGGACTGCGCGAATTTTACGTGACGCTGTGCTTGCTGCTCTCCGTGTTTGTGACGCTGACGATTCTCTTCGAGTTTTATCGCGGCGCGCGCGTGATCTCCGCTCGCACGGGATCCAACCTGTTTTCTTCCGTCTCGCAGCTCACTATGCGGAACACGCGGCGCTACGGCGGATACGTAGTCCACTTCGGAATGGTGCTCGTGTTTATCGGCATCTCCGGCCAGGCGTTCAATCAAGACAAGCAGATGGACATGTCGGCCGGCTCCGAGATGAACATCGGACCTTATAATCTTCACCTTCAAAATTACGACTCTACGCAGGAACCCAATTACAGCGCCGAGCGCGCCACGATTGACGTTGAAAAGAACGGCCGCTCCGTGATGATGCTTTATCCCACGCGGCGCTTTTATCCCTCCAATCAAGAATCCGGCACGATGGTGGCGATCGCTTCGACGCTGCGCGAAGACCTCTACGTGGTTTATGCCGGGACGAATCCGGACACTAATCTCCCCGTGATTCACGCATACCTGAATCCGCTCGTGAAATGGATTTGGCTGGGCGGCGCGGTGGTTGTCCTGGGAACGATTCTCGCTCTTTTGCCGAACCGGCAGGCGGTCATGGTCCTGTCTGCCGCGACCGCGGGAGAATCCGCGCCCGTGCCCGGAGGCGCGCATCCCGCGCACGTTTCGTATTCAGCTCGATCGCAATTGCCGAGCGATCATGACTGACCGCCGGCGACTTGCGCTGATCTGCGCCGCGTGCGTGGCCATCGCCTCGGCGCTCGTTCCTCTGCACGTGGACGCGCAGAAAACCGATCGCGCCAAGGCCCTGGGCACGAAGCTGATGTGCATGTGCGGCTGCGGCCAGATTCTCACGCAGTGTAATCACCTCAACTGCCCGTCGTCCGGCCCGATGCTCAAGGAACTGGACGCGCACGTGGCCAAGGGCGAGGCCGACGACCTGATCATTCAGGACTTCGTGCAGGAGTACGGCGAGAAAGTTTTGAGCGAACCGCCCACCAAGGGATTTAACAGCATCGCCTGGTACATTCCGGGTGTGGCGTTTGCGATCGGGCTCGGCATTGTTATAACGCTAATTCGATTGTGGCGGCAGCGTGACGTGGCGAGGCTGGCGACGGCATCCGGCGCGCCGCCGGTTCCCCATACCGCGGCTTCCGAACTTCGCGATGTGCAGCTCGAACGCGCGCGGAAGCAAGCCGACCGCGAGACCGAGGACTGAAGAAAATGACGCTCGCCCTTATCGCGGTGATATTCCCGGACACGGTGATGCTTTCGGCCTGCGTCGCTCTCACACTGGCGGTGGTCATTTTTGTTTTTTGGATTGAGCCCGATCCCGGAGATTCCGCGCCGCACCGCTCGCAGCTCGATCAGTTGCTTGAGCGCCGGGACTCGATCTACGATAATCTGCGCGATCTGAAATTTGAAAACCGGGCAGGGAAGTACGCGGAGCAGGACTACGAACAGATGAGGGATTCGCTGGAAAACGAGGCGGCTCAAGTGCTCCTGGAAATTGAACGGGTGACCGGGAATCAGGCGCCGATCCCGCGCCGGGACCCGGCGACCGCCGCGAACCCTCGGCAGTAAACAATCCGACTGGCCAAATCTTGCATGTAAGGAAGATCTTGCTCCCTCTCTCTCGAAGACTGAAAATTAACATGCGCCCAATCCGGCGCATTCGCGGAGCGGCACTTATCTTTTCAACGGACGGGGAATTATTTTGCTCATGAAATCGCGGAACAATCCGGTTCGATGGCAGCTCTTTAGCATTGCCGCCTTACTGTTGCTCGTCTCGGCGGCGGCCCAAGCTGGAACTGTTTCCGGCGTCGTCCACAATGGCACCAACGGCAATAAGGCCGCCGCTGGCGTGGATGTGCTGCTGATCCAGTTGCAGGGTGGCATGCAAGTAGTGGCCAACACCAAGACGGACACCGAAGGGCGTTATCACTTTGACTTTCCCGGAATCGGCCAGGGCCCGATGCTGATCCGCGCTGTATATCGCGGCGTCTTCTTTCACCAACCGCTTACGCCGGGCACCTCGACCGTCGACGTAACGGTCTTTGAGCCCACCACCAATCCCGCCGCCATCGAAGTTCCGCTGCGCCTTCTCGTGTTCCAGCCCAACGGGGACAAGCTGATGGTGGGCGAAGAGTATTCCATCCAGAACAACTCGAATCCTCCTGCCGCCTATTTCAAGCAGGATGGAAATTTCGAGTTCACGATCCCACAGGGCGCTGAGCTCGACCAGGTTTCCACGTTTGGCCCTTCGGGGATGCCCGTGCGTCAGGGCACGATCGACAAGGGCAAAGGCCGTTACGCGATCGCGTACGCCTTTCAGCCCGGACAAAACGGCGTGCGCATTTCTTACATCCTGCCTTACACAGGCAATCAAGCCCAGCTTCGCGAATCTTCCACGTACGACGCGCAACGCGTGCTGCTCGTGATTCCGCCGACGATGCAGGTTGCCAGCGCGGGATTCAGCGCCGCGGGCACGGAGCAAGGGTTCAACGTATTTTCAAAAGAGTCCGTGAAGGCGGGAACTGGATTTGATGTCTCGGTCTCGGGCACTGCGCCTCCTCCCGCGGATGCTTCGGCGTCCTCTTCTTCGCCGGATCAAGTGAATGGCCGGGATTCCGCACCGGAAACGACGATTGAAACCGCTCCGGCGCGCCTCGGCGACGAAAAATGGATTCTTCTCGGCGGGCTTGCGGCGATCTTTGCCGTAGGCGTGGGCTTGCTGCTGCGTAAGCCGGTTCCCGAAGTAGAAAGCGCGCCCGCGCCGCCACCGGCTCCCAAAGGCCGCAAGGCGCAGCGTGCCGCGCAAGCGAAAGCTGCGCCTGCCGCGCCGCCCACTCCGCCGGTTGAGCAGGGTCAACGCAGGAAGTGAACTCGAATCTGGACTCCCTGAAGGATACGTTGTTGCGCCTGGAATTGCGCCGCCAGGCGGGCACGATAACGGACGAGGAGTATGCGCTGGAGCGCGGTCGCGCGGAGCAATTGCTGCGCGATCTGGTCCAGGGCTGAGCCGTCGCGCGTGTCCACACCGCTTGCATCTTCCCCAAATGGCGGCGCCGGCGATGGCCCCGGCAATGGCCATGCAATGGATTGAGAATCCAATTCAGCGATGTCGAAAAGCGTTACGGGATGCGCCTGGCGCTGCGCGGCGTCTCGCTGGAGATCGCAGCCGGAGAATGCGTCGCGCTCGTGGGGCACAACGGATCGGGAAAAACGACGCTGCTCAAGATTGCGGCGCAACTTGACGCAGCCTTCGCGCGGGAAAATCGCTTTTTACGCCGGGGAGAAGCCGCTCTCGCTGGAGGAAGTGAAGCGCCGGGTCGGGATGGTCGGCCATCACACGCTGCTCTACGAAGAGCTGACCGCCGAGGAAAATCTTATTTTCTTCGCAAAATTGTTTGGTCTCGCGGATCCCGCTGAAAACGCGCGGACAGGCGCTTCAACCGGTCGGCCTTGCCGGCCGCGCCACGGACCTGGTGCGAACATTTTCGCGCGGCATGCGGCAGCGCCTGGTCGATCGCGCGCGCTCTGCTCGCCTCGCCCGGATTGCTTCTTCTGGACGAAGCCGGCACGCGGGCCTCGATCCGGAAGGCCAGCAGTGGCTTGGAGTGACGCTCAAGCGGTTGCGCGATTCCGGGCTGCACGATTCTGATGAGCACGCACGGGCGGAATGAAACGCAGGGCTGCGGTCACGCGCGCGATCCGCCTGGACGGCGGAAAAATCACGCACGATTCCGGCGCCGGCGGCAATCCGAACGAAGTCCTGGTCATGGCGGCTGTCCGCGACAGCGGGGAAGAAGGCGAACTATGACCCTCGCGCGCGCCGCCGGCGTAATTCTCGCCAAGGAACTCAGGACCGAGTTCCGCTCGCGGGAACTGCTGGGCACGACCGCTCGTCTTCGTTCTGATTGTGATCGTCCTCTTCAGCTTTACGTTCAATCCGACGTCGTCGGAATCGCGCCGCTTCGGTCCCGGACTTCTGTGGCTCGCGTTTCTGTTTGCCGGCTCGCTGATGTTGCAATCTTCTTTTTTGCGCGAGCAGACCAACGACACGCTGGCCGCGCTGCGCCTGGCCCCGATCGATCCGTTCAGCATTCTGGCGGGGAAGATGGCCGCCAATTTTCTGTTCCTGCTTCTGGTTGAAGTGATTCTGCTGCCGGTGTTCGCGGTGCTCTACAACATCGCGATCCTTCCGGTTCTTGCGCGCAACTGCTTCTGGTGCTGTCGCTCGGCACGATTGGACTGGCGACGACGGGCACGGTATTTTCGGCGGTCGCCGCGCAGGCGCGCCTGCGCGAATTGCTTCTTCCGCTCTTGCTGCTTCCGGTGCTGGCCCCGGTGCTGATCGCCAGCACGGAAGCGACGATCGGAATTCTGCGCGACCCTTCCGAAATATCCCTGGTATGGTTGACGTTTCTGGCATGCTTTGACGTGGTATTTTTGACGGCGGCCTGGATGGTCGGCGAATATTTGTTGGAGGAGTGAAATGGGCACCGAAGCGCAATCGCAGACGGCAAACCGCGCGGTGATTTCCGTGCCGTCGGTCCTGCTCGTTTTTCTCCTGCTGGCCGCGGCGAGCTACGGAGCGCTGATCTGGGCTCCCACCGAAAACACCATGGGCCTGTCCAGCGCATTTTTTATTTTCACGTGTCGAGCGCGTGGACGGGCTTTGTCTCCTTCATTTTGGTCTTCATCGGCAGCGTCGCCTACCTGCGCACGCGCGCGCTGAAGTGGGATTGGCTCAGCGTGGCCTCCGCCGAAGTGGGCGTCGCGTTTTTTACGATCGTGCTGGTGACCGGCCCCATCTGGGCGAAGCCGGTGTGGGGAATCTGGTGGACCTGGGATGCGCGCCTGACGTCTTCCTTTTTGTTGTGGGTCTTGTTCGTAAGCTATCTCGTGCTGCGCACTCTGGTGGACGAACCCGAGCGCCGCGCCCTGGTTTCGGCCGTCTTCGGAATTTTCGCCGCGCTGGACATTCCGCTGGTGTATTTCTCGATCTGGTGGTTTCGGACGCAGCATCCGCAGCCGGTGATCGGCGATGGCGGATCGCTCGACGCCCGCATGGGCTGGGTGCTGCTGTTGAGCTGGGCGGCGATGCTCGGCGTGATGACGGTGCTGATCCGCTTGCGGTATCGCCTGGAAGCGTTGCGCTCGGAAGTCGACGCCTATCGGATGGAGACCGCGCGAAATGGCCGCTAACCGGGACGAAATCCCGGGTCTGAATACCCGGGCTACAGCAGTCGCGATGATTGGAGTGTTGCTGTATCCCGCCTCTTCAGAGGCGGGGGTTTCCGTAACCATATCGGACGGCCGCATGTGCGGCAGTTTCCACAGATCCTGCAACACTTTGTTGGGAGATAAATGATGAAGAATTTGAATTTTCTGGTGGCGGCATACATTGCGATCTGGCTCGTGTTTTGCGGATACGTTTTGTCGGTGGCGCGCCGCATGGCGAATCTGAAGGACGATATTCGCCGCCTGAAACAAGACGGGAAATAATGAGTTCCGCGGCAAAGGGTGCGATCCTTTCGTGACTGAAAAGAAAAAAATCGGCGTTGTGCTGTTCCAGTTGGGCGGGCCGGATTCCTCTGACGCCGTGGAGCCGTTCCTCTACAACCTCTTTTGCGATCCCGACATCATCGATTTTTTCGGCGCGTGGTTCGCGCGGCGTCCGCTGGCGCGCTATATCGCGCGAAACCGCGCGGGCGTCGTGCGCGAGCACTATGACGCGATCGGCGGACACTCTCCGATCCGCCTGCTCACCGAGCGCCAGGCGCGCGCCCTGGAAGCCGCGCTCGCCCCGCATTGCGACGCGAAGTGTTTCATCGCCATGCGTTACTGGCATCCGCTCTCGGCGGAAACGGCCGCGCAAGTGAACGCCTGGAACGCGCCGGACCTCGTGCTGCTGCCGATGTATCCGCAATATTCGTTCGCGACCACCTCGAGCAGCCTGAAGGAATGGAAGCGCGTGTTTCATCCGAATGGCAACGCGCCGCGAGCGCACACGGTCGAGACATTTTTCGATCATCCTTTGTACGTGCAGTCGGTCGCGGAAAAAATCTCGCTCACGCTCACGCACTTTGACGACCCGGATCGCGCGCACATCGTCTTCAGCGCGCACGGATTGCCGCTCAGCTTGATCGAGCGCGGCGACCCGTACGCGCGGCAGGTTGCCGATACCGTCAAGCTCGTAATGCAGCGCGGCGGCTGGAAAAACGCGCACACGTTGTGCTTTCAGAGCAAGGTGGGCCGCCGGAAATGGCTTTCGCCTTCGCTCACGGACACAATCGAGCAGCTCGCCCGCTCAGGCGAAAAAAATCTTCTCATCGTGCCGATTGCGTTCGTCACCGAGCACATCGAAACACTGCACGAAATCAATATCGAAGCCCGCGAACATGCGCACAAGCTGGGCATCGAGCAATTTGAGATGATGCCCGCCGTTGGAGATTCGCCCACATTTATTTCCGCTCTTGCCGACGTTGTTCTCCGATCCTTAAGCGACAGCCCCAAGTAGGGCGCCAAACGCGCAACCGACATACAAAAGAATTCATCACAGGTAACAGAGAGGGCCGCAGAGAATAGAAAGACCATCGCAATTTTGTGGCTCATGTCTCTCTTCCTTTCTCAGTGTTCTCTGTGCCCTCTGTGTTCAAATCCTTCATGCATGGATAGGCATGGCGCAAACATGAGCACACGGCCCCCCTCTACTTCCATCAAGGATGTCCCGTACGGGCACAAAACGAAGCCACAAACAAATTTGACATTCGCCTTGACAGGGAGGGGCTTGCGGAAATATAAGAGGCTATCTCTCAGGCCCGTTACTAGGAATTCGGTACAGCTATAGTCTCGATTCATAATTTTTATCGAGAGGTCTAATAGCGGAAATATGGCCGACCCCGTAGAAGGAAGTACTCCGGCTTCTCCAATAGCCAAAGCCGGAGCAGTGCCAGCAGCCAAACCGCCAGCGGCAGCCAAGCCGGCGGCGAAACCCAAAGAGAGCGCGGACCCGCCGGATCCGATGCGGAGGCGCGTCATTTGGGGAATGATTTACGGCTACCTCGGCATCAACCTCCTGATGTTCTTGCGGTTTTTCTTCCCGCGCGCGCTGTACGAACCCAACACCATTTTCAATATCGGTTATCCGGCGGATTTTTCATTAGGCATTGATCAACGTTTCCTGATGACAAATCGCGTCTGGGTGGTTCGCGAACCGGACCGTATCTTCGTGATCTTCGCGCGCTGCACGCACCTCGGCTGCACTCCGGAATGGAAGCCGGCCGAGAACAAATTCAAGTGCCCGTGCCACGGCAGCGGATACGACAGCGAGGGCGTCAACTTTGAAGGGCCCGCGCCGCGGCCCATGGACCGCGCGCACATTGACCATGGACCCGACCGGGAAAATTATTGTGGATACGAGCAGGCTGTACATGGATGATCCGCGCGCCGGAGTCAATCAGTTCAACGATCCAGGCGCGTATCTGCCCGTATAAAGGGCTTCGGTTACTGCTACAGGGCCGAATGGATGTTCCTCAGGACCTGGGACACTCTATCGAGGGGGCTTAGGAATGGCCGAAGAAAACGGCGAAAAGAAGGGCACAGGATTGCTCGACCGTGTCCGCCAGGACATCACGGACCTTAAGGAAACGATCAAGGAAAAAGGCAAGGATGAGCTCGAGGGCTTGAAAGAGCCCGAAAAGAGCCAGCTTTTTCGGTCCATTTTCCGCGTCAAGCACGATGAGACGCCGCGCAATCGCGCGCTCTCGGTCTTGTCCAACGTTTTCTTCCACCTGCATCCCGCCAAGGTAAATCGCGACGCCGTAAAGTACAAATTCACGTGGGGCATGGGCGGAATCACCTTTTATCTGTTCATCGTCCTCACCTTTACCGGCGTGCTGCTGATGTTCTACTACCATCCCGAGCAAGGTGCAGGCCTTCCGCGACATTTTGTATCTTGAGAACGACGTCCCGTTCGGCAAGCTGCTGCGCAACATGCATCGCTGGGCCGCGCACTTGATGATCATCGCCGTGTGGCTGCACATGTTCCGCGTTTTCCTCACCGGCTCCTACAAACGGCCGCGCGAATTTAACTGGTGCATCGGCGTCCTCCTGATGGTGTTGACGCTGCTGCTTTCGTTTACCGGCTACCTGCTTGCCGGACGATCAGCTCGGCTTCTGGGCCGTGACGGTGGGAACGAACATGGCCCGGGCCACGCCCTTGTTAGGAACGGAGGGGCCGTTCGGCGCGCTCCTGGGCATGACGCCGTACAACGATGTGCGCTTCGCCTTGCTCGGCGGATCGATTGTCGATGCCAATGCGCTCTTGCGCGCCTACATCTGGCACTGCATTGCGATTCCGCTGATCGCGAGCATTTTCATGGCATTGCATTTCTGGCGCGTGCGCAAGGACGGCGGCATTTCCGGACCCGCGCCGGTCATGCTCGAATCGGAAATCAAGGAAGAGAAGGGTCACCGGCCGGTCATCCTGCGGCCGAGCGGAATGGTGTAGCGGTTTCTTTGGGGGTTGGACCGGGCCACGTGTGCGGGTTCTATTTGAGCCCGCAGCAATGAAGCTTGCACGCAAGTTTTGACAAACTAACAGGCGGGGTTTGAGGCCGATATGAACTGGCATCAGATTTGGGAGGTTGCATCCGCTCCGGACAACGTGCCGATCGTGGCGCTGCTATTCCTGGTCCCGTTTTACGTTTGGTACGCCTTTCGTCAGGCGTTCGCGAATGACCGCTTGATCGACAAGCTTTCCGCCGACCCGGCCCTCGCCAAAACCGAACACCGCAAAACCGAACCGTGGAATCCCAAGTGGGAGCGCGAAGTTCACACCTGGCCGTACCTGATGCGCATCGAACTCGTCGCGGCAGTTCTGGTGACGGCGCTGCTCATGGTGTGGTCCATCACGCTGAGCGCGCCGCTCGAAGAGCCGTCCAATCCAAATGTCACGATGAATCCCGCCAAGGCCCCGTGGTATTTCCTGGGCCTGCAGGAAATGCTCGTCTATTTTGACCCGTGGATTGCAGGGGTGATTATGCCGACGCTCATAATCGTCGGCCTGATGGTCGTGCCGTACATCGACGCCAATCCTCTTGGGAACGGCTATTACACGTACAAGCAGCGGAAATTTGCGATTTGGACGTTCCTGTTCGGCTTCATTGGATTATGGGTCTTAATGATTGTCATAGGGACCTTCATACGAGGCCCTGGCTGGATGTGGTTCTGGCCAGGGCAGACATGGGACGCGCAGCGGGTCGAGTTCGCCGTGAATCGGAACGTCGACCAGATTTTCGGGATCAACGGTTCCTGGATCGTTCATTTTATGCCGGCGGCGAATGCCAGCTACGCTCCGATCCTGGCGCGCATTATTTTCGGAATCTTCCCGATCGCGTTCTATTTCATTGTCGCCGGATATTTGGTGCACCGCATGCTGCTGCTGACGGATTTCAGCAAAAAGATTTTTAGGCGCATGACGCTGCTGCAAATGATGACGATGGAGCTGTTTTTGATCCTGATGCTGAGCCTGCCGGTGAAAATCCTGCTGCGGCTGTTGTTGCGCATCAAGTACGTGTGGGTGACGCCGTGGTTCAGTATCTGATGGTCTGAATAAAAAATGATGGGTCTGAATAAAAATAAGGAGGCACGGGGTGCCTGAGCTTCCTCCTAATGATCCAATTACAGACCGGCCGATGGCCGGGCTGGTCCTGATTTCCGTTTTCATCTTGATGCTGACCGTGGCCTGGTCGCTCTACGATGAATTCTACGGCTTGCGCCCGTGGCGCAAGTATCAGGCCGAATTCTCCAGCGCGTATTCCAACTACCTGGACAAGGAATACAAGCAGCGTAAGGCTGACGAACAGAAATTTTACGCCACGCCGGAATACCAAAAACTAGTGGCCGACGTGAAGGCCGCCACCGACGCCGCTCGATCCAAGGACCAGGCAATCGGGCAGCAGATCGATTTGCTCGACCGCCAGCGCGCGGCGATGACGGACTCTTTCACCACTTCGCGCGGCCTGGTCGGCTCTCTCACCTATCAACTCGAGCAAATCGACGAGAAGGACAAGAGTAGCAAGGACTCCAAGCTCAAGGAACTGAACGAAGCGAAAGCACAGACGTTTGACGTGGCCTGGCCTGTCGATGGCGGCAAGATCGAACAGCAGAAATTTGACTACGATAAGCTCAACGGCCTGTTCGTATCGATCATGACCTCGAAGGCGAAACTGGTCGCCCAGCGCGGCGAAGTTGACCAGCCGGCCAAGGACGCGCAAGACAAGGTAAACGAATATGTGAAGGAACAGCTCCCCGGTATGGCCTCCAAGGACTTATTTGCTCTTAGCCAGAGCATGAAGGACCTGGACATTCACATTCGCCAGGTCAACGTGAATCCCACCGGGACCTCCCTCAACAATCTTGGCGGCGCAGGACTTGTCGATCGCTGCCAATCTTGCCATCTGGGGACGGACCCGCTAATCGTTCCGGTCACGATGACGCTCACCAAGGCGCGACCTTGGTTTAGCGAAGAGCAACGATGCGCCGTTCACCAGCCACCCCGACCCGGACATGATGAAATATCATCCGCTCGAGAAGTTCGGCTGCTCTCCCTGCCACGGCGGAAATGGCCGCGCGCTGGACACCGTCGAGAAGGGCCATGGCCGCTACGAACACTGGCTCTGGCCGCTCTATTATCCGGAAAATTTTAATGCGGGATGCCAGCAGTGCCACGCTTCGGACATGGTCACCGAGCACGCTCCCGTCCTGAACCGCGCCAAGACGCTGTACCGGGAAAAGGGCTGCATCGGCTGCCACAAGTTCCAGGGCTTCGACAATCAGGACGAGGAACTCGTCAGCGCGCGGCAGGCGATCACCCAGCTTGAAAATCAGAAGCAGGATGATCGCTTGCAGATCGCCCAGTTGAATAAGAAGGGCGACACCGCTCCCGACAACGACACCGCGAACCGCTACTACACGGAAGCCACGAACCTGACGGTTACCATGTCGGGTATGGACGCCAAGATTGAACAGCTCGACCGGCGTTCCGGTAACCTGCTGCGCGAAATCAAGAAGGTTGGTCCGGACCTCAAAGAAGTCCGGATGAAGATTCACAAGGAGTGGATTCCGAACTGGCTGAAGCATACGCACGAATGGCGGCCCACCACCAAGATGCCGCAGTTCCGCCTGCAAGACGACGAGATCCAGGCGATTTCTGCATACATCTGGCAGTCGGCCATCACCGGCCCCGAACTTCCCAAGCAGGCCCCGGGAAACGCGGCGAACGGCAAGGTGCTCTTTGAAGAGCGCGGCTGCGAAGCGTGCCACTCGATCGGCGAAGGTGCGAACATGGTCGGCGGAGATTTCGCCGCGAACCTGTCGCGCGTCGGAGAGAAGGACAACTACGATTATTTGGTTCGCTGGATCCTGAATCCTCGAACACGAACGCGTCCCTACAGCCCGTTCGAGCATAAGGACCTCGGTCCGGATGATTACGCGAAGCACAACCTCCCATTTGTGTTTGACCTCGACCATTCTCGCAGCCCGAACGACGGGCACGAGATGGTTGTCCAGCAAATGACGGTCATGCCGAGCCTTCGCCTGACGGTGGAAGATGCGCGCGACATCGCCAGCTATTTGATGACTCAAAAGCACGCCGACGCTTCCTATCCGGCCGCGGATTTCATGGACGATCCAAGCCTCAAGCAGCACGGCAAGGACCTGATCCAGCACTACGGCTGCGCCGGATGCCATGAGATTTCCGGTCTCGAGGACGAAGGCCGCATCGGCACGGAACTGACGAACGAAGGCAGCAAGCCCATCGAGCGCCTGGATTTCGCTCTCCTCACCGAAGACGCCAAGCTCGGCATTCTTCCCGACGGCAAGAAAACGCCGCCAGGACGAGGCGCGTGGTACGACTTGAAAGGCTTCTTCGATAATAAGCTTGCGGACCCGGCGGTATTCGATCGCGGGAAATACAAGCCGGATCCGATGGACCGGCTCCGCATGCCGAAGCCGAATGTTACCAAGGAAGACATTAACGCTATAACTACTTTCCTTCTGGGCTCAACAGACCCAACGCTGCCGGCGGAATACATGTACAAGCCCGCGGACCAGCGCGCCGCCATCCAAAAGGGCTGGTGGATTGTCACGAAATATAATTGCATCGGCTGCCATCAGATCGGAATCGGGCAGCGGTCGGTGCTGATGGGCCTGCCGCAGTACCAGGGTGAAAACAAGCAGAACCTGCCGCCGGTGCTGACGAGCGAAGGCGCGCGCGTCAGTCCCGAATGGCTCAAGGGATTTCTCGCCAACCCGTCGCTGAGCACTACGGATGTGAACCGCAACGGCGTGCGCTCGTATCTGCAAGTGCGGATGCCGACGTTCTTCCTGTCCGACGATGAAATCCGCACGCTGGTGTCGTTCTTCGAGGCCATGTCCAGCCAGCCGCAGCCCTTCATTCCGCAGAAGATCGAGCCGATCACCACGGCGGAAAAGGAAATGGCCCGGGACTTGTTCACCAGCACGGCCGCTCCGTGCTTGAAGTGCCATGCAACGGGCGATCCGGGACACGATAAAAACGCCATTGCTCCGAATTTCCTTTTCGCAAAGGAGCGATTGCAGCCCGGCTGGACCGAACGCTGGATCACCAATCCCGCATTAATCGCGCCGGGGACAGCCATGCCTTCCGGCCTCTTCAAGCGCGAAGATGATCGCTGGGTCTTCTCTGGCCCGCTTCCGGCAAGCTTTAAGGGGTACACTGGCGATCAGGCGGACTTGCTGGTGCGCTATATGTTCGAATTGACGCCTGAGGAACAGCGCGCTCTCATGGGCAGGACGCCTTCAGGTGGCGGCTCGGGTGGTGCAGGGAAGTAACGATTCTTGATTTAGCTATAGGATAGCGCGATTCTGTATTCGAAGAGGAGGAACCGTTTCGTGAGGAAAACAAGATTTGGGTTGTACTCGCTGGCAGTCGGGGCGTTCGCTATGGCGATTACCGGTTGCGGCGGGAATAAACAAGAGTCAACGGAAAACGCGCCGGCGACGTCAAGTGCCCCCGCCGGAAAATCGGTCGATCCCGCCACGGCTGGCGAGGTTACAGGCTCAGTGAAGCTCGATGGCGCCGGGCCGAAGGCGAAGACGATCAACATGGCTGCGGAGCCAGCCTGCTCCAAGGGGCGCACCAGCCCGGCGATGACCGAAGAGGTCGTCACGGGAGATGGCGGTGCACTGGCCAACGTCGTCGTGTACGTGAAGTCCGGCCTGGACGGGTATTCCTTCCCGGCTCCAGCGGAGGCAGCCAAAATTGAGCAGCAGGGGTGCCAGTATCACCCGCACGTGGTCGCCATGCAGGTAGGCCAGAACATTGATGTGGTGAACAACGACCAGACCACGCATAATATCCACCCGATTCCCAAGGATAATCGCGAGTGGAACGAGTCTCAACCTCCCGGCGCCGCGCCCATTCAGAAGTCTTTTACCCGCGAAGAAATTGCCATCCCCGTGAAGTGCAATGTCCATCCGTGGATGAAGGCGTACATGGCCGTCCTGCCGAACCCGTATTTCCAAGTCACCGATAAGGACGGCAAGTTTGACCTGAAAAACCTCCCTCCGGGCACCTATACGCTGGTCGCCTGGCATGAGCTCTACGGGCCTAGCGAGCAGACCGTAACGATTGGACCCAAAGAGTCCAAAAGCGTGACGTTCACGTTCAAAGCCGCGGCCGCAGCTGGAGACTAAGGTATAGTCCTCTCCGTGAACTCTGTGTCCTCTGTGTTGAATTCCGAAAAGCGCAACACAGAGAGCACAGAGGATCACAGAGAGCCACAGAGATAAACCGCAGGAAATCAGGGTCGCCGGGGCGGGTATGGCTCTCGCCCTGGCGTTCGAAATTCAGAGTGCGTGATATACTTTTACGCTGAACGGTTCAATTAAAGCGTGGAACCCGCCGCAACGATGAAGGCTTTATACAATGCTGCCATGCACCGCTACGCTGTCTTCACGGCGTCTTGCACGTTTGTCCTCCTGATCGCCGGTGCTTTGGTCACTTCGAACGATGCAGGGCTCTCCATTCCAGACTGGCCTCTCGCCTATGGTTCGTTGAAGCCACCCCTGGTGGGGGGCATCCGCTATGAATATTCGCATCGCGTGATCGCGACGTGCGTGGGCCTTCTGACGATCGGACTTGCCATGTGGCTATGGAAAGCCGAAAAACGCTCTTGGATGCGCTGGCTGGGCTTGGCGGCCCTTGGCGGGGTCATTGCGCAGGGAATCCTCGGCGGCATGACCGTTCGCATGTTCCAACCGCCGCCAGTGTCGGCCGCGCATGCGACTTTGGCACAGCTTTTCTTTTCCACGGTTGTCGCCATCGCCGTCTTTACGAGTTCTTGGTGGAACGGGGCCCTCGCGGAAATCGATGACCCTGGCACGCCTCGTGTCCGCTCTTTAGTGATTTGGACCTTCGTCGCTGTGTTCCTGCAATTGATTATGGGGGCGGCGTTCCGGCACAAGGGCTTTGGAATTATTCCTCACCTCGTTGGCGCAGTCATTGTTACAATCTTAATCTTTATGACGGCGGGTGCGCTCAAGAGGCGGTTTGCGGATGTGCCGGCGCTTCGAAGCTGCGCCCGGTATCTCCACATCTTGATCGGAGTACAGCTTTTGCTGGGAGGGGGCGCATATTGGTCCCGGCTTTACAGCGCGCGCTTCCCGCAGCCGATGGGGATAATGGTAGCCTTGACGGTCGTGCACACGGTTACGGGCGCCCTGGTCCTGGCGGTGACGCTCGTGACAGCCTTGATCAGCTATCGTATGCTCAGGGCTGACAATGCTGTCGCGGATTCCGGGCCGGCCACGGAGCAGGTTGCCCACTGAGAGCGCATTGAAATCACATTGAGACACGGATGAGAGAATCGATGGATGTCACGGGAACAGCTACTGCGGAGGCAAGCCGCCCCGCTCTCTATTTGGCGCTGACCAAGCCCGACGTTTCTTTTTTGGTGGTCATGACCACGGTGGCAGGCTATGCCCTGGGAACTCGCGGTCCGCTGGATTGGCTGCGGATGGCGCACACGGTATTTGGGACCACGCTGATTGCGGCGGGGACGTCGGCCCTCAATCATTATTTCGAACGGGATACCGACGCTTTGATGCGCCGTACTGCCTCGCGACCGCTGCCTTCCGGCCAACTAAGCCCTCGTGAAGCATTTTGGTTTGCGTTGTCCCTGATTGGATTCGGCACGCTGTATCTCGCCCTGGCCACGAACACCCTCGCCACGCTGTTGGGCATTGCCACATCTGTCTTATACCTATGCGCCTACACGCCGCTGAAACGGCGTACTACGCTGGCCACATTTGTCGGCGCATTTCCGGGAGCCGTGCCGCCGCTGATCGGCTGGGCCGCCGCGCGTGGGACGCTCAATATCGAGGCCTGGTTCCTGTTCGCCATGCTGTTCTTGTGGCAATTCCCGCATTTTGACGCGATCTCCTGGGTGTACCGCGAGGACTACAAGCGGGCGGGAATCAAGATGCTTCCGGTGGTGGACCCCGAAGGAAAGCGGACATTTCGTGAAATCCTGATGACGGCGGCGCTGCTCGTGCCCGTCAGCCTGCTCCCGTCGGTGACGGGCCTTGCCGGGGCGCGCTACTTTTTCGGGGCTTTGGTTTTGGGGCTCATGCTGGTGGAAGTGTGCTTGTGGGCCGCGGCGTCGAAGACGAATGTTCGAGCGAAGTGGCTCATGCACGCGACCGTGCTTCACCTGCCGGTGCTGTTGGGATTGCTGATCTACGACAAATTCACCCGTTAAATTTCGGCGCGCGCGGGGCGCTTGTGAGAGGCCATGAACGGACAGGAAAATGAGGCCGAATTGGTTGTTATGTCTGTGGTGATGATCGTTCTCTCGATTTTAGGGATCATCGCCGGCTTTTCGAGGGATCTTTTCGGCGGCATCGATGGCCTGCTGATCTTGGGCGTTTCCCTTATGATCGTTTTGATTTTCAGCCTGCTTTTATTTTTCCAAGCGAAGCAGCTGGGATGGATCGGCAAGCACCACAAGGAAGAAAGCCCAGCGGGTCCGCCGGCCGCGGCAAAGTAGCACGTCAAGTAGCACAGGCTTCAGCCTGTGGGGGTTGTTTTCTATTTATGAGCGCAAACCCCACAGGCTGAAGCCTGTGCTACAAGAGGAAAGAAAGGAACCGCCGCATTGATTTCCCCTCCCGCCTTAGACGCCGTCCTCAATGGCACAAGCGCCATTCTGGTCACGGTGGGGTATGTCATGATCCGCACGAAGCGCATCCTTGCGCACAAGGCCTGCATGCTCGCGGCAACGGCCACTTCGGCGGCCTTCTTGATTTCCTACGTTATCTATCACTACCACTTGTATGCCTCGGGGGAGGGCCCCGTGCATTTTCCGGGGACGGGCGCGCCGCGTTACGCCTATCTGACGATGCTCACGACGCACACGATCCTCGCGATCGTCATTGTGCCCCTGGTGATCCTTTCGCTCGTGCGCGCCTTGCGCTCCAATTTCCCGGCGCACAAGCGCATCGCGCGCTGGACGCTCCCGCTGTGGGCCTACGTCTCCGTGACGGGCGTGCTGATTTATGTAGTGCTCTACCAAGTTTACGCGCCGCCCCATCCTTGAGCTCACGGCGTCAAGTAGCACAGGCTTCAGCCTGTGGGGTTTGATTTTCGATCGCGTACACTAACCCCCACAGGCTGAAGCCTGTGCTACAAAGACCAAATGCCAGATGAATAGCGTTCCCCATGCCGTGGATTCTCCCTCAGCCCCTTCCAAACCTGGGATGGCCAAGAAGTGGCTCGTCGCGATTCTCGTCCTGACCTTTGCGTTTGTGCTGATGCCGTTCCTGCTGTGGTATATGACGACGTTCACTCGGCCGCTGAACGACGCCGACCTTGCGTCTTACTTTGGGGACACGTTGCATCCACGCCGCGCTCAGCACGCGCTCTCTCAAATCGCGGACAGGATCATGAGCCCAAATCCAGGAATCCGCGCATCGGCGAAAATCTGGTACCCCGAAGTGATCAAATTTTCAGAGCAGGGAAGCGATGAATTGCGCGTCACCGCCGCGTGGGTCATGGGACAGGACAACCAGTCGCCGGAATTTCACGCCGCGCTTTTGAAGCAGCTTGCCGACGCGAATCCGATGGTGCAACGCAACGCGGCGCTCTCCCTGGTCCGTTTCGCCGATCCTGCCGGACACGTCCTCATCGCGGGGATGCTCTCGCCATACACCGTGGCCGCGCAGCGCACGGGCATTCTTTCGATCCGCCTCAAACCCGGAGACGTAATCAACCCCGGCACCTTGCTAGCCCACATCACGATTGGAAACGACAAAACGGAAGTTCGCTCCGATGTCCCCGGCACGATCCGCCAGTGGATTCTGTCCGACAACGCGCAAGTCACAACCGGCGAGCCATTGTTGCTCGTCGATCCCAGCCCCGAAATGGTGTGGGAATCCCTGCGCGCTCTCTATTTGATCGGACAGAAAGACGATTTGCCCGCGGTCAATCCCTACGTCCGCGCCGCAGAAGGAATGCCGCCGCAAATTCAGCAGCAGGCCGCGCTGACCGCGCGCGAAATCTCCGCGCGGAAGTGACTGGTGATTAGTGACTAGTGACTGGTGAAAACCCAGCCAACATCCGCATCATTGCATTGTGTAGGGGGAGCGCGCCTCTTATGGTTGCCACCGAAGGGGAATGCGGGCAGCCCGGCAGAATGCCACTTCTTGGTTTTCACGAATTACGATTCACAAATCACGCTTCGTACAGACTCAGGGCAAGCGAATCACCCTTCGCCCGGGCTCGGATCAGACGGGTCACCAGTCACGAATCACCAGTCACGTTCTCAAAACGGCAGCGCGCCATTCGCGCCTTCAAACTCGGCGAGAGGAACCATGTCGATGGCGTCCCACGGGCAGCCTTCGAGGAACGCGCCGTCGGGGCCTTTGCTGGTGCACAGTTTGCAGCCAATGCAAAGCAGAGGATCGACGATAATGCGGCCAAACGGGGCGTGGTCCTCGTCCGGCGCCCAATACATGCAATCCGCAACGGGGCAGTACTCGACGCAAGCAGGCGATCCGGCGCATCCCGTGCAGCACTCATTGATCACCGCAAGAATGTGAGGCTTGCGCTTCCGCTGGGTCGTCGTGCCGGTGGAAATCGGAGAGCGCTTGACGACAGTTCCCGCCTGAAATTCCTCGATGCTAGGGGCCGAATATGCCACGTCGAGCCTCCACGTAAGAGGGTTACGAAACCGTATTCTTACTGACGCGACTCGCCTTGTCAATGCCGCTGGGGGGAGAGGTCGTGAATCTGTTTCCGAGCAGGTTTGAGTAGCACAGCCAAGAGTGGCTGTGCTACTCGGCCAACTTGTGGATGTGGAAGCGAGAATCGGAAGTTGATTCGAGGCGAAGTTGAGGTAAGCTGAATGCCTTTGCGCGAACCTTCCGACAGCAGCGTTGTTGCCAGCCAAGATTCTCCTGTCGCGGGGGCGGCCGTCAACAAGCCTGCGCAGGTGCTTTTTGCCAGCCTGATCGGGACGACGATCGAGTTCTTCGATTTCTACATCTTCGCGACCGCAGCGGTGCTTGTCTTCCCCAAGTTGTTTTTCCCCTCGACCGACCCGGCTTCCGCCACGCTCGCTTCGCTGGCGACCTTTGCGATTGCGTTTTTCGCACGGCCCGTTGGCTCGGCGCTTTTCGGTCACTTCGGTGATCGCGTCGGGCGTAAGGCGACACTGGTTGCGGCGCTGCTCACCATGGGGCTTTCCACTGTTGCCATCGGCGCGCTGCCAACTTACAGGACCATCGGCGTGGCCGCTCCCGCGCTGCTCGCATTCTTTCGCTTTGGGCAGGGGCTAGGCCTCGGCGGCGAGTGGGGAGGCGCGGTGCTACTAGCGATTGAGAATGCGCCGCCGGGGAAGCGCGCTTGGTATGGGATGTTTCCACAGCTTGGCGCGCCGGCCGGATTCCTTTTTTCCGGAGGCATATTTCTGGCGCTCTCGAGGTGGCTCACCGACGAGCAATTCTTCGCCTTCGGTTGGCGCATTCCGTTTCTGGCAAGTGCCGCGCTCGTGCTGGTCGGCCTCTATGTGCGGCTGACGATTACGGAGACGCCCGTATTCCGCGACGCCCTCAGCCGGCGAGAGCGAGTGAAGGTGCCGATGCTGACGGTGTTCCGCGAACACACCCGAACGCTCTTCGTCGGCACGCTCGTAGCTCTCGCAACATTCGTACTCTTCTACCTGATGACGGTCTTTGCGCTGTCCTGGGGCACCACCGCGCTCGGCTACAGCCGCCAGAAGTTTCTGGTGATGCAATTGTTCGCCATCGGGTTTTTTGCGATTTTCATTCCCATGGGCGCGGTCCTGGCCGAACGGGGGCGGCGCAGCACGCTTCTCTGGGTGACAGCGGCGATCGGCGCGTTCGGGCTGATCTTGGCGCCGATGTTCCTTGCAGGGACGACCGGGGCGGTGCTGATGATGACACTGGGCCTGTCATTGATGGGCCTGACCTACGGCCCGCTTGGCACGGTGCTGTCCGAGCTTTTTCCAACATCAGTGCGATACACGGGAAGCTCTCTGACGTTCACCTTCGCCGGCATTTTCGGCGCTTCACTCGCGCCCTACATCGCCACGTGGCTGGCCAAAACCTACGGCCTTCAATACGTGGGTTACTACCTCACCGGGGCAGCGGCCCTGACATTCCTCGGCCTCCTTGCCGCGCGCGAAACAAAGGACGATAACTTGTGATTCGTGACTCGTGATTCGTGATTTGTGAACAACCGGAGTCGGTATCCCGTGATACGGTCGAGTGTGCCGGACTTGGGTGCCGACAAAAAAGGCGTCAAAGTAATACAGTCAACAAATCAAAGGCAGTATGGTGTCACAAATCACGAGTCACCGCCCCACGCCCATCTCTGCAATCACCGCCTGCGTAAACTCCTGCGTCGTGGCCGTTCCGCCAACGTCGCGCGTAGTGTGCTTGCCCTCGCGATACACTTTGTCGAGAGCGCCGAGGATGCGGCGCGAGGCGTCCGTCTCATTCAAATAGTTCAGCATCATCGCCGCCGACATGACGATCGCCGTCGGATTCGCGATGCCTTTGCCAACGATGTCAGGTGCCGTCCCGTGAACGGCTTCAAACAATGCGGCAACATCTCCAATATTGCCGCTCGGAACGACGCCTAATCCTCCCACCAAACCGGCCGCGAGATCGCTGACCACGTCCCCATAAAGGTTCGGCAGGAGCAGGACGTCGAACTGCGCGGGATTCATCACCAATTGCATGCAGGCGTTGTCCACAATCAATTCGCGATATTCGATGTCCGGATATTTCTCGGCCACTGCCCGAATCGAATTCAGAAAAAGGCCGTCGGAAAGCTTCATTATGTTGGCCTTGTGGATCGCGTGAATTTTCTTGCGTCCATTCCTGCGCGCGTATTCAAAGGCGAACCGGGCGATGCGCGTCGAAGCGTGCTCCGTGATGATCTTCAAGCTCTCCACGACGCCGGGAACCACGGTGTGCTCGAGCCCCGCGTAGAGGTCCTCCGTATTTTCCCGCACGATAACCAAGTCCACGCCCGACCATCGAGACGAAACGCCGGCAACATTGCGCACCGGGCGCAAGTTGGCATAGAGGTCGAGTTCCTTGCGAAGCGCGACGTTGATGCTCGGAGGGCCCTCCGCGACCGCCGTTGCCATCGGCCCCTTCAGCGCGACATGCGTGCGGCGCACCGATTCCACCGCTTGCTCGCGCGGAAATTCCCCCACGCGCTTGCCATCTTCGAGCGGCGCCGCAAACACTTCCCATTCCACCGAAACGCCGGACGCTTCCACAATCTGCCGGGCTGCATTCGCGACTTCAGGACCGATCCCGTCTCCGGGGAGAAGAGTAATCTTATGTGTCATAGGCTCCGTCATTTTAAGGGAAAGGCCGCAAATTGTCGAAAATCGCCATCAAATGCTTGTAGGATCATCGCACATTGCTAATTGCATATTGCGGAAAGTCCCGGAGGGACGAAATACCGTAGCCCACCTCGACCCGGTCGGGATGGGAATACGTTGAGATCGCGAATCAAGCCCCGGCAGGGGCGGCACATGGAACTTGCCCGCGCGAACCTTCTGTCCCTCTACCGCATCAAATGTTCATAGTGAGGAACAGGATTTGCCTCACAAGGCATAGCACTTGCAACCTGTGTTACAATGGCGTTGCATCAAATATCGCCGAAACCGGCAGGGAGTGAAAACACAGAAATGATTACAGTTACTCCAGTGGCGACAACGAAGGTAAAAGAAATTATGGGCCAGCAGAACCCCGCGCCTATCGCACTCCGCGTGGCCGTGGTGGGCGGAGGCTGCTCGGGCTTCAGCTATCACATGGCGTTTGAGAATTCGGAAAATCCAACCGACAACGTCTATGAATTTGATGGACTCAAGGTCCTCGTCGATCAGATGAGCGAAATGTACCTCGAAGGCGTCTCCATCGATTATATCGAGACGCTGGAAGGCGCTGGATTCAAGTTCAACAACCCGAACGTCAAGAGCACCTGCGGCTGTGGCAGCTCGTTCAGCGTATAAGAGCGCCGCGATTCTTTCTCGATTCGGACGTGTTTGCCGATGGGCCTTTGCGAGTTCTCGCGAGGGCCCATTTTTTTCATCCCCAGCCTGTACAGACCAAAGTGAACCCGTTGCAATGCGCTACCGTGCCCCGTATTCTATAGGGCGCTCATGAAAATCGCTCTCGCGCAATTGAATCCCACCGTCGGCGACTTCGCCGGAAATTCCGCCAAGATTTTGGATTTTGCGCAGCGCGCCGCGCAGCGAGGCGCGGACTTGGCCGTTTTCTCCGAACTCTGTCTGTGCGGATACCTGCCGATGGACCTGATCGAGCGCCCTCAATTTATTGACCGCAATGAAAGGGAATTGGCTTGCCTCGCGAAGCAGCTGCCGATTCCCTCCATCGTCGGGTACGCGGCCCGCGCCACGGGATCGACAGGGAAATCCGCCGCCAATGCCGCGGCCCTCCTGGCAAACGGAAAAATTGAATTCGTCCAGCACAAGATGCTGCTCCCCACGTACGATGTGTTCGACGAATCCCGATATTTTCAGCCCGCCGCAACGCAAAATGTCTTCTCCTTCGGCGGCCAAAACCTGGGCATCACCGTCTGCGAAGATATCTGGAACGATAAGACGTTCTGGGCGAAGCCCCTCTACGAACGCGATCCGGTCGCCGAGTTGATTGCCAAGCGAGCTAGTCTGATCATCAATATCTCCGGATCTCCCTACACGATCCATAAGCGAGCCCTCCGTTTGGACATGTTGCGCGCGCTCGCAAAATCGCACGGCCTGCCCGTCGTCTACGTCAATCAGGTCGGCGGAAATGACAGTTTGGTCTTCGATGGAGGCAGCGTCGTTGTCTTGCCCGACGGGCGAATCCCCACTCAAGCGAGCTCCTTTGTGGAAGACCTCGTCCTGTTTGACACAGAGACAAACGCGGGAGAGGTTCACTCCCAGCCCGCGACCGAACTTGATCTCGTCCTTCAAGCGCTCATTTGCGGCACGCGCGATTACGTTTGCAAATCCGGCTTCCGCGCCGTGGTTGTGGGCCTGAGCGGAGGCATCGATTCCTCCGTAGTGGCCGCCATTGCCGTGGCAGCCCTGGGCCGCGAAAATGTGCTCGGCGTTTCCATGCCCGGACCGTATTCCTCCGAAGGAAGCCGCGCGGATGCCCGGCAGCTAGCGGAGAACTTGGGAATTGAGTTTCTGACAATTCCGATTACGGACGTCTTCCATTCCTACCGAACCGCGCTAGCGGACGCCTTCCGTGGCAGGCCAGAAGACGTGACCGAGGAAAATCTTCAGGCAAGGGTCCGTGGGAATTATTTGATGGCGCTATCAAACAAGTTTGGTTCCATGGTTCTCAGTACCGGAAATAAATCTGAAATGGCGGTAGGGTATTGCACTCTCTACGGAGACATGGCAGGCGGGTTAGCTATGCTTTCGGACGTCCCCAAAACAATGGTGTACGCGCTCGCGAATTTGATTAATCGCGAAAGGGAACTCATCCCCCGCGCCTCAGTCGAAAAACCGCCTTCCGCCGAGCTTCGCCCGAATCAAAAGGATCAGGATTCCCTTCCTCCGTACGAAGTTCTGGACCGGATCTTAAAGGCCTATATCGAAGACGTAAAGAGCCCCGAGGAAATTGCCAGCCAATGTGGTTTCGATATCGATTTAGTGCGCTCGATTGCCAGCAAAGTCGACCGGAACGAATATAAAAGAAGGCAAGCCCCTCCCGGCCTGAAAATTACATCCCGGGCTTTTGGACTGGGCCGCCCCTTTCCTATCGTTCAAAAGTTCAACCCCTGAGAGGAGCCTCACTGTGCTACGAAAATTGATTTTACCCACTCTATTAATCCTTACGGTGTTCCGGCTTCCTTCAGATGCTCAAACAACTTCAGGAAGCGAAAAATCCTCAGCTCCGAAAGCAGCCGATTCGTCGGCCGCTAAACCGGGAACGGTCGAGAGCCGCGTCGAGCAATATTTAAGGAATTTATACGCCTGGGGCCCCACATTTGATGTCAAAGTCGGTCCATCCAAGCCCTCGCCCATTGCAGATCTGCTGGAAGTTCCGGTAACTGTTGCGATGGGAGGACAGTCCGACACCGCCGTCGTATACGTCTCAAAAACTGGAAACTTCCTACTTCGAGGAGAACTCACGGACATGTCGGTGGACCCCTTCGCCGACATCCGTTCCAAGCTCCATGTGGGTACGTCGCCGTCAATGGGCCCGGAAGATGCCAAGATTACGCTGATCGAGTTCGCGGATTTTGAGTGTCCCTCTTGCCGTCAGCTTGATCTGGTCCTCAGAGAACTCCTGCCACGCCATCCAGAAGTTCGCCTCGTCTTCAAGCACTACCCCTTGACCGATATCCACCCCTGGGCGATGACCGCCGCAATCGCCAGCCAGTGCGCCTTCCAGCAAAGTCCCGCCGCCTTTTGGAAAATGCACGACGCCATCTTTGACGCCCAAGATGTAATCAGCCCCTCAAATGTGTGGGATAAGATGCTGGACCTAGCAAACCAGTTAGGATTGAACGCGGAAGTCTATAAAGCCTGCATAATCAACCCAGAAACCGTCTCCCAAGTGAAGGCAACCATTGACGAAGGCCACGCCCTGACCATCACCGCCACTCCAACCACATTCGTCAACAGTCGTCGAGTCGTCGGCCCCGATAAATCCATGATAGAACAGTACATCATGTTCAATCTACCTTAAAAGTAAACATAATATAGCTTATCAGACTGCATCTGTCAAGGGGGCTGGTTTTCAAAACTATATTGAAGTGTCCCCCTTATTGTGGTTTTGCATGCTGAAGTTGGAAAGGCCTTCTAAAATAGGGGTTTCTCGAAAACGGTCACGCTGAGAATCTGCAAAAGTTTGTGGAGGCTCAGGCCCAGCCCCAGTTGTTTTTTGACAATCACCACCAGCACATACACCGACACGGGCACCCAAAACTGCGTCTTCACGGCGTTCTCGCTGGTGCCGTGGAGAGCCTTGATGCGCAGGTGCTGTTTGATCCAGCGAAAGAACAGTTTCACTTGCCAACGAGCCGGTACGGTTGGGCGATGGTCAAAGCGGGAAGAAGAAAATTGTTGGTCGGGAAGGTCAGTCGTAAGTCCTTCTTGTGTGTTTCTCACAATGCAACGAGGTTCCAAGAACCCATCTCACAAATGGTCGGCCATCCAACTCGACACGGCTAAAGCCGTTGTTTTTCAGGCCTCTGAATCTCGGGGCTGAAGCCGCGACCCACAAAGATCACGGGGACCGCAGAGAGCATTAATGAGATCTACAGTTACAAGACTTAGGATAAGTGATAGTTGAGGGGCTGCGAGAAAAGCGGGCTAGGAGTTTGTCCCGCAGAAAATATCGGAAAGCGATCTGGGGCCGTTTTCGGCGTGCAGTGCAGCCGGAACTGGCCGAGTGACTTTCTTTCTTCCTCGCAACGCGGTTTGGGGGCATTGCCTGTTGCTGTCAGGCGGTAGTCAGGACTGCGATTCTCTTCAGGTTTAACGCCGCGCAGACCAATTGCCACTCTCCTCGCACTTTCTTGTGGCCCCGCAAGCTGAAGCGCCGAAAGCCCAGCACGTGTTTGATCCATCCGAACGGCGGCTCCGCCAGCCACTTCCGTTGGCGATACCAGTGCTGTCCTTCTTCACTTCTCAACCGTTCCTGCATCGCTTGCGTGTGCGGATTCTTCGTGCTCGGCAAAATGTCTTTGCCTTTCTTGCCTTCCCGCCCCAGCGCCACATACCCCGTGATCTTCTTCTCCGCCAGCTTCCGAAAGTTTTCTTCCGAACGATATCCCGCGTCCGCCAGCACCCGTCCCGGTTTCTCTCCGCATTGCGCTTCGGCCGCTTCCGTCATGGGAACCAAACATCCGTTGTCCGCCGCGTCCTGCACCACGTCATTGGCCACGATCAATCCCGATCCTGCCTCCACCGCGATCTGTCCGTTGTAGCACTGCTGAAAACCATCTTGCGTCTTCATGATTCGGCTTTGCGGGTCGGTAAAATTGTCCTGTTTTTTCTCCGGCACCTCTCCAAACTCCCGATGATGCCGCGAGCGCCCTCCCTGTGGCCGAACTCCCGACGCCCATCCGCCGTCATTTTCGCTGCGCCCCGCCGCGCGATCTTCTTCCTTCTGCCGATCTTCCAGCCGCTGCTTGGCTTCCTGAATCTTCTTCAGCCGATCCTGGCGTTTTTGCAACTCCTCGGGCAACTCATCGCCCCGCCGATCCACTCCATACTGCTCATCTTCGGCTTCGTCCACTGCCTGCGCCCGCCGCAACAGCTCCGCAATTTCCCCCTTTAGTTTCTCTTCCTCTTCCTTCATCCGCCCATAACTCATCCCCTTGCGCTTGCTCGCGTTCGCCCGCACCTTGGTCCCGTCGATCGCCAGCGTCCCCATCCGGATCAGCTTCATCTCCCGCGCCAACTTCACCACTTGCCCGAAAATCCCCGCGAACTCCTCCAAATGCTCCTGCCGAAATCGGTTCACCGTACGATGGTCGGGAAAATTACCCGCGCCCAGAACCCGAAACGCCACATCCTCTTCCAGCTTCCTGGCGATCTTGCGTGAACTGAACACCCCGCTCGCATAGGCGTACACCAGCACCTTCAACAGCATCCTCGGATCGTACGGACTGTTGCGCCGTCCGTCCCCTTCGTAACGCGCGTAAAAACCGTCCACGTCCAGCGTGTCCACGATTTCCGCAATGAAATAAGCCAGATGGCCCTCCGCCAGCCAGTCCGACGGCGACGGTGGAAGTAGATAACTTTGTTCGGGATGGTACGGACGAAATCGTGTGCTCATCGCGCGCTCCAAAAAACTTCCCGCGCAGATTACCATTACTTCCGATTTCTGCGGGACAAACTCCTAGTGGTGGGCGACGGCGGCAACGGCGGCTCCGGTGGCGACGCCGATGGCAAACCATTTTGCGGCTCGCTTGAGACGCACTAGAAATGTTCCGCCGTGCGCGACAGCGATGGCGGCGTCTCGTTCGTGCAGGAGCGCCTCGGACCGCGTTTTTTCGTCCGACAAATCTTTTTTGAGAGAATCGTTCTGGTCAGCGCTGGCGCGGCAGTCTTGCAAATCGTCATAGAGCGGCACGAGGTCGGGTTGCGGGATGGAGATGGAGGTTGATGGGGTTTCTCCGGGCGGGACCGGGGCGGACAAATCGGGATCGTGAACGGAAACGGGGAGCGGCAGAGGAGGCAGGACGGAGGCGAGTTGTTGGGCGGCTCGTTGCGGCGTGCGGACGATGCGCTTTTGCGTTTGAATCGTTGCGAGAGCTGCGGCGAGTTGCGTGTCGCGTTGCTTCTCGCGGTCGCCGGTTTGTTGAATCACGGTGTTCTGCGCGGCCAGCGTTGCGGCGAGTTGTTGGGAGTCATGGCGCGCCGATCGCCAGGCATCGGCGAGGAGCGCTACGGCGATTAATGCTGCGACGAAAATGATGATGTCGAGTGTGGGCTTCATAAGGAGGGAATCCAGAAATCGTGATTGACTTGCGGCGGGGACGATGCCGCTTAGTTCCCTGCTGGGTTTGCGCGGCCTTTGGTCGGCGCGGGGATCGGGCGAGCGAGGAACGTAGATTTGAAAGTAGCAACTCGACTTTGAGCAGGCCAGCGGCTAAACAGGCTGCGGAAAAACTCAACTTTTTGTCATTCCGAGGAGCGCTGCACGCCGAGGAATCTCTCTTTTCCTGCGTTTAAACCAAAGAGAGATTCCTCACTTCGTTCGGAATGACAAAATAAATCACTTTTTCCGCAGCCTGTAAAGCCGCACTGATTTTAGCCAAGTTGTGTCACGTCTGAAGCCGTGACACACAAGCGAACGTCTGCGATCACACCGGCGCTTCAGCCTGTCGAGTTGGATTAGGGTTGAGTTTTCACTGGCGCGTCACGCGGGGCGGGACGAATAGTTGCGCTGGCGGGCCAGAACTTCGGCGGGATAGTTCGTGTTGGCGCCGCCGTTCCAGGCGAGAAGCGCCGCGGGGACGTCGCCGTGGGCTCGCGCCAGCCTGGCGGCGAGGATGCGGCATCCGAACTCGATTCCAGTGGCGGGATCGCAGAGTTCGGAAAGGGACGCTTCTTTGAAGCCGAATTCTCGCGCCACCTGTCCCATCACTTGCATAAGTCCCCACGACATCGCGCGCATGTAGGCTTCGGTCGGGCTCAGTTTTCCGGCGGTATAGAGCGGAGCGACGTAGCGCGACAGAAACGCGGGCTCGTAGCGCACGGCCCAGGGATTCCAGGCGGATTCCTGCTCGATGACGGCGCAGGCGAGCGCGGGGTCGAGGCCGTGCTCGGACGCGATTTGGCGAGCGAGGTCGATAATTTCGGGAGGAACGATGTCGGGCATGGCGGAGTGAGTCGTGACTGGTGACTAGTGATTGGTGACTGGTGACTAGTGATTGGTAACTGGTGATTGGTGACTGGTGAACCGTAAGGCGGGAATCGTGATTCGTGAAAAGCAGAACCCTTCGTGCAATTTGGACAGTGGTGGCCAAGTGGGTTTTCACCAGTCACTGGTCACCAGTCACTAGAAGCCATCTCATAAATGGCAAGCCATCCAAACCCGGTATGGCGTCAGGGGCTAAAGCCCTTATTTTTCACGTCGCGGCTGAAGCCGCGACCCACAAAGACGATTTATGAGATGGCTTCTAGTCACCGCTTCCTGTCCTGGCCATTCAGTTCGAGGAACTGGACGGGCGGGGGTTCCTTGAGCTGGATGCCGAGGTGGCCGGCGATCTGGCGCAAGGCGTGATAGAGGTGCGGAAGGTGATTGATGGCCATGTCGCGAACGAAGGCGCGGCGAATTTCGTCGTCGCGTGTGCGGCGGTGCAGCCAGCGAAGAAAGAAAAACAATTGGAGGCACGAGGAGAAGCCAACCACGATCCAGTAGGGATTCATAGGGGTTTGCGGGCGGAGGCGATTTTCTGTGGAGAGCTAGCGTGCACTTTTTGCGGATGTGGAATTTATTTTGTCATTCCGAACGAAGTGAGGAATCTCTCTTTGGTTTAAACGCAGGAAAGGAGAGATTCCTCGGCGCGCAGCGCGCCTCGGAATGACAAAAATCGGAATGACAGAAATTCGAGTTTTTGCGCAAATGTTTAGTCTGTGGGTGTTTGTGTTCGGACAATTCAAAACCCCACAGGCTGATGGTTCGCCCTGGCTCACCACAAGAGCCTATGCTACTGGGACCGCGCCAAAGTGGTGGCGAGGATTGCGAACTATCCCCGAAGGCCGAACGACAAACCGCCGGGGCCGAAACCGAGGCTGAATGCGTTGGCCTGGGCGTTGCGCGCGCTGGCGTCAAGCAACTGCGCGGGGACGCCGAGGGCGCGTCCGAGCAGGCCCGCGTCGGTGCCATAGAGGCCGGAAAGGCCGGAGAGGGCCGATTGCGTGTCCGAGCGCGAGGCGTTGGCGAATGCGATTTGATTTTGCTGCGCGAGGTTGGCCTGGTCCTGCCCCTGGGTGCGCGCGAGCGAGTCGATGAGTTCGCCGTAGCCGGCGGAGTTGCGCGTTCTTGCGGCGCGGTTCGCGGCGTTTTGCGCGAGCGCGTCAAAGGAGGAGGACAGCGCCGACTGCGAGGTGTTGGCGATCGCCGATTGTTCCGCCTGCGAATAGCCGGGATTGGCGAGCATGTTTTGGTAGCCGGCCGACGCTTGCGAGCCGAGCGCCTGGCTCGATCCGTACATCTGCTGGTTCATGGAGTTTTGCCGGGAGAGTTGCTGGTCGATCATTTGCTGCGTTTGGGCTTGTGCGCCGCGTCCCATGGGGACACCTCCGCGTGATTCGTAAATTGTGTTTAGTGATTCGTGTCTGCCGCTGGTTTTAAGTAGCGCAGGCTCTTGTGGTGAGCCAGGGCGAACATCAGCCTGCGGAAAAACTCACAATTTTGTCATTCCGAGGCGCGCTGCGCGCCGAGGAATCTCTCTTTTCCTGAGTTTCAATCAAAGAGAGATTCCTCGCTTCGCTCGGAATGACAAAATAAAAGGCTAGTTCACTGTGGCCGATTCACACGCGCCGCGAAAAACAGGGCCAGGGATCGTGCGTCCAGCCGAGGCGCGCGAGGCGGCGGCCGAAGGCGCGGGCCACGCGCGGCGGGAGAAATGCCTGAACGTCGTCGAGGCCTCGATCGGCGGCGCTGCTCCGCGCGGCTTCGTGAAGAGCAAGGAATCGCTGCCAGCGCAGACGCGGCGTGCCGGCGGCGGGATCGTGCAGCAGGTACGTTTCGGCCGTGAGGCGCAGCAGGACCGCCATCGCGATGCGGGTCCGCTTCGGCGTGGCGGATGTTTCCGGCGGGGAATTGCGATGCGCCTCTTCCCTGCCCTCGGCGTCGCCATTTTCGCCGGGCGAATCATCGTCGTCTCATCTTCTGAGGACCAATTTTGATACGAACAGAGGACTCTCGAGATCCGGGAGCGGGTAGCCGAAACCCTGCGCGGCATGCATGCGGCGAAGCGCGTCAAAATCTGCGGGAGTGTATTCGCGAATGCGCATGAGCGAGTAGCACAGGCTTCAGAGTGAATGGCACCGGAGCTTTGAGCGGCTGCAGCTGCGTGAATGTTTGCAGCGAGGTTCTGTGACGAAGGTCTGCAGCGCTGTGCTGACGCGTCTGTGAGCTCACTAGGTCGTTGCAAGGCGACGCGAAAACCCACAGGCTGAAGCCTGTGCTACTTGAACCTACCGCAAGATCACGGGGCCGGAGCTGCTCTGCGCGACCTGGCCGAAGCCCGATCCGCCCTCGCTGCCGGATGCGGTGCCGCTTCCGCTCGAGGGCTGCAGCGCCGGGCCCGCGGCCGTGCCGCCTCCGGTGACGGCGGTTGGCGGAGTGCCGAAGGTGACCGGCTCGGAAGTTTCCGAGCCGAGATATTGCGAGTACGCGCGCCAGTAGAGCGTCTGGTTGCCGAGCGCCACGCGCAGGTTGCGCGAGCTGCCGAGAAAATGCACGTAGGGCTGGTTGAATGCGGGCGTCGTGTCGGATTCCGCGAAATAGAAAATGCCGCGATTGACCGTCGAATTGTCCGTGATGGCCAAATCGAAAATTCCGTCCGCGGCCGTGACGTTCAGGCTGCCGACCGGCGACGGCGCGGCAATCGCGCCCGAGGGATCGACGCCCGTCGCGCGTCCGACGGCGTTCACGCCGTTGACGAGCTGCGTGAGCGCTTCGTACACGTAGGGCGATTCGCTCTTGATCTGCGCGAGTTGGCCGATTTTCAGCATGGGGTTTAAGTAGCACAGGCTTCAGCCTGTGGGGTTTTGGCCTCAAAAGGACATGGACAGGAAGCAGAAGGCGCTAATTGCGAGCACGAGCGATCGCACCTGAACCAATCCCCACAGGCTGAACAGGCTGCGGAAAAACTCAACTTTTTGTCATTCCGAGGCGCGCTGCGCGCCGAGGAATCTCTCTTTCCTACATTTAAACCAAAGAGAGATTCCTCAGTCGCCGCGGCGACTTCGGAATGACAAAATAAATCACTTTTTCCGCAGCCTGTGAAGCCTGTGCTACTTCTTTTCAATTCCCTCCGCGCACCGGCGCCCACGGATCGGGCAGCAGCGACGGAACGAATCGCTCGAGCCTGAACCACGCGCCGGGCGAGTTTGTGCCCGCCTGGAAGGCGACGCGTTCGCCGAGCAGATTGATCGGCAGCTCGAGATCCTTTGGCGCGGGCGAAGAAAGCGGCAGCGGCGTGAGCGCCGTCGGATACGCTTCGTTGTCGACGAAGGCGGAGAGGTTCAAGTTCCCTGCCCCTTCGGCGTACATGGCGAGGTACGCGAAAAGTTTCCGGTGCGAGCGCACCTGGTAGGCTTGTTCGAGATCGTTGCTCAGAAAAAAGTACGTCGTGTAGTAGGAATTGATCGCCGCGCCGTCGTCGGAAAATTGCGTGTCGGAAAGCTGATAGATTTTTCCGTTGCCCGCGCCGCCGACGAGCCCGTTGCCAAGAAAAATCTGCGCGGTGCCGTCGGAGCGCTCGGCGAGCGTGCAGGAATTCGCCGTGATGTTCCACGGGCACCACTTGCGCGAGCGGCCCACGGCGTACAGTTTTCCCGACAGCGTCGAGAAAAGCACCGAGCCGAGCGACTCGATTTCACCGGCGCTGGACAGGCGTGCGATAGTCGAGCACCAGAATGCGATTGGGCGACGTGGCCGTGCCGATCGGCACGCCGCACAGGATGCGCTTGTTGCGCGTGTCCACGCGCACCCAGAGCGTTTGTCCCGCGGCCCAGTTGATCTGTGTCCCACAGCGGCTGAATTTCCTGCGAGATTTTGATCGGCTCGCCGCCATCGAAAATGTACATCCCGGCGCGCCCGGCGATCACGGCCCAGTCCTCGCCCGTGTCCACGCCGGCGACCGAAGGCGTGCCGACCGTGCACGACACTTCGTTGATCGTCCAGGAAGCGGGCTCGTTCACGCCGTCGTCTTCGGTGACGTAGAGCGAGCGGTCCTTCACGAAGTAGAGGCGCTCGCGCAGCAGGAACGCCGCGCGCACGGTCTGCCCGTCGTTTTCGGAAACGCTCATGAATCCGCTGACGCCGTCGTAGCTTTCGGGATCTTCGGCGAAAGACGCGCGCACCAGCGAAGTGTTGTACGGCTCGGCCGTGGGAAAAATCTCGATGTTGTCGACCAGAAATCCCGCATCGAGCGTGGGCGTGCCGTCGGCGTAGACGCGCAGCAGCAGGTCGGCCGGAATCGTCGTGAAGCCGAGCACGCGGAGTGATCGGAGCGATAAATTCCTTCCAAGCGCCCGCCGTAATTTGCGCGGCGGGCACGGCAACGCCCGTGGTCGAAATATCCAGCGATGCGCTGTAAATGTGTACGTGCAGCGTTCCTTGCGTGAGCGCGCCCGTCATGCGCACGCGCACGCGCGCCGAGTAGCCGGTATTCGCTCGCAGGCGCGGCGCGCCGTTGTAATCGGTGACGGCGGATCTGCGTCATCAGCCCGCGCGTCGCGCGTCACGCCGTCGCCGAGGATCGCGTAATCGCCGCCCCAGACCGCTTCTCCGGTCGAATCGTAGCTGCCGCCCGCGAAGTACGTTGCGTCGGGAGTCCAGCCCAGCGGCACGCTGTTTCCAGCGCCGCCAAATCCGCCGTCAAACGTGAGATTGTCCCAATTGTTTTGCTTGTTGCGCTCGCCCCACCAGAACAGCCGCTCCGCGTAGCCGATCACGCCGGCGCATTCGCCGAGCTCCACCAGTTGAAACAGCGAATCCGCTGCAATTCCCGCCAGCAGCGCCGTGTCCGAAAAATCCACGACATACGAAGAGGCGCTGATTGTCGAAGACTTGCATCTGCGGCGCGCCGTCCAGGCCCGTCGTGTAGTAAAACAAATCGCCGCCCGCTCCGGTAAACGCCAGAATGCGCGCCACGATGTTCGGCAGCGTAGCGACCGACGGAATGCCCGTCACATTCGCGCGCATGCCTCCGCTCGCCGTCCAGGATATCGGCGGCGATGGCCGCGTCAGGTAACCCTGCCGCGTCACGAAAATCACCGCGCACTGATGCACGCCCGCGCTGATGCGAGCCGACGGGAGCGGCCGTGCCGCCGCTCGAAGACGAGTTGGCATTTGTTTGCGCGTAAGTGAAGTGCAGCGAATCGATGATCGACGCGATCGGAAATGTTCCGTTGTAAGCTCGTGTCCGTGACGCCCGCGATGGTCACCTGATCGGTCGGCAAGCAATCCCGTCGGCGCTGCCGTGGTCACCGTCACGATATTGGACGTCCGCGAAATCGCCGAAATATTCGCGACAATGTCCGCGACCGCAGCCGACCCCGCGCCGGGGCCGATCTGGCTTACGCGATCGAAAGTTGTGCCGTCGTACTGGCGCGGCATGTCCAAGCCGAAGTTGCCGTCGTGCTGCGCGATATATTCGCGGCCAAATAAGGATGTGGAACTCGCCGCGGCGTTCGGAGTAAGCCCCGCCGCGATCTGCGTCAGCACGCCGGGAGAATTTTCGCCCCACAGCGTGCCCGCCGAATCGATCGCCAGCAGCGTCTTCACGAGGTTCGGCTGCGTGTAGGTTTTCAGGTAGTTGACGGTGGGATTCCCGGCGATTGGCGAATACACTGACAAAAGCCCGGGCCGCGTCTTCACCGCGCCCTGCAGAAACGCCACGTCCTGGCAATCGGGCGACACCCCTTGCGGCAAATCCGCCGCGGCCATGTCGGTCACCAGCCCGCCGAACAGATCCAGCGGCGCGTCAATTGTTCCAGCAATGCTCATGGTTTAAGTAGCACAGGCTTCAGCCTGTGGTTCTTTGTCCTTGCACGTATTTTGATTTGTGGTTGATCGGCGGAAAGCCACAGGCTGAACCGCTTGAGGAAACTCAAATATTGTCATTCCGAGGCGCGCTGCGCGCCAGGAATCTCTCTTCCTGCGTCTAAAACAAGAGAGATTCCTCACGCCGTTCGGAATGACAAAATAAATTGCTTTTTCCGCAGCGTTTCAGCCTGTGGTTCTTTGTCCTTGCACGTATTTCACTGATCGGATGATTTGCGGAAAAGCCACAGGCTGAAGCCTGTGCTACTTTCAGATCAGCGGCCCAAATCCCGCGCGCGAAGAATACGGCCTGCGCCGGCGCCCGGTTTGCTGTTCGCGCTGCGTGGCGCGCACCAGCAGATCCTCGAGCGCGTCCACGGCGGCGGCGTCCCAGCGTTCGGCTTGCGGCGCCCCGCGCGCCGCTCCGGCCATCGCGGCGGCGGCATACGCCAGCGCTTCCTGCGCGTTGCGGATCAGCACGGGGCTTGTCGAATCGACCAGGTCGGGAAAGCACGTCTGGTAGCGCAAACGAATCTGCGTGTCCTGCGTGGCGCCGAGAAAATACAAACCGTCCGCGCGCCATTCCCAGAAACGCAGCCTTTCCACTTGCGGCTCCGACGGCAGACCATCGTGATCGGTCAGGTCGATCATCTCGATGAAATCGTCGGAGCTGAGGTTCGCGCGCTCCCACAATTTCACCGGCACGAGCAGGTCCGGCGGCAACTGGTTCGGCGGCGCCGTCGCGTCCGTGATCGAGACTTGCGCCGAGGCGTCCACCTCCGTAACGGCGGTCACGACCAGCAGAACGTCGTCGCTCAGGAAGGTGCCCGACTGCACATTCGCCAGCGTGCGCTGCGCCTTCCGGTACGCGGCGTTCACATACGGCAAGAGCACCGTGTCGGTGAAGAGATTCCCCGCGGCGTCATTCAGCAGCGAGCGCACCAGCGCCGTGATCTGCCCCGCAGTGTTGTACGCAGTGTTTCCGACGACTGGCATTGGCGGACCTCGTGATTCGTGATTTGTGAATCGTAATTCGTGGAAGGACCTGCAGCTCCAGTAGCACAGGCTTCAGCCTGTGGATTTTTCGCAGATCAGCCCACAACTGAAACGACGAGGAATGACAAAACCACACAGGCTGAAGCCTGTGCTACTGGACCCGCCGCGACTTTTCACGGCTCGCGAATCACGTCCCATTCGGCAGCGGCGACTGTTTCAAATACGCCGCCACGCCGATGATGCAGGACATCAACGCGCTGACTCCCGCAATGGCCAGCGTCGCGCGCAGTCCGGCCTGCAGATTGAAGTGGGCGGGTCGATTCCCACGGCCGCAAAGCCGGTGATGACGCCGTTGGCGCCGCCCGCAATCGCGGCGGCAACCAGGCCGCGCCACCACACTCGGAAATTTGTCCAGGCGCTCAGTGGAGTCCTCTTCGTGCGACTTTTCAAGAATCGATTTGAGTGGCACAGGCTTTTTATCCTGAGTTCCGCGAAGGACAGCCTGTGGGGTTTGAATTTCTCCGGACTTTGCGCCTTCCATATCCCAACGAAAGCCCACAGGCTGAACAGGCTGCGGAAAAACTCAACTTTTTGTCATTCCGAGGCGCGCTGCGCGCCGAGGAATCTCTCTTTTCCTACATTTAAACCAAAGAGAGATTCCTCAGTCGCCGCGGCGACTTCCGAATGACAAAATAAATCACTTTTTCCACAGCCTGTGAAGCCTGTGCTACTACTCCTACTGCTTCAATTCGACGAGGAACATTTCCGGCGTGACGGCGTCCGTCGCCGCCACATTGAACTGCAAGTTGATCGTCACCGCGGACGCGGTGCTGACGGCCGCCGTATCGAGCTTGATCGAGTTGCTTCCGGCATTGCTGTCCTGGCCCACCGTTGAAATGGTCTGCGCGTTCGTCGAGCCCGGGTTGTTCATGATGAGGTAGGTGATGTGTTCGAGTTGATTCGCCGCGCCGGCCGGGGCCACAGCCGTTGTGGAAGTCCCGCCGAACGACAGCGTGTAGGTGACGGCCGCGGCGCCCGTCGTGTGCTTGGCCATGACGGTGATGATGATTCCCTGCCCCGCGCCCATCACGCCCGCCGGAAGAGTGCAGGTAAAGTAAGTGGCAGCCGCCCCTGTTCCCGTTACCGCCGAACCGGGCCCCTGGTAAGCGCACGCGGAACTATCGGCGCTCCCCACCGTTTGGACGGCGCCGCTGTTTTCGATTTTCTTCCACCGGTGCGCGGCCGAGTCGGCATACAGCTCGTCGACATTCGCAATTCCCGTGGGAGCGGCCGTCTCGGAGGCCGAATAGAATTCATAGCTGTGAACGCCGCCATTAAACGGAAATTGCACTCCCGCGGGAGGCGCGGCGTATTGTGCCGCGGTAAGATTGAAGCCGAGGAAACCAGTCCCCAGACCGCCGCTGAACCCGCAGTACAAACACGAATTCGCGTTATTTTCTTCGCTGAGCCAGGAGCGCATCGCGTTGCCCACCGGCATCGGCGAACCAGACGTCTCCCCGGTGGTCGTCGTCAGCGTGAACGTGCACGTTCCATTCGTCACGCTTGTCGAGTTGAAGTAGTTCGATTCGCTGCCGGGACTTGTGCCGAAATAAATGTCGCAGCTTGCCGGATAGTAGATTTGAGTGGCAACCGATACGCTGATGGAACTCGATGCGCCGACGACTTGCGAAATTTCCGGGCTGGGCGCCGATTGCCGGCCCGCCACATCCAGGACGGTCGCCTTAAAGTAATACGTTGCCGCGGCAAGCGATCCTGAACCAGTGCCACTGACCGTTGCTTGAGGACGCCGAAACACATGGCCGATGATTTGCTCCCCGGCCGGTCCGTATGGATCGTTTCCTCCAGACGTTAGAACCTCGCTGGTCTGAACGTCGTATCCCACGGAGGTGATGCCGAGATCGCAGCCGGAATAGGCGCCCTGAATGTTTCCCCAATACCCGATGCTGTCTATTCCACCGCCGCCCTCGTTTTGATTGTCATACAGCCAGTTTCGGCAGTAGTTAATATTTCCATTGTTGATGGTTGAGCCTATAAGAGTCCCGAACCCGTTTTGCCCGCGAACGAAAATGTTGAGGCCTGGAATAGCTCCACACGTCGAGGTGCTATAGACAAGGGCGGAACTGCTGGCGAAAATGTCCCCATCGAATATGTTGTCGAAAGTCATGCCCTGCACCCCGCCGCAGGATGCGAGGTTGATGAATCCGTTGTCCTGCCTATCCTCAACGTCGGTTGTGCCATCGAAAACAAAATCTCCCGTCGGACCCCCGCTGCTATTGCCGAATACCTGATCCGCTCGGATTGTATGGCTTATAAAGGAATTGTCCCGAAAGTCGAAGATGCTGGTATGGCCCGTATTCGTGAGTCCCAGAAACCAGACTGCGGGGATGTTGTTGTTGGTGTTGTTCGCGCTGTCGTTCCAATTCGTGCGGTCGAAGAGGCTGAAAAAGGCGTTATTGTCCACTTGCAACATCGGCCCGCTGCCAACCCAATTGGAGAAGTTTACATCCCGCGTGGATACTTCCCCCTGAGAATCTTGCACGATCCCAGCTTGATAAGAGCTTAGATTCAAATGCGAAATATCGATCCCACTGCCTGGCCCATAGTCCACAAAAAGCGCCCCGAGTGACGGATAGCCGCTGATATTGCTGCCGGAGAGCGTCCAGTTGCCTTGATTATACGATCCTCCGGTGCCAGTGATTGAAAGGAGGCCCGTACGCCCGGCACTTCCAAGCGACCCCTCGATTGGCAGCCCGAAAATAGTAAGCGCTCCGTTCAGGATTATTTTTACGCCCGAAATTCCCGAAGATGGAAATGCAATTGTGGACGTGTACCACAATCCCTCGGGGATGAATACCGTCCCCTTGTTGGTGACGGAAGGACTCCCATCATTCGCTGCGTCGGCTATGGCTTGGCTGATGAACGGGCTGTTATCGGGAAACGTAAAGCTGTTGCTAACGGAGTTAGACGCGGTTGCTGCAAGAATCAGGTTCAGGCCGCCAGCCCCGGATACAATCGTGGTGATGAGCGCCTGGTTTGTGGCGGACACTGGGGGCGTTGTGGGCCAAAATGAATATGAAGGGTTTGTCCACGAATAGGATTCCGCTCCCTTGTCGATGATCCCGCACACATCTCCAGCGTTGAAACCAAAACAATCAAACGAGTATCCCAGCGGCGCGTAGCTTCCGCCTGCATCGCTGTAGACGAGATACCCGACGGCCCCCGCGACTCCCTGCCAATACACGGCAACGTAATTGAGAGGCGTTCGGGTGGCTGGAGCGGTGGTGACGGCGATTGCCGCGCTTGCCGCGGAGGCGCCGTAATTTGCGTCGATGGCCGCGACCTTGTAATGCACCGTGGTCGATCCTGTTGTGCCGATCACAATGGGATTCGGGGCCGATCCCTGCGCGGGAGTTAAAAGCGTGGACGCGGGACCGGCATTCGCTATGAAGATTCCACAGCCATTTTTGAAATTGTTGTCGTAGGTAATCGTCAGAGCACTTGAGCCGGCACTGATCGTTCCGGCTTCTTTTCCCAAGAGGGCCGCCGAGTTGTCACAGCCTCCGGCAGGCATGTAGGCCGTGATGTCGCGCCACGGATCGGGCCCCTTGAATCGCTGCGCGGCCGTCCACCGGTTGTCCTGGTTGGTGGAAGGCACGGGAGCGCCGCCTACCGTAAGCGATCCGGTAACCGCCGCCGATCCGTTTACGGTGAGATTGCCGCTCAGCGAAAGTGAAAACGCGGAGATGCCGCTCGTCGACGTTACCGTGGCGAAGGTGGGCGCGCTCGGATCGTTCGGCAGAATCACGTTGGGAAGCTGCTTGGTGGTGATCGAAGGCCCGCTGATCTCGATCTCGTAGCGTCCCGGCGCGGCGTAGAAGGTGTAGTTCCCCATGCCGTCGGTCGAAGTCGGATTCGCCAGCGCCTGCGTCAGCCCCGCATCGGAATAAATCAGAGCGAGCGGCGCGCACGGCTGCCCCGTCGCCGCGGACGTGCACACGCGCACCGTCGCGCCCGCCATCGGACGCCCCTGCGCGTTGAACACGATATCGTCCTTGCGCGATCCCTGCGCGCGCGCGTTCACGCCGCACGACGCGATCGCAATCCCGATGAGCACCGCGATGCCGAAAAGATGCCGGTTGCAGGCCGTACTTGTTGCCCCTGAGGCACGAAGAGCAGCCCGCCGGATATTCGTTAGTCTGATCATTTCCATTCATCCCCTAAGTAGGCCCTACGTAGGACTGGCTTCATAGCTTGCGGAAAAACTCACATTTTGTCATTCCGAGGCGCGCTGCGCGCCGAGGAATCTCTCTTTTCCTGAGTTTAAACCGAAGAGAGATTCCTCACTCGCCGCGGCGACTTCGGAATGACAAAATAAATTACTGTTCCGCCGCCTGTTCAGCCTGTCTGGTTTTCAGCCTTTCACATTCCCCGCAAGCTGCCTAGTCGCAATGCCATAGATTGCACAAAGTTTGGAACCACCCGCCGCAGCGGGCACACAGATAAACACGGATAAAAACGGATAAGATATTTCACAAAAACGGCTAGATTCCAGTTTCTCCGGGGGTCTTTCCGAGAAGTTCTTATCCGTGTTCATCCGTGTTCATCCGTGGTTCCATTCCTAGTCTTTGCTTTTCTCCGCGCCTCTGTGTCTCTGTGGCATTCCATCGGGAGGCGGCTGAATGAGTCCCAGCGCCAGCGCCTTCTCGCGATTCAGAATTGCGTGGCACGATTTGCAAACCGCGACGCCCGGCTTGACCCGATCGCCGCACCCGGGACATTCCTCGGTCTCGCGCGACTGGTAATGCCATTCCTTCTCCAGCCCCAGCCTCGCCGCGGCGCGGCGCTGCAAATCGTGAATGAAGAGGTACGAATGCGAGCGTTCCCACTCGCGGTCCGCCGCGGCCACCAGCGCGCGGTAAAATTCGTCGAGCTTTTCTTGCGCGCTCCGCAGCTCCTCTTCGGTGGGCGCGTCTCCCGCGCACACGAAGACTCCCAGGAAACTGCGCTCCCCCGCGTCGGAATTAATTTCGCGGCAAACGTCCTCGGCGATTTCGCGCGCCGTGATGGGCAGCGGCAGCGTGCGCTTGTCGCCGTAGTCCATCACGGCCGTGCGCGGCGTAATGCGCGTCAGCGCGCACGCTTCCCCTTCCGCGCGCCCGGCAATCTGAAACGTGCCGTACATCCGGTGCGCCATGTAGTTCTGCTCCGTGATGTTTGCAATCACGGCTTGCGGTGAACGCTCTGCGTGAATCGAAGTTTCGCTTTGCATATCGTCTTCTCTCCTTGCGGCAATCGTGATTTGTGATTCGTGACTCGTGAATAGCGAAACCATCGGAATTAACCACGGATGCACACAGATAAACACTGATCAAGAAAAATAAAAACAAAACCAATGCCCCTTTCTATCTTTCTCGTTTCTTGCTTTCATCAGTGTTTATCTGTGTTCATCTGTGGTTCCAATTCCGTTCTCCACTCACGACAACACATTCTCCGCCCATGCGTCGTACTCCCGGTCCTCGCGCCGCGTCCGCTCGTCGAGCGCTTCTTTTTTCTTTGCCGGCGGAATGCCGCGGCCGGTTTCGATCGCGCGCGCGATGTGCCGCGCCACGGCCGGCGTCAATTGCACAAATTCGCCATGCGGCCCCTCGATCGTGAAGCAGTGCTCGTAATCCCCGCGCGAAGGATACGGCCCCAGCGCGGGAATGTTCCGCCCGTTTACGATTTCGATGGTCTGCGCGTGCCACGCTTCCGGCGAACCGTAGCTCTCCGGAGGCATCCACCGCTCGATGTGCCAGCGATTGTGCGGCATGTACTTCGGCTCGCGCCGCAGCTCGATCACTTCGCGGACCAGCGTCCCCGATGCGGGATCGCGGTCTTCCCACTTCCCGCCAATCCAGTCCAGCCGCGACCATCCCCACACCGCGCGGTAATTCGGCTCGCCCAGCCGGTTGTACCCGCCCGCCAGCGCAAGCTCGCGCGCCACGTCGGCAGACGCCTCATGCGTTTCTCGAAGAATGTGAATCATGGAAGCAAGTAGCACAGGCTTCAGCCTGTGGATTTTCGTCCTTCGCAAGGTCCAACCCCGCAAGCTTCAGCCTACGGAAGAAGTAATTTATTTTGTCATTCCGAACGAAGTGAGGAATCTCTCTTCGGTTTAAACGCAGGAAAAGAGAGATTCCTCGGCGCGCAGCGCGCCTCGGAATGACAAAAATGTGAGTTTTTCGGCAAGCTGCGAAGCCTGCGGGGGTTGGAGCTTGCGAAGATCGAAAAACCGCAGACTGAAGCCAGCGCCACCGTTCGCCGTGGTTGCTTCGTTAGGTGAGCTTGCGGAATTGCGCCGAGAACGTGATCACGTCGCCCGTCGCCGAAGATGGATAGGCCGAGCCGCCGGTGAATTCCGCGCCGCTCGACCCCGTCGTGTAGCCGCGCATCTTCCAATTATTCGCCGCGGCGCCCTGCTGCATTTGATACTGATTGGGAGTTCCGCCCTGCACGGTGAAGCTCGCCTGGACCGGCCCGCACGCGGGATCGGCCATGCTCGACTCGATGCTCTCGCCGCGCACGCCAACCTGCCGGATCAGCTGCGTCCAGTCAACGGTATCGCCCGCCGGTCGGATAGTTGCCCGACAGTTGCACCGTCCCGAATGCGTAGATCTGCGTCCCGCCAGGATCAACATCGGTAAGCGTAAGTGTGACAGACATGTTCTTCTCCTGTTTCTAAGTAGCACAGGCTTCAGCCTGTGGGGTTTGATCTCGCGAAAGTCAAAACACACAGGCTAAACAGGCTGCGGAAAAAGTAATTTATTTTGTCATTCCGAAGTCGCCGCGGCGACTGAGGAATCTCTCTTTGGTTTAAATGTAGGAAAAGAGAGATTCCTCGGCGCGCAGCGCGCCTCGGAATGACAAAAAGTTGAGTTTTTCCGCAGCCTGTAAAGCCTGTGCTACATAAAAGCGTCCCGCAGTAAAGTGAGACTGGCGACCGGCAACTGGTGAACCAGCACTTCACCAGTCACCAATCACCAGTCACGTTTCTTCCCCCTAGTACCCGTTCGGCCGCGCCAGCGCATCGATGTAGCTGCCGCTGCGCGGGGAGTCATTCCACACCTGAAATCCGGTGTCGAAGTAGAAAATGAACGACGCGGAGATGCCGCCGCTCGCCCCGTAAATCGGAAACACGGTCTGCCCGCCCACCTCGAAGAAGTCGATGTCCTTCATCACGGCGCGGCCCCAGTGCGAGAGATCGAGGAAATCCACGCGCGTCTGATCGGCGTTCACCGAAGACTTGATCGGAATGCCGGACATCGTTTTCTTTCCGGAGAAGAGCATGTCGAGGTCGCTGGCGCGGCCTCCCGGCCCTTCCTTGACGACCTGGGAAACCGTGATGCCGAGATTTTCCCAGGCGTGTTCCTGCTCGACGCTGGTGTAGGCGATGAGCTTGCCGAGATGGTTGATGCCCAGCGCTTTGCGAACCTTGTTGATGGCGAGGCGCGCGTAGCCGGGCACCAGCGCCGAGTTTCCGGCGTTGACGCGCGGCGTTTGCAATTGTTGCGGGTACGTGGCCCGGTTGAGGTTGAGCCAGGTGCCGGTGGTGGCATTGTTCTGGTGATACTTGATGCCGTAGAGGGACACGGGCGACGAACCGGTGAGCCCGTCATGCACGATCACGTCGTTGACGGAAGTGCCCGCTGGCACGTTGTCCACCGTAATCGTTTGCGTCGAGGAAATCGGATCGGCCGCCGTCACGCTCGAAACGACGCTGGCCGCGACGTTGCGATTCGTGGTGAGCGTCGGATCGTAGATCTGGATCGTCTGCCCCACGTACACAAGCGCCGCGCCCGTGGGCACGGCCATCGTGAACGTCGAGCCGTTGATCGCGCTGATGGTCCCCAGCACGCCGTTGCCGGCGGTCTGAATCACCTTGTCGAGGAACGAACGAAATTGTTTCATGCCGCTGGCGATTTCGCGCTTCACGGCATTTTCGATCGCCTTCTCCCGCGAGTTCGATGCGTATTCGACGAGCTTGGTGATTTGCACGGCGAACCGGAAAAAAATCGGCGAGACTTGCGCGACGTCGTAGGTCGTGCCCGAGCCGAGCCCCAGATCGCCGCCATCGGCGCTGTAGCTTCCGGCCTTGCCGCCGGGAATCAATTGCAGCGGCAAGCGCATGTTGCGCGAGCTGACTTTCTCGACGTCGCCGCGTTGCTGGATCATGCTGAGCAGAACATCGTCGCGCTCGTAGAGCAGGGGCACTTTGTCGCGCACCTTCTCCAGTTGCAACGCGATTGTCTGTGCGTTGTTTTGTGATGCCATGATTGCTCCTTATTGTTATGAGTAGTGTATGTATGAGTGCAGTGAAAAACCGAGGCGCACGGGCGGACAACTCAAATTACTTTGTCATTCCGAGGCGCGCCTCGCGCCGAGGAATCTCGTCTTTTCAGGTCTGATTGAAACCAAAGAGAGATTCCTCAGTCGCCGCGGCGACTTCGGAATGACAAAGTAAATTACTTTTCTCGCGGACTGTGAAGCCTGCGCTACCGAAAGCCTTCCTACATCCCTAAAAGTCTCTTCATCGCTCATCGACGCGTAATTCACTTCCCGCGCGGACATTTGCCGCAGCGGCATCGAATCGAGCGATCCGCCCGGCGCGGCGATATCGATGCGCGACGCAGCCGCCGCTTGCCGCGCCGCTTTGCCGCGCGCCGTGTCGAGCACCGTGCTCGTCCATTCGCCGATCACGCGCCGCGCCACGCTGGGCACGAGCTGCTTCGCGCGTCCCGCGAGCAGCGAAGCGACGCGCTGCTGCTCCGCGCCGCCAAATCTCCGGTCGCGCAACACGCTTGCAACTTGCTCCGAAAGAGTCCGGTCCGCCGCGAGCGCGCGATGCACTTCGTTGAAAATGTCCTCGCCAATCCGCCGCGCCGCCCCGTCCGCCACTCCTTCCGGCATCACACGCGACAGCGTGTCGCTGATCGATCCGCGCACGTCCCGCGCCACCGCATCGTTCGTCGACCGCTCAAACGCCGCGTAAGCCGCAGGATCGAAGCGCGGTGCGTTTGCTGCGGTTTCCCGTGTGTTGTCATTCCGAGGGCCGTCCTTGCCCGAGGAATCCCTCCGTGCGTCCCCTGTGTCATCACGCCCAATCGAAGAGAGATTCCTCACTTCGTTCGGAATGACACTGTCTTGCTGCGTCCGGGTGCCCCATCCTTCGCGGTTTTCGCGAAGGGCTTGCCCTGAACCTGCGTGAAGGGTGGGTCCGGCCGCAGCACTCTTCGCGCCTGCGGGAACATTGGCGAATGTCACTCCCATCCCCGCCAGCACTTTCGCCGCTTCGGCAAACATCGACCGAAACGCCGCCGGATTCGCCCGCGCCAGCTCCGCAACCACTTCCGACTGCGCCCGCGCATCCCCGGAAAAAAGAGCAGCGTCAATCCTGTCCACGGACTGCGTAGCCTCGCGCAGCGACAGCACGTCCTTCACTCCTCCAGGCAACAATTCCTTGATCGCCCGCGCTTCCTCCGGCGAAGAAAACGCCGCGCGAAACTCCTGATGTTCGCGCCACAACTGCTGCGCCTCCGCGCCATTCTTCGGATCCGCCGCCACAGCCGCCATCCACGATGGCATCGCATCAGTAGCACAGGCTTCAGCCTGTGTGGTTTTCGCGTCTCCCGCCATGCTTGCTTGAAATTTGTCATTCCGAGGGCCGTCTTTGCCCGAGGAATCTCTCCGTGCTTCAGGATCGCCAGCATCATCGATCGAAGAGGGATTCCTCGCTTCGCTCGGAATGACAGGTTGGTGAGTGGGCGCACCCTCGCCGAGACGGCTGCGGGCGCCGAAGCCGCTGTTCGGAGCAGGCGCCTCGATTCCGAGAATCTCTTCGTCCGTCAAGTAAGCCCCGCCCGCCGCGCCAGCACTCGCCGCGCTTGCCGGAGGAGCACCCGCCCCGCCCTGCCCCGCATCAGTCCCAGCCCAATCCAAATCCACTTGCGTTCCACTGCTCATCTCGGTCTCCATTCCGGTGAATCGAACAGCCTGTCTGAACTCACCTTTAACTCGGCCATCGAAATTAAGGAATGCGTTAATACGTGCGTATCACGTCGCAGGCAAAGGATTCTACGAGCGATGCAGCGTGCTCGCCGCCGCAGCGGCCGTCGTCAGTGGGCGATGGAAGCGAACACGGCTGCTGCGGCGATGCCGATGAGGAACTGCGCGACATCGACCGCTCCGTTCCGCCAGGGTTGTTTTGGTTCCCAAACGCCCCAAAGGGACTCAATCGACTCTTTGCCTGCGGCGATTCCCGTGGCGATTACCGCCGCAGGGAATATGGGAACGAACAGGGCCGCCGTCAGTGTGAGGAAGCCTCCCCATCCGATGTGCGCGAGGAGTGCCGTGTTGATTGTCATGGTTGCCTCCGGTGTCCGCTTGCGATGTAAATGTGAATTACGAGCGCCCAGATGTGGGCTGCAAATTCGATTGTGGCGAGGAAGGCTCCGGCGTTCCGCCTGATTGCGCCGCAAACGCCAGCCCAATCGCCTGCAAATGCGCCTCCGCGTGAGCGCGCACGTTCGCAAAGCCCACGGGATTTTCGATGCGCGCAATTTGCCCCGCATCCGAGTTCGCCCACCGCCGGCACTCCTCGAGCTCGACCGCATGATTGTCGAACAGCAAATCCACCGGCACGGAGGGCTCAAGTAGCACAGGCTTCAGCCTGTGGATTTTCCCCTCCTGCTCCCGGGCTGCAACAGTTGGGCTCTCCCTGCGATCGGATGGATTCGAGTCTGCGACGCCGATATCCGAACCCCCACAGACTGAAGTCTGTGCTACTGATGTTCGCGCAATCGGCGCGCTGGCCAGCAAAAGATCGATCTCGCGCAACTGCTTGTTGCGCGAATCCTCTCCCGGCACAACGAGGTCTGACAAACCGAGCACGCCTTTCACGAATCCGATATTGGACGGATCGGCGAGCGCCTGCTGGATCATCGGATCGGACGACGCCATCAGTTGCTGCACCACGGCGCGCTGCTGCGATTTCAGCCGCGGAAAAGTTTCGTCGCTCTCCGGATGCGCCTGAATGTTGCCCTTCAAATCCGCGAGGCGAATCCAGCGCGACTCGAATTCCCCGCCCGGTCCGAGAATCGGCAGCTCCGCGTCCTCGGGACGATTCTTGCGGAAGCAGTCCACGGAAAGGAGCATGACGTCCGAATAAAAAGTTTTCAGACGCCGCCACACGAGTCCCAATCGCCCGAGCGCCTGGTCGCGCGCCATCGCGTAGCCCGTGGCGGTTTTTTGCGATTCCATTTCCCCGCCAAACACAGCGGGAAACATGCCCGTGAGAAATTGCGCGACCGGCCCCATCAATTCCTGCTGATGCCGCACAAGGTCGGGCGGCACTTGCGCCGGCGCGGGCTGAAAAAATCCCGCGGCCAGCGGCTGGCCGGGCCGCGCGCGCGCCGGATAGTGCGCCGCGGGCTCGGCCGTTTGATTCGCGAGCGCGTCGAAATCGAGCACCTGCGGATCGGCGTAAATCGGCGGGATGCCGTACTCGTACGTTTCCGCCTGAATGTTGGAGAGCGTGTTGTAGCGCTCCTGAATCTGCACCAGTGAATCGCCCACCGACGGCCGGTTCTGCCCGTCGCCGGGAAGCGCGTGCATCACGCGCCAGCGGTCGTCCATCGATTCGTTGCGCGATTCGCAGTACGTATCGCCGGCGAACGCGACGTAGCAGCCGTCGGGAAACAGCGCGAGCAGCGCGTCGCGAACCGACTTGTCCTCGATCGTGTAAAACGCCCACGGCCGAATCCACGTCCGCGCAAACGTAATCAGGTTGAACAGCGCGTCGCCCGGATGCGTCATGGGCAATCCCTGCGAAATCGCCACGCGCGTCGACCGCCCGTACACTTCGTCGGCCGATTGCGGCCCGCCCATCTGAATTTTGTCTGCCGCCAGCGGGTAGCTCGCCTTCAGCTTCGCGCGGTGCACCTCCATCGACCACTGGAGGTACGGGTATTCGTACATTTCATTCGCCCACACCGGCGTATTCAGCTCAAGCCCGCCCACCACGGAAATCACTTCCTGCCCGTTGGACACGCGGCGCACCCCGGTAATCAGCGGAACCGCCACGCGCGCCGCCGCCTTGAAATGTTCCGGCCCAAGCGATGCTCCGCATTGACGGCACATGACAGGTGGAAGCAAGGGTGGCGCGCCGTACCCTGCTTTTTTGTCATTCCGAGGAGGCCCGTTTCTCAGGGCCGACGAGGAATCTCTCTGCCGGTTTTCGTCGTCAAGTGCAAACTCATCGGAGAGATTCCTCGCTTCGCTCAGAACGACAAAGGGAGACGCCAGAACTCCCGCCTCCGTGCCGCCTGCTTCGCTGCCCCCTGCTGCCGCAGCGGAAACAGCCTGTTCTTCCCCGCACTCGGGACACGCATACGCGTCATCGCCCAGCGCCACGTAGTGTTCCTCGATCACCGGCTCATCGTGCGAACCGAACCGCTGCGCGTCGGCCACGTACCGCACGTAGCCGCCGATTTTTCCGTCGGTCCACAAATAAAACGCCACGCCGGTCAGCAAATGCTGCACGCGATTATTTTGCTCGACGAGATCGCACACCTGCGAAGCCGCTCGCGCCGCCGTGATGTCTCCAATCGACTGCGCCGACTGCGGATAAAATTGCGTCGCCGGCACATCCTGGCTGAGGATCGAAATGAACGAGAGCCCGAAGGCCTGGTACAGATTCGTGACGAACTGGTAGCGCGGCATTTCCGCCGCGGCGCTGTCGTCGTAAAGTTTCGATTCGTACGGCAGGTTCCACGTCATGTCCTGCGGATTCCACCACGCGTATTGCAAGCCCTGCCAAAACAGGCGCGCCTGCCGGATCCGCCGAATTTCGTACCGCCGCGCGACCATTCCCTCCTCGCGATACTGCACGACGAGATCGCGCAGCGCGTTCACCAGGTCCGGCCGCAGCTCATCGAGCCGCTCGTTGTTCGGCCCCAGCGCAAGCTTCGCCAGCGCTTCCTGCACACTCGCCGCCGGCTGCTTGCCGTCAATCCCGAGCGGAGCACGCGCGGTATTCGTGCCCAACGCGGGCTGTGCGCCATCGAGCGGCGCAACGAAACCGTCGTTCGGCGCTTCGTTCTCGCCGTTCAAGATGGCAATATCATTCAAATTGTTCTGCTGATTCGTCATGGTTTTCAGTAGCACAGACTTCAGTCTGTGGATTTTCTATTCGTGCTTGTCACTCACACGCTCGATCGCAGGCGTCGCAGACTGCGGAAAGACTCAACTATTTGTCATTCCGAGGCGCGCTGCGCGCCGAGGAATCTCTCTTTTCCTGCGTTTAAATCAAGGAGAGATTCCTCACTTCGTTCGGAATGACAAAATAAATTACTTTTTCCGCAGCCTCTGAAGTCTGCGTCGCGGTTGACGTTCCCCGGCAACGGGTATAAAAGCAGTGCAGTCTTTGCTTCAATCGGACTGCAAGTACGGCCACTCACTCTCAAGCGACAAAGGAGGCATCCATGTTCGGTGGCTTGCTCTGGTGGTGCATCGTGGGGCTCATCTCCGGCTGGCTCGCCGGAAAGGTAATGAAGGGCAGCGGCTTCGGCGTCCTCATGGACATCGTCGTCGGCATTATCGGCGCGATCATCGGCGGATGGATTTTCGGCCGCCTGGGAGGTTTTCCTTTCGGCGGCATGGCCGGCACGATCATCGTGGCCTTCGCCGGCGCGGTGATTTTCCTGTGGCTTGTGCGCCTCGTGAAGAAAGCCTGATTCTTTTTACTTCTCCGGCGCGCTCTTCCCCGCCGCCATTTCCCTCTCGCGCGCGATCTGCGTCCAGGTGCGCCGTCGCACGGGAGACAGTCCCACAACGCCGCGCCGCGCCTCATCCTCGGGCGAAATCGGCGGAAATCCCGCCGTGCCAAGCAGCGAATTCACGAGGGCGCGATTCTCCGCGCGCAGCCGCGCCACTTCTTCCTCGAGCAGGAGCACGTACCGCCCGCGCGCATGCCGCCCGAGCCACGCCATCATCGTTTTCCACATAATTTAAGTAACCCGCCCTGAGTAGCACAGGCTTCAGCCTGTGGGTTTTGATCTCTGTCTTAGCACCACCGCAGCCCGCAACTCAAACCCCACAACCCAAACCCGACACGAGGAACCGGCTGCGGAAAAACTCACACTTTTGTCATTCCGAGGCACGCTGCGTGCCGAGGAATCTCTCTTTCCCTGCATTTAAACCAAAGAGAGATTCCTCACTTCGCTCGGAATGACAACAGGACGCGCTTTTTCCGCAGCCTGTTAAGCCTGTGCTACTGGGGGCTACTGGGTGCGCTTGGCCGCGAGAATCGATCTGAGTTATAGTCATCCGATATGTGAATTTATATCGAATGGGAGAGCACTCATGACACGAACCATGCTTCGCACGATCGCTGCCATCGCTTTACTCGCCGTTCCCGCGCTCGCGCAGACTCCGCAGACGCGCTTTCGCGGTGTCATCGTATCCTTCGACGATACGACCCTCGTTGTGCGGACGCCCAACGGCAAGACCACTTCGGTCGCCGTCCCCGCCGACGTGAGAATCAACGCCAACGGAAAAGCAAAACTCTCCGACATCAAGCCCGGCGATTTCGTCGGCTCGGCCGCCGATAAGGGCCCCGACGGACAACTCCACGCCGAGGAAGTTCACATCTTTGCCGAATCCATGCGCGGCACCGGCGAAGGCCATCGCCCCATGGGCCCGAATCCCAACCGCACCATGACCAACGGCACCGTCGCCATGAATGATCCCGAATCTCGCACCATGACCAATGGCACCGTCACCGTCAGGAGCGGCAAGGGCACCGTGACTCTCACAATCCATTACGATGACGGCGACCAGACGATCCTAGTCACGCGCCACACGCCGGTCGTCACCATCATTCCCGGCGAACGCACCCTGCTCAAGCCCGGCGCCACCGTTTCCGTAGTCGCCGTGAAAAAAGGCGCCGCCCTAACCGCCACAATCCTCACCGCCGAAAAAGACGGCGTGAAGCCGATCTAGTAGGACAGGCTTCAGCCTGTCTGCTTTGCTTTGCGTAAGCCCAAAAGTCAAACCCGACAGGCTGAACAGACTGCGGAAAAAGTGATTTATTTTGTCATTCCGAACGAAGTGAGGAATCTCTCTTTGGTTTAAATGTAGGAAAAGAGAGATTCCTCGGCGCGCAGCGCGCCTCGGAATGACAAAAAGTTGAGTTTTTCCGCAGCCTGAAGCCTGTCCTACCAAAACCAGCACAGGCCAAATCGCCAGTTCCGCGTCTAAACGAAATGCGGTATATATTGGCAAGGCAGCCTAAATTTCAAATTGCGAATCTTATTCCACATGCGCTCAACCCTATGCGCTCAGCCCATGACCCAGCGTCGCGCCTCCCAGGAGTCGCGTGAGCGCTGAAAATCCCGAGCCCTTCGTCGATACAGCCGTGGCGGACGCTGTCGTAGCGGCGCCTGCCCCGTCGCCTGGCCAGACCAGCCTGACGCGCTGGGCCATCCTGATCGGCGCCGGAGTTTTTGCCACCACGATGTCGCAGCCCGCGGTCTTGCGGCTGCCATTTCAAAATCTGCTCAAAACCGATCTGCACGTTTCACGCGAAGTGATGGCCTCGTTTTTCGCGCTCAGCACGCTGGCGTGGTACTTCAAGCCGCTCGCCGGGATCTTTACCGACAGCGTTCCGCTGTTCGGCACGCGCCGCAAACACTATCTGATCCTGAGCGCCATCATCGCCGGGGCGCTGTATCTGGTCGTTGGCATAGTGCCCCGCACGTACGCAGCGGTGCTGATTGCAATGATTGCCGTGAACTGCATGCTGGTCGTCGGCAGCACCGTGGTGGGCGGCATCGCGGTTGAAATTGGCCAGCAGGCTCGCGCCACCGGCCGGCTCAACTCCGCGCGCTATTTCGTGATGAACGCGTGCACGCTGATCGGCGGCCCGCTCGGAGGATTTCTCGCCGCCCGCGCCTTCGGACTCACGACCATTGCCGGCGCCGCGATCGCTCTCTCCGTCGTTCCTTTCGCGTGGTGGATGGTCAAAGAGCCGCGCGTCGCAACCACAAATTCGCAAGCCTGGATCACCGCGAAAGCCCAGTTCCGCACGCTCATGCGTTCCAGGACGCTCTGGACCGCCGCCGGCCTTTTGTTCCTCGTCTACATCGCGCCCGGCTTCTCGACGCCGCTCTACTATTTCCAGGTCGATACGTTGAAGCTCTCCCAGCAATTTATCGGCACGCTGATCCTGCTCAGCGGCGGCTTCGGAATTCTTGGCGCGTTTGTTTACGCATACCTGTGCAAGCGCATGAATCTCCGCACGCTGCTCTACCTCGGCATCTTCGTAAGCACGCTCGGAACGATGTGCTACCTGCTCTACCACTCGGGCACGGCCGCGGCCATCATCGAAAGCGAGAATGGCCTGCTCGCCACGTTCGCCGAACTCTCGCTCATGGATCTTGCCGCGCGCGCCACGCCTCGCGGCAGCGAAGGCCTCGGCTTCGCCCTGATGATGAGCGTCCGCAACGGCGGCCAAGCCCTCTCCGACATTTTCGGCTCCTGGCTAATCGACCAGCACCACGTAAGCTTCTTCAAACTGGTCTGGCTCAACGCCGGCACCACCGCCCTGATCCTGCTGGTAATCCCCTTCCTCCCGAAAATCCTAATCGAAGCCCGCGATTCCTGAGCCTGGTCGAACCATCAACGTCATTTTGGTCATGCGCCTTTAGAATGTGACACAGACTGAAGAACGTCTGTGATTGCAGGCGAATGTTTGTGGGTCACGGCTTTGGCCGTGACATAACGTGGCTGGGATCAACGCAGCTTCAGCCGCTGGCCTGACCGAAATTGAGTTGGCACTACGACTCTGAAGTACGTGCTACTCACCATCCCCGCAGCCGCCATCTGCGCGGCACCACCGGCGCCACCGTTTCCGTGGTCGCCGTGAAAAAGGCGCCGCCCTGACCGCCGCAATCCTCACCGCGGAAAAAGACGGTGTGAAGCCGATTTAATTGTTCACAACTTTCTTATGTCACCTGAAGCTTGTCATTCCGAGGGCCGATTTGTGGCCCGAGGAATCTCTCTTTCTTTTGACTCTGCCCGCTCAAAACCAAAGAGAGATTCCTCGGCACGCAAGGCACTTCGGAATAACAGTGGGTCGGGAGTGGCAGGTAGTCGGACTCTTAATGCTTACGCGCTCGTTATAGATTGCTTGCGGCTTGCCAGGAGGGCATCCTTCGACTCGGCGCGCCAGTCCGCGCTTAGATCCTTCCAATGTGGATTCATCGTTTCGATCAAGGCAATACGCTTTGCGCGGGTCCAGGCCTTGATCTGCTTTTCACGGGCAATCGCGTCACGCACGTCGCGAAAAGCCTCGCAATACATCAGTTGCGTGACATGATATTTCTGTGTGAAACCAGAAACACGCCGCTGCTGATGCTCGTACACGCGGCGCTGCAAGTCATTTGTAACGCCTGTATAGAGCACGCGGGATGCGCTCGCCAGAATATAGACGTGGTAAACATGACGCCGCACGATTATGGATTGTCGCACGTCACAGTGTCACACTCAATGCCAATGAGCGCCGCTCTTCCCGCGATGGCCGCTGAACAGGATGCGGCGACCGCATCAACCTAGAGCAGAACCAATTTTGTCATTCCGAGGGCCGATTCTTGGCCCGAGGAATCTCTCTTTCTTTTGGGTTCCACTCGCTCAAAACCGCAGAGAGATTCCTCGGCACGCAGCGTGCCTCGGAATGACAACTACCAACCAAGTCCTTTCGATCCACCCATCACCATCCTTGCGGCCGCCACCTTCGCGGGACCACCGGCGCCACCCTCCGCGACTCCTCCGCCGAAAATTTCTTCAGCCAAATCGCGCGCGAAGTCGGATCGACGGCCGTGATGCGCTCGGCCGCGAGCACTTCCGCCGGCGCGCGGCCCGGCTCCAGCGCCGACTTCAATCCGTAGCGCGCCGAGTCTGCGGGATCGTCGCCATCGCACTTCAGCGTGTCCTCGACGTTCGCGGGATCGCGCGTGAGCGTCGGCAAATTCTCAATCAGCCGCGAGCAATTTTCGGCGATCAGCCAGTGATCGGCTTCGAGCGCCTGGTACATCAGCATCCAGCCGCCCACGCGATCGTTGTCCGCCGGAGTCGGGCGCGGCAGGCCCGCGGCGGCCAGGCCGTCGCCCAGTTGCTCGGCGATGGAAGCGTCGGCGGTGCGTTGCGCGAACGCGTCGGGCGAAAGATAAACGTCCCGTATGCGCTCGGCGCGGCCCAGCCGGTCGACGCTGCGTTCCGCAATTGCAGCCGCGAGCATGCGCGGCGAAAGCCGGTTCTGCACGAACTCGCGGTACGTCACCACGACGCCGTCGTTGCGCGTCGCGTGCCAGTAGACCGCGCTCGGGTGCTCGAATCCCCAGTCAATCGAGATCCAGCGCGGCGTCCACGGATCGAGCTGCACTTGCTCGGCCCGCACCGTGTGCCGCCCCGCCGAGAAAATATCGAAGTACTGCCCCGCGTAAACGTCCCACTCGCCGTCGAGAAACGCGCGCCGCAGCGCCTCGGGCAATTGCCCGAGCGTTTTCTTGTATTCGTCGTCGTGCGCGAAGTACGGATTGTCCGCGATCGTCGCGTGAATAAATTCGTAGTCGTTCGGATCGTACTGATCGGGCCGGTCCATCCCAGGAGCGGGCGCGCGATCGACCCACAGCGCCTTGACCCACGCGTGGCCGATGTTGCCCGGGTTGGTCGCTCCCGCCATGCACGGCTTCGCGCCTTTGATGCGGCAGCGATTGCGGCTGGTGAGAAATTGCCACTGCTTCAGCGTGAAGTGTGTAAGCTCATCCACTCCGATGAATAAATATTCCGCGCCCTGGTAGCGGTAGACATCATTCTCGGTGTCGCAGTAGGCGAACCGCGTCGTCGAGCCGTTCAGCCACGTGACGATGTGCTTTGCTTCGTTGTATTTCTCGTACAACTCGCGCGGCACGTCGCGCCGAAAATAGGTGATCAGCGAAGCCTCGAGCTCCGGAAACGTGCGCCGCAACAGCAACGTGTCCACGCCAGGATGCAAATGCGCCTGATAGATGGCCTCGTAGAGCAGCGCCTTCGTTTTCCCCGGCCCCGCAGCCCCGCCGAACAAACGATATTTCGCGGACGAATCGTGAAATTCTTTCTGGCGGTCGAATGGCTTGTATCCGACTTTCTTGCAGTATTCCTTAAAGCTCCGAATGCACTTCTTCTCCAGCGATTTGTCGGCCTTGGAACTCATGAAGTGATCTTTAGTAGCACAGGCTTTTTATCCTGAGTTCGGCGAAGGACAGCCTGTGGATTTTAGTTATGCCAAAGATCGAGGTCCTGGCACCCCCCCCACAGGCTTCACAGGCTGCGGAAAAAGTGATTTATTTTGTCATTCCGAACGAAGTGAGGAATCTCTCTTTGGTTTAAATGTAGGAAAAGAGAGATTCCTCGGCGCGCAGCGCGCCTCGGAATGACAAAAAGTTGAGTTTTTCCGCAGCCTGTTCAGCCTGTGGATTTTAGTTATGCCAAAGATCGAGGTCCTGGCAACCACCCCCACACAGGCTGAAGCCTGTGCTACTCAAGCGACTCAAGCTCACGATGCTTTTAACTTTTTCCCCACGAAAAATGCCGCGGCGCCCGCGATGAAGCAAATCCCAATACCGTAGTGCTGCAAGCTGAGTACAAAGCCAGCGAGGAACGCGCCCGCCCCAGCGATCTGCACGTATAGCCCGATGGATTTCGATGAAAGTGCTGAAGCCGTGATGGTCATGATGCCTCCCAAATTCCTGTTTCCAAGTTGTGAAAGAATCTGGCGGAGACAGGGTTTAGTAGCACAGGCTTCAGCCTGTGGGGTTTAGGTGGCAAGGTGGGTGCACCTGAGCAAGATCAACCCCCACAGGCTGAAGCCTGTGCTACTTGTCCGCTTACTGCACCACATAGCTGATGCCGCCGGACACTTGTCCCGAGCCGGAATTAAAGACGCACAGATTATCCCCGCTGGTCCCTTCCGCGCCCAAGGAAGAATCTCCGTTGCCCAGCGCGATCCCGCCATTCGCCGCGAAATTCCAGCCGGTCGCCGCCGTCGCTCCGCCAAAGCCGCTCACTCCCGTCGCGCTCGTGCCGCACACCGTGCCCGCGCCATTTCCCCGCACTTTCCTACGCGCAGCAGGCGCGGTCAAATCCAGCAATCCGCGCAACACGCCAAACTCAATCGCCACCGCCGCAGCTTCGTCCGCCTTGGAGTCTCCAGTATTCGGCGCAACGATCCGCAATTCGCGATCCGAGTGCACCACTCCTCCCGGACGATCCACAATCACCGGCACTGCCGCCAACTGCGTAACGTGCCGCAAGACAGCGTCTTCCAGCGCGCTATCCACCGAATCAAATTGAATCGCAGTCCCCGCCCAAGCCTCACCGAATTCGTGTCCGCTAACCGAAGCTCCACCGAAAGCGGGCCTGCCCGCCGTAGTCCGCCATTCTGATTGGCGGACGAAGGTGGGAGAGGAAGCGTCCCGATGCAATCGAGGCGCTTCCTCGCTCGTTGAGGCGTGCAGATGGTGCGCTGGGGTATCCGGCCTGAGGAAGGTGTTCGGGGTGTGGGTGGCCGGGGCGAGATCGATGGTGATGGCATAGCCCGCATGCGGTCCCTGCGTGACCGCGTCTGCGGGAAGAAATTCCGTTACCGCGAAACCCGCGAGCCGCAGCAGATGCCGAGTGGCGCGCGCGCAATTGTTGTCGCCAATGATTTTGATTCGCATGTTCTCTCGGGTCGAATTCAGATAGTGGCTGGCGAAAAAACGAAACCACGGATGCACGCAGATGAACACGGATGAAGAACTGACAAGCGAACGAAAGACAATCTCGATTGCTCCAGCTAGGCATTTGTCTTGCCTTTCATCTGTTTGAATCCGTGTTCTTCTCCGTTCACCGCACAAATGTCAGCACCGCCGGCCCCGTGCCGCTCGCGACCTGCAAATAGGCGATCGTGTCGCCCGCGCAAAAGCGCGTGCCGGAGCCGCCGTCCTGCACGGCGCCGGCGTGGCGCGCCGCGGCAATGGTCTCGATGCTGCCCGCCGCAATCGTGTCCTGCGTCGTCGTGTCGGCGGAGTCCGTGCGGATGTACGTATCGGCGGCCACGGAATTTTTAATCGACACGGCCATGCAATCGACAGGCGCCACAACTGCGCTCCAGGACACGGTGTCCAGCGCGATCTGCTTTTTTACGTAGTTTGGATTCGATGCCATATGTGGGACAGGCTTCACAGGATGCGGAAAAACTCACACTTTTGTCATTCCGAGGCGCGCTGCGCGCCGAGGAATCTCTCTTTTCCTGGGTTTCAATCAAAGAGAGATTCCTCGCTTCGCTCGGAATGACAAAATGAATCACTTTTTCCGCAGCCTGTTCAGCCTGTCTGCCTTTGATTTTTAAGTGGAGATGAATGCCACTGAAAGCTATCAGGCTCAAGCCTCTTTTACAGTACTCCACCCGGCCGTGGAAGTGACCTGCATCACAGACAAATGATTACTGATTCAGCTACGTTGATTTTGGAGGCGCAACGGTCATGAAAAACAAATCTCCATTCAACCTAAACGTCGGCCAGCTCGAACATCGCGGCGGTAAAAAACTGGGCCAGCAAAGCACCGAGTTCTTTCACAAGAAAAAAGAAGTGCGCAAGCACCCGACGCGCGGCTATCGCGGCAAGAAAGGGTGAATGGCTGTGATTTGTTTGCCCTGAGGATGACGAAGGGTGATTCGTGACTCGTGATTTGTGACTCATGAGCGCCCATGATGGCTCAATGACGCGACCGGATCTAGGGTTCGCATTTCACGATTTACGAATCACGATTCACAAATCACCTTCCGCTACGGCAGCATCTTCGCCGTCAGCGCCGCGCCACCTGTGGAGGAAGTCACCTTGATTCGCAGAAATCGCGCTCGGACGCCGGTGACTGTGCGCGCCTCGCCGGCCGTGGCTGTGGAAGTGTCGATCGTGGAATATTCCGAATCGACGTCGGCCGCAGCACCCTGCAACGCAATGCTGATCGCGGACGGCGCCGTGCCGAAAATAGTTTGCCAGCGCACGGTGTGCCCCTGATCGGGCAGCCCGGCGGGCTCGGGAATCGCAAATTGCGCGCCAGCCGTTCCGTTTGCCGGAAACGCTTCGGCATTGAAGCTGAACCCGACATCGCCAGGAAACAAAGAAAGCGGCGGCGTAGTGCTGCTATAAACGGGCATGTTGCCTCCAAAGTAGGACAGGCTTCACAGGCTGCGGAAAAAGTGATTTATTTTGTCATTCCGAAGTCGCCGCGGCGACTGAGGAATCTCTTTTTGGTTTAAATGCAGGAAAAGAGAGATTCCTCGGCGCGCAGCGCGCCTCGGAATGACAAAAAGTTTAGTTTTTCCGCAGCCTGTTTAGCCTGTCTAATGTCGTGTACGCCAAATGCGCGAGGTGAAAGGTTTGGGTAAGAAACCAAAATCCCGTCAGGCTGAAGAGCCCGCGTGGTCATTACGAAATCGTGGCAATTGCGAAATCTTCGCAGGTCACAGCTTCAGCCGTGCCATAAAGGGCGCAGAAGAAATGCAGAAGAAATGCAGAAGAACATGCGGCTTTACAGTTTGCGGAAAAAGCGCCCCCGTTGTCATTCCGAGCGAAGCGAGGAATCTCTCTTTGGTTTAAATCTAGGAAAAAAGAGATTCCTCGGCACGCAGCGTGCCTCGGAATGACAAGAGTGTGACTTTTTCCCCAGGCTGTTTAGCCGCTGGCCTGTTCAAAGTTGAGTTGCCATACGGCCTCTGAAGCTTGGTCACGAGGCGAAGATGATTCGGAAAGCTGCCGGAGAGCCCGGCAAGAGGGTACAACTCTGCGAGCAGAAATGTATCACAAGTTAAGTTTATTTGTCAAGTAATTTGTATAAATGCTGAAAATGGAAGGACATTCGCGAACGGTTCGGAACAGCGCAAGATGCCGGAAATCGTTTCACCGCCCCTTCTCAACATGGGCGCACCCTCAAGCGTGAAAGGTCCATTTTGAGACCTGTTCCGAAAATGGACATGGCAACCCAGGGAGGATCTCCATGCGCTACCCAATTGTCGTCGCGGCACTGTTGATCTTTGCCGGAGCCTCCGGCGCGCAATCCAACGCTGCCCCCACTCAAGACCAAATCCCGCTCAACTTCGTGCCAACGGGCAAGGTGATGTTCAAGGAGTATTGCGCCGCCTGCCACGGCCTCGACGCCAAGGGAAACGGTCCCGCTCGATCCGCGCTCAAGGTTCCCGCTGCCGATCTCACTACCCTCTCCAAACGCCACGGCGGTGAATTCCCCTACGACTACGTCACCAATGTCCTGCTCTTCGGCCCGGGCGTCGCCGCGCACGGTTCCTCTGACATGCCCACCTGGGGCAGCTATTTTCAGCACATAGACAATTACAACAAGGCCGTCGTTCAGAAGCGAATCAAAAACCTCTGCGACTATTTGGCTTCCCTCCAGGAAAAATAGGAGCGCCAATTCGCCATCACGACGCCTTTGCCGTCGTCTCCCGAAAATATTTCGACGGCGGAAACACTCCCGCCCGAGTCAACTCCCGGCCCACAACCTTGCGAATCTCCTCCGCCCAATCCGCCCACGTCAATTCGCTGATCCCCAAATGGCGCCGCGCCGCCTGATAGTCCGCCCCGCCCAGATAGTAAACGCGAAACATCGCCATGCGGCTTGCCCTGAACGGCCTTTGTGAAGGGCTTGCCCTGAATAAAGTAGGACAGGCTTCAGCCTGGCTGCCTTTGCCTTTTCCGTCAAACGGGTTAAAGCCCAATGCTCTCTCCCCCGCTCGCGCAAAATCGCAAACATACTCGGCCAGCCGCGGCATCCGGTCCGGACGCCACAGGTACTTCCCGGAAGATTCCGCATTCAGCGTCGGGATCCTCGTGTCGATCGCCTCGCGCGCCGCGAGGTACACATCATGACAAACATCAAATGCAAACGTCGCCAGCATGGTCTCTCCTCCACACTTCCTGACGTGCACTTCCGATTTGTCGAACTAGTACCCGAAACGCTCTTGAGTGGACGCTCTTAAGTAGGACAGGCTTCAGCCTGTCTGCTTTTTCATTGCAGGAAAAACGGCAACGCCGACAGCCTAAAGGCCTGTGCTAACTTTCCTTGTCATTCGCGAGACAAACGGCAGACGCCGCCTCAGCTGCTCTTGATCGAAAGCCCAGTGAAGCAATGACAGATTCCATGCAGCGCAGCCCGCCTCGGAATGCGCAAAAACGTCAGTTTTTCCGCAGCCGCTGAAGCCTGTCCTACTCAACCTCACGGCGATCGCGACCCTGCGCGCGCCGCCTCTCGCAGCCGAGACCCGCTCGAGCACCTCCGGCTTCACCCGCGCTGGCCCGCACACAGGCCCCTGTCCCACACGTAATTCGCGCGCAACGGCAAGGTCCTTCGCTGACATTGCCTGAGCCTTTGCATTTGACTGTGAATTTGAATTATAAAAATCGGTCGTTGTTAAATTCTTCTCCCGATTTGCGTCCCCCGAGCAAACCTGTGCGTCACCCGGACCGCCGCGCCTCTCATCCCTTCCCCTTCCCAAATTCCCTTCCAAATTCCAATCCAAACCCAAATCCTGTGCTTGATTCCCCTCAAGGCGCTCCTTGAGTCCGCTTTCCCCCGCGATGTCACGGCGCTCATGAGCCATTGCGTCCCGCCCGCCAACCGCGGCAGTCGCCTGCCTTTTCCCAAATTGTGAATTCCCAAACCGCTCGCCAGGTTCCCCGTTCTCTTTCAAATTGGAATTCTGATATCCACGATCCTCCCCGTGATCCGTGACCAGCAGCCGCTGCTCGTCCAATTGCGAGCCTTGAGCCTGCCCGCCACGCCCTCGCTCTTCTTTCAAATCTGAATTTTCAATTCTCAAATCCTCTTTTCGATTGAAGGATTCCCGCTGCGCCTCCCCGCGAAATCCCGCGCTCCCCAGCGCCGCCCGTCCTCGCGCAAACCTCGCCATATATTCCCCGAGCTGCTGCTTCGGCACCGGTGGCGCAAACTTTTCCAGCCGCATCCGCCACGAAGGAGGCGGCAGGCGTCCCGGAACATCGCTGCCGGTCCAGTGCGCGTAGCGCTTCCCCTCGTGCTCCCAGACGAACAACAAACCCTTATCCTGAAATTCGGCAAAAACCTGTTCGAGCCGTTCGATGGTGAAGTTGCCGCGGATCGCCGCGACGCGTCCCCAGATCACGCGCAAATTCGTCAGCTCGAAGCAGCCGGACGCATCCGCCAGCCCATACAGCCACGCGTACTCGGCCTGCGCCCACGCAGCGCAAGCCGCCAGCTTGTCCGACCCCCACATCGCATCGAAATCAATCACGCGTTTCGGCATGCGTCCCCCCGCCCAGTAGAACAGGCTTCAGCCTGTTGGTTTTCCGCGTCAGCTCCATTTCCTTAAAATCGCAGCACACTCACCGCCCGCCCGCAAACTCCAGAGCAAACTTCAGAGCAAATTTCAGAGCCAATTCAGCGCCAGTGCGGTGCAGCAATCTCTTTGTGGGTCACGGCTTCAGCCGTGACATAAGCCAGCTAGAATCAATGCGGCTTTACAGGCTGCGGAAAAATACCTCGCTTTGTCATTCCGAGCGAAGCGAGGAATCTCTCTTCGGTTTAAATTCAAGGAAAGAGAGATTCCTCGCTTCGCTCGGAATGACAAAAAGGCACTTTTTTCGCAAACTGTTTAGCCCTTGGCCTGCCCAGCAGCGAGATCCCGCACACGCCCTTCAGCCCGTCGGTTTTCGCCGCAAGCTCCAGTCCGCACAAAATCGCCGCACACTCCCCGCCACTTGCAAACTGTAGACCTCCGAAAAAAAATCGTCTCTCCCCTAAATGCTGAACGCCCCAAGTCAGGCCACAGCGTCGAGCCCGCCTGAATTCGTCCTGCCCGTCTCGACCCCGCACATTCCGCGCGTGATCCGATACTCCCAGACGCACTCGCCTCTTCCATCCGTACCCGGCCTTCCGCCGCGGCGGACGCCATCGCGGTGCCGCTTGATGACGTCGTACCCGCCGTTTTCCGTCTTGCGCAAATGCCGCAGTTGCGCCGAGATCGATGCCTCGCCATAGCGCGTGAGCGCTCGCAGTTCTCCGAGCGTGAGCCAGGTCTCGCAATCCGCCGCGGAGATCATCACATCGCGAATAATGTCCCGCTGCGAACGCAATCGCCGCGCGTCGTACTCGCCGGGCCTCGACGCCACGCTGGCACGCACGCCCTCGGGAATTCGCGCAAGATCCGCCGCCGCTTTGCCCGCCCCGTTGCCGCTGCCGCTAAGATTCCCAGGAGCGCCCGCCGAATGGCCTGCAAGTTTTCCCGCCGCGGAGTTCGTTCCCGCCACGCCGCCATCGTTCGCCTCCACGCGCGTCCTTCCACGATGAAGCGGCACAGCGTCCCGCTCCCGCCCAGTGCCATTGCCTCGATTCAAGCGCCCGCCCCCGTCCGGCAAAGTATTTTTTGCCGCGCGATCGTCCCGCTGCCCACAAAAATCAGCCCTGTTGTTCATCGTCCCCTCCTTCGTTCCAGGATTTATTTCGTGTGCCCCCTAAAACTCTTTCTCCCACTTTCCAATCCGCCCCGCCGAGCGCTCAAAATCCACATCCGCCACAACGACGATTTCCAATCCGCTCTCAAATCTGAAATTTCAAATTTCAAATCCTTCCGCCCGTCCCCGCCATGCTCATCTCAGCTCCCCACTCCCTTTCCTCCATCGCAGCCTTTTCGCGCGCGCGCCAATGATTCTTCCGGGCATGCCGTTTGGCCGGCCATGCGCACTGGCGAAAACACCAGCGCGCACGCGAAAACACTGCAATTTCTCCCTATCGCCTCTCCATCCGCGTGAGTCCGATAATGTGCATTTTCGTGACGCTCTTTTGCCCCGTCCCATTCACCGGCCGCTCCTGGCGTGGTTCTGTTTACTTAACACCTATATGGCTCGCCCTAATCCTGGCGGTCCGCCCTCGTTTACCCGCATTCTTCCATCTATTTCTCGGCCTCCAACTTTCGTCACGCCCAAGCCCGCCGCGTCTCATAACATGGATAGCGCCTTCGCGGCTGGCTCCAGCGCGTCGCTCGCACTCCTTTGCCGGAATTATCAGTCCTTCTAATTTTCAAATTGTTGGCTCGTCAAATGGAGTCCGTTTTTGAACTCCCTTTTTCGCTTCCAATTCCCTGCCTCGCTCTGTAGAGCAGACGCGCTACCTTCGCCTCGCCTCGCCCCGCTGTCGCCGTTCCGCCGCGCGAGAATTTGCAAGCGGTTCGCCTCTCTCCGATACTCGATACGCCCAACCCCGCATCATTCTCGTTCCGCATCGCCGCCGTCGCATCCTGTCTCACGCGCATTCCAGGTAACACAAACGTGAGCTGCCCCTTCGTTACACATCCCGCCTCGCCGTCTTTCCTCGGCCCCGACCAAGTTATCCACAGCATATCCACAACGGAGGGCTAGACATGAATCGTGACAACTTAGTACTGTGCACTAATGATTTTACTGGCCGGCCCTTTCGGCCCAGCCCTTAGATTGGAGCTTTGGCCATGACCATATCTCGATTCACTCCGCCGCTCGACTATCTGCAGGCGGCTTCGCGCGCTTCCTTGCAAAGTTTTGAGCTGACGCGGCTCAACCACGCTGCGAATCTGAGGCGAGAAATTGCCGCCTTGATCGATCAATGGATCCAGGAAACGTCGGAAGCCATGCTCGCCCGATGGATGCTCGATCACCATAAATCCCTGCAATCCTCGCCCATGTCATCCACCGAGGTCGTCCGCACTTTGGTCGATTCGGTCGCCACCCTATTCCCTGAATCCCAACCGCCCCTCTCCGAAATCGTTCCCGCGCCGCCACGCTTTGCCGCTCCGCGCGCCCCCATGAAAGGATCGATCGCGAGAAAACCTCAAAAACAAAGGCAATCCGCCGCCGGCTGACCGGCGCGATATTTGTCCGTGCCCCATCCCAAGCAATCTGCGCCGCGCCAATCGCCAGGCCACTCCAATCCTGCGGCGCGCCTTTTGCACAAGAGCCCAAATGACAGAAATGAAATGTAGGCCCGCCCCCTTCGGACGAAGCGTCCCCCGATTCGCGATTTGCACTCCGTTCCGCCGATTCAACACTTCCCTGCCATCCCCGCAGCGAACGGCACCAGCAACCTCGCCCGCGAGTTCCCCATCCAAGAATATTTTTCCCGATAAGCATCACCCTCACTCCCACCAGATAACGCGCGCCCCCTAGGATTCTGCATACGCGTTCGCCGCCCCAAGAGAACGCCTTACAATTAAGCTCAGTCTCACCCGCCCCCGTCCCTTCCAGCCGGCGCCTGCCAACCATCGCGCAATCTTCTGCGACAAATCAAAAGTCCGTTCCGCATCTCACTTTTCCAAACATGGCGATTCAAAGTTCCATCACCGAAGTCCTTCCCTTCGCCCCCCCTTCCAATTTCCTAAACGCCTTGCACTCCCAATTTGCCGCGCCGCGAATCCCCCCGCCAAATCATTCCCCGCATTTCCCTCTCCCCCCTTCCGAGCAATAGCCATCCCACAAAACTCTTCCCGCCTCAACCCCCACTTCAATAAGCGAATAGTACTTCCCACTCGCATTATTAGTATCTACAGTAAACAACCCCGGCCCAAAACAAACAATGCCGTCTCCACAAAACACGTCACCTCACAAATCGCCTCCCCCATCTCCAACATTACAATCCATATTCCACTGAACCCCAACAACCACAACCCCTCCGGAGCAATACCTCATATCCCTATGTCCTCCTCACCTCTTATAGCTTAAAGCGGAGACTGGGCGTGTTAGGACCGGGGGACAATAGACGATAGAGAGAAATGCGGGCTGGGAGTTTGACCCATAGAAAATATTGGAAAGCGATCTGGAAGCGTTTTCGGCGTCCAGAGCGACCAGAAACGGCGGATTGATTTTCTTTCTTCCTCGCAACGCCGCTTGCGGACCTTGTCTGTTGCCGTCAGGCGGCGGTCAGGACTGCGATTCTCTTCAGGTTTAATGACGCGCAGACCATTTGCCACTCTGCTTTCACTTTCTTGTGGCCCCGCAAGCTGAAGCGCCGGAAGACCCAGCACGTGCTTGATCAATCCGAACGGCGGCTCCGCCAGCCACTTCCGTTGGCGACACCAGCCCCGGCCCTCGTCACTTCTCAGCCGCCCCTGCCTCGCTTGCGTGTGCGGATTTTTCGTGCTCGGCACAATGTCTTTGCCTCTCATGCCTTCCCGCCCCAGCGCCACATACGCCGTGATCTTCTTCTCCGCGAGTTTCCGAAAGTTTTCTTCCGACCGATATCCCGCGTCCGCCAGCACTCGTTCCGGTTTCTCTCCGCCCTGCGCTTGGGCCGCTTCCGTCATGGCAACCAAGCAAGCGTCGTCCGCCACGTTGTGCACCACTTCCGCCGCCACGATCAATCCTGATTCTGCCTCCACCGCGATCTTCCCGTTGTAACACTGCTGAAATCCATCCCGCGTTTTCATAATCCGGCTGTCCGGATCCGTGAAATTCTCCGACTTTTTCTCCGGAACCTCACCAAACTCCTGAGGGTGCCATGAGCGCCCGCCTTGCGGCCTTACTCCCGACGCCAATTCGCCGTCGTTCTCGTTGCGTCCCGCCGCGCGATCTTCTTCCTTCAGCCGCTCCTCTAGCCGCTACTTGGCTTCTTGAATCTTCTTCTGCTGCTCCTCGCGCCTCTGCAAATGTTCCGGCAACTCATCGCCCCGCCGATCCACTCCCGATTGCTCATTCTCTGCGTCGTCCATCGCCTGCGCCCGCCGCAACAACTCCACGATCTCCGCCTTCAACTTCCCCTCCTCTTCCTTCATCCGCCAATAACTCATCCCCTTGCGCTTGCTCGCGTTCACCCGGACCTTTGTCCCGTCGATCGCCAGCGTCCCCAATCGGATCAGCTTCATCTCCCGCGCCAGCTTCACCACTTGCCCGAATATCCCCGCGAACTCCTCCAAATGTTCCTGTCGAAACCGGTTCACGTTCGATGATCGGGAAAATTCCCGCGCCCAGTACCCGAAACGTCACATCCTCTTCCGGCTTCCTGGCGATCTTCCGTGACCTGAACACCCCGCTCGTGTAGGCGTACACAAGCAACTTCAACAGCATCGTCGGATCTTACGGACTGTTCCGCCTCCCGTCTCCTTCGTAACGCACGAAAAACCGTCCACCTCCAGCGTATCCACGATTTCCCCAATGAAATAGGCCAGACGCTCATCCGCCAGCCAGTCCGACGGCGACGGCGGAAGCAGATAACTTTGCTCGGGATGGTAGGGACGAGATCGTGTTCATCGCGCCCTCCCAAATCCTTTTGCGCAGATTGACACTACTTCTGTTTTCTGTGGGACAGACTCCTAGGAGAGACGGTTTAACGGCGAAATCGGCCGGCACTTTCTGCTTGTCTTCGGCGCAGGTCTGGCACAATGTCACTTTGACCCCGACTTTAGGAACTGATTTTGCGATGGCTAGGAGTTCTAAAAATGAAAATGAGATTGGAAAAGGATTCACTTGGCCAGTACGAGGTACCTTTTCACGCGTACTACGGGATTCAGACACAGCGCGCGGTTGAAAATTATCCGATTAGCGGGTATCGGGCGCATCCACAGCTCATTCGCGCGATGGGCATGATCAAGAAGGCTGGCGCAAGCGCGAACCGTGAACTGAAACTGATCGACGAAAAGCGCGCAAATGTCATCCAACGTGCCGCTGAGGAGGTGATCGAGGGAAAGTGGAATGGGGAGTTTGTCGTAGATGTGTATCAGGCAGGGGCTGGCGTGTCATTTCACATGAACGCGAATGAAGTGATCGCGAATCGGGCGATTGAACTTCTTGGTGGAAAGCGAGGGGACTATGCGCTCTGCCATCCGAACGATCATGTGAATTGCTCACAATCGACCAATGATGTCTTCCCCACCGCAATGCGGCTGGCGGCTGTGTTTCTATTCGATGATGTGCTTCGCGCGGTTGCGGAGCTTGCGAAATCATTTTCACGAAAGGCGAGCGCCTTCGATCGGATTTTGAAATCGGGACGCACGCACCTGATGGACGCGGTGCCGATTCGACTGGGGCAGGAATTCGCGGCTCATGCTACGTCGATGCGCCGGTGTGAAGGAGTTTTGGAATACGCCCTCGGACTACTGAAAGAAGTGGGTCTGGGCGGCTCCGCGGTCGGAACGGGTGTGAATACGCATCCGAAATTCCAGAAACTTGTGGTGAGACACTTGAGCAAGATTTCGGGACAGGCGCTTCGGCCAACCGACGACCTACGCTATGCGATGCAGTCGAACCTGGCGATGAGTGCTGCGTCATCCGCGCTTCGCAACCTGGCGCTTGAACTGATCCGAATTGGCAACGATCTTCGCTTGCTGTCGAGCGGGCCGAATACAGGGCTTGCGGAAATCGAATTGCCTGCGCTGCAACCGGGATCGTCGATCATGCCGGGGAAAGTTAATCCGGTGATGGCGGAACTGACCGCGATGGTGGGATTCCAGGCGATTGGGGCGGACATGGTCACGGCGATGGCTGTTCAAGCGGGGCAACTTGAGCTCAATGTGATGATGCCGGCCATGGCGTGGAACGTGTTGCATTGCGCGGAAATTCTGAAAAACACGATGGGAGTGCTAGCGACGAAGTGCGTCGATGGCATTTCGGCAAAGGAAGAACGATGCCGCTACTACGCGAACGCCACGATTTCCATCGCGGCCGCTCTAAATCCATACATCGGATATGCCGCAGCGGCCGAAATCGCAAAGGAAAGTGTGAAGACAGGCAGGCCCGTGGCGGAAATTGCGCTGGAGAGAAATCTACTGGATGAAGAAACGATGCGGAAAATTCTTGATCCCATGCGAATGACGACACCTACGGGGCCGATCAAGCAGGCCATACGGAAAACGAAAAGAAAAACGCGAAAATCCTAAAGCGCTGTGGGAGCTTTTTCGAGCAGCTTTTCCTTGCGGTAGATCATCGCGTTAATGTTGGACGTGGCCAGCTCGAAGCCATGTCCGTGGGTAATGGCATCGGTCGGGCATGCCTCCACGCAATAGCCGCAAAAAATGCAACGCGAATAATCGATGTTGTACACGCGGGCGTAGCGTTCGCCCGCGGAAATCCGCTGCGCATCGGTGTTTTCCGCGGCCTCGATGTAGATGCATCGCGCCGGACAGGCCGCCGCGCACAAGAAGCAGCCAACACACTTTTCCAATCCGCTTTCATCCCGGTGGAGAACATGGATGCCGCGGTAACGAGGTTGGAAATGGACGGGCTCTTCCGGGTAGTTTTCGGTGACGGTTTTCCGCAGCATATTGCGGAAGGTCACGCTAAAGCCTTTTACGAGCGTGACAAATGTTTCGCCAGCTTCCTTGATAATGGACGGCATCGAGAGTCAGTGTAGCAAAGTCACGAATGCGGGGCAAATCGGTTGGGCGAGCTGATGGACGGTTAATCATGCGCGCCGGAAGGCCTTGTGTCGCACCTCCGGAGCTCATTCATCATGGTCTGGAAGCGTTCCCACCACTTCCGTGGTGGGCTACGGTATGTCGTCTCTCCGGGACTCTCGACAGCAAACCATTCACCTGCCACTCGACCACGACTCGAATCCTGCTCAACCGCCAATTGCCTGCAACCTGCCCACCGCCGACAAACCCACAGTGTTAGGACAGAAAACCGCACTATTGTGAGAATGGATACATCAGCCAGCCGATCCCAATTGCGACGAGCAGGAAGGCGAGAAATGCCCATAGGGTGTATTTCACGCGCTCCGCGATGCCACGCTTGGAAAGAAACGCGAAAGTTACGGACACCACGAGCGCGAAAAACAACAGCGCCCCAAAATGGGTGAGGTTGCCGAACAAGGCATTCATCTTGCTTCGCCTCCTCGGCCGATGTCGTAGGCTTCGAGTACGGTCAGGAGATTGAGCATTCCTGCGGCTGCGAACAGGCGTGTGCCGTAGTCGCCCGTTGCGTGCGCGACGTCGGGGCCTGCCGCCTGAATCTGATGTGCGAGAAAATAGAAGACTCCCGCGCCGAGGTCCGCAAAAAATCCCAAGCGATCGAATAAGTCTTCCGCTCCCGCACCAAAGACGCCTCCCCGCATAGCCAGTCCCGCGCATGCCAAACCGCCGATGCACAGAAAATAGACCGCAGCTTTGCTCCACCGCCGGAGCAGGAGATGCCCCAGGCCGGGAACAACCCATCCCGCGAGTGCGGCGACAATGCCCATCATCTGGTTCCCTTTGACCGCTTCCCTTTTCATCGTTTCATCCACGCTGGTTGCCCTCTTGTTCAAGCCAGCAGCTTTAGAATTTCAGTCTGCACGGCGCCTGTCACTTCCGCTTTGCCTTCCGCGACGTAGACGTTCACTTCACTACGCACGCCGAATTCTGGCAAGTAAATTCCGGGCTCGATTGAAAAGCAAGTATGCGGGATGATGCGCCGAATGTCGCGCGTTTCGAGGCCGTCCATGTTTGCGCCCGCGCCATGCACTTCTTGTCCGATGTTGTGGCCTGTGCGATGCACGAAATATTTTGCGAAACCCGCTTTGCGAATGACTTCGCGCGCGGCGCGATCCACTTGCCAGCCTTCGATCGCGCGGCCGGCGCTCACATTTTCCTTCACAAAATGCACGGCCGCGTCGCGGGCTTCGCGCACAATCGAGAAAATCTTCGCACACTTTTCGGGGACTTTGGGGCCCAGAAATCCGGTCCATGTGATGTCGTAGTAGACGCTGTTCGGCGCGAGTGTTTTTGCCCAGATGTCGAGCAGCAGCAAGTCGCCCCGCCGCATGGGTGACGAACCTCGCTCTCGAGGCTCGTAATGCGGGTCCCCGGAGTGCGGCCCGACGGCCACAATCGGCGGAGAATCAGAGACCACGCCGTTCGCGCGAAACTGGCCGAGGATCCACTCTTGCAGGTCGAACTCGGTGAACGATTCTCCGGCGGATACACGCCGCGCCGCCTCGGCGAAAGCCGCTTGCGTGATCGCGTCGATCGCGCGGCCCGCGGCGCGATGTGAATCGAGCTGTTGCGGCGTCCATGATGCCTCGAACTGTTGGACGAGGTCCGCCGAGCTGACCACTTTGCAACCCTGCGCGCGAATCAGTTCGACCGTGCCAGCGTCCACCAGCGAGATGTACGGTATCGAGTTCTTCGGTGAATATTGCATGGCCACTTTTTTTGCGCGGCCGACCAACTTCTTAAGATTTTTTTCCAGCTCCTCGGCCGCGGCGTAGAGCATTTTGTCACCGGGCAGCGAGTCCAGCGTTCCGGCTTCGATCCTGTGCACGAGTTTTCGCGGCGCGCCCTTCGCCGGAATCATATAAAACCAACGGCGCTTCGCGAGGGCATGGTCGAGTCCCAGAACGCGGTAGGCAATCGGGTCGCGGTGAAGGATGTCGTAGAAGAGCCATCCGTCAATCTTCTGCTGGCGGAGAGCTATCTGGATGGCTTCGATGTTTGGCATAAAGGGACGGATTGGGATATCTTGCCGCTGCGGAGGATCCCTTATTTCGGCGGGCTCCAAGTAGAGCCCGCGCCCATTTCCGGCGGGCTCCACGCTTCACTTGTCGCGTTCAGCGTACAAACTAGATCCCGCACACGCTTTAGCCGGCGAGCCCGCGAATCATCGCGGCTGTCACTCCGTGAACTTCCACGCGTTTGGTGCGGCTGCGCTCGCCTGACGCGATTCTAACAGCCGCCAGCGGCACTTTCAAACGCGCTGCGAGCAGCTTGCGCAGCGCTTCGTTTGCGCGGTCGTCTACGGGCGGCGCTGTGAGGCGAATCTTCAGTCCATCCTGATACTCGCCGACGATTTCGTCGCGGCTCGCCCGAGGCTGCACGCGAACCGCAAAGCTGACCGTCCCTTCCTTCTCCGTGATTTGCACGGCGGATTACGCCCTTTCTCTCTCCCCGAACAGCGCCGTTCCAACCCGCACCTCGGTTGCGCCCTCTTCGATGGCGATCTCGAAATCATTAGACATGCCCATCGAGAGCACAGGCACTATTTCCGCTCCCATTTGCGCGCGTACCGCATCGCGCAATTCACGCAGGCGGCGGAAGTAGGGCCTTGCTTCCTCGGGGTCATCGAAATAGGGCGGGACACCCATCAGGCCGCGCAAATCCAGGTGAGGCAAGCGCATCAAGGCTTCCAATAGTCGCGGGACGTCCTCGCTTTTTACACCGGATTTTGCCGGCTCCGGATCGAGCTTCACTTCGATCAGCACGCGCAGCAGATTCCCGGACGCAGAGTGAATTGATTCCGGGTTTGTCTTTCTCTGCTCTGTGACCCAGGTGTTGAATTCCTCTCTGGCGCGGTCGAGTTTTTCCGCTAACGCGAGGCTGTCCACCGAATCGATGCTGTCGAACAGCCCAGCGGCCCGCGCGGCCTTATTTTTCTGGACGTGGCCGATCATATGCCATGTTGCATCGAGGCCCGCTACGTGCGTTAGCTTCGACTCTCGTTCCTGGACGCGATTCTCGCCGAAATGGCGCGCTCCGGCTTGGTACAACTCCTGAATTTTTCGCGCGGAATGCGTTTTTGAGACCGCGACAAGCGTGATCTCTTCGGCTCGACGTCCGGCGCGCAAAGCGGCAAGCTCGATCCGCTCGCGCACACGCGCAAGATTCTCGGTCAATTCTCCAGACGTGGAACTCATTGGGCGGATTCTAGCATGTGCGCTGTCTAAACTTCTTCCGCACGTGCTGTAGGGCGACCTCGTACGGTTGAGCGCTGTGTCTCGCCCCTCTGGGGCTTAACTTCCATAGCCGCATACTTTCCCGCCCCGACCGGATCGGGGTGGGCTACGGTCTGCCGTCCCTACGGGCCTCTCACTGAAGAGCACGAAGCCCAACGTTTCCGCGAGCGGCTTCCTTGCAGCGATACAGCACTCACGCTAGACTGACGAAATCATTATGGCGACCCGCGGAAAATTGATTGCCCTTGAAGGAATCGACGGCTCGGGAAAGCGGACGCAGCTTGACCTGCTGGCGACCGAACTCGATGCGCGAGGGCTGGATACGTATCGCATCAGCTTTCCGCGCTATGAATCATTCTACGGAAAGCTTGTGGGGCGCTACCTCAACGGAGAATTTGGCGCTCTGGATGCGGTTGATCCGCACTTGTCCGCGCTGCTCTACGCCGGTGACCGCCTGGAAGCTAAGCCCGAGATCGAAGCGGCCTTGTCAGCCGGGAAAATTGTGCTCGCCGACCGGTACATCGGCTCGAATATGGCGCACCAGAGCGCGCGCGTCCCCCCGGAGCAGCGCGAAGAATTTTTCGCGTGGTTGAAGCGGCTCGAATATGGGCTTTACGCCCTGCCTGTGGAAGACCTGGTGGTTTTTCTGTGCGTGCCTGTTGCGGAGGCGCACCGTCTGGTTGGGCTGAAATCCGCGCGCGCGTACACCAGCCTGAAACGCGATATTCAAGAAGCGGACATCAAGCACCTCGAACAAACTGCAATAATTTACGATCGGCTGGCAACCGAAACGAATTGGGCGCGCATCGACTGTATCAACACGGTTTCCGGCGCGTTGTATTCGCCTGAGGAAATCCACCGAGCCGTGCTTCGGACCGTGGAGACGCGCATTCTGTCCCAGGCTTCGCCCGTGCCGGGAGAAGATGCGTTGAAAAGGAAAGTGCCTCTTTGAGCTTCTCAGATTTTCTCGGCAACCCGCGCATCGTCACCGCGCTTCGCGGCATGCTGGCCTCCGAGCGCGTTCCGCATGCGATGCTCTTCTCCGGCCCGCGCGGAGTCGGAAAATTCACACTCGCTCGAATGTTCGCGCAAGCGGCCAACTGCGAGCGGCTGCGCGATGATTTTTGCGGCGAATGTGAACCTTGCCGGAAAATCGGGCAGCTCGCCAATCTTCGGCCGCTCGTCGAGCAGGGACTCGCGCAGCGCGGCGAACGGCCCGACTCGGCGACCGTCGAGCGCGTGCCGCTTCTGCTCGAAACGCATCCGGACGTGTGGGCGATCGTTCCCGACCCGGTGCGTCCGAAGGACCCCGTTGCGCGTCCCGTGCTGCACGTGGGGCAACTCCGCGCCGTCCAACGCGCCGCCTATTTCAAGCCGCAGGGGCGCCGCCGCGTATTCCTGATCGATGGCGCGGAAACGATGCGCTGGGACCTCGCCAATATTTTCCTGAAAATTCTCGAAGAACCGCCGGAATCGGCCACTTTGATTTTGCTTGCGCCAAATCCTTTTCAACTTTTGCCCACGATCAGGTCGCGCTGCCTGCAATTTTCCTTCACGCCGCTTGGGACAGCCGAAGTCGAGGAAATTTTGCGCGCGCGCACGGAAATGAAAGCGGAAGAGCGAAAGCTCGCAGCGCAGTATGCCGAGGGCTGTCCCGGCGCCGCGATCGGACTGGACCTCGACGCCACCGCAAAGCTGCACCGCGATGCTCTGGCGATTCTCGAACGCGCCGTGGAACTTCGCGGCGTCTCCGATTTATTCGCCAGCACCGCCGCGCTTGCAAAGAGCCAAGAAATCGCGTTTGAAAATGTTCTGGAAGTGTTCTATAGTCTGCTCACGGACCTGCTCGATCTGTCCAGTTCTTCCACGAAGAAGGTGTTGCGAAATCCAGCGTTAAGCCGGGAACTCGACACACTCAGTAAGAAGATAGACGTGGCGTGGATCTGCAAAGCCGTCGATGGATTCGACGTGCTACACGCGCGGACTCGACGGAACATCAACCGGTCATTGGGATTGGACGCAGTGGCTATTTCCTTGACCCGCCCCTCGACGGGCACAAAAAAATCTATTTCTCGGTAACGGAAGCGTACCCTGATCCGTCCGTGGTGCATCATAACTGGTGAGAAACCTCACCTGGCAGTAGAAAATTATAATTGAAGGAGTTGTTATCGTGAATCGTAAGCTGTTTCGCCCTACTCTGACGGAAATGAAGGAACCTCATACCAGTTCAAGCCGTTCGCACTCTTCCACTTCCGGACCGCAGCCGCACAAAAAACCGGCTCCCCCGGAACAGACGCACGCGGAGAACTTCTATTGGATCAAGCAAATGCAGGCCCGCACCCCCGTCGTCATCGTCCTGACCGATGGGGAAACTTTGCACGGCATTGTCGAGTGGTATGACCGGGACTGCATCAAGCTGACGCGGACCGGCAGCCCGAATTTGCTGATTTACAAGCAATTTGTAAAGTACATTTACAAAGATGGCCCAGAGGCGGCCCTCGGCGGCCCCAACGGGCTATAACTTCACATAAATATACAAAACTGGTTAAAGCAGTTCCAGCCAGTAGGGCAAGCCGGCTTGCTCGGCCTGTCGACGGCTGCTGATTTTGCATTCCGACTGAGATTCTCGGTGAGAAAATTCCCACAAATCAGATCCGGCTGAAGCCTGTCCTACTGGTGCGGCTTCGGCGAAAGAATTGAGAAGGTCATGAGGGCTTTGCTGACCAGGCGGCCGTCCTGGTCGGTCACATCGCAATCCACGACGCTGGTGGTTCTTCCCTGCCGCAGGACGCGCGCGTCGGCTTTGATTTCACCGTGCTCGACGGCCTCGAGAAAGTTAATCTTCATCTCTATTGTGACGACGCGGGAACCTGACGGGGCCGCCAGGAAGGCAGCGAAGCCTCCGGCCGTGTCAGCCAGCGTCGCCAGGACCCCGCCGTGGACCACCCGGTGAATCTGCTTATGCAGATCAAGTACCGGCATGCGGAACACGGCTCTGCCACGTTCGGCCTTCACCAATTGGAATCCAAAGTAGTTGGTCGGATTGCTGTGGCGCAACCGTTCGGCCACTCGCGCCTTGTCGGCTTTGGACAATTTTCCTCGCGGCTCCATGGTGCTCGCGCGCCCCTTCGCAGTATCTGCGCCCTTCTTCTTAATGTTACCACCACAAAATATTGTCACCCCGGAGCCTTGCCTCGCGTCCAATAAGCGGCACACCCGGGTGGGTCCAAGGTCCGGAAATCTAGCATTCCGGCGGGAAGGGCGCAACAGATTCCCTGTAAAGTTTGAGTATGGGTTTGCTAAACTGCCGGCTAGATTCTGCTGCATCACTTAATTGGAGCCTGGCGTTTCCGGGAAAGGGCTTCTGGAACGCGGCAGAAAGGCCCAGGTCTGAAGACCCGGGCTACAGCAATGGCACAGGCGACATAGATTTCCTGTAGCCCATCCCGGTCAGACCGGGGCGGGGATTTATGCGGGTCCGCACATCAGATGCCACTCTGAGGAGCATACGGGCATTCTGCCCGGATCGAGATGAAGATTGGGATCACATGTTATCCAACCTATGGCGGCTCCGGCGTGGTGGCCACGGAACTTGGGATGGAACTTGCCGCGCGCGGCCACGAAGTCCACTTCATCAGCTACGCCCCTCCCATCCGATTGACAGACACCAACGAGCGAATTCAATTCCATGAAGTGGAAATTTCGAGTTATCCGCTGTTCGATCACGCGCCGTACGCGCTTTCCCTGGCCGTAAAAATGATGCAGGTGGCCGAAGCGGAAGGCCTCGATTTGCTGCATGTCCATTACGCGATTCCCCATTCCGTCAGCGCCCTGCTCGCGCGCATGATGGCGGCGCCGAAGCCATTGCCCTTTATCACCACGCTGCACGGCACCGACATTACCCTGGTCGGAAACGACCGGAGTTTCCTGCCGATCACCAAATTTTCGATTGAACAATCCGACGGCGTCACGGCCATCTCGCATTATCTGAAGCAGCGCACGATCGAGGAATTCGACATCAAGCGCCCCATCGAAGTGATTCCCAATTTTGTGAACTGCGATCTCTATTGCCGCAAACCAGATCCAGCCTTGCGCGCCGAATGGGCCCCGGATGGAGAGCCCATCCTGATGCACCTGTCAAATTTCCGGCCCGTCAAGCGCATCACGGACGTCGTCGAAATATTCGCCATGGTGCGCGAGAAAATGCGCGCCAAGCTCGTGCTCATCGGTGACGGCCCCGACCGCGCCGCCGCCGAATACCTGGTCCGCAAGAAGAAGCTGGCGCGCGACGTCCATTTCCTCGGCAAGCAGGACCGCGTGTACCAGCACCTTGGACAGGCCGATTTATTCCTGCTGCCCTCGGACATGGAATCGTTCGGCCTTGCGGCGCTGGAGGCCATGGCCTGCGAAGTGCCTGTCGTGGCGACGAATGTGGGCGGATTGCCGGAAGTAGTGGAACACGGAGTCGACGGGTATCTTTTTACGCCGCGCGAAGTGGAAATCGGGGCAAGATACGCACTGGAAATTTTATCCCAGTCGGATCGCGGTCGCGCCATGGGACAAACCGCGCGCGTCAACGCCAGGAAGAAATATTGCGCCAATGACGTGATTCCGTTATATGAAGCGTACTATCGCCAGGTCATCGGAGCCGTGGCCGCGACGCACGCGTAGTTGGGGTAGGGGTAGAAGCGCTCACATCGCTCAGGGGGAATGCGTGTATATGGGGGGCAGGAAGTTGCGTATCCACGGGGGTTTGCGCGTCTACGTCCTGATTTTCGGGCTGCTCGGCTTTGCTGGGATTCCCACGACCGGCCGAGCCCAGGTTACCGCGTCGATTACCGGAAACGTGGAAGATGCCACCGGCGCCGTCGTCCGGGAAGCAACTATTACCGTAAAAAACCAGGAAACCGGCGCTACGCGGACGGTCACCACGGATGATTCGGGCAACTACCGGGTCCTTTCTCTCCCTCTCGGGCCTCAAGAACTCAAAGCGGAAAAGCAGGGCTTCAAGTCGGTCGTGCGCACCGGTGTTAGCCTGGAAGTAGGCCAGGAAGCCGTCGTGAATTTCCGCCTGGAACTTGGCGAACTCGTCCAGCAAATGGCCGTTTCCGAAGAAGCGCCCGTCGTCAATGTCACGACCGCATCGGTTGCCGGGATGGTCGATGAACGTCAGATCAAGGATTTACCCCTGAATGGCCGCAGCTTTGACGACCTGATCGCACTCAACCCCGGTGCAATCAATTACAGCGCGATGAAGAGCCCCAATACCAACACGAGCTTCGGGAATACGTTCTCCGTAGCCGGACGCCGCACCAGCGAAAATTTATTCCTATTGAATGGCATTGAGTACATGGGATCGAGCCAGCTTGCTGTCACTCCCGGCGGCGTCAGCGGATATTTGCTGGGAATCGATGCTATCCGTGAATTCAACGTGCTGACCGATACCTATTCCGCCGAGTATGGAAAACGTGCTGGAGCGCAAGTCAGCGTCGTGACGCAATCCGGGACGAATCAATTTCACGGAACGATTTTCGAGTTTCTGCGCAACAGTGCGCTCGATTCGCCTGGACCGTTCGACCATGGAACCGTTCCTCCCTTCCGGAGAAACCAATTCGGAGGGGCAGCCGGGGGCCCCCTCAAGAAAGATCGCCTATTTCTGTTTGGCAATTATGAGGGATTCCGCCAGTCGCTTAATGTGACCGATGTTGCAGTTGTGCCGGATTCGAACGCTCGTCTGGGAATTATTGGCGGATCCCAAGTTCCTAATCTGAACACGAACATGCTGCCGTATATGGCTTTCTGGCCCGTTCCGAACGCTACGGCGCAGCCCCTTTCGGGAGGCGCAGCGAGGGCCGTTTACAATCCCAACGAACACATCCGGGAAGATTTCGGAACGATGCGATTGGATTACAACATAGGAAATCGGGATACTCTGACCAGCGCCTATACCATCGACGACGGAAATAGCCTTATCCCCTTAGCCGATCCGCTATTCGCATCCTACACGCCACTGCGCATGCAAGTACTCAGCCTGAATGAAACACATATCTTTTCTCCTACGATCCTCAACACAGTGACGGTCGGATTTTCCAGGGCGTCCTTTGCGTTGGCCTCGGTTCTCCTGGCCAACTTTGATCCCAGCCTTTCGTTCGTCTCTGGAGCGGGGCCTGGCGGGATCATCATAGGAGGCGGCGCAACGACCACGGCCAACGGGTCCATCACTTCGGCAGGCCCGAATAACGCGGCAGGCGTCTCGAATCACAGAAATCTCTTTACATACGAGGACACTCTGCGGATTAGCCACGGGATTCACCAGATCAGCCTTGGCGTGTGGTTTCAGCGGCTTCAGGACAACGAGGACACCGCCTCGCGACAGCTTGGCCAGGCCACCTTTGCGAGCTTGACGAGTTTCCTGCAGGGGACGGTCAGCAACTTTCAAGTGGTTCCCCAACACACGGAGCTCGGCTGGAGAAGTCTTTTCGGCGCCTGGTTTGTTGAAGATTCCATCCACCTTCGGCACAACCTTACCTTTGAGGCAGGCCTCCGCCAGGAATTCACCACGGGATGGAATGAGGCCGACGGAAGGGCCGCGAACTACGTATTCAACTCGCAAGGCATTCTCGATACAAACCCGATTGTGGGTAACTCGGTGTATACGCAGAATAACGCCATCCGCCTGTTCAGTCCGCGAGTCGGGCTTGCCTGGGACGTCTTCGGAACCGGAAAGACCGCTGTCCGCGCTGGATACGGCATGTATTACTCGCTGATCGATGACCTCGCTTTTCTGCAGAATTCGCTGCCACCCTACAATGGGGCCGCATCTTTTTCAAATTTTCAGTTGTTCCCTTCTTCCGGCACTCCCGTCATTCCTGTCACCCCGAACGTGCCGCCCCCGCAGTCCTGCGGCCCGGGAATTGCCCAACCTTGCACAACTTTCGCTCCGCAAGGAATCCAGGCGAATGCGAAAACGCCGGCCGTCCAAGAATGGAATTTGACGGTGGAGCAGCAATTGAGCCCCAACACCGTCCTGCGCGTGGCGTATGTCGGGTCATTCGGCGTGCATGAACTGCTCAGCATCGATCCCAACACAATTCCCTCGCAGATTTGTTCAAATCCGAGCGGTTGCGCCTCGGGCGGCGTGGCTACATCCAGTTTCGGCAAGGGCACCGTACCTCAGGGTGCGCAATACATTCCCCAAGGAACCCGCCCAAACCCTTATTTGGGCCCGGGATTTTTCTGGCTTACCGAAGGCAACAGCAGCTACAACGCGCTGGAAGTGGACGTGACCCGCCGCATCAGCAAAGGACTGGAATTCCGCGGCAATTATACCCGGTCAAAAAATTTGGATATGAATTCCGCACTGACCATTGCGCAGGGCAACAATCAACCGCAAATGGTGCTCGACCGCAATGATCCGCGGAGGGACTGGGGTCCTTCGGCCTTGAACGTCACGAACCAGTCCAGCGTTTCAGCCAATTACGAACTTCCCTTCGGCCACAGCCAGCGCTGGCTGAATGATGTCTCTCGAGTGAAAAGTAAATTTGTCTCCGGATGGGAGCTAAACGGCATCGGAACTTTCCTGTCCGGCTTCCCATTCACTCCTTTGATTGGCTCGAATCGCTCCGGCGACGGCAACATTAGAAATCCGGACCGGCCTTCGATCAATCCGTCCTTCACGGGACCGATCGTGACCGGGAATCCAAATCAATGGTTCAATCCGGCTGCATTCATTTTGCCGACTCCCGGGACCTATGGAAATTTGGGAAGAGGCACTTTGACCGGGCCGGGACTGGCGGATGTCGATTTGTCACTCTTCAAGAACACCAGCATCACGGAAAAAACAAACCTGCAATTTCGTGCTGAGTGCTTCAACATTTTCAATCGCTCAAACTATGGTCCGCCCAATGCCACAGTATTTTCGAGCGGCGCGGTCAGCCCTTCGGCCGGCCTCATCACGACAACCGCAACTTTTCCACGCCAAATTCAATTGGGATTGAAGCTGATTTTCTAGGGTTTTAGTAGCGCAGGCTTCAGCCTGCGAGGTTTCGTATTTGCGAGGACCAAAAGCCGCAGGCTGAAGCCTGCGCTACTTCGATTATATTTTCGTGGCGGGAAGAATCGCCGAAGGCTCGGATGCGGTGGGCACGAGCTCCGGGATTTCGATGCGGGTGCGCGTACCCTCGCCTTCGCGGCTTGAGATATCCATGCGGAAATCCGAGCCGTAGAGCACGCGCAGGCGTTCGTGAACGTTGCTAATCCCGATTCCGTCCTCAAACACTTGCGCCATGCGCTCCTTGGAAATTCCGACGCCGTTATCTTCGATCGCGATGACCAGGCGGCCGTCCTGCAATTCGGTGCGGATCGTGAGTTCGCCGCCGCCGAGTTTGGCGGCGAGACCGTGCTTCAGGGCATTTTCGACAATCGGCTGCAGGAGCATGCTCGGAACGAACGCGTCGAGCGTGTTCTCGTCAATCTGTTTGTGAATCACAAGATTGTCGCGCCCGAACCGCGCGACCTCGATATCCAGATAATCGTCGATAAAGTCGAGTTCTTCTTGCAGGGGCACAAACGTCTCGTGCTTCCGCAAAAGCCGCCGCAAAATATTGCTTAGCTTGATGACCACGCCGCGCGCCGTGTCCGGATCGTAGCGAATCAGCGAGGACACCGTATTGAGCGTGTTGAATAAAAAGTGGGGGTTGATTTGCGCGGTCAGCGCGTCCATGCGGGCCTTGAGCAGCAACTGCTGGTGCTGTTCGAGATTCATTTCGAGGCGCGTGTTGCTCCAGATCTTCATCGGCACCGCGACGGCCATGACCGTGGACAGCAAGACCAGCGCCATGCCCCAGCTCTTCCCGGCATTCAGATAAAAAATCCATTGCGGTTTGGTGGCGTGCCCGAGCGCCTGGCGGGCCAGCTCAAGAACGATGCAGGCGCCGAGGGGAAGCATTTCCCAGGTTACCTTCTTTCCGCGGAACAAACGCACGAGCCAGCGAGGCGTGCTTAGAAACGTGTACGGCCCGAGCCTCCAAATCTCCTCTGTGTTCGGCACCGCCTGGCGAATCAAGCCGCCCACGAGCCCCGCCGTTGCGGCCACGGGCATCGAAAGCCACTCATGGTGCACAAACGCCGGCAGGCTGATGATCGATCCCCCGAGCGGGCCAACGACGCGTCCGCCCAGCAATCCGAGCAGGAAGGACCCTTCGAGCATCAGGTCAGCGGCGCGATAGGGTTGCCCCAAAATTCGCAGAATCACGCCAAACGCGAGGGGCGGCGTGACAAAAAGCATCAGCTTCAATTTTTGGTCCGAGTCGCGGAGTTCGGTAAAGAGCACTTTTCGGAAAGTGGCCGAGCGCGCCAGCCAGGCGCAAATCGACGCCGCCGCGCCGACGTGGAGCAGGAGCGTGAGCAGCAAATCTCCGCCGAAAGTAAGCGTTTTCATGGACCTTGCCCGCTGCGGCTACGTTAGCCAATCACCGTGCCGATGTAAAGCGCCGCTTGCGCCCATCGCCTGATATAATACGGGGCTCTTCATGCCACGCAAAACAAGACAACGAGCACGCGCCTCGCGCAAGGTGACGAAGGACGGCATCCGAATCGTCGCACGCGCCAAGTTGCCGACGCGATTCGGTCCGTTTGAAATTCTCGGCATCGAGGGAAAAAACGAGCGGGAAAGCGCTGTCGCGCTCGTCCACGGGAAAATTCGCGGCCAAACGCCGCTCGTGCGCGTCCACTCGCAATGCTTCACTGGGGATGTCCTTGCCTCCGAACGGTGTGATTGCCGCGCGCAGCTTGAACTTTCCTTGCGCCGCATTGCCGACGCGCCTTGCGGCATCCTGCTCTATTTGCCGCAGGAGGGACGCGGCATCGGCCTCATGAACAAGCTGCGCGCCTACGAATTGCAAGACCGCGGAATGGACACGGTGGAGGCCAACGAGGAGCTTGGCTTTGCCGCCGATTCAAGAGATTATGCGTTTTCGGCGGCGGCCCTGGCGCTGCTCGGCGCGAAAAATGTGCGCCTGCTTTCCAACAATCCGGACAAAGTGCAACAGCTCGAGGATGCTGGAATTCGTGTTGTTGAGCGCGTGCCGTGCCGGCCGCGCACTTCGCGCATCTCGCACGCATACCTCGAAACCAAACGAACGAAAATGGGCCATCTGCTGGACAAGCTGTAACCGCCTGTCGGTTTTTGGCTCAAGAATTTTTCCGAGGGTCGCCATGACTCCTGTAATCGAGCAATCCGTTTCGTTCAATTCCACACCCTCGAAACTCTATGAACTCTTCATGGATTCGGCTAAACACACCGCCGCCACCGGCATGCCTGCCAAGGTTAGCCGCAAGGTCGGGGGAAAATGGTCCGCCTTCGGTGGAATGATTCTTGGAAAGAATCTCGTCCTCATCCCGAATCGGAGGATCGTGCAGACGTGGCGCTCATCGGAATGGAAGAAGGCGGATCCCGATTCCATCCTTGTCGTAAGCTTTGAAAAATCCGCCGGCGGTGGAGCGCAAGTGCAGTTGGCCCATGTTGGCGTTCCGGAATACGATCACAAGGGCGTCACGCAAGGCTGGATGAAGTTTTACTGGGAGCCGTGGAAAGAATATCTCGCCACGCGGAAACGCTCATAATTTAATTCTGCCGGTGAAGCGCGCTCATCCCCCGCCGACAAGGTGAACAATCTCGTACCGATCGCCCGGTTGCACGGCGGTTTTGACCCACTGCGATCGCGGAAGAATCTCGAAGTTGCGCTCGATGGCAACTCGGTCGGCGGGCAAGCCCAGGTGTGAAAGCAGGGCGGAAACGCCAAGCCCTTCGGGCACTTCGCGCGTTTCACCATTCACGACAATTTGGATTCCCATATTCATCACGAAATTGGAGCCGGCGTCTTATCGCGGGGCTTCGCTTTCAACCGGAAACGCAATTCCCCGTAGCGGGAGCCATCCGTCGCGCGAACCACGAGTGACGCTCCATCGCTCGCATTCGGCAGGATGGGAAATTTGAGCAGCGCGCGGCCCTCTGCATCCGTGCGCACCTCCGCGCACGGGATGCGTTGTTTTTCAATTTCCAGAAACGCCTGAACGTCGGCATCCCCAACAGGCACCTTCGAATTCTTTACGCACAACTCGATCTCGAGAATCACGGTTCCCGCGGCAAACCAGCTATTCGGATTCGTGAGGCGCAAATCCAGACCGTCGTGCAGGCCAGCATCTTCCCCAACCGGAGGCGCGTTTTCTTTGTCATGAATCGGGAGGGTTCCTGCCTCGAGTTCGGCAATCACTTCGCGATGTTGCTGCGCCAGGCGCTCGTGCAGCTTTTGCGCAAGAGTCCCCGCTTCCGTTCCGCTGGCAAATTGCTCGTAGCTGGTGCTGCGCTTGTAAATCACACGGCCGGCCATGTACACGACCGTATCGAGAAAAGGATGCGAAGGACCGCGATCCTCCGTTTGCACATGATAGGTAGCGCCTCCGACGCGAACGTTCGAGTTGAAGCCAAAGTTCATAGGACCGCCAGCCTTTCCCGTATACAAACGGTGACGCACTCGTCTCTTATCTGTAACTGGTTCAAAGAAAATATCGAACTATCTTTCGCGTGCATTTGACCGCTTGGCGCTTCATCGTTATTATAGCTTGTGCTCAGATGACAGGAAACGACCTCCAAGCCTACGCGCCGCTTCTTTTACACCTCATCCTGGCGATGGCGCTTGCCGGCATTCTCCTTACGCTTTCCTCGGTCGTCGGCTGGAGACGCCCCTCCAAGGTGAAATCGCAAGCCTATGAATGCGGCGTCACGCCGACGGGCGATGCCCGCGAGCCGTTTTCCGTAAAGTTCTATCTGGTCGCAATCATTTTTATTTTATTCGATGTGGAAGCCATCTTCCTATATCCATGGGCCTTCATCTTCAGGTCGTTGCGGTGGTTTGGCTTCGTGGAAATGCTCCTCTACATCGGGATCCTTCTGGTTGGCTATTTCTATCTCTGGAAGAAAGGGGCGTTGGACTGGAACCGCCCAGCCACACGCCGGGACCGGACTTCGTGACGGAGACATCTGACCTCGAGCAAAACCCCATCATCGCGAAAATCCGCGGCTGGCGCCCTGAAGCCGTTGCGGGATTGATTTCCTTTCGCGGAGAGCTGACAGTTGTCGTCTATCGCGAGCATTTGCGGCCCCTCGCCGAATTTATGATTTCCGATGCCGATCTGGCGTTCACTTTCCTTTCCGATGTTACTGGCGTGGACCGGTTTCCCATCGAACCCCGCTTCGAGCTGAATTATCATCTGTTGTCGCTCTCCCGGCGCGAAACGATTCGCCTCCGGGTTCGCTTGCCGGGCGAAGATCCTGTCACCGAGTCGGTCGTACCCGTTTGGCCGACGGCGAATTGGCATGAGCGCGAGATCTTCGACCTCCTGGGCATTCGATTTGAGGGGCACCCCAATCTGCGGCGCATGCTGCTCCCGGACGATTGGGAAGGCTACCCTCTCCGCAAGGATTATCCCGTGGAGGGCCCTCGCTGATTTCCGACTCTAAGACGAGCGAACCTGCGCCATGACCACCGTACAAACTGCCACCGGCCCCGAACAAACCATGGTCCTCAACATGGGCCCCCAGCATCCGTCGACGCACGGCGTGTTGCGCGTGCTCCTGGAACTGGACGGAGAAAATATCGTCAAGGCGGACGTGGATATCGGATATTTGCACACCGGCATCGAAAAAACCGCCGAGGCGCTGACCTATTCGCAGGCCATCACGATTACCGACCGCATGGATTACTTAGCGCCGCTATCGAACAATCTGGCCTACTGCCTGGCGGTCGAAAAATTGCTCGGCCTCGAAGTTCCCAAGCGCGCGCAATACATCCGCGTGCTGCTGACCGAACTCACGCGCATCGGCTCGCACCTGGTCTGGCTCGGCACCCACGCGATCGACTTGGGCGCAATGTCGGTCTTCCTTTATTGCTTCCGCGAGCGCGAGGAACTTCTCAAGATCTTTGAACTCGTCAGCGGCCAGCGCATGATGACCAGCTATTTCCGCATTGGCGGCCTCGCGCTTGAGCCGCCGGTGGGCTGGACCAATCACGTCCAGAAAATCGTCAAGACCTTCCCTTCCCGTTTCGATGAGTACGAGGAATTGCTCACCAAGAACCGGATCTGGATCGGGCGCACGCAAGGCGTGGGCGTGCTGAGTGCCGAGGACGCGATCGCGATGGGTGTTTCCGGCCCGTCGCTGCGCGGCTCCGGCGTGGATTACGACGTGCGCAAGTATTTCCCCTACTCGAGTTACGACGAATTCGATTTTCAGGTGCCCGTGCGCACCGAAGGCGATTGCTACGCGCGCTACTTGTGCCGCGTCGCGGAAATGCGCGAAAGCCTGAAAATTGTCCGCCAGGCCCTCGAAAAAATTCCACCGGAAGGCCCCGTGAAGGCCGATGCGCCCGGAATCGTTCCGCCGCAGCGCGAAAAAATGAAGACGGAAATGGAAGCGTTGATTTACCACTTCAAGATTTTTACGGAAGGGTTCGCGCCTCCTCCCGGCGAAGTCTATCAGCGCATCGAATCGCCCCGCGGCGAATTGGGCTGCTTCATCGCGAGCGACGGTTCGCCAAAGCCGTACCGGATGAGGATGCGCACGCCTTCGTTCGTGAATCTGCAAGCGCTGCAGAAAATGGTGGAGGGCCACCTGGTGGCCGATGCGATTGCCAGCATCGGGACGCTGGATATTGTCCTCGGGGAGATTGACCGCTGATGAATTTGCCTCCTCAACTGGAAGCCAAATTCCAAACGCTCGAAAACCGCTACCCGGTGAAGCGTTCGGCGCTGATCCCCATGCTGCTCTACGCGCAGGATCAGTTCGGCTACGTGAGCGACGAAATGATCGGAGAAATCGCCGGCCGGCTCGGCCTGAACACGTTGCAGGTGACCGAAACGATGGCGTATTACTCGATGCTGCGCCGCCAACGCGCCGGAAAATTCCACGTGCAGGTCTGCACCAATGTGTCTTGCATGCTTCGCGGCGGCAACAAGCTCTACGAGTTTGTTCAGAAGAGGCTGGAAATCGGCCACAAGGAAACCACCGCGGACGGCGTCTTTTCCCTCGAGGAAGTGGAATGCCTCGGCGCCTGCACCGGCGCTCCGGCCATGCAGGTGAACTACGATTTCTACGAAAATCTCACCATCGAACGCACCACTCAAATTTTCGAGGCGCTCGAAGCGGGGCGAAAGCCGCAAACCTCCACGCCGATTACGGGCTCCGTGAAAGAACGGCATCCCGCCGAAGTGCCGGTCATCAGCCGCCTCTTTGGCGTCAAGGACTCGCACAAGCTGGAAGTCTATGTTGCGAACGACGGCTATAAAGGGATGGAGCGCGCGCTCAAGGAATTGACTCCCGAGCAGGTTGTCGATGAAGTGAAAAAGTCGAATCTCCGCGGGCGCGGCGGCGCGGGATTTCCGACCGGCATGAAGTGGAGCTTTGTGCCCAAGGAATCGGCCAAGCCCAAATACGTCTTGTGCAACGCGGATGAGAGCGAGCCCGGCACCTGCAAGGACCGCCCGCTGATGGAAATGATGCCACATCAGTTAATTGAAGGGGTCGTAATCGCCGGCCGCGCCGTCGGCTCGCACCAGGGATACATTTACATTCGCGGCGAGTATCGCTACGTCCTGGACATCATGGACGGGGCCATCGAGGAAGCCTACAAGGCCGGCTATCTCGGCAAAAATATTCTCGGCAGCGGATTCGATTTCGACCTCGTAACGCATACCGGAGCGGGCGCCTATGAGTGCGGCGAGGAATCCGCGCTGATGGAATCGCTCGAAGGCAAGCGCGGCTATCCGCGCATCCGGCCTCCCTTTCCCGCCGTCGTCGGGCTGTACGGATCGCCGACCGTGATTAACAACGTCGAGACGCTCTCCTCCGCCCCGGAAATTCTGCGGCGAGGAGGAGAATGGTACGCGGGCCTAGGGTCGCCGAAAAACGGAGGCACGCGCCTGTTCTGCGTTTCCGGCCACGTCAACAAGCCCGGCATCTATGAATTGCCGATGGGTTTCCCGTTGCGCAGGATCATCGAAGACGTAGCCGGCGGAATGCGAAACGGCAGAAAGCTCAAGGCCATCATCCCCGGCGGCAGTTCCTGCCCGCTGCTGACCGCCGAGGAAATCGACATCAATATGGATTACGATTCCGTCGCCAAGGCAGGCTCCATGCTAGGCTCGGGCGGCCTCGTCGTGATCGACGAAGACACCTGCATGGTGGACCTCGCGCGGCGCATCATGCATTTCTACGCGCACGAGTCCTGCGGCTGGTGCATTCCCTGCCGCGAAGGCACAGGCTGGCTGCGCAAGATGCTGGACCGCTTCCATTCCGGCGCCGGCCGCCCGGAAGACATCACTCTCGTGGGTGAGCTGGCGAAAAACATGCTGGGCCGCACGTTCTGCCCGCTGGGCGATGCCGCCGCCATGCCCACCATCAGCATCGTCAAGAAATGGCGGCATGAGTTTGAAGAACATCTTTCCGGAAAATGTCCGTACAGACCGGCCGACGTCATGGCCGCGGTCCGCTGAGGATCCCGGGACAAAATGGCAGATTCAAAAGAAATCACGCTGAAGATTGACGACCGCGAGGTCACTGTCCCGCCGGGGACGCTGGTGATCGAGGCCGCGCGACGCATGGGAATCGAAGTCCCGTCGTTCTGCTACTTCCCGGGTCTTTCGTTGCAGGCGGCTTGCCGCATGTGTCTGGTCGAAGTGGAAAAAGCGCCCAAGCTGCAAACCGCGTGCACCCTTGTCGCCATGCCCGGCATGGTGGTCCGCACCAGCACGCCGCAAGTGCATGAAGCGCGCAAGGGCATGCTGGAATTTCTGCTCGCCAACCATCCGCTCGATTGTCCCGTATGCGATAAGGGCGGCGAATGCGAATTGCAGGATATGGTTTTTACGTATGGCGCGGACAAGAGCCGCTTCAACGAGGAAAAGCGCCATCAGCCCGAGCAGAAGTGGTCGGAGGCGGTTTATTACGACGCGCCACGGTGCATTTTGTGTTTCCGCTGCGTGCGCGTGTGCGACGAGGGCATGGACGTCAAAGCGCTCGGCGTCGGCGCTCGCGGCTCGCAATCGGTGATCATTCCGAATGGCGAGGATCATCTGGACTGCGAAGAGTGCGGCATGTGCATCGACATCTGCCCCGTTGGCGCGCTTACGAGCGGCACGTACCGCTACAAGACGCGCCCGTGGGAAATGACCTACGTCTCGACGGTCTGCACGCATTGCTCGAATGGCTGCAAGACCACGCTGAGCGTGCGCAATAATGAAATTCTGCGCGCCAACAATCGCGATCTCTCCGGATTCAACAAGGATTTCCTGTGCGTGAAGGGCCGCTTCGGATTTGATTTCACGAAGCATCCCGAGCGCCTGAAGCTGCCTCTGGTGCGACGCGACGGCAAGCTTGTGCCCTCAAGCTGGGAAGATGCCTTGGCCGAAGTTTCCCGGCGCCTCGCCGAAGTGCACAAGGTCTCCGGCCCGGATTCGATCGGCTTCATCGGCTCGAACCGCACGACGAACGAAGAGAATTACCTGCTGGGGCGAATCGCTCGCGCATCCATCGGCACGAACAATGTCGATCACCACCGCACGGCCGATTACGCGAGCCTGATCGCCGCGCTCGGCACTCAGGCTGCATCCGCGGGAGCTACGATGACGCAGCTGTACGAGGCGGACGCGGTATTGCTCATCGGGCACGATCCGACCGAGCAGAGCCCGCTGGTCGCCTGGCAGATTCGTTCCGCCATTCGCCATCGCGGCGCGCGTCTGTACATCGTCAATTCAAAATCCATCAAGCTGCTCCGCAAGGCCAGTGGATTTGCCGAAGTGCCCGATGGCCGCGAAGCAACCGCTGTCCGGTGGCTCGCGGGCGGCGAAGCGCAGCTCGATGCCGGAACGATTGAGCGGCTTTCCTCGCTCAAGGCCTCGCTCGAAAAAGAGAGCAACGTCGTCATTGTCTTCGGCGCGGAACTGACCGGCGCCGCGATTCGCGACCTTGTAAAATTCGGTTCTTCCCTGCCTGGCCAGACGCGATATATGGCGCTCGGCGATTATGCGAATTCGCGCGGGGCGGCGGATATGGGCCAACTCCCTGACATGCTCCCTGGCTACGTCTCTGTAGCAGACTCGAATGCGCGGGAGAAATTTGGCGCCCTGTGGGAAGCGAAGCTCCCGGAAAAACCTGGAATGGACGCGCGCGGGATGCTTGCGGCCGCATCCAAAGGGCAGTTGCGCGCGCTCTACGTGGTCGGCGCGAACCCGGTAAAAACGTTTGGCGTTTCCGCAAGCGATCGCCTGGGCAAGCTCGACTTGCTCGTCGTGCAGGATCTGTTCCTCACGGAAACCGCGCAGCTCGCCGACGTCGTTCTGCCGGCCGCCGCTGCGTACGAGAAAAACGGCACCATGACCAATAGCGCCGGTGAAGTGCAACTTGTGCGCAAGGGCGGCGACGTCATGGGCACGCGTTCGGATTTCGATATTCTGCGAATACTTTCGTACCAACTGGCGCTGCGCGGGCTCGGACAGGCCATCCGGCTGCGCACGCCGGAAGCTGCCTTCGACGAGATTCGCCAATGGGTGCCAGGCTACAACCTCACCATGGCGACGCTGCTGCTCGGAGAGGCGGAGCGAACTTCTCCTGTTTCCGCCGCCAACGACACCGCGAACTTCGACGTTCCGGCTGGCTCAATCTTTTCCTCGAGCGACACGCTTTTCACCAGCGGCAGTTTGAGCCGCTACTGCACGATGGTTCGTTCCCTGCCGGAAGCGGCCGAAGAAGTGGAAGTGGAGGCGCGCCCGTGAACGAATTCGCCGCGCAGCATCCGCTTCTCGTCGTCGTGCTGCCGAAGGTAGTCATCCTGCTTTTCGTGCTCCTGACGGCGCTCGCCTATCTCACCTGGTTCGAGCGCAAAGTCGTGGCGCACATCCAGGCGCGGTGGGGACCGTATCGCGTCGGCCCGCACGGCTTGCTGCAGCCGCTGGCCGATGGCGTTAAATTTTTGTTCAAGGAAGACGTGACGCCGGCGGGCGCGGACAAGTTCGCTTATTTTCTCGCGCCGTTTCTGGCGATGTCCCTCGCCATCACATCGATCGCCGTGATTCCCTTCGGGCCGGAGGGATTGACGATCTTCGGCCAGGCGACGCCGACGGGTATCACGAATTTGAACATCGGTCTGCTGATTTTGTTCGCGATCACGTCGATGGGAGTGTACGGCGTGGCGCTGGCGGGCTGGTCGTCCAACAGCAAATATCCGCTGCTCGGCGGTCTGCGCAGCTCGGCGCAGATGATCAGCTACGAACTCGCGCTGACCATGTCCGTCGTTGGCGTGATTCTGATGGCCGGCACATTCAATCTGAGCGAAATCGTAACCTCGCAGCAGGGTTTCCATTGGGGATTCGTGCCGCGATGGAATCTGATCGGCGCTCCGATGCCGCAAGTCCTGGGTTTCTTCCTGTTTTTCACCGCTGCGGTGGCGGAGACTAATCGCGCGCCATTCGATCTCGCCGAAGCGGAATCCGAACTCGTCGCCGGCTTTCACACCGAGTACGCCAGCTTCAAGTTTGCGATGTTTTTCATGGCAGAATACGCCAGCATGATCACGGTTTCCTGCCTGGCGACGATATTGTTCTTTGGCGGATGGCTCTCGCCGTTCCCGCAAACTCCGCTGTTCGCGTGGACGCACTACATTCCGACCGCGGCCTTCACCCTGGCGGGCCTCGCGTTGATCGCTCATGGCGTGCGCTATATCACTGTGTTTGGGCGCGTTGTTCTGCCAGTTTTGGGCGCGGTTCTGTTCGGGCTTGGAGTATTATTCAGCTTGCCTGGAGTCATCGAATTTGTGCAGGGCCCATTCTGGTTCCTTCTGAAGATCGCGATTTTCCTGTTTATTTACGTTTGGGTGCGCGGCACGCTTCCGCGTTTCCGCTACGATCAATTGATGAGTTTCGGCTGGAAGGTGCTTCTTCCGCTTTCGATCCTGAACGTGGTGATCACGAGTCTGGCGATTGTGCTGACACAACAATGAGATCCGAGTCCAAGAAAATGACGCGGGGAACGCCCCGAGGAGCACGATGATCACGCCGCAGATCGCGGTGTTCCTGGTCCTCGCGGCCGTAACCGTGGCGGGCGCGGTCAGCCTGATCCTGCAGCGGCATCCGATTCACAGCGCCCTGTCACTAATCGTCGTAATGGTCGCTCTCGCGGGGCTTTATCTCTTGCAGGGCGCGGAATTCGTCGCCGCCGTGCAGATTATTGTCTATGCCGGCGCCATCATGGTGCTCTTCATTTTTGTCATCATGCTGCTCAACGCCGGGGAAGAAGAGCGCACGAACGTGAGCCGCCTGGCGCGTTTTGTGGGTGTGCCACTCGGGGTTGTGTTCCTGGCGGAAGTGGCTTATTGGATTGGGCGGGCCACGGCGCACCTCGGCGCGCCGCCGCCGGAGATGGTGTCAACGCGCGACCTATCATCGCTGCTCTTCCGAGAATACGTATTTCCATTTGAGCTGACGTCGTTTTTGATTTTGATCGCTTTGCTGGGCGCCCTGGTCCTGGCGCGCCGCGAAGAGTCCGACTAAGACCGAGTCGCTTCGGTCTGAAACACTTTGGGGGAGTTGTGGTTCCAACTTCGTACTTTCTGGTGCTCAGCGCCGTCTTGTTCGGATTGGGTGTGATTGCGTTTGTTTTCAAACGCAACATTCTCACCATCTTCATGTCCATTGAGCTGATGCTCAACGCCGTCAATCTGGCTTTCGTTTCCTTCAGCCGTTTGCTCGGCCAGTTGCAGGGACAGGTGTTCGTCTTTTTCGTGATCGTGGTGGCCGCGGCCGAAGCCGCCGTGGGCCTGGCGATCATCATCCTCATTCACCGCAACAGGGGAACGCTCAACGTGGAAAACGTGGATTCGCTGAAAGACTGATGCCTGTTCTCTCTTATCTCTGGATCATCCCGCTCCTGCCGCTCGTGGGCGCCGCCGCCAACGGAATTTTTGGCGGACGCTGGCCGAAGAACGTCATCTCAGCCGTCGCGCTTTCCTCGACGACTCTTGCCTTTCTCGCGGCGCTCGAAGCGGTGCGCGAATTCCTTTCCCTTTCTCCAAACCAAATTCCGTGGATCAAAACCTATTTCACCTGGATTTCCGCCGGGGGGTTCCGGGCCGACTTCGCGCTGCAGGTGGACCAGCTCACCGTAATCATGCTTCTGGTCGTCACCGGCGTGGGCTGGCTGATTCACATCTATTCGACCGGATACATGCATGACGATCCGGGCTATCGCCGGTTTTTCTCTTACCTCAACCTGTTCATGTTTTTCATGCTCGTGCTGATCCTGGCGGCCAACTACCTGCTCATGTTTGTCGGCTGGGAGGGCGTCGGGCTGTGCAGTTACCTGCTGATTGGATTCTTCTTTTTAAAACAATCCGCCACCAACGCCGGCAACAAAGCATTCTGGGTGAACCGCATTGGCGATTTCGGATTCCTTCTTGGCGTGCTCCTGATTTTCCGCACGTTTGGCACGCTTGACTTCGCGGCCGTGCTGCCGCGCGCCGCCGCCATGACCGCCGATCCCGCCGGGCAGATTGGCACGCTCACGGCGATCGCGCTTCTCTTGTTCGTGGGCGCGGCCGGGAAATCCGCGCAGCTTCCGCTCTACGTTTGGCTGCCGGACGCGATGGAAGGGCCCACGCCGGTCAGCGCGCTGATCCACGCGGCAACGATGGTGACCGCGGGCGTGTACATGGTCGTGCGCTCGCACGCGATTTTCCTGAACGCGCCGGTGGCCATGCAGGTTGTCGGCGTGATCGGGTGCGTGACGGCGCTGTTTGCGGCGACGATTGGCCTGGTACAAACCGATATCAAGAAAGTGCTCGCCTACTCGACCGTTTCCCAACTCGGCTACATGTTTCTGGCCTGCGGCGTGGGCGCGTTTGGCGCGGGCATTTTTCACCTGATGACGCATGCCTTCTTCAAAGGATTGCTCTTCCTCGCCGCGGGCAGCGTGATCCACGCCATGGGCGGCGAGCAGGACATGCGCAAGATGGGTGGCCTGCGCAAGAAAATTCCGGTGACGTTCTGGACGATGTTCATGGCCACACTGGCGATTGCGGGCGCGCCGGGCTTTTCCGGATTTTTCAGCAAGGACGAAATCCTGAACGAAGCGCAGCGTGTGAGTCCGGTCCTCTGGGGCCTTGGAGTTCTCACGGCAGGGCTCACTTCGTTCTACATGTTCCGCCTGTTGTTCCTGACTTTCTTCGGCACCGAGCGGTACGACGAGCACCACGTGCACGTGCACGAATCACCGAAGAGCATGACGGTTCCGCTCATCATCCTGGCGATTCTTTCCGTCTGCGGCGGATGGATGGCCGCGCCACAACTCATGGGCGGCGTTAACCACTTCCAGAATTTCCTCGCGCCCGTGGTGGCAACCGCCGCGGAACCTGTAACTGCCGCAGCCGAATCTTCGGGAAGCGGCGGGGAAATTTTGCAGGCTCTCGTTGGCGCGCCCGTGATCGCCGGACTTCTCGGATTCTTGCTGGCATGGTGGCTGTATATCAAGAGCCCGGAAATACCGAAGAAACTGGCGGCTTCCCTTTCAGGGCCGTACAAACTCCTCTCCGGAAAATATTTTATCGACGAATTGTACCTGGCCGTGATTGTCCGGCCGCTGGTCTGGATTTCGGACAAGGTTCTGTGGCATGTGGTCGACGAGCGCGCCATTGACGGCACGGTGAACGGCGTCGCGTTCGTTTCACGCGAAACGGGCGACCGCCTGCGCCGCGCCAATACCGGAAACATACGGAGCTACGCCACCTGGATCGTCCTGGGCGTGCTCGTTTTCACTTCCCTGCTGCTCTGGATGGTGGACTGACGTGCAGCAAACCTACTTGCTTTCGGTTCTGACGTTTCTGCCCGTCGCGGGCACGCTGGCGCTTTTGCTCCTGCGCGATGACGATCATGTCTGGATTCGCCGGCTGGCGATGACCGCGGCGGTCGTCGAATTCGCCCTTTCGCTGCTGCTCCTTCGCGGCTTTGACACGCACGCAGCCGGCTATCAATGGGAAGAATTCCACGCCTGGATTCCGCAGCCGCCGATTCACTATCACATGGGCATCGACGGACTCAGCCTGTTTCTCATCTTGCTGACCACGCTGCTCACGCCGATTTCGATCTTGGCATCCTGGAAATCGATTGACCAGCGCGTGAAAGGCTTCTTCATTTCGCTGCTGGTGCTGGAAACCGGAGTGATCGGCGTCTTCGTTTCGCTCGACCTGTTCCTGTTCTTCTTGTTCTGGGAAATGATGCTGATCCCGATGTATTTCCTGATCGGCATCTGGGGACACGGCCGTCGCATTTATGCCGCTCTTAAATTCGTACTCTATACAATGTTCGGATCGATCCTGATGCTCGTGGCGATTCTGTGGCTCTATCGGATCACCGCCGTCGCCGGATATCCGACGTTCGACGTCGCTCAGATCCAGTCGCTGCTTTCGAACGGCACAGTCGCGCTGCCCGTTCGAACGGAATACTTGCTCTTCGGCGCGTTCTTCCTCGCGTTTGCGATCAAGGTCCCGCTCTTCCCTCTTCACACGTGGCTGCCGGACGCGCACACGGAAGCTCCCACGGCGGGTTCGGTGATGCTCGCAGGCGTCCTGCTCAAGATGGGCACCTACGGCATGCTGCGCTTCTGCTTGCCGCTGTTTCCGGACGCCGCGCGCCGCTTTGCGCCGTTCATCGCCGTGCTGGCCATTATCGGCATTGTGTACGGGGCCCTGGTGGCCATGGTGCAGGTGGATTTGAAGCGCCTGGTTGCCTACTCCTCGGTCAGCCACCTGGGATTTGTCGTGCTCGGGATTTTCGCGTTTCACGCAATTTCGATCCAGGGCGCCGTCTACCAAATGCTCAATCACGGAATTTCAACCGGCGCGCTGTTCCTGTGCGTCGGGATGCTGTATGACCGCCGCCACACGCACTTGATCTCGGAATTCGGCGGCCTGGCCACACCCATGCCGGTTCTGGCGGCGCTGTACCTGTTTTCGTGCTTTGCCTCCGCGGGGCTGCCAATGCTCAACGGGTTCGTTGGTGAGTTCCTGATTCTGGCGGGGACGTTTCAGAAACACGCGGCGTGGGCGTCCTGGGCCGCGCTCGGCGTCATTTTCTCGGCTGTTTATCTGCTTTGGTCCTACCAGCGCGTGTTCTTTGGCAGCATCACGCAAGACAAGAATGGCAAGCTTCCAGATTTAGATACGCGCGAGCGCGGAATCCTGTTCGTGATGGCGGCGCTTATTTTGTGGATGGGCATCGGTTCACCATTCTTCACGCGGCGGACCGAGGCTTACACGCAAAACGTTTTGCAACTCATGCAGCGCCCGCAGGCGTACAACGCCGGCGGCGCGCGCACTCATGGCACGAGCAACATCAGCATGGATTTGGATCACGCCCCCGTGACGGCGCCCGGTCTGAACACCTCGGCGTACGGCAGCGTGGCAGACTCGGTGAAATTGAAATAAATGTTCCCACCCATCCAAGATTTGTACAGGATTGCGCCCGAAATCGTTCTCTGCGGATTCGGGATGCTGGTCATGCTTCTCGCGCCCGTCGTGCCGAAGGCGCGCCACGGCGTGCTGGCGGGCATTTCGCTTGTGGGCGCGGCGCTGGCGCTCGCCGCGACATTTTTTCCCGCGACCTATCCGGGGCTCGCCTATTCGGGCCTTTTTCGGGCTGACTCGTTCAGCCTGTTCGTCCACTGGATCGTCTGCGGCGCGGCGTTCCTGGTGATTCTCGGCTCGATCGGTTACCTCAAGCGCGACGATCTGGACGCTGCCGAATTTTGCGCGCTGATCCTGTTTGCGACGGCCGGCATGGGTGTGATGGCCGGGGCCCACGAGTTATTGACGGCCTTTATCGGCCTGGAAATGAGCTCCATCGCTTCCTACATTCTGGCGAGCTACCGGCGCGATGCCCCGCGCTCGAACGAAGCGGCGATGAAGTATTTCCTGCTCGGATCGTTTGCCACAGCTTTTTTCCTGTACGGGATTGCGTTGTCCTTCGGCGCGACGGGATCGACGCACCTCGACCTGATGACGCCGCTCGCCAACGATTCCGCGCACACCCTCTTGAAGATTGGCCTCGGATTTATTTTTATTGGCCTGGCCTTTAAGGTCGCCGCTGCTCCCTTTCAACTATGGACGCCGGACGTCTACGAAGGCGCCCCCGCGCCGGTAACCGCTCTGCTTTCGACAGGTCCCAAGGCCGCCGCGTTCGCCCTGGCGTTGCGCATCCTGGCGAGCGTGGACGCCGCCGCGCCGCTGTGGTTCTGGGCTCTGTGGGTGGCGGCCGCGCTCAGCATGTTCGCCGGAAATTTGTCGGCGATCGTGCAAACGAGCGTGAAGCGGATGCTGGCCTACAGCTCGATCGCGCATGCGGGATATATTCTCGTCGCGCTCACGGCCGCTGCCGCCACGGACCATCCGGAAGCGGGCATTGCCGCGGCGCTGTTTTACCTCGTGAGCTACGCCCTCGTGAAAATGGGCGCATTCCTGATCGTCGCGCACCTGGGCGGACCGGGCGAACGCCACGTCGATATTGAAGATTTTACAGGTCTCGCGCGGCGGCAACCCGCGATGGCCGCATGTCTGTCGCTGTTTCTCCTTTCGCTACTGGGACTGCCCATCACGGCGGGGTTCCTCGGGAAATTCTACGTCTTCAATGCCGCCCTCGAATCCAACTTGATCTGGCTCGCGATTCTGCTGGCCCTGAACAGCGTCATCGGCGCCTACTATTACCTGCGCGTCATCGTGGCCATGTATATGCGCGAGCCGGCGACGGAAGTCGCCGTCGAGCCCGTGCCCTGGACGCTCTCCGTCGTGTTGTGGATCGCCGCCGCCGGCACGGTCTTCGCCGGATTGTTCCCTGCCCGGATCATCGATTTCGCCGCCAAAGCCGCTCTCAATATTCGGTAGCAGGAAGTAGCACAGACTTCAGTCTGTGGGGGTTGTCTTGTTCAAGGCAAAATTCCACAGGCTGAAGCCTGTGCTACTCAACTCCCAAAACAAAACGGCACGCCCTCAAACTTCCGAGAGCGTGCCGCTTGAAAATCAAAAACGAAATCGCTTACTTAACCTTGGCGAATATGATGGCAAACGTGTAGAGCGCCATCGATTCGATCAGCACGAGCGCAAGCAGGAGCGCGAAGCGGATTGGAGCCGCCGCGCCCGGGTTGCGAGCCAGGCCTTCGCAGGCCGAAGACGTCGCGCGAGCCTGAGCCATACCACAAAATGCCGAGGCAATCGCCATCGCAAAGCCCGACGTGATGGCTACCCAATTGGTCGGCTCAGCCGCAGGCATAGCTCCCGTCTGAGCAAACGCAGCCGGAGCAACGAACGCCACCGCCAGCAGTGCAAACAGAATCATCGAATACTTCTTCATTTTCTTTCTCCTTCGTTAAGAAATGGCCGCTCGGAGGTGGTTCCCGGACATCCCTCTTGCAGCCGGGCTCACACGAGACAGCGGATCATGCCGGTATGAAATGGACCTCTATAAAATCTGCGCGCTGATTAGTGCTCTTCGGCTACTGCCCCGCCCACGTAGATAATCGGCAATAGGGTGAAAACAAACGCCTGCACAAATCCGACGAAGATATGCAAAAGAATAAAAATGGGTGGAGCGAGCAGCGGAATCGGAGCCAGCGCGTAACCAAGGACGTTGAGCTTTTCCACATATAGGAACAATGACAGCGTCAAACCGAGAAATGTTACGTACAGCAGCTCGCTCACGAGCATATTGACCCACAGACGGACCGTAAGCGAAAGCAGCCTGGCGAGATGGCTGAATATTTCCACGACAAACATGATCGGAGACATCACTAAAACGGGTCCCAGGAATGTCTTGCCATATTTGAGCGGTCCGTGATGCAGCAAGCCCGCCCAGTTGTAATAGAGAAAAACGACGATCGCGCAGCCCAGAGGCACCGACTTCTCGGCCGTCGGAGAGGAAAATCCAGGAACCAAACTGATCAGATTGCTCATCAATACGAACATGCCGACGCTGCCAACCAAGGGTAGATATTTCAGCGCGTTGTGACCAGCGGTGTCTTCGAGCAAATCGCGCGCGCCCACGCCCATCGAATTCGTCAGGAGCGCTTCCATGCACTGCTGCGTGCCGCCGGGATCGTCCACAGACAGGCGCGTTTTCAGCCAGGTAAAGAAGAGAATGGCAATAAGAAATACCACAAATTCCATGGCGATGTGATTCGGAATCGGGTACTCGGCATTCTCAGGATGAATGTGCAGCGCCGCGAGCAACGCCAACGCGGGCTTTCCCAGTAGCGCGTTGACCAGTTTTGTCACACCCAAGACTTGCTCTTCCATTTGTCCAGTTGACCCCGGGATTGAGCCGCGCGAAAACCGGCTCTAAGTGTGTGTTTCCGTTCCCCGCCTGCCGCGCACCAGTTCCCACATCAATTCGATCATCACGGCTGCAACCACCGCGAACAATCCTCCGAGCACCGCGGCCACAGGCAACAGGGAACGCGAAAGAATAACATAGACTACCACCAGCAGCAAAGCGAAGCGTCCAAAGAACTTAGCGTAAACGCTCAGGGGCACCCGAGCGTGTTCCGAGTTCGCCTGCGCGGTCGAAAGTTTAACGAGAGCGGTTACTCCCTGCTTGAGCCAGCGAAAATTCAACCACGCGAGCGCGGCGCCGAGCGCCACCCCCGCTCCGGGACGCCAGCCCCAGCGCGCAAAGGCAAACGCAGCGCCGGCCAATCCAAGCGCGAGCGTCATCCACTCGATGCGCTGCTCCGCGGCGGCATATGAAGATTCAGGCTCCGCCATCGTCCTTCGTGTCCTTCGACAATCGCCGCACCAGTTGGAACATTCCCGCGGCGAACCCCAGCAAACCAAGAATCAGCGTGAATAGGGGCGATGTGTGGATGCGCTTGTCCAGGAAATACCCCGCTCCGCCGCCAATGGCTACGCAGGCGACCAGCAGGAACGGCAGCTCCAGTATATCGGATATTTGTCGCGCAGCTTCGGCGGGCCGTTTTCTCGGCGATGGGGAGGGCGGCGAAGCTGGTTCTTCAGTGGCCACTGAAACCTGACGGGAAGAACAGCGAGTAGGTCGCCAGGCGCACGAACGGCTCCGGATAGACCCCGGCGGCGACAGTCACAAAGCACAACGCGGCGAAAGCAACCCTCTGCCCGATGGTGATGATCGGCGACGGCGCGTTGCCCGGTTCATACAGATACGCGTGCATCACGATTCGGAAGTAATAGTAAAGCGCGGGAACGATGTAGAGCGCGCCGAACAGCGCGAGGCGAGTGTGCCCGGTCTCGATCAGCGCCTGCAGGATGAAATACTTTCCGACGAAGCCCGCCAGAGGAGGTATCCCGGCAAGCGACAGCATGAAAATCAGCAGCACCAACGCGGACAGCGGGCTGCGGCGGTACAGACCGTTCAGATCGTCCAGCTCGTCGCCGATGATTCCCTGCCGCTGCAGCACGATCAGTACGGCGAACGCGCCAATGGTCATGAATCCATAAACGAAGAGGTAAAACGCCACGCCCTTCATGCCGGTCAGGAATCCCAGCGGGCTCGACGCGGCCGCCACGATTCCGAGCAGGATGTAGCCCACATGTGAAATCGAGGAGTAGGCCAGCATGCGCTTCACATTCGTCTGCGTGATCGCCGCGAAGTTCCCTAGCGTGAGCGACGCGATGGCCACACCCGCGATGAGCATTTCCCAATCGACGCGCACCGGCCAGAACACGGTGAGCAGCAGGCGCAGCAGGAGGGCGAAGCTCGCGGTTTTCGAAGCAACGCTGATGTAGGCCGTAATCGGCGTTGGAGCGCCCTCGTACACGTCAGGAGCCCACTGGTGAAACGGCACGGCGGCCACTTTGAAGAAAAGCCCTGCGGCCACCGTAGCGAGCGCCAGGAGCACAAACAGATCCGCATGGCCCCTTGCCTCCACCGCGACCGCAATCACGTCCAGATTAGTCCTGGGAGGCAGCGCCTGGCCAATAGAACTCAGGTTGGCCATGGCGCCGATCCCATAGAGGATCGAGAAGCCGTAGGCCAGAATCGCCGAACTGAACGCGCCCAGCAGCAGGTATTTCACCGCGCTTTCGTTCGAACGCTTGTCGCGGCGCAAAAACCCCGCCAGCACGTAAAAGCTGATCGCCATCGTTTCCAGGCCCAGGAATTGCACGACCAGGTCGTAGCCCGACGCCATGAACATCATGCCGACGGTGGCGAACAGCATCAGGGCGTAATATTCGCCGTGATTTTCGTCCTCGATTTGCATATAGCGGACCGAAAGGATGATCACCAGCGCCGTCGCGATGAGGAAAATGAAACCGAAAAACAGAAAAAACGGATCGACAAGCAGAGAGTTGCTGAAGCCGACGGCCCCCCGGTCGGCAACCCCGCGCAATTGCCAGAGGCAGGTGGCGCTGAACAGCACTCCGAGCATGGCCATCATGGCGTTGAAAAACTTGTCGCGGGCCTCGAGCAGGTAATCGGTGAGCAGGATGCCCATGGCAAACAGGACGAGCATCATCTCCGGCAGGAGCAGTCCGCCGCCGTCCTGCTGCATAAATGTCTGGAACGCCTTAAGCATATCGGCTCATCGCCTCGTTTACTTCTTTTCCGTTTCAGGAGCAGGAGCTGTCTCAGTACTAGACGGCATATTCATATCCGGCATCCCGGTCGCAGCCGGCTGAGGTGCGAGGCCACCGTCGCCTTTGGGGACGAGCGCGCCCGCGCGTTCCGCGCCGTAATATCCAGGATTGACCTGCTCGACGATCTGCTGCACGGGCCGCTCCAGCAAATGGAACAGCGGCTTCGGATAAATTCCGATCCAGAAGCACAGAAGAATCAAGGGAACCAGCGTCGCGTATTCGCGCGCGTTGAGGTCCGCCAAATGCTCGTTCGCGGGATTGGTGACCGGTCCAAACATCACGCGCTGGTAGAGCCACAGCAAGTACGCGGCTCCCAGGACAATGCCAATCACGGCCCACGCCACGTACTTGATGTTGACTTCGTAAGTGCCTCGCAGGATGACGAACTCGCCGATAAACCCGTTGAGCAAAGGTAAGCCCAGCGAGCTGAGCGTGGCAATCATATAGATGGCGGCGAAGTTCGGCATGGGAGTGGAGAGCCCGCCGAACTCCGAAATCAAGCGCGTATGCCGCCTTTCGTAGAGCACGCCGATGATCAAGAAAAGTGCGCCGGTGGAAAGGCCGTGGTTGATCTGCTGAATCACGCTGCCGGAGAGTCCATTCGGCGTCAATGCGAAGATGCCGAGCGTGCAGAAGCCCAGGTGGCTGACCGAGCTGTACGCGATCAATTTCTTCATGTCCTTCTGCATCATGCAGACCAGGGCGCCATATAAGATGCCAATCACCGAAACGACCAGCATGATGGTGACAATTTTGTGGCGCGCCGCGGCATCCTGCGGCAGAAGCGGCAGAGAGAAACGGATAAAGCCGTACGTGCCCATTTTCAGCAAAACGCCGGCCAGGATCACGGATCCCGCCGTGGGCGCCTCGGTGTGCGCATCCGGCAGCCAGGTGTGGAACGGGAACATCGGCACCTTGATCGCAAACGCGAAGAAGAACGCCCAGAACAGCAGCACTTGCGTGCGCGTATCAAACTGCGCGGCGGACGCAAGAAGCGTCGGCATATCGAACGTGCCGCCGCCCGCCTTGAAATACAGCGCCAGGATTCCCAGCAGCATGATCACCGAGCCGATCAAGGTATACAAAAAGAATTTGATCGCGGCATACAAGCGGCGGTCGCTGCCCCAAACGCCGATCAGGAAATACATCGGCACGAGCATCACTTCCCAGAACATGTAGAACAGGAAAAAATCGAGCGACATGAAAACGCCCAGCATGCCAACCTGAAGCAGGAGGAAGAGAATGTAGTATTCCTTCGTCCGCATCTTGATCGCGCTCCACGACGAAAGAATCGAAATTGCGCCGAGGAGCGTTGTCAGGATCACGAGAAGCAGGCTGATCCCGTCGATGCCCAGCGAGTAGTGCGCGCCGATGGAAGGAATCCAGTCGTGGGTTTCGGGGAACTGATAGCGCGGCGCGGACGGGTCCAGGCTGAAGCGCCAGATCAGCGGCAGCGAAACGATCAGCCCGAGGAAGCCGAAAAGGTTGCCGATGACGCGGTGCGCAGTCGCGCTGTCGCGCGGCACGAACAGCAGCACCAGCGACCCCACCAGCGGCGTGAACAGCACCACCGTCAGGATATGAGTGTTGTAAAATTCCATCTCCCCGCCTCGCCTTCTTCTAAATCAACTCGTGCAGCAAGCTCTATAGCCTGAATCCCGAATTCCACAAGTAATAGCCCAGAAAAATCAAGACGCCGAGCAGCATGAACAGCGCGTACCGCGACACGCGCCCAGTTTGCAGCATCCGCACTGGCCAGCTGAAGAGCCAGACGATCCGCGCGGCCAGATTCACCAGGCCGTCCACAATCCAGGAATCCCACAGGCCGGAGATGCTCGATGTAATTCGTGTCACCCAGCCGGAGCCGTCCACGCCAAGCCCGTTGATAATATTCACGTCGAACGCGCCCAGCGTGAGCGCCAGATCTTTCACGCGATTCACGAACATAGCGTCGTAAAGCTGGTCCACGTAATATTTGTTGTAAAGCAAACGATACAAAAACGGGCTCGCCGCCGCGATTTTTTCCGGGACTTCCGGACGCTGAATGTACCAGCGGTACGCCAGCCATATACCGCCGCACGCGATGAGCACGGACAACAGCATCAGCAAATATTCCATCGAGATACCGGACGCCGCGTGCGCCGCGGCTGCCTCGCCGCCTTCTTCCGCATGCTTGGCCATCACGGGTTCGAGGAATTTTGAGAAGCGATCGCTGCCGCCGAGCGATTCCGGCCAGCCAACCCAGCCGCCGATTGTAGCAAGCACGGCAAGAATCGTGAGCGGCACGGTCATCGAGCTTGGGGACTCATGAATGTGGTGCTCGACTTCATGATCGACGCGCGATTGGCCGAAGAACGTCATGTTCACGAGGCGGAACATGTAAAACGCGGTCATTCCGGCCGTGATGAATCCGATCAGCCAAAGAATCTTGTTGTACTCGAACGTGTGTCCCAGGATCGCGTCCTTGCTGAAGAAGCCGGCAAGAGGCGGTATCCCCGAAATCGCGATCGACGCCACGACAAATGTTTTTGCCGTCGTCGGAATTTTTCCCCACAGCCCGCCCATCTTGCGCATGTCCTGTTCGCCGGAGAGCGAGTGAATCACGCTGCCCGATCCGAGGAAGAGCAAGGCCTTGAAGAACGCGTGCGTCATCAAGTGGAACACGCCCGCGGTGAACGCGCCGACGCCGCAGGCGAGGAACATGTAACCCAACTGCGAAACCGTCGAGTAGGCCAGCACGCGCTTGATGTCGTTCTGCACGAGGCCCATCGTCGCCGCGAAGATGGATGTGACGCCGCCAACTACGGCAACCACGGCGAGCGCCTTCGGCGCCATTGAGAACACCGCGTTTGTGCGCGCAATCATGTACACACCGGCGGTCACCATCGTTGCCGCGTGGATCAGCGCGCTGACCGGCGTCGGACCTTCCATCGCGTCCGGCAGCCAGACATACAACGGAAGCTGCGCCGACTTCCCTGTCGCGCCCACAAAGAGCAGCAGGGCAATCGCCGTCAACGTGGCATCGCCCATCACAAAATGTCCCGCGACAATCGCCGGGCCGATCTCCGTGAACTGAATCGTTCCAAGCGTGCCCAGCATAAGGAACAGTCCGAGCAGAAAGCCCGCGTCACCAATTCGATTTACGATGAACGCTTTCTTTCCCGCATCCGACGCCGATTTCCTCAGGAAGTAGAAGCCGATCAGGAGGTAGCTGCACAACCCGACACCTTCCCATCCGACGAACAGCAGCAGCAAATTGTTCGCCAGGACGAGCGTCAGCATCGAGAACATGAACAAATTCAGGTAGCCGAAAAAGCGGTAGTAGCCGCCTTCATGCGCCATGTATCCAGTGGAATACACGTGAATCAGGAAACCGACGCCAGTGACGACCAGCAGCATCACCGCCGTCAGCGGGTCCATCAGGACGCCCCAGGGCACGTGGAAATCCATCACGCGTCCTGAATTCGTGTGCATGATTCCGGCGGGAACCCAGTCAAACAGGCTGTAGCTAACCAGGCGTTCCGTGGCAGGCCGCGAAACGAGTTGCCAGATCGCTCCGAAGGCATAGCACATCGCGAGAAAAACGCTGCCGACGCAAACGACGTTCACCGCCGCGTTCGGGAGCCGGCGGCCGATGAACAACATCAGCGCCGCGCCCGCAAGAGGAAACAGCGGGATCAGCCAGATATGCGCGAGAAAATATTCCGTCGGCATCATGTTTTAGCAGTCTGTTGGAATGTACCCATAGTTTGTCATTCCGAGCGAAGCGAGGAATCTCTCTGCCCTCGGCCGAGAAAAGAGAGATTCCTCGCTTCGCTCGGAATGACAACGCGTAATGAGCAATTCAACATCACTCCCGACTCCCAAGATACATCGCCTACCACTTCAGCAAGTCCATCTCGTCGCCCAGCAACGTCTCACGATTGCGGAAAAACGCAATGATGATGCCCAGCCCTACAGCGGCTTCCGCAGCCGCATCGGTAATGATAAAGATAGCGAACACGTGCCCTTCCGCCGATCCGACGAGCCGGGAGAACGCCACCAGGTTGATGTTCACGGCGTTCAGCATCAGCTCGATGGACATCAAAATAACAATCACGTTCCGCCGGGTCACAACCCCGATCACGCCGATCGTGAACAGCACCATGCCGAGGAACAAATACTGGCTGGTCGGAATCATCGCTGTACCCGCCCCTTCATATTTTCTTCTTCGCCATCACCACCGCGCCGATCATGGCCACGAGCAGCAGGATGGACGCGATTTCAAACGGGAGCATATATTCACTGAATAGGACTTTTCCCACGAGTTGCGTGCTCGGCTCGAGAGCGCTCGCCGGCGCAGGCTCGCCAAACGATAAATGAGACCGGCCGATGGCAATCGCAATCGTGAGTTCAGCTCCCACCACAATCGCCAGCAGCAATCCAAGCCACCATTGCCGGTTGAACTGGATCTGGTGCAGCGAAACGTCCATGTTGATCAGCATGATGACGAACACGAACAGCACCATGATGCCGCCCGCGTAGAGAATCACCTGCACGATGAATAAAAATTCCGCGTGCAACTGCAAAAAAATCCCCGCCGTCGCCAGAAGCGCCGTGATCAGGAAAATCGCGCTCTGCACCACGTTGCGCCGCGTCACCACAAGGATCGCGGAAACAACGGCCAGTGCCGCAAAAAAATGAAATACGATCTGATCGAGCATTTTCCCCGAGTAGCACAGCCACTCTTGGCTGTGCGCCTTTGTTGTCTCCTGTAAAAACCGCACAGCCAAGAGTGGCTGTGCTACAAAAAGCTTCTACACTTCACCCACGAACACGTGCTCTTTATCTTTCTTTTCGCCCGCCCAGCCCAGCCAGCCGGCCGCCGCCAGGGTTAGCAGAGTCGTTAGGCCAAACGCCGTCAAGTGGCTCCATCCCCAATGCCGGTGCAGCACGAGGGCCACGCCGATTCCCATCACGTTGACGATCGAAAGCGGAATCAAAAATTGCCAGCCGAGGCGCATCAACTGATCGAACCGGTAGCGCGGGAATGTAAACCGGAGCCACATAAACAGATAAATGTACATCCCCACTTTCAACAGGAACCAGAACGCCCCGTGCAATCCTGGCTTCAAACCGGGAAGCAAATTCGAGACAGCAGGGACCAGCGGCGCCGCAAGAATGATCGCGACTACAAACATCATCAATCCCACTGCCACCATAAAAAGTTTCTGCACTTTCACCGGCTGCTTCGGCGCGCGATAAAAGCAATATCCTCCTACGCCCAGCATCAGCAGCGAGGGCACGTAGTCCAGGAAATTGAATGCCGGCGTGCCGGCAAACGGCCGCAGCCATCCGCCCAGAAACAGCGTCGTGGCAATTGACGCCACGACAACCATGTTCGTATATTCCGCGAGGAAATAGAGCGCCCAGCGGAACCCGCTATACTCCGTCATGTAGCCGGCGACCAGTTCCGATTCGGCTTCCGGCAAATCGAATGGCGCGCGATTGGTTTCCGCGATCGACGCGACAATGTATATAAAAAATCCGACAGGCGCGGCAAAAGCAAACCACATGCCATAATCGTTCTGCGCCAGAATAATTTCCCGCGTCGATAGAGTCCCGGCGAGCAGCAATCCGCCCACAATCGCCATTCCAGCCGCGGTTTCGTAGCTCACCAGTTGCGCCGCGCTGCGCAGCGCTCCCAGCAACGAATAGTGGCTGTTCGAGGACCATCCCCCCAGCACAATTCCGAAAATCCCGAGCGCGCTGATTCCCACAATGAAGAGGATGCCGACGTTCAATTCCGCAATCTGAAACCACGGACCAATCGCGAGCGCCGACATCGCCAGCATCGCCGCCGTCACCGAAATCAGCGGCGCGAACCAGAAAATCATTTTGTCCGCTTCATCCGGGATGATGTCTTCCTTGATTAGCAGTTTCACCGCGTCCGCGATCGGCTGCAGCAATCCGTGCGGCCCGACGCGCATGGGGCCGAGCCGCGCCTGCATGTCCGCCATGACTTTTCGTTCCATCAAGACGATGTATCCGGCGACAAGCGGCAGAACGGCCACGATGATGACCGCGCAAACCAGCGGCACCCAAATGGAAATCACGAAATGGATGAGGTTCATCAGCATGGCGCTATCGGTCGACTTCTCCCAATACGATATCGAGCGTTCCGATGATGGCCACGACGTCCGCCACCAGGTGCCCGCGAATCATCTTGTCAAACGCCTCAAGATTTATGAGGGAAGGCGGGCGAATCCTCACGCGGTACGGCTGCGTTGTTCCATCGCTGATAATGTAATAGCCAAGCTCGCCCTTGGGCGCTTCAATCGCGTGATAAATCTCGCCCGGCGGCGGCTTCAGCACCTTGCCGACCTTGCCCATGATCGGCCCGGCTGGAATATTTTCGATGGCCTGCAGGCAGATCAGCCGCGACTGGCGCATTTCCTCCATGCGGACGATGTACCGGTCGTAGGTGTCGCCGTTCTTTCCAGTGGGGATTTCAAACTTGTATTGGTCGTACGCGGCGTAAGGCATCGCCTTTCGGATGTCCCACTTCACGCCGCTCGCGCGAAGCACCGGCCCGGAAGCGCCGTAGTCGATGGCTTCCTTGGCGGTGAGGATGCCGATGCCCTTGGTGCGACCCACCCAGATGCGGTTTTCGGTCAGCAGCGATTCATATTCGTCCACGCGCTTGTCAAAGGGCGTGCAAAACCGCTCGACGTCCTTTTCAAGCTCATCGTAGGCCTCATATTGCAGGCCGCCGATGCGGAACGCGTGCGTGGTCAGCCGCGCGCCGCAAAATTTCTCGAAAATCTTCAGGATCTCTTCGCGTTCCCGCAGACAGTAAAACAGCGGCGTCAGCGCGCCGATATCGAGCGCGTGCGTCCCCAGCCAGAACAGGTGGCTCGCGATTCGCTGAAGCTCGGTGAGGATCGTTCGAATCACGCGAGCCCGCGGAGGCGCTTCGGCCCCCAGCAGCTTTTCGACCGCCTCGCAGTAGCCCAGGCCGTTCGAAACCGCCGCGACGTAGTCCATTCGGTCCACGTAAGGCGCAAATTGCTGGTAGCTGCGGTGCTCGGCAATTTTCTCGACGCCGCGGTGCAAGTAGCCGATCACGCACTCCGAACCGATGACTTTTTCGCCGTCCAGGCGCAGCTTCACGCGCAGCACGCCGTGCGTCGACGGGTGCTGCGGCCCCATGTTGAGGACGATTTCGTCCGCCCCGAGCACGGTGTGATCAGCGTGCGTGGCAAACGGGATGCGTTCGTCGGGCATTCGTTATTGTCCGCTCTCGATGCCCAGGTTTTCGCGAACCCAGGCGTTGTCTTGCGTCAGAATGTCGTAGTCTTTCCGCAAAGGGAAACCCTGCCATTCGTCCGGAAGCAGAATCCGCTTCAAGTCGGGATGGCCCTCAAAAATCACCCCGAACATGTCATAGACTTCGCGTTCCATCCAGTTCGCCGTGGACCAGATTCCTTGCACGCTAGGTACGCGCTCATCCGCAGTGGCTTGCGCCTTCAAACGCAACCGCTCGTTCTTTTCAAACGAATACATGTTGAGCACGATGTCGAAGCGCTTCTCGCGCTTCGGCCAGTCGACGGCCGTGAGGTCGCTCAGCCAGTCAAATTTCTCATCATCCCGGCTGTAAATTGCAATTTCTGCAAGCAGCTCCCGCGCGACAACCAGAATGGCTTGTTTGCGATCCGTCCAGGCTTCCAGGATGGCAGGCCCGAATTTCTCTTTGTATCGCTTTACAAGGTCATTATCGAGGGCAACAGGGCCTTCCTTGGGTGGAGCGGGAGGCCGCGGCGGTGCGGCGCGCAGCCGGAGGTTTCGCGGCAGGAGCGGCAGGAGGAGCAGGCGGTTTAGATGCAGGTTCTCCCCCTGCGGCTGGCGTTTTCGCCGCAGACGGCTCAGTCGGTGAACTCGCAGAAGGCTGCTTCTCTTCCGGGTCGTTTGCCATGAATTAGGAGTAGTGCGGCTGCACCCAGACCGTACAGCCAGTATTAAATTGTAGCTTTTAGCACACGGCGGAAAACAGAGTCAACCTGTTCCGCCAGAATCCACGGGCTTCCCGATCCCGTGTCCGGCCAACGCCCAAAAAAAATCCCGGTCACCTTCCGTGGCCGGGACTCCACTTATCAAAAAAAGGGCGCAACCTACACCCATTCGAGGGCGCCCTTCCGGTAGAGCCAGACGTAACCGATGATCAAGATGCCGAGAAAAACGAACATGCTCGCCAAGGCATAGATTTCAGGCAGGCGAAAGCCTTCCTGGCGAGTCGAAAACAGCACGGCCCAGGGAAAGAGAAACGTCGTCTCCACATCGAAGATTACAAAGAGAATCGCAACGATGTAAAACCGGACCGAGTATCGCCCGCGCGTATCGCCTTCCGCTTCGACGCCACACTCATACGGCTTCAGCTTCGCTCCAACGGCCACCGGAGTCGGGCGAATCAGCTTGAAAACCACAAGCGACAAGGCCGGGAACGCGGCGGCAAGCGCGGCAAAAATAAAGATCGGAATGTATTGCGTCGGCATACCAATATCGCCGGAAATCCTACCACATCCGTCAAGCGAGAGCCAATTTTGCTCGCCGGGGTCGGCTAGGAATCAGGGATGACGCGTGAAGGTTAACTCTGTATGGAATTGGGCATATGGCGTCGTAAAACGTGCATTGCGGGCGAACGCGCCAGCTACAATCAAAAGAATTGTTCCAATTTGGAACGAGTGGGCGGCGTGAGGGAGGCATCGTGATGCGCACGGTTATTTTCCTATTGGGAATCTTTCTCTTCTTTTCGACTTCGGCCAGGTCTCAAGGGCCAGCGGGAGTTGGTGGGGGGCCGGGTATGCTTCCGCGAGTCAATACGAAGATGATCCATACAACCGAGACAATTTGCTAGGCAGCCCATTCAATACACATGGGATAAATGTTAGCCTGGCGCGATACTTTGGACGATGGTTTGGCGTGGAAGCTCAGTTGGGAGCCGGATTATTGGGGAATACTGGCCAGACCACAACCCCGCCGAATTTGGATGCTAAGTCGCTTTTCGTTGGAGCAGGCCCCCGGCTGGTCTATCGTAACCGCAGCCGATTCGAACCTTGGGCCCACGTAGTGGTCGGTCTGGAACATTTCAGCTTCAGCCAGACTGGGGGAATGCTGGGGAGCAATAATGCCGTTGCCGGCGCGGCGGGAAGCGGGGAAGACGTGTATTTGACCCCCACATAGCGCTCAGGGGCGAAGCGGATGCTGGGGGTTCGCGATTCTTCTCGACAAATCAAAGATCATTTCAGGTAGTTGGCGGCATCGTGTTTGGTTTCTAGCCCCCGAATCCTTTCTTCCCTCCTTTCAATGTGACAAACATCACATCTTGGTGTGTCCTAAGACACTGAGTTAAGACACAAGCCAACCGATATATAGATGTGAGGTTTCACCGTGGCGGGAGAAATTCATCTCGTCTGGCGGCCAGGTTTCCGTTTGACGATTTGCATAGACCAAAATGAAGGGGTGCAGAGATGCCAGGATGGTTGCCTGCGTGGGTGTTTCACTTTTGCCAGTGGCTGGACCAAACTCCGTTTGGACACGTGATGCGGGAGTCGCTGTATTTATTCCCGGTCGTCGAGACTCTGCACGTGTTTGGGATCGTCTCTCTTGTCAGCTCCGCATTCTTGCTGGATTTGCGGCTCTTTGGCGTAGGTCCGATGCGGGACGAGCCAGTCGAGAAGCTGGCGAAGTGGGTTTTGCCGTGGGTGCTAGCGGGCTTTACGGCTCAGGTCGTGACCGGCGTGCTCATGTTTTCCGCGGAGGCCACGCGATCTGCCGTGAATTCATTTTTTTGGTACAAGATGTTCATGATTCTCGGGGTTGGAATCAATGCGCTGGTGTTCCACACAACGGTTTATAGGCAGGTCGGAAAGTGGAACAACGCTCAGGTCGCACCCCTCGGGGCGCGAATTTACGGCACCTTTTCGATCATATTGTGGCTGGGCATTATCACCCTAGGGCGGTGGTTTTCGTTCCACCTCACGTAAGCGATGAAATGGGGCAGTCTCTAGTGGCGCCGACGGTTTTCTCGCTCGCTGGCAGAGCCTTGCAAGATCGCCGGCCCCTCTTGCATCGGGACAAGCGAAACGCCGGCGCCACGAAAACGTTATTTCAATCAAGGACCTAACAGCATTCTTGATGCGACTGAAAACTAGGCGCTCGTCGCGCGCCCGCCAACAAGCTTGGCGGTCATCGTGATTTCAGCCTTGAGCAGACGCGAAATGGGGCATCCCGCCTTGGCGTCTTGCGCGGCCTTTTCAAATGCGGCGGCATCCGCGCCGGGAATTTTTGCGGTCACGTCGAGATGAATTTTCGTGACCGTAAAACCTGCTTCCACTTTTTCTAACGTTACAGCAGCGGTGGTTTCGATCGATTCGGGGGTGATGCCCGCGTTGCCTAGTTGCGCGGAAAGCGCCATGCTGAAGCAACCCGCATGCGCCGCGGCGATCAGCTCCTCGGGATTCGTGCCGATGCCATTTTCAAATCGTGTGGAAAATGAGTACTGCGCGTTCGAGAGCACCTTGCTCTCGGTTGAAATAGTTCCCTTGCCTTCCTTGAGCGAACCGTTCCAGACTGCCGAAGCTTTCCGTATCATGTTTCGTTTCCTCCTCTGCGATTGGATGTCTTAAATTTGAAACCAGCTACGTCCGTGCAATCCGACTAGAACATTAAGATTCCAAAATTAATTCCTTCGCGCGCTGCGTGGCTTTCATCACGGCCTTGATCAAGGTCACGCGCAGTTTGCCGTCCTCGAGTTCGAGGATGCCATCCATTGTAGAACCAGCGGGAGTGGTCACAGCATCTTTGAGCAGCGCGGGATGATCGCCGGTGTCTAAGACCATTCGTGCCGCGCCCATCATGGTCTGCGCCGCGAGCAGCGTGGAGACGTCGCGAGGCAGGCCTACCTTTACGCCGCCTTCGGCAAGCGATTCGAGAATAATGTAGATAAACGCGGTGCCGCTCGCGGAGAGTCCGGTCACGGCGTCAATTTGTTTTTCATCCACGACCACGACGCGCCCAACAGCTTCAAACATCGCTTGCGCAATGTCCAAGTGCTCTTTCGTCGCATGAATTCCCTTGGCGAGGCCGGTCATTCCGCAGCCAATCGCGCAGGGCGTATTCGGCATGGCGCGGATCACGGGCACATCCATGCCCAGTTGCTTTTCCATGAGCTGCGTCGAAACCGACGCGACGACCGAGACGATCATCTTCCCCGGCTTCATCTCCGGCTTGATCTCTTCGAGAACTTCCTTCACTGCCTGCGGCTTCACGGCCAGCAGGATGATATCCGCGCCGTGCGCCGCCGCGCGATTGTCGGTCGAAGCTTCAATGCCCAATTGCCTGGCGAGCGAGCGCGCCTTCTCCGCGTGCCGCACCGTGGCGTGCACGCGCTTCGGCTGCACCAGCTTTTGTTCGAGGAATGCGCGCAGCAAAATCCCGCCAATCTTTCCGGCGCCCAGCACGGCCAGCCTCTTGTCTGCCAGCTTACTCGAAAGTGTCGTTTTCATGGTGCCTGCATTGTTGACGAGGCCAAGCCGTCCGTCAACATTCTTCCTTCACCGCCGCTTTGATTTTTGGAAATGCTGTAGCTCGCCTCATTAGAGACAATGGGTTTGGGCAAACCTAAAGAAAAACCCCAAATCTAAAGACTCGGGCAACAGCAAACATTCCTGCCGCTCGAAATGCAATTTGACAAGTAGCAAAACTAGTCGTGACGCGCCCCGCCGAGGACTTGCAGGGCGTGCGGCAATAAATCCGCAACGGCGTCGAGCGATTCGAGAGCGCCGCGCGGGCTGCCCGGCAAATTGACGATTAAAACGCGGCCCCGAACGCCCGCGACCGCCCGAGAAAGGACGGCGCGCGGAGTCTTTTTGCGGCCTTCGTCCCGCATCAGTTCGGAAATTCCCGGCAATAGCTTCTGGCAGGCTTCCGTGGTGGCCTCGGGAGTGGAATCCCTCGGGCCAATTCCGGTGCCTCCCGTCGTCAGGATCAAGTCCGCCGCGCCGCTATCCGCCAGAGACACGAGACGATCTCGGATGGCCGCCGGCTCGTCCGGCAAAACTCGCCTCGGCGACGACGTCCCAGCCGAGTTGCGCGCATCGCTCGCGCACGCTTGGGCCCGAAGCATCTTTGTGGGTGCCTCGCGATACGGAATCGCTGATGGTGAGAATGGCCACTCGCATATGAGGAAGCCGATATTTCGTCCTACGACTGAATCACATTGGAATTCAAAGGGAACGCCCGAAGCTAAAGCCCCTTTGATTTTAAGCTTATTTTGTCAGGGCTGAAGCCACAACCCAGAATTGCGCTTCGCCAGCGAGACGCGATCTAGCTTTGCACGCTCTGATTGGATTCGTCCATCAGGCGCATCGCTTCCATGAGGAGGCCAGTGGTGGAAAGCGTAATGGTCTCGCGGTCCGAAGTTGCGCCGAAGTCAATTTCAAATTCGCCGTCGAGCCAACCGATGACTTGATACGCGACCGCGTCGCCTTCCGTGCCGCCCCGTTGAGCGTGCTTGCATTGGCCCGCGTTGAAGTATAGTTCGGCCTGTTCCCCGCCGCGGCGCAGCATCAGCCTGCATGTTTTTTGCCCCATTTCAAGCGATTGCATGAGTTCCGTGACGCTCATTTCCTCGAGGCGGCCTTGGATGACTCCGGGGCGCGACGCATGCTTCTGCATCTTTTCCAGGTGCAAGCGGTCCACGATTTTTTTCACCTGGCGGACCAGGTCGGCCACGAAAAACGGCTTGGGAATAAAATCCTCGACGCCGCCGCCCACCGCGGGGCGCAACTTTTCCTCGATGTCGCCGCGGCTTGCGACAAACACGAATGGAATATTGCGCGTATTATCGCGGCTGCGCAATTTCTCGAAGAGTTGCCGCCCGTCCAGGCCCGGCATCCGGAAATCGGAGATGATCAAATCGGGAGGATTGTCGACGGACTTGAGCAGAGCATCCGCGCCGTCGCTCGACGAAATCACGGCGCAGTGCGATTCCATCCCGCGGCACATGAGGTCGCGGATCATTGGATTGTCATCGACGATCAGCACCTGCACGTCTTGTGACGGAGTTTTCATCGGAAACAGCTACTTCTTGCGGCGCAGATAGTGGCCGCTCTTGCCGCCAATTTTTTCGACCAAAACGATATCGGTAATTTCCATGCCCTTGTCCAGGGCTTTGCACATATCGTAGACCGTGAGCGCCGCCGCCGACACAGCCACGAGCGCTTCCATCTCCACGCCGGTCCGCGCCGTCGCAGTGACGCGCGATGCGATCTCCACACCATTTTTGCATAGCCGCGCAGTCACATCAATGTGCGTCAGTGGCAGCGGATGACAAAGAGGTATCCACTCCGAGGTGCGTTTGGCCGCCGCAATCCCTGCAATTCGTGCGATTTCCAGGGGGTTGCCCTTTGGCAGCTTCTGCTGGCGCAGCGCTCGCAAAACCGCCGGAGACATCCGCACGAAGCCGCGCGCCAGGGCTGTCCGCTCCGTGACGTCTTTTGACGTCACGTTGACCATCGCCACTTCACCACGCTTTCGGAAATGCGTCAGCTTTTTCATTGTCAAATTCAGGAACTCTCGAGTAGCACAGCCACTCTTGCCTGTGCGGGTTTTGTGACCGTCGCTGGGCGCTGGCATGCCAGCGCGGCGACGTCACAAAACCCGCACAGGCAAGAGTGGCTGTGCTACTAAAACCTGCTCTGACCGAGACCGCGCCCCACACGGGCAATTTCAGTCGCGCTGCGCCGCGCTAGATTGCTCCGCGGCGCGGGAGAACGTCAACCCATTCTCCCGGGGAAATTTCGGGACGCTCGGGCCCGACAATTAGGAAACCGTTCGCCAAGGCCAGGGCTACGATATCGCCGGAGCCTTGCCAGGGCAACTGGGTGACGCGCGCTTCCCTGCCTTCCCATTCGATTCGCGCGGGCAGGAAATGGGTCATTCCCCCCTTTTCGTGCACCGGAGTTGCGAGCTTCGCACGAAAAACCGGCAGCGGCCGGGGAATCCCGCCGTTAAACGCGTCAACCGCCGGCAGGACGAAAAGTTCGAACGTCACCATTGTGGAAACCGGATTTCCCGGCAGCCCGAAGACAAGCTTATTACGGCAAGTTCCAAACACCGCCGGACGGCCTGGACGAATCGAAACCCCCGTAAAGTGAAATTCCGCGCCGAGATCGGCGAGCACCTGTTCGACCAAATCGTACTTGCCCATCGATACGCCGCCGGACAGAACCAGAATGTCCTCTGCGAGGCCGCGTTCGATGGCCGCTCGAAGCGCGACTTTTTCGTCGGGTGCGTTTCCGAGTTGAATCGTTTCCGCGCCCGCCGTGCGCGCCAGGATTTCGATGGAGATCCCATTGCTGTTCCGGACCTGGAGCGGTCCCGGCTTGGCGCGCGCGTCCACGACTTCATCGCCCGTGGAGAGAATTGCGAGCCGTGGCGCGGCGAATACGTCGAGGCGCGTGGCGCCTGCTTGCGCCGCGAGGGCCATCTCCGCGTAGCCCAGGCGAGTCTTTGGCGCGACCAGCAATGCGCCCGCCCGCGCTTCAGTGCCGCGGGGAACAATATGATCGCCTCGCTGCGCCGCGCGATCAAGGGTAATCGTCTGGCCTTCGCGCTTTGTGTGCTCGATCATCACGACAGCGTCCGCGCCGCGCGGGACGGCTGCGCCAGTCATGATTTCGACGCATTGTCCCGGCAGGACAGCCGCTTCAAAGTGTCCGCCCGCGCGAAGTTCGCCAACACATTCGAGACGCGCGCCGGGCGTCTGCGCATCGGCGGCGCGCACAGCAAAACCGTCGCGCGTCGAACGGTCAAAGGGAGGATAGTCGCGATCGGCGAGGACAGGCTCCGCCAGAATGCGGCCAAACGCCTGCTCGATTTCAACTTGTGTCCGCAGCAATGGCCGCGGGATGGACCCGGCGACCTCGATTACTTTCTGCCGCGCGTCAGTGTAGGACAACATGGGATTCGCGTATCAGATCCACTTGGCCAGTTGCGTGCCGGCGCAAATGATGGTGGCATCGCGGTCCGGCCCAGTCGAAATCATGCCGATTTCGACGCCCAGAAAATCGGAAATAAATTTCAAGTAGTCGAGTGCGGCGCGCGGAAGCTTCTCGATGTTCTGGACGCCGAAAGTGTCCGACTGCCATCCTGGAAGCGTGCGATATTCCGGCGTGACCTCGGCCAAATCCTCCGCGGACGCCGGCATTTCCTTCACAGGAGCGCCCTTGTAGCGATAGCCCGTGCACACTTGAATTTCTTTTTGCGTGTCGAAGACGTCGAGTTTGGTCACGACCAGCGATGATATTCCGTTGATGCGAATCGCGTAACGCAGCACGACGAGATCCAGCCAGCCGCACCGCCGCGGCCGCCCGGTAACCGCTCCATATTCATTCCCCCGGTCGCGCACTTCGGTTGCTTCGATGTCCGACATCTCGGTGGGAAAGGGGCCGCTGCCAACGCGCGTGGTGTACGCCTTGGTCACTCCGGCCACCGCATCGATCCGCGTGGGGCCCACGCCCAGGCCCGTGCACGCGCCGCCGGAAATCGCGTTCGACGAGGTGACGTAAGGATACGTTCCGAAATCGATGTCCAGCATCGTGCCTTGCGCGCCTTCAAATAAAACGGAGTGCCCGGCGTCAAGCGCGCCGTTAATCAACTCCGACGCGTCCCCCACGAGCGGGCGAAGACGCTCAGCCAGCGCGAGATACTGGTCGGCAAGGCCCGCGGTATCGAGGGGCACGCCGTAGGTCGCGCGGCACACGGCGTCCTTTTCGGAAATCACGCGTTCAAGTTTCTCTCGAAATCGCGCGGCATCGAGCAGGTCGCCGACGCGAATTCCGCGCCGCGCCATTTTATCTTCGTAGGCCGGTCCAATTCCGCGCGACGTTGTGCCGATTTTTCCCGCGCCGCGCGCCGCCTCGGCCGCTTTCTCCATTTGCCGGTGATAGGGGAAGATTAAGTGCGCGCGGTTTGAAAGATGCAAACGTCCTGTGACGTCGATCCCGGCTTTAGCAAGAGTGTCCAGTTCTCCCACCAGTGCCGCCGGGTCCACGACAACTCCCGACCCAATCACCGCATGCTTGCCGGGACGCAAAATTCCGCACGGGATCAGTTGCAGGACGAAACGGTTTCCGTTGAAGATGACGGTGTGGCCGGCGTTGTGGCCTCCCGCGCATCGCGCGATGTAATCAAATGACGCGGCAAGGTAGTCCACGACCTTGCCCTTCCCTTCATCTCCCCACTGCGCTCCTACAACCACGATCGACTTCATCGGCAAATTACTCCCGCTAGAATTCGCATTCTCATTCACGAAATCAAAAGTCAAAACAATGCTCTCGACTCATGCCGCCGGTACAGCCACACGCCTCCGCGCCACTCCAAAACCACGGATTCATAAGGAGGGATCAAACCAAACGCGGACTTACTATGCTACCTGCGGTTCACGGAGAAGGCAAGACCGCCAGAAGGGACTGAGCGGAACCATTCCTTGACTTTCGAGTCGGACGCCTCTACGCTCGCAAAGATGATCCGTATGAAGCTGTTCCTGTTCTTAATGGTTGGAGCTGTGCTGTTTCTGCAAGCTGCGGACTGTATGGCTGCCTTTTCGCAGGACCAGCAGGCTATGCAATGCTGTGGGACATCCGCGTGCACTCCGGCAAATCAGAGTCACGACTGCTGCAATGCAATGACTTCCACCGAAATACCCAGGATGCTGGTGAAGGCTCGTGTTTTATTATTGGATATGCCTGCTGTCGCGATTGTCGAACACACCGCGATGCTTGAAACGGCCATGTTCAGGCCTCTGATTTCGTCCTCATTCGAACCGCAGCAATACTCTCCTCCAGAGCTTTATACCCTCCACGGTTCACTCCTGATCTAGAACTCCGTATTGGTGTGCTTGCAGTGCACCCACGTTCCCATTTGTGTATCTAGAGAAACTCTGCGCGGCTGAATTATCCGGCTAGAGCGCGGATAGCGATTCCATCGGAGTTCCGGTGGAACCCTCAAGCCTTATCAGGAGCGAATAAAATGTCGGCATTGCGCAGCGAAAAACCGCAAGTTGGAGTATTTCTTTGGAGTGCTCTCTGGCTGACCGTGATTCTCGTTTCTTCTGCGAACGTGTCCAGAACTTTCGGCCAGGACCAATCCAATCAAGCAGTTCAAAGCATTCCTCCGCAGGAAGAGCAAATGCATCAAGCGGTCACACCATTAAAAGATTTGTTGGCCGAGGGGGAGCAGAACAATCCACAAATTGCGGCAGCGAGACAAGGTTGGGAAGCTGCAAAACAGATCCCGTCGCAAGTCTCGACGCTTCCCGATCCGCAGTTCACGATGCAGCAGTTAAGCGTTGGGAGTCCGAGACCTTTTGCGGGGTATACGAACAGCGACTTCGCCTACTTCGGTCTCGGCGTCTCTCAGGATTTCCCCTATCCAGGAAAACTACGTCTCCGAGGGGAAATGGCGAAACGAGACGCGGACGTTGTGCAGCAGCAGTACGAATCCGTGCGCCGGTCCGTCCTTGCCGGAATCAAAGCGGCATACTTCCAACTTTCCTATCTATCCAAGACTTTGGGAATCCTTGAGAGCGACGGAGAACTGCTTCAACAGGTTGAGAAAGCTGCCGACGCACGTTACCGCTCTGGAATGGGGAATCAACACGACCTGCTACAGGCTCAGCTTGAGCAAACCAAACTACTTCGCGAAATCACCATGCACCATCTCGAAGTGGCAAAGGTGCAGGCGCAGATCAAGCAGCTTCTCAACCGTTCGCAGTCCTCGCCTGACATAGAACCGGCTGACCTTCCCGATACCCCACTCGCATATACGTTCGACGAACTCCTAGCCACGACGAAGGACGAGAATTCGGAAATTGCGGGTGCGCAGAAAATGGTTGAGAAGCAAAGCCTCCAAGTTGATTTGGCACACAAGGATTTCTACCCCGACTTCAATATTCAATACATGTGGCAGCGCACGGACCCAACCCAATATCGCGCCTATTACATGCTCAGTTTCAGTGCTCGCGTTCCCATCTATCGCACTCGGAAACAGCGTCCCGAACTGGCTCAGGCAGAAGCAGACCTGAGCCGCTCGCGCAGCGAGGCGGAATCCCAGACGCAACAGGTCGCCTTTGAACTTCGAACTGAATACGAAACGGCCCAGAAGACAGCCGAGATTCTCAAGATTTACCGCGAAGGATTGCTTCCCCAGGCGCGGGCCGAATTTGAGGCTGGCGTCGCTGCCTACCAGAACAATCGGCAGGATTTCCAGACACTGCTGACCTCGTTTCTCGATGTTCTGAACTTAGACGAGGAGTACTGGCAAAGCGCGGCCGAACGTGAGACGGCACTCGCGCGACTCGAAGAACTCACGGGACTGTCATTGCATGAAGAAGGGGCGAGTAAATGAAAACCTATCGTACAGGCTTCTTGCTGGCACTCGTTTGCAACATCGTGCTCGCCGTTGTTCTTGTGGGACTGTGGCTTCACTACCGAAGGGCCAAGCCAGCAGCGGAAATGGTAGTTCAAACACCTACTGCTACCGCAGAGGCGTCCACAGCTACCTCACCGCCTGCGTCTGTGGAGTCGCCATTGGTGCCCGTGCAGATCTCCGCGCAACGATTGCAGAGCATTGGAGTAAAGATCGGCAAAGTTGAACGAAAGCTGGTCGAAGACGAGATTCGCACAACCGGCACCGTGGCCATCGACGAAACTAAGTTGGCTTACGTTCAAGTCCGGTACTCGGGCTATATCGAGAAAGTCTTCGTTGACGCCACGTACCAATACATCCGTAAAGGACAGCCCCTATTCACAATCTACAGCCCTGATCTCGTAGCAACTGAACGCGAGTACTTGGTGGCGAAGCAGAATCAGCAACGGGTGGCGCAGAGTGCGGTGCCGGGTGTCGCATCCAGCGCAGCGTCATTACTCGACGCAACGAACGAGCGGCTGAAGCAGTGGGGCGTTCCCCAGCAGGAAATCGCCAGACTGGAATCCACCGGCCAGGTGCAACAAGAACTCGAATTCGATTCCCCGGTCTCCGGCTACATCACGGAACGCAATGCGCTGCCCAGTGTTGCGGTTCAACCGGACATGCGCCTCTTTACGGTCGCCGATCTATCAAGCGTTTGGGTGCAGGCCCAGGTATTTCAGAACGATCTTGGACGCATCAAGGTCGGCGATCCCGCAACGCTTACCGTGAGCACGTATCCTGGCCGAACGTTCGGTGGCCGTGTGGACTTTATCTATCCTCAGCTCGACACCGATACGCGAACAGCTAAAGTCCGCGTCGTCTTTTCAAACTCTGACTTCCAGCTCAAACCGGGAATGTTCGTGAACGTCGCGTTGAAGGTGCCCATGGGCCGCCAACTCGTCATCCCCGCAAGCGGCGTCCTGCAATCCGGCACTCGCCAAATTGCGTTTGTGGAACGAAGCGACGGGTATCTCGATCCCCGCGAGGTGGAGTTGGGGCCACATGTCGGTGACGATTTTATCGTGCTGAAGGGATTGAAAGCGGATGAGCGAATTGTTACGTCTGCAAACTTCCTGATCGACTCGGAAAGCCAACTGCAAGCCTCACTCGGATCATTCGTTCCACCTCCGCCCGGAGCCGGTGCGGCAGCAGCCGTGAATGCTCCTCAAGCGAGCGCGGAACTAACCTCGGAGCCAAGCCCGCCCAACAAGGGAAGCAACGTCTTCCGTATAAAACTCACGGATGCGAATGGTTCTCCAATTGCCGGCGCGGAAGTCTCGGTGACGTTCTCCATGCCTGCGATGCCGGCAATGGGAATGCCGGCTGTGCGCACTCCTGTTGCTCTCAGCGACAAAGGAAATGGCGTCTACGAAGGTTCGGGCGTGCTAGAAAGCGGAGGAACGTGGCAGACCACAATCCTGGCGAAGAAAAATGGACAAACCATCGCCAGTAAGCAACTGAGCGTGAGCGCTACAGGAGGGATGTAGCATGATCGCCCGATGGATTGACTGGTGTGCGCGAAATCGCTTCCTTGTTTTTACGGGGACACTTTTACTAGTGCTCGTAGGAATCTGGGCGTTGCGGAGAATTCCGCTCGATGCGCTGCCGGATATTTCCGACGTCGAAGTTATTATTCATACGCCCTGGATGGGAATGCCGCCGAGCATTATTGAAGATCAGGTTACCTATCCCATTGTCACTAATCTTCTTGCAGCACCCCATGTCAAAGCTGTACGAGCACAGACGATGTTCGGCGACTCCTACGTCTTTGTCGTGTTTGAAGATGGAACGGATCTGTATTGGGCGAGGTCGCGTGTCGTCGAGTACTTGCAGCAAATCCAAGGGCGGTTGCCTGTAAGCGTTCACCCTGTTATCGGGCCGGATGCGACCGGAGCCGGATGGGTCTACGAATACGTTCTTGTGGATCACAGCCATCAACGCAGCCTGGCGGATTTACGAAGTCTTCAAGACTGGTATCTGCGCTACCAGCTCGAAACCGTTCCTGGCGTGGCGGAGGTGGCGACGATTGGAGGGTTCGTTCGACAGTATCAAGTCAATCTCGATCCCGAGAAACTTCGCGCGTACGGCATTCCACTCTCGACTGTCATTGAAAAAGTTCGTGCCAGCACGAACGAAGTTGGCGGACGTTTACTTGAACTCGGTGGGGCGGAATACATGATTCGCGGCCTAGGCTATCTGCATTCGTTGAGCGATCTGGAGACTGTACCCGTTACAGCAAAGAATGGCACGGCTGTGCTCGTCCGAGATTTGGGAACCGTCACGTTCGGACCGGATATCCGAGAAGGAGTTGCTGAGTGGCAGGGACAGGGAGAAACGGTTGGCGGAATTATCGTCATGCGAGACGGAATGAATGCTCTGACCGTCATCAACGGCGTTAAACAGAAACTAGAGGAAATTAAACCCTCCCTGCCAGCAGGCGTCGAAGTGGTTGCGGGATATGACCGCTCCGGGCTGATTCACGCATCCATCGAAACGTTGCAACGTGATTTGCTCGAAGAGGCGATCATCGTCAGCATCGTAATTGTTATTTTTCTGTTTCACTTCCGTTCGGCGCTGATTCCGATTCTGACGCTACCCATCGCAGTAATCGCAGCTTTCATCCCGATGTACTTCCTCAATGTCAGCTCGAACATTATGTCTCTCGGAGGGTTGGCCCTCGCAATCGGCGTACTGGTGGACGCGGCCATCGTTATGGTTGAAAACGGATATCGACACCTTTCGGAACACCAGTCCAGGGAATCGACTCCCCTTTCCGAGCCGCAGAGACAACGCATTCTCATTGATTCGGCCAAACAAGTTGGCCCAGCTATTTTCTTTTCATTGGTCATCATTGTGGTTTCCTTCCTGCCGGTCTTCTTGCTGGAGGCGCAGGAAGGACGGATGTTTCGGCCATTGGCGTGGACGAAAACGCTGGCTGTAGGTTTCTCCTCTGTGCTGGCCATCACGCTTGTGCCGGTTCTGATGATCCTTTTCATTCGCGGACGGCTCCGCCCGGAATCCCGTAATCCTCTTTCCCGCCTCACACAGGCGATTTACCTTCCGATTCTCCGTCTGTGCCTGCGCTTTCGTAAGACAACCTTGATTCTCAATTTAATATTTCTGGTCCTGACTTTGCCGCTTGCTCTGAAAATCGGCAGCCAATTCATGCCGCCACTCTATGAGGGCTCGGCTCTGTATATGCCATCTGCTTTGCCGGGAATTTCCATCGGGCAAGCGTCTCAGTTGCTGCAGGAGCAAGACAGGATCATTCGCACGTTCCCCGAGGTCGAGACTGTGTTTGGAACCATCGGACGTTCCGACAGTGCAACCGACAATGCTCCGCTGGACATGTACGACACGACCATCATGCTCAAGCCGCGCACCCAGTGGCGGCCGGGAATGACCTACGAAAAGCTCATTCAGGAGATGGATTCGAAACTTCAGTTCCCAGGGCTTTCGAACACCTGGACGATGCCGGTCGAAAATCGACTGGACATGGAGCTGACGGGAATAAAAACACCTCTCGGAATGAAGATTCAAGGGCCTACCCTGGACGGCATCCAGCAAGTTGCCGCTCAACTACAGCAGGTTCTGACAACACTTCCCGACGTGCGGTCCATCTTCGCTGAACGCGTATCGCAGGGCTTCTACATCAATGTGGAAGTCAATCGGGCGGAGGCATCTCGTTACGGACTTACCGTCGCGGACGTGCAGCAAGCCGTTACTTCGGGAATCGGCGGCGAAACGGTGACCGAAAACATCGAAGGCCGGGAACGGTATCCGGTGAACGTTCGCTACAGTCGCGATTTTCGAGACAATGTGGAGGAGCTTGGACGAGTCCTAATCGCCACGCCGACGGGGGCGCAGATTCCCATTTCTGAAGTGGCCAAGATTTCGTTTTCTCGCGGGCCATCCATGATCCGGGATGAGGATGGAGCCCTCACCGGCTATGTGTACATCGACTTGAACACGAAGGACTATGGCGGCTTCGTTACCAGCGCAAACAATTTGTTCCGTCAGAAACTCACGCTGCCGCCCGGCTATACGTACAAATGGTCCGGCGAATATGAATTTGAACTGCGGGCCAAGGAGCGACTGCAACTGATCTTGCCGGTTGTTTTCTGCGTCATCTTCTTGTTGCTCTATATGGTATTTCACTCCGTTGCTGAGGCCGCTGTCCTTATTTTTCCCACGATCTATGCACTGACGGGAGGTCTCATCCTTCAAAGACTTCTCGGATACAACTTCAGCGTTGCCGTCTGGGTAGGCTATATCGCGCTGTTTGGCATTGCGGTCGAGACGGGCGTGGTCATGGTCGTATATCTGCACGAGGCCCTGGACCATCGCTTGGCCACCGGCGTTCCTTTGCGTCATGAGGACATCGAGACCGCCGTAATTGAAGGCGCAGTCCAGCGGCTCAGGCCGAAACTCATGACGGTGAGCGTCGTGTTGGCAAGCCTTGTCCCCATCTTGTGGGAGACCGGTGTTGGTTCCGACGTAATGAAACCGATTGCCGCTCCCCTTGTCGGCGGCATGATTACTTCGACGATTCACGTATTGATTCTAGTGCCGGTGTTCTTTGCCTTGATGAAAGAGCGTGCGCTACGCCGGGGCGCACTGCAACCGCCGCGAGAAATTATGGATTCCCACCAATGAAATCAAATTCCCATATAACTTATCGGGCATCTTGACGATTACTTTTCCGTTCTCCCGCCCGGAGATTGGGTATAATTTTTGATAGTGGTAATACCTTTATGACAAATCATGGCCAGCCTGAATCTGTAGATTTGGAACGGCGGGAATTTCAATTAAGCGTTTTCGCGTGCCTGGCGATCGTGGTACTTGCCGCGGGGCTTGCACTGCTCATGTATCCCGCGGTTTTTTCAAACCGGGAAAATTCCCCGACCAGGGTGCCGCAAATCGCATTCTACGGGTTCTGCGCCCTATCGTGTCTTCTGGTTGCCTACATTGTGGACCGCCAAATTACGATTCAGCGTCTTCGGCACCAAATGGCTCTGGATCGTAAGCGGTCGTCGGAAGCTTTAAGGCAAGCGAGCGCTGACCTATTGTCCACAATGCCGAACTTCAATACGTTTGAAGACCGGTTGACCATGGAGTTCCGTCGCGCGGCGGCGGCGGAGCTGAAGCTTTCGGTGCTGGTGGTCTCGATCAAACTGCATGCCGCTTTCTCTGAGCCAAGCCTTGGAATGTCCGCTCTTGGCGATGCTGCAAAGGCAATCTCAAGAAAGCTGCGCGAGGAAGACTCCATCTTCATTCTGAGGCCCGCCTTTTTTGGCGTTATTCTTCCGGGCGTTGGGCAGGCGGAAGCCAAACGATTTTCCGGCAGAATTGCGGAAGGTTTATCCGATGCGGCGGGAGCGAGCGATCGCTTTTCTTTCAAGATCGAAATGATCAGCTATCCTGAGCAGACTTCCAGTGCGCACGATTTGGAATTGGTGGTGGGCGGATGGCTTCCGGAAGGCGACTCCAATGAGACCACAGTGAAAGATGCTCACACCTACGTTTAAAAGCTAGAAAATTGCCAGCCTTTGTTGCAATTCGGGCCTAAGCTAGAGGGCCTGAATAGAGATCCCGTACGCACCATGGATTTTGTCAATCGGGCGGGCACGGACGGCACAACTGACTGCCTCGGCACTCATCGAGCTTCCTCGACGGCTCCCCAATCCAATCCCCAGAAGTTCTCGCTGGAGACAAACTCGACTCCGATTCGAATATCTTCATTATCCAATGGACGCTGCCACGCGACTCGGGCCATAACCTTTTCCCCTGTATCAGCCCGTATAACGTTGAGGGTCTCGCCGGCTTTAGCAGCATGTTTGCACCGCATCAGCGCGCCATACCGGCTCACCAGCACAGTCTCGGTGTCCTCTTCCCAGGCGCCGCCCAGCCTTTCTGAGCTGAGCCGCACGGCGATCGTCGCCGCCTTCCGCGGACTCCGCCGCAGATGACAGCCGAGTTCGCTGGCCGACAGGATAATGTGGAGAAGCTTGGCCCGGTCCAGATTATCGAGATCTTTCGCCGCGTGTTCCATCTCGTCCGCGGATCGCGTGCATTCGTGGATGAAACGGCGCACCGATTCCGTATTCGTGGCACTCAGGCCGGGTCCTTTCCGAATTTCATCGTATCGGTCAAGCTGCGTGTAGCACGTCGAGATGAAGTGCTGGCGGCAGAACAACTCGCCGTCGAGCGACGCGGCGACTGCCTCGGCACAACCCTCGACATTACACTGTTCTGTACTCGTCATATTGCGACTCTATAAATCTGGGACATGGGATTCGGCTCTCTCATCGCATAAGACGATAGGCCAGCACCTTTCTCATGTCAATCTCTTACATGCTCTTACATGCCCGGTAGTGACATAGTTCGCTTCTGGATGGAGCAAACGGCTGGCCGCCCTAGAAACGGGCGGCCGTTCTGTCCCGTGTTTTCCGGGACTGAACGGGCATATTCATGGTCAAACTGAGTCACTACGCACGGGCGGGAGCAAGAAGCAGACCAGAATTTACATTTGGAGAATTGATACAACGCCGGTCGCGGCGTAATTGCGGCAGATGACTACGAGTTTGCCGGAACGATGGGCTCGGCCGACTGAATCGTCGTCTGGTAGCTGAAGGCCATCCGCCACATCCCATCGCGGTAGACCCAGACGCGGCTGATGTGCGCCGGTTTCCCGGAATGTGGGTTGGCTTGCGCGATCATCACTACGCTGTCGCCAAAATGGATAAAGCGCACCTCTGGATTGGCCGCCAGTTGCGGCGGGGCCGGCCCAAAGCCGGGCTTGCTGAGTTGCTCCAGCCTGCCCGCCTTCGTAACGGGATCGGCGCCGCCCGAAGCGATCAGAACGAATTCGTCGAGGAAGTGAGGCGACCAACCTTTGGGATCGTGGCTTGTGACGGCGGTTTCCAGCTCGCCCCAGGATTTCAGGATGCCCTTTTCGGCATCGTCCTTCGGAGTGTAGGGCACACCCTTGCAAGGATTCTCGCAATCGTTGGTTCCAGGCCCGGGCGGAGGCGCTGCTCCGGAACGCTGCGTGACCTCGTGATAGTCAAGCAATCGCCAGCCCGCTGGCCGCTTCACCCAGATGCGCAGGATGTGCACTTTGCCGCTAGCGACCTGCACGGCGCCGACTTGCCCGTAGGTGCGCTCACTCGCTTGCGCTCCGCTTTCATCGCCGAGCGGTGGTTTGGGCAAGGAGTCCAGGACCTTTGCGCGGCCGATCGTGTCGCCCACCGAATTCGTCCACACGAAATCCGCGTCGAACATCTTGTCCGCGGCTACGCTGTCGGTTTTGGCTAACGCCGCAACAAGAGCGTGGTCGGCGGCCAATACGTCTGGGTTGTTGTCGGGCGCATCTGAGGAACTCCCCGCGCTAGGCTGCGCGGCCAGGGTGAACCCAATCGTCGGTGCAAGCCCCCCAGCGATCACTAAAGCCGCGTACACCATCCCTACTACGAGCATACCGGTGAGGAATCTCTTCATCGCAACCTCGACTTAGAATGCGTTGCCGCGGAATCCCAGTGACATGCAGTCCTGGTTTTTATCACAAATTGCCGCCTTGCAAACATAGCCGCTCACATTTTTCATAGACGGCGTCAACGGGTGGGTGTTCCCGGCCTGTCAATTCCTGCTGAAGTGTCTGGAAGTGAACGAGTTTCAGCCCATTCTGCTGCGACACCCAGATGGGGTTGCACTGCGCCTTTTCGTTGAGCAGGCAGAGCGTTCTTGCTAATGCGAAATTATCAGTCACGGGAAACCTCCCATCTCACCTAATGCTGCCTGCCGCGAGGCATTGCCGTCAGTGACACAGGTCACATCAAGATGTGCGCATCAACCCAAAAATGTTCCGGCTGTCACCATGATCGTACAAGTGCGAGGCTATTGGGGCATCCAATTCGGACCAATCAGCTCGCTCAGGGCCTTCGGGGTCGCCCAGGGCGCGGAGTTGGCGAAGCGCTTCACCCAGTCGGGGCCAGCGCCAATCTTCACGCGGTCCGGGGTAAATTCAGGCGAGAGCGTATTGGCCATCAATGCGTAACTCGCGCCATCGCGCAGCCGCAGCGCTTTCCAGCAACCGCCCGGCACGGCCACTACGGGCCTCTGTCCCGCGGCGAGGTCGAGACCCAGCGTTACTTTTTCCGCGCGGCCATCGGGATGAAAGATGAAATAGTCCACCGGGCCGCCCTCGATGAGAATGTGCGTGTCGTCCGGAACAAGCCAATGGAGATAGTTAATCGGCCGTTCGCGCGTGAGCATGTAATAGTTCTGGCTCTGCACGGCGAGCGCGCGCCCGTCCACGGTCACCATGTGCTCCGAGCGGCCAATGATCCCGAGATACCCCGATTCTTTGGGCAAAAGAGTGAGGTGGAGCGTTTGGATCAGCTCGCGCGCACGCGTGTCCGAACCAGCCTGAGGCGCGGCGTGGAGGACGATCGCGCCTGCGATTACCATCGTTACGACAACAAGAAGAGATTTCATGCCGGCAAGAATAGCAAAAGGGGAAAACGAAAACTTTGGAAAACATTTCTCTGGAGGGCGTCTGGGAGAGCCGAGCGCCCCATCCTTCCGGTTTATGCAAGAGTGGGGATTTTCGGCTCGGCTTTCCCCTCGTCTGATTGTTCCCGTCACCCAGGAAATCTAAACCCCGACCCTTTGAAAATCACAAAGTGTGGGGCACCAGCTCAGGACTGCGGGGGAATCAGCGTTGCATAACAGGTGTACAATAGCGCCGCTCCTGAACATGAAGTAATAATTCAGATACGGAACGAGATGCTCGAAACCAAATCGCTCGTCTGAGGCGTGGAAATCCGAGGAGGATTCATGACGGAAGAAAAAAAGTTTAACGGTGAAGGATTAAGCCGGCGCGAAGTAATGGCGCGCACCGCGTGGGCGGGGCTTGGAGTGACTGCCGGTTTGATCGGAGCGGGCGGGCTGGAAAAACTCTGGGGGCAGATGGCGCCGCGCGTCGATGAATCCTCGCCGCGCATCTTCGGCGTTTCTGTCGAGCAGCTTCCTCCGATTGACAATCGCTACCCGGTCATGCCCAGCTGGAATACCGAACTAAAGCAGCTTGCACCGAACGTGTACGCATACCAGCAGGAAGGCGGCACCGGTCACATCAACGCAGGAATCTCCAACGCAGCCCTTTTCGTCGGAGAAGATTCGCTGCTGGTCTTCGATGCCCTGGGATATCCGCTGCAGTCCAAAGCCTTCATCGCCGCGGCCAAGAAGGCCGGCGGCGGCAAGCCCATCACTCATCTGATCAACAGCCATCATCACGGTGATCACGTCGCCGGAAACCAATTCTTTCTCCCCGCGCAGATAGCGAGCCATCCCTACTGCCGGAAAGAAGTCTTGAAGGCCATTCCGAGTACGCCGGCATCTTGGCCAAAGGTCGAGGGGCAGGCGGACGGCACCGAGGTGCGCAAACTCGCGCCGCCGACCGTAACATTTGAAGACAACTTGGTTTACAACATTGGCGGCAACGCCGTGGAGTTCCGTTTCGTTGGCCCCGCGCACACGTGGGGCGACTTGGTGGCTTATTTGCCGCAGCACAAAATTCTCTTCGCGGCGGACCTGGCCTTTTTCAATCTCGTGCCTTATTGCCACAACGCGTATGTGTCCAAGTGGATGGAGTCCATCGACAGAGTGATGAAGTGGGACGTGGATGTGATCGTCCCGGGCCACGGACCGGTCGGAGGAAAGAAAGACCTGGCGGAATCGCTGGCGTACTTTCGCTTCCTGAAGCCCGAGGCCAAGAAGCGCTATGACGCGAAGATGAGCGCCGGCGCGGCCGCCGCGGACATCAAGATGGGCAAGTACGACAACTGGATGGGTCCGGAGCGGATCGTAATGAACACCGTCCGCTTGTACGACGAATTCAAGGGCACGCTCACGCCGGACATCGATATGGAAGGCACGAAGCAAGCGATTTTGGAGTACAACTCGATCAAAGCCGGCAAGAAAAGTTAGTTCCGAGTAGGACAGGTTTCAAGCCTGTCGGGGTTCGGGCTGAGCCCCATTTCCAGTGCGACCGGCTGAACAGGCTGCGGAAAAAGTGATTTATTTTGTCATTCCGAACGAAGTGAGGAATCTCTCTTTGGTTTAAATGTAGGAAAAGAGAGATTCCTCGGCGCGCAGCGCGCCTCGGAATGACAAAAAGTTGAGTTTTTCCGCAGCCTGTGACGCCTGTCCTACTCAATGCCCCGAGCTTTGGATTTTACCGCGTGCAATACTAGCGTGTTCCCGCCGAGAAGGACTGCGTCCGATGCCAGCTCCGCGGTCCAGCGCTCGCGGCGCTTTCGTTCGGGCGTCAGCCGCGCGAAGAAACGAATCGCCGCGACGAGCGGCCAATAAAGCCAAATGTTCGGCTTTGGTTTGTCGCGGTACGCGCCCGCGAGCTCGAAGCCGTACTTTTCGAGGATGTAGCGCAACTCCGTGTACGCGATGGGATTGATGTGCAGGACGACTTCTTCTTTTTCTCCCCACTGTTCGTGGCGCATGCGCAGGTGCTCTTCGGAGATCGGCTTGAAGTGCGAAGTGTAGCCGTTGAGCAGCCATTTGACGCGCTCTTCGATATTCAAAATGTTCGGCACGCTGATCACCAGTTGCCCGCCCGGAGCGAGCAGGCGCGCGAATTCGCGAATCGCCTGATGCGGATTCTCAATGTGCTCGAGGCCTTCGAGGCAGGTGATGTACTGAAATTCCTCATCCACATACGGCAGGACGCCGGACAGATCGCCGCGGCGCACTTCGATGTCAGGCAGCCTGAAAATTTCCGGATATAGGTCGCAGGCCTGCACCTGGAAGCCCGCTTTGGAGAGCCGCGCGGAGAGCGCTCCTTCCCCGGCGGGAACGTCCAGCAATTTGCCGCGAGGAAATGGATCGAGGACCCGCGCTACGCTCTCGTGAATTTCCAAACGGGCGATCGGCACTGGCGCGCGGTCCGCGCTCGATGCCGCGGACTTCACTTCCTCTTGCGCCGGACGTTTCGATGGGCTCGCGTTCACGAACGAAAACGATAACACGATTCCGCAAAGGGATGCGACCACATGAATTCAACGAGCATTTTTCGCGCTCCTTTCGGAATTCACGTTAGATGGTGCTCCAGAAGCAACCTCAATTCAGCCACAAAGCTTTCCAATTCTAAAACGCGCTCCGCGGTTGCCTCCATGCGCTGCTTCTTCCACACGAACCAGGATTTCTCTTTTACCGTGATGCGAACGGTTAGATTGCCCTCCAGGAGGACGCAGGGTTCCCCGAACATGCGAAATCCGCCATTGGCGATGGGGTCAAGCAGCGCCGCGCAACTTCCCTTCCGCACGCCGACCGCGTTCGCGTAAAGAGGAAACGCGACCAGGACGAACTCCTTCGCGACCAACCGTTCCAGTATGCCGATCTGCTGTAGGGAGAAATCGTTCATGACGGTGGAAGTTTAGATGGTCACAATGCGCGGAAGGAAGAAAAACCTTTTAATGCAGCGCGGCAGCTACGACCAAAAGCAGCTTCAGCGGCTAAAGCCGGTCTAAGCACATATCGTTACGGCCGGGCTGAAGCCCGGCCCTACAAAACAATTCAACCTTCGGTCGCTGCGGCAACCCCATGGTAAGCGAATCACCAGTCACGATTTCTCATGCAACGGCTGGATTGCTGCGCCCGCCGCTCCCGGAAGCCGAATTCTCATCCTGCTCGAGCATTTCGATGAGGTTGCGCAACGAGTCGATGAGTTCCGTGCGGGAGACATTGCTCTTTCGGAACTGAATTCGCAGCTTGAAAGCCTCGTTCTCCGGGCGAAAGTTGAAGATGAAAGGCTGCGGGCGCGGCCCGGCGTTGTTCTCTTCCTGGCGTTCGCGGCGGGCTTCGTCGCGGGTCAGGCCGGCCTGCGCGATGCGATGGATCGCTTCCTGCATTTTCCGTTCGTTCGGCTGCCGCGCAATCTGCAGGAGCAGCGACTTCGAGACGATCCCGCTCTCGATGCAAATCTTGCGCAGCGCTTCGGGAATCACGCGCAGCGACATCGTTTCGGTCACTGACGAACGCGCCTTGGCGATTTTCTTGGCGATATCTTCGTGCGTGTATTCAAACTGTTCGGCGAGGCGCTGCAGGCCGTCCGCTTCCTCAAACGGCGTCAGGTCCTTGCGCTGCAAATTTTCGATCAGCGCGAGCTCCAGCGTTTCGGCGTCGTCGGCGATTTTTTCGATGCAAGGAACTTCCCGCAGTCCCGCGGCGCGCGAAGCATGGTACCGGCGTTCGCCGGAGATGATGTAATAGCAATCGTCGCGCGGCATAAAACGCACGAGCAGCGGTTCCAGCACGCCCTTTTCTTTTATGGATTCCGTCAGTTCGCGCAGGTCGCCCAGGAATTTCCGGGGCTGGTCGGGATTGGGCCTGATTTTATCGACCGGAACCATGCGGCCGATGGCGGCGCCGCTGAAACTGGCGAGTTGTTCTACGTAATGCGCGTCATGCCGCATCTTCAGCGTGACGGGCAATCCCATTCTCTTCGACACGTTGGATAACCTCCAGGGCGAGCTTGCCGTAATCCCTCGCGCCGGGTGATTTGGGCGCGAAAGTCATGATCGTTTCCTTGTAGGCTGGGCTCTCCTCCAGGCGCACGTTCTTGCCGATGCGCGTCTTGAACAACACGGCGCCGAACACCGAACGAATCTGTTCGTGAGTGTCGCGGGAGATGTTGGTGCGCTTGTCAAACAGCGTGATGACCACGCCGAGCACCTTGAGCGCGGGATTGGGCCGCGCGCGAATCCGCTCGTAGGTTTCGAGCAGGTCGTCCGTTCCCTCGATCGCGAAGTACGCGGCCTGAATCGGCACCAGCAGATGCGTCGAGGCCACCATCGCGTTCACGGTGAGAATTCCCAGCGCGGGCGGCGTATCGATAATGATGTAGTCGTAATCCTTCAGGACCGGCGCCAGGGCGTCTTTCAGCTTGAACGGCGCATCAAATTGTCCGGAAAGCTGCTGCTCGAGTTTGGCCAGCGCCAGCCGCGACGGCGCTACCGACAGCATCGGGTCCTTGGTCGCCTTGATCACGCTCGCCATTTCGGCGCGGTGATCGCCCAGCACGTCGAACATCGACGCCTGTACGTCGGCCATATCGAAAAAAGTAATGCTTGAATTGGCCTGCGGGTCGAGATCGATGAGAAGCGTTCTTTTTTTGCGAAGAGAAATTGCGGCAGCAAGGTTGATCGCCGTGGTTGTCTTCCCCACGCCGCCCTTCTGATTGGCAATGGTCAGGATGGCGGTCATAAACCGCCCCGGCAATGCCGGGGCATAAATCCTCCCTGGGCGGCCACTTCCCCGCAAGATTTTCCCGGAATGCCCCCAGCCCTCAGCGCACGCCCAAATCTACTCGCCCCGTGGAATGAGTGCAAGCGAAAAAGCGGTTTGCTACTGTGGATCAGGTTCAGAGTGCGCCTTCATCCGGGAAGAACCCGTTTTGCAAACTACTCGCGCAGCGAACCTCCCACAGAACTAGGCTACAATTTCGTATGGTGAGCCAAGCAAACAGGTCTTCGGGCTTGCTCTTTGTGAAATGAGATAAAAATAGGTGAGCCATGAAACCGCTTTCCGCTTCTGATTTTCGTGCTAAACGATTCATGCTTGAGGACAAAGATTTTGCTTTGGCGTCAGGAACGTATCCAGGTCCAACGGACCTCATCCAGCAGGAAACGTGGAACAGCATCGTTTCGCTGCCTGATGACGTCAGCATACGGACCTCTGACAAGTACGGTTCGCAGCTGGAGCAGATGTGGGAATACTGGGGCATCTGGGGTCGAGTCGTCCTTGCCGTTCAGGCTCTCAGTAGTGATCCTACAGAATCCCCGACCGCTGTAGCTGCATGCGACGCAGCCGACGAATTCCAGGCGGCAACGTACTGTGCGCTGGTCGGCTATTACAGGGTCGCATTCTCTTGTCTTCGGAATGTCCTGGAGCAGATGACAATTGCTACGCGACTTGCGATCACCGGCGATTCAAAGAGTTTCGCTGACTGGAGGAACGGGGAGGACAGAATCGGATTCGGTTGGGCCGCTGACACGTTACCGAAGAGCGCCGAGGTGCTTGCCTTAGAACAGCATCTCAAAGCCGCCACGGCAGATTCGTTGTTCGCTCAGACACCAAAAGGACTTGCACGCAGACTGTTTGTTCAATTCTCGAAGTACACGCATGGAGCGGCCGGGTTCACGGATGCCGATTCCCGTGAAAGTAACGGACCAATTTTTGTGCCTGAGGCATTCCTGGACTGGTGCGTCGCAGCTCTAAAAACCTACGCAATCGCGGCCCACGAGTTACGACTGGCCCATACTCGGCTCAAAGACCTGCCGTGGGGACCGCCTCCCATTACGTTCGACGAATTTCGCCGTAGGGTTGTAGGGGACATTCCATTGGGTGACAAAGACTCCGCATTTTTTCGATCTCTGCTAAATTTCTGGCCCTGAACGGCGCCTGCTTTAAGAAAGTCACACGCTCCAACTGGGCTGTCGCGAGGCACCAAGATCGTGAAACAGAAGACGAAGCGCGTATATCAGAACAAGATGTGGGATGTGGGGCGGGTGGCTCGGCCTTGTAAGTCTTCCTCGCGGATGATATCACGCGAAGCGATAATACCATTTCCTTAAGTCCACACGGAGTTATGATTCTGGATTTGGGTGCCCCGTTCTTGTCTGCTCCCGCGGACAAGGGCGGGGTTCTTGGTTGGGGTGCTCGTGCTCGAAGGAAGCGATACTCCGTAATGGTAAGGTCACTACCCTTTGTACCGTTTGGTGGCCAGTTCCAGGGACACGTCAAAAGCCCCACCCTTGCAAAAACCGCAAGAATGGGGCACCCAACACATCCAAACTCAAGTCCCGCCTTCGTCACATCTTGTATCGGCCAAGGTCTTCGCCGGAGAGGCCTTCGAGCCACTTGCGGAGTTCTTCGCCGGTGGATTTCTCGGAGAAGGCGCTGGAAATTTTCGAGCTTTTCAGGACTTCGTCTTCCACAGAAATTCGAAAAATGGCGCATACGGCTGGCCACTAAGCGAGCCGCCATCGCCTTGAAGGGTTGATGGCGCGAAACCTGCTTGGGGGTCGGGAAATCTCGGAGCCGAAACCCAATTGCGGCGCTCGACGCACGTGGGAGGCTCATACGTACATCCTGACGCCAGCCGTTTCTCCTCCCGGCGCGTGGACCACAACAAAAAAGGTCCCAGCAACGCGGCCGTGAGGCGGGCTACGACTGGAAATTCCTTTTCGACTTCGCGGCGCAACTCGTGGATCTGCACACTCACGATTCGATTGACTTTCTTGAATTCTCGCTCCATCACCCAGAGCGCCGCATTGTAGGCGCCGCTGAGCTTCTTCGTTTGCCGCGCAAACCGCTCACGAACGCGTGGATCGGGATAATCCTTGTAGCGTTTCCAGCCTTGGAGCATGGTTCGGCACATGCGGTAAAGACTCGGCCCATTCCGCTCGAAATCCCGCCAAAACGCCCAATCCAGGAATCTCTTTGAATCATCGCGGGAAATTGCGGCGTGCCGGAAGTTGAATTTATCCTGCCCGTGGACATCGGCGAGGTCGATATTCGTCAGCAGACGGCCTTCCTCAGACATTTCCCGATAGAGCGGCGTGCCGGGCACTGGCGTGTAGAGCATGAACTGGTGAAAGTCGGTCTGGTAGCCGACCGCCGATTCGATTTCCTCGAAGATGTTGTCCGGCGTGTGGTGCTCCAGGCCGACGATCGTCGAGCCTTGCACTCGTATGCCGTGTTCACGGAGTTCCCGCGTGAGTTGCCCAATGTCCACGCCGCTCAACTTGTGATAGCTGGACGTGGGTGATTCCAAACCCATCCATACCCAGGAAACGCCCAGTTCGACCAGTTCCAGCATGGTGTATTTTCGAATCGCGTTCGCGGAAGAAAAGACCGAAAGCTCCCAGCTTTTGCCCGCCTGCTTCATCCGCTCCAGCAAACGCATGGCACGGGCGCGGTGAAGGAGGAAGTTTTCGTCCATCACAAAGAAGGAATGTACCTTCAGCTCGGATTCGATCCGGCACATCACCTCAAACAGTTCGTCGCCAGTTTCGTAAAAGTTGACGAACTTTCCTTTACCGCCAAAAAAAGCGGACGTGGTGCAGAAGTTGCACCCCATCGGGCAGCCCACGGACGGGATGATTGTTGCCGCCGTGCCGCCCTTCCGCTGAGGGAGGCGCACTCCCATGATGCGTGTCTGCAGACCGGAAACAATGGCGGGATGGTGGATCGGCGCGTGCTCGTCTTCTCCCAGGTACCGGCGCATCCAGGAGATGCCCTCTCCGCGCACGATGTGGTCGGCATCGATCATCGCTTCCAGGCCGGGAAGGGCGGCTACGTGTCCGCCCACCACGATCACCGAATCCGGGGATAGTTGTCGCACCATCCGGCACATCTCCCGGACCTTGCCGACGTTCACGATGATCGAGGTGATGCCAACGATGTCGTAGTGGTTCGCCGTTACTTCACGAGCAAAGGCTTCTCGCGTGGGAAAATCCAGCACGGTGCAAGGCGCCGAAATATTTTCCTGAATCATCATGATGCCCCAGGAACGATGGAACATCCGCAGCGAGAAACTGCCTTGCGCGCGGGTAACCTGATTGTGATACAGCTCCATCGGATTGATGGATCGGCTGCCGAATTCGTCGTCTTGCGCGTAAGGCCCGAAGACCGAACTCAGCAGAATGCGAGCGTGACTTCCCTTTGGATGAGTTTCCATATAATTGCCATGAAGAATAGCTCTCAGGCGAGATCTTCGCAGTGACCGCAGGCACATTACAAAAGTATTACACTTGGCCGGAACAGTCCCCTGAGAACCGGATCGTCGGGAGTTAGGAACGCGGCCAGGACCCTGCCTAACCTAGGTTCGTCCGATCCCTTCGATAAACACGTTTGCGTGGAAGAAATAACGACGTTCTGGACGAATCGTTGCCATTCGGCAGCTGCCGCACTGCCAACGGTTCTAAATCACCGGTCCGATCGGTGGGCGCCGACTCGCGTCAAAGTATCGCTTACTGTTTGGCGGATATTCTCGCGAAAGGCGCAAAACTGAATCCCGACACGCGAGCCGGTCGTTACATCTTGTATCGGCCGAGGTCTTCGTCGGAGAGGCCTTCGAGCCACTTGCGGAGTTCTTCGCTGGTGGATTTTTCGGAGATGGCGCTGGAAATTTTAGAACTTTTCAGGACTTCGTCTTCCACGAAAATGGGGCAATCGACGCGCAGGGCCAGCGCCAGGGCGTCGCTCGGGCGCGAATCGATGGAAAAGATTTCGCCGTTGCGCTCCACCCAGATCAGCGCGTAAAACGTGTCGTCCTTCAGGTCGTTGACGACGACTTTTTGCACGCGCACATCGAGGCCCAGGAACACGTTGCGCAGCAGGTCGTGCGTCATGGGGCGCGGAGTCTGCACTTTTTCGATTTCGAGCGCGATGGCGTTGGCTTCGTAGATTCCCACCCAGATCGGCAGGACCGCGGTGCCCTGCGCATCCTTGAGCACCACAATAGGCATGTTCGTTACGGGGTCCATCATCAGTCCGCGGATCTTCATTTCGACTTCCATCGAATCCTCCCCGGACACGGACTACAGCTAGTGGGTCAATTTGTTTAGTAGGACAGCCACTCTTGGCTGTCCCATCCGTCCCGCACGATCCCTGCAGGGCAAAAGCGGACAGCCAAGAGTGGCTGTCCTACTAAAAACTCAGACCACGTGCTCGCCGACAAGGCTGATCGGGCCGGCGCTCGATACTCTCACCTGCACGTATTCTCCCAGAAGGTTCTCCCACGGCGAAGTGAAATTTAGAACCTGGTTGTTTGAACAACGACCTGACCAATGGCCGGGACGCCGGGAAGCGTTGTCCACCAGCACTTCGAGTGTCTTGCCAACATGCGCCTCGTTTCGCGCACGCTGAATTTCGCGCTGATAATCCATCACGCGCGCGAGGCGGCGGCCCTTCTCTTCCTCGGAAATGGCGTCGGGCATGTGCTGCGCCGTCGTGTTCGGCCGCGGCGAATACTGGAACGCGAACACTCCGTCATATTGCGCGGCGTCGAGCAAGGAAAGTGTTTCTTCGAGATCCTCTTCGGTTTCCCCAGGGAAGCCCACAATGATGTCCGACGTCACGCTGATCGGCCGGCGCGCTTCACGAATCATCGCGATCTTTTCGAGATATTCCTCGCGCGTGTAGGTACGCAGCATCGCCCGCAAGATGCGCGTCGATCCCGACTGCACGGGCAGATGGACATGGTCGCACAATTCCGGCACCGCATCGATTGCCTCGACAATGTCGCGCCCGAAGTCCCGTGGGTGCGAAGTCGTGAAACGAACGCGCCGAATTCCCGGAACCGCCGCCACGGCCACCAGAAGCTCCGCGAAAGACATTCGTTTTGCTGACGGGTCAAGATAGGAATTCACGGTTTGCCCGAGGAGCTGGATTTCCGAGTAGCCTGAGTCAACCAGTCTGCGCACCTCTTCCAACACTGACGCGCTCGCGCGGCTGCGCTCCGGCCCCCGCGTGAAGGGCACGACGCAATAGGAGCACGCCTTATCGCAGCCCTCGATGATCGTCAGATACGCGCGAAATGGATTGTCGCGCCGCGTAATTTCCGTTTCAAATGTCGCATCGGTGTCGGTATCCAGGCCCATGACGCGGCGGTTTCCGGCTTCCAGTTCCGCGATCAGATCGGGCAGTTTGCTGTAACTCGCCGAGCCGCACACCAGGCGAACCCAGGGAGAGCGCTCGAAGATCTCTTCCCCCTCCTGCTGCGCGACGCAGCCCAGCACGCCGATAATTTTTTCTTCGCCGGGATATTTCCGGTAAGCCCCGAGGCGCGAATAAATTTTTTGGGCGGCCTTCTCGCGAATGCTGCAGGTGTTATAGAGGACCAGCCTTGCCGCGTCGATCGTATCCACTTGCTGGTATCCGCGGCCGAGGAGAACTCCGGCCACTTTCTCGGAATCGTGGACGTTCATCTGGCAGCCGAACGTTTCCAGATAGAAAGTATTGCCGCCGGGCGCGCCAGCGGAAAGCGCAACGGCGCGTTCGGGCGAATTGGCATTCGCGCCGGTCAGAGTGTCGAGACGAATATCGAATTGTTGCGGCATCGGCCCCCGCTAAATGATATCACACCGATTTCATGGCGATTGTAAGGGCCGAGTGCCGAACACCAAACCCTTTAACACAGAGAACACAGAGAAAGACGAGAAAACCGGTGAGGCAGAGAATCAATATCATCCCAGAATCGCGGCCGGGCGCCACATCAGAACGGCGTCTCCTCCTTTCTCTGCGTTCTCTGTGTTAAGTTTTTCTCCTCCTGCGACAGAAATTATCGCCGCGGAATGCCGCGCGAGGCGCACGCGAACGGCGCACCGCCGAGCTTTACGCAATACCCATACAACGCACATCGCCCACAATACATCGTATTACGATGTATTGTACTAACAAGGCACAATCAAGCACCTTCGCGCCTGTTATCGTTTGACCGCGTTTTGAGCGTGTGCTAGGTTGCCCGTAGGGGCCATCGACCGGCTTTCTGAGGGGGAGACCATTCCGCTAACCGCGTTTTTGCTGTTCGCCGGCCAACTTGACACGCTGATCGAGCAAACAGGTTGGGTTGCTCGCATTGTTCTTGGGATGCTTTTGGCGTTTTCTCTTTTTTCCTGGGCGCTTATTTTTCAAAAATTATTAATGTTTTCGCGCATCAAACGCCAGACTTCCCTGTTCCTTCGCATCTTCCGCGCGAACAGAACTCTTCCCGATCCGAGGCAGATGGGCGGAGGCGGTTCTCCACTCGAATCCGTCTACAGCGCCGGTTTCCACGAGATCGAAAGCCAGGTCCGCACCGGAAACCCGCCCGGAAAAATCACCAGCCTCAACGCGGTGACCGTGACCATGCAATTGGCCGCCGGCGATGAAGTCCGCAAGGTGGAAAGCTATATGCCGTGGCTGGCCACGACGGGATCGGTCACGCCCTTCATCGGACTATTTGGCACCGTGTGGGGCGTCATGGACGCGTTCACAGGTTTGGGCACTGCCGGGGCGGCGAGCCTTCGGGCAGTTGCCCCCGGCATCGCCGAGGCGTTGATCACGACCGCTGCGGGGCTCTTCACCGCCGTTCCCGCCGTGATCGCCTATAACCACTTTTTGCACAATATCAGGGACCTCAGTTCGCGGATGGATAGTTTCGCGTTGGAGGTTACGGCCGTCGTCGAAAAACTATATCCGGGCCACCGCGGCTGAAATGCCGAAGAGGCGGAACGCGAAAGCGAAATGCTTTAGCACTCTTTAACACGGAGTACACAGAGAATAAAAGATGAGGAAACATTTCCAGACTGAAATAGATATTCTGTCTCTGTGACCTCCGTGTTCTCTTTGGTAAAGGTTTTTTCTTTTTTGAATTTATCGGCGTAACACGGCCGCGCAAAACGCTGTCGGAAAGAAAACGAAGATGCCACAATTAGCTCGCCAAACCGGGACTTCTCTTTCGGAGATCAACATTGTCCCCTTCGTGGACGTCATGCTCGTGCTCCTCGTGATTTTCATGATTACGGCGCCGATCTTGCAGTCCGGCATCGAAGTGGACGTGCCGAAGACCAAGACCGTCAAGGAAATTTCCGAATCGCGCGTCGTCGTTTCGATCGATCGCGCGCAACGCATCTATATCGGCGACGATGCCGTCAACATCCACGAACTGGGCGACAAGGTCCACGCCCAAATGCACAATCCGCAGGGAGACGCAGTCTATCTGCGGTGCGATAAGACGGTTCCATTCGGCGCTTTCGCTCTCGTGGTAGACACGATGCGCCAATCCGGCATCCAAAATATCAGTGTCGTGACGGAGCCTCTCGACGAAGCTCCTCATTGAGACTTATGTCTTATTCCCCACACCATCCCGGCGCCGTAAGCCTGAAGAAGCCCTTCATCTGGTCTGTCGTCTTTCACGGGCTCCTGTTCGGTTCGCTGACGGTTTCCACAATCTACTCGCATCGCGGCGATATGTGGGGAAGCGCCGGAGGTGACGGTTCTGTTTCCGTGGGACTCGTTGCGAAGCTCCCGGGAATTATGCTGCCCCGCCCCGACGCCGTAACCACGAGCCAGACTGTGGACACAAGCAAAGGTCTCTACAAGGCCGAGCCGCAGCCCAAACCCAAGGAAATCGAGACCGACGTAAAAAAGATCCCGGAATTCGCAAAGGAAAAGGCCCCCCACTACATCACTCGCCCGTCCAAGGTGTTCGAGGACAAAACTCCACCGCCGACCAACGCCGTTCCCTACGGCCAGGGAGGCTCCCCGGCGCTTCCTTACTCGTCGTTCGCGATGAATGGACCGACGCAAGGCGGCATGGGGTTCAGCGGACCCGGGGGCGGCGATTTCGCGGGAAGATTTCCTTCCTATGTGGATGCGGTGCGAAACCGGATCAGCAGCAATTGGCTGCAGTCCACGGTGGACCCAACCGTGCGCTGGACGCCGAGAGCGAGTTTTTCGTTTCAGGTCATGCGGGACGGAACGGTCACCAACGTTCAGATGCTGCAATCGAGCGGCAACCGTTCGGTAGACAACTCGGCGTTGCGAGCGATTTTGAGTTCGAGCCCGATGTCAGCGCTACCGTCGAATTATCCGGGGAACAGCGTAACCGTCGAGTTCTGGTTCGACTTCCGCCGTTAGAAACTATGGGGATGATGGAATGATTGGAAAGCTCACAATACGGCCATGGAAGAAGATAGCGCGATTCAGCCGTCTCGCAAACGATCACCAAGAATACTCTCCCATCTGAATCTGTATCTGTGTTTATCCGTGTTCCTCTGTGGTTCCATATCCTTTTTTTGCGCCGCGCCGGCGTCGGCGCAGGATTGGTTTAAGACCGGCACGGGGCTTGGCGTTTCCAAAGGCGCGGGTCGGCGTGGCGGATTTTGCGTCCAAGGACACGCCTTCCCAGCCTCTGGCCGCACTCTTCAGCGACGTGCGTGCGGTCGGACCTGGATTACAGCGGCATCCTCGAACTTGGTCAGCAAGAGTTACAACCCTTTGCAGACGCCCGGCACGCCCGCCGAAGTCGACTACAAGGCATGGTCCGGCGCGCCCGCATCGGCGCAACTGCTCGCCTTCGGCAACTTCTCCGTCAACGGCAACAACGTCGAGATTCAAGCCTGGCTGAACGATGTCCGGGACGCTTCCCTGCCGCCGGTGATCGGAAAAGTGTATCGCGGAGAGGCCACCGAAGCGCAGGTCCGCACCTTCGCGCACCAGTTTGCCGATGAAATCATAGGAAAACTTTCCGGCGGATTGCCGGGCATCGCCGCACGCAGATCGCCTTTGTAAGCAATCGAAGCGGCAACAAGGAAATCTGGGCGATGGATTACGACGGCGAAAATCAGCATCAGCTGACGCAGCTCCACACCATCGCCCTCACACCGCGCTGGTCGCCCGACGCTACGCGCATTGCGTTCACCTGTTACGCGCAGCCGGGCAGCAGCAGCGTTCTGACGGCGCAGATCTGCGTCTATTCGACGCTGACCAACCACCTGATTTCCTGGCCGCGCTTCCGGGGCACAAATTCGTCACCCTCCTGGTCGCCCGACGGATCGCAGCTCATGTTCATGTCCAGCATGCTCGGCAATCCGGAGCTATTCATCACGGATGCATCGGGCCAGCGCCCCAAGCGCCTAACCTATTCGAACGGGGCGAATACGTCTCCGTCCTGGAATCCGAAGACGGGCCAGCAAGTCGCCTTCGTCAGCGACCGCGGCGGCATCCCGCAGCTCTACACCATGAACGCGGACGGATCGAGCCAGGCCAAAGTGGATCTGCCCGACATGGGCTACGTCATCGATCCGGCGTGGTCCCCCAACGGCCAGTTGCTGGCATTCAGTTGGCGGCGCCCGAACGGAAATTACGATCTTTATGTGATGGAAATTGTCACGCACCAACTCGTCGAATTGACGCGCGATGTCGGCCGCAACGAACGGCCCAGCTGGGCGCCCGATGGGCGTCATCTCGTGTTCGAATCCACGCGAACGGGAACGCGGCAAATTTGGTCCATGCTTGCCGATGGAACCGCAGGCTCGCCAGCTAACCAAACAGGGACAGAATGAATCTCCGAACTGGTCGCCCAAATGAGGCGTTCCCAGGCAAAGACGGCGGGTTCGGATCATCAGAGGTCGGACGATTCAAGTTCGTATTTGCACTCACTACTGAAGCTCACGTAAATTGTCAAAGGAGGAAGAAGAAGAAAGATGCGGACACGTACGCACACCAGGATCCTGTTCGGTACTTTGCTCGCGATCCTCGCTCTGAGCGCGGCTTGTAAGAAGCCTGCGCCCCAAGCGCCACCACCACCTCCACCGCCTGCCAGCAGCGCCGCCGGCTAGCCGACGGTGAATCTGCAGGCATCTTCCAACTATCATTCAGAGAGGCGAGTCGGTCACATTGACCTGGTCCTCGACCAATGCGACCACTCTGAGCCTCTCGCCGGGAATCGGCAATGTTTCCGCGGAAGGAACTCAGCGCGTGACTCCGCAGGATTCGATCACCTACACGATGACCGCCACCGGACCGGGCGGTTCGGCCGACGCCAACGTGCACATCACCGTCAGCGCTCCACCTCCGCCGCCGAAGGCCGCCGAGCCCACGCTGCAGGAGCTGTTCGACAAGGAAGTGAAAGACGCTTTCTTCGACTATGACAAAGCGGATGTGCGCACTGACGCTCGCGACGCCCTCTCGCAGACCGCTCAGTTCTTGCGCTCGTATCCGCAAGTGAAAGTCGTCATCGAAGGCCATTGCGACGAACGCGGTTCCACGGAGTACAATCTGGCTCTTGGGGACCGGCGCGCCGCAGCGGCGAAGCAATTCCTGGTTTCGCTGGGAATCTCGGCTGACCGGATGGAAACGGTCAGCTACGGCAAGGAACGCCCGTTCTGCACTGCTTCCACCGAAGAGTGCTGGCAGCAGAATCGCCGGGCGCACATCGTACTGGGGAAGTAGCTGAAATCAACCTCCGGGGCTTGCTGGCCGCACATTGTGGCCGGCAAGCCCCGGAAGCACAATTCAGAACGAGGAGTCCCCCCTCGGAGGAGGAACACCTTGCGTATTCGATGGATTCTATTTTTTGGCGCCGCGATGCTCGCCGGAGCTCTTGGCGGCACCTTGTTCGGACCCGCGCCGGCCGGCGCCGTTGCGCGCGAGATCATTGAACTCCAGACCGGCGTGACCCAGCTGATTCAGGGCCAGCAGAACATGCAGACCGAGATCACGCAAAATGCCGCCGTGCAACGCACGCTCATCGAGCAGTCGCTGGACGCCGTCAATAAGCTCAATACCTCCATGGCCGCGGTCCAGAAGACCACGCAGGACTTCTCGGCGGCTTCCGGCGCGCGCCTGGACACGATGGGCACGCAGGTGCAAGGCCTCTCGGATAACGTGGCCGACCTGCAAGCGCGGCTGGGCAAACTCGATCAGAAACTTACCGACGTCCAGAACACATTGCAAAATGTGGATTCGAAATTGGCCTCGCCGGCGCCAGGATCGGCTCCTCCCACGGCAATGAGCGGATCGGGCGGGCCAATGCCGACGATCGCGCCCGGAGGCCCCTCCGCATCTGCCTCTGGCCCTCCCGCATCCGCGGATGTGTTGTATTCAAACGCCCTGCGGGACATCAACGGCAAGCATTACGATCTCGCCACGCAGGAATTTCAGGACTACATGAAGTATTACGGCGACACCGACCTGGCTTCCAACGCGCAATTCTATCTTGGCGAAATCGCCTTCATGCAAAACCAGTTTCAGTTGGCGCTGGACTCTTACAACAAAGTGATCGAAAACTTTCCCAAGAGCTTCAAGACGGCTTCGGCGCGAATGAGAAAGGGCTTTTGCCTGGCGGAACTCGGCCAGAAGGCCTCAGCCGTTCGCGAACTGCGCGCTGTAGTCCGCCTGTACCCGGGCACCGACGAAGCCAAGCGCGCCGCCGCCAAGTTGCGCGAAATGGGCGCGACGGCGGGCTGAGCGGGCGTAAATTGTGATTCGTGATTCGTGAGTGGTGATTCGTGAAGGAACTTTCCATTCAGGTATTCCATTACTCTTTCCTTCTTTCTCTGTGACCTCTGTGTTCTCTCCGTGTCCTCTGTGTTGAGCTTTTTCCTGCAAAACATTTTCAACACAGAGGACGCGGAGAACGCCCTGCAGCCGTAACGAGATCCTTCGCCTCTACGAATTCTGGTAACGATCGCCACAATTTGCGCGCCGCTCATGGCCGTGTTATCTTCCTCAGTCAATTGGAGAAAAAATATGTCCGTCAATAAAGTAATTTTGGTGGGACGTTTGGGCCGCGATCCGGAAACTCGATACACAGGCGCTGGCCAGGCCGTCTGCAACTTTTCACTCGCCACCGATGAAACCTTCAAGGACCGCAGCGGCGAGCGCCAAAAGCGCACCGAATGGCACAAGATTGTCGTTTGGGGCAAGACAAGCGGAAATTGCCCAGCAATACCTGAAAAAGGGCCCACAGATTTATCTCGAAGGTCGCATTCAGTCGCGTGAGTGGACCGACAAGGAAAATCAAAAGCGGACCAGCTTCGAAATCGTAGCCACGAATTTCCGGATGCTCGGCTCGCGTCGGATTCGACCGGAGCGGCGCTACCGCAGCAGTTCAGCGGCTGCTGGTTCTGCGGACTTCGATGCCGAAGCCACTGCTCCCGCGCCAGCGGAGCACGAACAGGCGGGCCCGGAAGTCACCGACGAAGATATTCCGTTCTGAAGTAGCACAGGCTTCAGCCTGTGGGGTTTCAATGCTGTATAAATGCGCGAAAAAACCACAGGCTGAAGCCTGTGCTACTCATACCGCAACGCTTCGATCGGATCGAGCTGTGCGGCTTTGTGAGCGGGATAGTAGCCGAAGAAGATTCCCACCGCGGCGGAAAAAATTACCGCGGCGATGATCGCCTTGCCGGAGATGAGCGTTGGCCACGACAACAAATTGCTGATCAGCGCCGACCCCACGAGTCCAAATATAATTCCGATAAATCCGCCCATCATGCTGAGCGTTACCGCTTCCACAAGAAATTGCTGCCGCACGTCGTCTTCGGTGGCCCCGACGGCCATCCGAACGCCTATTTCCCGCGTCCGTTCCGTGACCGACACAAGCATGATGTTCATGATCCCGATCCCGCCGACCAGCAGAGAAACCGAAGCAATCCCCCCGAGCAAGTAGGTCATCGTCGACTGCGTTTGATTCTGCAGATCGGCGATATCCGCTTGCGTGCGGATCAGGAAGTCAGGATCGTCGCCGCTACGGATGCGGTGCCGCTCGCGCAGCAGGCTGGTAATGGGAGCGACCGCCGCCACGGACGCCTCCTGCGAAACGGCCGACGCGGCAATGAACTGGAGCCACGTGATCCCGGAAATTTTGCGTTGCACGGTGGTGTAAGGCGCAAAGATCACGTCGTCCTGATCCTGCCCCGTCACATTCTGCCCTTTCGACTCGAGCACGCCGTCCACGCGGAACGGAAGGTTTCCTATGCGAATCTCCTTTCCAATCGGGTTTTCGTCAACGAATAGAATTTTTTCGACCGTAGTGCCCAGCACGCAGACATTCGCCGCGATGTCCACTTCTTCATCGCTAAACGCCGATCCGGCTTGCACGGGCCAGGTTCGAATCTCGAAATAGTTTGGCGTCGTGCCGGTGATGATTGTGTTCCAGTTCTGGTTACCGTACACCACTTGCTGGCGACTGCTTAGCGCCGGCGCGGCCTGCTGAATGAGCGGAATTTCCTTCAGGATGGCGTTCATATCGTCCACCGTGAGGGTCTTCACGCCGCCGTATCCCTGCCGCACGCCGCCCGCCCGATTGCTTCCCGCCGAGATGAAGACGGCGTTGGTTCCCATGGCTTGAATGCCCTGCTGGACCAGGTATTGCGCGCCCTGGCCGATGCTCACGACGGCGATCACGGCGCCTACTCCGATAATGATGCCGAGCATCGTCAGCGCCGAGCGCATCTTATTGCGCGCCAGCGCCCGCAAAGCGAGCCGAAACGTGTTCATGAAGTCCATGTGCGATTCAGGCGGCCGCAAAAATCAAGCAGTCGTATCGGCCTTTGCCAGTCTTTGGTTCTCCTCTTCCGCATCCTCGGCGGCTTGCTGCTCGGCCGTGGGAAGCGATTTTAACACTTCTCGCGCCACGAGCCGATCCTGTACAACGCTGTCCCCGACCAGTTTGCCGTCACGAAAGAGCAGGGTGCGTTTGGCGAATTGCGCGATGTCGGGCTCGTGCGTCACCAGGATGATCGTAAGTCCCTGTTCGTTATTCAGCGTCTGGAGAATATCCATGATCTCGACCGACGTCCGGCTGTCGAGGTTGCCCGTCGGTTCGTCGGCAAGCAAAATCGACGGCCGGTTCACCAGTCCGCGGGCAATGGCCACGCGTTGCTGCTGTCCGCCGGAAAGTTGCGAAGGGTGATGCCCGGCGCGATCGGCGAGTCCTACTCGGGTGAGCGCATCCATGGCCCGCTTGGTTCGTTCCTCGGCACTGATGCCTGCATAGACCGCGGGCAATTCCACATTCTCGAGGGCCGAAGTCCGCGACAGTAGATTGAATTGCTGGAACACAAATCCCAGTTTCCGGTTCCGAATTCGCGCTAGCTCCGTTTTCGTCATCCCCGAAACGTCCACGCCGTCCAAAAAGTAGCGCCCTTTGGTGGGGCGGTCCAGGCATCCCAAAATATTCATGATGGTCGATTTGCCGGAGCCCGACGGCCCCATGACTGCCACGAATTCACCTTCGCTCACGTCCAGCGAAACTCCGCGGAGAGCCTGAACTTGAATTTCTCCCAGATCATATGTCTTGAAAACGCTTTCGAGACGAATGACCGGTTTGCTGCCCGCCCCAGTTTCCTTCGGTTCAGATGCGATTGTGATTGGATCGGCCATCGGAGAGTCTTTTAACCCAGACTAGAACCTGCGCGGTACGCCAGGAGCGCCGCCGGCTCCGCTCACCGGATTGCGCACCTGCGCCTGCGAAGCCGAAGACTTGCTCGAGGATTGGCCAATGACCAGATCGTCTCCAGGATTCAATTTGCCGCTGACGAGCGCTGTGAACGTGAAGTCCGTCACGCCAAGAGTGACTTGCACGGGTTCCAGTGTCTTGTCGGGAAGCAGCTTCCAAACGATCCCGGAGTCTTGCCGCTTACCGTTTCCGCCGGTGGAGGATCCACTCGCTGTCGCGGCAGCACCTGAGCTGCCTGCGGGCGCGCCTTCTCTTGCCGCAGCCGCGATGCGTCCAGCGGCTGTCGCGCGTGCGTTGTCCTGTATGCCGTACTTTGCATAAAGGGCTGTGCGCTCGCTGTCCGTTAAATCCGGCTTGAACCGCAAAGCGCCGTTGGGAATTTTGACAACGTTCTTGGCTTCCGCGACTGGAATCGATATGTACGCGGTCATCCCAGGAAAGAGCTTCAAGTCGAGATTATCGAATGCGACCATCGTGTTGTAGGTCACCACGTTTTGAATCGTCGTGGCGTTCATGCGCACCTGGGACACAGTTCCATTAAAGATTTCCCGTGGAAACGAATCCACTCGGAAAGTCGCCTGCTTCCCAACCTTGATCCGGCCCACGTCGGCCTCATCGGTGTTGGAATACACGAGCATGTGTTTCAAATCCTGCCCAATGCTAAAAAGGTTGGGAGCCTGCAGGCTGGCCGCCACCGGCTGGCCCACATTCACGGTGCGGTTGATCACCGTGCCATCGATGGGCGCTTTAATCGTGCAATAACTCAGCTGCAATTTAGCGGAATCCACCGAGGCTTTTTGGATGAGGACCTGCGCCTTGGCTTGGTCTCGCTGGGCAATCGTAGCCCTCAGTTGCGCTTCTGCTTGCTTCTCCTGCGCTAAGGTAGCGTTCTCAGCGGCCACGGATGCGTCATAGTTGGCCTGTGCATCGTCATTCTGCTGGGCAGACAGTACACCCTGCTCCGCCAGCACCTTTGTGCGCCGCTGCTGCGTTTCCATATCAATGGTTGTCGCATGCGCCTTGGCAACATTGGCCCTCATCGTCGCCACATTGGCGCGGGCCGTCTCGATCTGCGCCTCCAGATTTGCCACGTTCGCTACTGAATTCTGGTACGACGCTTGGGCCTGCTCAAGCGCGACCTGGAACGGGACGGGATCGATTTGCGCGAGGATATCGCCCTTCTTCACTTGTGAATTGAAGTCCACGCTGACGGAAACGACGTTCCCGGAAACCACCGAACCCACCGGCACTGTGTTGACCGGATTGATCGTTCCCGTAGCCTCCACAACCTGGGAAATGTCGCCGTGTTCGACCTTGGCGGTGAAATATTGAGTGGTCGTGCGCGCGCCCACAGTAACGTATCCCACCCATAGGAACAGCGCCACCGGAGGGGCAACCAGCAGCGCACGGTGCATCATCGACCGCAGCCAAAGACCTTTGAGGATTTCAAGGAGCCGCGGCATTTTTTTGATTTTTCTCCGAAATAGAAGACCCAATGGCCAGGATCTAGTCGTGACCTTCCACGGACTGCCGCTGGCGCCGGTCCTGGTCCATCTGGCGCAGTAAGTCTTCGAATTTCGGCCGCTGCTCCGGTGTTAGAACCTGACGAATACGTTCCCGGCCCTCATGGCGGACCTGTTCGTATTCGGGATCGAGTTTTTCGTGCAGCTCCGCGTATCGGGCGCGCGTGTCGTTCAGGATGGCCTGGATTTGGTTTTGCTGGTCCGAGTTCAGGTTCAAATCGCGGGTAAACATCGCCATCGTATGGCCAGGATTGTGGCCCAGAGTGGCCTGGGGTCGCGCGGCTTGGACCCGCAGGGTCACCAGGTACGTGCCCACGCTGCCTAGCGCGATTCCCAGGACGAAGAGAACAAAAACGAGCAGGAATGCCTTGCGGCTGCCTTTGTTAGCGTCCATTGTTCCTCTCAGCCAGGGATTGCAGCACTTCTTCGTTACTAACTGGATCCGAAGGTGGCTGCGGGAAATCGCCGGCGCTCAGTTCGGTGCGAATCGAGCCCAGCGGAACGCTTCGGTGCGGAGCAAATTCCACTAGATAGACCGAAAGGGCGAGCAAGAGCACGGCTGCCGTCAAAGACAAACGGGAAGCCAGAAATTCGAGTGGAGCCCAGAACGCCGCAGGTGACTTCGCCCGCGCTTCTTCCTGATGAATTCTTGCCATTACATTCGCCAGGAACGCCCGGCTCGGTTCGCTGGCCGGTTCCCAGGCTTCGCGGAGCAGATCGCCCGCCAGCCTCGAATCGTCCAGGGCCGAGCGGCAATCCCCGCAGGTGGTCAGGTGGTCTTCCAGTTCGGCGTCCGGCGTACCGCCGAGGTAGTCCTCAAATCGCAATTCGAACTTTCGGCACCCTATCGGAATATTCGGTTTGTTAAGCACCTTTTTCACTCCTTCGCTGCCTGAGCCCTTCCCGTGGAGCCGGACGCTTTTGCATCCGCTTCCGGTACATTTCCACGAGCCGGCCTCGCGCCCGAAATAGCCGTACCTTCACCGTGTTGACGTTCAGTTCCAAGACCTCCCCGATTTCCTCTACCGAGAAACCCTCCACTTCCTTCATGACCAGCATGAGTTGGTCCTTCTCGTCGAGTTCCCCAAGCAGCCGCTCAACCAATTGCCGTTGCTCGACCCGCCGCCCGGCGTCTTCCCTATGCAGGGCCCCGCCGTAGCCATGCTCCGGCAGCGACTCCAATTTTCGTACCTGTTCTTCGCTGAGGTCCGCTTCGTACACCAAGCGCCGCACTTTCTTCTTTCTCAGATAATCCCAGCATTCGTTGACGGCAATCTTGTAAAGCCACGTGCCGAACGCCGACCGCTGATCGAAGCGCCGGATGGAAAAGTAAGCCTTTGCCAGCGCTTGCTGGGCCACATCCTCCACGTCCTCGCTGCCCCGCAGGATGTTGCCTACAACGGCTAGTACTCGATGCTGGTGTATCCTGACCAATTCCTCGTACGCGCTCACGTCGCCACCCTGCGCGCGGCGCACGAGCGCTTTTTGCTGCTCCGCGGGCGTCAAGGACTCTTTCTCGTTCGCAGCCTCGGTCCCGCGGAAAGTCTCTGAATTAGTGACGTTTGCCATCGCTTCCCGGTTTCGGATTATTCCAGATCGTCCCACTTTTGTGCTTGCAGGTATTATAACTCTATGAAACAATGCCGACATGATTATCGGCGATCGGCTTCGCGCCTTGCGCGAAGAAAAAAAGCTTTCCCAAGGGGACATCGAAAAGCGCACCGGACTGCTCCGCTGCTATATCTCGCGCGTGGAAAATGGCCATACCGTTCCGGCCATTGAAACACTCGAGAAAATGGCTCGCGCCTTGGAAGTCCCTCTTTACCAACTCTTCTATGACGGAGAAGAACCGCCCGAGCTTCCCAACCTTCCGAAGCGCAAAAGCGCCGACGATATCGTTTGGGGCAGCGCCGGGAAAGAGGCCCGTCTTCTGAACAAGTTTCGCAGGCTCATGGGTCGCATTGAAGAAGGCGACCGTCGGCTTCTGCTTTACATGGCTCAGAAGATGGCCACCCGCTAAGTCCGGCGGGTCTCCGATCCTTTCGATGGGTCGGATAGGCGTTCTCTGGCATACAGGCTTACGGGCCCGGATGGCATTACTTTCGCTGGTCTTTTCACGACCAAAGTAATACCACCCGGGCCGCAGCCAATCCATCCTTATCGAGCCCTGTTTCATTCCGGAACATACTCGCCCCGCTCTTCTTTCCTCTCACTGCCATCTTGTTTTGAATCTTGTATTCAATCCCATTTCAAATCTCAAATCTAAACTCTTCTCTCTCTATTCCCACTCAATCGTGCTAGGCGGCTTCGAGCTGATGTCGTACACCACACGATTAATGCCGCTTACTTCATTGACGATTCTGGTCGAAATACGCTCCAGGACTTCTGCCGGCAGGCGTGTCCAGTCCGCCGTCATCGCATCTTCCGATTCCACGACTCGGACGGCAACAGTAAACCCGTAGCTTCTCTCATCGCCCATCACTCCCACGCTTCGAACCGGAAGCAGGACGGCGAACGCCTGCCATACTTTTTCGTAGAGGCCGGCGCGGCGAATTTCTTCGACCACGATCGCATCCGCCTCCCGAAGCGGCGCGAGGCGCTCTTCCGTCACCTCGCCCAAGAGCCGCACAGCAAGGCCTGGACCGGGAAACGGGTGCTTGGTAAGCATTTCTTCCGGGAGGCCGAGTTCGCGGCCGATGCTCCGAACTTCGTCCTTGAACAGTTCGCGCAGCGGCTCGATCAACGCAAACGGCAGATCCTCCGGAAGCCCCCCTACATTATGATGCGTCTTGATGGTCTGCGAGGGGCCTCGAACGGCCACGGACTCGATGACATCCGGGTAGAGAGTCCCCTGAACCAGGAACCCGGCACGGTCCGGGCCGATGGCCAACTGGCGGGCCTGTTCGTCAAACACGGCGATAAATTCAGCGCCAATCCGCTTGCGCTTGTCCTCCGGGTCCACTACTCCTTTTAGACGCGCGAGGAAACGTTCTGACGCGTCGACGCCGATCACCTGAAGGCCCATCCGGTCTCGCAGCAATTCCAGCGTCTCGCGGAATTCGTCCTTCCGCAGGAGGCCGTTGTTCACAAAAATATTCGTGAGGCGGTCTCCCATCGCGCGGTGGACGATTACCGCGGCCACGGCGGAATCCACTCCGCCGCTCAACGCGCAAATCGCCCGGCCATCTCCAACTTGCTTGCGAATCGATTCCACGGTCTCGGCGATGAAAGCCGCGCCGCTCCACAGCGGCTGCGCATGGCAAATATCGAAGATAAAATTGCGAAGGATTTCCGAGCCGCAATCGGTGTGGCGCACTTCGGGGTGAAATTGGACGGCGTACAGTTTCCGCGCCGGATCTTCGGCGGCGGACACGGCATTGCCCGTTTCTCCGGTCACGTGGAAACCGGCGGGCAGCGCGCGCACGTGATCGCCGTGGCTGTTCCAGATGCGGAGCTTTTTCGGCAGGCCCGCGAACAGCGCCGAACCGTCTTTCACGAGCAGTTCCGTCCGGCCATACTCCCTGCGATCCGCGCGCTCGACGCGCCCGCCCAGGTTATGCGTCATCCACTGCAGCCCATAGCAGATGCCCAGGACCGGCAACCCCATGGACAAAATGCCAGTGTCGCAGGGCGGCGCGCCGGCGTCATACACGGAATTCGGTCCGCCGGAGAGGATGATCCCGACAGGCTCAAACTTGCGAATCTGCTCGATCCCCGCCGTGCAAGGCAGGATCGCGCTGAACACCTGCTGTTCGCGGATTCGCCGGGCGATCAATTGCGTGTACTGCCCGCCGAAATCCAGTACCACGATGCCGCCGCGCTCGCTCATTCTTTCCTCATCTGGCTTTCCTCATAGGGCCGAACCTTCGTTCGCGCATTTCTCTGGGATCACTTTTTCCTCAATCCACTTCCGCGCAAGTATGTTTTGCATCTTAAATTTCACGTCTCAGGTTCAAAATTTGAAGAATGCAACTTGCATCGTGTCAGCCCACAACCAAGTTGACAAGTTTGTCCGGCACAACGATAACCTTTACTACGCGCTGGCCGTCTAAAAGTTGCGCGATTTTCGGATCGCTCAAAACGCGCTTCTGCAGGGCCTCCTTATCGAGCCCTGCCTCGACGAGCATTCTCCCTTTCACTCGGCCGTTCAACTGCATCACGATTTCCACCTGGTCTTCCGCCGCGAGTTCCGGAACGAACTTGGGCCACGCGGCATGCGCGAGCGTATCCCGCGTGTGGCCGAGAGTTTCCCATAGCTCTTCGGCGAGATGCGGCACCATGGGATTGAGCATCAGCGTCAGCAGCTCGAACACTTCTTTGGCGATTTCGGGGCGCACTCCCTCTTCGAGCGGCTCCTGCGCCTGAATTTCGTTGACCAGCTCCATCAGCAGCGCCGTGGCGCTATTGAAATGCCAGCGCGTCTCGAAATCGTGGGTCACGCGCCGCAGCACTTGATGCGCCTTGCGCAGCAGAGCCTTTTCCTTCGGCGTCGCCGAATCCAGCGAAGCCGCCGCCCCGCTTCCCGCTTGCACCGTCCTCAGCCGTTCGGCATGCTTGGCCACGAGCCGGTACACGCGCTGCAGGAAACGCGCGCATCCTTCGATCGCCTGTTCGCTCCATTCCAGATCTTTCTCCGGAGGCGCCGCGAACAGCGTGTACAGGCGCCCGGTATCGCAACCGTACTTGTCCGCCATGTCTTCCGCGCCGACGACGTTGCCTTTGGACTTTGACATCGCCGTGCCGCCCTTGAGCACGAGCCCTTGCGTGAAGAGGCGCTTCACCGGCTCATCGTGATTCACGAGGCCCAGGTCGCGCATCACCTTGCAGAAAAATCGCGTGTACAGTAAATGAAGAATCGCGTGAACGATTCCGCCGATATATTGATCGACCGGCAGCCAGTAGCGCACCAGCGCCGGATCGAACGCCGCCTTGTCGTTGTGCGGGTCGGCATAGCGGTAGAAATACCACGATGAATCGATGAACGTATCCATCGTGTCTGTTTCGCGCCGTGCCGCGCCGCCGCACTTCGGACATTTCACATTCACGAATTCCGGCACGCTCGCCAGCGGCGACTCGCCCAGTCCGGAAAATTTCGCCATCGGCGGAAGCACCACGGGCAAATCCTTGTCGGGAACGGGAACCATCCCGCACTTCTCGCAATACAGCACGGGAATCGGAGTGCCCCAGTAGCGCTGCCGCGAAATGCCCCAGTCCTTCAGCCGAAAAATAATTTCGCCTTTGCCAAACCCGCGCGCCTCGGCCTCCGCGGTCATTTTCTCGATCGCTTGCTCCGAAGCGAGACCCGTAATACGGTCCCGAATTCACGAGACTTGCCGTATTCGATGAATGCCGCGCTCAGCGTTTCCGGCGTCAGCGGCTTTCCTTCGTTTGGCTGCACCACGATCGGTATCGCCAACCCGTACTTGGTCGCAAATTCAAAATCGCGCTCGTCGTGCGCCGGAACACACATCACCGCGCCCGTTCCGTATTCCATCAGCACGAAATTCCCCACCCAGATGGGAATTTTTTCTCCGTTGAATGGATTGCGAGCGTACCGGCCCGTAAAAAATCCTTCCTTTTCCGCCGTCGCGATGTCGGCAGCGCGCGTCAGCCGCCGGCGCAATCTCTGCAGGTTTTCTTCGATCTCGGCGTGGCCTTCAACGCCCGCGACCAGCGTGGCCAGCAAGGGATGCTCCGGAGCGAGGATCAGCCCCGACGCGCCATAGATCGTGTCGACGCGCGTCGTAAACACTTCGATCGACGTGTCCGGAAATCCCTCCACCGCAAATCGCACGCGCGTGCCGCGCGATTTCCCGATCCAGTTGCGCTGCATCGCCAGGACGCGTTCGGGCCAGCCGCCTTCCAGTTGCGCGAGCGCTTCGAGCAGTTCATCGGCATATTGCGTGATGCGCAGAAACCACTGCTCGATGTTTTTCGGTTCGACCGGTGTATCCTCGTGCCGCCAGCAACACCCATCGATTACTTGCTCGTTCGCCAGCACGGTCGCGCACTTCGGACACCAATTCACGCGGCTGCGCTTGCGATAGGCGATTCCCTTTTCCAGCATCCGCAGGAAAAACCACTGATTCCAGTGGTAGTATTCCGGCTCGCAGGTGGAAATCTCGCGCCGCCAGTCGTAGCTGAATCCAAACTTGTGCAACACGCGCTTGAACGAGGCAATGTTTGTGTTCGTCCACTCGCGCGGGTGGATGCCCCGCTGAATTGCGGCATTTTCCGCCGGCAACCCGAACGCGTCCCAGCCCATCGGGTGAATGACGTGGAATCCCTGCATGCGCCGGAACCGCGCCACCACGTCGCCAATGGTGTAATTGCGCATGTGCCCCATGTGCAGCGTGCCCGAGGGATACGGCAGCATTTCGAGCACGTAATATTTCGGCTTCGATGGATCGGCGTCCGCCTCGAAGGCGTGGTCCGCGTTCCATCGAGCCTGCCATTTTTTCTCGATTGCTTGTGGATCGTATTCCGTCACGGTTCCTGTCGAGCCTCCGCTCAATTTGCACAATCCCGCGTGCGGGATTGTGCCGTAATTTTCTCAGCGTTTCGTTTTTTTCGTTTTTACACTTTTCACTTTCTTCTTTTTCTCTGCCCTCTGTGTTCTCTGTGTTAATGATTTTGCTTTTTTCTTCGCCTTCACCATCGAGAACCCATTCTCCGCCTTCGGCGCCTGCCGTACGCTCACGCCCACCAGATCCCACAAGGCGCGCACGTTGCGCCGATCGTCCCCCGGCCGGTCAATGGGAGTCTCCAGAATGAACGCGCGCCCCGGCAATCCCTGCAAACCAGGACCGAGACGCGCATGATTCAGAATCCTGCCAAATGCCGCAAGGCCAATCTTCCCGCGCCCGATATGTTCGTGCCGGTCGACGCGAGACCCAAGCGGAGTTTTGGAATCATTCACGTGCAGCACGTAGACTCGGTCCAGCCCTACCGTGCGATCCACCGCGGCAATCGTCGTCTCAAGCCCTTCGTCGGTAGTGATGTCGTACCCGGCTTCGAGCGTGTGCGCCGTATCGAGGCAGACCCCAACCGGCAAGTCCCCGGTCTGATCCAGGATGGCTCTGATCTCTTCAAACCGTGCGCCCACCGCCGAGCCCATTCCGGACGTATTTTCGACGAGAATTCGCAGGCCGCCGAGTTTCATTCCTTTCGCCGCATGCCGCATGCCTTGAGCGATTTCGGCGATGGCCTGCTCCTTGTCGGTCCCGAGGCCGGAACCCGGATGCGCCACGAGGAAATCCGCGCCCAGCGATACCGCGCGAACCAACTCATCGTGGAACGCCTGAATCGACCTCGTGCGCATCACTCGATCGGGAGACGCGAGATTGATCAAGTAGTTGTCGTGAATCACCAGCGGTCCGAGGGCAAGCTCCGCGCGGCGGGCCCGGAATCTCGCCGCATCCGCCTCCGCAATGCGGGAGCCTCCGCGCGGCCACATCCGTGGGCTCGAGGAGAAAATCTGGAGCGCGTTCGCGCCGAGCTTCGCGGCGGAATCGAGCGCCCCTGCGATGTCTCCAGCGATCGAAGTGTGAATCCCAATGCGGAAGCTGCCATCCTGCCAGGCAGGCGGCTCTGGAATCGGTTCAGGTTCGGGACGATATTCGTCGCTTGCGTCGTAGGCGGGTTCCGCGCCGATCAATGGGTCAGCCATTCCCTCAGTAAACCTTCAGTTGCCTTAAGGTGCCCTTCGGTGAGTGATAAGCACACTATTCTATCGGATGCGTGCTCTAGCAGCAATGACATCCGCGCAACGGGTAGGAGATAAGTAGGAGATAAGCTTGACGGTGAATGTGCCCGTTCCGTCCCGAAAAACGCGGGACGGAACGGCCGCTACAAAACCGTCATCCATTAGTTGGTGATAGGTTTTGCAGAGGCCGCCCGTTTTTAGGGCGGGCAGCTGTTTCTTTCATCCAGAACCAAATTGACCCACTACGCGCGCAAGCGCTTCAGTGTTGAATTTGGATCAACTTGTCGTTTTTGGGGTCTCGAGAAGTGTCCGATGCGAGTCCATCGGGAAGGCCGAGCCGCGCGGGATCGAAGACGGTTCATCATGAGGCCGATCTTCACTGAGCTGCCGATAAAATGATCGACCTTCACAGGGCCAGCCACCTTGATTCCCCTGATCCAGTGAAAGCCGCTGCTGGCGGCGCATCCACACTGGGAACAATCTGGCGTACCGCCGAATACGCAGGGTTCGACGCGCGTTTCAAAATCGGCCGAATAATTGGCGGACATCTTCGCAAAAAGGCAATCATCCGGATCCTTCGGCGGATGGAGAAATGCATTGGCAAGGCCTTCGTTGAAGAGAAGCTTCGGATACCGCTTAGCCAAAGACGGCAATTCCCTGGCCAGCGCCTCACGGTTCTCCGGAGTCAAAGTTTCCGGGCTATGCTCTCCGATTTGAGGAGAATAGACGCTCACCCAGATGCGATTCGTTTCGGCGCGCGCGCTCCAGAAATTCACGTATTCTTCCAGGTAGCCCACGCGCTCCAGCATCGGGCGCGTGATCACCCAGTGGATGTTGACCTCGCGGCCTTCGATATTCTTGAGGATGCGCTCGTAGGTAGCCGGCTTCCGCCGGATGTCGTGGTGTTCCGGCAACCCGTCCACTGAAATCGCCACGCGGACCCGGGGCAAGCTCATCCACTCCGGCGGAACGGGAATCACGCCGCTCGTCACCACGAGCGTGAACACTTCCATCCGAGACAACACCGGAAGAATTCGGCTCAGCTCGCGATGCCGGACCATAGGTTCCCCGCCGACCAGAGAAACGTGAAGAGGCTTGTGCTTGCGCACAAGCCGCAAAACGCCTTCCACCAACTTATCCCCGCGCAGGTCGTTCAGTTCACTTAGCGTGATTCCGCCGCCCAGATGCGTTTCTCCGTACGCATAGCATCCGGGACAGCTAAGCGGACACTCCCGCGTGATCTCAATCGACAGCATGGGAACCCTGCCCGTTAGGATTCTCCCCCAGGCGGCGAACATCTCGCGCGGCCTTAGACTCGGGTTCGGGACCGTAGAGGTCATATGCCCTTTGATGCCTGGAGGGGGTGCCAGGCTGCATTAATTTTCGCCCTTTTAGCGCTTGTATTGCTCCTTAACTCCCGTAATGAACCAGTTTATGCGGAAGCCAGCTCGATGCCGTGAAGCGCCTCCGCCAAATTAAGAATTGCTCCCCTGGGCCCTGTCGGCCTTTCCACTCGTCGTTTCCGCTCTGCGACACCGCGTCTCTGTGGCAATATCGTTGGTTCGCGATGTCACGCCGCCTCAACTACCGCTTATTGATCGCCGCGATTTTGATCGTCGCCTCGGCCACTGTCGAAATCGTACGGGAGCGCCGCCCTTCGTTTTTGCGGCCGGGCCTGCGCCTTTATGCTTTTGTAGGCAACGCGGGAGATGGCACTGTTTCCGTCGTCGACCTGATTCGCGTCAGCAAGATTGCCACGATCGCGGTCGGTCCCTCTCCATCCGGCCTGCGGGCGCACCCGAAATTCAATCAGGTTTGGGGAGTCTCAACGGAGGGCGGGTATGCATTCGTCATCGACTCGTCCACCGGCCAGGTTTTGGCGCGCATTCCCGTTGGCCTGTCGCCCTTCGCGCTCGATTTTTCGCCGGACGGAAACCGCGCCTACGTGGCAGCTTCGGGATCGGCAACGCTCGTGGCCATCGATTGCAGGACGGGACAAATTGTTGGACGCGCGCGCACCGGAAGGCATCCATGGCTCGCGCGAGTGACGCCCGACGGCAAGCAGATCGTCGTGCCCAATCGCGAAGACTCGACCGTGGAAATTTTCGACGCCGAGACACTCGCTTCGCTGGCCACGATTGGTGTCGCTTCCCACCCGGAGCAAGTGGTAATCATGCCGGACAGTTCTGTCGCGTTTGTTTCCGCTCCCGGCTCGAACGAAGTCTCCGCGGTGGATCTAAAGCGGCATGTGCTGGTTGCGAATTTGCAGTTGACCGGCGCGCCGGCCGCAATGTTGCTGAAGCCGGACGGTGGAGAACTCTACGTCAATGTTCCCACCTCGCACGGCCTGGAGATTGTCGATACCTGGAGGACCGAAATTTCGGAGTCGATGGTCCTGGGCTCGGCGCCGACCGACGGAACCATGACGGCGGACGCTTCCCTTGTGTATGTCACCGACGCCGCCGCCAACGACGTCACGCCCATTGAAATGGCTACGCGGCATCTCTTGCCTCAAATTCCAACCGGCAGGCATCCCGGCCCTTGCGCGCTCGATCCGAGCGGCGATCTTCTCCTCGTTGCCAACGAAGACTCCGCCGACCTTGCCGTGATTCGCGTACGCACGCAGAGCCTCATCACCATGATTCCTGTGGGCATGCGGCCACGCTCCCTTGCGATCAAATTATTCTAGTCAGGATTTCTCAACGCACACATGGCCTGAACCATACTCATTGAAACACGGGATCGCTAATCTCCCGATTGGCGGTTTGCATAACGCCATTCAGGAGAATGGCGTTCCCGGGCGGCGGACTAGAGGCAAGAAAAAAAACGGCTGGCAATCTTGATTGCCAGCCGTTCAAGTGAGTGAGAAGAATGCTCTAGCAGCTACCTGTGGCCTCCTCCGTGAGACCACCACCACCGCCGCCGTGGAACCCGCCGCCACCGCCACCGTGGAACCCGCCTCCGCCACCGTGGAACCCATCCACCGCCGCCGTGGAAGCCGCCTCCGCCGCCACCATGGAACCCGCCTCCGCCGCCGTGGAACCCACCGCCACCATGAAACCCGTTACCGCCGCGGAAGCCGCCACCCTGGAAGCCTCCACCGCCATGGAATCCTCCGCCGCCGTGGAATCCCTGGTTCCCGCGGAATCCACCACCACGATTCCATCCGCCTTCGCCGCGATATCCACCCCGACCGTAGTAGCCGCCCCTTCCGCCATAGAACCCGCGACCATCGCCGCCGCCCCATCCGCGTAGCCACCCCATCCGCCGTAGCCACCCCATCGGCCGTCGCCATCACCGTCACCGTAAAAGCCATTGAACCACGGCCCTGCGCCGATAAACACCCCGCCCTCAAAATAATCCGGACCGTAGTAGCCATAAGGTGCGCACGCATATGGCGCATAATCATAGTAGCCGTAAGGACAATCTGGAGGCGGCCCAACGTAGCGCTGGGCCAACGCCAAATTGAACCGCAACCTGGGCATGAGCAACACTTCCCGCCATGAACATGAAGAGTCCGATCATAACCATGTACTTTAGATATCTCATTGTCCTGCCTCCTCGATCGAACCTCGGTCGCTGCGACCATCTTGCGTCCTGCCCGCCTACTCAATCTGACGCTGTTTAAGTAGCAATGGGTGTGCCAAAGTCGAATCGAAAGGATCGAGACACATCTCCTTTACAATCATATACTTGCTTACATTCGAGGAAGGAACTCCAAATCGCAATCCACGCAGCGTGGCTGTAATCCACCACCTGCGCTGATTTTCAACCACTCAGGTGAGTATCAAAGATGAGGGCAATCAGTTTACGTATTTTCCAAATACTTTCGTGGATCGCAGCGGGCCGGTGTGCAGAAAAACTTGAACTATACGTCCCAAGCGTAATTTTCCTCGCCGAGTTGGATTTCCAGCATTCCTTCTCCGGGAAGAAGATCCATGGGCAGGCCGCCTTCCCATAGCGCAACCCCGAGCGAAATGGATTTTCGGTTGCCGAGGAAGAGCATTTCCTTCGCGACGGACACTTCCAGTATGCGGTCAAAGCCAACTTTCACGATGTCATCTGGCCCTAGCAGACAAAGATCGCGCGACTCGACCAGATAGCCGGTCACACGGCCTCCCTCGAAGCGGACCACTACGCGCAATTCCTGCTCGGCGCGAAACGTAATCCGGAATTCGGCGTCGCGAAGCTCTTTCAGCGCCTCGGAAAAAACGTCCACCCTCAGGTGAAACCGCTTCTCATCGAACCCGTAGCGTATTTCGTGCAGCAGCATCAAGCGGCCGTGCATCGCGCTGCTGCGGCGGTCGGCGGAATACAGGCCGGCGCCCATCCATTCGAAGTACGTCGATTCGCGCCCGTCCACTTTCACGTTGAGATACGCGGCCGGCGGCAACACGAGCGCGGGCACAGGCTGCCGCTTGATCGGCTCGGCCAGGACGTCCGGGGCTTCGGCGCCCAGAGAGCGATACACTTCGGTCAATAGTTTTCGGTAAAATGCGTCGAACTCCGCGTCGTTCGCCGAGCTGTGTTCCGGCCCGTACCACCAGCACCAGTCGCTTCCCTCCGCCGCGAGCAGAGCCTCATACGATACCGAGAGCTGCTCTGGCGGTCGGCGCCTTCGGAAACCCCTTGGCCGAATTGTCCGCTTGCTGCGCGTAAAAATCGCGCGCGCGGCGAAGATGGTCCCAGGCCATCACGTCTTCGCCCGAGCCGATCCACACGTCGAAATTGGCGCTAATCCAGGACGCGGGAAAAATTCCGTTGTTTCGGGGGATTTCTCCGGCGGCTGCGGCGGCCTCGCTCGCCGTCAGCGCCTGAATATCCGGATCGTTGTCGATTCGCCGGTAAAACTGCCGCAGGAACTCGCGGCCGTTGCCGCGGAAATATTCCCATGCATTTTCTCCGTCCAGGATCAACGAAACGGTCAGTGGACGCCCGATCTGGACGCGTTCGCCAATCGCGCGAATGCGCTGATAAAGATCCTCGGCGGCGGTGTTCGTATCCATCCGGCTGTAGACGAAGCCAACGAGGTCCGACAGATAATGGTCGCGGAAGAATCCGACCATTTCCCTGCCGCCCACGCGAACGCGCAGCGGCGAGTACAGTTTGTCCGCATTGTCCGGCACGCCGGCGCCATCGCGGCCGAATCCCGACGCCCAGCGTCCGCCCCAAGCACGCCTTCATCCGTGGCAAACCACTTGAACCCCAGATCGGCCGCGAGCGAAAGCGCTTCATCGGAAACGGATCCCTCCGAGGGCCACAGCCCGTCCGGCGCCTTCCCGAAAACCCGTTCGTGGTAGCGGCGCGCGCGCGCGAGTTGTTCGCGGGCGTCTTCCGGATGGCGGAACGCGGGAGCCGGCAACGGGGTCCCGGGATTCGAGACGCGCGCGATGTCGGTGTCACACAGCAAAGGAAGAATGGGGTGATAAAACGGCGTCGCTGAAATTTCGATCTGTCCCGCGGTGGCCGCTTTCCGGTATTCGGGCAGGACGCGGCCGAGAAGTTCGATCTGTTTTTCGCGAAGCTGCTGCTTGTCCTGTTCCGTGTAATCGACTCCCTTGCGGGCCAGGACGCGACACCACCGGATCGCTCGCGAGATATTCCTCATCCATCCAGGCAAGTTGAGAGAGCACTTGAAGATCGCGCCAATCGCGCTCCCCGAATGTTTGGGAGGCGCGCTCGCTGCCTTGCGCGCTCACCCACTGGTGGAGTTCGATATATCGCGGCCACCGCGCCAGAAGATTGTCGTAATTCAGTTGGAAGGCGCGCTGCAGGATTTCAGATTTATCTTCCGGCGTGAGGTTCGCCGCCGGGCGAAACGCGGTCGTAAACCACGGCTCGTCAAACTTTCCGCTGGCATACTCCTCGAGTTGCATTCCCAGCGAAGGCACGACATTGAACGTGGCATGCACGCGGGGAAATTCCTCGATCACGCGGACCATGCCCCAGTAGTCCTTGAGCGCATGAAGGCGCGTCCACGGCAGCACGTAACGCCCGGTCGAAGGATCGCGATACTGCGGCTGGTGCATGTGCCACAAGATCATCAGGTGGACGCGGTTCATCGCGAGACTACCCACGTTCTTTTTCCGGCGGGCTGCCCTTCGCAGCTCAGGGCGAACGAGCGCGGCGCGCTCCTTCGCATCGCGGGCGTGCTAGAATGGCGCTTCGAAGCGATGCGCTTAATTGACCGGTACATTTGCCGCCAAGTGTTCTCCCACGCCTTCCTGGGATTAGGCATATTCACGTTCGTATTTTTCGTGCCGCAACTTGTGCGCCTGATGGATCTGGTGGTGCGCCACCCGGCGTCCTGGTCGACCATCGGTATCCTGTTCCTTTCCACATTTCCCGGCATTCTCAGCTTCACGCTGCCGATCGGCGTTCTGGTCGGCGTGCTCATCGCGCTCGGGCGATTGTCGGCCGATAGCGAACTGATCGCCATGAGCGCTCTCGGCATGGGCCGCCGACGCTTGCTGGTCCCGGTCGGAATTCTGGCGGTCGGCGCTACTGCTATCACTTTCGCCATGACGCTCTGGCTCGGTCCGCTTTCGGTGCGCACCTTCCGGACCATCGAAGACCGCTTGCGCGCCGGACAGGCTTCCTATCAGGTGGCCCCGCGCGTCTTCGATGAACGATTCCCCCGGATGGTCCTCTACGTAAACGACATCGACTCCGCCTCCACACGTTGGAAGGGGGTCTTCCTGGCCGGCACGGACACAGGGCGTCTCACGCCTGACGTCTGGCGGAGGAAGCGATTGTAATTGCCGACCGCAGCGAGGGCAAGCTGGAGTTGCACCTGCGTAACGGAAGCGTTCACGAATTCTCATCCGATGATCCGGGACACTATTCCCTTTCCGCTTTTGGAGAACGCGACTTGCCCGTGGAAATCAAATCGGCCGAAGGCGATCACGTTTCCGAGCCAGGAATTCCGGGCCGGACCATGAGCGCCTTGTGGCAAGAGCGCAAAAGCCAGCGCGACGCGAGCGTAGAAATTCAGCGGCGCCTTTCTTTTCCCTTCGCTTGTATTTCGTTTGCGTTGCTGGCCATGCCAATCGGTGCGCGCCCCCGGCGTGGCGGCCGCGCCGCCGGTTTTCTGATCACGCTGCTTCTGATTACCGGCTACTACCTGATGTTTACGATTGGCGCGGGACTTGCGCGCCAGGGAATGATTCCGATCTGGGCGGGCATCTGGTCGGCGAACGTGATTACGGCGGCGCTGGGACTGTTTCTCCTGCCCCGGCTGGAGCGCATGCCGGGCAGCAGCCGGACAGGCGCTGCCTTCGAAAGGGTAGCCGGCTGGCGAGTCTGGAAGATTTTCTCGCGAGAAAAACAAATTCTTGAGGCGCCCCAGAACAGCACTTCCACTGAGGCAAGGGTTTTCAATAGGAAAAAAGGCCGGACCGGGATTCCTCAACTCCTGGATGTGTATCTACTGCGCAGCTTTATCTACTATTTCGTGCTGCTGACTATCGGATTCATCCTGCTCTTTGAGGTTTTCACATTTTTCGAATTGCTGGACGACATCGCGCAACATCGCATCGGGCTCGTCGAAGTCACCTTATATTTTGTGTATCTCGCCTGCTATCTGTTCTACCAACTCGCGCCTCTCGCCGCGCTCGTGGCCGTGCTGGTAACCCTCGGAGTGATGACGAAGAACAACGAGCTCGTCGCGTTCAAGGCCAGCGGCCTCAGTCTGTACCGCATTGCGCTGCCGTTGCTGCTGGCCGGCATCTTTCTCGCGGCCAGTCTTGCTGGTGCTGGACGACACGTACCTGCCCTACGCCAATCAGCGCCAGGACGCCCTCCGCAACCAGATCAAGGGCCGCCCGGCGCAAACTTACTACCAACCCAGCCGGCAATGGATCTTTGGTGAAAACGCGAAGATCTACAACTACGAGCTTTTCGATTCCGATCATGAATTGTTCGGAGGCTTGAATGTCTTCGAGCTGGATCCTGCCACCTTTGAAATCCGCCGGCGCATTTACGCCGCCCGCGCTCACTGGGACGGTCAACAGGGACTCTGGATTCTCGAATCCGGATGGATTCGCGATTTCGACCACGGCCAGCTGACTCGCTATACGCCCTTTCTGGCCAACGCCCTGAAAGAACTGAACGAGCCGCCCTCTTATTTCAATCGCGAAGTCCGCCAGTCCTACCAGATGACCTGGTGGGAGCTTGAACGCTACATCGGCGATCTGCACCAGGCCGGGTTCGATGTCGCGCGCCTTTCCGTGCAATTGCAAAAGAAGCTTTCCTTCCCCCTGGTCGCTCCAATCATTATTCTCCTCGCGATCCCCTTTTCGATTCTGGTGGGAACGCGCGGCGCCGTCGGGCGGCTTGGCCCTGGGCGTGGGAATCGCGATTGTCTATTGGGCTGCATCGGCGCTCACCGAAGCGATGGGCGCCGTCGGGCAACTGCCCCCGCTGCTGGCCGCCTGGGCGCCCGACACGGTGTTCGGTTTCCTCGGATTGTACTTCTTCCTGAAAATGCCGACGTAGGGACCTGATTTGCGGCTCGTGATCCGTAATTCGCTGGAGATTCAATTTGGCGATCACGCTTCCAGTGTTTCTTGAACTTCCGCTTAACTAATAATCTAACTAAATACTTTAGAATTATCGACGGACAAGATTTCGATGCGCGAGATAAATCGCAAAGACAGGAATGAAAAAATCTCGGGTATTACTTAAATTCGGGAATCGTCTGCCCCAACCAAAGATCGTATTTGGGGGAACGCCTATCTCCCGATTGGCGGTTTCCACAACATCATTCGAGAGAACGACGTTCCCAGGCGGCATCTCTGCGTTATTTCTTGCCCCTCTTCTTGCCGCGGGACTTCTTGGCCGCGCGCTCTTCGATCACGGCCTGCGCCGCCGCGAGCCGCGCTATCGGAACACGGAACGGCGACGCGCTGACGTAGTCCATCTGCACTTCGTGACAGAACTTGACGCTGGCTGCATCTCCGCCGTGTTCGCCGCAGATTCCAATCTCCAACTTTGGCCGAACCGATCGCCCTCGCTCGATCGCCCAACGGATGAGCAAACCGACGCCATGAATGTCCAAGGTCTGAAACGGATCATCGGCAAAGATCCCGGCTTTCTTCTCGTCCACGTATTCGGGCAGAAACCGGCCGGCATCATCCCGGGAAAGCCCCATTCCCATTTGAGTCAAGTCGTTTGTCCCGAAGGAAAAGAATTCAGCAACCTCGGCGATCTCGTCCGCCAGCAATGCGGCGCGGGGAATTTCAATCATCGTTCCAACTAGGTATTCAAGTTTTACTTTCGATTCCCGAATCACTCCTTGCGCCACTTGATTCGTTCGGTCCGTGAGTATCTGAAGCTCTTTTCGATCCATTACGAGAGGAATCATAATCTCAGGTATAACTTTAATTCCGTTCTTCTTGCATTCGACTGCCGCCTCAATGATCGCCCGCACTTGCATTTCAAGAATCTCTGGATAGGTAATCGCAAGGCGGCAGCCGCGGTGGCCTAGCATGGGATTGGCTTCATGCAATTGTTCAACTCGGCGCGCAACCACTTCGACATCGACGCCGATCTTCTCCGCGAGTTCCCGTTGCTTCTCGGGCTCGTGAGGAACGAACTCGTGAAGCGGAGGATCGATCAAACGGATGGTGACAGGAAATCCGTCCATGACCTTGAAGATGCCGATGAAGTCGCGCCGCTGGTACGGCAAGAGCTTGTCGAGGGCTTTCTTTCTCGCCATGGGAGAATCGGCGATGATCATTTCCTGAATCGCGAGCTGCCTCTCGATGCTCTTCTCGGGCTGTTCAAAATCCTTAAAGAACATGTGTTCGGTGCGGACCAGGCCGATTCCCTCGGCGCCCATTTCGCGAGCTTTTAGCGCATCGTGCGGGGTATCGGCATTCGTCCGTACATGGAGTTTTCGGATGGAATCCGCCCAACTCATCAGCGTTGAGAACGCCTCCGGCAATTCCGGAGTGGAAAGTTTAACTTGACCGAGGTAGACCACGCCGTCGTTTCCGTCGAGTGTAATCCAATCTCCCTGGTGAATTGTTTTCCCGTTGGCATGGGCGACCTTCGTTCCATAGTCAATGTCGAGTTGCTCGCATCCCACGATGCAGCACTTGCCCCATCCTCGCGCTACGACCGCCGCATGGCTCGTCTTACCTCCCGTGGCCGTGAGGATTCCCTGGGCGACGAACATGCCGCCAACATCTTCGGGACTCGTTTCGCGACGGACGAGAATCACCTTTTCCCCGCCTTGGACCATGGCTTCGGCCTCTTCCGCGCTGAACACGGCCTTGCCCACCGCGGCTCCGGGCACTGCGTTAATTCCGGAGGCCACTTTCCGCTTGGCGAGATCAGGTCTCGATGTCGACGGGTCGACAATGGGATAAAACAGGCGGTCAATGTCCTCCGGCTTGATGCGCTCGATGGCCTCTTCCTTGGAGATGAGGCCTTCCTTCGCCATGTCCACCGCGATCTCAAATGTAGCCGCTGGCGTGCGCTTCCCCACGCGCGTTTGCAGCATATACAGCGTTCCTTCCTCGACGGTAAACTCCATGTCCTGCATGTCGCGGTAATGCTTTTCGAGCAGTTGGCGGACTTTTTCGAGTTGCTTGTAGACCTTTGGCATCCGCGTCGCCATCTCGTTCAGGTGCATCGGCGTCCGGATACCCGCAACCACATCTTCGCCTTGCGCGTTGATCAGAAAATCCCCGTAGAAGATTTTCTCCCCGGTCGAAGGGTCGCGCGTAAAACAAACACCCGTCCCCGAATTGTCTCCCGTGTTGCCGAAGACCATTTGCACGACGTTGACGGCCGTTCCAAGCAGCCCGGTGATGCGCTCCACGCGGCGATAGGTCACCGCCTTTTCGGCGTTCCAGGAACCAAACACCGCGCCGATCGCGCCCCACAATTGCTCCTCCGGATCTTCCGGGAAAGCCTTCCCTGTTTTCGACTTGAAATATTCCTTGTAAGCGGCGACCAATTCACGCCAGCCTTCCGCAGGCACTTGCGTGTCATCCTTAACGCCACGCCGGGCTTTCATGGCCCTCAGTTTTTCTTCAAGTTCTTCTTTAGGTAGACCGATCACCACTGACGAATACATCTGGACGAACCGTCGATAGGCATCCCAGGCAAACCGCTCATTTTTTGTGTTACGGGCCAGGGCCTCGACGGACTTGCTGTTGAGACCCAGATTGAGAATCGTTTCCATCATCCCGGGCATCGACCGGGCCGAGCCGGACCGCACGCTTACGAGGAGAGGATCCTTGGCGTCACCGAGCTTCTTCTTGGTGGCCTTTTCCAGTCGCGCCAGATTCTTTTTGACTTCAGCGTGGAGAGACTTGGGATACTTAAGGTCGTGCTTCAGGTAATGGTCGCAGCATTCCGTTGTGATCGTGAAACCGGCCGGCACCGGAAGACCGATCCGCGTCATTTCGGCAAGGCCGGCACCCTTGCCGCCCAGCAGATCTTTCATTGACGCCGTCGCCTTCCGCCTTTCTTTGCCCCAAAGAAATATACGTATTTCACGAATGTCCTCCCCTCCGAATCAAACCGCGAGTGAACTGTACGTCGGCGCGCCGACGAAGTGCGATTCACCCATGCGACTATCGTCCAATTGTCATTTCCCCTGCTCCGCCGTCACGATTTCTGAAAAATCGGCGATGGTCGAAAACTCCGAGAGCAATCCCGAAAGAAGCGTCAGCCGGTTCTTCCGGATTTGCTCATCGTCGGCCATCACCATGACGTCATCAAAAAATCGGTCCACCGAGGGACGCAGCTTTGCAATCTCTTGCAGCGCTTCGCGGTACCGCCCCGCCCGCTTCTGCTGTTCCACTTCTTTCATGGCTGAGGTCGCGCGAGCGTGCAACTCCCGCTCCGCCTCTTCCGTAAATAGGTCCGAGCGTACCGAAGAAAGCTTCCACCCTGCTTCCGGGCCGGCCTTTTCCAGAATTTTCCTGATGCGCTTGAACGAGACGGCCAGCGGCTCAAAGTTCTTCGTCTTCCGGATGGTCCGAATGGCTTCCATGCGGCGAATGGCGTCGACCAGGTCATCCGCCCCGGCAGCGAGCGCCGCGTTGATCTCATCGTAGGCCAAGCCGCCGGTCTCTCTGAGAACGAATCGTGCGCGGTCCAGAAGAAATTCCAAAACCTGTTTCTCCACTCCTGCCGAAACGGCGATCTTGCGCGGCCCATGCGCAAGTGTTCGCGCCGACCGCGCGATTACCATGGAAAGAGATACGGGCAATTTAGTCTCAATCAAAATCTTCACAATGCCGATCGCCGCCCTACGCAAAGCGAAAGGATCACTTGAACCTGAAGGGACGAGGCCAACCGCGAAGCATCCGACGAGGGAATCGAATTTGTCGGCAAGCGCCACGGCTTGGCCGGTAATGTTTCTCGGGATCGAATCCTCAAGGCCGGATGGCTTGTAATGATCGTAAACGGCCCAGGCGACTTCTTCAGGTTCTCCTTGAGATTTTGCGTAGAGACCGCCTACGATTCCCTGGAGTTCAGTAAATTCCCGGACCATCTCGGTGACGAGGTCGCACTTGGAAAGCTCGGCAGCGCGATCCGCCGCGCCGACGCTCGCGTGCGCAATCCCGCTGGCAAACCATTGTTCCGAGAGCCATCGAGACAGCTCGCGCATCCGCTCGACTTTTTCGCCATAGCTGCCGAGCTTTTCCTGGTAGGTCACAGCTGCGAGTTTTGGAAGATAGTCGGCGAGCCGACATTTCTGATCCGTCTCCCAGAAGAACCGGGCGTCCGCGAACCTCGCTCGCAGGACCCGCTCGTGGCCCGCGCGGATGAGACCTGCTTTGTCCTTATCGAGATTGATGACCGCCAGAAAATTAGGCGCCAGTGTCCCGTCTTTACGCTCCAGCGCGAAATACTTTTGGTGGCCGCGCATGACCTTGATCAGTATTTCCTCGGGCAACTCCAAATAGGACGTGTCGAATCCGCCCAAAATCGCCGTCGGGTATTCGTTGAGATACGTCACCAGTTCCATGAGGTGCGCATCTTCATGAATGCGCAGGCCCTTCCCGCTTGCCAGGCGGCGCAATTCCACTTCTATCTTATGCTTGCGGTCCTCGGACCGGACAAGGACGAAATTGGCCCGCAGTTTTTCGATGTAATCTCTTGCGCCGAGGACCGGAATCTTTGGTTTGCCGAGGAAGCGGTGCCCGGACGAATGATTCCCAGTCGCGGCATCGCCCAAGGTGAACCGCAGCGGCTTCCCGTCAAGCATCGCTACCACCCATCGAATTGGCCGTATGAAACGCAGCCCTTCGGCCCCTGTCCAGTACATACTGCGAGGCCAGGGAATTTCCGCAACCGTTCGCGGCAGGATATCCTCGAGAATTTCCTTTGCCGACTTTCCCAGTATCACTTGCTTTGCGGAGAGATACTCTCCCTTGGGAGTCGAGATAATGACCAACTCGTCGACCGGCAGATTCATCTTTTGGGCGAAACTTTCGGCAGCCCGCGTCGGTTTTCCAGAAGCGTCATAAGCGACGGACTTCGGCGGCCCCTGAATGTCCTTTATTTCATCCGGCTGTTTGATGCGAACCTTCGCACAAGACGCAGCCAACCTGCGCGGAGCACCGTAGACTTCGATTGGAGAGCCTTGTGTCAAGTTGTGAGCGCTTAAATATTTCTCAAGTATAACTTTAAGTTCTATCATTGCACTCGGCAACATCCCCGCCGGGATTTCTTCGCAACCAATTTCAAATAAGAAGTCCGCTGTCCCCTTCACCTTCATCGCGCAACCTCCGCAATTGCCGCCGCGCTGCGCGCTTCTGCTTGCTGGGCGAGGAAATCGATTGCGACCCGGCAAGCGATCTGGCGGATGCGGCCAATCAGTTGTGCTCGTTCGGTGGTAGAGATGACGCCGCGGGAGTCCAGCAAATTAAAAAGGTGGGAACACTTCAGACAGTGATCGTAAGCGGCGAGGATCGGAAAGCGCCGGTCCTGCTTCGCGGAGCGCTTCTCGTAGACATCGAGCAACTGTCCGGCCTCCTTCTCATGCAGCTCAAAGAGCTTTCGAGTGATGGCAGGGTCGGCGTACTCAAAATTGTAGGCCGAGAACTCCTGCTCTTCGAGGAGCCTTACCTGCGCGTAGCTGTGATCCTCCGACCAGCGAACATCGTAGACGCTATCCACGCCTTGAAGATAGGCGCAGATGCGATCCAGGCCGTAGGTCAATTCCGCCGGAACAGGATCCAGGTCAATCCCGCCGCTTTGCTGGAAATACGTAAACTGCGTAATTTCGAGGCCGTCCAGAAGGACCTGCCAGCCAACTCCCCAGGCGCCCAGGGTCGGGGATTCCCAATTGTCTTCCTCGAATCGCACATCGTGTGCGGCGAGGTCCAAACCAATCGCCGCAAGGCTATTCAAATACAAGTTCTGAATGTCGGGCGGTGAAGGTTTCAGGACCACCTGGAGCTGGTGGTGCTTGAACAGTCGGTTCGGATTTTCGCCATACCGTCCGTCGGCGGGCCGACGAGAAGGCTGAACGTAGGCGACTCGGTAGGGCTCGGGTCCGAGCACGCGGAGAAAGGTTTCGGGATGCATCGTCCCTGCCCCGACTTCGACGTCATAGGGCTGCTGGATCACACACCCTCGATCACCCCAATATTTTTGCAACTGAAGGATGAGGTTCTGAAATGTGGGGCCTTTTGGGGCTTTCGACTTCACTTTAGATTTCAACGATTCCACTCTCTCCCGTTTCAAAAGTTTTTCTGGATATCAACTTCTTCTCGATATGGTGTTCCAGAATATCTAATGCATAACTTAGAATTTCTTTTGTCGGACCAACGGCCGGATTTTCTTTCAACAATCGTTCCAACGTCCCCGCGAGCGCCATCCGTCCAACTGAAAGTGCTTCTTTAGATATCGGCTTCGTCCAATCATCCCGGCAATCCGCGCAGAACAGCTCCGCGAATCCAGATGAATGAAAAGCAGTTTCGAGATTCAGGGCTCTTCCGCAACGGGAGCATCGATCGAGTGGTCCGAGCCAGCCGCCGAGACGCGCCGTCCACAAACAAAAATATGCAAGAACTACTTGAGATGGTCCATGAGTTCGAATTGCACGGGCGGTAAGCAGGATCAGCCGGAACTGCGCGTCCGCCGCTTCCCTCTCGCCGAGAACCGAGTCCGTAATTTCGCTGACCAGAGCGAGGCCGATCGCGGACGAATAGTCTCGCTGCACGTCCATGAACGACTCGATCAATTCGCATTGATTAATGCGAACAAGTTCCCTGGTTTCCCGCTCGAAATACCAAATCCGGATATAAGCGAGCATCTCAAGGGTCGAACCAAAGCGGCTCTTCGGAAGGCGTGCGCCGCGCGCGACGCCGCGCACCCGGCCGGACTGGCGATCGAGAAAACTGACCAGCCGATCACCCTCGCCGAGCGGAAATGTGCGAAGAACAATCGCCTCAGACTCCTTGAGTGGCATCCATTTTGTCGGCGCGCCGACCGACCGAGACTAACACGCAAGCAGATTCGCGCGACGAAATTTTAAATTCGTTACTTACCATACCACGGGCATTGAATCAATTGAGAACCGCAAAAGGAAGTTGTGTAATTTTCTTTCGTTCAGGATTTTAGTGGGACAGCCACTCTTGGCTGTCCATTTACGGCCTGCCCAGATTGCACGAGGACAGCTAAGAGTGGCTGTCCTATCAAGTAGCGAACGTATCCGATCTTCATCCCTCCCGCGCAAGCAGTAACCAGCAAGCCTTGCATAACCCGCGACTTACAGTCATCTAAATAATATGTTTACCCGATAGCGTGACCATTAAAAATTATCAGACACATACGTCGCTCATTTCCTCTTGCGCAAGAATCGGATTTCCGTACAGTGTCTCTGTGCCAGAAACCTCTTCCATCGTCGATATCGTTGGCGTGGGGCTGAACGCTACCGACACGATCATCCGCCTCCCGCACTTCCCTGCATTTAATTCCAAGGTTGAATTCCGCGTTTCTGAAATTCTCCCGGGCGGCCAGGTTGCCACCGCCGTCACGGCTTGCGCGCGATGGGGTTTGAAGGCGCGCTACGTCGGAAAGATCGGCGACGATTCCTCCGGGATTCTCCAGCAAACCGAGATGCAAAAGACCGGGATCGAGGCGCACTGGATCGTGGTGCCTCATTGCCAGAGCCAGTCCTCGTTTATTCTCGTGGACGAAGAGACAGGGGAACGGACCGTCCTTTGGAAGCGCGACCCTCGTCTGGAACTTTTCCCATCGGAGATCCAGTGCGAATGGGTGGTACAGGCCAGGCTTCTCCACGTGGATGGGCACGATTGCGCCGGCGCCACACGAGCCGCTCGGTGGGCGCGCTCGGCGCACATCCCGGTTACGGCCGACCTCGACAACCTCTACCCAGGAGTGGAAGCTTTGCTTGAGAATGTGGATTACGCAATCGCTTCCAAGGAATTCCATGCCCAGGTATGCGGGCAGAGCGACCCTTTCGTTTCCCTGCCAGCCACTGCTAGGCGATTCGGATGCCGTTTGACCGCCGCAACCCTAGGCTCCGATGGCGTAATCGCGTGGGACGGCGCCCGCTTCCACTACTCTCCTGCGTTCGACCTAAAGCCTGTCGACACGACCGGCGCCGGCGATGTGTTTCACGCCGCCTTTGCCTATGCGCTCTTGCGGGACGATGAACTTCCGCGCTCGCTTGAATTCAGTTGCGCTGCCGCCGGCCTCGCCTGCATGGGGATGGGCGCGCGAGGCGGGATTGCCGACCTCGAAGAAATCGAAGAGCTCATCCGGAATGGGAGGCGGAGGCCCGCAGCCTTCACCCCGGAACAACTTGCATCTGCCAGGATGGCCCGATGATCCCGCTTCGCGTGGACATTTTTCGCTCGCGCGCCGCGATTCTCAACGGGCTGCTGATTCTGGTGAATGTTCTCGCCTTCCTGCATGAGGTGACCCTGTCTCCCCGAATGGGACGCGCGCTCGTTTACAACTTCGGGCTCATCCCTGCCCATGAGCAATTGCTGTTCGCAAGGCACGGCATCACCCTTCCGCAGGCAATCCTTCCCTTGTTCACGAGCATGTTCCTGCATGGCGGATGGCTGCACCTGCTGGGCAACATGCTGTTTCTCTGGGTGTTCGGCGGGGCCGTCGAGGAAGCGCTGGGGCATTTTCAATATCTCATCTTCTACTTGATCTGCGGAGTCGGCTCGGCCCTGGTCCACACGGTCTTCAATCTTGGCTCGAAGGTTCCCACGATCGGCGCAAGCGGGGCGATTTCAGGGGTCATGGGGGCCTTCATTGTGCTGTTTCCGCGAGCGCGCGTGACGACGCTGATTCCCGCGCTGCTGTTGTTCTTCACCGTGAAAATTCCCGCCTACCTGATGCTCGGCTACTGGTTCTTCCTGCAGTTTTTCAGCGGCGTTGCATCGCTGGGGATGACCGATCAAGGGGGAGTCGCCTGGTGGGCCCACGTCGGGGGATTTGTCCTCGGAGCCGTGCTCGTCGTCGGTGCGCGCCCGAAGATGCGGAGCGCTGCCTACAGCTAGGATTCCCGCTAGACGAGAATTTCTTTTCTTGCGGTGATGGCTTCGATGCGCTCGATGCGCGGCGTGTAGCCGATGCCCGGGCCGCTCGGAACGCGAATGGTGCCTTGCGATGTGACCACTACTTCCGGGTCGATGACGTCTTCGACCCAATAGCGGCGGCTCGCGGTCACGTCTCCAGGGAGTGAGAAATTTTCAAGCGTGGAGAGCGCGATGTTGTGCGCGCGGCCGATCCCCGACTCAAGCATGCCTCCGCACCACACCGGAATTTGCTTCGACTGGCACAGATCATGGATTCGACGCGCCGGAGTATATCCCCCGACGCGCCCGAGCTTCATGTTGATGATGCGGCAGGCGCCCAGTTCGATGGCTGCGCGCGCATGCTCTTCCGTGTGGATGCACTCATCGAGGCAAATCGGGGTGTCGAGCCTGCGCTGCAATTCCACGTGGCTGAAAATGTCATCCCATCCGAGAGGCTGCTCGATCATCATCAGGTAGTAGGCTTCCAGGCGTTTCAGGTGCGGCCAATCTTCCAGCCGGTACGCGGAATTGGCGTCAACCATCAACCGGATCCTCGGAAACTGGAGGCGCAGCCGCTCGACGGGGGTGACATCGTTCCCCGGCTTAATCTTGATCTTGATGCGCTGGTATCCTGCGGCCAATTCGCGCTCAACGGTTGCGACGAGTTCTTCGAGTGTTTCTTTAATTCCAATGGAAACGCCGCAGGGAATCTCTTGGCGCACTCCGCCGAGGAGTTTCCAGAGCGGAATACCCTTTTGCTTTGCCTCCGCGTCCCAGAGGGCAGATTCCACCGCACCTTTGGCCATGTTGTGCCCGCGAATTGTTTCGAGCGTGGGCCATACTTCGGCGGCACTCTCAAAATCACGCCCCTTCAGGAGCGGCCAGATAAAGTCGCGCAAAATATGCCACGCGGTCTCGACCGTTTCGGGAGCGTAGAAGGGACCCTCGCCGGCGACGGATTCGCCCCAGCCGGCGACGCCGTCCGACTCGACTTCCACGAGCAGCATTCGCCGGTCGGTGACGCGGCCAAAACTGGTTTCAAAAGGGGTGACCAGCGGCATTCTGATTTCGCGGAGCGTGATTTTCTGAACCTTCAAGTTGAGCTCCCGGGTTCGAGGATGTAATCCATGCCGCCTTTACTCGGTACCATAGCTGTTGCGGCATAGCCTTTGCCCAACCACTTCAAGAAATCCTCGCGCACATCGGATTGAATTTTACGTGCCTGCATGGGCTCGCTGCTCCTCAGCTCTTCTAGATTCGAGGGAATCGTGATTCGCACCGCTTTCTTTGAGGTTGAAGCGCTTGCTTGCTTCCCTGCCAGAACGCAGCGCACTCGAACAGACCGGAGGTGCCATTCTGCGACGAGGCGATCCGTGGGAAGCGACCCGTGCAGAGGACTGGTCGTAATTCCGTACGCGTTCGGCAGATATCGTCGGGCGATCGCGCCCAGCCGCATGAAATTGAAGTAGGCATTCTTTGTTACCAGAGGGTCGAAGGTCCATTCGACGAGGGCGATTCCGCGCGCGAGGGCGTCTTCCCTCTGATATAGCTTCAGCCGCCGACCAACACCGCGGTCTCTGTACCCGTCCAAGACGGCTGTCATGTGGGAATGAAGAAACGGCTTGCGGGCGCGCCAGCCGGCAATGGCGAGGGTGAATCCCACGAGATCCGTGCCGTGAAAGGCACCGAGAACCTGCCCTCCTGTTTCCGACGCGACGACAAACAGGGGAATCGGAACCACGTCAATATCCGAAGATTTCCAGACTGCTCGTTCGACACGCACGCACGCTTCGAATTCTTCAATCCCGCGGCAGGGACGAATGACTATGCCATCGCGAGTTTCCTCGGAGGATGCATTCCGATCGGCAGGCTTAGCTCTCTTTCGCGATTTCATGACTCGGATTCCGTTGAGGTCTGCGCGCGCGTTTTAACTTTTGCAGCATCCCACAGGAGTTCCAGTTCTTCTTTCGATAGCTGGAGCAAGTTTCGCTCTAAACCTAAAGCTTCCCTTTCCATTTCGTGAAATCGTTCCTTGAACTTTAGATTGGAATGTTTAAGTGTAACTTCAGGATCAAGGCCAAGGAATCGCGCCAGGTTCACGACTGAAAATAGAAGATCTCCCACTTCTTCCTCGGCGGCGCGACGATTGGAAGCGGCGAGCGCTACCCGGAGTTCCGCGGTCTCTTCTTCCAGTTTTTCAAAAATTCCTTCAACACGCTCCCAGTCAAAGCCGACTTGCGAGGCGCGGCGGGTCATCTGGTAGGCTTCAAGTAAAGCTGGAAGATTTCTCGGGACTCCGTCCAAAGCGGATGGAGCCGGGTTTTGTGAAGTTACACCTTTCGAGGATGCCGCCAATTTTTCCTTGGCTTTCAATTGCGCCCAGTTTTTGAGGACTTCGCCAGCCGTTTCCGCCTTCACGTCGCCGAAAACGTGCGGATGCCTGCGAACCATCTTGTCGTGGATGCCGATGATGACATCGGAAATGTCGAACGCGCCTGTTTCGCGGGCGAGGTCCGCGTGAAACAGGACCTGTAGCAAGAGATCGCCCAGTTCTTCCGCCAAATCTTGGGAGTTTTCCTTCTCGATCGCATCGAGGACTTCGTAGGCCTCCTCGATCAGGTAGGTCCTGAGGGTCGAGTGGGTTTGCTCGCGGTCCCAGGGGCAGCCACCGGGGGCACGCAGCCGCGCCTGGACGGCGACCAAGTCTTCAAAGAGCTTGCCGATGGGCTTTTTTGAAGATTTTGCAGTCGTGTCCCGCGCCATGGCAATTTGACGGCGCGCAGACTTCTGGCCGCTTTTTGGTGGGTGCTTTGGGCGCTTCGAGCTTTTCTTGCGTTTCGTTCGAGGGGGAGGCACGTTGGCTCGCCGGCTCCTGAGATGAAAGGAAACTTTACGGCACGGGTGGACAATTCACAAGAGGCATGCCGCGGATGGCGTGGCGTGATGTCATGCGGGTGAGCACTTGTGAGGGCGTGCGGTGCGATGCTAAACTGCTCCTTCCATATAGCTGAAGCTGATCGATACTTCGAGGGAGATTCCGTTGTCCGAATCCAAACAAGACGAAAGCTTTAAGGTTGTAGACCGCAGGCTGTTCACGCCGGAGGGAGAATTCCGCAAAGAGGTTGCGGAGCAGCAGGATCGCGAGCGCGAAACTGCGCCTGCAGCAGCGCCGGCCAGTGCGGCGGGTGCGGCTGGCACGACAGGACCGGCCGGAGCGGGCACGATTGCCGGAAAGCCGGCGACGCCGAGTGCGATCCCAGCGGCAGTGCCGCCGGCAGATGCGCCGAAGCGGTCTCCTGTGTTTGAGAATTTGATTCGGTCGCTTGGACAAAATGCAGCCATGCTTCTTGGCGGATACGCGGACCCGCGAACGGGGCAGCCGGTGCTGGACCTGGAAGGCGCGAGAGAGATGATTGACATGCTCGACGTTCTCCACGAAAAGACTCGCGGAAACCTGGCGCCGGAGGAAGATACCCTCCTTCTGGATGTTCTTGGAAACTTAAAACTGGCCTTTATGGAAATGGCGAAAGCCGCTGCGAAGCAAGAAAAGGCCCAGTCCCGGCCTTGATCGAGGATCCGCCCTGCCCGCAATATCTCATTCCGCACTCGAACTTACGGTGCTTGGTTCCGGCACGTCCATGGGAGTGCCAACGCTCACGTGCCATTGCCGGGTCTGCGCCTCCACAGACCCGCGCGACAAACGGCTCCGCCCCTCGATCCTGCTGGTTCACAACGGACAGACTGCCGTGATCGACACGACTCCCGATTTCCGGTTTCAGGCGATGCGCGCCGGATTGGAGCGGCTGGACGCGATTCTTTTCACGCACGCGCACGCGGATCACATTCTCGGCTTCGATGACATACGCCCATTTAATATCCGCCAGAAATCGGCGCTGCCTGTGTACGCATCGACGGAAACCATCGCCACGCTGAAGCGGACTTTCTCGTACGTTTTTGAAGCGTCGCCGGCGATCAGTACCATCCCGCGGGTCACGCTGCATCCGATCGACGGACCATTCGAGGCGATCGGAATGCAAATCGTGCCGGTACCGGCGCGGCACGGGGGTATCGGAGTGCTTGGGTTTCGTTTCGGCGCCGCGGCGTACGTCACGGATTTCAGCGTCCTTCCCGAATCCTCGAAGTTGCTCCTCGCTGACTTGGATGATCTGATTCTCGATGCGCTTCGCGATGAGCCGCACCCGATGCATCAAACGGTCGAGCAGGCGCTGGCGTTGATTCGCGAACTGAAGCCGCGCCGCGCCTGGTTCACGCACATCGCGCACGAACTTCCTCATGCCGAAACGATCGCGCGATTGATCGACGCCGGGTACCCCAATGTTTCCCTGGCCTACGATGGACTTCATTTTGAGGTTCGCGTCTGATGGCTTTTCTGGTTTTCAATACCATCGAGGAATGGGCGTCGCGATTCGGAGATGCGAGGCGCACGGCCGTTTCGGTCGGAACGTTTGACGGGCTTCACGTTGGCCACCAGAAAATTCTGCAGTCGGTGCGGGAACGCGCTCGCTCCACGGGGCACCGCGCCGCGGTGATTACTTTCGATCCGCATCCGATGCGCGTGCTGCAGCCCGGTCGCGCGCCGCTCATGATTCAGACGCTTGCGCAACGCCTCGCCGGCTTTGAGCAGATGGGGCTGGACGCGGCGCTGGTGTTGCGGTTCGACCACGCGCTGTCCCTCGTTTCGCCCGAAGAGTTCATCGAACGGATTCTCGTTGGGGGCATGCGCGCGGGCGCCATTTTGGTCGGCGCAAATTTCCGGTTTGGGCATCGCGGCGCCGGGGACGTGCGGCTGCTTGGCGAGTTCGGAAAGCGCGACGGCTTTGACGTCGAGATTGTTCCGCCAGTCGAGGTTGGCGGACAGATTGTTTCGAGCACCGCCATTCGCGGCGCGGTGGCGAGCGGCAATGTCGCCGGAGCGGTTCCGCTGCTGGGGCGGGCGTTTTCGCTAACGGGCGAAATTTGCAGCGGGGCTGGGCGCGGGCGGACGATCCTCTTCCCTACTCTCAACTTGGCGCCCGAACAGGAATTGCTGCCGAAACTTGGCGTGTATGCGACTGAATCCGCTGTGGGCGGGAAACTGTATTCGTCGGTGACGAACGTGGGGACGCGGCCCACGTTCAATGGAGCGGGAGTCACGGTCGAGAGCCACTTGTTCGGATTCAGTGAGAATATCGCGGGCGGACCGATGGAAGTTCGCTTCCATACAAGGATTCGCGACGAGCAGAAGTTTTCTGGGGCCGACGCGCTGCGCGCGCAGATCGCGCGCGACATCGAGGTGGCGCGGAAGTACTTTTCCGAACAGACCTTGGCGGGACATTCCCCACGCGATTGACGGTTAATATTTCGGAAATGGAATGCGATATTGACGCGGTATTGCGCCTCGACACGAACGCCTGTGCCAATTCTGGAGCAAAGCATTTGAACTTTCAGATTTGAGAATTGAAATAAGTTTGAGATGAAATTGGCTTACTTCTTTCTGCACTTTTCGCAGTAGCCGCCGACTTCGGTGCGAGCGGTGGTGATGTCCATGCCGCAATCCTTCTCGATTTGCTTTTTCAGCTTCTCGTATAGATGCGATTCGAACTCGCGGACGGTTCCGCATTTCAGGCAGGCGACGTGGATGTGATCGCGGGGGCCGTGGCTTTCGTAGAAGTGCTGGTCGCCGCGCAGGTGTAGCAGGTCGAGCTCGTCGATCAGGCCGTTGCGTTTCAGCAAATCGATGGTCCGGTAGACGGTCACGCGGTGGACGCGCGGGTCGAGCTGTTGCGCGCGATCCAGAATGGCGCCGGCGTCGAGATGACGCTCGGCGTTGTCCATGACCTGGAGGAGAATTTTTCGCTGACGCGTCAGGCGCACGCCGCGCTTGGTGAGGGCCTCTTGCAGGCGGCCTGGGCGGCTGTGGGCGTTAATTCGCTCGCCGGTGGAAACTCGATGTGCTGTGGTGGGCATGATTCCGCGCGGGCAGCCGCGCCACTACAAAAATTAATTTTCAGGCCTCGGAGCAAATAGCCACTCGAACTCGGTTCAACTTCAGGGGCTAAAGCCCTTGTTTTGCGGCCATTGATTGTCGCGGCTGAAGCCGCGACCCACAAAGACGTCCTGCGGCCGATTCCGCCAACGCTTAGGACCAAATGTAAAGACCAGCAAGACCTGTTACGAGACAGACTCTAGCGATGCGGAATTAGCCGCAGAACGTCATTGTACATAACGATGGCGAAGACCAGCAACAGGAACACCATGCTGACGGTGACGAAGCGCTCCTTCACGCGCACACTCAAATCCCGCCGGATCGTTCCTTCAATGAAGAGCATCAGGATGTGGCCGCCGTCCAGCGGAGGAATCGGCAGCAGGTTCAAAACCGCCAGATTCACCCCAATCATGGCCATTAAGGAAAACAGCTCCGCCGGTCCCTGACGCGCCGCTCTCCCGGATTCCCGCGCAATGCCAAGCGGTCCCTCGAGTTGCTTCAGCGAAATGTTGCCGCGAAACAGTTCAACCACGACATAAGAAATTTGCCTGGCCATGAGGGCGTTCATTCCGACGGACTCGACGATTGCGGAACCGAAGGAAAGACGCCGGTCCACCAAGTCTCCTGTGCGCAAAACGCCGATTTGCCATCGCGGGGCGCCGGCGCCCGAGCTCACCTGCTGCGGACGGATCTGCACTTGGAGCGTCCGATCGCCTCGCTGAACCTCCAAATCCAGGGGCTGCGAATGGGACTTATCCACGATGGGCGGAAATTCCGCGCCGTTGGCAAGCTCAATTCCATTGACCTTCATGATCACGTCGCCCGCCATCAGACCGCTGCGCTCCGCCGGCGTTCCCGGACTCACGGCGCTGATGATGAGGTGATCCTGCGGATACCCGAAAACTTCCTCGACGGAAGCGGCAGCCGGCACAGAAAAGGAAAGCTGCTGGCCATTGCGGTCGGCCACGACGGAAAGCGTGTGGCCGGGCAAAGTGGACATCAACTCGAGCTGCGCGCGATCCCAGGTCGGATTGCTAACGCCGTTCACCGATATGATGCGATCTCCCGCCATGAGCCCGGCCTTCTGCGCGGGGGAATCCTGCAAAACGCCAACCAAAACCATCGGGCGATCCAAAAATGCGGGCTGCTTGCTGCCGCGCATATAAATCCCCGCGACGAGGACAACCGACAGAATGATGTTCATCGCCGGACCGGCCAGCGCGATTAATACGCGCTGCCATCTGGGCTTGGACAAAAACTCATCGGGGTCGCCCTTGCGGTCTTCGAGCGGGTTATCGCCGGCCATCTTCACGTAGCCGCCCAGGGGCAGCGCGCTCACGCGGTAATCGGTGTCGCCGCGTTTGTATCCCCAGAGGCGCGTACCGAAGCCAATGGAAAAAATCTCGACGCGAACGCCAAAGGATTTGGCAACGATGAAATGCCCCCACTCGTGCACGAGCACCATGATGCCGAGCACAATCGATACGGAAACTATCATTACCAAGAAATCCGACACGTTCTTCTCTCCCCTACTAGAAGCCATCTCACCAATGGTCAGCCACCCAAACCCGACGGGACTTCAGGGGCTAAAGCCCATGTTTTTCAGGTCTCCGAATGTCGCGGCTGAAGCCGCGACGCACAAAGACCATTTTTGAGAGTGGTTCCAATCGCCATGAATTCCTTTTATGCAACCGCGGTTCGTCCGGCTTTGCGTTCCACTTCTTCGCGAGCCATCCGACGCGCTTCGAAATCGGCTGCCAGCACGTCGCCAATTGCCGCCATCTTCGCCTTCGGAGTCCGCGTGAGCACTCGCTCGATCACTTCAGCGATGCCGGAGAACGGAATCCGCCGTTCGAGAAACGCTTCGACGGCTACTTCATCCGCCGCGTTGAAAGCGCACGGGTAGGCGCCCATTTTCCGCAGCGCCTCGCGCGCCAGACGCAAGCATGGAAACCGGCGCGTCGAAACCTTTTCGAAATCCAGGCGGCGCAGCTTGCCCCAGTCCAAGGCTACTTCATTTGATGCGGTCCGCTCCGGGTAGGTTAGCGCATATTGGATGGGCATGCGCATATCGGTTGGGCCAAGTTGCGCCAAGATGGACCCGTCCACATATTCGACCATGGAATGAATCGTGGATTGCGGGTGGATGACCACGTCAATCTGGTCCGGGCGCATGTCAAAGAGCCAATGCGCCTCGATGACCTCAAAGCCTTTGTTCACAAGCGTTGCCGAGTCAATGGTGATACGGCGGCCCATGCGCCAGTTCGGATGCGCCAGCGCCTGCTCCGGCGTGGCTGCGGCCATTTCGGCAAGGGGAGTCTTTCGAAACGGGCCCCCCGAGGCGGTCAGGATGAGCCGCTTGACCTCGGCGTGCCTCCCGGCGCGCAAACACTGGTGGATCGCGTTGTGCTCGCTATCCACTGGAAGCAGCTCTACATTAGCTTGGCGGGCGGCAGCCATCACGATTTCACCCGCCGCGACGAGGACTTCTTTATTTGAGAGAGCGACCTGCTTCCCCGCTTTTACGGCCGCGTACGTGGCTTCGAGGCCCACAACACCGACGGCTGCGGAAACCAGCATCGCGGCGGACGGGTGAGTCGCAACGGAGATCATCCCTGCCGCACCATGCTGAATCTCCGGCAATTTCGCGACGCCCGCGGCGCGGAGGCGTTCCGCCAGATTTGCGGCCACGGCAGGGGTCGCAACTGAAACCAGTTCCGGATGGTGGCGCAGAATTTGCTGCGCCAGCTCCTCGACGTTGTTTCCCGCAGCCAGAGCTACAACTCCAAACCGCTCGGGCATCGCTTCCACAACGGCAAGGGTTTGGCGTCCAATGGATCCGGTCGAACCGAGAATGGCAATTTGCTTCAAATTGGGGTGCTCTACTTCCTGGCGGGCTCCCCTTCCGGATTCAGGGCAAACAAGTAGAGCCCGCAACCGTCCGTTAGTATTTCTTCATTACGACCCATTCGAAATAGTACCAGACTGCGGGGGCGGCAAGGATGAGGGCGTCAATCCGGTCGAGCATCCCTCCGTGCCCCGGCAAAATCGTGCCGGAATCCTTGACGCCGACGCTGCGTTTCCATGTTGACTCGAAGAGATCGCCGATTTGTCCCGCCACGCTGCCGACGGCCGCCATGGCCAGCATGTGTGCGGGCGGAATTTTGGTCCAGTAGCCGAAGACGGCAGCCACAAACAAGGCTCCCAAAAAATTCGCGCCTGCTCCTTCCCAGGTCTTGTTTGGGCTGATCTGCGGCGCCATCTTCCACCGGCCGATTCCCCGGCCTACAAAATAAGCCGCCGTATCCCCTACCCAAACCAAGACCACGGTGAAAAGAAGAAGTCGCGGGCCCAATGCATCGACACCGTGGAGACGGACGACCGCGCTGAACGGAAGCGCAACGAATAAGAGTCCGGCGGCGCTTACGGAAATGGAAGGTAATACCTCTGCGAGCGAGCGCCGGCTTCCCAGTGCGATTGCGGCGACTCCAAGAACGAATCCGAATAGGATGAATTCTAGTGTGATCTTAGGAGAGCGGTCCAGAAGGTCACCCAAACGGATAACGCTTGCCATGCGCGACGCATACAATTGCTGGCCAATGATTCCAGCGGCCGCGAGGCACGACCAGAGCCGGTACGCTTGAACGCCGTGGCGAGCCGCGATCGAAAAAAATTCAAGTATTGCAGCGATCGCAACGAATGCGGATACGATGGCGACGAGCCAGGTGGGTCCCCACCAGATCGCCGCGACCACCAGAGGAATCAAGATCGCTGCTGTCAGCACGCGCAGGCTAGTCCCGGAATTCATTCGGTCCTTCCTTTTCTCCGATTGGCCGTCATGAGATTCGGATCAACCTTTTGACGGGCATTGAGCAATTCTTGCGTGTGCGAGCACCTCGTGCCGCCCCCGCCGAGCATCCGTGTGAACTGCAAAATTGGACCCTCCGCGGCTAAAGCCGGACTTATCTTCAAACTTTATGTCGTGGCTAAAACCACGACCCACAAACATTCTCAGTCCTAACGCAACCCCTGCCGGGGCTTGCTCGTATTGGTTTACACGTTTTGCAACCCCAACCGGGTCGGGGTGGGCTACGGTCTGCCGTCCCTTTGGGACTCACGGCAGCTTGGAACCAGCACCTTGCGACGTGACAAAATCGAATGCAGCGGCTTCTTCCACTTTCTCGCAATGCCGGCGTAAATTCACAGGGAATAAATTCGGGTGTGCCGCGTTATGAAACGATTCCATTCGGGAAGATTTGCAAAATACCAGCATGTTAGGAGCGAAGGCGTCACACGCGCAGGGGTCAGGCCATGACGCGGCGGCGCGCTTCCGCCAAGCCGCCGTAACGGCGCTCCCGTTTTTGAAATTCGAGCAGGGCCTCATAGAGCTGCGCGCGGCTGAAATCGGGCCACAATGTCTCGGTTACATAAATTTCGGCATAGGCGATTTGCCAAAGCAGAAAATTGCTGACGCGCATTTCACCGCTGGTGCGAATCAGCAGGTCGGGATCGGGCAATCCAGCCGTGTAGAGATTTTGCGAAATCATTTCCTCATCCACGCGGGCATTCGCGAGCCCGTTATTGCGCACGAGATCAAGGATGCGATTGAAGGCGTCCACCAGTTCCGCGCGGCCTCCATAGTTGAGGGCCACCGCCAGCTTCATACCGGAGTTCCCCGCCGTTTGCTCCATGGCGCGATCGATGTCCGCGCGGACTTCCTCCGGCAACTGATCGTGACGCCCGATGACGAGCATGCGGATGTTGTTGCGATGGATGACGGGGAGTTCCTTGCGCAAGTATTCGCGAAGCAGGTGCATGAGAAAATCGATTTCCGCTTTCGGGCGGCGCCAATTTTCCATGGAAAAAGCGTATAGCGTCAAAGCGGGGATTCCGAGCCTCGCGCACGTTTCAATCACAGTGCGAGCCGACTGGACTCCCGCGCGATGACCGGCCACGCGCGGCAGGTGACGCCGCTGCGCCCAGCGGCCGTTTCCGTCCATGATGACGGCAATATGCTGAGGGAGCCGGTCCGCATCCAGATCAAGGAGCAGCCGCTCTTCCTCAAGGTCCGAAGGTTTGAGCAATTCCGGTACTTTCACGCGATTATTCCCGCGAATTCCATGAAGTGGCCAGAGATTGTCTCGCGAGCATAATGGAAAGCTAACATAGGGAATCTCACGGCGCAACACACCACACGTAACTATTGCGTCAAATCAGAGGAATGCTTAGGAAGCAGAACAAATTGCCTATTCACGCAAGAAGTTGTCACATCAAACTCCGGCGCCCGGCTCGCCCTCGCGGGTACGAGAGCGAGCCGGCTTCCCGGTGTTGGATAGCACATTGGTGGACAATAAAACTCGCGGGCTCCCGAAGAGCCCTCATACGACCTAGCCGGATGTCCCTGGCATGCCGCTGGGGTGGAGGATGGTCACGTAGACGAGAACGAGGGTGAGAATGATCACGGCGATGGCGGTAACCCAGGCGACGACGTTAAATGTGGGAGTGTTGACGAAATTGCCCATCAAATCACGGCGATTGATGAGCAGAAGCATGAAAATGAGCACGACCGGCAGCCAGACCCCGTTGCCCACCTGGGAAAGGATCAGGATTTTCTCCAGCGGGGCGCGAGGGATCAGGATGACCGCGGCGCCCACAACGATCATTCCGGTGTAGAGGCTGTAAAAGATGGGCGCGTCGTTGAATTTGTGGTCGATACCCGCCTCAAATCCCATTCCTTCGCAGATCACATGAGCCGTGGAGAGCGGCAGAATGGACGCGGCAAACAGAGACGCGTTCAACAGGCCAAACGCAAAGAGCATCGCAGCCCATTTTCCGGCCAGGGGAACGAGGGCTTGCGCCGCGTCTCCTGCGTCATTGATGACGTGATGACCGGAAACGAATAGCGTCGCGCCGGTGCAGACGATGATGAAGAAGACGATGACCATACAGCTTACGCTGCCGAAGAGAACGTCCATGCGGGCTTGCGCGTACTGGCGCGCGGAAACACGCTTTTCGACGAAACCCGCTTGCAGGTAGAAAAATTGCCAGGGGGCGATGGTGGTGCCGATCAGCGCGGTCAGCATCAGAAGGTAGCCGCCATCAAGATGCAGCGTGGGAATCACCGTGTCCCGTGCCGCCAGGAGCCAATCCGGCTTGGCAAGGAACGCGGAAGCAACATAGGAGAGATAGAGCACGCATGCCGCCAGGAATATTTTTTCGACCTGGCGGTAGGTTCCGCGAAGCACGAGAATCCAGACGGCCAGCGCGGCAAGCGGCACGGAGATGTACTTGGAAATGCCGAACAGCTGCATGGAAGCGGCCACGCCGGCGAATTCGGCGCACACGTTGCCCATATCCACAATCAGACCGGCAAGGATTAGGAAAAAAGTCGGCCGAAAACCGAACTCTTCCCGAATCAGGTCGGAAAGCCCCTTGCCTGTCACGACGCCCATGCGGGCGCACATTTCTTCGGTGACGTAGAGCGCGATCGTCATGGGAATGAGCGACCAGAGCAACGCGTAGCCGTACATCGCGCCGGCCTGCGAATACACCGAGATTCCGCCGGCGTCGTTGTCTACGTTGGAGGTGATGACGCCCGGCCCGACCACGGCGAGAAACAGGAGCAGCCGGCGCCGCCAGAAGCGTGTCCGTTTGCCCCAGTCCGACAGGCGAACGCGCCACGGCTCCATCCAACCGGGGATAAGCTTCCACCGCGTTACCAGCGGAGGAGTTTCCGGCGCTTGTTTTTCGTCTTCGGGTTTTCCGAGTACTGCCATGGGTCGGAACCTTTATTTGTTTGATGACCGCACTTGTAATGTTCCGTGATTTAGGCTCCGGAAGCCCTAATTTATCAGGACTCTGAGCGTCTGATGCCGGACATTACTTATACAGATCCCAATTGCCCGTCCGCCGCGGCGGACGGCGCTACGCAGACCAAATCCAAGTTGTCACACAAATCTTCTACTTCATTAGCGGTTTCGGATGCGTGAGACTACGTCATCCACTTCGATCGCTCCAATGGGCCGGCCGAGCGCGTCGACGACGGCCAGGCTGTGCAGATTGTATTTGTCGAAAAGCTCAAACACTTCCTTGTCTTGCGCGTCCGGGGGTACGGAAAGCAAAGGCTCCATTTTCAAAGTTTCCATGTGTTCGTCAGGCGCCGCGAACAACAAGCGCCCCACCGCGACGGCGCCGGAGAATTTCGCTTCCCGATCGATCAGAAACACGGTATCGAGGCGCTCGAGGTCCACGTCCATTTCCTGAATCCAGGAGACGACCTCGTCGCGCGTGGCGGCCTCGCCAACGTAAATGAAATCGGTATTCATCATTCCGCCTGCCGTATTTTCCTCAAACTTCAGCAGCTCCCGCACTTCGCGCGCATCCTCGCCGGGCATCTCGCTCAGGACTTCGCGCGAACTTTCCGGCGTCATGTGCGCGATTACGTCGGCAGCCTGATCGGGTTCCATTTCTTCGAGAATGTCGGCGGCTTTCTGAGGAGCCAGGGTCTCGACGATCTGCGTGGTCAAGCGTTTGTCCAGCTCGGCGAGAGCTTCGGCAGCGGTCTCCTCATCGAGCGAAGCGATGATCGATTGGCGCTCGTGCGGCGACAGATCTTCCATGATGTCCGCCAGATCAGCGGGATGCATGCGTTCGAGTTTCTGGTGGGTGATGCGGAGCTTTACGCGGCGCAAGGGGTCCGGTTCGATCAAATTGACGAATTCCCAGGGAATGACGCGCGTCGGCAACTTGGTCGTCAACCCGCGAACCAAACCGGGCGAGGCAACGCCGTGCAGGAGACGCCGAGCGGCGCCCGTTAAGCCCACGTCCACCTGCGTGACGCGCAGCTCGACTGTGCCGTTGACTCGCTGCTCGGCGAGATCGATATCGTTCACGCGCACGACTTTTCGCCCGCTCGTATCGATGATTTGCTGGTCGAGCAAATCCTTACGCATGGCCAGCCACGCTTCATTGGGCTGGAAATGTTCGAGGTCCTTCTCCTCGACATTCAGGCGGATAACCCCGGGGGCGACAAATGCGATGTGATCGTAACGGACGATCAGGGGAAGAAATTTTCCCCTGCCAAGGAGGACTCGGGCCACACGGTTCGGCTGGTCGGCGGGCTCGATGAACAGTTCGGTGATCTGGCCAACGAAATGGCCGTCGCGGTCGTATGCTTCTCCGCCCAAGAGATCGGTAGCGTGCAGCATTTTGCCTCCTTTCCCAAACCCTCGGGCTGCGGACTGCTCCAACCCTGAGGCTTGTTCTTAGAAACTATGTGGCGACCGCTGCTTTCTGGCCTGCAGCCGCACCAATTCGCGCAAATGGCTGGCTGCGGCGGGATCTTTGAAACTTGAAACCCGCAACCAGGGTGTGGCCCGGCCGCGGGTGGAGGAAAAATCCGGGTCTACCCGAGGCCTTTACGGCTCACTTTCGAAGCATGCCGGACTGGCGCTTCGGCACTGGTACGCCGGGCCATATCGAAACATCGGGCCGCCGATCGATTCCTACTCGGAAAGGGTTCCTGCTTTTCGGATTCGCTCATGACCACACAAAAAAACTCCAACTCTTAGGTAAACGCTGTTCAAAACTTTGTCAAGGAAAGAGTATGCGTTAACGCAATTTTTTTGTTGGCGGAAAGAGCATGTCGCCAGGTTTTCGGCCACGCCGGCGGCAAGCGGCGAGATATAAGGAGCCGTAGGTTTCCTTCAGGTAGTCTTGGCGGGCATACCCGAGAAGGCGGGCACCGCGGTCAATGCCCGCGACCGGGCCTTCCAATTCGAGATAGATACCAACCGGAGTCTCATCGAGCTCGATCTTTAGCTCGCGGATACCCGGGAGGGCATAAGTGGTCCGAAATTTCTCATAGCGGAACACCGGATGCAATCCGAGGGCGCGAAGAATTCTGGCCATTTGGTCCGCCCCGGCGACCGAAACCTCCGCTTCGTCTTTGATTTTGAAATGACTGCGGATCTCAGCATGTCTGCCGGCTTTTAGAGCGTTGCGCGATAAGAGGGGAGGCCCCTTGTAGGTCAGGACGGCTGCGGCGTTTTCGTTTGGGCGTCTCTTCCCAAGACTCGAAGCCGGCTGCTCGATTCGGATGCGGATGAGCTGGCCGCGGCGCCTCAGATCCTTTTTGGGCGTGTCGTACAAGGTGTTGGATTCATAGGTGCGCGGCGAGATTTCGCGAGCGCGGAGGCGTTTTAGGCGGCTGCGCAACGCGGCGACGTCAGGAACGCGAAGCTTGATTTCGATTTCCTCGCGATGTGCGGTCCTTGGCATCGGTAGGCAGTATACGTCGAGACCGTTCCCCCAATTAACTCCACATGATTCCCCGACTCGACAGAAGCGAAGGTGGCGCGGTATAAACTTTCTGTTGCCGACCGGCGTCCTCATCCCCGCGGGCACCAAGTAATAAAGCCCGCACCCGGTTCCCGGCGCTCCACGAAACATGACAGAACCAGCCACACCGTTGATGCGGCAGTATCACTCCATTAAGACGCGCTATCCGCACGCGCTGGTCTTATTTCGGTTGGGTGATTTCTACGAGCTGTTTTACGAAGACGCCATTGCGGCGTCGCGTGAACTGCAGATCACGCTGACTTCCCGGAATCGGGAACGCGGCGAGCCTGTGCCGATGTGCGGAGTTCCCTACCACGCCGCGGAGGGATACATCGCGCGCCTGCTGCGCGCGGGCTACAAGATCGCCGTGTGCGATCAGATGGAAGCGCCCGGGCCCGGGAAGAAACTGGTGCGGCGCGAAGTGGTGCGCGTCATCACGCCGGGCACGGCCACCAGCCTCAATGTTCTCGAGCCCAAGGAAAATAATTATCTGGCGGCGCTGGCCGCGCGGCGCGGCGGGAACGCCGATCGGCCTTGCCTATGCGGATGTCACCACCGGTGAATTCCGGGTGACGGAATTTTCCGGCGCGGACGCCGATGAAAAATTGCGCGATGAATTGCACCGCTTGAAGCCGCGTGAAATTCTGCTTCCGCGGCAAGCGAGTTTATTTGCCGCGGCCGCGGGCGGACGGCGATGGCTCGCGGCCATTCCCAGGCGGCGCGGCCGGAACTGCGCGAAGGCGTCGAAACGCGCATCGAAGAATGGGTTTTCCGTTCGGACTATGCCGAACGGATGCTGCGCGAACAATTCGGCGTGGCGACGCTCGACGGATTCGGCCTCGCGGGCCATCCGCAAGCCGTCTCGGCGGCGGGCGCCATGGTGCATTACCTGCGCGAAACCTCGGCCAAGGGTCGCCGAAAACGGGAATCATTCCGACGCGGCGCTCGGGACACCTGGACCGCGTCCGGTATTACGAGCAGGCGGACGCGCTGGTGCTCGACACCGTAACGGTCCGCAACCTGGAACTGGTGGCGCCGATTTTTGCCGAGGACGCGCGCGCGGCGGATCTTCCCCAACGCTGCTCTCGGCGCTGGACGAAACGACTACGGGCATGGGAGCGCGGCTGCTGCGGCAATGGATCCTGCGCCCGCAAGTGAATCGCGACGAAATTCGAAGCGCGCCTCGACGCCGTGCAGGAATTGAAGAACCACACGGTGCTGCGCGAAGAGATCCGCCATAACCTTGCCGGCGTGCAGGATCTGGAACGCCTGGCTGGGCGCGTGACGCTGGGCGTTGCGTCGCCGCGCGATCTGCTCGGACTTGCGGCAGTCGCTTGCGCGCATTCCTCTGCTGCGAAAATATCTGGCGAATTGCCCGTCCGCGCGGCTCTCGGCGTTGCACGCGCAGATGGACGAATTGTCCGACGTGCGCGAACGGATTGAATCCGCGCTCGCGGACGATCCTCCGGCGCTCGCCTCCGATCCGGGCGTGATTCGCCGCGGCTACAACGAGGAATTGGACGAGCTGCGCGAACTTTCGCAGCACAGCAAGCAGATTATCGCCGCGATGGAAGAGCGCGAGCGCAAGCGCACGGGAATCGGATCGCTCAAGATTCGCTTCAATCAGGTGTTTGGCTACTACATCGAAGTAACCAAGCCGAACCTGCATCTCGTGCCCGCGGATTTTGAGCGCAAGCAGACGCTGGTGAACGCGGAACGCTATACCGACGCCAGAGCTGCGGGAATACGAACGTAAGGTTCTGGACGCCGACGAACGCATCGCGGAAATCGAGCGGCGGCTATTTGCCGAACTGCGGTTGTGGATCGGGGAACAGGCCGCGCGGCTTCGGCGGACTGCGTGCGGCTATCGCGCAGCTTGACGTGCTGGGAAATTTCGCGCGGCTGGCCGCCTCGCGAAATTACACGCGGCCGGAGTTTGGCGACGACAGCCAAATCATGATCGTCGCGGGCCGGCATCCGGTGATCGAGCAATTGCTCGAGCAAAAAGGCGAGCGATTTGTTCCCGAACGATCTGTATCTCGATGACGCGTCGCAGCAGATCCTGCTGATCACGGGCCCGAACATGGGCGGGAAATCCACGTATCTCCGGCAAGCCGCCTTGATTGTTCTGATGGCGCAGATGGGTTCGTTCGTTCCGGCAAGCCAGGCGCGGCTGCCGGTGACCGACCGAATTTTTACGCGCATCGGCGCGGCGGATAATCTGGCGCGCGGGCGATCCACGTTTCTGGTGGAAATGACCGAGGTCGCGGCCATCTTGAATACGGCTACGCCGGCGAGCCTGGTGCTGCTCGACGAAGTGGGCCGCGGGACGGCAACGTTCGACGGGCTTTCGATCGCCTGGGCCGTGGTGGAACATCTATCCAGCGAGACGAAATCGCGCACGCTCTTCGCGACGCATTACCACGAATTGACGGAACTTGCGGACTTGCTGCCGGGCATCAAGAACGTGCACGTCTCGGCGCGTGAAACTTCGACGGGAATCGTGTTTCTGAAGCGCGTGGAAACCGGAAGCGCGGACAAAAGCTATGGAATCGAAGTTGCGAGAATGGCGGGGCTGCCTCCCGCGGTGATCGCCGCGCGCGTGAAATTCTCGAACGGCACGAGCAGGCCGAGCATCAGTTGAGCGAGCGGCTGACGCCGGGCGCCACTGCAAGCGGGGAGCCCCTGCCGGAACAGCAGGCGCTGTTCACGCCGCTCGACCGGCAGGTGCTGGATGCGCTGCGCGCGGCGGACCTCGACAATCTGAAGCCGGTCGAGGCGCTCAATCTGCTGGCGGAGCTGAAAAAACAGATTCTATGAAACACTCGCGCGGACGCGGCACATTGGCGCTCGGAATCATGTCCGGAACGTCGGCGGACGGGATCGACGTGGCTCTGGTGCGCATCGCCGGGCGAAACGCGTCTCTCGAAAACTTTGCGGCGTTTCCCTTCCCTCGGCGAGTGCGAAAAGCCATTTTGAAACTGGGCGAAGGCCGGCCGGTGACCGACGGGAGAAATCAGCCAGCTCAATTTTCTGCTGGGTGAAATATTCGCCGAGCGCGCGCTGGCCGCGTGCAGGAAATTTCGCGTAGCTCCCGCGCAGATCGATGTGATCGGTTCGCACGGGCAGACTGTTTTTCATCAAGGAACGCCAACGCTGTTCAATGCGGCAGCGCATTGCTTCGACATCTGCAAATCGGCGAGCCCTCAGTGATTGCGGCACGCACGGGGATCACGACGGTGGGCGATTTTCGTCCCGCCGACATGGCCGCGGGCGGACAGGGCGCGCCACTCGTGCCATTTGTCGATTATCTTGCTGTATCGCCACCCGCGAATCGGGCGCGTCGCGCTCAATATCGGCGGAATTGCGAACGTCACGGTGATTCCCGCGGGCAGCGAAGCTAGAAGATGTTTTTGCATTCGATACCGGGCCGGGGAATATGGTCATCGATGCCCTGGTGCGGCATTTCACGCGTGGCCGAAAAGCGATTGATCGCAATGCGGAAATGGCTGGCGAAGGGCAAGCTGCTTCCCGGATTGCTTCAAACGCTGTTGCGCGACAAGTACTTTTCCAAACTGCCGCCGAAAACGGCGGGACGCGAACAATACGGCGAAGGATACTTGCGCGCTCTGCTGGCGCACCGCGAAGCGCGGCATGCAAATCCCGAAGATGTAGTTCGCACCGCTACGATCTTAACCGCGCTATCCATTCTGGATGCTTTCCACCATTTTGTTGGGCCAAAAACGAAAATCGGAGAGCTCATCGTTTCGGGAGGCGGTGCGCACAATCCCCTCCTGATGGCCCAGATTGAATCCGGATTAAACGGAGTTCGCGTGCTTGAGGCGGGAGAACTTGGCGTGCCGGGAGACGCCAAGGAAGCGTTTGCCTTCGCCGTGCTCGCGTGCGAGACGCTGCGCAAACGGCCTGCGAACGTGCCGGGCGCGACAGGAGCGAAAAAGGCGGTCGTGCTGGGTAAGGTGTGCTATGCAGGGTGAAAGAGGAAGTAGAGGATATTTAGGAAGTGAAGGAAGTAGAGGAACGGAAACATCGCACAAACGCGGGATCGATGCGGAGCGCTTTTTCCTTTGCTTCCTTCAATCTCCTTTACTTCCCTTCTGCTTCTTCTCTTGCTGGCACTCTCCTCCTGCTCTCGCACTGTCAGCAGCGAACCCGGCGTCGTCAATTTTCTGATTGAATCGATGCCGACCAATCTGGATCCTCGGATTGGCACGGACGCGCGTTTCGCAGCGGCTGGACAGCTTGATCTTCAGCAGTCTGGTGGAACTTGATGCACAGAGAATCCCGCACGGCGATCTGGCCGAAAGATGGGAGACGCCCGATCCGCTCACGTATGTGTTTCACTTACGGAGCGGCGTGAAGTTTCATGATGGCCGGGCGCTCACGTCCGCGGATGTGAAGTACACGTTCGATTCGATCCTGGACAGGACCGTCACATCGCCCAAACGAGGCTCCCTCGCAATGATTCAATCCATCGACGCGCCGGACGCGGCGACGGTGATTTTTCATTTGGAGGAACCGTATGCCGGATTTCTGTGGGCAATTGCGCGGCCCGCGATCGGGATTGTCCCGGCGGGCTCCGGGGCGGATTTTTCCGGCCGGCTCACGGGCAGTGGCCCGTTTCGGTTCGTCAGCGCGGAACAGGACGACAACGTGGTGATCGAGCGCAACGACGAGTATTTCGGCGGCGCTCCAACAGTTTCCCGCGTGCAATTTCGTGTCGTCCCGGAAGCTATTGTGCGCGCGCTCGAATTGCGCAAAGGAAGCGCGGACGTGGAAGTGAATTCGCTCACTCCGGACATGATTCCGGTCCTGCGTCAGCAATCCTCGATCGATGTCACCGACTCTCCTGGAACCAATTATCAATACATCGCGTTCAATTTCGACGATGCGGCGCTCGCCAAACGCGAAGTGCGGCAGGCGCTGGCGTATGCGACCAATCGCGAAGAAATCATTCAATATCTGTATCGCGGCCAGGCGCATTCAGCCGATGGGCCGCTGCCTAAAAGCAGTTGGGCATACGAGCCCGGCATCCGGCGCTACGAATACGATCCGCAACAGGCGGAGCGTTTGCTGGACGCAGCCGGGTTTCCGAAGCAGCCTGAGATGGGCGGCATGCGCGTGAAGCTCACGCTCAAAACGTCGACCGAGGAATCCTCGCGGCTGCTGGCCGCCGTTTTGCAAGAGCAATGGCGCAAGGTCGGAGTCGATCTCGATGTGAGGCCTCTGGAGTTCGCGACACTATTTTCGGATATGGCGCGCGGAAGTTTCGAGATTTTCACGCTGCGCTGGATCGGCGCGAACAACGATCCCGACACATTTTTCGATTACATTTTCAATTCCAAGATGATTCCACCCGCAGGGGCCAATCGCGGCCACTATCGCAATCCGGAAGTCGATGCACTGCTCGACGAGGCGCGCGTCGAAAGCGATCGGGAAAAGCGGCGTGAAATCTTCAGCAAAGTTCAGAAAATTATCGCGGAGGACTTGCCGTACGTCAGTTTGTGGTTTATGGACAACGTCAGCGTGCACCGGAAAAGAATCAGCGACGTGCAGCTTTCTCCGACCGGGGACTATGATTTTTTGCGCAGCATCGAAGCGCGCTAGGATGGGCCAGCGGTTGAACAAGGCATGAAAAAGGCGCCTACATTTGTCATTTCGAGCGAGGCGAGGAATCTCTCTTGCTGTGGTTTAGATCGAAGAGAGAATCCTCACCCGCAGGAGCGGGTTCGGAATGGCAATGCGAGGCAACCATTCAGAAGCCGTTGAAAGCGTGACCCACAAAAACTTTTGCATTGTCACACAGGATTGAAACAAGCGGGAAAGGTCATACTTCTGCATCATCCTCGAGGGCAGCGCGGATCGCTGCTCGGTGATCACGCCTTCGCGCATCACGGTCCAATCATCGCCGTCGAGTTTCACAATCGTGGAGGCGAGATTCCCGGGCGTCTCTCCCGCGTCGATAATGAGCGGCAGGCGATCTCCCAACTGTTCCAGAAGGTCGATCGCGGACGCGCACGCGGGCTGGCCGGAAATATTTCCGCTGGTCCCCGTGATCGGCCCCTTTACCAGATCTATGAGCGCATTCACGATTGCCGATTTTGGCCAGCGCAGGGCGACGTTGCCGGTGTGAGCCGTCACCTTGAGCGGAACGCCGGTGGAGGCCTCCACAAGCAGGGTCAAGGGACCAGGCCAGAATTTGGCGGCGAGCTTGTGAAACGTGTAAGGAACATCGCGCGAAAGCGACACGGCCTGCGCCATGGTATTGACAAGAATTGGAAGCGCGCGGGTTTCCGGGCGGCCCTTGACGCGATAAATTTGATCGACGGCCGCCAGATTAAATGGGTCCGCCGCGATCCCGTAAAAAGTGTCGGTCGGGATGGCGACGAGTTCGCCTCGGCGTATGAATTCGGCTGCGTAGCGGATGGCAGCAGGATCGGGATTTTCTGGAGAAATCTTCAGCAACTCAGCGGACAAAGTGGTGACCCTCGTTGTCAGAATCAAAAAGTGGCAATCGACCGGCAAACGAAACGCAGTCGAGTGAACCTACCATAGACGTGTAGTGCGTTCAAGACGCCAGGCTTTTAAATATCGTTGAGGAAGTCAGGGCCCGGCCTTGCTTTACCGTTCGGAGGCGGTTTGCTAGGCTGGTGTGCATGGCTCATCCAGCCAGCTCAACCGCGCGACAAGCCATCAAAGGAAACGCCGCCGTGATTACGAGCCGTGAGAATCGTTGGCTCAAGCGATTCCGCGCCGCTCTCGCGGGCGAACACGGCGACGACGGAGTTGTGGGCGTCGAAGGAGTTCGCCTGGTGGAAGCAGCGCTTGGGTCGGCCTGCCGGTCGAGGCGCTCCTCGTGAGCGAATCGGGCGAGCGCCACCTGTCCCCGCTCGCGCCCGTGCTGGGATCCGTGGTGCCAGTGCTTCGAACTCCGACCAATTGTTCGCAAGCGTTGCGGATACGCAGACGCCGCAAGGAATCGCCGCTTTAGTTCGGCCGCGACTTGCAACGATCGAGAACATTGTGGCTGGAACGGCGCTGGTTGTCGTTCTGGTGGGCGTGCAGGATCCCGGGAACGTTGGGACGATTGTGCGGGCGGCGGAAGCGTTCGGAGCGAGCGGGGCGGCGACATGTTCAGCAGACGGGATTGGGACGGCCGATCCTTTTGGGCCCAAGGCACTGCGCGCGTCGGCGGGATCGGCGCTGCGACTGCCGATCGTGGATGGCATTTCGCCGACGATTCTGCTCGCGCAATTGCGAATGTTTGGGATGAAAGTTTACGCTGCTGTCGCGGCAGCGGTCGTGGTCGCGGAAGATTCCAAAAATAAAACCTCGGATGCTGATTCCTCTTTGTTGTGCCCGTGGGACATCGATTGGAAAACACCGGCGGCCATCTTGATCGGCAACGAAGGTGCAGGCTTGCCCGCGGACCTTGTGCGTGCGGCCGACGCGCGCGTCTGTATTCCGCAAACCGCGGCAACCGCTCCCGTAGGGATTGAATCTTTAAACGCAGCAATGGCCGCTAGCGTGTTGCTTTACGAGGCCATGCGGCAAAGGAATAAATTCCGTCAACAAAATTCATGAGCCTGTTCGCGAAACTCGAGCCCGAGGAAGGTCCTGGCGCCGCAGCTCAGCCCCTCGCGGAACGGATGCGCCCACGCACGCTCGATGAATTCACGGGGCAAGAGGCTCTGCTCGGGCCAGGAAAACCGCTTCGGACACAGATCGAACACGACGAAATCGGCTCCATGATTCTTTGGGGACCGCCGGGATGCGGGAAAACAACGCTGGCGCGCCTGATCGCGCGGATGACTCATTCCGAGTTCGTTGCGTTCAGCGCCGTGCTGACCGGGATCAAGGAAATCAAGGAAGTGATGGCCGCGGCCGAGCACGCGCGGCGCGCCGGGCGAAGAACCATCGTGTTCATCGACGAAGTGCACCGCTTCAACAAGGCGCAACAGGATGCGTTCCTGCCGCACGTGGAAGCGGGAAACATCATCTTGATCGGCGCAACCACGGAAAATCCCTCGTTTGAAGTCATCGCCCCGCTGCTTTCGAGGACGCGCGTTTACGTTCTGCAAGCGCTGTCCACCGAGCAGATCGAAGCGCTATTGCGCCGCGCGCTTGCGGATCCAGTAGCGCGGCCTCGGAAACGAAAAGATAGTGATCAGCGACGACGCGATCCAGCACATCGCCGTGTTTTCGGGCGGCGATGCGCGCGCCGCGTACAACACGATCGAGGCCGGCGTGCGCGCCGCGCAACCGGACGCTTCGGGAAAACGCACGATCACCAAAGAATTGCTCGCAGAACTGCTGCAACGCAAATTTTTGCTGTACGACAAATCCGGCGAAGAACATTACAACCTCATTTCCGCGCTCCACAAATCCGTGCGCAATTCCGATCCCGATGCTTCCCTGTACTGGCTGGTGCGGATGCTCGAATCCGGTGAAGACCCGCTGTACATCGCTCGGCGGCTCGTGCGCATGGCGAGCGAGGACATCGGCCTCGCGGAACCGGGCGCGCTTGCGGTGACGATCGCCGCCATGCAGGCCGCCGACTTTGTCGGGCCGCCGGAAGGAAATCTTGCGCTGGCGCAGGCCGCCGTCTATCTCTCGCTCGCGCCGAAGTCCAACGCGCTTTATACCGGCTACGGCTCCGTGACGAAAGATTTGGAGAGCACGCGCACCGAGCCCGTTCCGCTGCACCTGCGCAATGCTCCCACCGGCCTGATGAAGAATATCGGCTACGGCAAAGGGTATCAGTACGCACACGATGTCGAAGACAAAGTGGCCGACATGGCTTGCCTGCCGGAATCGCTTGCCGGAAAAACTTACTATCACCCGACCGATCAGGGGTTTGAAGCGCGCTTGCGCCAGCGCATGGAAGAAATCCGGCGCATCAAAGATAAACGGAAAACAAAATAATGAGCGACGAGCAAATCATCCAGATTCGGGAAATGGCCGTAGCGATTCGGGTAGGACAGGCTTCAGACTGTATTCTGTGCGGTGAAGGCGAAGAGCAGACAGGCTGAAGCCTGTCCTACTTGCGGCGCCGATAAAGTTCCTTGGAGATGCAGCGGTCCATGACGACGAAGAGTCCCGCGCGGCGCGCGCGTTCGGCGGATGGTTCGTCCTCCACACCCTCTTGCATCCAGATTGCGCGCGCGCCAATGCGAATCGCCGCGTCGACGATTTCCGGAACAAATTCCGAGCGGCGAAAAATATCCACGATATCGATTTTCTCGGGAATATCCTCTAATCGCGCGTAGCATTTCTCGCCGAGCACTTCGGCCAGGTTCGGATTGACAGGGAAAATTCGATAGCCGGAGGATTGGAGAGTTTCCGCTACGCCGAAGCTTGCGCGATAGGGTTTGGCGGATAAGCCAACCACGGCAATTGTTTTTGCCGAAGCGAGAAGTTCGGTGATGGACGCGTCTTCTGCGGTTGCCATGGAAAATCTTTTAGCGGCACGCCTACTTGGACGACTTGGACATGACGCGCCGGGGGCGCCAAGCGCGCCGCGGCTTGGTCGCAGCCGGAACCGGCTTGTGCTGCGTCAGTGCGTACTCAACCGCACGAACCAGCTTCGCCACTTCCAGGGCGCTGAGCTGCCGGTAATGCCCTTCCGGCACGGTGTCGGCGTCGAGCGAAGCCAGCTTCATGCGTTTCATTTTTTCGACGGGATGGCCCATCGCCAGCAAATTCCGCCGCAGCAAGTCGCGGCGAACGCCGGAGATTTGCACTTCGTACCAAGGATTCGGCGGATTTTTCCCCGCAGCGTGCGGCGCGCGCAAAGGAAAAATCTTGCCGCGCAGCGCGTGCGCGAGACTTTTGAGTTCCGTTTCGCTGAGTCGGCCCTTCACTTTGATCCAATACGTCTGAGGCAAGGATACCGACGCCTTCAACATGCGGCTGGCAAGCTCGCCATCGTTGGTCAGAAAAACGGCGCCACCTGCTGCGTAATCAAGCCGCCCAACGGGGAAGACGCGTTCGGATACGCCGACCAGAAAATTGCGCAACGTGCGCCGGCCTTCCGGGTCCGCCAGAGTGGAAACCACTTCCGGCGGTTTGTTCAGAAGCAGATATACGTGCGTTTCGGAAACTTTAGCGACGCGGCCGGCCGCCTCGACACGGTCGCGTTCCGGATCTGCTTTGGCGCCGAGTTCCGTCACGACAACACCGTTCACAAGCACTTGCCCGCTGCGGATCAGGTCTTCCGCATGGCGCCGCGACGCAATTCCGGCACGTGCGATTATTTTTTGCAGTCGCTCAAGCATGAATTTGTCTAGGAAGCGCTTTCTGCCTTGGTTTGTTCGGATTGCTCCGCTTCGGCTTCAGCGGTTTCCGATATTTCTTGTGGATCTTGCGGGCTTGGCTCCGCCGCAGCCACCGCTTCGATTGTTTCGCTTGCGGCGGCATCCGCGCTATTCAATGATTCCGCCAACTCTGGTTCGATCGGAGCGATCCCTTCGTCCGAACCAAGCGCTGCACGAGCGAGCTGCTCAAATTCCTTCAGGCTCGGCAACTCATCGAGATCGGAGAGACCGAAGCGCATCAGGAATTCTTTCGACGTGCGGTACATGATGGGCCGGCCCATGACGGCCTTGCGGCCCGCGGTGACGATCAGACGCTTTTCGAGCAGAGTCTTGATCACCCCGGACACGTTCACGCCGCGAATTTCCTGAATCTCGGGGCCGGTGACGGGCTGCCGGTAGGCAATCACGGCCAGCGTTTCGAGCGCGGGCATCGTCAGGCGCAGCGGCGGGCGCAAGCTCTTGATGAACCGGCGCACGACTTCATGATGCTGCGGCTTGGTGTAAAACTTGTAGCCGCCGGCGACGGCGCGGATTTCCATGCCGCGATCCTCGCCTGCATAGCCGGCAATCATTTCGTCGAGAGCCGCGCGCACCGTGGCCTTTTCTTCGCCGACGGCATTCGCGATTTGATCGAGCGTCGCGGGCTCGTCGGCGGCGTAGATAATCGCCTCGAGCGCGCCTTTCAGTTCCGTGGGATTCATAGTCATTCTCTTCGCGGGCTCAAAGTAGATCCCGCACCCGGATATTGTTCGTCAATTCCTCGAAGCGGCTCCGCCGGCTGCGTCGGAAATCGATTCGCCGCCGGCGAAGACCACATCGAACATTTTATGCTTTCGCAGCCGGATCTTTCGAGAACAATTCCTGCTGCACCAGGATGATCGCCTGCAGGCGCACCAGTTCGAGGACCGCGAGCAGCGAAACGATCATGGCATGGCGCGACGGGCAGGACTCGAAAAAAGCAACCAGCTCGACGCCTTCCTCCGACGGCGACCAGTTGCTGGCGGAGCAAATCCATCATCTGCGCCACGGTGAATTGATCGTGGTGCAGTTCGATCTTCACCACTTCCTTGCGGCGCTCGAGCACCTGCTGGAACACTTTCACCAGGTCCACGAGCGAAACGATCAGCTCGCCTTCCGACTTCTTCGCCTTCGTACAGCGAGAGGTCCGGCTTCGACCAGACGTGCTCCTCGATCTGCTGGCGCTGGTGGAGCAATTGCGCGGCGCTCTTGAACTTTTCGTGCTCGACGAGGCGATGCACCAGATCGGCGCGCGGGTCTTCCAATTCCTCAGGGCCGGCCAGCGGATCGGGCGGCAGAAGCATCTTCGACTTGATGTAGATAAGCGTCGCGGCCATGTAAATGAAGTCGGCCGAGATGTCCATGTCGAGCTGCTCGAGTTTGTGGAGATACTCGAGATACTGGCCCGTGATCTTCGCGATCGGGATGTTGTGGATGTCGATTTCCTGCTTCTTGATCAGATCGAGCAGGAGATCGAGCGGGCCGTCGTACGTATCGAGATGAATTTTGTAGGGTGACGCCATTTTATTTCCTCGCTTGCTGTGTCGGTCCCTGCCGCGTTACAGGAGCCAGCGGCTAAAGCCGCTTCACGTTTTGCAGTTTATGGCACGGCTGAAGCCGTGCCCCACAAACAAAGGCCCCGCGAGGAATGTGCCTTGTGGGTCGCGGCTTTAGCCGCGACATTAGGACCCCTTGCAAACAGGGCTTTAGCCCCTGAATCCGCAGATTCCTCCCGCAAGGATACCTTCAACTCTTCCCCACGACACGCGGCGCGGCAACTTCGGCGCGCTTCTCTTTCCAATTGAATACGGCTTCGCGGACGCGCGCCATCGTTTTCTGAGCAACTTCGCGCGCTTTCGCTGAGCCCTCGTCAAGAATCCGCAAAACCTTGGCCGGATGCGCCGCGTATTCTTCGCGACGCGCGCGGACCGGCTCGATCCACTTGATCAGATTGTCGGCCATCGCCGTTTTGCATTCGATGCAGCCGATTCCCGCACTGCGGCAGCCTTCCGCGGACCAGGCCAGCGTTTCCGGCGGCGAAAACAGTTTGTGCCAGTCGTACACGGGGCAAACGTCGGGATTGCCGGGATCGGTGCGGCGCTTGCGCGCAGGATCGGTAATCATGGCGCGCGATTTCGTGCGGATGGATTCGTCCGATTCGCTGAGCGAAATGAAATTGCCGTAGCTCTTGGACATTTTTCGGCCATCGGTGCCGGGAATGCGCGGAGTTTCCGTAAGCAGCGAGCCGGGCTCGCGAAGGATCGCCGAGCGGCTGAAAAAGTGGCCGTACTCCTTGAGCGAATCCAGGAAGTTTTCGACTCCTTGTTCCAAGCGCTTGCCTTCGGAGAATATTCGGCGACTTCCCTCTTCTGCTCGTCCGTGAACGGCTTCCCGTTCGAGGGCAGGAGTTTTGGCATCATGCACGTGCCGCGCCAGGAACTGCAAATTTGCAGGCGTGAATAATTCCGGCTTGATCCTGAAGCCGTAGAAGAAATCGAACCGGCGGACAATTTCCCGTGTCAATTCGATGTGGGCGACCTGATCTTCACCAACGGGAACAAGGTCCGCGTCGTAAATGACGATGTCCGCCGACTGCAGCACCGGATATCCGAGAAAACCGTACGTATGCAGGTCCTTGTCCTTGACGTTGTCGAGCGCTTCTTTGTAGGTGGGGACGCGTTCGAGCCAGCCGAGCGGCGTCACCATCGAGAGCAGCAATTGACAGCTCGGCGTGCTCCGGCACGGACGACTGGAGGAACATCGTGCACTTCGCGGGATCGAGGCCCGAGGCGAGCCAGTCGGTGGCAATTTCGATTGTGTTCTGCGCGACCTGCGAGGTGTCGGCGTAGTCCGACGTCAGCGCGTGCCAATCGGCGACGAAGAAAAAACATTCGTATTGCGGATCGTTCTGGAGCTTGACCCAATTTTCGAGCGCGCCGAAGTAGTGGCCGATGTGGAGGCGCCCGGTGGGGCGCATGCCGCTCAGGACTCGTTTCTTGTGCGATCGTCACGCTATTCGGTTCTCCCTTGTTCGCCTGTGTAAATCCCCGTTGCGCAACCGCGTGCCCGAACGGCATTCGAAGTAGCACAGCCACTCTTGGCTGTGCGGTCTATGTAGGCCGTCACGTGCGCCACAGTTCCAGCTGACGATTCGCATAAACTCGTCACGGCGCAAGAGTCGCTGTGCTACTTAATGCGCACAACAAATCGCGCGCGATGATCATGCGCTGAATTTCGCTGGTGCCTTCGTAAATCGTGATGACGCGGGCGTCGCGATACATGCGCTCGACGTCCGACTCGCGCGAATAGCCCTGGCTGCCGTGGATTTGCACGGCTTTGTACACGACGCGATTCACCATTTCTCCCGCATACAATTTTGCGCGCGAAGCGTAAGGGCCGAGGCGCGGCGCGCCTGTGTCGCGCATCCACGCGGCATGGTGCACCAGTGCTCGCGCGGCTTCAATTTCGGTCTGCATGTCGGCGAGCATCCATTGTACAGCCTGGAAGTCGCCGATGGTCTTGCCGAATGCGCGGCGCTGCTTGGCGTATGCGACCGACGCTTCGAGCGCGCCCTGCGCGATTCCGACGGCCTGCGCGGCGATGCCGACGCGGCCGCCGTCCGAGCAGTTCCAGCGCGATCTTCAGGCCCTGGCCTTCTTCGCCCAGGCGATTCCCTTCCGGGACTTCGCAATCGGTGAACGTGATTTCCGCCGAGCGCGAAGTGCGCAGACCCATCTTATCCTCGTATCGCGCCACTCGAAAACCGGGAAATGAGGGCTCGACGAGAAATGCCGTCACGCCCCGTGCGCCGGCCGACGGATCGGTCTTCGCAAACACGACGTAGAGGCCGGCCTCGCCGCCATTGGTGACCCAGGATTTCGTTCCGTTCAAGCGATACGATGCTGCCGTGGCGCGCCGCGGACGTGGCGATTGCGGCGGCATCGGAGCCCGCTTGCGGCTCGGTGAGGCAGAATGCGCCGAGAATTTCTCCGTGCGCCAAGCGTCGACAGATATTTCTTGCTTCTGCGATTCGCTCCCATATTTAAAGACCGGCAACGACGGCGAGAGAATTCGTGACGCTCAGCGCCACGGCCATCGCGGCGTCCACGCGAGCTACTTCTTCGAGCATCAGGACGTAGGAAATCGTGTCCGCGCCCGAGCCTCCCCAGGATTCGGGAATCAACATGCCACAGCAGCCGAGTTCTCCGAGCTTGCGCAGTTCGTCGGCGGCAAATTTCTCTTCGCGGTCGCGCGCGCGGATCGACGGGCGCACTTCGGCGTCCATGAAGTGACGAACCGTGTCTCGAATCAGGCGCTGATCGTCGGTGAGGGAAAAGTCCATCGCGTAGCGGGTACGAGCGATGCTAGCACAACGGGAGGAAATTCCGAAGTAGGACAGGCTTCAGCCTGTCTTCTTTTGACTTCTGCCAACTCCGCAAAAATCAAAACCAGACAGACTGAAGTCTGTCCTACCAAAACCTACATCTTCAGCAATTCGCGCAGGTGCCTGGTCTGCGCGCGGCTCACGGGGACTTCGGATGCGCGCTTGTCGGCCATCTTGAGCATGTAGCTCGACTTGAACCACGGCACGACTTCCTTGATGTGGTTGATGTTGACGAGGTAGGAGCGGTGCGCGCGCCAGAAGATGTCCGATTCGAGCGAGGATTGCAGCTCTTCGATCGTTCGGTAGTTCGACGTGCCTTCGACTTCCCGCGTCACCACGGTGATCGTGCCGTCCTCGATGGAAGCGAAGATGACGTCCTCGGCGTCCACGAGAAACAGCCGCTGCTGCGTCTTCACCAGCAATTTTACCGGCGGCGCTTTCGCCGACCCAATCTGACTGACGAGCGTTTCCAGGCGCTCGCTCGGCGAGGCTTCGGCCTCGAGCGCCTTCTTGGCGCGCTGGATGGCGCGGGCCAGACGGTTCTTCTCGATCGGCTTCAGGACATAATCGATGGCATTCACTTCGAAGGCCTGCACGGCATAGTTGTCGAATGCGGTCGCGAAGACGATCTGCGGGAGCTTCCCCTTGCGGTCCATCAACTTCTTGATCACGCCGAAGCCGTTGAGTCCCGGCATCTGCACGTCGAGAAACACGAGGTCCGGAGAATGTTCCTTGATGAGGGCGAGGGCTTCGACGCCGTTCTTTCCCTGGCCGACGAGGTGCACGTCGGGGAAACTTTTCAGCAGGAAAGCCAATTCGTCGCGTGCCGGTTTCTCGTCGTCGACGATGAGCGTGTTGATGGGCATACTGGGATGTCAGTTTGACGTGACCCAGTATATGCGACACCGATAACGCATTCAACTTGCGTAAGCTTCCCTGTTAGAATTCGAAGCGCTTGCCCGTCCCGCACGCGGGACGGGCGCTACATACTTGAAACAATGCAAGCGGAGGCGGATTTGGCAACCAAACGCGCAAAACTCCTCAAGAGCGAAGTTCTCTATCAAGGTAAAGTATTCCGTTTGCAGCGCGACACGGTGATCGAACCGGGAGGAGTGCGCGCCGACCGCGACATCATCGTGCATCCGGGATCCGTCGTCGTGCTGCCCATTTTCAAGGATGGGCGCGTCCTCCTCATCCGCCAATACCGGCACTCGGTCGGAGAATTTCTGTGGGAACTCGTGGCGGGGCGCAAGGAGCCGAACGAAAGCCCGGCCGCCGCAGCGCGGCGGGAACTCGCTCGAAGAGACCGGATACACGGCGAAGCGCCTGCGCAAATTGTGCGCGTCGTTCCCACTCCCGGGCTTTGTGAACGAGTGGATGTGGATCTTCGCGGCGGAGGGGCTCGCGGAGGGCGCAGCCCAGCCGGAAGAAGACGAAAAGATCACGCCGCGAATTTTCACGTTGAAGCAAGTGGAAAAGATGATCGAGCGCGGAACACTGCGCGACGCAAAATCCATTTGCGGCCTTCTTTACTACATGCGATTTCTGAAGCGGGCTCACTAGCGCGAACCGCATTTTGTTTTGCGTACTCCACTGCCAGCATTCATCCGTTCATTTCTTTCATTCACTTACCATTTACAATTCACATCAGGAAAACTATTTTCGACAATTCATGTTCTTCGCTTGAATCATGAGCGCGTGTAGCATAGGATTTGCGCAAGCACGGTGCTCCGTGAAAATATTTCGGAGAGAAAGGCGGACATGAGCGTACGAGATTTTATCAAGCACCAATTACCGGCATTTCAACGCGGCGGTTGTCGTGGATGCTTCGGAAGCCTACATCGCGCATCTGGCGCGCGGCGGAAAAATGTTCCTGACGATGGCGGGAGCGATGAGCACGGCGGAACTGGGCCTCTCGCTCGCGGAAATGATCCGGCAGGACAAGGTGCACGGCATCTGCACGACGGGCGCGAACCTCGAAGAAGATATTTTTAATCTTGTCGCGCACAACCATTACAAGCGCGTGCCGAACTATCGCAATTTGAGCGACGCCGAAGAAGTGGCCCTGCGCGATCGCGGCATGAACCGCGTCACCGACACCTGCATCCCCGAAGAAGAGGCCATGCGGCGGATCGAGCGCCAGGTGCTGAAACTCTGGCAGAAGGCCGACAAGGAGAAGCAGCGCTACTTCCCCTACGAATACATGTACCAGCTGATCCGCGGCGGACTCATCAAGGAGTCCTATCGAGATCGATCCGAAGGATTCCTGGGTGATCGCGGCGTGCGAAAAGAATCTGCCGATCTTCACGCCGGGCTGGGAAGACTCCACGCTCGGAAATATTTTCGTCGCCAATGTGATCCGCGGCGATGTTTCGACATTTTCAAGTCGTGAAATCCGGCGTGGAACAGATGGCCTGCCTGATCGACTGGTACCGGCAAGAATTCCGCCAACGAGTCGATCGGCTTTTTCCAGATCGGCGGCGGCATCGCGGGAGATTTCCCCATTTGCGTCGTTCCGCTGATCACGCAGGACCTGCGCGAGAAGTGCCGCCTGTGGGGCTACTTCTGCCAGATTTCCGACAGCACAACGTCCTACGGCTCCTACAGCGGCGCGGTGCCCAATGAAAAAATCACGTGGGGAAAACTCGAAGCCGCCACGCCGCGATTCGTCATCGAATCCGACGCTTCGATCGTCGCGCCGCTGATGTTCGCTTACATCCTCGGCCAGTAGAGCTCGGGACGCACACATGGAAAATCGTGAAGTCGCCCGCATCCTGCGGGAAACGGCGCAGCTGCTTGAAATCGACGGCGCCATGATCGGCCGCTACCGCAGCTACGAGCGCGCCGCGGAACTCCTCGACGGACTGCCCGAATCCATCGAAGAACTCGCGCGCGACCGCGACAAGCTGATGGAATTGCCCGGCATCGGCGATGGCATGGCCGATCACATTCAGGAAATCCTCAAGACCGGCGACTATTCCCTGCGAAAGAAGCTGCTCAAGAAATATCCGGAAACGATTCTCCATCTTCTGGATTTGCAGTCGCTCGGACCGAAGAAAGTCGCGTTTCTCTGGAAAACCTTCAAGGCAGGAACGGTCGAGCAGGTGGAAAAGCTCGCTCGCGAAGGCAAGCTGCGCGATCTGGCCGGCTTCGGCGAAAAGAGCGAAGAGAATATTCTGAAAGCGATTGAGGTGTTCAAGAAGTCCGCCGGGCGATTCCACATCGACGTGGCGGAGGAAGAAGCGGAAAAACTCGTTTCGCACATCCGCGCGTTCGGCAAACCCATCGAGGCCGTGACGCCGGCGGGATCGCTGCGGCGCGGCAAGGAAACCGTCGGCGACCTCGACCTGCTGGTTACGCTCTCGCACGGGAAAGTACACTCCGAAAATCGGTTGAATCGATCGCGCAACACATCCTCGAATTCCCGGAAATCGACCAGAAGCTGGCGCACGGGGAGAACAAGGTCAGCTTCCTTTTGAAGAGCGGGATGCAAGTCGACGTGCGAATTCTTGAAAAAGAGAGCTTCGGCGCGGCCCTGCTCTATTTCACGGGATCGAAGGAGCACAACGTCGCACTGCGCGGCCGCGCGAACAAGATGGGCTATACGCTGAACGAATACGCGCTCGCGACGCTGAAGGGCGAGCGGCCCGTGGCTCGCGCGACCGAGGAAGAGATCTACGCCAAGCTGGGGCTCGACTACATTCCGCCCGAACTGCGCGAAAACACGGGCGAGATCGACGCCGCCGCCGAGCATCGCCTGCCCCACCTCGTCGAGCTATCGGATATGCGCGGCGATTTGCAAATGCACACGACCGCGAGCGACGGCAAGAACTCGATCGAAGAGATGGCGCTCGCCGCGAAGGAACTCGGCTACGAATATATCTCGCTGACCGATCACAGCAAGGCGGTGACCGTCGCGAACGGGCTCGACGAAAAGCGGACGCTCGAGCAAATCAAGAAAATTCACGCCGCGAACGCAAAGCACCTGGGAATTCGCATCCTCGCGAGCAGCGAAGTCGACGTTTTGAAGAATGGAAAACTGGATCTGGACGACGAAGTGCTCGCGCAGCTCGACGTCGTGCTCGTGTCCATCCATTCCTATATGAACGATGGAACGCGCTGAGATGACCGAGCGAATTCTGGCGGCCATCGAGAATCCGTACACGCAGATCGTCGGGCATCCCACGGGCCGTCTGGTTCTTCGCCGGGACGCATACGCCTACGACATGGAACGCGTCCTGGACGCGGCGCACAAACACGGCGTCGTGATGGAGTGCAATGCCTCTCCGGAGCGCCTCGATCTGAAGGACACGCACCTGCGGATGGCGAAAGAGCGCGGCGTGAAAATCGTCATCTCCACCGACGCGCATACGACGCGCGGCCTGCTGGCCATGCGGTACGGAGTGCAAATGGCCCGGCGCGGATGGATTGAAAAGAAAGACGTCATCAACACGCTAAGCCTCGAAAAGCTGCTCGCAGGACTGAGAGAAAAACCCGGCGCCGCCACGCACGGCAAGCATCGCGCCGCAGCAGCCTCGGCGCGGGCATCATCCAAAACTCGCAGAGCCAGCTGATCGAGTCGAGGTTCCGCGTTGCAAATCTTCGCGCATTCGCGCATGATACGTTGTTTGCGCAAGAGGAACCGCGGCCATCGTGCCGGGTGAAGGGAATTTGCACGCTGCTTCAGGGTTCCACACACTTTGAAAACGACAGGAGAAATGAGAATGCGCAGGTCCGCGGGCATTGCTTTGCCGAAGGGAAAACTCGGAGTCCTCACCGTCGGCATGGGTGCGGTCGCCACAACATTCATGGCCGGCGTGGATCTGGTCCGGCGAAAGAAGTCGCTGCCTATCGGCTCCCTGACGCAATTGGGAACCATCCGCCTCGGGAAACGGACCGAAGGGCGCGCCCCGGCGATCAAGGATTTCGTGCCCCTCGCAACGCTCGACGACATCGTTTTTGGCGGATGGGACATTTTCCCGGACAGCGCGTATGAAGCCGCTAAAAATGCAGCGGTCCTCAGCACCGAACATCTTGCCGAAGTGAAGAAGTTCTTGAGCAAGATCCGTCCGATGAAAGCAGCGTTCGACCAGAACTACGTGAAGAAACTCACGGGCACGCATGTGAAGAAAGCGCGCAACAAATACGATCTGGCACTGCAAATTCGCGACGATATTCAGAAATTCCAAAAGAAAAACAAAGTCTCGCGGACCGTCGTGATCTGGTGCGGCTCCACGGAAATTTTTCTCAAGCAGCACGCCGTCTATGAGACCCCTGAAAAGTTTGTGGCCGCGATGAAGGAAAATCATCCGGCGATTGCGCCTTCCATGCTTTACGCCTGGGCCGCGATTACGAGCGGCGTGCCGTTTGCCAACGGCGCTCCCAACTTGACCGTCGATATCCCCGCGATCGTCGCTCTCGCGAAGCAGCACGGTGTGCCCATCTGCGGCAAGGATTTCAAGACCGGCCAAACGTTGATGAAGACGATTCTCGCCCCGGGCTTCAAAGCGCGCCTCCTGGGAATGAACGGCTGGTTCTCGACAAACATTCTCGGAAATCGCGACGGCGAGGTGCTGGACGATCCCGAATCTTTCAAGACCAAGGAAGAATCAAAACTCGGCGTGCTCGAATACATTCTCCAGCCGAAGCTGTATCCCGACTTGTACGGGCATATTCACCACAAGGTTCGCATCAATTACTATCCGCCGCGCGGCGACAACAAAGAGGGATGGGATAACATCGACATCTTTGGCTGGCTGGGCTACCCGATGCAGATCAAGGTCGATTTCCTCTGCCGCGACTCGATCCTGGCGGCGCCGATCGTGCTCGATCTGATTCTCTTCCTCGATCTCGCCAAGCGCGCCGGTATGCGCGGCATTCAGGAATGGCTCAGCTTCTACTTCAAATCTCCCATGTGCGCGCCGGAACTCTATCCCGAGCACGACCTCTTTATCCAGTCGATGAAGCTGAAGAACACGCTTCGCTGGATGATGGGCGAGGACCTGATCACTCATCTGGGCCAGGAATACTACGATTAACGCATGTTGTTCCCCCCGGGGTGAGGGCCGAGTGAGTACGGATAGGTCCCGGGGACGGCATAAATATTTCATAAAGATTCCAGATATAGGCCATCCAAATTTTCATCCATCAGAGACCTTGACTATCTTTCCGCCTATCCAGTAGATTCGCCCTTCCGATTCCGATTCAGGGTTCCATGCATTGGGGGTCATTTACCGATCAACTTCGTCATTAAGGAGAGCGAATGGACGCAAAAGGTGTACTGGAATTTGCGAAAAAGCATGACGCGAAGATCCTCGATCTTCGCTTCATTGACGTACCCGGCATCTGGCAACACGTCAGCTACCCCATCGGCGAACTCAGCGAAGACTCCTTCAAGGAAGGATTTGGATTCGACGCCAGCTCGATTCGAGGATGGGCATCGATCCACGAATCGGACATGCTTCTGATTCCCGATCCGAATACGGCATTCATCGATCCGTTCCTGCACCACTCCGACGCTCGTGATGATTGGCGACGCAACCGATCCGCCAACGCAAAAGCCCTATCATCGCGATCCTCGCCACGTGGCCAAGCGAGCCGAGGCCTATCTGAAATCCACGGGCATTGCCGACACGGCCTTCTTCGGGGCCGAAGCGGAGTTCTTCATCTTCGACAGCATTCGGTTCGACCAGGCGCCGCAGCATGGCTTTTATTTCATCGATTCCGACGAAGGCCGCTGGAACACGGGGCGCGCAAATGAGGCGTGACTATAAAAATCTGGGTTATCGCACGCGGTACAAAGAGGGCTACTTCCCTGTTCCGCCCGCCGATCACTACCAGAACCTGCGCTCGGAAATGGTTCTCAAGATGATCTCGATCGGCATGGACGTCGAGTGCCAGCACCACGAGGTGGCCACGGCCGGCCAGGCGGAAATCGACTTGCGCTTCAACACGCTGCTGAATTCCGCCGACAACATGATGAAGTACAAGTACATCATCAAGAACACTGCGGCACAGGCCGGCAAGACGGTGACCTTCATGCCCAAGCCGATCTTCTCCGACAACGGCTCGGGCATGCACACTCACCAATCGCTGTGGCTCGGCGGCAAACCGCTCTTCGCGGGCGATGGCTATGCGGGGCTGTCGCAGATGGCGCTTTGGTATGCCGGCGGGCTTCTCAAGCACGCCCGCGCGCTTTCCGCCTTCATCGCTCCCGGCACGAACTCCTACAAGCGCCTCGTGCCCGGCTACGAAGCGCCCGTCAACCTGGCTTACTCGCGCCGCAACCGTTCCGCCGCGGTCCGCATCCCGGTCTACTCGGAAAGCCCGAAGGCCAAGCGCCTCGAGTTCCGGCCGCCGGACCCGTCGTGCAATCCTTACCTCGCCTTCTCGGCCATGCTGATGGCGGGACTCGACGGCATCAAGCACAAGATCGATCCCGGCCAGCCGCTCGACAAGGACATCTTCGAACTCGACGCGGAAGAAGCCGCGAAGATTCCGTCGATGCCCGGCTCGCTCGAAGAAGCGCTCGGCGAACTCAGCAAGGATCACAAGTTCCTGCTCGAGGGAGGCGTGTTCACCGAGGACTTCGTCGAACTCTGGATCAACTACAAGAAAAAGAACGGAAGCGGATCCCGTCCGGATGCGCCCGCATCCTTACGAGTTCCACCTCTATTACGACATCTGAGGGTCCGAAGAGGATCCTCATCCCGAGGGAGCAACGCGACTGAGGGATCCGACAGATATCTTCGAGCAATACGAAAACGCCCCCGACCAAGTCGTCGGGGGCGTTTTTTTGCGCCGCCGCCGGAACCAGTCCCGTCAGGGACGAAAGACCGTAGCCCACCGCGGAAGCGGTGGGGGCGCGGAGAGGAGAAAAAGGAAGCCCCGGAGGGGCGGCACATTCCCTCTCCAACACATACCTAACCAAACATGTATTTCGGGTCGTAATCCACGCCATGTTTCTTGAGGATCGCCCTAAATTCCTCCTCGAAACTGAATTTGCGGTGATGAGCCTCTTGGCTGCGAATATATCGTGTCACAGCATCGAGATTCGATGCACTAACACTGAAGGCTCCGTACCCTTCCTGCCAGGCGAATTCAATTCCTTGTTCACCTATCCATTTCGACGAATTTCCTTTTAACAGTTGTGCGGCCTTTGCCAGAGCGAGATTGGGCGAAAGATGAAATAAAATGTGAACGTGGTTTTCTGTGCCGCTGATCACGACGGCAATCATTTCGTAATTTTTGCAAATTCCCGCGATGTAGGCCCACAAGCACGGCTGCATCTCCTTTGGGATCGTATTGCGGCGCTCTTTGGTGCTGAAGACCAAATGGATGTGGTTTCGGGAATACGAATGGGCCATAGTGCCGCCCCTCCGGGGCTTTATCCTACCTCATCACATGCTCCCACCGCTTCCGCGGTGGGCTACGATCTTTCGTCCCTTACGGGACTTTCAGAAAAAGACTTGCCGCGTTCGGGACGGTTTTATTTGGCCCTAAATTAGGGCCGTTTCAGATCGACGCCGTTTCATTTTGAATTTGAGCCTACATTTTGCTTGCACTCGATGTGTCCTCTGGCAACCGGGTGTGTTATTCTTTTCCATTCGAGTCACTGCAATCTCATTCCATAGAGGAACATAGACATGAAGCCATCGTATAACGGCAGGACAATACCGTCCGACGGACAAGCAATCCAGTATGTTGGAGGCAAATTCGTCATTCCCGACAGGCCCATCATTCCCTTCATCGAGGGCGACGGGACGGGGCGGGATATCTGGAAGGCGTCCCAGCGCGTGTTTGACGCCGCCGTTGACCTCGTTTATGGCGGGAAGCGGAAGATTGCGTGGTTTGAAGTGTTCGCAGGGGAAAAAGCGTTCAAAGAATTCAAGCAATGGCTGCCCGATGAAACGGTCGAGGCTGTCCGCGACTTCCGGATTTCAATCAAAGGGCCGCTGACGACTCCCGTGGGCGGCGGGATTCGCTCGCTCAATGTCACGCTGCGGCAGGTCCTCGATCTGTACGCGTGCGTGCGCCCGGTGCGCTATTTCCAAGGTGTCCCCTCTCCCGTAAAGCATCCCGAGCGGATGGATGTAGTCATTTACCGCGAAAATACCGAAGATGTTTATATCGGGATCGAGTGGCGCTCCGGGACGCCGGAAGTGAAGAAGCTGATCGAATTCCTGAACAAGGAGATGCTCGGCGGCGGACCAAAGCAGATTCGCGCCGATTCCGCCATTGGCATCAAACCAATTTCTCCCTTTGGCACGAAGCGGCTGATGCGCCGCGCAATTGAATACGCACTCGCGCACAAAAAGCGCGTCGTGACCATGATGCACAAGGGCAACATCCAGAAGTTTACCGAAGGCGCGTTCCGCGACTGGGGCTACGAACTGGCGGTCGAGGAATTCCGCGGCCAGACCGTTACCGAACGCGAGACCTGGATCCTCGACAATCGCGACCGTAATCCAAATATCACGATCGAGCAAAATGCAGCGCTCGTCGAACCAGGACTCGAACAGGCCACGGAGACTTTCCGGAAATCCATCTGCGACGAAGTGAAATCGGTACTCGACAAAATTTACGCCACCCACGGGCAGGGCAAGTGGAAGCAGAAGCTCCTAATCAACGACCGCATTGCCGATTCGATTTTCCAACAGGTCGTCACGCGCGCCGACGAATATCAGGTCATCGCGGCGCCCAATTTGAACGGTGATTACATCTCGGACGCTTGCGCCGCGCAAGTTGGCGGCCTTGGCATGGCGCCCGGCGCCAACATCGGCGATGGCTACGGCTGCTTCGAAGCCACGCATGGCACCGCGCCCAAGTATGCCGACAAGGACGTCATCAACCCAAGTTCGGTGATGCTCTCCGGCGTCATGATGTTTGAATTCATGGGCTGGAACGAAGTGGGCAAATTGATCGAAACAGGGATCGAGCGGACCATTGGACAGAAGCGGGTGACGTACGACCTCGAACGGATGATGGAAGGCGCGACGAAGCTGGGCACTTCGCAATTTGCAAGTGCCATCATCGAGAACATGCAGTCGCTGGCAGTCGCAAAGTAGGAACCAAAACGGCCTTGCGGGAATCAGGAATAGAAGCTGTCATTCCGAGCGAAGCGTGGAATCTCTCTTCGTTTTGGCTGTGAACGGAGAGATTCCGCGGCACGCGGCGTGCCGCGGAATGACAGGCTTCGGTGTCATATCGAATCATCCGCCGCACAATTCAATTAATTCGACGAAAACAGGAGAACGCACTCATGCGGAAGAAAGTCACGGTTGTTGGTGGTGGGTTTGTGGGCTCGACAACGGCGCAGCGCATCGTGGATCTGGAGCTGGCCGACGTAGTGCTGACCGATATTCTCGACGGGCCTCCCGCGGGCAAGGCGCTCGATATGGTGGAATCCACTCCGATCACAGGTTCGGACGCGCGCGTCACGGGAATTTCCACGACGTCGGGGGATTACAAGGAGACGGCCAACAGCGACGTGGTCGTCGTGACCGCGGGCTTTCCGCGCAAGCCGGGGATGAGCCGCGATGATCTCTTGAAGGCGAACTTCGACGTCATCAAAGCCGTTGTGGAACAGATCGTGAAATATTCGCCAAACGCAATCCTGATCATGGTGACGAACCCGCTTGACGCCATGGTGCAGGCGGCGTTCAAAGTCAGCGGCTTCTCGAAGAACCGCGTTATGGGCATGGCAGGCGTTCTGGATTCGGCGCGCATGAGCTCATTTGTGGCCATGGAGCTTGGCGTCTCGGTCGAAAATGTAAATTCATTCGTCCTGGGAGGCCACGGCGATGACATGGTGCCGCTCCCGCGCTACTCGACTGTCGCCGGCATTCCCCTGCCCGACCTGCTCCCGCCCGACCGCATCGCAGCCATCGTCGACCGCACTCGCAAGGGCGGCGCTGAAATCGTCAACCTGCTGAAAACCGGTTCGGCGTACTACGCTCCTTCTGCCGCAGTCGTCGAAATGGTTGAGGCGATTCTGAAGGACAAGAAGAAAATTCTTCCGTGCGCCGCCTATCTCGAAGGCGAGTATGGCATTCAGGGACTGTACGTCGGCGTTCCGGTGAAACTCGGGGCGCGGGGCGTTGAACAAATTATCGAGATCAAACTCACCGCCGAAGAAAAAGCTGCGCTCGACAAGTCCGCGGCTTCCGTGCGCGAGTTGGTCACCATCCTAGGCGTGGCGTAGCAAGTAGTAGGACAGGCTTCAGCCTGTCGGGTTTAGTCCTCGCACACAATTAAACCCAACAGGCTGAAGCCTGTCCTACTTGAAACCTACCCATAAAATTTCAGCCGCGGCCAGGCTTGCTGCAGCGTCATTTTCGGCTTCCGGCAGATATAGACGGGCAGATTATTTTCCTCGGGAATCGCATACTCATTGTTGATCGTTGCGGCAAGTACGATCTGGTCGAAGAGCGGTTTCAAATCATCGAGCGGCATTCCCACTGCGATTACGACTTCCCCGTTGTATTGCCGCGGTCCCCACAAGTAATAGTTGTTGTGCCCGCTGATGGCATGCGGCAGGCCCAGCGCCGGCCCGAAATAGTCGATCGCGCCGGCCTGCCCGTAATTTTTGGCAAGAATCGCTACACGCGATTGATCGTCCGGGGAAAGCGATTGAAAGACACCTGCGACCACCTCCGCTTGTTGCGGCCAGCCCATCATGTCGGCATACATCTGTGGCAATTTTCCGCTCGGTTCTTTTTCCACCTGCACGCGGTCCACATCCCAGAATTTCGCGTACTCCGCGGCCGCATCGAGCGGAAGAATCGGCAGAGCCAGGGGCGCCGCGACGATTCCCCCAACAACTAACGGAGCAAGGACAGCAGCCTTGACCCAATTTCTCCCGCAGTTCCCGATCCACGCTTCGATCGCGACAGCGCCGGCCGCGAACAGCATCGGGTAGATTGGCGCCAGATAATAAATGCGCCCCCGGAAGATCAAGAACTCGGCAAGAAGGAAACAATACGTCCATCCAAGAAAACGGAAGGCCTCGCCCTGCCGGCTGCGCAGGAAAAACCACAACCCGGCAATGCAAATCGGCGCGGCCACGGGATGCACCAGGAAGGCTTGCTGGACTATGAATTGCACCCACGTCACGTGCGTATTCTTCATGCGATCGACATTCCGAAGGATCTCGATCGTTGGCCAGTGATTCCTAAGCTCCCAAACGAAATTCGGGAGAAAAATCAGAAACGCAATGAATGCGCCGAGCCAGATCCACGGCGTTCGCAGCATCGCACGTTGACGAGACACGGCCAATGCCAGGACAAATGCCAGCCCGAAAATAAGCATCGAGTGTTTATTCAAAATTCCGATCCCCGCCACGAGTCCGAACAAAGGCCATAGGCGGGGGTTCCCCGTACGAATGATCCGGAGCGAAATCGCCACGCACAGCATCCAAAACACGGGTTCAAACGCGTTCATGGACAGAAAATTGTCCATCGTCAGGTAAATGGGGCAGAGCAGCATCGCGGTCGCGGCAAGAATTTGCGCGTAGCGCCGTCCGCCGAGTTCGCGCACGATCCACCCGGTAAGGAGTATTTTTGCGCCGGAAGACAACGCGGGAAAAAATCGCAGCGCGTGCAGGGAGTCTCCAAACAGCCATCGCGACAATCGAGCAATCACCGCGATCAGCGGGGCATGGTCCACATATCCCCACGCAAGATGTTGCCCGCACGCCGCGTAGTACAGCTCATCCCGAAAATAGCCGTAGCGGCCGTTCCACAAGAAATGAACGAGACAGGCCGCGACGGCAAAACACACGGCGACTGCCTCGTCACTTTCGAGCCATTTTCCGCGATCCAAACTGACGGCGCGCACCGATTCGAGCGCGCCCGTTCCCTCCTGGACGACGGCTTCCCTCTTTTCTGTACGAATGAAATCCATGGCTTGAACTTGATCTGTTCAAATGAGGGATCGATTTTTGCAGACGGACGCACCCGAACGCGAAAACTGTCCCTCAGGATTGTCGGACCCCAATGATTTACTTGGCCGGAGCGGGCGCCGCCGCGGCGGGCACGAGCGTCGCGGAGCGGATGCTGTCCAACTTAGGAAAACCCTTTTCCAGATACGCGCGCCCGCGGCTGCTGATCAGGCCCTGGTCCGGCCCATGGCCGTCTGGAGCGCCCTCTCCATAGCCGTTGTACAGCTTGTCTACAACTTCCATCCCGTCCGAGACCACAGCGAACGCCGAAAATCCGCTTCGATCGAGGGCTTCATTGTTGCCGTAATTGATGAAGACCTGCGTCGTTCGTGTGTTCGGCCCCGCCGTCGCAAAAGACACGAATCCGCGATGATTGCTCTGCACGATGGGATCGTCTTTAATGGTAGCGTTTTCCCAGACCTTGGAGACCTCGGGGTACGCGCTGATTCCAAATTGCGCCATGAATCCCGGCAGAACGCGGAAGAAACTCGCGCCATCGTAGAAATGATGACGCACAAGATTGTAGAAACGGTCCGCGCCGTTTGGCGCCCAGGCGCGCGTCACCTTGATCGTGAATTCGCCCGCCGTGGTCACGAATTTGACTTCATATTCCGCAGGCGCCTTCGCGCGCAACGTCGCGGGCTGCAGCAGAGCGGGGTCAAAACGCGTCGCCCTGGCAGCGGGCGCTTTTGCCGCAGCCGCCGGCTTCTTTGCCGGCGCCGGGGTTGGCGTCTGGGCCGCTGCGGCAATGGAAATGATGGACCAGGCGCAAGCCAGGACTGCAATTTTAGAAGAGTAGCGCATCTTATTATTCTCCGGTAGAAAGGAACGGCGCATATTATGCCGCTATTCCTCTTCCCTGACTAGGACTTCTCTGAGCGCAATAATTGACCAACCCGCTCCGCATCGGCCATGACTCGAAGCGTATTCTCTCCGAGAATTTTCCTAATGTCGCCTTCCCCATATCCGCGCTTGAGCAAGCCTTCCGTGATGAGAGGAAACTTCGACGCATCTTCCATCCCAGCCGGCATGAATGCGCCGTCGAAATCCGAACCGACACCGACGCAATCCGCGCCGGCAATGCCGACGGCATGATCGATATGATCGACGATTTTCTCCCAACTCACCTGCGGGAGTTTCCCGGCGCGAATCGATTCATCGCTCAGACGCTGCAATTCCATTAAATTCCGCGCCTCGTTCTCCCCGAACTTTTGGCTGACCGCTTTTTCGTTGGACGCAATTTCGGATGCGAGGGCGCGGTTCGCATTCGCATATTCCTGGCTCAGGAAGCCATCATGAAAGGTGATATGAATCACGCCGCCGCGCGACGCGAGCGATCTGATCATCGCGTCATCGAGATTTCGCGGAGCGTCACACAGCGCCCGGCAGCAGGAATGAGACGCGATCACCGGCGCGCGGGAGGTTTCCAGGACATCGTAAAAGGTTGGATCGGAAACGTGGGAAATATCGACGAGCATTCCAAGCCGGTTCATTTCCCGGATAACTTGTTTGCCGAAATCCGTCAGCCCGTGGTGGCGCGGGGCGTCGTTCGAGGAGTCCGCCCATTCCGTCGCCGCGTTGTGGGTCAGAGTCATATACCGCACGCCGCGCGCATGGAATTCGCGCAAAAACGCAAGGTCGTTGTCGATGGCGTGCCCGCCTTCTATTCCTAACAACACAGCGATTTTATTCTCCGCCCGCGCCGTCCGGACTTCTTCGGAAGAAGTAGCAAGCGCCAAATCGCCGCCATGAATTTCGATTTGCTTTACCACGGCATCGAGTAAATCCCGCGCGCGCCGCGTCGCCGCGCCGCCCGTAATTTCCACGGGCACCCATAGAGCAAAGAAGATGGCTCCAACGCCCCCTTCGCGCAGCCTGGGGATATCGACGCACCCTTCGGCGTCGCGGCTCGCTAAATCAAATTGATCGAAGAACAGGCGCTGCGGCGTATCCGCGTGAGTGTCAAATACGAGGCTTGAAAAATGAACTTCGCGCGCCCGAGAAGAAAGTTCGTCAGCGCGCATGGAGGTAGGGTGCCACCCTTATGGTCGTTACTTGCCGCGGCGATGAAAAGTGGCGTGGATCAGATCGCGGTTCATCCGTCCGATAAACTCGATCGGAATCTTCTTGGGGCACACGGCCTCGCACTCGCCATGATTCGTGCAGCTTCCGAAGAGTTCCTCGGACATGGCCGCGACCATGTCCGCCGTTCGCCGGTCGCGCTGCGGCTGTCCTTGCGGAAGCGAATTGAGATGCGTGATCTTCGCGGCGGTGAACAGCATGGCCGCTGCGTTGGGGCAGGCGGCCACGCATGCGCCGCATCCGATGCAGGCCGCCGCGTCCAACGCGCGTTCCGCCGCGTCCTTGGGAACCAGGATGGCGCTCGCGTCCGGCGCGCCGCCCGTGGGCGCGCTGATGAAGCCGCCGGCCTGAATGATCCGGTCAAACGCGGAACGATCGACTGCCAAATCGCGGAGCACGGGAAAGGCCTTCGCGCGCCACGGCTCAAGCGTCAGCGAGTCCCCATCCTTAAAGAATCGCATCGAAAGCTGGCAGACCGTCGTGCCGCGGTGTCCGCCATGCGCCACGCCATTAATCAGGAACCCGCACGATCCCGCAGATCCCTTCGCGGCAATCGTGTTCGAAAAGCGACAGGAGCTTCGCCCTTGGCCTGCAGATTCTCGTTGAGCAGGTCCAGCATCTCGAGAAATGACATGTCCGGCGTCACGCCCTGCACCTGATAGCTGACAAATTTCCCGGACGACTTTTGTGTCCTGCTGCCGCCAAACTTTGAGTGTGAGGTTCATGGGCTACTTGTAGCTCCTCTGGGCAAGGTGAACGTGCTCGAAGGCGAGGGGCTCTTTATGAAGTTCCCACTGGTCGCCTTCTCCCTTCCATTCCCATGCCGACACGAACGAGAATCTCTCGTCGTCGCGCTTGGCTTCGCCGTCCGGAGTCTGGCTCTCGACGCGGAAATGGCCGCCGCAGGATTCTGCCCGCTCCAGCGCGTCGAGGCACATCAGCTCGGCCAAGTTCCAGGAAATCCGCCACCCGCCCGGCCTTTTCGAGCGACTGGTTGAATTCCTCTCCCGTCCCAATGATCCTTGACGTTGTTCCAGAATTCCTCGCGCAGAGCCGGGAATCTTGGCCAGATTGCTCCTCAAGCCTTCCGCGGACCGGGCCATCCCGCAGTTTTCCCACATCAGCTTGCCAAGTTCCTTGTGGATCGAGTCAACCGTCCGCTTGCCTTGAATATTGATCAACTTCGCGATCGCGCTTGTTCACATCTTCCTTCACGGCCGCGAACGTCGGGATGAGACGTGTCGACCTTCTCCAGTGAGTTGGACGCGATATAGTTCGGCAATCGTGTACGGAAGAATGAAATATCCGTCCGCGAGTCCTTGCATCAGCGCGCTCGCGCCGAGGCGGTTGGCGCCGTGGTCGGAGAAATTGGCTTCCCCGGCCACGAAAAGTCCGGGAATCGTCGACATCAGTTGATAATCCACCCACAGGCCGCCCATCGTGTAATGGACCGCGGGATAAATCCGCATCGGAACCTTGTACGCGTTTTCTCCGGTGATCTCCTCGTACATGTCGAAGAGATTGCCGTATTTTTCGCGGACCAGCGGCTTCTCCCATGCGGCGAATCGCATCCGCGAAGTCCAGATAAACGCCCATGCCGCCCGGCCCGACGCCGCGCCCTTCGTCACACACTTCCTTGGCGTTGCGAGAGGCGACGTCGCGAGGCACCAGATTGCCGAAACTCGGGTAGCGCCGCTCGAGATAATAATCGCGCTCGTCCTCGGGAATTTGCGCCGGGGCGCGCGTGTCGCCCTTTTTCTTCGGAACCCACACGCGCCCATCGTTCCGCAGCGATTCCGACATGAGCGTCAGCTTGGACTGATTTTCGTTGCTCACCGGAATGCACGTCGGGTGAATCTGCGTGAAGCAGGGATTGCCGAAAAATGCGCCGCGGCGGTGCGCGCGCCAGATCGCCGTGGTGTTGGAACCCTTGGCGTTGGTCGAAAGATAAAAAACGTTTCCGTAGCCGCCCGTCGCCAGGACCACCACGTCGGCGGCATGACATTCGATCGCGCCGGTCACGAGATTGCGCGTGACGATGCCGCGCGCCTTGCCGTTGACGACGACCAGGTCCAGCATCTCGCTGCGCGTGTGCATCTTCACGCTGCCGGCGGCGATTTGCTCCTCCAGCGCCTGGTACGCGCCCAGCAGCAATTGCTGCCCCGTCTGTCCGCGCGCGTAAAACGTGCGCGAAACCTGCACGCCGCCGAACGAGCGCGTATCGAGCAATCCTCCGTATTCGCGCGCGAAACGGAACGCCCTGCGCCACGCACTGGTCGATGATGTTGACGCTGATTTGCGCCAGGCGATAGACGTTTGCTTCGCGCGCGCGGAAATCGCCGCCCTTCACCGTGTCGTAAAAGAGGCGAAAAATACTGTCGCCGTCATTCCGGTAATTCTTCGCGGCGTTGATGCCGCCCTGCGCGGCGATCGAGTGGGCGCGGCGCGGGCTGTCGTGAAAGCAAAAGCAATCCACGTTATAGCCCTGCTGGCCGAGCGACGCGGCCGCCGCAGCTCCGGCCAGTCCCGAGCCAACAATGATCACCGTGTGCTTGCGGCGGTTGGCGGGATTCACCAGCTTCATGTCGAAGCGGGATTTTTCCCACTTCTGTTCGATTGGACCGGATGGAATATTGGATTCGAGCATTTCTCTCCCCTCAGCGCACCCAGCCCGCGAGCACCGAAATCGGCACTGAGATAAAACCAGCGAATATGATGATAGCCACAATCCTGGAAAACGTTCTCAGACTCTTTGTATTGTCCACTGTTGACCCAGCCCAGCGTCTGCAGCATGCTCCAAATCCCGTGATCGAGATGAAGGCACAAGGCGCACATGGCGATGATGTAAAACAGCGCAATGGGCCAGACGGAAAAGCCGGCCACCACGTTTTGATAGACCATCAAGTGTTCAAACTGGCCCGGCTGAAATCCGACCATGCCGCCGGTGAAGTGAAACAAGTGAAACACGATGAAAACGGCAAGCAGCACGCCGCCCCAGCGCATGGTCAGCGCGCCCCAGGTCGTCTCCACGTTTTTCTTGGAGTCGTATCCGACCGGCCGCGCCTGCCGGTTCATAATGCGTGAGCTGCATGGCCGCGGTGATGTGCAGGATCACGCAGACGAACAGCACGATGCGAACGATCCACAGAAGCTGGCCGTAGCCGAAGTTCCGGCCAGCCCACTTCCCGCAGGAACCGCGAATAGGCATTGATCTCCTCCGGGCCGGAAAAGATTTTCAAATTGCCCGCCATGTGCGCGATCACAAAAAGAATGAGCACCGCTCCGGTAACGGCCATGACCACTTTCTTGCCGATCACGCTGCTCCAAAGAGCCAGGAGGCGATTCGGCGCGGCTTTTGTTGCCGCCGTTGTTTCTGTCATTGCAGTGCTCCTGAATTCATTTCCATGACATCAAGCCGAAACTCTTCTGGCGCGCCTTGCGCGTACCGGCACACCCCGTTCCACACCATTTGAAACACCCAGCCGCACTATGGCATTTTCTTAATCTTCTGGTATGAAAATGTCCTTGGGGAAAATTGGCGAAACTCTCGAACATCCACTTCTGTCGCAGGCATCACGGCTCCGATGGATCAGAAAATTCAGTATAAGTAATTTCCAGCGGTTTTTCAATGGCGTTATGAATAAGAATACTAAAAATCCTCCCGCACGTTACTTGGATATAATAGAATTCGCTCGAAATAATGGAGACCATTGATGCCGGATCAGCAGATTACAGAATTGGGATCGCTCGTCAGCACGATCGAAAGCAGCGGAGTCGCGCCCGATTCCGACTCGCTGGCTAATGTGGCAAAAATACTCGCAAACCTTTTTGAAGTGGAAGCGGATGAAGTGGCGATCCTGAAGGTGAACCCCAAGTTCAAGAACTTGAGATTCGTGATTCCAGAAAAACTTACTCTTGTGGGCACGATTCCGCTCACCAGTACTACGGCGCTCGCTTCGCGAACCGCGCGCGAACGCAAGCCGGAACTGGTCAACAATTTCAGCACGGCGCGGCACGCCAACGTCTTTGAAGCCGTTCCCCTCGGGCGAGACCCAAGCGAGCTGATCCAAAAAATCATGAGCGCCCCGATCATGGACGGAACGCGGGTTCATGGCGTCGTGCAAATTTCAAGGAAAGCCGTGACTCAGGCCCGGGCGGGCGCCGATTTCACGCAAAAAGATTTGCGCACCCTGGTGTCGCTTTCGCCCACGCTGGACCGTTTCCTGAAACTTTGCCAGGTCGAATGAAAATAGCTCGTTCGCGCGAGTTACTGTAGGGTCCTACTGCGAAAATTGCCCCGGCAATTCCGAAATTTGGGTGATCAGTGCTTTAGAATCTGATTGAGATCTCGATATTGGTTCATGTAGCGCCAATCCGCCGAGGCAGACAGGCATCTGCTCGATTCCGAAATGCCAGCCTGAAGGTTGGCGCTACAAAAGCTCGACGAAGTTACGCTTTTCCTCATTGATTTAAGATTTCTTTCTCGAAAGAGGCCTCCAGCGCCGTCCAGCAGTCACAACTTGATTACAATCTTGCTCTTTGGACCGGAAAGTAATTGACACAGTAGTGTGTTCTTGTTACTTTTCCGCACGCGTTAAAAGTTCGCGCAAATTTTAGGCAATCATCTTAGGAGGCACCGCACTCCGGCACCCCTCATGGCGTTCGTCGCGAAAAAGATTTTCCTGACAAAAGGCGTGGGAAAGCATCGCGAGAGGCTCTCGAGTTTCGAGCTGGCATTGCGCAGCGCGGGCATTGCCGCGTGCAACATCGTGCGCGTCTCCTCGATCTTCCCTCCCAATTGCAAACTCATCTCGCGCGCCGAGGGGCTGAAGCACATCAAGCCGGGCCAGGTCGCGTTCACCGTCATCAGCGAAAATTCCACGCGCGAAGCGCACCGCCTGATCGCCGCGGGCATCGGCCTGGCTCTCCCCGCCGACAAATCGATGTACGGCTACCTCTCCGAGCACCACTCGTTCGGCGAAACCGAGGAAGTGGCCGGCGAATACACCGAAGAACTCGCCGCCGAAATGCTCGCCACCACGCTCAACGTCGAATTCGATCCGGATCTGTCCTGGGATGAGAAAAAAGAGGTCTACCGCATCTCCAACAAGATCGTCCGCACCATGAACATCACGCAGTCCGCCGTCGGCGATAAGCGCGGCCTGTGGACCACGGTCCTTGCCGCCGCCATCATGATCGGCGAAGACGACTAATCGTTCGGTCTCCCTAAACCCACCCGGAAGAATCATTTCAAGAAATTGTGGTCGGTCAGGGTTTTATCGGCTGCTACTGGATTCGGAGTGATTGCGATGAATGCGGACCCAACAGACTAATCTTCGGCGCAGCGTAGCACCCCACATCAATAAGGTGGTTCAAGCAGATCAACTTGTAATGCTGGATTGGTTCAGTAATCCCTCCTGTGTCTCGCGCAATGTGCTCGAGGAAATGCGACTTGGTATAAACCCGAAGCAACCTGCCCGTATAAGTCTCGTCGCCATGACTTCCACATGACCCAACGCATTCCTCGGTAACCAGGTGTGCCACAACATGTTTCCAAGATAGTTCGAACCGTTTGCATTCTTCAGTAGACTCAATCGGCCAAGAGTCTGTCAGCACGCTTTCTAGTCCAGGGAGATCAAGTCGAACGGTCCGTGACCGATTTTCGACGGCTTAGACCATGACAAGTCGTAGAGAATTATCCTTCGGTTCGGAAAGCTCTCGTAGGTACAAATATTTCATCGAATTCAGGAAATCGAGTTCTGAGCTTCCAAGCATTAGCCCCCCGCCAGATTTAACGTAACTCGCAATTTGGGGAGACTGACCTACTTCCCGAGATAATGTCTGCCCGTCAAAACCAAAAAGATGGTGCTATGATTTATGCATGACGAAAAAATTCACCGTTGGCCTGATTCAAATGAGCTGCTCCCTCGATCCGAGGGAGAATCTTGCCAAGGCGGAAGCTCGCATTCGCGAAGCCGCGGCGCGCGGGGCGCAGATCATTTGCCTGCAGGAACTGTTTCGTTCGCAATATTTCTGCCGCGAGGAAAATGCCGATTTATTCGAGCTGGCCGAGCCTATTCCGGGACCTTCGTCGGAAGCGCTTTCGAAACTCGCTCGCGATCTGAAAGTCGTGATTGTCGGATCGCTCTTCGAGCGCCGAGCCGCCGGCATCTATCACAATACCGCCGTGATTCTGGACGCCGACGGATCGCTCCTCGGAAAATATCGCAAGATGCATATTCCGGACGATCCGCTCTACTACGAAAAATTTTATTTCACTCCGGGCGACCTCGGCTTTCCGAACTTTGACACGCGATTCGGCCGCATCGGCGTGCTCGTGTGCTGGGACCAGTGGTATCCGGAAGGAGCGCGCCTTGCGAGCCTCGGCGGCGCCAACATTATTTTCTATCCCACGGCGATTGGCTGGCATCCCTCCGAGAAGCAGGAATTCGGCGACGCGCAACTTGACGCGTGGCGCACGATTCAGCGCTCCCATGCCATCGCGAATGGCGTGTTCGTTGCGGCAGTGAATCGCGTCGGCTTCGAGGGTTCCCGCGAAAGCAGCCTCGAATTCTGGGGACATTCCTTCGTCTCCGATCCGTTCGGCAGAGTCCTCGCCGAAGGGTCCGCCGACAAGGAAGAAATCCTGATCGTCGAATGCGACCCCGCGCGGGTCGAAGAAACACGCCGCAACTGGCCGTTCCTCCGCGACCGACGCATCGATGCCTACTCCCCGATCCTGAAGCGATGGCACGAGTGAAGCCCGCCCCCCGAAAACCATTCAGTCTTCATAAAGGCGGGCTCCCCTTCGAAGCTCAGGGTAAACAAGGCGAGCCCGCACCCGTCGCGCTCGGCTTCCGGATGCCCGCCGAATGGGAACCGCACTCAGCCACATGGCTTGCCTGGCCCCATGAAAAAACCGACTGGCCGGGAAAATTCGCTCCAATTCCGTGGGTTTACGCGGACATCGTACGCCACCTCTCGCAAGTTGAGCGCGTGCGAATTCTCGTCGAGAACCCGCCGATGGAACGCGCCGCTCGCCGCATCCTGAAGTCCGCCGGCGCAAATCTCTCCGCTGTGGACTTCTTTCACGTGCCCACCAACCGCGGATGGATTCGCGATTTCGGCCCGATTTTCGTGCGCAACGGCAAAGGCGAAACCGCGGCCACGAACTGGCACTTCAACGCCTGGGCGAAATACGATGACTGGAAAAAGGACGACGCGGCGAACGATAAGCTTGCAACCAAACTCAAATGGAACATGTGGTCGCCCACCCATCGTGGCCGCCGCGTCGTTTTAGAGGGCGGCAGCATTGACGTCAACGGCCTTGGGACGATGCTCACCACCGAGGAATGCCTGCTGAGTCCGATCCAGGCGCGCAATCCCGGCGTAACGCGCAAGGAACTGGCAACCATCTTCCGCGATTACCTCGGCGCCACGAATATTCTTTGGCTCAAGAACGGCATAGCGGGCGATGATACGCACGGCCACGTGGACGATCTCGCGCGGTTTGTAAATCCAACGACCGTTGTGACCGTCGTGGAAAATGATCCCTCGGAAGCAAATTACCAGCCTCTGCAAGAAAATCTAGCACTGCTCCGCGAAATGAAGGATCAGGACGGCCGCCCGCTCCGCATCGAAACGCTTCCGATGCCTGACCCAGTCTATTTCGATGAGCAAAGACTTCCGGCCAGCTACGCGAATTTCTATATTGCTAATCAACTGGTACTCGTCCCGACATTCAACGATCCCCGCGACGCGACGGCTCTCACCAAGCTTGCCGCCTTGTTCCCCGGCCGCAAAGTCGTGGGAATCGCGTGCCTCGATCTCGTTCTCGGCCTGGGTACGTTACACTGCATGACGCAACAGGAACCTGCGTAAATGGCGAGTAGGACAGGCTTCAGCCTGTCTGTTTTTGTGCTCGATTGGAATTCAAAAGGCAGACAGGCTGAATGCCTGTGCCTACTTAAACTCTTCGGTCGCGGAAGGAGACTCACATGCATATCTTATCCATCTACATCCCGCAATCCGTAATCGCCTGGGTGATTATTGGACTCATCGCCGGCTGGCTTGCAGGAAAGGTTTCTCGCGGGCGCGGATTCGGCTGCATCGCAAATATCTTTCTCGGACTCGTTGGCGCGGTTCTCGGCGGATGGATTTTCTCGCAGCTCGGAATTGACCGCTTTGGATTCATCTATAGTCTTGCAGCAGCTACTCTTGGTGCAGTCATCCTGGTCACGATCGCGCGCCTGTTTTCCCGCGGCGGAGAGTAATCCAACCCGCCCTTTCTAATTCCCGCTCCCCCATGTGATAGGATGATGGGTCGCGCAACGCGCATAAGGACGTGAGCTACATTGGATAAACCTTCTCTCTTAGCAATTCCCCTGGGCGGACTGGGCGAATTCGGCATGAACATGCTCGTTCTCCGCTCGGGCGACGACATGATCTTGATCGATGCCGGCATGATGTTCCCCGAGGTGGAACTCCTCGGCGTGGACATCGTCATTCCCGACATCACTTACCTCAAGCAGAACCGGCAATACCTGCGCGCCATCCTGCTGACCCACGGCCATGAGGACCACATCGGCGCTTTGCCCTACATCCTGCGCGACCTGCAAGTGCCCATCTACGGCACGCGCTTCACGCTCGCGCTGGTGCACAAACGCCTGGAAGAACATGGACTGCTCGACAAAACGGATCTGCGCGAAGTCATCCCGGGACGCAAGCTGGAAGTCGGCGTGTTCGAGGTCGAGTTCATCAGCGTCACGCACAGCACGATTGACTGCGTCGCGCTCGCCATCCGCACTCCTGTCGGAGTCGTGATTCACACCGGCGATTTCAAGATGGATCCCACTCCCACGGACGGCCAGCCGTTTGACCTGCACACGTTCGCCCGCTACGGCGCGGAAGGCGTGCTCGCGCTGTTCAGCGACAGCACGAACGTCGAGCGCCCCGGCTACACTCCTTCGGAGCGGAATGTTCGCCCGCGCATCGAGGAACTCACACGCGCGGCGACGCGCAAAGTGATCGTCTCCTGCTTCGCCTCGTCGATCCCGCGCATCCAGCAGATCGTGGACATTGCCGCCGCGGCAGGCCGCAAAATCGCGTTTATCGGCCGCAGCATGGTCGATAACGTCGAGATTGCTCACGGCATGAATCGCCTGCGCATTCCCGATGGACTGGTGGTGCGCTCGCAGGACATCAATTCGTTCCCGGCGGAGAAGCTCGTAGTTCTCGTCAGCGGCAGCCAGGCCGAGCCTATGTCCTCTCTCTCGCGCGTCGCCGTCGATAACCACCGCCTGCTCACGCTCGACGAACGCGATACCGTGATCCTTTCCGCGCGCATCATTCCCGGCAATGAAAAAGCCATCTTCCGGATGCTGGACCACATGTTCCGCAAGCGCGCCCTCGTGTATTACGACAATGATGGAGGCACGATCCACGTTTCCGGCCACGCCAGCCAGGAAGAGCAGAAAATGCTCCTGAATCTCGTGCGCCCGCGCTACTTCATTCCGATCCACGGAGAATACCGCCAACTCTTCCGCCACTCTGCCCTGGCGCACGCGGTCGGCGCGGTGTCCGAGGAAATCCTTCTGATCGAAGACGGCCAGCCGATTGAATTCACCGACGACCGGGCCTACCGCCGCGAGCCGGTGACGGCAGGCCGCGTCTGCGTCGATTCCGGCTCTCTCGAGGAAATCGAGGAAGTCGTCATCCGCGACCGCAAGCACTTGTCCGAGGACGGCGTCGTCGTGCCCATCATTGCCATCAACAAGCACACGGGGCAAATCGAATCGCAGCCTGAAATTGTCACGCGCGGCTTCATGCCCTCCGATAACGGGCTCGAATTACTGAACGGCGCGCGCGAAGTCGTTCTCCGCACCGTCGAGCAATCGAATGCCGAGGAGAAAACCGATTGGAGCGTCATCAAGGAAAAAATCCGCGTGGACCTGAGGCGCTATTTAAAGAAGCAGACTTCCAAGCGCCCGCTGATTCTTCCCGTGATTCTCGAATTGTGAGCCGGCGCCGTGCCCGTTTCCGGACTGATTCTTCGCCCCTACCAGCCGTCCGATTTCGATGCCCTGCTCGCGATGGATCAAGTTTGCTTTCCGAAATCAATCGCCTACGGACGGCGTGAGATGAAAAGTTATCTGCAATCGGAAGGCTCCCACTGCATCGTCGCGGAAATTCCCGGCCCTGAAATCTCCGGAACGATTGCCGGATTCATCCTCACGGAACGTAACGCCGAAATTGCACACGTCATCACGCTCGACGTTCTCGAACAGTTCCGCCGCCAATCCATCGGTTCCCTGCTCCTCGAGGCCGCCGAGCAGGAAGCCGCCTCCCACGGCGCTACCAGCATGTATCTTGAAACAGCAACAACGAACAAAGCTGCAATTGCTTTGTGGAAAAAGCATGGCTATCGTGAGACTGGAACAATAAAAAATTATTACGGCCGCGGCCAAAACGCTTTTGAAATGCAAAAGCGATTAGAACCGAAATCCCAAGTTAAGGTCCTTCCATGACTCTTCTGCATGTAGTGATCCTCGCCATCGTGCAAGGCCTGGCCGAACTACTCGCCGGTATCGAGTTCGGCGCACGTCGTGGTGTCCGAAAAGCTCATGGGCATGGACCCAACATCGCCCGAAATGACTCTGCTCCTCGTGATGCTGCACACCGGCACGATGTTCGCGGTGATTGTCTATTTCTGGAAACAGTGGGCAAGAACATATTTTCAGAGCGCGGAGGCATTCAAGCAAATCGCGATTCTGCTGATCGTTGCCACGGCGCTGACCGGGGTGATCGGCGAGGGCTTGATCAAAGCGATCGAGAAATTCGGTTTTCACGGCGCGAAAAACGCGGAAGTGGAGCAGCTTTTCGGGCGGCTCGACCTGATCGCGCCGGCACTCGCCGCCGCCGGCGTCTTGATTTTGATTGCCGGCATTTACGAGAAGCGGCGCCCCTTTGCGGGCGCGGGCGACACCGGGGGCCTGGGAATGAAACAGGGTGCGCTGATCGGAATCGTGCAGGGATTCTGCCTGCCCTTCCGCGGCTTTTCTCGCTCCGGCGCGACGATCTCGACCGGACTGCTGGCGGGCGTGGAGAAATCGCGCGCGGAAGCATTCAGCTTCGCTCTCGCCGTAATGCTCACTCCCGCAGCGGACGGACGCGAAGTTCTCAGGCTCATGAAGGCCGAGCACATCGGCACCGGACTGAATTTGGCGTCCGCGATGGTGCCGAGCCTCGTCGGCATGGTCTGCGCGTTTGTCGCCGGCCTCCTGGCGCTCAAATGGCTCAGCAAGTGGCTCGAGAGCGACCGCTGGTATTTGTTCGGGATTTATTGCCTGGTAGCCGCAGTAGCTGTCGGCGTCCTGAGCCACATGGGCTACTGACGACAGTTCAGCGATTCAGATTTGTGGACGCAAGCGCGCTGTTACTGTGCAGCAGCGCCTTCAATGATAAATACGCGGCTCTTCGCCGAGCTGTGCCGGATCGGCTTGATCGCGTCATACGCCGGCGAATCCTCCCAGGCCTTCGCCTTCTCCACGCTGTCGAATGCGATCACCACAAAGCGCTTTGGCGGTTCGCCTTCGATAGACGTGAACTTGCCGCCGCGAATGACGTAGTGGCCGCCGGAAGCTGCAATTGTTCCCGGAGCTTTGTCCGCATATTGCTGAAATGTAGCCGGGTCGGTGACATCGACTTCCGCGACAACGTAGCCAGGCAACACTTTGGCTTGCCGCGCATGAATCGCCGTGGCGCCTCCTACGCCGATCACCGCGCCCACAAGCACCGTCAACATTAGTTTGTGATTCGTTTTCATAATTTCATTCCCCCCCTTTGCATTTGTGCGATCGAGCATTAACACTTGCAACTTTTGCTGGGTCCCAAGGACGAGTGGTTTCGATGTGCGGCGCCTAGCGAGAGCGCAATCAAGATTTCACGCCAACTCTATACATCTGGCTAATTAAGCCGTCAACCCCAATAAAACATTGCGCCGGGCCAACTCCCGCGAAGCCGCCGCTCGCACTGCTGACCCGCGCGGCAATTCTAGTGGCCTTAGCTGCGGTCCTCAGACTGCGCTGTCACGTTAATCGTACAGTCACGTACCCTGGTGTCAGCCAGATTGAAATCCTTCCCAAGGATCGCGTACAGCTTTTGTTCGGAACTCGGGTCTTTCGAAGACTGAGCGTTCTCTATCAGGCCTTCGAACCTCATCCCCGCTTTCTGCATTACCCGCTCGGAACTCAAATTGCCCGATTCGCATCGGGCTTGGATTCGAGCCAGCCCGATATCCCGAAATCCGAATTTCAAGAGGGCCTTCAACGCCTCGGGGGCCAGCCCTTGTCCACGATGCCGGCGAGCGACGAAGTAATTCACCTCTCCACAAAAATTCTTGAAAATGATGTGAGGAAAACCACAATTGCCCACGACTACCTTTGTTGCCTTCAATTGTATTCCCCATGGGCCGATGCCCCACTCACGGTACTCCCCAAAGCAATAGTCAAGAAATTCCTGTGCTCCACCTCCAGCGTTTTGCGCGATGGGGACCTCTTCCCAGGCGATGATGTCTCTGAGATCATCTTGATCGAGCTTACGCAACACGAGGCGTTCTGTCTCGAGGACTGGCATCTTCAACGTTCGTTGTCCCGAGCCCATGCGAATAATGCGGCGAATGCGGCTCCGCAAAGCCTTCGTAACCGGCCAGCGCGAAAAGAGACTTATTCCGTCTTTTGGGGCCATTCGTAAGTTTCCGATGATTGTGAACTAGCTGATATCGTACCCTCTGCCGCGGCAAAGGAAAAACCCTGGCCGCACAAATCAGTCGAGCGGTTCAATCTTGGCGATCTTGCCCTGGTGCACTTCCGCAACCCATACCGCAACCGGAGATTTGGAGTTGTCCACATCGATGTGCCGAATATTTGCGTTCACTGTTGGCAGCATGTATTCCGTAAATTTGCCCGTCTTGGGATCAAGTCGAAGGATCAGGTCGGCTCCCATTCCGGCAGTCCAGGCTTCGCCGTTCTTGTCCGCTTTTGCGGGATATGGGCCCACCCAGGGCGTCGGCGCGGTCCACTCCTTAAACTGCTCTGTTTTCGGGTCAAACATCCCAAGCTTATCCGCGTAATACTCGCCAAACCAGACGCGATCTTGCAAATCCACCGACACGCGGCGCGGACCGGAATTCAGTGTGGGTGTCTTGAATAAAGTCACTTTGCCCGTCTTCCCATCGATCTTTCCTATATTGCCTCCAACAATATCGCAAATGTATACATTCGATTTTGAATCCGCGGCAAGTCCGTAGGTGGAATGCCCGGTGGGCTTTTCGCTGTAGCTGAATTGGATGATGCCGGAGCTTTTCTCATCCGGGTGGTAGTCGGGGTACATCGGATACGCGGTGATGCGGCCCGTCTCTGGATCGAGCTTGAAGATCAATAAGTTCTCTCCGCCCGGAAACCACGCTGTTCCGTCCGGCGCGGCGGCGACTTGCGGCTGGATGGCATGCGCATCGTTGTATTCCGGCGGGACGAGCCAAGTTTGAAATTTTTCCGTGCGCGGGTCAAACCTCGTGTAGCCTCCCTGGCGGAATCGCGGGATCCATAAGTAGCCGTCGCGGTTGAACTCGATGGAAAGAGTGCCTTCGGGGAAACCCGGCTTCAGCGGCGGCATGCGCCATTCTTTGGTTTCGCCGGTTCGCGGGTCCAGGCGGCCGATCAGCGGTTCGCGAAAATCGTTGTACCAGACCATTCCTTTGTCATCGAGGTCGGCGTCATGCGGCAGGCGTCCAGAGTCGGGCAAATCGTATTCAGTGATGATGACGCGCGTGGCTCTGCCCGTGGGACGCGGAAGCGTCTTCAGTTCATATTTCCATTTGCTCGTCGAATTCAAATTGATCGTGCTCAAATATTTTGCAAATTCCGGGTCCGGCTGAACGGCAACCTTGTAAGGCAACGAGACCGGATGTTCCAGGACAGCCTGCTCCGAATAACTTCTCATCCGCGCAAAAGTGGTAAGCCAACCCTGCCCATCGTAGGTGCTCTGGACAATTGGCGCGAGGGAATGGCATGCGGCGCAACGAAATAACTGGTTCTTCTGCGCCTCTGTTCCCGGGACGCTAAGCAACCACTCGGAACTCGTAAGCTGAGGAACGAGGTCCCTGGTCTTCACCAGCTTCAAGTCTGCGCGTTGTGTGACGCCAGCCGCCACCTCGACGGACACCGGGCTTGCGAGGTCATAGCCAACGGCTCGGATATCGATGTTGAATTTACCGGGCATGAGCCTGCTCGCCGGAAAAGAGTAGCGTCCCTCGTGATCGGTGACCACGGTGATGCTGATCGTTTTGCCTTCGCCCTTAGCCCTGACCAGCACACCTTCCATCGGCCCTTCCGCATCCGAACTCACTCTTCCAGCAAGCACCGCCGCGGCGGGTTTCTGAGCGGGAGCAGCGAGAGCGCTTCCCGCGTTTATAACCAATGCCAACAACGCGAATTTCATCCGCATCTTTTACCCTCGATTGTTCGGTCCGTGGTCCCGCCAGCAATTTCAAAGCGAACCCTGAAAAATATTCCGGAATTTTCGATTTGAAGCGGCATTATACCCGCACGATAGCAGCATCGCACAAGCGATCAGATTATCGGGCAGTGATTCAGTTTGACCATGAATATGCCCGTTCCGTCCCGGAAAAAGCGGGACGGAACGGCCTCTACAAAACCATCCTGCCTTGTTGGCACTAGGTCTAGTAGAGGCCGCCCGTTCTTAGGGCGGGCAGCCGTTTGCTCCATCCAGAACCGAACTGAGTCACTACCGATCATCGGTAACCGACCCACTATCCGCACTTAATATCTTTCTTGCCTGCCAACCGGTCTTTGGTATAGTCGTTGCGTTGCTCGTGTACTTCCAGATGGGATCCGCGCGCCAGCGCCCGCGCACCCTTCCTGCGGCGAGCACCTTCCCCCTATTTCGAGGAGACTTTCGTGCGCGTTCTGACTCCAACTGAGAATCATCGTTTAAATGAATTGATTGGCTTTGTCGGCATGACGATCGCCATCCTGGTGGCGCTGGCGCTGATTTCCTACAGCCCTCACGATCCGTCGTTCAATGTTTCCGCCGATGCCCCCGACCTGCATTCGGCCCGCAACTGGATCGGCCCGGTCGGCGCGTACGGCGCGGACTTGCTGTTTCAGGGCTTCGGCTATGCGGTGTTCCTTTTGCCGATTGGCATCTTCGTCGTCGGATCTCGATGGTTCCGCAGCGAACTTTTGGAATCCCCGGCCATCAAGATCGTGGGCTACTCGCTGCTGGTGCTGATGCTTCCCGCGATGCTCACGCTCTGGCATATCCCGGAAGTGCGCGGCGCGATTCCTCCCGGAGGCTTGCTGGGCCATCTGGTCTCGACGGGATTGCTTGCCGCGATTCAACACGGTCGGAGCAAACCTCGTCGCCCTGGCCATCTTTTTCGTCGCGCTTTTTCTGACGACAAAATTTTCGTTCATCGAAACGCACGAAACGCTGCGCGGCCCGCTCGGCAAACTGAATGTGATCGCCCCTCTCAAAGATCGCTACGCCGCCTGGCGCGAGGAACGCGAACAGAAGCGCATGCAAAAGCGCCTTGCGGAGATCAAGTCGCAAGGCCGGCCTCCGATCCCGTCGCAATCCGTGGCTGAAGTGGATGGCAGCGCCATAACGGAACAGGACGAGCGCGAAGAAGAAGAGGAGCCTGAAGAATCCGAACGCACACGCTCGATTGTTTTCCATAACGGAAGAAAAGAGGTCGCCGTCCAAGCCGCCCTCTTCCCCGAAAATTGCCAAGGGCGCGACGAGCTTCCGCCTTCCCTCCCCCGATTTGCTTCGTCCGGCTCCGCGGCACGAGAAAATCGAAGAGGATGAACTCAAGGAATGCGCGCACGCGATCGAGCAAAAGTGCCAGGAGTTCGACGTTGGCGGCCGCGTGACCCAGATCAATCCGGGCCCCGTCGTGACGACTTACGAATTCAAGCCGGAGGCCGGAATCAAATACAGCCGCATCACCGGCCTCGCGGACGATCTGTGCCTCGCGCTCAAGGCGGAATCCATCCTCATCGAGCGCATCCCCGGAAAATCGACGGTCGGCATCGAAGTCCCCAACGCGAATCGGCAGACGATCGCTCTGCGCGAGCAGATCGAATCCGGCGAGTTCGTCAATTCGCCTTCCAAACTGACGCTCGCGCTCGGCAAGGACCTGATCGGACGCAACCGCGTTTCCGATCTCTGCCAAATGCCCCACTTGCTCATCGCCGGCTCGACGGGAACGGGCAAGAGCGTCTTCCTCAACTCCCTGATTCTCTCGATGCTCTACAAGGGCACGCCGGACGAACTGAAAATGGTGATGATCGATCCGAAACGCCTGGAGCTCGGCCTCTACGAAGACATCCCGCACCTCTTGGCTCCGGTCGTCACCGATCCGAAAGTCGCATCCAACGTTTTGCGCAACGCCACGCGCGAGATGGAATCGCGGCTCAAGCTGCTCGCCGCGCGCGGCGTCCGCAACATCGATCAGTACAACCGCACGTTCCAGAAGGGCCAGTCGCTCTCGCTCTTTGACGAAACCGAAAACGCCGAGCACAAGCCGCTGCCCTACATCGTCATCATCATCGACGAACTCGCCGACCTGATGATGGTCGACACCAGCAACGTCGAGGAATCGATCACGCGCCTCGCGCAGATGGCGCGCGCCGTCGGCATCCACCTGATCCTCGCCACGCAACGCCCGTCCGTGGACGTCATCACCGGCTTGATCAAGGCCAACTTCCCCGCCCGCATTTCGTTCCGCGTGGCCAGCAAAGTGGACTCGCGCACGATTCTCGATGCCAACGGCGCGGAATCGCTCCTTGGCCGCGGCGACATGCTGTATCTCCCGCAGGCTCGGCGCGCCTCAACCGCATGCACGGCCCTTACGTCACCGAAGACGAAATCTCCGCCGTGTGCGATCACTGGCGCTCGCAGGCCAAGGCCGTTTACAACGAGCGCCTGCTCGAAGCGCCGAAAGATGAAAACGCCGCAGGCCCCGATGGCGAACCGGGCGGAGAAGATGTCGACGACGATCTCTACCAGGAAGCCGTTCGCGTGGTCTGCGAAGCGGGCCGCGCATCCACTTCCACACTGCAGCGCCGCCTGCGCATCGGCTACGGCCGCGCCGCGCGCCTGATCGACATCATGGAAAAAGACGGCATCGTCGGCCCGCCCGACGGCACCAAGCCCCGCGAAGTCCTGAAAGCAAAAGACTGGATGCGCGAGGTCGATCAATCCTTGCGATAGTTCGAGCAGGCTGCGGGAAAACTCAGTATTTTGTCATTCCGAGCGAAGCGAGGAATCTCTCTTTTCTTGCGCTTCAATCGAAGAGAGATTCCTCGCTTCGCTCGGAATGACAAAATTAAGTTACTTTTTCCGTAGCCTAGCACTACCCCCAGACTCCACGCCTCTTGCTTCTAGCCTCTCGCACCCGTACAATCTTTTGTCTACCGAAGTGCCGGGGTAGCTCACCGGTAGAGCGCGGCCCTGAAAAGGCCGGCGTAGGGAGTTCAACTCTCCCCCCCGGCACCACTCACGCGTAGGCCTTTATCTCCAAAGAAATCAACGCTGCCTTGGGCCAGGTATTCCCCCTTTTCACTTGGAATGAGTGTGATTCTACCGATTTGCTGGGCGAGTAACGCTCTTGCTTCGTGAATATTTTCTGGATTCGCCAGCAACCGTCGCAAATCCGTCAGCCGCGACACTGCAAACGTTCGCAAATCGTCCAGCTTAGCTCGGATTGAATTCGGATGTTGCTCCAACAAGCTATCTGTGATCGCTCGCATCTCCCTTTCCCGTTCGCCGATGGCCAACGTCAGACTTTGCGTTCCGTTCCCATCTGCGATGGATTTAACAAGCCGAGCAATCTCGGTTTCGAGCTGGTGTTTACGTTCGCGCATCTTCGAGAGACTCTCATCCAACTCCGTGAATCTACCTTCCAGTTCGGACTTCATACCGGCAACAATGTAATCAATAGATTCTTCGCGGAGAACAACCTCTTGAAGCCCATGAAGCAACCGCGCCTCTAGTTTGTCACGACGGATCATAACGTTGTTTACGCACACCGTGTCACCACGCTGGTGGTGCATCGAACAGCCGTATTGCTGCGACTCCATACTCCAGCGGCCACTGACCAATGTCACGCTGCCACCGCAATTCCCACATTTAAGCAAGCCAGAAAATAGGTAGATTTGTCGCTGCTGTCCCGCGAGGCCAGGTTTCCCTTCCCTGCCCCAAAGCCTGCTCACTGTGTGAAACCGACGCTGGACCCCTAACCAAAGGTCTTCAGGTACTATCCGCAAATGCGGAGCATCATGCTTCACCCACTCGGACTCAGGTCGCGGCTTCTTAATACGGCGACCTGTGCCAGGCACACGAACCTTTTGGGTTTTGTTCCATGTGAGCTTCCCGCGATAACGCTCATTTCTCAGGACGACCCTGACGGACGACGTACACCAACTGCGGGACCATCGTCCCTTTTGGGGCTTCGGCGAGGTCACGCCCTCATCATTCAGTTGACATGCGATATGTCTAAGACTGAATCCCTCGCTATACATCTTGAAGATTCGTCTTACTGTCTCGGCTTCTCCGCTATTGATTTCGACGTGTGAACGGCCATCGGTTGTCACTGTTCGGTAGGCAAAGCATCGCCCGCCAGTAGCCTCTCCCTAGGAGCGCCCGACCCTGCATTCCTCGGTGAGTCTTCTGCGCCAATTCGCGCCAATATTGGCTGTCAATCACCCCGTGAATGCCAATGAGCAATTCCGCATCCGGGCTAGCAGTGTCTACTCCCTGCGAAACGGCCACAACCCGAATACCGGCAAATGACAGCCGTTCGTACGTGTTCAGTGCGTCGGCGAGTCGCCTCGTTAATCGGGAGCTGTCGTCAAGCAAGATGCAGTCGAACGGTTGGCTCCGATCGGTCGCCGCAGCGAGCATCCTTTGTAGGCCATTGCGTTCGAGACTCGTTCCGCTGACAGCCGCATCCGAATAGATGTGCTCTTCCAAGACGATCCATCCTTGCCTAACGGCATACTCGCGACATTTCCGTATCTGGTCAGCAATACTGGCCGGGCTCTGTCTGTCAGTTGAAAATCGGGCGTATACCGCACAGCGTAGCGGTGTCACGGCGTGTCCTCCGTTTCCTTATCACACGCCGTATATGCTACCTCATCACAGGAAACATTTGAAAAGACACGACTTGCGGCCTTATGGCTTGCAAGAAATTCGCGCACCAGAGCGGGCACAATAGCATGGTCGATGAACGCCTTCAGCTCCGGCGTCGGTGCGCTCCTTTTTACCGGAACGAGTCTGATTGCCTTAATTGAAATAACGCAAGACGTCGCAGGTCGCGATTCAAAGAAGGGCCGCACTTCCGCAGAGTCGCTGGGTGCTTTTTTCGCGACAGCAACTATGCTCCACGGTCCGTAGCCAAAGTCCGGCCGTACTCTTGCGTATATCCAATTCACGACCGCGCCCTTTTCGAATCGGCTTCTATAGCCTCTTCGTTCAGCGATATCAGCGGGCGTGAAATAGGGTTCCGGAAAAGCTGTATTTTCTGGCGGGACCATGTGGGCAAACACCCCCCTAAATTTGCCTCACGCGGGGTGCTGCCACTAGGTAGCCCTGAGAGCGCCCAGTACGAGAAGCCGCTATGCTGGCTGCTCAAGCGCCGTTAGTTCCGAGGTAGCCGTAGAGTATCCAGGCTCGTACTGCTTGTCAACTCTAATTGGCGAATGACATAAGTTCTTTATCTTGTCTCACGCCCAATACGCCAAAAACGCCCAAAGTGCCAATCGGAGGTACACGGCGGGTACACGGCAAGGATACATATGCTATAAGCCTGCCTCCGAGGCAAACTCATCCCTCCCGCTAGACAGCTAGTGGGGAAAAGCCTAAGTTCTTCTTCAAGGCGGGCCTGCTACTACTTCTTCTTAATATTGGCTGTGAACTTTACGTGAACCGGAACCTTCACGTTCTTCTCGGCCTCGAAGTCCACTTCTTTTCCAGTCTTGGTCGTGAACGTAACTTCCGTCGGTTTCTTCACCGTTTCATGCGCGTCGAACTCAACTGTTTTCTTTGTCATAAATCCTCAGGAGGCTTGGTTACCAGGACGGATTACACCCTGGGTGGTGTGTGGTGTACGACACTTCCACTACAACCCTTAGATGCATGATCACCTCCTGTGGATGCTGATACATGGCAAAACTAGCGGTGCGAGCAATGGGGGCGCTGCATGGTGAAGTACCGTGGCACATGCCCATGGAGATCAACCTGGTTGTACGTATATGCGGCCCAAGCTCAATACTGGACTTTCGCTTTGTCTTTGCCTATTATATAGACTCCTGTCGTCGGGTCCTGGCGAGATTTTAGGTTGGTGCAATGTGGCTTCCACCAGCGGAAAAGGAAGTGTTGAAATTCGAGTCCCCGTAAGTTGCATGGCTGAATTTGTGACTTCCCCAGGGCGATCGACAAAATTACTGCTTCACCCATACAAATTCAACAAACGCGGAGAAGGTTTCGTGAGGAGCAGCTACTACCAACTTGCCATTGCAACAATCCGTGCTTATCACTCCGGAGGAAATCACATACAAGTGTTTGAGAAGACCATCCATGAATTGCAGGCACGGGCTGATTCAACGACCAAGCCTTGGGAGCGAACAAAGTTATTGAACAACATCAGAGCCATCGAAGCCTACCGCCGAATTTATGGGAACCGACACTTCACGATTTGTCCCAATCATCGCCTCGAGTACCGCATTGGCGAAATAGTTGTGACCGCTCGCCCCAACCTCTGGGTTCAAGAAAATGGCACGCAGGTCCTTCTCAAAATAGGTATTGCGAAGAAGAAGCCCGCATATGTGGACATTCTACTAACCATCTTGCGCAAGGCAGCCATTAGCAGTCACCACCGTATTCGCTCAAAAAATATCGTTTACTTGGACGTATCCAACGGGAAGGAATTGATTTGCCCGGGAGGATTGAGACGCTTCAATAAAGTATTTGCGGAAAAAGCTCGGGAAATAGTGACCGTGTGGCCCACGATTCTCTAGGAATCGCTTCTCGGGCGCTCGGCCCAAGATAGCAAGATAGTATGATCCGCCATTTGACTCCTCGTCACAGGAAGGAATTTCCGCGAATTTGACGGACTCCACCGGCCTTGATACAGAGACGAAGATCCCGGCTATTCAAGGCGCGATTGGACAACCGAAGACTTTCCAGAAACTCCATAAATAAGGAGGATTGCTCAAGCAGCAAAAACCAGGCTATACCCTGACGTGGGCGCTTGAAATGCGCTCCGGAATGCTCCATTTTTAAGGACGATTTTGGAGCATTTTTTAGGGATTAGGGCAGACGGCGTGTCTCTGTTGCTGCCAAAACCGCTACGGTGGAAAACAGCCCAAGTTTCGGCCTACTTGACGGTTTCCTGGGCTGAATCCCGAGTTACCCGCAATGTCGCCGAGGTGAGTCGGTTTTCTACCTTCTACAGAGCTTCTTTTTAGGAAGGCACCAGGAGACTCCTGAGGGCCTCATTTCCAGGTTTGGAAAATGTTTCCATTTACTAAGGACGTCTAGAACGCCGGGGTGTCCTCTTTGATCCCCAGTAGAAAACGGCGCACTGACTGGAGCCGTCCCTTTCACCCTAATTGCTTCCCGCGCTTAGTACAGAACCCAGCACCGCTACGGGTGTACTTTCCGAAAGAGGCACAAAGAACGACAGCGAATGTTGCCTATGCCACGGGCTGGCTTGTGTTGTTTTTCGCCAAGGGCGCATTTGCTGGAATCACATCGTCCGCTGCCACAAACAGAACATCCCCGCCCCTTCGTTGTCAGCCGCCAAATCGAATAGATCAGACCCGGGAGCAGGAAGAACAGCCACAACACTAGCTCTATCGCGAACGAGCCTTTCATAATTCTCTTTGTTGGCCCCACGTTCCCACACTTCTTGCAGTACATCCCCTGTCCTGCCACGAGTGTGGTCCTTTTGGCCTTCCGAATGTCTTCGGCGCTTCACAAGGCCGGTTCTTAACAATCGTACACGCTTGCCAGTGTATGCCACAGCACGATCCAAAAGTTCCATCGGACTTACCAAGGTCATCACCTCTTCGTTACGCGGTATTGCTTTCTAGCGCTGAACCGAGGTCACTTGCTCCGACCTCATGAATTTCGGTGGAGCGATATACTTTAGTGTTCTGTTTGGTGTTTTTGTCGATCTGACACCCTTGAAGTGTCCTCGTTGTCGCGTAAGGTATCGCAGGTAAAGAGGAAGTATCCGGATCAACAGCACTTCCACATCGTGTATCAGACTCTTGTCCTTGATCACGTACCAACTGAAGCGGTCCCAGGAATTTCTCCGCCGCTTATCCTTGTCTGCTTCCCTGAGTCGCTGTCGAATATTGCCCTTCCCAATGTAAACCGGCGTCGAGCCGTCATAAAGAATGTAAACGCCTTGTCCGCCCTTACCTTTTCCGGGCATACGTTTATCTTCGATGTTCTCTGAGTTGCGTGCCCACCGCTCACCGAACTGTTTGGATCAGTGCCATCGCAGTCTCCACTAGTTAACCAGTAATTGTAACGATACTCGGAGTCCGTATACACAGCTAAACCGCTCGTGGTGTTTCAAGATCGATGCAACAGTACAAGCTAGGTGAATGCGCTAAGAGAAGTTCTTCAAGCATCTCGGTTTGGCAGGGCATTGCGTGCCGTCGGCGGACCAAGCTCGGGGTGTCGCCAGGAAGCCTTTGCGGATTTGTGCGAGTTGGATTCGGTCGCTACATCGGCGGGGTCGAGCGCGGTGAACGTAACATCGCGTTGGTCAACATCGAGAAGATTGCGAAGTCTCTCAGGATTACGATGGCGCAAGTTGTTCCGGGGCGTGTGATCGGCTGGCTTCTAGGATAGCTAGTGGCTGCTGAATCCCGCAGGTAACTTGGCCTTCGTTGCGAGTAGTGCCGCTTGTTCGATGTCCCGCAGCCGTTTCCTCGACAGAGCCTTGCGGAGCCTTCCGTCGATCCGCTAGTTCTGTCATGCCGAGGCCCAAGAATGTCGATGGAGAATTCCCAATGTGACAATTGTCCGCTGACGTTTCACGTTGCCTCTCCTGATTAGGATTTCGCGTTCTCCTTGAGTACTTCTTGTTTGCCCATTCCAGAGCCAAGAAGATTTCACCGCCTTCGCGATAAGCGCGGGCGATGATGGCGCGTGGTCTGACGCGGAGTACGGCTTTCTGTGCTCGTGGGTGGGTGAATCCTGATGCGCCGCGCAACAGAAAATACGTGAGTGACGGACTGCGGCACAGTCCGTGATGGCACATCACAAACACTTTTGCCTTGGGCTTGCGCATCGCTCGTTTGTAGAAGCGGAGAGCGTCCCGGTAGAACCAACGTGGCCGTGCCTTCATGTCATCCCTGAACGGCAGCCACAGGCTCTTGAACTGCCGGACTTTCTTGCCGTGCTTGCCGTGCCGCAGGTTGATGACATGCGTAATGCCCAGCGCCTGGAGTTGCTCCACGTGGCCCCAGGTGGTTACGGCGCTGCCAAACGCCAGCCGCTTGCTTACCCAAAACACCTTCATGCCAGTGCCCCCTTTGTGCGTACCTAACCCGTTTGTAAAACATGTGTTTGCCAAACGCCTTTTTAGGCCCCATTGGCCCTGCCAAATGAGCCACTTGCCGTACCCCAGCCACTAGGGTTTTACAAACGCCCTTTGCTGGCAGCGTAGGCCGTGGCTGGGCTTACCCCTAGCTGTGCCCCAATACGCCGCCACGGCACGCCCTGGGCGCGTAGGGCGGCTATTTGGGCGGCGTTAACCTGTTTGGTGGGCCTGCCCAGCCGCTTGCCCTTGGCGCGGGCGTTGCGTAGGCCAGCCCGCACCCGTTCTGCAATTAGGCTGCGTTCCAGTTCCGCTACAGCGCCAAGCACGGTGAAAATCATTTTGCCGGTGGGCGTGCTGGTGTCGATCTGTTCGGAGAGGGAAACAAATTCAATGCCGAGAGCACGGAAGTTTTCTAGTGCGCGTAGCAGGTGGGATACGGAACGGGCAAAGCGGTCGAACTTCCAAACAACGATGACCTCGAATTTCCTCTTGTGGGCGTCGGCAATCAGGCGGTCCAGTTGCGGACGGCGTTCCTTGGCACCGGAAATGCCAGCGTCTACGTATTCGCCGACGAGCGGCCAGCCGCGCCGTTGGCAGTACTCACGAATTTCTCGGGATTGAACTTCCGGGTCTTGGCCGTGATGCAGTGTGGAAACCCGCGAGTACAACACGGCACGTCGGTCTAAGTCCGGTCCAGCGACAACTTGAGGCAATACTGCTGGGATGGTACTTTCGTTTGCAGCCATCGTTGCTCCTCCTTGAGCATCTTTGGTTAGGGGCGCGTTCGGTGCTTGCTAGCACCGGCGCGTCCCGCTTTTTTACTTTCGCTTGTAGCCCTTCTTCCTTCCACGGCCCTTGCAGTAAATTTCCTGCTTGAGCTTGCGGAGCCTGTTCAAATCTGCCTTGCCCCACAGCCGCACGGCCCTGCCGTTGCGTATGCGCAGCTTTGGGGCCTTTAGCCTTTTGGCCGCAACCCAGCGGTGCAGGGTCATTACCGCAATTCCCGCTGCTTTGGCGGCCTGCTGCGTATTACAAGGCTTTGCCATACTGTGATATATATACCATATTTACCGCTACAAGTAAAGCTATTGTTTTGGCCACCTTAGGCACGGGAAACCGCCATCGCCAGTCTGTGCGCCTTTTGAACTGTGGGATCAAAAAATTAGGACTTGGATTCATTCATCCCGTTAATTAATCGAAGGTTAAGAGCGGTCGAGCATCGAGGAACTGGTCGAAGCCGTCGCGTAGGAATAAGCGTAGGCTTGAACTCTGTCGGTTCGGGGAATTTGCGCTGACCGAGTTCTGGCGGCAAAACTCGATTTAACATTTGCGCTCGGGCGAGAGTCCTCTCTTCTTTTCGTTTGCAACCCGTGATAGCTTGCCGGTTGCGTAATCGGGGAAAACTCATCTGAGGGATTTCACGTGAACAAATTAACGGTCGACCTGGAAAACTGCTACGGTATCAAGAAGCTCCAGACCGAGTTCAATTTTGCCGCTCATACGGCGTACGCCATATACGCACCGAATGGCGCGATGAAGTCCTCGTTAGCCCAGACTTTCAAGGACATCGCCGAGTCTGCCCCTTCCAAAGACCGCATATTCACAAAACGGATTTGCAAGCGGGACATAAAGGACGAGGCCGGCGCTGAATTGTCAAAGGATAAGATCTTCGTGATCCTTCCTTATGACGGCACGTTCGGCCCCTCAGAAAAAACCTCGACGCTCCTCGTGGACTCACTACTACGGACAGAGTACGAAAAACTTCATAGCGACATTGACCAGTCAAAAGAAAAGTTTCTGAATGCCATGAAGGAACAATCCGGTTCGAAGCGGGATTTGGAAGCAGAAGTTTCGCTTGCATTCACTCCGAGCGACAACCAGTTCGACAGGGCGCTCATCCGTATTCAGAAGGAAGTGCTCGGCGGCGAAGAAACGCCGTATAAAAATATTGAGTATGACAAGGTATTCGATGAGAAAGTCGTGGGTTTCCTCGAAAAAAAGGAAACGAGAGAGGCAATTGAGAATTACATCAAGAAATATAACGAACTACTCGCCGCTTCGACTTATTTCACAAAAGGCGTTTTCACGTACTACAACGCCTCGACGATCGCAAAAAGCCTCGCGGACAACGGATTTTTTAGCGCCAAACATACAGTAAGCCTGAATGCGGACGCAAACACGGAGATCAAAAGCCAGAAGGAACTCGAAGATCTGATTGCCAAAGAAAAGGACAGCATCCTCAACAACAAGGACCTGAAAAGGCAGTTCGGAACGATTGAAAAATTGATTCAAAAAAACCAGGACCTTCGGGCTTTTGAGGCGTATTTGGCGGACCATGACGAGATCCTAGCGAGACTCGGGAACGTTGCAAGCCTCAAGGAAGATGTCTTCAAATCATATTTCAGGGCGCGGATAGATCTTTACAAAGACTTGCTTCAGAGATACGAGGCGGCCGAGGACAACAAGAAGCGAATCCAGGACGCGGCGGCGAAACAACGGACGCAGTGGGAATTTGTGATCGAGATCTTCAATAATCGCTTTTTTGTCCCGTTCAAGCTGACGGTGAAGAACAGGGAGTCCGTGATCTTAGGCCAGGAGCCTATGCCCACGCTTGCATTCACCTACCAAGACGGTAAGGAATCAGAACCGATAGAAAAGGCCGACTTGATGGTGGTCCTAAGCACCGGCGAGAAGAAGGCCCTCTACGTTCTAAACATCATATTCGAGGTTGAAGCACGCAGGATGGCTCGGCAGGAAACTGTTTTTATCGTTGACGATATTGCAGATTCCTTCGACTACAAAAATAAGTACGCCATCATTCAGTATCTAATGGACATCACAGAGGAATCTTATTTCAAACAGCTCATCCTGACGCACAACTTCGATTTTTTCCGCACCATTTGCAATAGGGTTGTGGACTATTCTGCCTGCCTCATGGCGGTACGGAACGATGACGGAATCGTACTTAAGCAGGCCACCGGGATAAGAAATGTTTTTGTTAACGACTGGAAACTGGCATTCTTCACGGATCCGAAGAAGCGCATCGCATCGATCCCATTCATCCGCAATATCATTGAATATACGAAAGGCGAAAGGGCTGCTGAATTTGCGAAGCTGACTTCACTATTGCACTGGAAGACCGACTCAGCTTCAATCACGAACGCCGAACTCGATCAGATTTACAAAGGGGCTTTCGGCGGAAACGAAGCGTATGTGATCCCCGCCAAGTCAGTCGTCGAAATGATTTGTGAGGAAGTAGCCAGTTGCCTCACGGGTGCAGACGGAATCAACTTCGAGAACAAGATCGTTCTTTCCATCGCGATACGGCTCGTCGCCGAGAGGTTCATGGTTGCAAAAATCGCCGATCCGCCATTCGTGGCCGCGATCAACTCCAACCAGACGTATAAGTTATTGGAAAGGTTCAGAACGCAGTTTAAGGGTGACCTAATTTCGATAGAAATTCTTCAGCGTGTCCTTTTAATGACACCCGAGAACATCCACGTAAATTCGTTCATGTACGAACCGATTTTGGATATGTCAGACGGGCATTTGAGAAAACTTTATGGAGATGTGTCGGGTCTGAAATGACGATGTTCTTGCCTTTCCACATGCCAGCCAACGAGAGAGCTGTGATGATCAATCTTCATAAACTGTTGACTGACTCCCATATCTCAGCCGTCGCAATCGCAATACTTCTCTTAATTTTCATACAAATCACGATTCCGACCCTTGTGGGGCCCGCTCAGCCATCCTGTGGGACACTCACTCTCCTTTCAAGTTGCCAGATTAAACATCAGAAATTCGGGAGGCAGTTCAAATCTCTTTGTAAAAATACGGGATAGTTTCTCTGTTCATGAAGGAATGTGTGGAGCTCGACATAACGCCTTGGGAACGTGGGTTTGCGCCCATAGACTTTGTGAATCTGTGTCTGTACATGCCCGTGGTTAGGGTTTGTTGGCAAAACATGGCAGAGCATTGCCTGTGAGACATAGAAGCAGGTGAAGTACAGATGGACTACGGCTTCACGAAACAATCCCGTTTCAATGAGCCTCGCCGCGGCATCTCGCTCAGAAGTTCCAAGGGCCATAAGAGAACTGGCCCGCCTCTTCTGACGAGGATTATATTCGAGTTTTTTCATTCTTTGCCTAAAGATAACTTACTATATTATAATCGGTGATAGATATAAATGAATATACAGCGTTTCTCGAAGGCAGAGATGTGCTCGTCGTATGCGGAGATAAAAGCATCATTTTCTACCCATACATCGAGACGAACAACCTCAAAACTCATTTTTGGCATCTTGCCAATATTAAAGGCGCAATGTTCGTGGACTCGCCTAGACTGGTCTGCCTAAATTGGGAACTGCTCGGCAAAGATTAAAATGGATACTAGAATATTATCAGTCGAGGAAGTTCTAAAAATCCATGAGGTGCTCGTCCACGACTTTGAGGATTCTCCGAACCCGATCATGCCGCCTGGAGTACGGAGTGCCGCGTTGCTGGAATCGGCTGTCGGACGGCAATGCACCGGCATTGGTGCCGTCCTGAAGTATCCTGATCCAATCAGCAACGCTGCCACTCTTGCTTACGGTCTCTGTTGCGATCACGCATTTTACAACGGCAACAAGCGAACAGCCCTCGTTTCTATGCTCGTCCATCTCGATCGTAATCAGCTTACTCTCTTCGATACCAACCAAGGTGATCTCTTTGAGCTAATGGTCGGGATTGCCGATCACAGCTTCGCTGCGAAGCACGACAAACGAATAAAGGCAAAAACCAAGCTGACTATGGATGACGAGGTCTATGGAATCACGCGCTGGCTTCGTGAGCGAGCTGATCGGATTCGACGAGGTGAAAAGGTTATAACCTACCGGGAGCTCCGGAGCATCCTCAGGAGCTTTGGCTATCATCTCGAAAATCCAAAGGACAACAGCATCGACATCGTGCGACACGAGACCGTAAGGAAGGGGTTCCTTTCAAGGCGAGATGTTCAAGTCTCAAAGCGGATCGGTAACATCCCTTGGCCGGGGGATAACCGGGAAGTTGGCATAAGGGAATTAAAGAAAATACGAGAGATCTGTAGGCTCCGAGAGGCAGATGGTACCGATAGCACGAGTTTTTATTCTTACGCAGCCGTAGTGGATTCATTTGTGAATCGCTACCGTGCCGTCCTTCGACGACTTGCGAAAACGTGAAATCGACGGATGCATCATAATTGGACTCGTACTGGAAGGCGTTCTGGTGGAGCAAGTGGTTGGTACTAGGACAATCTTCGAGCACAATGGAAGAAATGCGTTCCTTGACACCGACCGAAATCCAGACAGCACTTCGTCGGCTGGAGACCGGACTTGATCGTTACCTTTGGCTGCAACGTCATGTCCGATTGTGTGACGTAAGCACGAATGAGGAATTTCAGAGGTGCTTTACTGGCTTCTACAGGGTGCGGCGAAACTCCCAGTGGCGGTCTGTATATTTTGGCCTGTTGGAATCCTCGAAGGCGGAAGGAATCGACTTTCCAGCGGCGTTGAAGGAAATCAACCGTCGTACCGGCAGAATTGAGGCGTCATTTGCAAGCAAGCTCGTAGCCACTCTGGACCCTTCAAAACCTGTGATCGACAAGTTTGTCCTGGAATATTTTGAGTTGCGCCTTCCGAGTTGGGGATCGCGAGACCGAGAAACCAAGACGATTGACATGTATTATGACCTTCGAGATAAATACAGCGCCTTCATTCAAAGTCCGACAGGAAAGATGATTCGGGAGCTTTTCGATAGCCGATATCCATGTTCAGAGGTCAGTGAATTGAAGAAGATCGACCTCGTTCTCTGGCAAATCAGGCCATAGAAGGAAGAGCGGCTAGGATATTTCAGGTTGGTCTTTCCAGGGATTGTCTAGATAGCGATCTAATCAGCTGAGGTACGGTCAGGGTAGAAGGAGTGCTTTAGATGCCCAATGAACTTATCAATTTCTGGCGACGGTGCAAATTGAGTACTCCCCCTTTCGCCCACCCCGACGACCTTTCCACACTCCTGCAAAAAGGCAGGAAGCTGATTGATACTGACCCGCTGAACTTTGATAGCTTCATCGCAGGGCAACGATTTGGCAATTTTGACGATCACCGATTGCATCTGTCCCTGTTGCCGATGCCCTATGAGGGAGATCTCAGCCATGCCGAAATCGTAATCCTTCTACTCAATCCAGGATTCTCATATGCAGATTACTGGGCTGAATCGAACCGGCCAGAGTTCCGCCAACGGCGGATAGACAATCTCCAACAGGAATTTACAGGTGTCAATTTTCCATTCATGGAACTTGATCCGCAATTCTGCTGGTGCAGTGGTTTCGTATGGTGGGAGGAGAAACTCCGCGATGTGATTACTGTCATTTCCAAAGAGAAGTTCAAGGGTCAGTACATCGAAGCACTATGCGATCTCTCAAGGAAGCTCGCGGCTGTAGAATTGATTCCATATACTTCGCCATCCTTCCGGGCTCACGCCCTCATCAATCAGTTGCCTTCTGTCAAAATGGTACAGAAATTCGTGCGCGAATCTCTGGTCCCAGCCGCAAACGCAGGCGAGCGAACACTGATTGTTACTCGACAGGCCAAATCATGGGCCATACCAGTTGATACCAAAAATGTGGTCATCTATGAAGGTGGCGCAACGCGAGGCGCTAGCCTCAGCCCTAACTCGGAAGGTGGAAAGGCTATTCTTCGACGTTACGGCATTCTATAGTTCGGACGGCTCACAAGATCGAGAACAACTGATCTGCTGAAACCCCATGAAGCCTAGGCAACAGACGCGGCATAGTCAAGCCACAATCTGAGTTAATCTTCACTAGAAGAGTCGGAAGCTCGGATACGTACGTTCATCCCTCTTTCTTGAAGCTCCTTCTTTCTTCGCAGCCTTTGGGCCGACCTCATCTTCTCACGGGTCTTTTCTGTGCGCACGAGTCCTGTGGCGTACTGATTGCCTTTCATCTCTTCCCATCTTTCAGTGACGGCCGTCCAATTCGAAATGTCTTTGACTTCTTTATATGTCCGGTCTTTCGGATCTCTTTCCAGAGCCTGCTGAGCCCGTTTTTTCAATTTGGCTATGGACGATCCCTTGACCATGATGGCTCCAAGTTTTACTCCGTATCAGTCACTTGCCAACCGCCAAAAAACCGTCGTTTTTCTGCTATACATATGAACGTTTTTGGAGGGGACATAACACGGTGCTGTAGGTATATACCTTAATCCGAAAAGTACCCTAAATCCGCTACACTCTGGGCGGTCGAGATTGCTACGAACTTCCTTGCAGTTGTCCCAAGTTTTGAGTCCTCTGCGCAAATGCCTGAAAGGCCTCAATCGACCCTTCCCGGATTTTTGAAGGCTGGGCGAAATCTCCCTTTTCCCTGCGGAGAAATTCTCATTCTCCTATCCACAGAACAAATCTTCTCCTCACCTGTGTAGCGGCTGTAGCGCATGTAGCGGGTGCCTGCAACAGTAGCAGGCTCTGAATGGTGTACGGTTATTTCCCACTAGGTTTCAGGTAGTGGGCATGGCGTGGTTGCCCACCACCTGCTACAACCGCTACATGCGCTACGCCACTTCTTGTTCCACGCCATATCTTTCAACCAGCTTGTCCATAGTTTTTCTAGAAAGCACGTAGGACCTCAAGACGTGTTTCCCAACCCTGACCCTCCTTGAGTGAAGACCCAGTCTGCGCAATAACGCCTGAGCTTGTGCCTTGGTTTCTATGCCCGGAACATCATCCTCAAAAATCGCGAAAGCCCTGTCTGAACGAAGACGCCAACTGTCCTCGCCTTCAGGGAAATTCTCCCTCAATGCTTGGACGGCCAGCACTACGGCATTGGATTCCTCTTCATCACCCCTTCGATCCTTGGCGAGCTTCTCTGCCCCTTCGACCAGCTTTTCGTTGACCCACTTGGGCAACGTTGTTGCAATTGCAAACAGCGGTTCAAGGATGTTACGCAAACGGTCATCGGCTTCTCTTGGAACATCAAGCCGATTGTGGTGTCTGAGGGCGCTCAAGATTCGGAATGCTTCCCGGACGGCCCAAGCCTCTGTCTGGTTGCGCATTGGTTGCAGGGAATCATAGAATCCCGGCATGAACCGTTTGACTTTTTCTCCCGAGCGTTTTCTATGAAGATAAATCCTGAGGCAGCGGTCTCGTAGGATATCAGGCAAATTATTGATGCCTGCAATTACCTTTGGGCAGTAGATACTAAATTTCTCAAGCGTGTACTTCTTGTTCTTGCCGGGGACGTTGCGGAAAACCACTCCCATTCTGTGATAGTGATTCAGGATCGAAATTACGTCAGATCGCTTTTCGGCACTCAAATTGTCAATTTCATCCAACAACAAAGTCCCTCCAATGGCTGACGGAAAGCGAAAGAGAACTGCGGAAGTAGGCTCAAGTTGTGGCTCGGCCGCTTTGTAGCAAATTGTCCAAAGGACATCCAGGAGCTTCGTCTTACCGGAGTGGGTGGTCGGCGAATTTAACCAAAGGTGTCCGTAACACGGGAACTGTCGATGGAGATAGGTTCCCATCGCCCACAACGTAACTACAACTGCCTGCCAATCTCGGGTAAAGCGAATCTGACTGGTAAGATATTTATACAACTTGTTGAAAACCTTTTCTCCCGTCCATTCCTCTTCGCGTGGAATGACCCGACGTCGTGGGAATCGTTTTATTGCCGATTTAGGAATTGCAATGTCCATCCTTTCGCAGAACTGCTGGACATTTCCTTTGGCATCGCACGCTGAACTTTGGCACTTCCAGAGGCCGGTTTCCAGGTTAACGCAAAACGAGGGGCGCTCGTCGTCGTGGAACGGGCAGAGTCCGAGTGCCTCGAACTTTTTCCCGACCGGCTTAAGATCCTTGACGTGCTTCATGAAGAAGTCGGAATATGTTCCAGCCTGCCCATGCTTCTCTTTTTTACCCGAGTGATGTTCCGCATCGTGCGATTTGCCCTTGCGGACGTTCCACGCGGTTTCCAAATCCTTAAGGCGATAGCGGGTCTTCGGCAAGTACCAGACTCTTGCAAGGTTTCCAGGCCGTCCCGTTTTCCAATTGATCGTGTTGGGAACCCGCATCAAGCGGCTGGTACGGGCCGCACCTTTGTCACCATTCACCAGAGCGGTGAATGCATGTAAAACGTCCTCAATCCTCTCATTGGATCTGGCGATCGGCTCTTTTAGCAAATAGTAAGGGTGGAATCCAGTGCCCGACTCCATAATGATGCTTGGAAGCGGCTTTAGGGATTCAATCCGCGCGAGAGCATCCTCGGCTGATTTGTAGGGTTTGTCTTCACCCACATCCATGTCTCCCCAAATGCAGCCTGTGATAGGCTTCTTAGGCAGCGGGTGCCGTTTCATTCCTTGAGCTTTCCTAAGTCGTGGCACGACGGTGAAGTGGATGTCGTAACCTTGGTTGTTCAGGTCTTCTATTTCTGTCCAAGCCTTTTCCATTTCCTCGATGCTTCGGAACCAGAAATGCTTCGGCCGTAAAGATTCGTTGTCTCCCCATTGATACAGACAAATAAATTCCACGTCCAACTCATGGTCTTTCAAGATGTTGGTGAGAATTCTCCTAAAGAAACACTTGGGAAATTTCATTTTCATTCTCCCTTCGCCTAAATTGGCAGTTCCGGCGTTGCCCTGTCCGGCGAAGGGCCACTAAGGAAGTGGTGGAAGGTTAATTCCCAGAGCCCACGCCGGAACTTGCCTATAGTGATTTACTTGGCAGACTCTCGATCATCAGTATTCTCGCGACAAAATCTCGCGCCAGCCGAGCACGAAGACCTAAGTTTTTCCTCGGGGATTTCGAACATTACGTTGGCTGTTGCAGCAGGATCGAGTGACTTCCGTCCAACGATCTATGCAGCAAGTGACAACTCAAATGGTATCCTACGCGTGGTGCAATCCGGGCCCCCGGCACCACCGATTTGTGTTCTCTTTCCTGCCGGACTTTTACAGTCCGTGTCCTTGCAAACCCTTTACAAACCACCGATTGACAACGGTTTCAGTCCGGCATAGGATTTCTCACGGCCCTCAATTTAACCTGTTGCTCAACATCCCAATCTTCGATTGAGGATGCCCTGGCCTTGGCCCAGCCGCCGAAGGAGATCAGCCGTCATGAAGAAAAGAATGTCGTATCTCGGAATCGTGGCAATCGCTCTCGCCGCAGTACTGGGAATCGCGCGCACCGGCCGCTCGGCTGGAAAACCCGCCGCGGAAATTAAAATCGTCTCCGATGATATCGGCGGCGTGGTCACCAGTTCGAAGGGCCCGGAAGCGGGCGTCTGGGTGATCGCTGAAACAAAAGATCTGCCCACCGGTTATCGCAAAATCGTCGTGACCGACGATCAGGGCCGCTACGTCATTCCCGAACTTCCGAAAGCGAACTACGACGTCTGGGTGCGCGGCTACGGCCTCGTGGATTCTCCTAAAGTAAAAACTGCACCGGGAAAAATGCTCAACCTGACTGCCGTGCTCGCGTCCGATCCGCACGAAGCGGCGCAGTATTATCCCGCCGCATACTGGTATTCCCTGCTTCACATTCCGCCGAAGAGCGATTTCCCCGGAACCGGCGAAAAAGGAAACGGCATCTCCGAGCGCATCAAGGATCAGGGAAATTGGGTTGAGCTGGTGAAGACCGACGGCTGCGAAGCCTGCCACCAACTCGGCGACAAGGCCACGCGCGAAATTGAACCTTCACTCGGCGCGTTTGACACTTCCGCGGCTGCATGGGATCGCCGCATCCAATCCGCGCAAGTCGGCAGCATGATGAGTGCCGTGGCAACTCGCATGGGCCGGAAGCGCGCCCTGGCGGAATATGGAGACTGGACCGATCGCATCAAGGCCGGCGAATTGCCGCCCGCTCCTCCCCGCCCGCAAGGCATGGAGCGCAACGTCGTGATCACCGAGTGGGATTGGGCCACTCCGAAAGAATATTTTCACGATGAAATTTCCGTCGATCGCCGGAATCCGGGCTCCAATCCGAACGGACTCGTCTATGGGGTCCATGAAGACAGCTCGGACTTCATGACAGTATCTGGATCCAACCAAGAATTCATTTACCCAGATTCCGATGCCATACAAGCCGGGCACTCCCATGTACGAGCCGGAAGAGCTGCTAGAACCATCGCCGTATTGGGGGAACGAGCCTGTCGCCATCTCCCACGCCTCGGCGCATAGTTTGATGATGGATTCCCAAGGGCGAATCTGGACCGCAGCCGCCACCCGCGCTCCGGAAAATCCGGCTTATTGCCAAAAGGGGTCGAGCCTCGAGTCCGCGATGGTGCTTCCGCTTAGGAGTAGCTCGCGGCAGACTAACTTCTACGATCCCAAGACGGGAAAGTGGACGCTTGTCGATCTATGCACCAGCACGCAGCACCTGATGTTCGCCGAGGACGCGAACAACACGCTCTGGTTCAGCAATCCCGGCGGCGACAATGTCGGCTGGCTGAACACGAAAATGTACGATGAAACCCACGACGCCGAAAAATCGCAGGGCTGGACGCCATTCATTCTCGACACCAACGGCAATGGCAAGAGGGACGAATACACGGAACCAGGACAGCCGATGGATCCCACCAAGGACATGCGCATCAAGGTGGGCTTCTACGGCGTGAGCCCGAGCCCGGTCGACGGCTCGGTTTGGGGCACGGTGCTCGGCTTCCCCGGCGCCATCGTTCGCTTGAATCCCGGCTCGGACCCCGCGCGCACGTCGCTCGCGGAAATCTATGAAGTGCCGTGGAACAATCCGAAAGCCCCCGTGCAAGGTTTTTCACCGCGCGGAATGGACATCACTCGCGATGGCGTGATTTGGACCGTGCTCTCCAGCGGGCATTTCGCCAGCTTTGACCGCCGCAAGTGCAAGGGCCCGCTCAACGGCCCCACTGCCACCGGCCAGCACTGCCCCGAAGGCTGGACGCTCTATCGCACACCCGGACCGAGCTTCCAAGGCCAGACTGCATACGGCAGCGCCGACACAAACTACTACAACTGGGTCGATCAATTTGACACGTTCGGCTTGGGGAAGGATACGCCAATCGCCACCGCGAACGGCTCGGACGCGCTGGAAGCCCTCGACCCCAAGACCGGAAAATTCCTCGTCATGCGCGTTCCCTACCCCATGGGCTTCTTTGCCAAGAGCATGGACGGCCGCATCGACGATCCCAAGGCCGGCTGGAAGGGCAAGGGACTTTGGTCCACCTATGCCACGCGCACTCCGTGGCACCTCGAAGGCGGCAAAGGCACAACCAGCAAAGCCGTCAAGTTCCAGTTGCGCCCCGATCCTCTGGCGAACTAGTTAAGTTAATATTCAAATAACCGGAGGCCGCATCTGTGGCCTCCGGTTTGTTTTTAAGCCTGTTGCCTGATCTCGCGCTTCCCTCGCCGCTCCGTGAAATCTTCCCCTTTTCCACGCCGATGTCGATCACGCACAGCCTTTGCCGTCTGAAATTGACACCGGAGAGACCTCCAAGATAAGGTTCTTCAAGCGGCGTTTTCCTTGCGAGCCGGGGCCACATCCTTGCGTTTTCGCAAGGTGCGGGTTTTGACTTCCAATTTGGCGGTATACTTTAGATGTAATGAAACCGCGAAGCACGTACGGACTCGCATCACCGTCGGCCCGAGCGGCACGAATTCAGGTATTTGCGCTCGTCCTTTGCGCTGTGTTGTCGCTGAACGCTTTAGCTTTTAATTCATCCCTTCAGCCGGAACAAGTTCGCGAGGCGTATTATCTCGGTCAAACATCCAACCACGAAGACCTCGCGGATTTTCTCAACCAGTACGAACACGACTTCAAATACCCATCCGATAATCCGGTTGCGTACGCGCAATCGGTCGAATTCCAAACGCCGTACGAACAAATCGTATTGCGATCCCTGCAGACGACCCAGTACACCAAATTCCAAGCCGATGAGGATTACCGAGCGAACCCGGGGCTCGTCGTTGTGCGAGTCGTGGTTGCTCTTAAGCTGAACTACGCCGGACCGGCCCCGCCCGCCGATAGTTTCAAGGTTGTCGTTTCCCAGGCGAAACCGATTGAACCGAAGAAAGTGACCAGCACAGTGATTTGCGATCCCTACAATCCGTATGACTATCCAGCGGTCGCCAGTTGCATTGCCTACACGCGGGAAATCCTTCTGCAATTCGACGCCCAGCAATTCGCGCCCGGCAGGGCTACGGTCAAGGTAATGCTCCCCTTTGGACAGTCGATGAAAACGAAATACAATCTCGACAAACTTAAATAGATATTTGCGATGTTCGGCGTGAATACGAATCCCGGGCGCCCCACCCTTGTCCGCCGCGGCGGACAAGGGTGGGGGGATAGACTTTTGTCCTACCGGCATCGAAACGGCATAGTAAAAGCAGCCACCGGGCATTGTCATTCCGATCCCGTCTTGCGGGAGAGGAATCTCTCTTTGTATTTGACGCTATGACAGAGAGATTCCTCGGCACGCAACGCGCCTCGGAACGACACTGTATTGAGTTATCTTCGGAAGCCGTTCAAACGTTGCTACTTCTTCTCCACAAACATCGATGGGTAGTGCTTGCGCAAATTTTCGACCTTAGGATAGTCGTTGATCACGATGTACATGTTTTCGGGATGAAGATCCATGTACCCCTGGTGATAATCTTCGGCGGGGTAGAAAGCTTCGAGCGGAACAATCTGTGTGACGATGGGCTGCCGGAACACTTTAGCCGAGTCCAGTTGCTTCACGTAGGCCTCGCTGATTCGCTTCTGGTCTTCCGACGTGTAAAAAATTGCAGACCGATATTGCGTGCCGTGGTCGGGCCCTTGCCGGTTGAGTTGCGTGGGATCGTGCGCGATGGAAAAGAACACCTTCAAGATCTGCCCGAGCGAAATCTGCGATGGATCAAAAACAACTTCAACAGCCTCCGCATGTCCAGTGCGGCCCGTGCACACCTTTTCATACGTCGCCGTGTTTGCCGCTCCTCCCGAATAACCGGAAGTGGCGCCGAGGACACCCTTCAATCGTTCAAACACTGCCTGAATTCCCCAGAAGCAGCCGCCTGCGACGACGGTCGTCTCCCGCCCCTTTGCTGCGGCCAGCGGATTGTCCACGGCGGGATCTGGGAGGGCCACAACATCGCTCGACGAATTACAACTCGATCCTCCTCCAAAAGGGAGCAGAACCGACAACGCCGCTAAACCCCGAGCGATCACTTGCAGCATGTCCATGCACCTCCGAGTAGGACAGGCTTCAGCCTGTCGGGTTTGATTTGAAAAGTGAAGAAATCAACAGCGACAGGCTGAACAGGCTGCGGAAAAAGTGATTTATTTTGTCATTCCGAACGAAGTGAGGAATCTCTCTCTGTGGTTTAAATGTAGGGAAAGAGAGATTCCTCGGCGCGCAACGCGCCTCGGAATGACAAAAAGTTGAGTTTTTCCGCAGCCTGTGAAGCCTGTCCTACTTAAGACTATTGCGAGATTGATCTCATCCCCTTCGCGGGCGGCGTTCGCGCCGGTTTCGCGCCGCTGGCAACTTCCTTCACGACTTGGGCCGCCAGTTTGCCGCTGACAGGGCATTCCGTATCGTTCACGCGGCATTGCGAAAGCGTCAGCTTGCATCCGCACGTGCAGCTTTCCGAGTTCAACCGGCGAAGGGCCCGCTTCTTCTGATCGGCGGTCAACCCCTTGAAACTGACGCCGGGCAATTCCGTCGCATTCGCGGCATTTTTTAGGAAGACCTGCCCCATATCCACAAAAGTCTCCACGCGAGCATCCGTGGGCATTCCTAACAGCGAGCGAATTTCGAGGTCATACGCCTCAATCGGGTACAACCCGCTATGCTTCTGCACAACCCGGCCTTGCGTATCGATTAGGAACGAGGTGGGCAGCGCGGGAACACCGCCGTAGGAATCGATCAACTCCGGTGTGGCCATTACGATGGGATACGTCATTCCCTTCTGCCGCGCAAACTTCAAAACACTTGCCGGCGGGTCGTCATCTTCAGAAATGCCAACAATCTCCAGCCGATCCTTGTATTCTTTTTTAAGCTCCAGCAGTTCGGGAATTTCTTCGCGGCAGGGCGGGCACCAGGTCGCCCAAAAATTCACCAGCACGACTTTGCCGGCCCAGTTCTCCTTGCTCACCGGTTTTCCGAGAAGGTCCAGGGCCTGCAGCGGCGGCGCCATTTCCGGATTTTTCACAAAGCGAATCACCGGCTGGTTCGCTCCATCGGCGTTTGACGCGGGCGCGGCGGCAGAGGTACGAGGAAGAAATGCGCGCGAGGCTCCAAGCAAGCCAAGCCCGGCAACAGCCAGCACCACGAGTCGTCGTACGTTCACTCTGAACATGGCAACTGGCTCCATTATGAAGTCGTGCGGAGCGCAAAACAAGCCTTGACCATACATTGCCCCATAAGCATCAACGCAAGTTACGCGCGGCCTATGACGATATTCGCATTGTCACAATCTGCTTCGATCGGCAAAGATGAGTTTAAGGATTGATTTAAGAAATGAAGTTGACAGGAGCAAACAGCGGGCATATGTTTTGCCTAGTCCGCTGTGAATGAGAAAATTCCAGTTTCTCCGGAGGAATTGCGGTGAACACGAAGCGGTTCATGTTTCTTTTTGTGCTCGCAGGCGGCCTGATCCTGGCATCGAGCCCGGCCTTCGCTCACCACTCGACAGCGGAATATGACATGACTACGTTGACTGCCGTCAAAGGCACGGTCACACAATTCGAGTGGAGCAATCCCCACGCGTACATCCACATTGAGGCGAAAGACGACAAAGGCAATGTCGTGGAATGGATCGCCGAACTTGCCAGCCTGGGCATGCTGTCCAGGGTCAACTGGAAAAGAGATACGGTCAAGCCCGGCGATGAAATCACGATCTACGGAAATCGCGCCAAGAACGGCAAAAACCTCATGCGTCTCGATAAGATCGCGTTTGCAAACGGGCAGGAACTTTCAGCGCACGTTGGTTGAGCCATCCCTCGGTTCCGCTTCAGAGAAGGAGTTTCATAGTGCGAAATCGCTGGAAAGCTTCGATAATTGCCGGGGCTGCGCTTCTTTTCGTCTTGCCTGCGATTTTTGGTCAGGCGGCGAATCCATCCAAAGCAGCAGGCGCGCCCGACCTCACAGGCGTTTGGCTGATCGATCATTTCCAGCCGGCATTATTTCCGAAAGGGACAACGCCGCCGCTTACGCCCTGGGGCGAAGCGGAATTCAAGAAGGCCGACACCAAAGTGAACGATCCCAATCTGGCCTGCTTGCCTCACGGAATCCCCCGCCTGATGTTCGTGCCTCTCCCGATGGAGATTTTCCAGGTTCCGGACAAAGTTCTGATCTATCAAGAGGCCGGGAACCAACTACGCCAAATTCATATGAATCGCGACCACAACAAGGATCTCGACCCCACTTACAATGGCGATTCCGTTGGGAAATGGGAAGGCGACACGCTGGTCGTCGATACGATTGGATTTAACGATGTGACCTGGCTCGATCACGTCGGCCTTCCACACACCGAAGCCCTGCACGTCGTGGAACGCATCCACCGCGCCGATCACGACACTCTGGTGGACGATTTCACGATCGAAGATCCAAAGACGTACACGAAAACCTTTACAGCGTCCCAAACCTACCATCTGAAGCCGGGCTGGGAAATCGCGGAATACGTCTGCGACAACAACAAATACGTTTATCACGAGAAGTAGCACAGCCACTCTTGGCTGTGTGGTTTTTGCAATCGTCCATACTGCTCGGATGTATGACAGTAGCGAAAACCGCACAGCCCAGAGCTGCTTTGCTACTCAATTTTCCCAGAGCCGCTCGCTAGCGATCCAACCAAATTATTTCGCCGCGACGATCTCTTTCGCATGCCCCGTAAGCCGCATGATATGCAATCCACTCCCCGCCCGATCCGCACTGTAAATCAGGCCGCGATCGTCAACCTCGACGTTGTTCGTTTCAATTACCTTTTGGCAGGCAGGAGTGATCTTGGGATCGCCGGCCGGATGGCTGATTCCATCCGATGGGCAGAAAGCCATCGTGTTCTTGTTCGGCGCAGGAATGAAATAGGCGACCTCCTGCACGGCAAAGGGATCGCGAATATCAAAGACGCGAGTGCCCGCATTAAACCAGGAAAAAATCGCAATCTTCCCGTAGTAGGGGGGATAAAACGATTCGGCGACTGCATGCGTGCCGAAGCGCCCTCCCCTGCCGCAATAATCTCCCGGATTTTCAGGCACGCGGAACGTGGCAATGGGCCATGGGGTAGCCTCATTGCTGATGTCCACGAGGAATGCCAAGTGCGGCCCTGCGCGGTCTCCATTGGGACCGGGGGAGCAGTGATCGCCTCGCGCCGCTTCCGACGGCACGATCAGTAAGTCACGATTCTTGAGCCCAGTATGTCCCTGGAATTCAGGGATTGGCTCGGCAAATATCGGGAACGTTGTGTGCGCGCCTTGGTCAGGCGACATCGTAAGGTATCCCACCTGCGGCGCGAGCATTTCTTCTGTCGTCGGCTTTTTGGGGTTCTCGAAGGCGGTGAGCAGCTTCTTTCGATCCAGAATCTGAATGACGCCGTTCGTTCCTGTGCCATAGGCCGCATAGACCCGGTTCTTGGCGGTCCCAGCCGAAATCATTCCATGAATTGCAATGCCCCCCACTACGCCTTCGTGTGACGTCGCCCCCGGTTGCTGGCCAAGCAAGCCAAAGTCTCGAATGTACTTGGGCTTCGCCGGGTCGCTCAGATCGTAAATCTTCATGTGCTGGCCCTTCCAGCCTTCGGCCGGCGCATTCGCAACCAGATACGCGATCCCCGTATCACACTCCCACCAGCTCTTATGCGTGTGATCGAGGTCTCCCACGATTTGCGTCAGAAGAGAAGGGTGGGCCGGATCGGTGACGTCATATATTTCCTGCGCCTTGGATCCAAGCGGCCGCAACAAATACCATTTGCCGCGCACTCCATGTGGCAAAAGGCTCCCACTGCAGACGCGCACCATCTGCGCGCCGCCGGCCTCTTCGCCCGCTTCCGATGAGCCCGGAATATGTGCCAGGTACTTGGGCTTGGCTGGATCTGTCACATCCACAATCGAAGTCCCGTTGGGCTCCACGACACCCGTGAGCGGATTCATCGCACTGCCGGAATGGTGACCGACGTAGGCGATTTCACGGCCATCCTCGTTAATAATGATCGGCTGATACGCCGAGCGTCCCTGAAGGTCGCTGAAGCCCGCCAATTCCATGTTCCATTGAGATTGCTGATCTGGAGGGTTGGGAGTCGGCTCCTGGACGGCCGGGCCACCGGTCAAAGCCACAGTTGGAATTGCCGGTCCGTCCGGCGGGTAGTTCTGCGCCATGACAGACATGGGTGCCGCAGCCGCCAGCAAAAACTGTAAAAATAGCCAAAAACTCCTGCCATTGCCCTTGTGTCTCACGATTTCATCTCCCTTGTCATTTGCCGCCCAGGCGATTGAATCCCCCTCTGGGGGAAAACCCATCTAGAATTTCCGATCCTATCCCAAATTTTGCGGAAAACATACGTCCTCCTCTCTGCCGCGTCAACCTCAATTCGAGTTGGCGCCAGGAGCGCGGCGGCCGTTGATCTTTCTTTCATTGAGTTTTCATCGACAGTTAATGTAGCACTCCGTCATTCCGTGAGATTTTCTGCGCGCACATACCGTCCCAATATGCAAATCTCAGGAGGAAATTGACGTGAAGAAAGCAATTCTCGCACTGGCAGTGTCCATTGCACTGGCTGGAGGAATTCAAGCCGGCAATGATGACGATCACCATTCCGATCCTTTTGAATTCAAACCCGGCACCTTAGTCCTCAGCCGCAGTGTTTATGTCGGGACTCCCTCGTTGCTTGTACCCGGTGTAACTGTATTGCCGCCGGGCTGCGTGGCAGGCACCGTCAACGTACCCCTCATTGCGGGCGGCACGACGCCGGTAGCCGTTGCATGCGCCAAAGCGGTCGCCGATGGCACGTATCCCACTGTTTTCAACAACAATACTTCAGACGGCAGCTTCGGCATCACTTCTCCGATCTTCCTCGACAACATTACGACGGACGGCCACCGGCTGGATACTCTCCCGATCCCAAGCGATCAGATTGTCACAAGTTTCAGTTCAAAGTCTGAGCTGGCTTTGCATTTGTCGACAGATGGGAAGTCAATCACGTTCGTGGGATACCGCGGCGGCCCGGGCTTCGTGACTGCGCCCAACCAGCTCGACATATCCAATTCCAATACGCCGGGCGTCGTTGACCCGACCAATCCGGTCGTTTCCCAGTATTACCGCTCCGTGGCCGAAGTGAATGCCCATGGCCACATGATGATTACCGAAGGTAACGCCTACAGCGGAAACAATGGCCGCTCGGCAATCAAAAGCGATTGGCTGTATTACATGGCTGGAAATAACAACAACGGCGGCCTATCGAAGAAGCAGCTTTCGACGACCTTCGTCGGTGAGGAATTCGTCCGTTCCACCGGTGCCGAACTTCTCGTTCCGGGCCAGACTCCGCCAGTGCCGCCAAACATCGGCATGATTGGGGACTTCGAAGTTACGCAGGTCATCGATCCCGCCACGGGAAAACTCTACACGACGGCGGATAAGCCGGGGAAAGATAACAACTTCCGCGGCATCACCATCTTCAATCACACGTTGTATGTCACCAAGGGCAGCGGCGGTAACGGCTTCAATACGGTCTATCAAGTGGGCAATGCCGGCACCCTTCCAAGCGGCTCCGAATCAACCCTCGCGACTCTTCCAATCACAATCCTGCCAGGATTCCCAACAACACCGGCAGGCGGCACCGATGGTGGCAAGCCCTCTTCCGTGGCGTTTCCTTTCGGCATTTGGTTCGCCAACGCAAATACACTGTACGTTTGTGATGAGGGCGACGGCACGCTTGTCACACCCGCGGTCAACGGGAATGTGGCAGACGCCCCAACCAGAGCCGTCGCCGGTGTGCAGAAATGGATTCTGGTGAATGGCGCATGGCAGCTGGCTTACGTTCTGCAGAATGGCCTGAACATCGGCGTTCCATACGGCGTTGATGGTTACCCGACAGCGCTCAATCCCGCAACGGACGGCTGCCGCAACATCACGGGCCAGGACAATCATGACGGCACCGTCACCATTTTCGCGGTGACCTCAACCGTCAGCGCCAGTGGTGACCAGGGCGCCGACCCGAACCTGCTGGTCAAGGTCACTGACGTCCTCAAAACCACCACATTGCCAACGGGCGACGGCGATCATGACAAAAATGATTCGTTCGGCTATTTCAAAGTCATCCGCGCGGCAAAGTATGGAGAAGTGCTTCGCGGAGTGGCATTCGCGCCCCAGGATCGTGATGATGACAAGTAAGACGGCCACCACGGCGATCTCTGAAAGTAGCGATTAGTTTTTGTCCTCTGCCAAAAGACAGCCCCGGGCCGAATGCAAATTCCGCCCGGGTCTTTTTTTGGTAGCGCCGGCGCCACCAAAGATCTGCGCTAGGTCAGCGACGGGCCTTGGAGAGGTGCCGGAGTTGGAGGAACTGCGCCGGGAATCGCAGGCGCATGCTTGTGCCGCCGGAATCGCTGTTGCAGGCGGTCCATATAGAGGTAGATCACTGGAGTCGTATACAGCGTAAGGGCCTGGCTGACCATCAACCCTCCGACGATGCTGATGCCGAGCGGCCGGCGCAATTCCGCGCCGGTGCCGGTCGCCAGCGCCAGCGGCAAGCCTCCAAACAGCGCCGCCATCGTCGTCATCATGATGGGACGAAAGCGCAGCAGGCATGCCTGGTAGATGGATTCCTCGGGCGTTTTCCCTGACCGCTCCGCTTCAAGGGCAAAATCGATCATCATGATGGCGTTCTTTTTTACAATCCCGATCAATAGGACAATTCCAATGAGCGCGATTACGGTCAATTCGGTGTGAAATGCCAGCAAAGCCAAAAGGGCTCCCACGCCAGCGGAGGGCAAGGTCGAGAGAATCGTAACCGGGTGGATGTAACTTTCGTAAAGCATCCCCAATACGATGTAAACAGCCACAAGCGCGGCCAGAATGAGCCACGGCTGGGTAGATAGAGAAGACTGAAAGGCCTGTGCGTTTCCCTGGAACGTCGGATGAATATCGGAAGGCAGCCCCATTTGCAAAACTGCCGATTCAATGTCCGTCACGGCGTCGCCCAGAGCGACTCCCTCTCCAAGGTTGAACGAGATCGTGACCGCAGGAAATTGGCCCTGATGGTTTACTGCGAGGGCGGTATTCTGCGTCTCATAGTGGGTGAAGGCGCTCAGGGGCACCTGGGTTCCGGTCGACGATCGCACATAAAGCCCTTGAATCGCTTCGGTGCTGTTACGGAAGGCCGAATCGACTTCCTGCACCACGTGATACTGATTCAATTGTGTGTAGATCGTGGATACCTGCCGCTGGCCGAACGCGTCATAGAGCGTGTTATCGATTGTCGCCGGTGAAATCCCCAAACGCGACGCCGTATCGCGGTCAATCACCAGGGTAGCTTGCAAACCGTGCGTTTGTTGATCGCTGGCAATGTCCCGCAACTGGGGCAGCTGCCTCATCTTCGCCTCAACGCGAGGCGCCCATTGCTGAAGGTCAGAGAGATTTTCACTCGATAGCGTGTATTGGTATTGCGAACTGCTGATCCGCCCGCCCACCGTGATGTCTTGATACGCCCTTAGGAATAGCGTGGCCCCGGGAACCACCGCCAGTTTGCGCCGGAGGCGAGCGATGACTTGGTCCACGGTGACTTTTCGCTCGGCGAGAGGCTTTAATTCCACTTGCATGCGCCCCGTATTTTCCGCGCCGCCCCCGGTGTTCGCCGCCATGGCCTTCACCGCCGGATCGCTCATCACGATGTCCGTGTATTCCTTCAATTTCCGCTGCATCACGGGAAAGGAAGTATCCTGGGCTCCCAGGATATTTCCAGCCATCAAACCCGTATCCTGCTGCGGGAAGAAACCTTTAGGAATAACAACATATAAGTAAATGCTGAGGCAAATCGTCGCACCTGTAAGCACGAGCATGAAGGGTTGATGGCGTAGAACCCAGCGCAACCCGGAAGCGTAGGTCGCCACCCCCCATTGAAATACCCGTTCGCTCGCCAGATACAATTTCCCGTGCTTCATGTCCTTTTCCGATTTCAGGAACAGGGCGCACATCATCGGTGTCGTGGTCAGTGACACGCACAAGGAAACCACGATGGCCACGCTCAACGTGATTGCAAATTCACGGAATAGTCTCCCGATGATTCCACCCATCAGTAAGAGAGGTATGAACACAGCCACCAGCGAAATGCTCATTGACAATACTGTGAATCCAATTTCGCGGGATCCCTTCATCGCCGCAGCGAGCGGCGATTCCCCTTCTTCCAGATAGCGCGTGATGTTCTCGATCACAACAATGGCGTCGTCCACCACAAATCCAGTGCAGATCGCCAAGGCCATCAGCGAAAGATTATCGAGGCTGTAATCCAAAATGTACATCACCCCAAACGTTCCGATGATGGACAGCGGTACGGCGACACTGGGAATGATCGTTGCCCAGGCATTGCGCAAGAATAGAAAGATAACCATCACCACGAGCGCGACGGTCAACAACAACGTGAATTCGATATCCTTGACGGACGCCCGGATCGTCGTGGTGCGATCAAAAGTGGGAGTCAACGTAACCGATGGCGGAATCGAGGCGCGCAGCTCCGGTAGCAGCGCTTTTATGCGGTCAACGGTCTCAATAATGTTCGCGCCGGGTTGCCGGCCAATCCCCATCACCACCGCGGGTTTGCCGTTTGCATATCCCGAATTCCTAAGGTCTTCGATTCCCTCAGTCACTTTCGCAATGTCGCTAAGCCTTACCGGAGCCCCGTTCCGATACGACACGATCAATGGCGCGTACTGCTCTGGCTTCAGTAGTTGGTCGGTGTCGGACAGAACCCACCGGCTAGATGGATCTTCCAAATCCCCCTTTGGACTGTTCGCGTTCGCTGATTGAAGAGCGTTTCGCACCCCTTCCAAACTAATCCCATAATGGGCCAACGCGTTGGGATTTACGTCCACGCGGACCGCCGGTTTTGCTCCCCCGTACGTGTTAACTTGGCCCACGCCATCGACCTGGGATATCTTTTGCGCAAGAATGGAATCACTCAAATCGTATAGATGACTCCTGGGAATCGTTTCCGATGACACAGCCAAATCTAATATGTCCGTTTCAGATGGATTAATCTTGCGGTACCACGGGAGGCTTGGCAGATTAGCAGGCAATTGTCCGGCGGCCGCATTGATGGCAGCCTGCACGTCGCGTGACGCCGCATTGATGTCTCGATCCAGGTCGAACTGAAGCGTGATCCCCGTGGCGCCCAACTGGCTGCTGGACGTCATTTGCGTGACGCCCGCAATCCGGCCGAACTGGCGCTCCAGCGGTGTAGCCAAAGATGAGGCTACGGTCTCAGGGCTCGCCCCAGGCAAGGATGCGCGAACATAAATCGTGGGGAAATCAACGTGGGGAAGCGCTGCCACGGGAAGTAAATAAAAGGCGACACCACCTGCAAGCAGAATCGCAACGCTCAAAAGCGAAGTCGCAACGGGTCGTCGTATGAACGGAGCGGAGATATGCATTTTCTATCCGGAAAGCTCTAGGTCTTGCTTCCGACCATGTTGAATCTAAAGTCTTAGAGGGGCCCGCGACATGTTTTGGTTACAAGAATTCTCTCGTAACTCTCGGTGCTCGCGTCCTTCGCCAATCCCCGCCTCTAATTTGCAGGAGGGTGTCCCTGTGGGAGTTGACCGCTCCCGGAATCCGGGGCACCGGCGGGCGGTTGCTCCGTGCCGGAATGAGCATCGCCCATCCCCATCGGCTGGCTGCTCTGAACTGTCCACTCCTTGCCCTGGCGCTCGAGCGCGTATTCAATTTCCATTCGCGCGTCGCCTCCCTTTAGGCGAAACTCGACCTGCGCGCTCGCATGATCGCCATTGACCGAAACTTGTTTTACCTCACGGTCCATCGCGGAAAGATTCAGGTCCGCGCGCCCGTTTAAGTGCTTCTCGATGCTCGCGCGGATGGCGTCTTGATCGTTCACCGTCTTGCCGCACCCGGCGGCGAAAGCGCACAAAACTGCCAGAACGGAAATCAAGTGCCATCGAATCATTCGCTTGGGCTCCCTTTTCACCCTTCCAGCATTGTCCCACGGTTTCCGCCCGAGTAGCTTCCAAATCTGGTTTCGCGTGAAAACCAGTAAGGCGAACGATCAATGCGGCTGATAAAAATTATTGGAAGTGCAACCTCGCCCTCATTTGCGCGTCCTACTATCGAATGGTCCGGACATCGCCAATTCAATTTCTCGATGGAACGCATATGCACAGATTTTCACCGCTAACGCAAAACTACTGTGCGCAAACCACTTACACGAGGATTGGTTATGGAACGGAGGCCGCATGAAGGCAACAGTCACCGGCGCCGGGATTGTATCTGCTTCCCCACTCCCATACACTGAGCGCGAACGGATTTTATGGCATCTCAACCGTGAGGGCGCCCACTTTTGCAAACAGAAACCCTGCATGAACCAAACAGAAGAGGATTGATGCATCCGATTCAATACGACCTCGTCGTCATTGGGAGTGGGCCTGCGGGTCAAAAAGGAGCTATCGCCGCCGCGAAGCTCGGCAAGCGCGTGGCCATGGTGGATCGAAACGACATGGTCGGCGGCGTTTGCATCCACGGCGGTACCGTTCCCAGCAAGACTCTGCGCGAAGCCATTCTTCACCTCACCGGATTCCGCCATCGCTCGTTTTACGGAAACGACTACGTCGTCAAGGACCGCATATCGATTCGCGATTTGGCCGCCCGCGTCTCGCAAGTGGTGGAACGGGAAACCGGGGTCGTGCGCGACCAATTGCGCCGCAACGGGATCGACCTGCTTTGCGGCACTGCCCAGTTCCTGGACGCCAGCACCATCGAAGTACAAGGCGCGACGGAAGCGCACATGCTACACGCCAGCCACGTTCTGATCGCCTGCGGCACACGTCCGTCCCATCCCGATGACATCCCTTTTGACGGCAAGAAAATTATCGCCAGCGACCAGTTCTTTCAGATGGACGAAATCCCGCGCGAATTAATAATCGTAGGCGGTGGCGTGATCGGCCTCGAATACGCCTCAATGCTCGTCGCCATGGGCGTGGAAGTCACTTTGATCGAGCAAAGGCCAACGCTGCTGGATTTTGTCGATTCCGAAATCGTGGAAGCGCTGCGCTACCATATGCGCCGCCAGGGAGCCATCTTCCGACTCGGCGAAAAAGTCACGGCGATTCAAACCGACGAGCGCGGCCGCGTCGTCGCGAACCTCGAAAGCGGAAAGCACATTCACGCCACCTGCCTGATGTACGCGGTAGGCCGCCAGGCCAATACCGATCTGCTGAACCTCGAAGCCGCCGGACTCACCGCCGCATCGCGCGGCAAACTCGAAGTGAATGGGTCCTTCCAAACGTCAGTCCCAAATATCTACGCGGCTGGGGACGTCATCGGATTTCCTTCGCTCGCCTCCACGTCCATGGAACAGGGGCGCATGGCCAGTTGCCACATATTTGGCGCCCCCGCCGAAATGAGCACGGCTCTTCTTCCCTACGGCATTTACACCATCCCCGAGATTTCCATGGTCGGCAAGACCGAAGCCACTTTGACCGAATCGCACGTCCCCTTTGAAGTTGGCATTTCTAAGTATGAAGAGTTGGCAAAGGCGCAAATCGTCGGCGATCACACCGGCATGCTGAAAATTCTTTTCCACCCGGAGACGCGCAAAGTCCTCGGCGTCCACGTCATCGGAGAAAGCGCCGCGGAAATCGTGCACATCGGCCAGGCCGTCCTTACCTTCGGCGGCACAATGGATTATTTTCGCGATACCGTCTTCAATTACCCTACCTTTGCCGAAGCGTACAAAGTCGCTGGTCTGGATGGCTTGAATAAGCTTTGACGCTAGTCTGAGCGCCTCGCCGGCGCGTTCAACGCCGGAATATCAAAACCAGACAGGCTCTGAAGCCTGTCCTACTCACCCCAACCTGACTCCACCGCATGTGCCGTTTGACGTGCAGGTTCGCGCCCTGATAGTTTGGGTGCTTATGCCGGGACGCCTAAATGCGCAAATCCTAATCTGTGGACGATGGGAATGAAGGTCCCTCCATCTTCCCGAATCGCCTTTCAGGGCGAGCGCGGCGCCTTCAGCGAAGAAGCGGCCGTCAAGCTCCTGGGCGAGGACATCCAACTCGTTCCGCGGCCTACGTTCGAGGCGCTCTACTCGAGCATTCAAGGACGGCGTCGCGGATTACATTCTCGCTCCGATTGAAAACAGCCTCGCCGGGTCGGTGCATCGTTCGTATGACCTGCTGATTTCGAGCGGCCTGCACATCCAAGCCGAAGTCGTCATTCCGATTGTGCACAATCTGATCGGCGTTCCGGGCGCGACGTTCGAACGCATCACGCAGGTTTCTTCCCATCCGGTCGCGCTCGCCCAATGCGAGCGATTTTTCGCGAGCCATCCTTCGATCAAGCGCGTGGCGACCGATGACACGGCAGGAAGCGTGCGTGAAGTGATGCGCGCCGGCGACCCAACGAAGGCGGCGATTGCCAGCCGGCGCGCGGCGGAAGTTTACGGCGGCGCGATTCTGCGCGAGCACCTCGAGGATCATCCGGAAAATTACACGCGCTTCCTGCTGCTCGCGACCTCCGCCGAAGTCGCGGAAAACGCCGACAAGCTCTCGCTCGTCCTGCACCTCGCGCATAAGCCGGGTTCGCTGTGTTCCGCGCTGAACGCATTTGCCCGGCGCAACCTGAATTTGCTGAAGATCGAAAGCCGCCCGATTCCCGGCACGCCGTGGAGCTACTGCTTCTATCTCGACCTCCAGGCATCGCTCAAGGATCCGGAATACGCGCGCGGCGCTCGAGGAACTCAAGGAATTTGCCGATTCGGTAAAAATTCTTGGATGCTATCCGCAAGCAAGGGTTTAAACTATTTGTCGCGGATGGCCTTCAGTAGCACAGGCTTCAGCCTGTGGCATTTCGCATGTAAAGTGAGAAACAACTGCCACAGGCTGAAGCCTGTGCTGCAAAGGCGCGCCGGCGCCAATTCAACAACACGCGCAAAGAAAAAGTTTTAGTGACTGAGATTGCAAACCCAGAAACGCAACAGGAGGAAATGTGAAGGTTTACTACGATAAAGACGCGGATTTGAATTACATCAAGAACAAGAAAATCGCCGTGATCGGTTTTGGATCGCAAGGCCACGCCCACGCCATGAATCTGTCGGACTCGGGCTGCGACGTCGTTGTCGGTCTGAAGAGCACGAGCGCATCGGTCGCCAAGGCGCAGAAAGCGGGATTGCGAGTGCTTTCCGTTCGCGAAGCCGCCGAAGAAGTCGACATCGTCATGATTCTCGTTCCGGATGAGATCGCGCCGGGACTATACGCGAGCGACATCGCGACCGCGCTGCGCGCCGGCCAATATCTTGCGCTTGCGCACGGCTTCGGGATTCACTTCGGATTCATCAAGCCGCCCAAGGACGTCAACGTGTTCATGGTCGCGCCAAAGGGGCCGGGACATCTCGTGCGCCATCAGTTTCGCAGGGCGCGGGAGTTCCCTGCCTGCTGGCCGTTCATCAGGACCCGACCGGCGACACAAAGAAAATCGGCCTGGCCTACGCCAGCGCGCATCGGCGGCGCGCGCGCCGGAGTGATCGAAACGAATTTTCGCGAGGAGACCGAAACCGACCTCTTCGGCGAGCAGTCCGTGCTCTGCGGCGGCCTCACCGCGCTGATTCAGGCGGGATACGAAACGCTGGTCGAAGCGGGCTACGCGCCCGAGATGGCCTATTTCGAATGCTGCCATGAGATGAAGCTGATCGTGGACCTGGTCTACGAAGGCGGAATCTCCGAAATGCGCTACTCGATTTCGAACACGGCCGAGTACGGCGACCTGACGCGCGGCCCCATCGTGATCGACGAGGCCACGAAGGAGCGCATGAAGGGCATCCTGAAAGACATCCAATCCGGCGCATTCGCCAAGGAATGGATGAACGAGGCCGCCACCGGCCTGCCAGCGCTTCAAGGCAGCTCCGGGAAGCGGGCCAGAAACATCCGATCGAAACCGTCGGCGCGCAATTGCGCTCGATGATGCCCTGGATGAAGAAGAACCGCGTCATCGCCGAAGGCGCGTAGCGCCCGCGATCTATCTTTTGAGACAAGCGTGTTGCTGTAGCCCGTCCCGATCTGATTGGGGCGAGCTACAGCACTGCTTCAATCGAAAGGATTGCTTCATCGAGTCGAAAAAACTATCAAATCTTGGCTGGAAAGATTTTCACGAATCACGAGTCACCAGTCACGAATCACCAGTCACTCTTCCCGGAGGAATCATGGATTCGCGTCTCAGAGAACACAGCCAGCATCATCGTTGACGGCCCGTCCAGGGCGCCAGCGCGCTCTTATTTTCGCGCCGATTGGCCTCACCGACGATGACCTCGCCAAGCCGCTTGTCGGTGTTGCGAATACCTGGATCGAAGCAATGCCCTGCAATTCGCACCTGCGCCAGCTTGCGGAAAAGGTAAAAGAAGGAATCCGCGCCGCCGGCGGCACGCCCCTCGAATTCAACACCATCGCCATCAGCGACGGCGAAACGATGGGCACCGAGGGAATGAAGGCTTCGCTCGTGAGCCGCGAAGTGATCGCCGACTCGATCGAGCTTGTCGGTCGAGGCTACATGTTCGACGCGATGGTTGCTCTCGCCGGATGCGACAAGACCATTCCCGCCACCGCAATGGGACTGACGCGCCTGAACCTGCCGAGCCTCGTCCTTTACGGCGGATCGATTCAACCGGGCCGCTTTCGCGGCCACGATGTCACGATTCAGGATGTGTTTGAAGCCGTCGGCGCGCACTCCGCCGGGAAAATGTCGGACGCCGATCTTAAGGAAATCGAGCACGTGGCGTGCCCGGGCGCGGGCGCATGCGGCGGACAATTCACGGCCAACACAATGGCAATGGCTTTGGAATTCATCGGCCTGACGCCCATGGGGCTCGGCAACGTGCCCGCCACCGATCCGCGTAAGGACGAAGCTGCCTATCGCGCCGGCACTCTGGTGATGGAGCTGCTTCGCAAAGGCGTGACGCCGCGCAAAATCCTGACGCGCCAGGCGTTTGAAAATGCAATTTTTTCCGTGGTCGCGACGGGCGGCTCAACCAACGCCGTGCTGCATTTGCTCGCGATGGCCAAGGAAGCTGGCATTGAACTTCATCATCGATGATTTCGACGACATCAGCGCGAAGAACGCCTCTGCTGGCTGATATGAAGCCCTGGGGAAGATTCACGGCGGTGGACTTGTACAACGCCGGAGGGACTGCGCTCTTGGCGAAGCGTCTTTTGGACGCGGGCTTGCTCCATCGCGGGCAGATGACGGCCAGCCTGAAAACTCTCGACGAAGAAGCCCTCTCGGTGAAGGAACGTCCAGGACAGGACGTCGTGCGCCCGCTTTCAGATCCAATCAAAAATACGGGCGGCCTCATGATTCTGCGAGGCAATCTGGCTCCCGGAGGGATGCGTGGTGAAGACCTCCGGCCACGAAAGGCCTTACCATCGAGGCCCGGCGCGCGTTTTCGATCGAGAAGAAGACGCGATGGACGCCGCCGTAAAGGGACAAATCAAAAAGGGCGACGTCGTCATCGTGCGTTACGAAGGGCCGCGTGGAGGGCCCGGTATGCGCGAAATGCTCGGCCTCACGGCTGCCCTCGTGGGCCTGGGCTTGGGCGAAGACGTGGCCCTGCTTGACCGACGGCCGCTTCAGCGGCGCGACTCGCGGCCTGATGGCAGGCCACGCCGCTCCGGAAGCCGCGCGCGGCGGACCCATCGCGATCGTCGCCGAGGGAGATCAAATCGTTTTCGATCTCGCGACAAAGAGTTTGCGCGTCGAATTGAGCGACGCCGAAATCAAGGCGCGCCTCGCAAAATGGAAGGCGCCTGCGCCGCGCTACAAGACCGGCGTTTTCGCCAAAGTACGCGGCGCTGGTGAGTTCAGCTTCTCTGGGAGCGATTACGACTGCTGAGTAGGACAGGCTTCACAGTATGTGGAAAAAGTGATTTATTTTGTCATTCCGAACGAAGTGAGGAATCTCTCTTTGCTTTAAACCCAGGAAAAGAGAGATTCCTCGGCGCGCAGCGCGCCTCGGAATGACAAAATTTGAGTTTTTCCGCAGCCTGTTCAGCCTGTCTGGTTTAGTTGGCAGCTCGGCTATAAATGCGACAGACTGAAGTCTGTCCTACTCAAGCCACCCAAAAGGAGAGCCCCGTGAAAAACACGCGTCGATTTACAAAATCCGTTCGCTCATCTGTCGCGCTCGCGGCGATGACGGTTCTGCTCCTTGCCGCCGCCGGCGTGACCATGGCCGATTCCCTTCTCCTAAAAGAGCAAGGCAGCTTCTTCATCGGTGGCCGTACCGTTTACACGGATGCGCTTACCGGGTCAACCACCGGATTTTTGGGCACCGGCATCAACACCGGAAACATCACGGTCGACCAGATGTACGTTCAGTATCAGATTCCGGAGGGCGCCGATTCGCATGTTCCCGTCGTCATGGTGCACGGGTGCTGCCTGAGCTCGAAGAGCTACGAAACCACCCCCGATGGGCGCATGGGCTGGAACGAATATTTCCTCCGCAAGCACCGCGCGGTTTATCTTCCCGACCAGGTTTCGCGCGCGCGTTCCGGATTCGACCTGACAATTTATAATGAAGTTAAATTGGGAAAGCGCCCGCCGAGCGACATGCCCGAGATGCGGACCGCGACCCACGAAATCGCCTGGCAGCTTTTCCGGTTCGGCCCTTCCATGGGGAAAGCGTTCTCCAATGAACAGTTTCCAGTCGAGGCATTGGAAGAGTTCGGGAAGCAAGTGATCCCGGATCTCAACAGCGAACTTCCCGCAGTCAATCCCACGTGGACGAATCTATCGGGACTGGCGATAAAATTGAAGGGTGCGATCCTGATGGGTCACTCCGAATCGGGTTTCTTTCCCGAGCAGGCGGCGCTCATCAATCCGGAAGACATCAAAGGCCTGATTTCGATTGAAGGTCTGTGCCCCGTGCTGACTTCTCAACAGATTTCAACCCTGACGAAAATCCCGACACTCGTCGTCTTTGGCGACCACATCGAAGATGTTCCTGCTTACCTGAATTTTTGGAAGGGGCGATTTGAATCATGCCAACAATTCGTCCAGCAGGTCAACGCCGCGGGAGGCGACGCGACGATGATGCACCTGCCAAAGTATGGACAATTCGGCAACAGCCACATGCTCATGCAGGACAAGAATAGCAACCAAGTCGCGGATCTCATCTTGAAGTGGATCGACGAACACGTGGAAAACAAACAAAAACACGCGAGCGAACGCCCCTGATGGGAATTGTGGGAGGCTACTTTGAAAGGGGGGCGGCCATCGTCTTTTTATATTCTTCCGCCTCGCTCGGCGCACAGATCATCTCCATCACGTCCGTGTTAGCCGGCAGCAACGTGAGACGCAACCTGTCGCGGGCCAGCCAAGGCTCCGTGTATATCTTCGGATCGTCAATCTTCACAGTCAGTTCCACGGTGTCATGGTTTACCCGGTGGTATCGCTCCTCCACGCGCATTTCGCTGCTGTGCGGGTCCCCGGCATTGTCAAGCCATGTCCTCTCGTCCATCCCGACCGTCTCAACAACAAATGTGTAATCATCCGCCCACTTCCCAACCGAGTATCCATACCACCGTGGATCCGGATCCTTCGGAAGCTCCCGCCCGTCTTTCCAGATGGCGCGCCATACCCGCTGGTACTGATACAGCATCAGCACCTGGTTGGGTGTCTGAACGACCTGAAATGGCCTCAGTTCAAACAGCAGGTTGCGTGGGAATCCCGCAGGATCGCAACTGTCGAGTGGATCATTCACCAGCCCGATGGGAACTCTTCTGGGGCCGTCTCCGGGTTTATAGACGTTGTTGGCTATGTTCGCTCCCAAAGCCGTGAAAGGAGCGTGCGACTTCACACCTGCCGGGGAGATCCCCTCCGTCGTATCTGCTACATCCCAAATTCCGGATAGGTCCCGGCGAGGGGCAGGGGCTGCCCGATGAGTCTTCGCCGCTTCTGGTTGTTGAGGCGGAGCGGTCTGCGCGCGCATTCCAAAGGAAAGCGCCAGTATCGCGACTGCTCCAATAACCGGGATCACAAACCGCTTTAGCATATTGAAATCCTCACGCACCCTGCCGTTGCACCACGAGCGCAACCCACCCGTCAACGCGCTGAAGGGTTCCACCCTATCAATGTTTGGCCGTTGGGAAGCACAACCTTCAAGAGTTGCCCGACCGGCGCGCCATTCTTGGCGGGGCGCACAGTAACAGTGACTTGATCGCCCACATTCAAGGAATGCTTGGACCAGCCGCGCCTGACCATGTCAACCGGATTGCTAACTTCAACGGCCCAATGCGCGGCATCGCCCTTGTCATCCGTTGTATCGTACTTCAGGAAGCAATGGGGATTGGCCCACAGCCACTCCGTCACGGTTCCCTTCATGACCAATTGTTTTTCCATGTCGAAGCCCGCCGATCCGTGATGCGCCGATAGCGGTACGGAAATGGCCAGGAAGCACACCAGCGCCACGAAAACGCTGAGCAACTTATTTCTCACAAAAGACCTCCGATCTTGGTTGTGGCGGGCTCCACGCTTCACTTGGAGCGTTCAGCGTAAAAGTAGAGCCCGCACCCGGTTGCGCAGAGTACCGTCGTCTGCAAGGAATTGTGTCCGAATACGAATTCTATCGGGCTGCGGCCGTCTGTTTTGCCAATTCCGCGCGGAACGTCTGCTCGCGCTCAGCCACGTAACTCTTGTAGCCCTCGGGATCGATGAATGGGTTCGGCTCGCCCGGTTTCAGCCGGGCATACTTCGCCTCCATCCCGTAATAATTTCCGTGCGCGCCGAGAAATACATCGCAGGGCAAGGATTTCAAGACGCGGAACATGCGCTCATAATCGGATGCAATTTGCGGATAGAGCGCATTGTTCACCAGCTTGTAGCCGGGATTCACGTTGGGACTGCCCACGATGACCACGTCGTACGTCTTTCCCGCATCCGCCACTTTCATCGTCCAGGTCGTCGTGCCTTTTGTGTGTCCCGGCGTAAGATGCGCAACCAGAACCGTGTCTCCGAGACGCACTTCGTCGCCGTCATGCAACACGCGGTCCACTTTTGTGGGCTGGTAGCGCGAAGTCGGAACATCCCCGTACTGGAAGTTGCCCTTCCCGCCGGCCTCGATTTCCGGCACGTCTGCGTCCATGACCATGTACTTGGCTCCGGTCAATTCCTTGATCGCCGCGCTGCCCGAGCAGTGGTCCCAATGCGCGTGGCTGATCAAAAGAATTTTGGTGTCGCTGAAGCGAAATCCCAATTTCTCGACGCTGTCTCGAATCATCGGCACGGACTTTTCCAGATTGCTGTTGATCAGAATATTTCCTTGCGGCGTGGTGATCAGGTAAGAGGCAAGTCCCTGGCTCCCGACGTAATAAATATTGCCGATGATCCGGTAGGGTGGAAACGGATTGGTCCAGTCGGGCGCCTCTTGCGCGAGCGCGCCGCCGGCAAACATGAGCATAAACACGAAAATCAAGAAGCGGAATATTTTTGCCATGAGGTTATCCCCTTCCGAGCGCGCTCCACGCCGCGTGACGCGGGTAGTCTACTCCAGAATCGCTTCCTCGGGTCGCCCCTCCCTATGACCGAAGAATCCTCGTCGGGCGCCCCATATCTGGAATAAACTAACTGTAGCGCGCCTGGCAATATTTCGAGCGCAAATCAGAACCCGTTTTAAGGAGAAAAATTCCGCCGGCGCCGTTGCAATGGATCGCAAAACACAATTCGCAGCCGAACTCAAGGCCCTTCGCGCGCTTTGCGATGAGGAGATCGCTCGCAATCTCCGGCAAAATCTCATCCAATCCCTCGGCCCGCACGCTTTCATCGAACCGGAGCATCAGGTCGTCTTTGAATCGATCCGCGCGTTATTTCCGCGAGGCCCCATTTCCGTGGCGCAACTGCGCGTTCACCTGAACAATCGCGGCTTCCCCGACACGGACGTCGAAAAATATTTCCAGCCTGCGCGAGCAGGAAATACCGAGAGCCAACCGGCGGACAAAGTAACGCCATGAACGCAAACGCGCCATCCGAGCGCGGCTTCAGCAAGCCGCTGGCGATCTTTTTGCTGAGCGTCGCGGCTATTGCCATGGCGCTTTTCTTTTTTGGCGGCAACCTTCGCCGATTTGTCCGCGAATCCCTGATGCAGCGCGTGACTTCCGCGCATTACGAAATTCTATGCCCGCCTGGCGCAATGTCGCAGAACGCTATGACAGAATTCGCAATACAGAGGGAACCGTTGTTCACGGCCCTGAACAAAAAGCTCCGCGATGCCGATTCAAACGTAGAAATCCGCATCATCTTCGACTCCAATTTTCCCGGGTCGCCGGCGGGCGACACTGGCCAACAATCCTACTCGGTCACGGGTACGACGATTCGCACGAAGCTGAACGGACAGACTCCCCAGCTTCCCGCCGCGGCCGATGCGGAAGCCCTCTTGTATGCAGCCTGGGGCAAGCCCGGAAACGCGCAGTTCGCCCAGTGGACCGCGATCTGGCTCGTGGGCGAATGGCGCGGCACGGAAATCGGAATGGCAGCCGTTCAAGTGGAGCAAAGGCTCGGTCACAAAAAGCTCGCGAGTTTGCTAGGCGACCCGGGCGGCGAAATCTCCTCTTCCGATGACCAGACCCTACTCGGCGCGGCATGGATCAGCGAAATCGCCGAATTCGGCGGCGCGGATGCGGTTCGGAAACTTTACGCCGCGAAAATGTCGCATCCCAGCGTTGCCGAAGTGGCGAAAGCTTTGGGCACGACTCCGCTGGAGCTCGATCGCAAATGGCAGTTGTGGATGTACGCATATCTCGCTGGAATGCCTTCAACGCCGCACGATCCCGGCATGCCGATGGATATGCCGATGCCGGGAAGTCACTAGAAGCTGTTGCACAACCATGGACAAGCCACTGAAATGACGATGGTTGAGTTTTTGAAAATAGGAGATAAACAGGGGCAGCAGCGCCGAAGGAGGATGGATGGCGCGGTCTGCTCCGTTGCTGACCGAAGCGCAGTGGAAGAAGATCGCTCCTTTACTCCCCAAACCGCCCAAACAACGCCAGGGCGGTCGTCCGTGGATCGAGAACCGCCGTGTGCTGGAAGGGATTCTGTGGATTCTGCGGAGCGGGGCTCGCTGGCAAGACATGCCGGAGAAATTCCCGCATCCCTCGACCTGCTGGCGGCGGCTGCGAGACTGGGAGGAGCGGGGCGTTTGGTTGAACATCTGGCGGGCGTTTCTGAGCGAGTTAAACCAGCGCCAGCAACTGAAGTGGAGCGAATCGTTTTTGGACGGGAGTTTTGCTCCCGCGAAAAAGGGGCTGCGGAGTCGGAAAAACCAAGCGGGGCAAGGGGACGAAGTGGATGGTGGTGGTCGACGGCCGCGGTCTTCCTTTGGGAAACTCCCTTCACTCTGCATCCCCGGCGGGAAGTCAAACTCGCGGAAACGACTCTCGCAACGATCCGGGTAGGACGGCGTCATCACGCGGGCCGACCTAGGCAGAAACCGCTACGGGTGATCGCCGACAAAGCCTATGACAGCGATCCGCTGCGCAAACGGTTGAGACAACGCGGGATCGAACTGATTTGCCCACACAAGCGAAATCGCGTTCGGCCTGCCACGCAGGATGGCCGAGCGCTGCGACGCTACAGGCGGCGATGGATTGTCGAACGCACCAACGCCTGGCTCGGAAACTTCCGGCGCTTGGTTGTGCGCTACGACCGTTCGCTCACCATCTATGGCGCATTCTTTCATATTGATTGCTTCATGATCGTCTTACGGAGGGTTGTGCAATAGCTTCTAGGATGAATCGTGACAGGTGATTAGTGACTGGTGACTCGTGGATCGTGATTCGTGAACAGCAAGTCTTGATTTGAAATTTTAGATTTGCAATTCTTGATATTGGAAAATTATTGGCGCGCCCCTAATTTTCCTGGGCCACTGGCTTTCTCATACCGCTGGACAAATACAAAACAAGCGCGGTGAACAACACCGCCGACAAGAGAAACTTCAGCGGCGTCGCGATTTTCACCGGCGAAATAAACGCTTCGATCACTCCGGCGACCACCAGAAGCGGAATCGTTCCCACCAAAAGTTTTGCTCCCCGGTTGCCCGCCTGCCGCAAGGATTCCTTGCGCGGCATCATTCCTGGAAACAGCAGGCCTCGCGCAATATCGAGTCCGGCTCCCGCGGCGATGAAAATGGCCGGCAGCTCCAGCGCTCCGTGCGCCGCAACGAAATCCCAGAGTTGCAGCGCCATGCCCGCGCGGGCGGTGGCGACGGCGAGCACTCCCATCAGCAGACCATTTGTAATCAGCATCCAGAGCGTGCCGAGGCCGGCGGTGATTCCAGCGGCGAACATGGCGAACCCTACCGTGATGTTGTTGGTCATGATTCCGGATGCCGCCATGGGTTTGACGGCCAGGATGGAGTGGGTCCACATCTCGCGCTTCTCGATCGTCTCGATCATCTGCGGTCCGAGGATTTGGTGCGCGAAACCCGGATCGCGAAGCGTCACGACCGCGCCCGCGATTCCTCCCGCGACAAAAACGAGCGCCGACAAAAGCACGAGCGGAAACGTCTCCCGAAAAATGCGCGGATAAGTGTCCACGTAGAAGCTGAGGATGCTGCCCCAATTCGGGCGCCTGCCCATGTAAATCAAATTGTGCGCGCGAGAGAGAAGCTGATTGAGGTAAGACGTGAACGGGCGGCTCGTGATATCCTCGCGGACCGTCGCGAGGTCGGAGGCCGTTTGGCGGTACAATAGGCCCAGTTCCTGCAATTCGTCATGGTTCAGGGCCACCACGCCGCGCCGCCCCGAGCGGTCCACAAGCTGCTCGAGACGCTGCCAGTGCGGCTTACGTTTCGCGAGCCATCGAGTGGAAATCATCTATGCCCTCGAGTCCATCAAATCCAGCCGCTTACGATCCCGCCGCCGGCGAAAAGCTTATCATTGAAACGCCTGAACAGACGTCGATTGAATTTCCGCTCGCGGGTATCGGAAGCCGGTTCCTAGCCGTTCTGATCGATTCGCTGATTCAGGGGGCAGTCCTGATTGTTCTGACACTGATTTTCATGGGGCTGGGTTTTGGTTTTAGAAGTGCAGGGTTCGGTCGATCTTCGACCGCTGACGTTTGGATCGTTGCCATCCTGATCTTCATCTATTTTCTTCTGATGTACGGATACTTCATTCTGTTCGAATCGATCTGGAACGGGCAGACGCCGGGCAAACGCCTGACGCATATCCGCGTGATCAAGGACTCCGGCCAGCCCATCACGGCGATTGACGCGGTTGGCCGCAATCTGCTGCGCCTCGTCGATCAAATGCCATTTGCCTACGGAATCGGAGTGCTGTGCGCGTGGATCAGCCCGCAGAGCAAGCGGCTCGGCGATTACGTTGCCGGGACCGTGGTGGTTCACGAGAAGCCGTTCGAAACCGTTGCCCCACAGTGGGACGCGCCCGCGCAGGCGTCCGCGCACCAATATGGCGCGAACCGGCTCACGCCCGAAGAATTTGCGCTCGTGGAAACCTTTCTAAGCCGGCGCAGCGCCTTGGAAGCGGGCGTTCGGTATGACACGGCTGCCGGCATCGTGAGGCGCATCGAATCGAAACTCACGCTGCCGCTCGAAGGAAAGCCTTCCGCCGAAAAACTTCTTGAAGAACTTTCCTACGAACGGCGTTCGACAGCCGGTTACCGCTGAGGCAGCGCGCAAATGGCAACCACGGATCTTCGGCACTCTCCAACCACTGAACCAGTGATGCGCCGCATTCCTGAAGGATGGTTCCAGATGGGCTGCGACGCGGGCCGCGATGACGAAAAGCCTGCGCATCGCGTGTGGGTCGATGCATTTGAACTTGCGACATTTCAGACAACAAACGCGGACTATACGCGCTTTTTGGAAGACACGCGCCATCCGCCGCCTTCGCTCTGGGATAATCCGAGCTTCAGCAAATCCCGAGCAGCCGGTCGTCGCGGTGTCCTGGTTTGACGCCGTCGCGTATTGCGATTGGCTGAGCCGCAAGCTTGGCAAGAAGTACCGGCTCCCTACCGAAGCCGAATGGGAGCGCGCCGCGCGTGGCGGCGTGGAAGGTGAGACATTTCCCTGGGGCAACTGTGCGCCTGAAGAGCTTCCCGATTACGCGAGCCGCTGGAAATCAGGCCCCGAGCCAGTGGGATTGTATGCGCCGAATCCGTATGGCCTCTACAATCTTGGCGACAATGTGCACGAATGGTGCGCCGATTGGTACGACGCTGCCTACTACGCCGTCTCACCCGAGCGCAATCCGCAAGGGCCACTCTCCAGCAGTCGCCGCGCCTCGCGAGGCGGCTCGTGGCGTCATCACATCAAGGTGACGCGGACCGCGGCGCGCTCCAGCATTCCTCCGGAATTTAAATACGCCGACTACGGTTTTCGCGTGGCTGCAAATCTTTAATCCGGTTTTCTCTTGAGCCACTTGCCGCAAATCCTCGCACGTGTTGGATGCAAACCCAATTTGAATGGGCAAGGCCAGCGGCGCCGGACTTCAGCCTGCGAGTTTTGGGCCCTGCAAGGACGAACCTCAGCAGGCTGACCAAGCTGCGGAAAACGTAGTTAATTTTGTCATTCCGAGCGGAGCGAGGAATCTCTCTTTCTTTTTCCTGGCTCCCGAGCCCAGAGAGATTCCTCGCTCCGCTCGGAATGACAAAATGTTGAGTCTTTCCGAAGACTGCGAAGCCCGCGCCACAAGGCTCTCGAATTCAAAGCAAGAGTGAGAACTCTACTTATTTTGCGGCCGCCGGTTGCCCTGGCATGGGGGATCCTTGCGCCAGCACGACCTTCCATTTCCCGTCCTGTTTTGCAAAGACGCGAAGGAATCGATATTCCCCACTGAATGAGCGGCCCTTATCCTGGCCATCGACCGTCACATGTTCGGTCAAGATCGCCACGTCTCCGTCCCGCGTAAAAACGAACCTGCGTATCGCGCGGGTTCAGCACCTTGAGCGTGCGGTCGGGCCTCTTCAAGTTCTCGAGCTGCTGCGACTTTGTCGAACAATTTGCCCTGCGGATTGAGAGCGAAGAAATCATCCGCCAAGTATTTTATCCAGAAAGGCGATGTCCCGATTCTCTTCCGCTTCGATATAACGGTTTCTGAATGCGATGACCTCCTGCGTTGCCTTGTCGTTCTTGGCCATTGACGTCTGGCCTTGAACGAGCAAGGGCATCGCCAGGAACGCCGCCAACGCTGCAATACGAGCGATTTTCATGACCGTACCTCTTTCCGGCGGGATGTCCGCCGCGGCGGACCCGCACCCAACATCTGGATTTTTCCACCCTGTCGCGATCGGGGCTACGTACGGCTTTCAAATAATTTAACAAACGTAGCAGAAAGAAAGAGATGGTGCCGGAGGAGGGAGTCGAACCCACACGGCCTTGCGACCAACGGATTTTGAGTCGCTTACATATGCTTGTAACATTGCTATATCTACGGTACTTATTTACCATTGTGAAAGTGTGTAAGTAAATGTGTAAGACTCGCAGCTTGCTCCCGTGATTTCCAGCAACGTTTTTAAGCATCGAGATTATGTCTTTCATCAGCATTCTATACCAGCTGAGTTTCAGCGCAGCACTGAAATTTCTGTCATCGCGGCCGAAAATCCTGAAGTCCTTGCGGCGAGCACGTAAATACGGTCTTGTGGGTGAGGGCGCAGAAGAGTCGAAAGCGTAATGACAGATTAACGAACGGAAGAACGGAAATCATGGCGGCGGAGTGGATTCCTTGCGGTGGCGGGTTTATCGGCGGACGTCATTCGGTGGAAAGAAGCCGTGTGGGAAAAGCGCAGCCGCAGGCGGACCGCCCGCGCCGTGAATGCCGGCGAGCGCATGGTCATCGCCGAAGTCATCAGTGATAAGGACGGATGGGTCGAGCTTCTCGTTCGCGGGTGCACCATCGTCAGCGAGAAACCGGGTTGGCTGCTGAAGCCTCTGGCGACGAACCTGGCAGTGCGTCGCAGGAGACAGACAATCGAGAAAGGCAACCCCGAACGGCTTCTCTGGAGCGACGAGAGCGCCCGCGCTGGATTGAAAAGCATGTTCCTGGGAAAAAGATAACGGAGGGACGCTGTTCCTCTGAACTTTCAACGTAACAGTGATGCGTTCAGAGCGAACGATATGTCTTGCTGCCAACCAAATGGCTTCATTGGCATGTTTCTTCTCCGGTCCGGTTGGCTTGAACGAAGCACTCAATATTTAGCAAAGCCGCGATTTGCTTTCGTCTTCTGGCTCACAGGATGGCTTTGCGCCAACGAAGGAAGATAAAGGCAAAGATAAAACGAATTCTTATAAATGCGCAGGTTGCGGCTTTTTATGGCGACGGTCATGAGCGGCCGCTTGTTTTCCTATTTTGTCGCAAAACTTTTCGCCCGGTACACTACTTCATATTGCGCAACGCTCCGTCAGTTCTGCTGGGGATGCGGAAATATCGCGCGCCCTGGGTAGCTGTGCTCTCGGCCCCGCCATTGGCGAATTGTATCAGCATTGGAAGTATCTTTTTCTAATTCGATGATCAATTCATCCGTAGTGTAGAGGCGTTCTATGCCGACATACTGGTTTTTTGACTCGTTCAGGATTGATTTTCTTGCTTTTAATGCTCTTTTTGTGTAGGTCTGGAAAAATAATCCTTCGGTCTTGATGTAGCAATTTACTACATCAGTGTCAAACTTGATTTCTATGGACTCTTCCTTGAGCTGGAAGACACGGTCATAAATCTTTGCCCTGCGCGAAATTTTTAACTGTCCCGTTCTCGCGAGAAGTTGCTCATTAAGGTTGCACCTCTGTTTCCCCCTTGGAATATTGCCGCAAATCTCGATAGCCATGTTTACAATCCGCATGATTTCCATCATAAATCAGAAACAGTTAATAATGGCTTAACGTAACTGGTTGCAACGTTACTGTTGTTCGGGAGGAAGTAGAATGATGGAATGGTGGATTTTCTGGCCATCGCCGGTTCTGCCGCTTTTCCAGTGTGCAGAAACACGATTCATTTGGGACATGCTTTTAGATCAAGAGTCTTTCCGGACACGCCGGGAGAGCAGACCGGCGTCAGCGGCCGGGGCCTCGGGGCTTTCCGGGCGGCCAGTGGGGGCGGAGGTGCCGGGGAGGCTTTGGCGGTTTTGAGAAAAAACTCGACGAGAAGATATCCGGCATCGGCGGCATGAGCGCAGCCATGCCCTTCGAGAAGCGAGAGATCCGCGGGCGTGGCTGCGCGGCCTGGTTGAAGAAGCGGCTCAGCATTTTCGGTGGCAGGAAGCGAGAGCGGCTCGGCCGTGCGCGGTGTGGTGACGGCTTCCGCGGGTGGCGTTGGCGGTTTTGCTAAGAAACCGCGACGAGAAGACTATCCGGCAACGGCGGCATGAGCGCAGCGGTGCCCTTCACGAAGCGGGAGATCCGCGGGCGAGCCTGTGCAACCTGGTTAAAGAAGCGGCTCAGCTTTGGTCGCAGGAAGCGAGAGCCGCTCATCGTGTGCGGTGGGGGCGGCCATTCGGGGCCGTCCCTGGTGCGTTCCTCGCTCGCGCTCCCGCTCGCGTTCTTCGCATTTCAGCCCGGAGCTTGCGGGCGGTTTCCTGCTCGCGGATGTAGCGGTCGAGGTCCTCTTCGGCTCGGCTGCGCGTGGTCGCGGAGTTGCTGCGCGTGCCGTTCGGTCGAGGTTCTCGATTTCGATGTCCCTGCGTCTGTTTCAGAATCGCCGCGTATTCGTCGCGCTCTGTTCTGCTGCCGGTCCTGCATCTCCTGCTGGCGGCGCTCGCGCTCCGCGTCGCGTTCCTGGGCGAGCTTCGGATTCCACCAGCGCTGGATCGTGTCGATGACGCGGTCGAGACCGGCGGCCGGTGCCTTTTCCCGCTCGAAGCGGGCGCGCTCGGCTTCCTGCCGTGGCGTCGAAATGGTCGATGCTTTCTGCCATGTCCCGGTCGAGAATGTCGCGTGTGTGCTGGAATTCGGCGTCCTGGCGCTGGCGGATGTCCGCCGCCTCGCGGGCCTGGCGCTCGGTGACGGCCTTTTGAATGGCCTGAATTTCCTCCGGCGAGGGGCCCTTCGTTTGTTCGGCCGGTTTGTGACGGTTCGGGCGGAGCAGGTTCGGTCTGCTTCTCGGCTGCCTGCTTTCGTTCGTCCTGCTTTTGCTGCTGGAGCTCTGCGGCCTGTTCGACGGTCGGGAGGTTTGCGGGTCGATGCCCTTCATGAATTCGCGCAATTCGGCGGCCTTCATGCCGCGAATCTGGCGGGCCAGGCTGTAGAACTCCCCGGCCTGATCGACAAGGACGAAATCGCGGCGGTCGCCCTTGGCGAGCATATAGCCCTGCTCTTCGAGGGCGGTCTTGAAGGCCTGTGCGCTGTCGGAGGCCTGTTTGAGGGCGGTGATCTGGTCTTTGCGGTCGGCGGGGTTGATGCCGGTGCGTTCGGCCTGCTGCCATTCGGCCTGGTTGACTGCGGCGTTGGGGAATTCCGGCTGCTTCTCGCGGTCCCGTTTCGCGTGCTTGCCGGGCACCGGCTCGTGGCCGAATTCAAGTTCGAGCGCCTTGCTGGCGCGTTCGTGGGCCAGGTAATTCATGCTGTCCGAGCGCAACGTCATCGTGTCGATGTCGGTCCGCGCCCAGACGACGTGGATATGCTGGCGGCCGTGTTTCTCGTGCATGACGACGGCGCGGGGCTGGCCCTCGAAGCCCAGTTCCTTTTCGAGGACCTCGACGCAGCGCTGCCACTGCTCCGGGGTCATGACGTACTCTTTGGCCGGGTCGATGTTGACGTGATAAAGGCCCTTCGTGCCGCGCGTTCCCTCGGACAGGGTTTGCCAGTCCCGCAAGGCCTCGTTGAGATTGGGAGCCAGCGACTGGAGTTCGAGAATATCGACCGTTTCGTTGGTGTCGCGCCGCTGAAGGTGCTTGGCGAGCTGTTCCGGTCCGCTGCGGCTGCCACCCTTGATAATCATGGGACGGGACCGTGTTTCTTGCCGAGCGCCTCGAAAATGGCGTCGCGGATGTCGACGCAGGCATCGAGGGCGTCCTTGCAGTTCCGGCAGGTCACGGGCGTTCTCCGGCGTTGAGGGCGCGGGCGATCTGGTTCAGGTTGTTCCCGACGCGCCCGAGCTGCGCCGAGGATCTGGCGCAGGGCCTTGTGGTCGGCGGGCGGGCGGCGCTGGGCGCGGGGTCCGGCGTCGCCAAGGGCAGCGGCGCGCATGAAGGCGGCGACGGCGAGGCCGGCTTTATCGGCCTTGGCGGCAAGGGCGTTGAATTCCTCGTCGGTCCATCGCACGAGGGATTGAGGCGTGCCGTTGCGCTGCCGCTTGTCGCTGCCTGCCATGACGCGTCCTTTCACGTTGGCATGCGCCTCGCAATCGGCCTGCCCGGTTCCAGGGGCGGCACGTGCCCCATGGAGCGGTCCAGCAGATCGGCTGGTCCAGGTCCAGGAGGGATACTCCCGGTCGTGGGTCCAGGGGGCGCGAAAGCCCCTGGTCAGGTCCAGGCGGAACGGCCTGGTGTGGGTCCATGGCGCAGCCCTGGTCAGAGGCGAAGCCTCCGCTGCGCGGCCCCGAGTCTCCCGCCGCGCGGGGTGCAGGGGTTGTGATAAACCCCTGCTCTGGGGGATGCAACGGGGGACGAAGTGACCCCCTTGCCAAGCCGTGCGGATATCCGCACATGGCTTGCAAAGCACGGTAAACCGTGCTGCGGCTCTCCTATTTCCAGAATAGCACCGACCGATTGAAGAACCATTAACATCGGTCATCGCCGTGGGGGGCTTCCTATTTATGTAATACATTATACGTGATTCGTCGTTAATATGGGTTAACGAGCCGCATAAACACCCGCAGCCACTCACTTGCCGGTCAGTAACTCCTTGGCCGAGTTGAGTTTTTTGGCCAAGTAACCCGAGCCGCCATGATCGGGATGCACCTTCGACATCAGGTTCACGTACCCCGCCCGAACCTCACCCACAGTCCCCCCTTCACCCCGAGAATATCCGGCGCCCCATCCTCCGACGCATGCTCCAAGGGTTCCCTTCCCCGCCCGAGGAGTCGACCGGCGCGCGGCGGGGAGTCTCACATACGGGTTTTGGTCGTAGCTGAGTGGCGGCTCCCAATACAGGGACCGGGTGCTTCTTCCGCAGGCTAGCGAAAGCCGCTGGGCAGGTTCCAGTAATCGACGGGCCTCAAGTAATGGGGGTGACCCTTGGGCTGAATCAGGATCGCCACGTCTTTGCCCAGGTTGAGGATTTCGTCGGGATTGAGCAGGGAGCGCCCGGTCTCCCCCTGCGTCGTGCTCTGGCTGTCGCTGGAACTCCTGGTGCCGGACGACGTGGAATACGAGGTGCTCTGCGTAACGACGGTCTTCTTTGCCGAGGGTCTCGCTCAGGTATTTCGCGCTGTCGAGGTCGTTGACATTGCAGAACCACTTGTAGGCGCAGTTGGAAAGGATCGTGTTTCTGGCCTCGCCGTAGTGGTCCTTCAACTGGTCGAGGCCCTGCACGATCAGCGCAAAATCAACGCCGAACCCGCCCATCGTGGCGATGTCGCGGGGCAGGTCGTCGACCCGGCCAAGAGCGGCAAACTCGTCGATCAGAAACAGGCAGCGATGCCCGGACTCGCGCTTCGCTTCGCGGGATCGTTTGAAGGTGTGCATGGCGGCGGCGACGACGAGACGCAGCCATGTCTTTTGCGTGTCCATCCGCTCCGTGGGGATGACGACGTAGACGGTGGTCTTCTGCGTCGCGAGGTCCTCCATCGAAAACGACGACTGTCGCTGTCGCCGCCTTCACCTGGGGGTCGCTCAGGAACTTGGTGTTCTCGCTCAGGTTCGACATGACCCCGCTGTAGGTTTCATCCGCAAGGTCGATGAACGGCGCGGCCATTTCCCGGATCGCCCCGTCGAACGCTTCGCTCGCGGCCATGTGGGTGAGGTATTTCTGCGTGAAGTCCTTGCGGGTGAGGCTCACGATCTCCCTGGCCCGCGCCAGCGTCTTTCGCTCCGTCCGGCCTGGTCGGCCAGCCACAGAAATACCGCCGTCAGTACGTTGGCCGCGCTCCCCTGCCAGAACCGGTCTTTGGCGTTCGCGGGAGCGGGGCAGATCGCGGCGGCAAGCGTCTGAGCGACGGCGACGGCATTGGGGTCGGACCTGTCAAGGATATCGAGCGGGTTGTAGGTGGCAGACTGTCCCAGGTTCTGGCTCTGGAAGGTCTCGGCGAGTTCGTTCCAGGGGTTCAGGATGTGGATGCACTGCTGAGGCTCCATCTGGCTCCGCGACACGGGCAGTGATGGCGGTGTTTTCGCCCTTGGGGTCGATCACGAAGAGCGGAGCCGCCGTAGCGCAACAGCGTCGGGACAATCACGCGCGTCCCCTTCCCTGTTCTGGTGCGGGCGACGATCAGCGTGTGATGTTCCGGGGTCGAGCAAACAGGAGCGCCAGGATTTTCCAGCGGCGTGCCTACCAGTCCCGGCGCGACTGCTCTTGCCCAAAGAAGATCCCTTTCGCGAGGCACATCTCATCTGCGATATCGAGTTGCTGAGGGGCATAATGCGCCGTGCCGTAGATGTCAGAGACACGCCGCCCTTCGGGTTTTCGTTTGCGCGAAGATCAGATAGAGTCAGACGAGCCGAAGGATAACCACGATGTCATGCGGCTTGGATGAAGCCACGTCCGCCTGGCGTAGCGACTCCCCGGATTCCTGCGCAGCCGCCTCCCCTGCCGCCGCCTGCCATTTGCCGTGGAAGGGGGTCAGGCGGGCCTGCCAGATCGCTCACTGTTGCCGTTGCGTAGCGTCGATATCTTTGTTCAACGTGCGTGGCGATCTGGCCTTCCTGAACTGAATGTCAGCTGCCTGTTCGACAGTCGCGCTTATAGTCAGCCTGCGACGTGCCGGGCTTCGCCAGTTGACCTGCGCCGCCGCCGTAGCAGCCACTAGAGGCGTCGACAGCTGGCTGCATGTAATCGTGCAATGAACTCCTCTCCCCTTCCAACCTGCCTGCCATTTATTATAGAGGCGCGCAATCAGCGGAGCCATGCTCTCTGTTCCTGGTACTGGCGGGGGCGATCTCTTTGTTCAACTGCCTTGAGCGGTCTCCAGCGAAATAGTTCGGACCGAAGCCTGGGCGACATCGTGCTTATAGTCGGCTGCCGATAGGCCGCCCTGTGCAGAATTATCCGGAACAGTGTTGGCTTGGGGAACCTGGGCAAAGATTGGCGCAGCGCACAGGCACAGAATGAGAACAAGCGGTACGCACCGCCACATCCTCCTGGCATCCGTGTGTCGCGTGCGCATTTGGGTGAGGTCTCAGACCCTCCGGTCAGCGCCTACTATAAGCCATTTGTGACATTACTCCCTAAGACATTATTTCCAGCTTCAATTCCACTGCGTTTTCTTCCGGCGAGGCACGCATGAGACTTCCGCGTACAGGCACAGCGTAAAACTCCGTCCAACGAGGCTGCTCAGTGCGCCGTTCAGTTGTGCAGACTCGAGTCCTTCGTTTTCCTCCTTCTGCAGATTCCCCTCTCACAGGCCTTTTGAAGACTCCGGTGTCGCACGTCCTGGCGTGTGAAGCCGCAAGCGCAAGGCTCCTTCTCTGCGTTGCGGTCCTGCGGATGCGGCTCACGCCCAAGGCCGCGCCCTCCCGTCAAGCATGAAAGGCCTCCGAGGTCGGGGCCTCGAAGCAGAGGAGGAAAACATGAGATCATCATCACACGCACCGAACTGGCATATCGCAGCAAGTACGACCTGGACGCGTTACTCAGCCTGGTACTGAAGCAATTCGCTCATGCGAAGCAAGGGTCGCCGGAATGGCTGCGCGCGATGGAATCGCTGGACAATATCCGTCAGGAACAGGCAATGCGGTACGATCACCCCACGGCCTCGCGGTCCGGGCTTCTAAGCGCCGCGCTCCGTCGCAGCCGATCCGGCTGCGACGGCCTGCGTTCTAGAGGCAAACTGTCCCTTGAACGGGACCTGAGCTTTCAGTTCGGATGCTATACTGCCCCGAGTTGCAACTGCGCAAACGATGTGCAACAAACTATTTCAATGACTGGATCTTTTCTTGATCATGAGACGGCTCCGTCTGGCACAGAATGACAATTGAAAGGGAGACGTCGTGGGGTTCTGGCCTCTAATCCTACTCCTACTCGCTGGCATCTTCTTGTCAGTCGCGACGTTTTGTATCCTCGCTTTGGCGTTCCGCGACAAGGCTCCACACCGCCTTTATCTGGGTCTTGCGGTCGCAGGCTTGACGGTTGCGTTGATCTTGCTCCTGGTCTCGACCAGACTAGGCGTGGGCATCGATCAGAAGGCGCTGGCGAAGAACATCGCGGATGACATTCGTTCCGTTCCCTTAAAGGTAGAGATTGCTCGCAATGGAGCCAGCACTGCAGTTGATGAGAGCAGCCTCGCCAACGCAATTGCGGAGAGACTTCGTGCGGCACCATTGGATGTTCAGGTAACGAAGGAGCCGCCATTCGACAATGCGGCTCTTGCCAAAGCAATCGCTGAGCAACTTCCATCGAGTCCATTACGTCCGCTGATGGATTCCCGGACGGTCACTGGCATCGGTTTATTCGTACTCGGTCTTTCCCTCATGCTATCAATAGTCCGGGCCTTGCGTGGAGGCGAAAAGCCATTTCTCAAAGACAGGATGGTATGGCTTAACCTGGTGGCGATCGCCGTGGCATTAGTCGCCATCATGGCACCTTACGTGCGCCAACCGCAATCAGACTCTACACAGCTGGTGGTTACCTTCGATAATAGCCCTAGCCGTCCAGGCGACCTATTCTTCGAGGCTTCATCCAAGCATCCAATTCGCTTTACTCCTGCCGACGACACGCCACCACGGGACGCAGTCTGCGCGGCACTGCAGGAACTGAACAGTCGTGGGTCGAAAGTCGCGATTGTCGTGGGTACTCACGATCAACTGCCACTGAATAGCGCTGCCGCCCTTCGTTTTTCGTCAAACTCTGGCTTGGCTCGACGACGTGCGGAGGCCGTGAGAAACATCCTCACTCAGGGTACACAGCCTTCGTGTGATTTCCCTCGCATCGACACCGTCATCGCTCTTTCGGACTCACCGCTCAACGTCGGCACTCAGAACAGAACCAACACGCAGCTCCAAGAGGATCGAGCCGTTCGGATCTTTGGCTTGGCAAGCCGGTGAGACCAATTTAATTAGACGACGCTGCCCTTGAGTCGCGCACGCATGGTCATCACCTGACGCTTACTTGAAATGCTTGACAAGTGACCAAGGCGACCGAGCAGGCGTGGCTGCCAGTGTCTTGACTGCGTGTCGTTCGCAAATAGGTTGGAAGATCGCCTTCAATCTTCCGTTTACAGCCGCCAGAAGCCCATCCGCCGCAGGACTATCCACTCCAATGGCTGCTGCAACGTCATCGACAATACTAAGAAGTGGCTCACGCCTTCTAACGGCTCGCGTTAAAACAGAACTGGCGGCAATAGTGCCGAGGCTAACAGCGCATACTGCACCGACCCCTGCCGCAGCACCTGCAATGAACGTATATGTTAGACTGGCAGCAATCGGCAAACAAAAGGCCATTACACACCAAGAAGTGATAGCACTGGCGAGGATAGCAACGATGGCGGGAATCACTCCATTTACAACATAACGAGCATTGCGAAGGTATGTGACGGGCAACCTATCTAAAAATCTATCTAATCTGTGAATGTTCTGTCGTCTGCTCATAATTGATGCTCCTGTTGATGTGCACTCTGTTCACATAAGAAATAACCTCTCCTCCGTTTACAGATTCTTTGCTGCCGCGTCCAATCACAAATTATTACAAGATGTAGTTCGTAATTTACGTAATAAAACACACTGGCAGGCTGACGCCGAAATTTTGTGCGCTGGCTCATGACGCACCTCCCATCTCGGCCATTTCGTCGAGCACCGCAGCGCGGATGACGCGCGCCTTGGCCATGACTTCCATCGTGTGGTCGAACACCTCGTCGGGTTCGAAGCAGAGCAACTCCGGCACGGTGAGCAGTTCGTTGAGCACTTCGAGAAGATCGTTAATGTGGCGTTCGGTCAGGGGGCTGCGTTTCCAGGCCGTCAGCTTGTTAAGTGGAATCTGCGTCATGTCAGTCATTGTGATTCTCCTTCTTGGTAGTTGATTGAGTGTGGGCGTGTGGAACGTACTCGATGCGGAATTCCTCCCGGCTGTAGGGTCCGCTTTGGCCCGTCACGATTTCATCTTCGAGGGCTTGAAAATACTCGTCGAGCGCTGCGTTTGCATCGTCAGCGGTGGCGAAGGTTTCCGGCTGCATGACGCCATCGGCCTCGGCGTAAGACCATGTGTTGATCCAGCCGTCGAGCATGGTGTAGTGCTGTACTTCGTAGGGCATGATGACCTCCTGTTGCAGGAGGAAGAGCGCTTACGCGCCCTTCCCCTCGGTTGCTTCTGGTTGAGCCGGTTGTGCTGCCGTCTTCACCTTCGGCGGAAACGCCGCGTAGCGTTTGCCGTTGATAAGGAAGCTGTAACCGGTGCCCTTCTTGTGGGCGAAGGCGGCGCCGACGCGCTTGTTTTCCTTCTTGCCGTCGGTCTCGACGGTGTCGAAGATGTAGAAGGCCGGTATCTGTTTTTCTTTGGTCGTTTCGGTTTGTGTTGTCATGGTCTTTCTCCTTTTTCGTGTTTGAACAAATCCCCGAAGGGATGAGTCCCCGTCGCCATGCGCCAGGGCGCGGCGTCAACAGGAAAATTGGGGGGAACCTTCAGGGGGAACCGAGGCTTCCTGTTTACGCGGGAAGCGCCCGCGCATGGCAGGGATCAGACGATGCCATAGGGGTTTGTCACACACGGCTTCAGGAGAAGAGCTGACAACACCGGAAAACGACCAGGGCACAGATACTGGCGATTGCTCTTCGTCACCGTTTGCTGAATGGAAGGAAGGATGGCCGCGTCTGCCGCCGCTTTCCACGCGGTAACCGTTTGTCAACTTTTGACGCGCATACTGGAAGTAGGGACGGTGTGTCAGATGTCGCACTTAGGAAGCATTCCCGAAGGGGAGAAGAAATACGAACTCGTGCCGGATCGGAAGATCATCGTGGCGGGTACGACGCTGTATCGCATTCGAGCGCTAAAGGATTTCGGCACTGTGAAGGTGGGCGACCTGGGCGGCTTTGTCAGGTCGGAAGATAACCTGAGCCAGCTCGGCGATTGCTGGGTCGCCGACGACGCACAAGTCTACGATCAGGCAATGATAACTGACGATGCGCAAATTCTCGGCCGGGGGCACGTTTACGGCCACGCGCGCGTCAGTGATAAGGGGCAGGTTCTCGGCAACGCTCAAGTTTTTGAGAACGGGTGGGTCTTCAAAAACGGAGTGGTCTTCGATAACGCAAAAATCTTCGGCGAGGCTCAGGTCCGCGATAACGGACTGGCCTATGGCGACTCGGAAATATTCGACAACGTGCGGGTTGTGAATTCCGGGGAAGTTTGCGGCCACGCGCGCATCGGCGGCAAGAGAGTGGTCGATGGCCATGAGAAAGTGAGCCCACGGGTTCCACGGCAAGGACCGAGCGCAGGTGGTAGTCGCCGTCCTCGCACTCCACGCGGCCCGCGCCCTTGAATCATCGCCAGATTTTCACAGACGGGCACGGGTGATTGCGTCTGAACGCAGGATGCTCATGGGGACTCCCGAATCGGCAAAGGCAGCCCATGTCGGTGATTCGCACTCGTGATTGAGTGCGGTGAGTTCGGCCATTCTGACTTTCTTGCCCTTGGAAACAACTCTCCGCACTTAATTTTTCATACGTTATTTCAATGGGATAGAGCACTATTCGGCGCTCCAATTTGTGACGTTAACTCTTTTGTTCTTGTATAGTTACGGAGAATCCTATAGGTTATGAATAACGGTGGCTGCGGATAATCCCGATCAGGATAACGGCCGCTTCAACGGAGGTGTTTATAGAAGGAAACGGAACATGACGGAAGCAACGAGCGCAAAGAAAGTCGGCTATATGATGAAAGATGGAACGATCTTTGCGGGTATCTCGCCGCATACGAAACAGCCCATGTACGCAGCTCCTGCCGATGCTCCCGTGAAAATGGATTTCATTACCGCAGCAAAATACGCGAAGAAACTCAAAATTGGGGGTAAAAAAGGCTTTCGTGTGCCTACAAAAAAAGAACTCCAGGTTCTCTTTGATAACCGTAAAGAAGGCGCTCTGAAGGGAACATTTAACTTAACCAGTTCCAATCTGGCTGGTTATTACTGGTCGTCCATACCAGACGATTTCTGTGCGTACGGCCTGTGCTTCGGCAACGGCGGAGAGATCAACATCGGCCAAAGAGAGGACTTGTCCGTCCGCTGCGTGCGTTGAGACCATTACTAAACAGCGGCCGTGGGTGTCCATATCAGGATAACGGCCGCTTCAATGGAGGTGTTTAGAGAAGGAAAAGGAACATGACGGGAATAGTAGAAGCAAAGAAAGAAGTCCAGCCGGTACAAGTTACCGTAGATCAGAATTTGAGCACGGCGACGCTGGGCGGCACGAAAATCGAGATCAGCCCCGAGGGCAATGTCGTGGCATTCACGGACAAAGGCGTTCAGGTAAAACCCGCCGCAGCAACGACCGCCGCAGCCACAGAAGATAAGCAAATCAGTATCGGCAATGATTTCAACACTGTCGCCATGTACGGCGCGACGGTCGAGCTGGCAGCCGATGGCAGCTTGATTGTTTCGACGAATGGAAATGTTACGGTAAAGCCCGCTGCTGCAAACGACACTGCAATCGCAGCCGCAAAAGCCGCCCTCGAACCGGGCGCTAAAATGGCGGACGGCTCGATCTTCGCCGGTCTCACGGATGACGGCAAACAGCAGATATTTGCAATGCCGGCCGACCTGTCTATAACGCTGACCTTTAACGATGCGGCAAAAGTAGTTAAAAATCTGAATGCAGACAAGGCTCTCGGCCAAGACGACTGGCAAATTCCATCGCTGGAAAACGCCCGTGTCCTGTACAAAAATAAAAACGAAGGCGCGCTGAAAGGCACCTTTAACACAAGCGGCAACAAAGGAAGCGTTTCCGACTGTCCTGACTGGTACTGGTCGTCCACGAAGCCCCAAGAGTCCTACTTGCATAATGTCCGCTTCTTGGATGGTTTCGAGAGTTGGGACCATATGGACAATCGGTTGCGTTGCCGGCCTGTGCGCCTTGTCGAGGTCCCACGTCTATGAAAGCGTTAAAAGTAAACCAGCCGACGGAAGCGGAGTTCCTCGCGCACCTGAAAAGCGTCAGGGCATCTCATCCTGCGGCTGTTGCGGCGGAAAGCGCACCGAAAAAAACCGAAAAAGCCCCCTTTGAACGCGGCGCTAAAATGGCGGATGGCTCGATTTTTGCCGGTCTTACTGCCGACAGGAAGCAAGAAATCTACGCGATGCCGACCGATCTGGACATCATGATGGACTTTAACGACGCCGCAGCAGCAGTTAGAAAGCTGAACGCCAACAAGGCTCTCGGCCACGACGATTGGCAAATTCCATCTCTGGAGACCGTCTGCGTCCTGTACAAAAATAAAAACGAAGGCGCTCTGAAACGCACCTTTAACACATCCAGTAAAAGGAGCCCCCCCGTTTTTCCCGGCTGGTACTGGTCGTCCACAACGGAGAACCATGACATCTGGCCCGGCGTGCACTTTGTCCGCTTCTCGGATGGTCAAGAGTTTTGGTTCCTTAAGGAGCTCGGTCGGCTGAGCTGCCGCCCTGTGCGCCTTGTCGAGGTTCCACATCTATGAAAGCGTTTAAAATAACTGACAGCTCGGAGAGTGTGCTGCGGCAGAAGTGCAAGCGAAAACAGCAGACCATTGAGGACGCCTGACGGGCATCGTCGTTGAACGGGTAGAAATTTATCGGAGATCAAGCGGGATACTTCCCACGGAAGGCGTCAGGCAGTTGACGGTGGAACGGAGCGCCCCTGTTCCGCTTCAGCGGGGGCGCTGGAGGGATCTGCCGGCCGTAGGTGCCGCCGCGTCGAGCTCGACGCTGTACGGGCACACCGGCAAATCCGTACTCAGCTCTTGGTTCGTGGTTTCGCGGATTTAGAACTGGCTCCGCCAGCGTTCACGCTGTCGGGTGGTTCGCCAGAGCCATCCGCGATCGGCTCCCATCCCGGTATCCCCTGGAGAATGCGCTCGGCATTCTTGGCAGGCGTGATGTGGCCGTAATAGTCCTCGATCATCTTGACGGATGTTCCCATCTGTTTTGCCAGGAAATAAACGTCAACGCCTTCCGTCAGGCGGAAGGTGGCGTAGGTGTGGCGGAAACAATAGCTGCTTCTTCTGCTGCCGGAAGAACTGTAGAGCAAGCTGGACTCTGTGAGAAGGCTTTCAATCAGCGAACCATAGAGAGTCGAAGCGGGTTTTCCCTGGCGGGTGGTGAACACGAAATCATCAGGCTTGGTTGCCTTGCTGATCGCTTTGATTCGTTCAAGATAGGAAGCCACATTGTGCGCGGCGACCAGCTCCCGGAATTTCCCTTTGCCGCGCACATTGATACAGACGAACGGGCGGCCCTGCTTGTCGGTGCGGGCGTCGATGTCGCGCCAGCGGAGATTGGCCGCCTCCATCGTCCGCATGCCTGTATTGGTCATGACCAGCATGAAGTTGTAGGCCATGTTGCGGTACCAGCCACTCCCGTCGTGCTTCGCATCCTTGATCCAGCGACGGGCGAAGGTATGCAGATGGCGGTACTCCTGCGGCGTAAATTCCTCCCGCCGCGCTTTATCCGAGAGGAGCTTGCCCTTGGGCACCTGCCTTTCGCGGATGTATTGTTTGTCGGCCGCGAAATTCATGATGGCGCGGAAGGTCATCATTTCCTGCCGGATCGTGCCGTCTTTTGCTTGGGACGGCGGCAAGTCGGCTTTTTGGCTCGTGATCGGCGGTATCGTTTGTTGACCGCCTGACGGCTGGGCGCCTTGCCTTCTTCTCGGCGTTATTCTGCTTGCGCCAGAGGGGATAGGCTTTCCATTTGTCCTCGCCCACGAGGGTGATCTGAATGTGTCCCTATGTAGGGAACCAGGTGCAGGCGGATGTAGGAATCGACGATTTTCCAGCGATTCAGTGTTATCTGGCCCGATGTGGCAACGTCTTTTTGGAAGTCGGAGTATTCCTTGGCCACTTCAGCGAACGACTTCTCAAATATCGGCACGTCGTGCTTGACCCGGAAACGGATATCCGCGTCATGGTCAAAGGCCTTGTCGCGGGCTTCATTGATGTCGGAAGTCTTTAGGGAAATTGTTTTATACCGGTCTTCCCTGGGCACCTTCACCCGGCAATACCAGTTGCGGTGCTTTACATCTGCTCTGCGGAAGATGACGAGGCCGGTTTTAAGTTCTTGAACATCGACGAGGAAGGACACGAGGCGGGTTTCTTTCTGTGCAGGGTTTGTGTATAAGTGGTTTGTAACTCCTTGATCTGCCGCATCTGTGCAGGGGTTGTATAGATCATCAGTAAAGAAGAAAGTCCCTAATGTCAATTACTTATGATAGTTGTCCTCTCCCTCCGGGAGATTCGGTCTAGAGTAAGTAATTGATCCATATTTGAAATTCTCTTCCATATTTGCCTGTGCAGGTGTTGTGCAGAAAAAATCGATTGTGGAATCAACTATAGAACGCAACACGTAGATAAAGTAGGTCAGATGAAGTAGATACCTCTGGTTTGCAACAACCAGTAGAGGTTTCTATGGAAAACGATCATCACCTGACCTATGAAGATAGATGCCAGATTCATGCGCTGTTGAAAAGAGGTTTCTCACAGACAGAAATCGCTGTGGATCTCCGTGTTCACCGCTCCACGATCTGCCGTGAGTTGCGCCGGAATTCCAGAGGCTAGGTTTCAATCCAGATTTTGGCCGACGAGCTGCTGAATTTCCAATCTGAGGCCGGGGCATTCGCCTTTTCAGTTCTTGAATTGGATCAACAGGATACTTTTCTGAGTCCGCCCTATGGAATCAACAACACGCCAGCCCGATCAGCCGACGGCTGGCACCCTGAGTTCCAACCGCGTCGTCTTATTTGCCGACATGCTTGGTTTCGCGGCATTGACGGAGGCAAACCCGATTGACCCTCGAATGCTGCATGCCCACAGTCGGTTCCCGCAAACGTTTGAGGCCCTCGACGAAATGATAAGCCACAGGAATCCTTTGACTGAGGTTTTTTCGCACTTCCACAATTACCTCAAGTGGTCAATCATGACGGCTGAAATGGGACACCCATTGACGGCCATCACGTTCTCCGATTCGGTATTCATCGCGACCAACCACCTCTTTGAAGCTACAACTATTGCCGCCAACTTAGCCCAGTCCACGCTTTCCCACGAAGATTCCAGTGCGCATGGGTATCGCTTTTGGGTCATTCGCTGCGCTCAGATTTCGTTCTGACGTTTCTGCCGACGGCGGAGACCACGCGGCGCAGTTCTTGGGCACCGCCGTTGTTCGAGCCTACCAAGCCGAAAAATGTGGGATCAAGGGCATGCGGATTCTCCTTCATCCATCAGTCGAGCCACTACTTGCTGACACGTCCCACTGTCCCTCCCCGCCGCCAATTAATACGGTCCCTGTCAGACCGCTTGAATGTCCTAACGCCGAGTGCGCGAACAAAGCCGGGGTCCGCTACGAGCTGGATTATTGGAATTTGGCAGCCATGAAAGAGCGCAGCGCCTGGCACGGGCTCCAGAATATGTGGGCAGTTGCGCCAGATTCCTTCAAGGACCACTATCAGGCTACAGCTGAGGCCATAAATCGAATGCGGATGGCTCAGGGCGAGGCTCCGCTGACCAATTTGTACCGTCGTACATTGCCGCGACGCGGCGCATGAAAGTCACGGATTGACGCCCGGATGATTACGTCTTGCGAAATGGGACCTTGGGGACGGGATATGCTGCGGAAACAACCATACAGAGGATTGTCACATCGGCGGATTTCACCGCTGTCTAGGAAGCCTGCGCCTGTCGAAGAACGAGTTTCGGCATCGGATGAATGTCTTGGGACCTACCGATTTCAGCCGTTCCACTGGCGGAGGTTCTAAGCTCAAAATGTCGCCCTGCGTGCTCGTTCGCGCTTCGCAGGCGACGGCATAGGACGTTAGCCAATGCACTGTCTTCTACCGCCACGATAACTTGTCGGCCGGTCCTGCGAATGGCTGCGAGGACCTCGACTAGGTTAAGGGCACGGTAATCATCGATGTGCTGAACAGGGTCATCCATCAACAAGGAGCGCCAATTGCACCAAGGCCTGGATAAATGGACGGCGAGCAAGAAAGCCAGTCCCGCCGCGCGCCTCTGTCCGCTGCTGAATAGAAACTGCGGATTGTGTCCGTCTCCCACAGTAAAGTTCAGAGACCCTCTTACTTTGCCGCCAAAATCGGATTCGATTTCAACCCAGTCCGCATGCGGGCGCAGGCGTCGATATAGCTCACGAAGCAAGGGCATTACGGTATCGAATTGCTCTGTCAGAATTTCGTTGGCAACAGTCCTTGCCGCATTGTCAATTTGACGCGCAGACTCACCGGCTTTTTCCACGGCTGCAAGGCGAGCCGCCTCTTGGTCTCCCCTGACCCTCAGTGCGGCGACTTTTGCTTCCAACGCGCTTATACGGTCGACAGCATTCGATGCCTCCAGGACGGAAAGCGCCCTCTCCATTTGCACTAAATTTTCACGCTCCGTAAAAATCAACTGCTGGGCATCGGCGGGGGCATCTTCGCGCGCATCAAAACCATACTTAACGTACGTGTCTCGAATAGCCTTTAATTTGGGTTGGAGTATTTCTGCTCGTCGGCTCAAGGTGGAATATCGGGTACTAGCATCCGCGAGCGTTCGCTCGATGTCTCTTATTCTCGAACGCGCATCGTTAACGGATTTAGCGACCTCCGCAAGCCTTACTCCTCGCGCCGCCAGCCGTTCCTTAGTTCTCGCGATTGCCGCTTCAAATTCGGTTTGATTTCTTGCGGCATCACATAGAGGACAATGCCCTTCCTGTAGGCCGACCGCGCTTCCGTGGCTCAGAATCGCTGCCATGTGTGCTGAATATTCGTCGCTCTCCTTTTCCGTGGTTTCCAGACGAAGCGCCAATTGCAGCGCTTCGTCTGCTATGGTTTTCTGCTTGAGCGCGTTCTCTTGTTCGATGCGCGCGTCTTCAATTGCGGCCTTGGTTTCAGGTGACGCTAGAAATTGAATTTCTGGCAATAGTGCCTGCGACGCAGTGCGGGCATCCTCAAGTTCTCGGAGAATTGTCTTTCTCTCGGCAATATAGTTTCTTACTGTTTCCGTTCGCTCGACGAGTCCTTCAGGCAAGGAAGTAAAGAAGGATTCGACTATCTTCAAAGCTCCCGCAATTCCTGTAGACCGCTCTGCCGTGCTTCTTGCCTCAGTCAATTCGCCTAATGTACGGCCCAGTTCTCCTTGCAGCTCCTTTATGCGGTCCTCTTGACGATTTTTTGCTGTATTCGCGGCTGATACAATTTCTGCTGTTCGGTGAGAATAATCCGGTCCAACAAACCCACCAATCGCCGCCCGGACAGCGGCAAATCTGGCCTGTTCAGGCAGATCCAAGCTGAGGGCCGAAATTAATTCATCGCGGATGAGCGTGTTCCGCATCAAATCCGTAATCGTAGAGCGGACAGGTCCTGAACACAGCGATTTCAAAATTGCTTGCGAATCTTGGTCGCACCCACGCTCCCGACTGCGCGTAACCGCAAATCGCTCACCTTCCTCGTTGATAAAACCGACGGTTACGTGGTGCTCGGGCGCCGTGCCCTCGCCCACCCACCACATGTGGTCTAGAAGGCCGCCGCCTTTTGCTTCCGTTACACCAAACTTGTTGATTGTTCCCGTCAAGGCGAAGTCAACTGCGTCCAGAAGCGTGCTCTTACCCGTTCCGTTGCGCCCGCTGAGCACTGCGAAGCCACTCGGCAGGTCAAAACGTGTTTTGTCGCGAAAGCCCCGGAAGCCCGCTAATTCGACGTAGTCTAATTTCATGTCTCTGCCCCCAAAAGCCTAACAACTTCAGTCGCAGCCACGCCGTTATCAAGAGCAGCATACTCGGCCGGCGGGGCAATGCTGGCAATGCGCCTGCGAAGTCGTTGCGTTAAATCAAAGTCTTCATTATCGAGCGTGGGCTGGTACTGAATTGGTAGCAGTGGCAGCAACGCCGTGATCAAATCGCTGCGGCCATTTGGCACGATCCCGGTGATTTTTCGGTGCGTTCCAAATTTTCCTCGATCCAACGGATCGCCCTCGTTTCGTCTTCGGACGCATTTCCAGCGCAGAGAAGAACTGAGTAGACATTCCAAGTTTTTTCCCGGCCCGTTTCAACGCAGGCGCAAAATTCATCAAAAACTTTGTCTCTAGGCCCTGCCCATTCCTTCAGAGGAGTATCTCTCCGGATTCAAAAATGCACGCGAAACCCATAGCTGCATCGTCCTCGAACGCGACGACCTCGTACTTGTCAATAGCGACAAACCAGGTTTGATATCCGGCATCCTGGAGAAGCGCTTGCAGAGTTGGTTTTAGATCCGTCATATTGCCAATACTCCTCGTGCTTGGTCGAGCGTCAGCCAGCTTGCAGAACCGCCACCTGTTGGTCGAACCACGCTTTGGCCGTTTCCAGGTTGCATGAGATTCCCGGGCACCGTTAAGTCCATCGCACCGGCGCATACTACGATGTCGGGCTGAGCCGCTGCGCGGCGGCTCATTGTATTTTTGACGGACAGAATTCATGGCTCCCGCGCCATGAACAACCCTAATCCGCTTGCCATCCTTTATATACCAGCGACCTTCATGCGTGGCACCAGCTTGCAGAAGTAAATGATGAACAAATGCTGCATGCGCCGCCTCCGCTGGGGGCGATTTCGTTTGCGCCGCTCGATTATAAGGTACACCCTCTCCGTCCCGACGACTGTTATACAGGTCGTCGCAGGTCAGTTCAGGAGCGACTGGATTACAAGGGTTGCCTTCAGCTTCGAGTAATGGTCGGGCAAGGGCGAAAAATTTCCTGAGCCATACTTTCGAGAACTCTACACGCAATTCTGCGAGCGCCGTCGCACCTGAAGCTCGGATGTGTTGAAATTGTGTGTTTCCAGGATTAAGTGTGGCCCACAGTAGCGGCGCTTTTTCTTGCAGTTCCTCGCCAGAAGCCGGATCAACCACTGTGACTGAGCCGAACACTGTCGTGTTCAGCGCATGTGCCAAAACTTCGTTCAAATATCCCCAATCGGTCCAAAACCCGACAACCAATAGATCTTTGCCCGGCAACAACAGCCTCATCCAGTTTGCGCATGTTTGAATTCTTTGCTCGATCTGTGGCTCCCCGAGCTGAGCCTGTGTCCAGAGCGTCTGTTCTCTCAACCGGTGCATGCATCCATGAAACTTCAGCAACGGACTCGTTTTATGCTGAAATGCCATGGCCTCGGGGCCGTCGAGTGCCCCTCGCATGTCAATTTTTCGGGTCATCGCCCACTGCTCGATCAGGGGGTCGAAATTCGCCGACAAGGCTGCCTCCGCCGCTCGGCTGATAAGTAAGTCTGAGACCGCGGCATGACCTTCGTTTGGCTCTCCGACCAGCTCTCCCCAAGGAACCAGCCCTCTGATAAAAACACTCTCGAATTCATGCGTGCCGTAAAAATGCCCGGCCAATTGGTCAATCGCTTCCCTCATCGCCGCAGGCAAGACCGTGATCGCGTGATATTTGTCGTAGCAAGCGCGGGAGACGCCCGCTGCTGACATCAGATTACTTGGCGGCGGAATTGACAATCCTGCGCCGCACAGCAACACGAGGTTGTTCGCTTCTATACTCCCGAGGAGTCGGGTAATGGTTTGTTCGTTGAAGATCATGACTGGAATGCTATCCGCTAAATCTGCTGTGCCCGCATATCCTGTTGCAATAGCTTGTTGAGAGGACATGACCAGAACGACACTTCCGAGCCTAGTTCCTGAGTCGCAACCTACACCTTTTCGATGGCGCTGTATAGCCGGGGACGAGAATCGGCATAGGGGGAGCGATTGCTCGCTCTCCCCATCCTGGCAGAAGCTACCCGCAAGGGCTAATGATGTTAAGCCGCACAGGGCTCCTCGACTTTCTCGGCGGTGCTGGCGCTGAATTTGTGGATGAAATCGGCGGCGCGTCTGCGCGTGCGCGGCGGCGGTGAAGATGGCGCGGTTGTCGTTCTTGCAGGACTTCCAGCCAGTTGCGCGATATAGGCGGCGTGATCTTCGCGGGGCTCCAGCGTCAAGTTCAAGATCGGCGCACAGAAAGGCAGCGCCCAGTTCGGCGACGAGTTCTTCCTGCGGCGTAGGCGTTGCTGCCGAAGCGGTGGCCGCCGAAGTCGCGGTCAAGGCGGGTCTTGTGCGCCGTCCAGTGGGTCAGTTCATGCGCGAGCGTTGAATAATAGCTGTCGGCGTCGCGGAAGGATTCAAACGGCGGCATCTGCACGGAGTCGGTCGTGAGGCTGTAATAGGCGCGGTTTCCGCCGTGGTTGATGTCGGCGCCGGTGGCGTGCAGGAATTTCTCGGCATGATCGATGCGGGCGACGGGGTCGAGCGTCGGCGCGGCCTTCGCGTAGTAGATTTCGGGCAGGCCGTCGATCTGCTCGACGTTGAAGACGGTGTAGCCCTTCATGTACGGGATTTCGCGCTCGACATCCTCGCCGGTCTTGTCGTCGTGCTCGGTGCGCGTGATGCTGTTGGCATAGACGACGAGCGAGCCTTTCTCGCCCTTGCGGACATGGGCGTCGAGTTCGAGGGCCTGGCGGAAGGTCATCCAGATGGGCGCGGCGAAATTCTGGGCCGTGGCGGACATCCAGAGCGAGAGAATGTTGATTCCGCTGTAGGGCTGGCCGTTGTGGCGCAGCGGGCGGGTAATCCGGCCGGCGGCGTGTTCGGCGTTCCATGGTTTCGACCCACGGGCGGACGCCCTTTTCGAGGTCGGCCACGATCTGCGCCGTGATGCGGCGTGTAAACGTCCTGACGTTCTGTTCTGTCTGTTTTCTGCATTGTCGTTTCCTCCATTAAAAGTTTTTTCTTTCCGAAATCCTTCGGAATGGAGGCCGGCTTTAAGAGCCGAGCGGACCCGTCACAGGGCGGAGGCGCAGCCGGAGTTCATCGCCAGACCCTTGACGGGGAGCACGGCTCTGGTAAAAGGCCGGAAAGAGTCCGAGGGGTGAAGGAAGAGAAGAAAAAACGGGTGGAGGAAACTCAGAAGAACAGCCGGGCGTTTATACCGCTGTACAAGAGCGTGGGGTTTTGTGATCGTGGATCAGGCTGCGGATGGCGGGGAATGCGGGCGGTCGAGCTTTGCGTTGAGACCGCTATATTACGTGTCAAGCGAGGCGGACGGACATGGAACGAATTGAAGATGCCGCAAGGGCGGAGACGAAGATTTTGCGCGATATGCAGGAGATTGTTTCACACTTGAGGCGCCTTTCGGCGCTCGATGTGAAGGATGTACGCAACGGGATTGCGCAACTGAGAGAAATTCGTTCAACAGTCTACGAAGACTTGAACCAAATTCAGCACGAGTACTTGTTGCTCCGAGGACTTGGCTGGCTTCTTGAGAATGGATTCGATTCTAAAGTCGAGTGGGAATGGAATCCCCGGCAGACGGGGAGCGGGAACGAGCCGGATTTAAGAGGTAGTGTAAACAGGAGAATTCTGGCTTCTGCGCAAGCTTCAACATCAGAGAATCCTGTTGGAATGATCGACAGCAGAATGAGGGAGTGCGCTCGAAAAACTCGAGTCAGATGAAGCTCAAAATTGTTTCCCCGCCGGGACGGCAGGGATGGCCACGCGGGCGGAAACAAAAATTCGCAAGGCAAACTGGTCAATAAAAGTAGTGCAGGTTTGACGGGCAGACGAGGCCGGAGCCATAACCGCGCCCCACACTCCGCTGTGAGCCCACGATTGATAAAGCGGAAATCAGCTTGGAGAAAAACTTGAGGCTGGCACGGATATGTGTGGTGATTGTGGAATGGCGCTGGAAAAGAAGCCCCGCCGGTACGGCGGGGCTTTTTGCTTGAGGGCCTGGTCAGAACGGCATAGGCTCGGAATTACCCGCTCCTGCCGACACAGTCTCGGCAGAAGCGGAACCGGGTGGATTATTCGTCCGGTTCAGTTTGCGGATGGCGTCTTACGCGCACGCGCCAGAAAGTTTGTTTCACGACAGTGGGTTTTCTGGCCTTGCCCTACTGGGCGTTTGTAGAGGCCGGCCGTCGATGAGCAGGCCCTGGACGTGAACGTGATCGCCGCTTTTCAGGCGGGCGGCCAATTCCCCTGCGACGTTCCAAGCGACAATGCGGTGCCATTCCGTGCGGCGCCTCCAAGTATCCTCGGCGTTCTTCCAGGAACGTTGGGTGGCGATGGAAGTACCGAGTAGGAAGCTTCGCTGCCCTTGTGCTGGCGTGTTGTCGGTGTTTGCCGATGAAAGCGGATGATTTGGATTGAGTTCAGAGAACATCTGTTTTTCTCCTTTTCTGCCCTCTTCGAGAGGGGCACCAAAAAGCGAGCGGATACTGCTCCCAAGACGAGAAGCCGACCTTCGGAGGGAGCGTTGCTTGCGGAAGGAACCGAAAAAGCAGAGCTCGTTGAAGCCGCCGGGCGCAGGAATTGTCCGGAGCCGTGCCCGGGAGAAAGGGCTTGGAAAAAGGAGGCGATGTATCAAGACAAATACGGCAGTTGGAAAATGGAGCCTATAGCAGGTCTCGAAGCTCTACGAACCGTTGCTGCACTTTGGGCGACGGCGGAAAGGCCCCGTAGCACAGCATTCTGCATTGGGCTTCGTATTCAGGAGCGATGACTGAGGACAGCTCCGCGGGCGGAAAACAGCGTGTTACTGTTCGCGAAGCGCATATCGGCGGGATAAGAAATAGCTGTCGGGGGAAACGCTCGCGGCTGATCAGGTCGTAGTCCTTTTTGATGGCGTCGTATTCCGCTGATTTGAGCATTGCCATCACGTCGGACTGTCCCGCGAGTTGGAACAGGTCGTAATGAAAACTTGAAGTTCCCAGCGGCTGTCCCTTCTTCAAGAGTTCCACTTTGCCATGAATTGCGAACATCTTTTCCAGAAATGCGCGGCTGAACGTAACAGTCGACTGGAAAATCCCCCCTCGTCGTCACATTTGAGGGACGCGCCGGTTTCCAGGTATTCGTCCACGATATCAACGTAGTTGGATGACGTTGAGTGTTCATGGCCGCTTGCGGTTCCTGCTTCCAGCAGAACGCGAGGGGGTCCGCCGGTCCCGCCAAAGCGCTGGTTGTAAGAGAAGATGTCACTGCGCCCGAAACCGCCGATGGTTTCGTCTTGCTCCGGCACGAAGGTAAGCGCAGGATGGCCAATGACTGCGTCGCGAGAATTCTCAAGTTCCCAGTTCGATTCCATTTTTTCCGAGATGTGGTTCGAAGGCCTGGGGGTCGAGGACGTCAAGGAGATCTTTTCGGAGAATCGCTCTGTCAGCCTTCCAGCCCTTCACAAAACTCGTGCGCCCTTGAAGATGATTTTGGCCTCGCCGACGCCCGAGATGATCCGGAGAGCTTCGGTAACGGGAGCCCTTCTTAATGATGGCTGGACGGAGCGCCTGGTGGGCGGAAGTGCCGCTCGCCCGGATGATTGCCTGGTCGAAGTCTGGATGTTCAAACAGTTTCATGTGCGCGGCCGGTCCTTGCTCTGCCAGTCATGCGCGTGCCGCAGCCCGGCGAACATGCCAAAATCAAAGCGAGAGAGCGAATTGAGAGAAACGCGCAAGCGCCGCAAGAGCGAAGGGCTTTTCCGAGTGTTGCCCGATGGTGCCGATCATGGCGCGAACGCGCGGAGGTTCAGGGCTGCGACTTTTAGTAGACGCTGGGGCAGCCCCTCTCTCGAAGAGTGTAGTTACGTGCGGGGAGCTTCTCCTGGCGACAATTCACTTGTTTTTCCTCCGTGCCTTAACAAGTCCAGGAAGCGGCTTTCAGTCTGGGGAGCTACCACGAGCCTCGCCCGCGCGTGTGAATAAGGGGTGTTGCTACCTAGAGTTTCCTCGGGACCCAGAGCTGGTCGCAACTTCAGTCTGACGGTAGGTTTGGGTTGTAAATCCGAGCAAGCTTGCCGCAGCTATTCCGGAAGGAAAGAAGACCGTCCCCTTGTCGGCAAGATCCCGAATCGTGACGGGGTTCGGACGGCTCTTGCCAAGCCGTATTGCTTGGCGAGACCCTGCAACAAACGCCTTTGCTGAGGCGTTCGAGCTTTCCCTTGTTTTTCAGCGCCAAAGCCCTCGCGACCGCCGTAAAGGGGAGGTCGCCGAAGTCTTCAAAGCGCCAGAGGCGTTCACCGTCAGCGTCAATCCGTTGCTTAACGATAGTCATAACGTGCCTGGCGCTTCTGGGTTCTTTTTGATGTTTTCTTCGACATATTCCAATCATGGCGTTGCATGGAAATAGTTGTTAGTTTTATTTGCAACAAACTGACACTTACAATGTCAGATATTCCATGAAATAGTCTGACATAGGAATTGAGATGAGCGACGACCCCCATAGGAGTTTGCCGATGCGGCGCGGCTGGAAGCGGGTCGCTGAATGGGCCGATAACCGGGCGTTTGACGCCAACGAGATCACGAACGCGATTGGCGTCGCATTGGAACAGGATTGCAGAGGCGAAATGAGTCCTGAATTTCTTAGCAGCTTAAACCGTGTTTGTCACGATCAAGACAGTTCCCTTTTCAGGGATCAGGCCCGACCTGTGCTCGAAGCCCTCAGGGCCGAAGCCGGTCCGGGCATCGGGCGCGTCGCGCTAGATTATGCAATTCAGCTCGCTGCCGGCGGAAAGAGGGCTGGGGAGATTCCGATGGAAGCCGTTAAATCCGCTCTAATAGACCACGCTGCTCGCTGCGCTCGCCAAGTCGAAGAGCACTATTACCGTAAATCGACGCAACCGCACGCATATCGGGTCCGCGACAGGGTCGAGCAAGGCATCAAGGGTGCACAGATGGATTCAGTAGCGCGCCGTGTTCTAAGTCCGGAACCTGGAAAATCTGCCCGTCAATCGCTAAAGAAACAGGGACTGGACGACGGAGTGAGCCTTTGATGCCACAAATCAACGACGAGCGTTTCCATCGACCCTTATTGCAAATCCACGTCGTGGAACCCGGCACCCCTGCGCGAAAGGGTTGGCTGCGATGCCAGATCGGAGGCAACGTGGAGTTCAGCACCTTGCTGCTGCAATCTTACTGCATCGCGGCATGGGAGCCAGTCATTTATGACGCATTGCTTGTGGCAGCCGCAGTCGAATTCGCCGACAAGACGCAGCATCGGCCCTCCCTTAGCTGGCACAGGGACTTTGAGCTTGTAGTACCGGTCCATGAACCTCGTCGCTGGAATGACAAGCGTGTATCAGAGGCATTGCGCGACGTCTTGAATTTTCTGACGGGCGATCAATGGCAGATAGAATTCACAAAACGGGTAAAGCCCTATGATGCTCCCGCTCAATGGCAGTTTAACCTTGCGACTGGACTGAACGCCGTCATTCCTTTCAGTGATGGCATGGATTCCCGCTGTGTGGCGGGAATCCTGGCAAAAGAAATGGGAGACACCCTCCGGATTCGCCTGGGATCGAAAGCCAAAGATGGCAAGGAGCTATCGCGCCAGCGGCAACCGTTCACTTCCGTGCCATATCATGTGCGGGCGGGCAAACGGCCGTTTGTGGAATCGACCGCACGATCGCGCGGTTTCAAGTTCGCGTTGATCAGCGGTCTGGCGGCCTACCTGACCAAGGCCGGGCGAGTCATCGTGCCAGAGAGCGGACAGGGGGCGCTCGGTCCAGCCCTGATTACCGTCGGGCAAGGCTACGAAGACTACCGCAGTCACCCGCTATTCACCGACCGCATGGAGAACTTCCTGGAAGGCCTACTCCATCATAAGGTGCACTTCAATTTCCCGCAGCTTTGGCAGACGAAGGCCGAAACGCTCAAGCAATTCGTAACCGAATGCGACGACGGTTCCTCATGGGCCGGCACCCGGTCGTGCTGGCAACAAAATCGCCAGGTCAGTGTGTCGGGCAAGAAGCGACAATGCGGAATATGCGCCGCTTGCCTGTTGCGGCGACTGAGCATACACGGCGCGGGCCTGTCCGAGGCGAAAGAGACTTACGTTTGGGAGAATCTTTCTGCTTCTTCTCTTGAAGCTGGCGTCGCCGGGTCGTTTCCCCGCAAAAAAGATTACGAAAGCATTGCGCCAATATGCCATCGCAGGAACGCTGCACCTGGAGCACTTAGCGCGACTGCGGGAGTCCCGTGTGAACGCCGGTATGCTCGGCCTGTTTGCCTTTCAACTAAGCGGCTCCCTCGGCCTTACCGAGGACGATGTGCGCGCTAAGTTGAACCGCTTGCTGCTTCAACACGAAAAAGAGTGGGGCAGTTTCATGGACACTTTGGGACGGAATTCCTTCCTGCGCAATTGGTCGAGTGAGGGACAACATGAATCCGCTTGAACAAATAAGCCCGGACCATCTTGGCACGCGCCTGCGTATCGCCCGTGAAAACGCGAAACTCACACAAGAGGGCGCAGCCGACGCCATAGACGTAGCGCGCACGACACTTGTGGCAATCGAGCAGGGACAACGCCGTCTGCGGATGGGCGAGTTGCAAAAACTCGCCAAGGCCTACTGCACGTCTGTCAATGCCCTGCTGCGTCAGGAGTCCGTGCACGTCGACCTGGCTCCCCGCTTTAGGAAGATGCTCGACGCGAAAGATACCGCCGCCGCTGAGGCCGCCGACCTGTTGGCGAATCTCGCGAAGGCCGAAGTAGAGCTGGAGAACCTTCTGGGCGTCAAGCGCGCGCAAAACTATCCGCCCGAGCGTCCTCTTCTTCCCGGCGATGTGAAGGCGCAAGCCGAGCAGGACGCCACGGAACTGCGAAACCGCCTGGGCCTTGGAATGAGGCCCGTGCCCGACGTGGTGACGTTGCTTGAGCTGGAGCTTGGCGTCCGGGTGTACGTCCGGCGGCTCGACAGCCGCATTTCCGGATTGTTCGCCTACGACGAAACGCTCGGACCTTGCATATTGCTCAACGCGAACCATCCGCGCGAGCGTCGCGTGCAAACGGCCGGACACGAGACCGGGCATCTGGTTTCCTCGCGACGGAGCCCTGAGATTTTGTACCGGAACGAGAAGGAGAATACGCGCGAAGAGCGTTACGCCAATGCCTTTGGCAGGGCGTTCCTGACGCCGGCGCGCGGCGTGATGCAGAAATTCCAGGAAGTGACGGCGGGAGCGGCAAGGTCACCCGCAGACACGTCATCATCCTCGCGCATTTTTTCGGGGTGTCCCGCGAGGCAATCGTGCGCCGCCTGGAAGAATTGGGCCTCGTCAAGGCCGGCACGTGGGACTGGTTTGACAGCAACGGCGGCATCACGGATGAGCAGGCGCGTCAGGTTCTTGGCGAACTGGCGGTTCCGGACCAGGACAAGACCGAAGCCGATAAGCCGACGACGCTGCGGCTCGGCTCGCTGGCCGCCGAGGCGTACCGGAAAGAGCTTATGAGCGAGGGGCAACTCGCGCGCCTCTTGTGCCTGGACCGCGTTGAACTGCGCGAAATTCTGGACAGCCAGCAGAGCGAAGGGATTGAGGTCGATGGGATCATCCCCAACGTGGTTGACTGACCCGGCTGCTCTTCTGGTTGCCGATGCCAGCACCGTCATAAACATAAATGCGACCGGGTGCGGTCACACGCTCATCAAAGCCATTCCCAATCGTGTGGCTATCGTCGATGTCATTGCCGAAGAACTTGAGGGTGGGCGTCACCGGCTCCGGCAGGACGCTGACCTGTTGAACGACCTTAAGGCTCGCCGGCTTGTCGAAATCGTCCGGCTCGACGACGTGGCTGAAACGCATTTCGAACAACTGGTGATCGGGCCTGCTGAGATGACCCTTGATGACGGTGAAGCAGCAACCATTGCTTATGCCGTAAGCCAAAACGGAATAGCCGTCATTGATGAGCGCAAAGCCACGCGGATTTGTGCGCAGCGCTTCCCCGACCTGCGGCTGGCCTCTACGGTTGACCTTTTCACGCATCCGGCGGTGCTGGATGCGCTTGGAAAGCAGAACTTGGCCGATGCCGTTTTCAACGCTCTCTGTCACGGCCGGATGAGAGTCTCTCCGCATCATGTCGATTGGGTCGTCGGGCTGATCGGCGTTGAACGGGCTGGTCTATGTACGAGCTTGCCGAGGTCGATTCGCATGACAAAGCGCGCCGCTACCAAACAGGGTGGAGGCGTGGGATGAGGGGCAGCACCGAATAGGCCTGCCAAAGGCTGCACTTCATAATCATATTTATTGATTGCGACGGCGCTTTCCTACGGGCTGCGCGGCGACTACCATTGGGGCACGCTCTCTCTCGTAACGAGCCAAAAGAAATTCGACGCGCTCCCGGTCACTGCTGAAGAGTTCCTTGCGATATAGCTTATCGACTGCGGCGTCGAGTGACTGGTGTGCTTTGCGTAAATCCGCTGGCATCGCTGCGGTATCGTAGAGATCGGCGAGCGTGGAGGTTGAATGGTTTGTGCGGGCATCCAGGACAGCTTGGGCGAGCTTTCCGATTTGTATTTCTGCCGCCGATGTGAGAATCGGCCACGGGAACGGGTTGTAAACAAGGCCAATCGAGTAGCGATATCGGCTCTCAAGACCGGCCGCCAATACAACGCAGCCATGACATGTGCATGCGTGACGTGATGAGGCCAAAGAGAGAAAGAGAGCACTTTCTATGACGCGGACCAGATTGCTTGGGATCACGGGCGGCTGCAGATACCCGATTGGCACATACTCGCGTTGCTCGGAACTAACCTCGGGAACGACGAGGAACGGTCGTTTTGGAATGACATTGACGTGATAAAGCATTGGGGTATCCGCCAGTTTTTTTGTCGGGGCACTCTTGCTTGCCCTCCTGAAACCACGGACGGCCTCAACGCGCTTGCGAACATCAGGCATGGTGCGGATGTCCGAAGGTGCTGCATTTTGGAGCGCGAGAATCCAGCGCTTGCCGCCGTTAATGAATTCTTCTGAACCGACGTCGGGATGAAGATACGCGACGGCACGAGGGTCCGCTCTTACGAGGGCGTCGCGTTCCTCCTCAGAAAGAATGTAGTTCCCGCCGTCGATTGGTTTTGAGCCGATAAACATGAAGGGCATGCCATCAATGGGAGCTGTCCGTACAACAACGGTATGAGGATAAGCCAGGTTGGCAGCATTGAAAAGGTATGGGGATATCACGCGCACGATGGATTCGGTGGGATCAGAGTCATAATCCGCATAGTCGAAAATGCCGCGGTCTTTCGGTGCTTGATCTCTGAGTGCAAGACCGATGATGACGACGTGGACGTGGGCTTTGCCGCGCGCCTCGCTGCCCCACGCAAAGGTGCGGTGCGCGAAGGTAATTTCAAGATTATAGCGGCGGAACAGCAAGGGCCAGAGTTCGGCGACTTGCTCACCCTGGGTGATGGAGCTGGTTGCGACGAAAGCGATTTTGCGCTTCCCGTTTGAACGAATTCCGCTCCTGCCTTTAGGAACCAAGCGCATACGTAATCGAGGCGGCTTCCAGAAGCACCCAAGCGGCAATTCATAAGTCCGGAAGCTTGGGTCCTGCTGGTGCGCACCCCTCAAATGCCACCAGAAACCGATAAAGGGCGGGTTGCCGTAAACGTAGGAAACATTGCGCCGCCGGGAGAGCACCATATTCACCAGTCGAGCTCAAGAGCGTCGGCGTTGTGAATAATGCGGCGCGGATTACACAGTGGAATTCGGGCACATAGACCATCCCGAAAAATTCCAACGACAGCCGTACATTCATGATGTGGTCCATCATCCACAGCGCGACCTCCGCGATGCGTGCGGGGAATTCGCCGATTTCTCACTACCGTAGAACTGGCCGACATCGACCTTGGAAAGCGCGGTCACGTCGAGTTCGCGCTGCCCCTTCGGATTTAGCTCTTTGATGACCTCCGTTTCGAGCGCGCGCAGTTCGCGGTAGGCAAATGATAAGAAAGTTTCCGCATCCGCAGGCGGGATCAAAGAAGCGCAGTCCCGCGAGCTTATCCTGAAAGCTGCGTGAGCACCGCCGCGCGCCCGGTGTCGCGCCGAGCCTTCAGGCCGGGCGACTCCGCCCGCAGATCATCGAGGAACAGCGGCTCGATGACCTTTAGGATGTTCTTTTCTGTCGTGTAGTGCGCACCGATAGCCCGTCTTTTCTTCTCGTCCATTACACTTTGGAAGAGAGCTCCAAATATAGCCGGAGAAATTGCCGACCAGTTGAAGGCGCAGGCATCGAGCAAGCAGCTTGCGCATAATCACTGTCGAAGGCCGGCATGGGCAGGCGTTCAGCGGAATAGATCGCCGTTGATGTACGTCGAACTGCTTGAGGTCTTCGTCGAGGGTCTTTTGGCGCTTCTCGATGGGCGGTGATTGAGTACTTCGAAAAGCTGGCCGAGCAAGGGACCCAGGTCAGAGCCGTCCTCGCTGCGTACGATCCCGGATGAAATCATAGGAAAATGCCCTTCGGCGCAAAAATGCCCGTGCTGTCCGCGAACAGGCAGAAAACCAGCCGCACCAGGAAGCGCTCGAGGTCATGACCTTCGTAGCCGGAAGCGAGCAAGGAATCGTGGAGCTTGCCCATCAGCTCCGAGGCTTCGATGTTGACGGGGTCCTGGTCTTTGAAGATGCGGGGAGCGCCGCCGAAAATGAAACTGAACGACTGTACGTTCTTGTGAAGATCGGCGAGCTTGAAATTCTACCTCATCGCGCGTGTCCAGGTCGTACAACTCGAAAGTCTGGAAGTCGCAAACGAGAACGTAACGGGGCAGTTCGGAGTCCTTGATGCCGGGAAAGTAATCCAGCGCCTGCTCTTTGGCTTTGGTCAGGTCGCGGCCAGCGCTCTTCTGCTCGACGAAGAAGCGTTCCCTTCCAAAACAGGTCGATGAAGCCGGGGGCTTTCGATCCGGCGCGCTTTACCGGTTCTTCGAACGTCGCAACCTTGCGGCGCTGGATGCCGAAGAGTTCGAAGAATTCGTTGTGATGTTTGGGTTTCGCCCTTCTCGTAGTGGGCGTCCTTCCATTCCTGTGCGAATTTGTTGGCACGGTGCCTGATTTCGTTCCAGGAAAGACGGATGTTGCCCTCCACGTCGCGGAAGCGAGCGTGACATAGCTTTTATCACGATAATGAAATGTTGGGGGAGGTTGAGTGCAGGGAATGTGTCGTAGTGTGCCCGGAAAGGGCGAACCCGAATTGACGATACCGAAAATTGCTTACGTGTATATGCGCAAGGCGGGGAGGTCGAGTTTCCTATGCGGCCTGTAAGCAATGACAAGCGCATGCCGCCGTTCCATGCGTAGCCCGTGTCCGTAATGCGAATCTTGAAGCGCTCCAAATCGGCAGCTCTCACGAGAAGTGGCGGCTCGCACTCCGCGGAATGAACGCCGGGTTTCCCGCCGTGGATCGACACAGCATAGGTGATCTGGGGGAAAAGCAGCCCGTCTCCGGGAATTCCATGCACTTCGACGTGCCTGTCAAAAATCTCCGCCTGAATTGCCGTGACTGCGACGCCGATGGTGCCTCTGTTGCGGAGGATCACATCGAGCACAAGATCGGGCGACCGCACGTCGCCGTGCCGCGAGAAGTAGCGCACTTCCGGGTCGGGCTGATGCCATTGGCAGCTGGGATCGAGCGTCAATTTGAACAGCTCCAGGCCTTCGGAGCGAAAGTGAGACGCCAGCTCCGCATAAACAGTGTAGAAAAAAGTATCTATGACCTCAGGGTGTCGCTCCAGACGAACAAGCAGTTCGTCTCGCGCCCACAATGTCCCTTCAATATGACGCCTATCAAGTTCGCGTTTGAGCCAATCCATGAAAAGCCCGGAAGGCTCGACCGGCACGCACAGAATCCAAAAAGCCGTCCGACGGCCGCTCTTTTCCAACGCGTCGAGCGATTTTTTTATTTTGGTCTTGGCTGCGGTCAGGTCCTTGATGAACTTGCATTGAAACACAACGTCGGCATTTCCGTTGTGCGCTTGACCGAAAATAACCAAGTCGCGCCCGCCATCCCAGCTCTGCGCCAGAGACACCACACCGGGAAATTCGTAGCGCGCGAGCCGGAAGCACATTTGTTCAAAGCGTTTCGGATCACGAAGCTGCGTTAGATCCAGATCAAGCATGGGTGATCGCGGCCATTTCCATGGGATATCCGGATTCAGGAGTCCGGAATGTGCTTTTTGACAAAATCCCGGTGCGGGAGCTTGACCAGATCCCGCAGAATGCTTTTCTGCTTTACGGTGCCGAGGTGCCTGTAGCGTTTTGCGAATTCCTTCACGTGATCGTACCTTGAATTCCAGTCCAAAAATTCGGTGTCCATGGCTACAATGCCAGCCTTCGCGACGGCTTCAGGCAATGTTGACAAGGCACGTCGCGCCGCCGGCGCGCCCTCGTAAGAATCGGACCGGGCTTGCCCTAGCAGTGCAAGGACGTAGTCCTTATGCAGCTCCTCCGGAATAGCATCCACCTGCTCCACGAGCGCCGGGACTATCTTGTTGACTTCAACAAACTGGTCTCTCTTGACGATGCCAATCAAATCCTCAAAGAGCGCGGTGCGCAAGCCCTGATAAACGGCGGCGAGAATACTTGGCGGAACAGTACGGAGCAATTCGGCCTTGACCGCCACGTCGCCATACAGCGTGACGGCGCGGACAAGTTGTTCCGCAATGAGAACGGATTGCGTTTCCGGAAACAAGTCGCTTTGGAATATGTCGCCGAGAACAGCAATAGGGCGGATGTCGGTGGCAGCCTTTCGTAAAAGACCGTCCAGAACGTAAGCGCGGTCCTGTTCATTCAGCAAGGAGAGCTTGCGCGCGGGAGCATCAAGCGGGGTATCCGCCGACAGTAGAACTTTCAGAAAGCGCCTGGCTTCAAGAGAGGGTCTCGGTGGTTCAGCAGTGTCGGCCACAACCGGTCTGGTACCACCATGAGCGGCCAATCGTGCGCGTTCGGCGATGAGCTGCGCATAAATGAGGCCGCTCTCTACAAGGTGGAATACACGATCACGCCGCGCGATCAGTTCTTCCGGACGAATCCTGTTCCCTTTTGCGTGTTTGTCATTGTAAGCACCAATCTCCTGATGGCAGTCAAAGCATACCGGAATACCGTTGCTCGCGTCGTTCGAGCCACCCGCTCCCTCGTCGATGATGTGGGCTGCTTCTATATTTACGCCGCACTGTTTCAGGCAGAGGCAGCACAGGCGGGCGCAACGAATAAACATTTCCGTTTTCGTTGAGACAGTGAAGGGCATATTCGCCAGGGAATTCCTGGACCGGCAGGGGACCGGTCCCGGCTCTTCCGAAGTATTCAAATCATGGAGCGGTGGTGCCGGCGGAGGGAGTCGAACCCACACGTCCTTGCGAACAACGGATTTTCTTGCCTCTACGGCTTTCGCCGCCCTCTCCGAAAAGCGCCCTAAAGACGTTTTCGTCAAGGTTCGGGGTCTGGACTATCCCTTCACCGTGCCCTGAAAATCAGGGGTTAGGTGCTGCCCGTCTAGTCTCTACACCTTCCCGAAGTATTGCTTCGGGCTTGGCTCGGGATTGCCAGTTAAGGTTTCCCCGACTTTGAGCAGTTCTGCATCGCCGATTTCCCGGCGAGCACTCAAGTTTTGTCTGAGTCCGCCGCGTCTGCCATTCCGCCACGCCGGCCAGCGGTAAATCATAGCACAGCGAAGGAGAGATTGAAGCCGGCTTCAGTCGTTGCTGCCTTCGTCCCTGGCATCCTTGTGTTTGTCCTTCTTTGGTTTAGCGGAACAGAGAACGCAACCAACCGATCAATCGCTGCAACCAGCCAGTTGTTGCAGGAGGTATAGATGTATCCTGGGGTGATCGCTCGCCTGTGTAGACCTGGCTGGCATACTCATCCGCGTGCTGGGCGCGATGGGTTTGGGCGTCGGTCATTTTGGGGTACCAGTCGATGCGAGAACGCCTGATCCAATAGTGAGAGCGACAAGGAAAAGCGCCGAGGCCGATTGACGGTGACAGCGATACGGCGGAGCCGTGATCGACCAGTCGCCATTTTGCTGGGTTCAGCGGGGTGACCACCTTGCTTCCGCATCCACAGCAGCAAAGATGGGAAGCGGTCTTGAAGCGCGTGGAGATGTACAGGATGCCTTCGTCAAGGTCCTTGGGGATGAACTCGACGTAGCGGTGTTGAATCTGCTTCTGGCGATTCACGCTGTCTCGTCGTTCGCGATAGTATCAGTCGCGATCTGGTAGCCTGAATAGTGCTCTCCTCCCGCATCGCGATAGAACCCAACCAATCGTTTCCAACGGATCACCGCAAGAGCCGCGTTCAAGGCATTCAGTTCCGCGATCTGGATGTTCGTGGCGTATTCGTTTTCGGCTTCATCTTCATCACCAAAAGACATACGCCGGTCGAGATGGTCGCGTTTGCCGGGCGTGCAGGTCACCACGCGCACGATGCCCTGCAATCCGTTAGGAGCGCGCACGATGCCCATGCCGACGTCGATAAAGGGGATGTTCTTCTCCAGCAGCCAATCAACGATAGCCCGCTTGGCCTTTCCGGTATCGAGGCAGAGGAATGCGAAAGTGATGCCTTCAAGGAGCTGCAGATTGTCCTTGGTCAACGGCTCGTGTTTTGTGAGGCCGCGTCGTCTCAGCTTACTGTAGATGTCAATAAATGTTTGTACCTTCGATTTCTTCTGCTCAAGCTCGGCAAGGGGACCACGCGCCGGGGGACCGGAACGCATTGTGGGTGTCGAAGCTGTCGCCATCAAAAATACGGATCTCCGCGACTCGCGTCTTGGCGACGAAGTCGAGCACATAAGAGCCGGTCCCGCCGACACCCACGATCGCGACGTGTTGGTTTTCGAGCTTCTCATTGTCGGCGCCGATATGCACGCGGCTCGACGCGGTATCGATGTAGTGAAACACGTCATCATCATCCTCGTCAGTCGCGTAGACGGGATGTGTCTCGGCCGTGACTTCCGGACGGATTTTCTTCGCCTCGCCTACGATCCAGCCAAGATAGGCCTGCATCTTCTGCTGGTAGTCGCGGTAGTCGGCCTTGGCTGAGAACGTAAAGTCAACCTTCAATCCATTGCCAAAATCCTGCGGTGCGCCGGGGTTTTCGAAACTGCGGATTTTGTCGCCGTTTGCATGGCACGGATGGGCCCCCATCCAGTATGTGACGTGATCGGTAGGCTTCTTGGAGCGTTCGTGGCCGTCAATGACCTCGGTCTCCAGTTTGGAGACGAGCACGCCATCCTCGCGAACTTCGCGAGAGGCGTTCACGTATGGAACGTCCTTGATCAGAAGGTAGCCGTTGCGGACTTCGAGATGAAGCCCGGCGTTACGAAGTGCAAGCAGGTCGTCGCTACGAGCGATTAGCCGGTGTGACATCGAACTCCATGTCCTTCTTCATCTCCACTGACTCGCCCTCGATCAGCGTGCCGGTGGGTTTATCGTTGTTGCCCTTGCTGAACTGCACCGCGTAGCGCTTCCCCTCAGGCAGCGGTGGTGCATTGATCAGGGCGAGTAGCTGTTCGTATGAGATACGTCCCTTATCCACTTCGTACGGCGTGCCGTTTACATAGATCGTGATCTTGTTTTCGTTTGCCATTTTTGTCTCCTTGTTTGTCTAGGCTTTACGCCACTTATCGCGACCGCCTTGTGTTGTGTTACGGACGCGCTCAACATGTGGTGCTGTGCCTGGATTCATATCCCTTGCTATTTCGATAGCTTTTGCCTGTGTCGGCGCCACAGCGCTGGCTCTTTCTGAGCCGGCTCTTCTTACGGCATAATCACCCTGATCACGATGTTCCACGTAAATTCGTTTGTCGGCCATTTTTTCTCCCCCGAATTGAAAACACCTTAAATGCAAGGGTACCCTATATATGGTGGATGGTCAATTAGCACAAGCACAATATATTGTGGTTTTGCCAATTCTCGAATGGCATTGGAGGCTTCGGTTCCCAAAGGGTATGACACAGCGAAGGAGAGATTTGAGCCGGCTTCAGTCGCTGCCGCCTTCGTCCCTGGTATTTTTGCGTTTGTCCTTTTTTGGTTTGGGCTTCATGACATTGATTGCGGACGCATCAAGATTCGTCTTGATGTGCGCCGCGTAATATTTCTCGATCATCTCGACGCTGGTGCGGCAGTTCTTGGCGATCTGGTAGATGTCGGCGCCCTCCATCAGGCGCAGACAGATGTAGGTGTGGCGCAGGCTGTAGGCCGTCCGGGGCCGGCCTTCGCGATCAACCCTGAGATTTTCCTCGTTCGAGGATCGTCTTGAACTGCTCGCGCTGCCATTTCGGAAAAATGAGGTCCGTCGGTTGCGGAAGGCGCCATGGTCGCGGAGCCGTTCTGATCGGTGGTTTGCCGCCCTCCCCGTCCTTGCCGCTCTTCGTACGCGCGCGGGGGGCGGAGCCTGGCCTTGAGCCTCTCGAACGGGCGCACGGCGCCGGTCATGCTCTTGCAGTAGCCGACACCCCTCTTGCCGCGCACCTCGATCTCAAGGATCGTCTGGCCGCTCCCCTCGTCTTCGACGATGGTCACGTCCCGGAATTGCAGGCGGCGCGCTTCGTCCGGCCGCAGGCCGGTGTTGGCCGAGAACAGAACGTAGTCGTGAAGCTGTTCCGATTCCCATTTGTAGCGCGTCGTTCCTGGGCTCATGCGCGCGTTTTCTCGTCGCCTCGTAGAGCTTCTTGTATTCCTCGGGGGAGAACCAGGCCCGGTGCGAGATTTTCGGGGATGATCTGTACGGCTCGGAAAGATCGGGAAGGTGGTCGAGCCATCCATGGCGGAGGGCGGTTTTCAGGGTCTGCCGGAGAGTCACGATCTCCTGATGCATGGTGTTGTGGGCCGGCGGCTTGCCGCGCTTCTTCACCGCCTCTTCATGGCGGTGAATCCGGTATTCCTGCACCTTGCCGGAGGTGATTTCCGAGAGGCCCATGTGGCCGAAGAACGGCACCAGATGCACGCGCGACCGCGAGTGCTGGCCTTCGACGTAGATTTTGCTGCGCTGCCCTTGCGTGATGATGTCGTATTCACGCAGGTACAGGTCTGACGCATCGCGGAAGGTTTTTTCTGTTTTGATTTCTCCGTTGCGGAGTTTTCCGCGCAGTTGCAGATACCAGTCCTCGGCGATCTCCTTGGCTTTGGAGAGGCTGTCTTCCTTCGTGCTGGTGCGGCGGTTCTTGCCGGCGAAATAGCTGGAGCACTGCCAGTGGCTGCTGTTCGGGCGTTTGTAGACGTGAACCTTGCCGCCCAGAATGGTCGTATTGTTCGGCCATCGTGGATGACCTCCGGGCTCTTTCGAAAAACGCAAAGTGTGAAAGAGTTGTGTAAGAGTATCCGAGGCGGGGCATTATGTCAATAACTTGTTTGTATAGCAAGTCAGTTGATATGATTTAGAGAAGTATAGATTTAGGATTTTGAGTCCGCCGCGTCTGCCATTCCGCCACTCCGGCGTGTCCTAGATTCTACACGACACGCGGCGCTTGCCAAAGCCTTGCTCGACGGGCGCTCCGTGTCTACACTGCGCATCACACGAAGGAGGCGCCAGATCCACGCGGCGATCCTTCGCGCAACCTATGTCCAGCGCTCCCAAAGACGCATCGGCTGCAAACACGGAAACGGCATCCGTCGGCGTTTCAGCGCCGGGTGCGGGCTCTACCTGGAGCCCGCCGGAATTGCGCACGCCCGGCCATCTCCCCAATTGGCGGGCCTCCCACTGGCGGCTTGGCTTCTGGAGCCTGATCGTCACGCAATTTCAGGGCGCGTTCAACGATAACGGGCTGAAGTTCCTCGTCATCTACCTGATCGTCGAACGCAATTTCCCTTCGGCTGTGCGCGACCGCTTCATCCTGCTCGTCGGCGCGCTGTTTGCTATTCCATTCATTTTGTTTTCGCTTGCGGGCGGATATTTTGCCGACCGCTACAGCAAGCGCACAGTCACGATCGGCACGAAACTTTTTGAGATTGGCGTGAGACTTTTTGCCATGGCCGCGCTCGCCGCCGGGAATCTGACGATGGAGGCCGCTGCCGTTTTTCTGATCAGCACGCAGGGGGCGCTGTTCGGCCCGTCGAAGTACGGACTACTGCCCGAGCTGCTCCCGGAAAAGAGACTCTCCTGGGGAAACGGCGTCATCGAACTCGGCACATTTCTTGCATCCATTACCGCGATGATGTTCGCGGGATTCCTGGCCGGCGCGTTTCGAGGCCGTCATATTTGGTCCGGCGTGATTCTTCTTGGGCTCACGATGATCGGCCTGTTCACAAGCCTCGGCATTTCGCGCGTGCCTGCTGCCGACCCTGCGCGGAGATTTCGAGCCAATCCGTTCGCCGATCTTGCCGGACAACTTCGCATCATCGCGGGGGATCGCGTTCTTGGCTGGGCCGTGGCGGGCAATACCTATCTGTGGTTTCTGGCCGCGCTGCTGCAATTCGTGATCGTCGTGTACGGACACGACGTTCTGCGCGTGGACGAAACGCAGATCAGCTATCTGCAGGCCGCAGTGGGAATCGGCATCGGTGTGGGCAGCCTCGCCGCGGGCTACTTTTCGCGCGGCAAGATCGAATACCGCCTGGTTCCTCTTGGCGCGATGGGAATGACGGTGTTCGGATTTCTGGTTTCGCGGCACGGCCTCGGCATCTGGCCGGTGCGAGTGGATCTTGGTTTGCTTGGATTTTTCGGCGGCTTCTACGCTGTTCCTCTCAACGCGTTAATCCAGCATCGTCCGTCGCCGGAACAGAAAGGCGGTGTCATCGCCGCGGCGAATCTGCTCTCCTTCATCGGCGTGTTTCTTGCCGCAGGGGTTTATTTTGCGCTTTCCACGGCCGCTCATCTTCGGCCCGGCCGGATTTTTCTCGCCGGGGCGGTTATGACCCTCGCCGCCACGTTCCACGCATTCTTTCTGCTGCCCGATTCCCGGTAGGGGAGCGCGCCCTGGAAACCCGCGAAATCGCGTGCTGGCAATATTGCTCACGCAGTCTTGCTAAAAGATCGAGAATTTTACGTGCAGGAATTTCTTCGGATTCTTGCGAAAATCTCCCACGAGCAGCCGCATGTCCCCGGCAAGCCCCGTGAAGTTGTCGTAAAATTTCGGGTCTTCAAAAAATTTCCCTATGGTGGCTTCGTTGGAATTGAGTTTTGCCGTTGCGCTCGCGAGATTTTCGCCCGCCTGCTTGTACTGCACGAACAAGGAGTCGTCCGTAGCGAGCTTTCCGAGCGTTCCTTTGCCGGCCCGCACGTCTCCAAGAAGCGCATTGCTGTTGTCGATCAGTTTTTTCGCGCTTTCGTGGATACCCGTGTCGTAAACGAGCTTGCCGAGCGTGCCCTGTTGGTTCTGGACGGCTTCGAGAACGTTGTCGACGCGGCCCGCGACGGAATCCACGCGATTGTACATTTCGTCATCCGTGACGAGTTTTCCCAGCGTTCCCTTCCCGGCCTGGATGTCGGCCATCATCCGGTCGAGGTTTCCGAGGGAACTATTGAGGTGATTGTACGCGGTCTCGTCGACCATGAACTTGCCCAGCGAGCCGCGGCCGTTCCGCACATCCGTCAGCACGGCGCTGGCTTGTTTCGTGATGGAGCTAAGGCTATCCATCAGGTCGGCGCTGCGCTCGACAACTTGCTTTAAGAGCCTTTTCTTCCCGGCCGGGTATTTCCTCATCGTTCTGCAGAACGCGCCCGACATATCCGCGGTCGATGTCCACATACCGATTGCCGAGCAGCCCCTCGGTGATGAGTCCGGCGAAGGAGTCCGTGCGGATGTACGATTGAAAAGATTTCTGAACGCGCATATCAACTTCAATGTTCCGGTCTTTCGATACCGGCGCGCCCGGCGTCCGGACAGCAATCACTATCTGTTCCACGTTGCCGACCTCAACCCCGTCCACGCGGACGGGCGCGCCGATGGTCAGTCCGTCCACTTCGGGTAGGAACGCGCGCAGGCGGTATTTCGGCCCCAGCCCGCCAGTGCCTGCTGTCACATAGAAAATGACTACGGCGAGCAAAACGGCTCCAGCCAGGACAAACAATCCAACTCGGAGTTCGGTCCACGTCAATTGTTTGTGTTGCGCCATCGGTGCTCCTCCTCATCGAATTCCCGTACAGCGTCCTCCAAGTTACAACAAAAAGCGACGCAAATATGCGTCGCGGGTATCCGCTAGTTCCGACGGACTCCCCTCGAAATAAACTTTCCCTTCGCGAAGCACGACGAAATTTGTCGCCGCGCCGGAAGGCCGCGAGGCTCCGTTGTGCGCGACGGGCATGACCCGGCCGGACTGGCCGTCAAACCGGTAACTCGCAAGGCCGAAGGCGTCTTGCAAGCGGTGGGTGGCGAGCAGCGACGTGACACCCTGCGTGTCGCGCAACCGTAGAATCAGCGTGATGATCGTTTGCGAAGTCACCGGATCCAGGCCCGCGGTTGGAGAATCGTAGAGGACCACCTGGGGCCGGCTGACCAGGGCGCGGGCGATCGAAACGCGCCGCTTCATGCCACCCGAAAGTTCCGAGGGCAGCTTTTCCAGGGTGTCTTCCATTTCCACGAACCGCAGGGATTCACGAACACGCGGCTCGATCTCTTCCTCGCTCACGCGTTCTTCGCGCAGGCTGTACGCCACGTTTTCGGCGACGGTAAGAGAGTCAAACAGCGCGCCTTCCTGAAACACGAATCCGATGTTTCTTCGGAACGCGAGCAATTCTTTTTCCGACATGCGGCCCAGATCGTGGCCCAGCATTTGCACCGTTCCCGAATCCGGCTGAATCAAACCCGCGGCCAGCTTCAGGATAAGCGTTTTTCCAGATCCGCTCTCTCCGATTAGAATTTTAGTTTCACGGGGAGCAACGGAAAACGAAAGGCCATTCAGCACGTTGCCTTTGTCGAAACCAATGCTGACGTCTTCGAGGGAAAGAACACGTTCGCTGGCTGCGGTCGCGCTCATTCTGAAATGATGCGTCCACGCCGTCGTGGAACCGGCGGCACATTCATCCTAGCGATTATAGATGGAAACGTCCGCCGTGCGGGGATGATTGCAACCACGGTTAGAAAACGTGGCCGGCAAGGAACAGCATCAACTTCGTGAGGAAGAAGTTGGAGACCAGTATGAACACAGAAGCGGTGACCACCGCTTGCGTGGTCGCTCGCCCCACTCCTTGCGTCCCGCCCTTCACCGTCAATCCTTGATAGCATCCGACCGTCGCTAAGATGAAACCGAAAATGATCGGTTTGGTGAGCCCTTGCATCAGGTCGGAAAATTCCAAAACATCAATCGCCCGCGTCCAGAACGTGATCGCACCGAGTCGAAGCGTGAAAAAGGAGACGAGGTATCCGCCGATCAGTCCCAGGAAATCCGCCATCGCTGTGAGCAGCGGCAACATCAGAACGGTCGCCACCATGCGCGGCGTCACGAGCTTGCGGATCGGATCGGTGCCCATCGCCCGCATCGCATCCACTTGCTCGGTCACGATCATCGATCCCAATTCCGAGGCCATCCCCGAAGAGTTCCGCCCCGTCACCAGCAATCCGGTAATCGACGGTCCCAATTCGCGGACGAGCGCAAGAGAAACCACGTCCGCCGTGAGCGCCGTCTGTCCAAACCTTTCGAATTGCGCGGCGGTTTGCAATACCATGACCGCGCCGATAAAAAAGCCGGTCAACAAGACGATCGGCAGCGATCCAACGCCGATGATGTCCATCTGGTCCAAAACATCGGAAACGTAGTAAGGAGGGCTAAACAAGTTCGTGACCGACCGGGCCGACAACATCGCGTAATCCTGCACATGCAGGATCCACCGCTTCGCTCCTTCCGTAAGAGCCCCAGTCACCGAAATCGTATTGGGCTCAAGGAGCTTGGGGTCGGTGGTCGCCATCGGTCGCCGTCGGGTCTCCCTCGAGCGCGGGTGAGTTCGGGAACAGCGTACTGGTCGCAGCCGGGGACGTCAAGCATCGTAAAATCTTGGGCGACTATTTGCGTAGGATCGGCTCTAGTAGGAGAGCCACTCTTGGCTGTCCGCTTACGCCCTGGTGATGCCGCGGGACAGCCAAGAGTGGCCGTCCTAACTAATGAGCCACCTTTCATCGCTTTACGCGCCGTGCAGGGTCCGATAGAATGTCGAGCCTTCCATGTTTCGCTTTGTCACTGCGGGGGAATCACACGGCCAGGCGCTGATTGCTTGGATCAGCGGCGTGCCCGCGGGTGTGCCCATCGACTTCGAATTCGTGCAGCGAGAACTGCACCGGCGGCAACTGGGCTATGGCCGCGGCGGGCGCCAGAAAATCGAAAAAGATCGCGTCGAATTCCTGGCCGGCGTGCGGCATGGGCAAACCATCGGTGCGCCCATCGCTCTGCGTATCGATAATCGCGACTGGGCGAACTGGGAAAAGGCCCTCTCCGTTGAAAATATTCCGGACTCCGAGAGCGCCCAGCGGCGTTTGACCGCGCCTCGCCCGGGCCACGCGGACCTGGCCGGGTCCATGAAATTCAATCTCCATGATGCGCGGTACATCCTGGAGCGCGCGTCGGCGCGCGAGACTGCTGCGCGCGTGGCGGCGGGCACGATTGCCAAGCTGTTGTTGCGCCAATTCGAATGCGACGTGCTGAGCCATGTGGTCGCTGTCGGCAAGGCACGTCTGTCGCGGGCTGCTGCCTGGAGTGAGATTCAGGCCATCTGCCAGAATCTGGATTCGCCGTTGCGCTGCGTTGACGCCGAGACGGAAGCCCAAATGAAAGGCGAAATTGACGTCGTGCATCGCGCCGGGAACACGGTGGGAGGCATTTTCGAAGTTGTGGCGCACAACGTTGTCACAGGCCTCGGCTCTCACGCGCAGTGGGACGAAAAACTCGATGCGCGGCTGGCGCAGGCCGTTATGTCGATTCAGGCGGTGAAGGGCGTTGAAATCGGCGCGGGAATCGCGGCAGCCACTTCCTACGGCTCCGAAGTCATGGACGAGATCGGATACAACCCGACCGCCAAACAATTCACGCGCGCATCGAACCGCGCCGGGGGGCTCGAGGGAGGCATCACTAACGGCGAAGACGTTATCGTGCGCGGCTACCTGAAACCGATTTCGACGCTGCGAACCCCCCTCGGCACGGTTGACATGGTGACGAAGCGGCCCATTTCCGCCGCATACGAGCGCTCCGACGTGTGCGTCGTTCCGGCCGGCGGAGTTGCGGGCGAAGCCATGGTTTCGATAGTGCTCGCGCAAGCGATGGTAGAGAAATTCGGTGGCGACTCGCTCGGCGAGATGCGCCGCAATTTCGACGGATACTTGCGGCAACTGAAGGAGTTTTGAAACCACGGATGCACACAGATGAACACAGATTCAAAACCGATTTCTTCTTCAATCTTAGTGGAAGGCGAGATTACTGAAAAGATCCTCGGCGCCGCCTTCAAAGTGCAGAATACGCTCGGTGCCGGGTTCCTCGAAAAAGTGTACGAGAATGCCTTGTCCATAGAACTTCGGAAGTGCGGCCTCGCGGTTGAGAGCCAAAGAGCCTTTCCGGTCCGGTATGAAGGGGCCGTAGTGGGAGACTACCAGGCGGATTTGGTGGTAACCGGAAAGGTGATCGTCGAATGTAAGGCTGTCGCCGCCCTGGACCCAGTGCACGAGGCACAATTACTTAACTATGCTCAAGGCGAGTGGTCTGCATATCGGTCTCTTGATAAATTTTGGCCGCTCGAAACTTCAATATCGGAGATTGGTGCTTTGAATCGAACACGCGAAGTGATCGAACTGTCTGTGAGTTTGGGTGCGGAAAAGCATTCCAATCGATTTGCTTTTTGTCTTCCTATTCCCTATCCGTGTTCATCCGAGTGCATCCGTGGTTCCAAAGAATCGAGTGAAGAGCTGAGATGATTTACCCAATTACGAAATACGGGGCGGCTGTGCTGGAATCGCCGACCAAGCCTGTGGAGAAATTTGACGACGATCTCGCGAAGCTTTGCGAGGACATGTTCGAGTCCATGTACGTGGCCCAGGGCGTGGGCCTCGCCGCAACGCAAATCGGACTATCGAAACGGCTTGCAGTGATTGACGTGAGCGTTGGGAAAAATCCCGAAGCAAAGCTGGTGCTTGCGAATCCCGAGATCATCCACGTGGAAGGAGACCAGCGCGAAGAGGAAGGGTGCCTCTCGCTGCCCGGGTTCCGTGGAAATGTGCTGCGCCCGGCGTATGTGACCGTGCGCGCGCAAAATTTGAAGGGCGAGGTCTATGAAATGCGCGGTGAGGGGCTGCTGGCCCGCGCCTTTTGCCACGAGATCGACCATCTCGACGGCATCCTTTTTGTTCAGCACCTCAGCATGCTCAAGAGAGACCTGATCAAGCGCCGGATCCGCAAATTGCGGAAGACCGGCGACTGGTAATTCCCTATCCCTGCGATGGCTGCCCTGCGCATCGTTTTTTGTGGTACGCCGGAATTTGCAGTGCCCTCCCTCCGGCGGCTCGCGGAGCGTCCGGAATTTTCGATGGAAGCAGTCATCACGCAACCGGACCGGCCGCGCGGCCGCGGCCAGCACGTCAGCAGCTCGCCGGTAAAGGAAGCAGCCCTCGAAATTGGACTGCACGTCTATCAACCCGAAACGATTAAGTCTGAATCATCGCAAGACTTTTTGAAACGCGTCGCGCCCGATGCCGTCGTGATTATTGCGTACGGCCAGATTATTCCCGCCAGGCTCTTAACGATTCCCCGCCTTGGGTGGCTCAATTTGCATGCGTCCTTGCTCCCCCATTATCGCGGCGCCGCGCCGATCCACTGGGCCATTGCCAATGGCGAAACCGTCACCGGGCTCACTACCATGCAAATCGACGCGGGAATGGATACCGGGCCAACGCTTTTGCGCCGCGAGGTCGAGATCGGGCCGGACGAAACTGCGCCGGAGCTTGCCGCGCGCATGAGCGCTATCGGCGCGGAACTTATCGCCGAGTCGCTTCTGCGATTCGATCGCGGAGAGATTTCTCCGGCTCCGCAGGAAGAGAAAAGCGCCTCCTACGCGCCGATTCTAAAAAAAGAAGACGGGCGCATTGACTGGGGACGAACCGCGCAGCAGATTTACAACCGCATGCGCGGCTTCGCTCCCTGGCCCGGCTCGTACAGCCACGTTTCGAGAACAAACAGTGCCACCTCTGGGGCCATCCTGGAACGAACGGCGCAGCGTGGACGCGCATCATGCCCGGAGAGATTATTGATTCCACAAAAGAATTTTATGTCGTGTGCGGCGAAGGGACACTTCTGCGACTCGAATCCGTACAAGTCGAAGGGCGCAAGAAAATCTCCGCGCGTGAATTTGCGAACGGCGCGCGTCTCACTCCGGGCGACGGCTTCGTTTGATTAAGAACTGCCGGATTGTGCGGCCTTCACCTCAACCACCCAATTTTGATCTCGTCCTCGACCTGCCTAAATTCGCGATCGCCAGTCACAAGTTCAGCGTTTCTGATCTTCGCCAGCGCGGCGGCAAACGCATCTGCGTATGACAATTTCCTTGTGGCCTTATAGATGGCGGCCTGGCGTACCAACTCCAGATTCTTGTCGTCCACACCAACGATCTCGATCATCAAACCGGCCATTTCTTTCGCTGTCTGCTCCGCGGCTTCCTGGGACACTTCGCGCATGGTGTTGTAGTAGATCTCGCCCCAGTTGACCACAGAGAGTAGCAGCTTGTGCGTACCGGCCCCCGCCTTGACCAGGAGGTTTTCGACCTGTTCGGCCGCAGGTTCGTCTTCGAAAAACGCGATCAGCGCCCAGCTGTCCAAGACTTTGACGGCCATATTAGAGTTCCCGCTCGTGCTTGCGGTCTTCCATTAGCGATTTCAACACGCCCGATCCCTTCAAAGAACCGCGCAGGTTCCTGATATGCCTGGGCGTGATCGGCTTCAGCACGATCGCGTCTCCCTCCTGGTAGACCATCGCACGCGTTCCTTCCTCGATGTCAAACTCCTTCCGCAACCAGCTGGGAATAACCACCTGCCCTTTCACGGTGAACCGAATCATGTCCGTTTTATTTGTAGTCTTCATAGCCTAATATCCTACTCTATTCACATAAGTAAGTAAATAAATCTACAGTATGACTTACTGTTTATTGTTAAACGTGTCCGGGAGCGGAGAATTCGCCATGAATTGGCCTCGTATTTGGCCTGGGTTCCCTTCCCCACCGTTGTATAGTGTCATGCTCACCTATGAGTATTTCGAGAGCCAGAACAATTGCGTTCGATGTCCTGCTGCGCGTCGCGAAACAAAATGCGTACGCGGACGATGTGCTGCGCGCCGAGCTTGACGGCACGGTGAGGACCGAGGATGCTGGCCTCGCCACCGAACTGGCGCTTGGCGTCTTGCGCTGGCAGAGACTGCTCGATTTCGTCATCGACCGCTACTTGACAAAAGCCTGCGAATACGGCCGACGTCGAGGTTCGGATCGCCCTCCGATTGGGCGTCTACCAACTTCTATTTCTCGACCGCGTCCCCGCGCGCGCCGCCGTTCACGAATCGGTTGAACTGGTCAAGCGGGCGCGGAAACGGTCCGCGTCTTCTCTGGTGAACGCGATCCTGCGCAAGGCCGCCAAGGAACCGTCCCCCGGAAATTCGCCGGCCGATGCCGTCGCCCGGCTCTTTCCGGCGGACGTCCCTCTCGCAGACCGGATTGGAATCCAATATTCGCATCCCACTTGGATTGTCGAGCGATGGCTTCGAATCTATGGTGAAGAGCGGACGCGCAGCCTGCTCCAGGCGAACAATCGTGTCCCCAACCTTTCAGGGTACCTGCTCGATCCGCAACGTCGCGAGGATGCCACGCTGTCGCTCCAGCGGACTGGATGTCACGTCCAACCGGGACGATTGCTGCGTGACGCCTGGGTTTTGGAGGCAGGAAACCCCGCTGCGAGCGAAGCCGTGCGCTGCGGCTGGGTAGCGATCCAGGACGAGGCTTCCCAGGCGGTAGCGCTCCTTGTGGCGCCCGATCCTGGCAATAGCGTTCTCGATCTGTGCGCCGCGCCGGGCGGCAAAACCCTGCTCCTGGCACGAGCGGCCGGAGCGCAGGGCCACGTAATCGCCGCGGATCTCCACGAGCATCGTGTGCGCGCCATGAAGGAGCGGTTCGAACTCGCCGGCGTTCGAAACGTGGAGGCGATCGTTCTGGACGGAGAGCAACCGCTTCCATTCGAGCGCGCGTTCGACCGCATTCTGGTCGACGTTCCCTGCTCCGGCACGGGCACGCTCGCCCGGCATCCGGAGATTCGGTGGAAGCTCCTGGCTGAAGACCTTCGCGATCTGCATGACCGCCAGGCACGCTTGCTGCGAAACGCACTTCCTCATCTGGCGCCGCGCGGACGGCTGGTGTACTCCACGTGTTCGCTCGAGCCGGAGGAGAACGAATTCGTCGTCCGCGAAGTTCTGGGCGCGTTGGGGGACGCTTTTCAAATCGCCGATCCGCGAATAGTCATCGAGAGCTTCTTGCAGGAGTCAGTGCGCATAGAGAGCGTTGTTTCCGCGGACGGCTTCTTCCGGACTTTTCCGCCAGAGCATGGGACGGATGGATTTTTTGCCGCCGTGATCGAAAGACGGAATCCAAAGGCTTAACCCGGAGATCACGAAGCAAAGAGCACAGAGGGCACAGAGAAAACCGGAGAAATACTGTGGATACTTTAAATTTCAACGGAATTTTCATCTCCTCTCTGTGTCCTCTGTGTATTCCGTGGTGAAATATTTTTTCTCCCGCCGCTCTGGAAGGCTCAGGCCGCGCGTGCTAGATTGAACGCGGTGAATCGATGAGTCTTCGCGAGCGTATCGAATGGTTATTTCGTGTGGGGCTGCTGGTTTTCATCCTGGCAGCGGCGGCGTTTCTGAGTGCGGTGACGGCGATGCGATTCGCGATTCAGGGCCGCGAAGTGACCATGCCCAATCTTGTCGGCAAGAGCTCGGCCGATGCGCAAGCCATTCTGCAGGGGCGCGGGCTGCAATTAAAAGTCGTCGATCGGGTCTATAGCGATCTGCCGGCAAATGCCGTTGCACGGCAAAGTCCTCCCGAAGGCGAGCGTATGAAGGTTTCCCAGAACGCGCACGTCGTCCTCAGCCTGGGCCCGCAAAATGTGACCACTCCTTCGCTAATGGGAGAATCCCTTCGTGTAGCGCGCATCCAATTGCTGCAGGTAGGCCTGCAACTGGGAGAAGTAACCACGTACGCGTCTCCGGCCATCCTGTCCGACACGATTTTGCAGCAGACCCCGCTACCGGGAACGCGGGCGGCAAGCCCGCGGGTCGATTTGCTCGTGGCGCAAGGAGAGTCGCCGGCTTCTTACATTATGCCGTGGTTTGTGGGTATGCCTCTGCAGGAAGCGGATCGGCTGCTCACTTCGGCCGGGATCAAGCTGTCAAAAACTACGTTTCTTCCCTCCCCGCAGTGGCCGAAAGGCGCGATCACGGGGCAGACACCCGAACCGGGTTCCAAAATAACGAGCGATACAGCCATCGAGTTGGTTGTGGCACAGTAGGAATTTCGCAGGTTGCCCCAGATGATTTTCCGTTTCTGAGGCACGGTGCAACCAAAAGCGTGAATCTGGTAAGATGTCCGCGGAGAGATTGTGACTTATCCCGTTGAAATTGCTCCGTCCATCCTCGCTGCGGACTTCTCCTGCCTGGGGGATGGGATTCGCGCGGTGGAACGCGGCGGCGCGGCAATGCTCCATGTCGATGTAATGGACGGGCATTTCGTGCCGAACATCTCCATCGGCGTTCCCGTAGTAACTTCATTGCGCAAGGCAACCCGGCTACCCCTGGACGTGCATCTGATGATCGAGAATCCCGAGCTGTACATCCAGGCATTTGCCGAGGCGGGCGCCGACATGATTTCCATTCACGAGGAAGCCACACCGCACCTGGACCGGGCGCTCTCGATGATTCGGGAGCACGGATGCCAGCCGGGCGCCGTGATTAACCCGGCGACGCCCGTGGCCGCGCTTTCGGAAATCTTCGGGAAAGTGGATCATGTCCTGGTGATGTCGGTAAATCCGGGATTCGGCGGGCAAAAATTTATTCCCGGGGCTCTCGGAAAGATTCGCGAGCTAAAACGAATTCGAGAGAGCTATAATCTTTCTTTCCGGATCGAAGTGGATGGGGGAGTCGGCCCGGAAAACGTGGCGGAACTGGTTCGAGCCGGCGCCGAAATTCTGGTTGCTGGAACATCCATTTTTCACACCCCCGATGCCGCGGAAGCCGTGCGCGCGATGAAGCAAACGGCCGACGGGGCGCTGGCACAAAAAGTTTGAGGCTGTCGGAGAAAAGAATAAAGTTGAAACCTGGACGAACAATTTGTCTCGTGGCATTCGGAGCGACGCTGCTCGCCGGGTGTGCTGGTAAGAAGAACGTAGCGCCGGTTATCGGAACTTCCGTCGAGCCCGACAAGGTCCTTTACACAAAGGCCACCAATGACATCAAGCACGGGCGTTACTCCGTCGGCCGCCTGGCTTTGCAAACCCTTATCAATACCTACCCGGACAGCGAATTCCTGGCCAAGGCGAAGCTGGCGATCGCGGAATCCTACTACAAAGAGGGAGGAACCGCGGGGCTCAAGCAGTCCATCGTGGAATGCAAGGATTTCATCACGTTCTTCCCTTTCCTCGACGAGGCGGCTAATTGCCAGCTGCAGATCTCAATGGCGCATTACCGGCAGATGGAAAAGCCGGACCGCGACCACGCGGAGGCCGTGCAAGCGGAAGCCGAATTCCAAACGTTCCTGGAAAAATATCCCAACAGCTCTCTCCTTCCCCAGGCCGAGCAGTACCTACGCAACGTCCAGGAAGTTTTGGCGGAAGGCAATTTCAGTGTTGCCAGCTTTTATTACATGCGCACCGCCTACAGGGCTGCGGGAGCCCGCTTGATCGAATTGACAAATCGCTATCCCCTCTATAGCCAGGCGGATCAAGCCAACTGGATGCTCGGGCAGATCTACGAAAAGGGCGAGCACAATGAAATTGCCGCGCGGTATTACAGCAGGATCGTAAAAGATTATCCGCTTTCTTCTCTCGCAGGCGATGCAAAGAATAAACTCGTCAAATTTGGCGTCCCGGTTCCTCCGCCCGATCCTACAGCGCTCGCACGAATGCAAAAGGAACAATTGACCGGCCGACCGGGGATGGTGAAGCGAACGATGGGCTTTCTGAAGACAGGCCCGGACGTCTCAACTGCGGCACGTAGCGGCGCTCCGACCATGACCCCCGCGAGCGAATCCGGCGATGAGACCATCGGCTTTGGATTGCAGCCAACAATCGCCGCGGCTCCAACCTCCAGCGTAGGAAGCACAGCCACGGTGGAAACCGTAACGCCGGGAAGTCCGGATGCCCTCCCGCAGCCGGCCGCGACTGCGCCCGCAGCGGATGCGGCTCCCGCGACGACGGCGACGGACTCAACACAACCCACGGCTAGCACCTCAAGTGATTCCAGCACCACGCAACCCGTAAGCACTACGACTCCCGCAACGCCAGCCGCCGATTCGAGTCAGGAATCTACCAGCAAGAAAAAGAGTGGTTTCCATAAGCTCATCCCGTTTTAGCCTGATTCCCTTAATTTGCCCGGAAGTCCTCCTCGGATCGATTGCCGCTCCTGAGGCCGACTAGTCCATTCAGACACACGCCTATCCAGTCTATATTGACTCACCGGGATCATGATGTTACGAATGGTCTAGGGTTTATTGTGCCCTTAGGTAAAGAGCCATATTTGCGCCCGCTGTAATCGGGAGGACGGCACGTGGCAAAGATCCTGGTAGCCGACGATAATAGCAACGTCCAAAAGACGGTAACCCTCGCCTTGACCGAACTGGGTATTGAGGTGGTTGCGGTAAATAATGGCGACGCAGCCATCAGGAAGCTCGCCGATGTTTTGCCCGACCTCGTCCTGGCCGACATTTTCATGCCCGTGCGAAATGGGTATGAGGTCTGCGAATACGTCAAGAAGGATTCGCGCTTCTCGCACGTGCCGGTTGTGCTGCTGGTGGGAGCGTTTGATCCTCTGGATGAACGCGAGGCGCAGCGCGTCGGCGCGGACGGAATTCTGAAGAAGCCATTCGTTCCGCCGGACCCTCTGATGACGATGGTGAAAACGCTGCTGGATCGCACTCTGGGTGACCGGTTGGTGTCCGTAACGGCTTCAAAGCCTGCGGTTTCCGTGCAAGGCAAGGCTGGCGGCGTAACCGCAGTGGAGCATCCCTCCGCCCCGGAAACAGCGGAAGAATTGCCCGAGGAGGAATTGCGGCCGCCCGCTGACCGCCTGTCTTTCGGCGAGGGGGAACGCCCGATCGCATTTGGGCAGCTTTTGGAGACCCCTGCGAAGGAACCGGCAGGAACAGGAACGGGAGTGATCGAGCCTGTTGACGACGAACAAATCCTGACGAGTTCTCGCGATGCATCCCTGGGAGACCCGATTTTCTGGAAAACGGAAGAGCCCGAACCGGAGGCCGAGGAAGAAAATTCGGGGGCCGAAGGGGATATTTCATCCAGCATTCCAGTGCGCGCATGGAAGCCGGACGAGGAGGCCAAGCCCGCTCACGAGGAAGCCGACTTCCTGCAGCCGGTAGAGCCGTTTGAGCTGGTGCGGGACCAAAAAGATGAAGAGGCTGGCCAACCTTCCACGATTGTGGAATCGTCAGCGTCATTCGTGCAAGATGCGGCCTCGCAAGCTTCGCTGACGGTGGAAGCCGGAAAGCCGGAAGACCTTGCCGCCAATCCAATCGAGTGGATGGCCACAGCTCCTTCCCCGCACACTGAGGAAATCCCAGAGGCAGCTCCGGAATGGAGCGCGGCAATTACAGACTCCGCTGATGACATTGATGCAAACGAAGCAGACAATCTAAAACCCGCACCGGAACCACTTGTGCCGCAATCCTCCGCTCCGGTCGTGCCCCCCGCTTCGGTATCGATTTCAGCTCCGGCGCAGCCGCAGGCGCCTTCGCGCGCGGCGCAGCCCGCGCAACCGCAGGCAAAAATCGCCGTCGAGATTCCAGACCCTCTCAAACCGCAACCGTCCCTCAAGCCTCTGGCGCAAAGCGCCGAAGATACGGCGCGTTCGATTCCTATGCAAGATTGGGCCGATTTGGCCGCAAGCCTCCAGACCAAACCAATCGAACCTGTTGCGGAAAAACCTAAGCCCGCGTCCGCTCCTGTCGCCATGCCCCCCGCAAGCGCCCAACCCGCGCCCGCTTCAGTCGCGCAGGTCCCTCCGGCAACTGCGGCAAATGCGCAACCCGCGTCGGCAAACTCCGCGCCGCCTGCTTCGCCGGACCCGGCCTTGGTTGAGGCTGTCGTACAGCGCATACTGGATAAAATGCGCCCGCAAGTGGTGGAGATCATCACCAAGGAATTCTTGCGGCCGATCGTTCAAGCGCTCGTCCACCGTGAAATCGAGAAACGCTAGAAACTCAATCTCTCGGCTGCTCCTTTTCAAAACCCAGTAAATTGCTTCACCTTGCGCCCCGGGAAGACGCATTTGACCCTCTGCGCGAGCGTCCGTATAGTAATCCTCTTGACCACAGGTCTGGAGAACATGCCGAGAGAGATTCCCAAGGCTTACGAGCCGCAACTGATCGAGCAACGGTGGGCGAAAAAATGGGCGGAGGAAAACCTGTTTCGCGCCGACGTGAACGCGCCCGGCCCGGTTTTTTCCATCGTCATCCCGCCGCCGAACGTGACCGGGTCGCTGCACATCGGCCACATGCTCGACCACACCGAGATCGATATCCTTACGCGCTGGCGCCGTATGCAGGGCTACAACACGCTGTACCTGCCCGGGACCGACCACGCGGGAATTTCGACGCAGCGCGTCGTGGTGCGCCAGCTTGCCGCGCAAGGCATCAATTACCGCGATCTGGGCCGCGAAGCGTTCGAACGAAAGGTCTGGGAATGGAAGGCCGAATCCGGCGGGACGATCACGCGGCAAATGCTCCAGCTCGGCGAAAGCTGCGACTGGACGCGCGAGCGTTTCACGCTCTCGCCGGAGTTGTCGCGCGCCGTTACCGAAGTCTTCGTGCGCCTATACGAAGATGGCCTGATATATCGCGGCCATTACATCGTGAACTGGTGCCCGCAATGCCGCACCGCGATCAGCGATCTCGAAACCGTTCACGAAGAGCGACAGGGCCACCTCTGGCACATTCGATACCCGATTGTGGGGACGAACGAATCCGTCGTCGTGGCCACCACGCGGCCCGAAACGATGCTGGGAGACACGGCCGTGGCCGTTCATCCGAGCGACCCGCGCTACCAGCATCTGATTGGCAAGATGGTCTTGCTGCCGCTGATGAACCGCGAAATCCCCATCGTGGACGATTTTGTCGTGGACCGCGAGTTTGGCACCGGCGCGGTGAAAGTCACCCCTGCGCACGATCCGAACGACTTTGAAATCGGACGCCGCCACAACCTGCCCGAAATCGACGTCATGACCGACGACGCGAAAATGAGCGCCGCGGCGGGTCCCTATGCCGGCCTGGACCGATTCGAGGCGAGGAAACGCGTGGTCGCGGACCTGGAATCAGCGGGCCTGCTCGAAAAAATTGCCGACCACACACACGCGGTCGGGACGTGCGACCGGTGCGGGACGATTATCGAGCCGCGCGCTTCGACGCAGTGGTTTGTGAAAATGAAGCCGCTGGCCGAGCCCGCGATTGCGGCGGTGGAACGCGGCGACGTTGAAATTGTGCCGGAAAATCGCCGCACCGAATATTTCGAGTGGATGCGCAATATTCGCGACTGGTGCATTTCGCGCCAGCTCTGGTGGGGACATCGGATTCCCGCCTGGTATTGCGGCGACTGCAAGGAAATTATCGTCGCGCGCGAGACGCCGTCAAAATGCACGAAGTGCGGTTCGGGAAAACTGACGCAAGACCCCGATGTGCTCGAAACATGGTTCAGTTCAGCGCTGTGGCCGTTCTCCACAATGGGCTGGCCGGACGATACGCCCGACTATCGGAAATATTATCCCACTAGCCTGCTCATCACCGGTTACGACATTCTGTTTTTCTGGGTTGCCCGGATGATCATGATGGGCCTGAAATTCACTGGGAATGTTCCCTTCCGGCAGGTTTGCCTTCACTCGCTCGTGCGCAACGCGGAAGGCCAGAAGATGTCGAAATCGAAAGGAACGGGAATCGATCCGGTCGAGCTCAACGAAAAATTCGGGACCGACGCGATGCGCTTCACGCTGGCGAGCATGGCCGCGCCCGGGACCGACATCGTTTTGTCCGAGGACCGCATCCTGAGCTACCGCGCGTTTGCCAACAAGATCTGGAATGCCGCACGATTCGTGTTCATGAACTTGGACAAATACGAAACGGCGGGCGGCGAAACGCTGGAGGCCCTGGCGTCTCCCGATGTGCGCGCGTCCGCGCCCTATGCCGCGGGCGGCGAAGTGGCGCTCATCGACCGCTGGATTTTTTCCCGCCTCGCTCGCGCGACGGCGCAGGTGAACGATGCGCTCGAACATTTCCGGTTTCATGAGGCGGCGCACGTCGTCTATCACTTTTTTTGGGGCGACTTCTGCGACTGGTACATCGAATGGGTGAAGCCGGAATTACTTTCGCCCGACCGATCGAAATCGGCGGCTACCTGGAAGAATTTATTCGCGGCCTTCGAGAGCGCCCTGCGGCTGCTTCACCCGTTCATGCCGTTTCTGACCGAGGAATTGTGGCACCAGTTGCCTCAGCGGGAAGGCGCGCGCTCGATCGCCCTCGACCGTTTCCCAGAGCCGCATGCCGAACGAATTGACGCTACATCCGAGGAACGCGTCGCTTTGCTGCAGGAAATCATTTCTTCGGCGCGCAACATTCGCGCGGAAATGAAGCTCGATCAAAAAGCAAAACTTCCCGCTCAACTGGGCCCGGCGACGCCTGCAGTGCAGTCCGTCGTCGAACGCAGCCTCGAAACGATCTTGCGGCTTGCCAACCTCGCTTCCCTTACCTTTGCCGAGCCGCCTTTCGATTCGACAAAAGGCGTCGTGCGCTCGACAAAAGATTTTGAGCTATTCATTCCTTACGAGGCGGCGTTTGACGTTCAGGCGGAACTTTCGCGTTTGCGAAAGGAACTGGATCGCCTCACAAAAGACATCGCGTCGAAGCAGGTGCGCCTGGAGGATGAGACATTTCGCAGCCGCGCGCCCGAGCACATCGTGAAGGGCCTCGAATCGACGCTCGCCGAACGCCGCACGGAATTTGACAAGTTGGGAGAGCGGCTCGCGCAGCTCGAAAGGCTTTAGAGTCCGTGTGGCAACTCAATTTCGAACAGGCCAGCAGCTAAACAGCTTGCGGAAAAAGTCGATTGAGAGCAGGTTTTAGTAGCACAGGCACTCTTGGCTGTGCGGGTTTTGCGATTGTCGCTAGATTGGCAGCTTGCGTGTAAGGCTCACAAAACCGCACAGCCAAGAGTGCATGTGCTACTCGACACTATCCGCAAACTGTTTAGCCGATGACGATCCGAACTTAAAGTTCTCACGCAGCCGGCTTAGCATCGGTAAGAATGCTCTTTCAAAACTTTCATGGCGCACTCAACTTTTCCGGGTACGACCGATCGCCGAATCGACGCGCTGCTCGCGTTGCTCTCCGACAACGCGATGATCGTCATCAGCGGCGCGAAAATCGCCCGCGAAATAGGCGAAACGCGCCTCACCGTTTGGCGCTGGATTCAAAAACTGCGCGCTCTAGGCGTCCGCGTGAAGGGCCATCCGCGAACCGGCTATCAGATCGAAGAGGTGCCCGATATCCTCGCTCCGAAGCTGCTCCACAGGCGGCTGCATCCGGGGCCGCTCGGAAAACGCGTCTACCATTTCTTTAAAATTGACTCGACCAACTCCGTCGCAATGACGCTTGGAGAGCGCGGGGAACCGCACGGAACTATCGTCATCGCCGAGGAGCAGACGGCGGGGCGCGGCCGCGCCGGGCACACGTGGCACTCTGAAAAGACCAACGGCATCTACATGACCGTGCTGCTGCGCCCGCCCATTTCGCCGCAGCAAGCTCCCCTCATCACGCTCGTAGCGGGGCTTGCTGTTCGCGAGGCCATTCTGGAGCAGACCGGCCTTGCGCCCGACCTGCGCTGGCCGAACGATTTACTCTTCGGCCGCAAGAAATTCTGCGGCATCCTGACCGAAATGAACGCGGAGCAAGACCAAATTCATTTCGTGGCCGTGGGAATCGGCATCAATGTGAATCACGATCGGATCCCAGAGGAATTATCCAAGATTGCCACATCCCTGCGCATCGAGACCAAACACGCACAATCTCGCGTCGAAATCGTCGCGCGGTTGCTGCGGCGCCTCGACTCCTACTACAATCGCTTCGTAAGTGAAGGGCCGGAAGCGATCGTGGCGCGTTTTTCCGAAGTTTCAAGCTATGCGCAGGGAAAGCGCGTGCGGATCGAAACTGCAACCGAAACCTACACCGGCACGACGGAAGGACTCGAACCCGGGGGGCTTCTGCGCGTGAGGCGCGACGACGGACGAATCTTGCCGGTGATTGCGGGAACACTTTCCGAGGCGGATTGATGCTGCTGACTCTGGATGTCGGAAACACGAATACGGTTCTCGGATTTTTCCGCGGCGCTGAACTCGTGGCGCACTGGCGGCTTACGACGGCGCGCGACCAGACGGTCGATGAATACGGCATCCTCGCAAGAGAACTTTTTACTCTGGCGGGAATCGATCCGTCGTCGGTCAGCGGCGTGATTATCAGCTCGGTTGTGCCGCCGCTCAATTCCACGCTCGAGGAAATGTCCGAGCGGTATTTTCGCGTGAAGGCCCTGTTCATTGAGACGGGCGTGAAAACCGGCATGCCCGTTCTGTACGACAATCCGCAGGAAGTGGGCGCGGACCGGATCGTAAACGCCGTCGCGGCGTTTACGAAATACGGCGGTCCGTGCATCGTCGTGGATTTCGGGACGGCGATTAATTTTGACGTGGTCTCCGCGCGCGGCGAGTACATGGGTGGAGTGCTTGCTCCCGGCATCGGCATCTCGGCCGAAGCGCTTTTCTCGCGCGCCGCCCGTTTGTTCCGCGTCGAGATCAAGGATCCCGGAAAAATTATCGGCACGAACACGATGCAGTCGCTGCAGTCCGGCCTGTATTACGGATACGCGGACATGGTGGACGGAATCGTCACGCGCATTAAGAGCGTGATCGGTGAAACGGCGCGCGTGATTGCGACCGGAGGGCAAGCGCCCTTGATCGCGCGGGCTTCGCGGCACATCGAAATCATCGACGAATTTCTCACGCTCGAGGGTCTTCGGATCGTGTGGGAGCGGAACCAAACGGCGAAGCGCACATCCGTGGGCGGTCCCGAAAAAGCGCCCGTTCCACTTTCCGCCGCGAAGGAAAGAAAAACCCAATCTTGAATTCCCACGAAGCAATGGCCGAGCTGAATTACTTCAATTATTTCACCGAAATCGAGGAATATTTCTGGCAGAAGCGCGGCGCGCATCTCCTGGTTTCGCCGCTGGACTGGGCCATTGTCGAGACGTGGCAGAAGGCGGGCATTCCGCTCTCCGCAGTACTGAAAGGAATCGACCGTGCCTTTGAAAGCTATGCGCGGTCGCGACGCGCCGCCGGTGGACGGCAATTGAAGAGCCTCTCCTACTGCGTCGATGCCGTGCTCGATGCCGCGGAAGAAGAAAAGGAAACCGCCGCCGGCACGGGCCCCGTCGCGACAACCGCGCAAAAAGCGGAAGAAACATTTTCGCGGGAAGCCTTGCGGATGTTCTTCAACAGAAATGTCGAACGCCTTTTGGCAGCGGCCGCGGCCGTGCGCGCGGCTCAGCCGGAGCTCGCTTCGCGTGTGGAAGAAACGCGCGCGCGACTTGCGGAATTGTCGCTACTCGTGGAATCTCCAGGCGTGCTGGATCTGGAGGACCTGGAGCGGCGGCTGACCGTCGTCGAAGAAAAACTCACCGCCGCGCTGACTTCCGGCGCGCCGGAAGAATTTCTCCTCGATATCCGCCGCGACATGGACCATCAACTCGCGCCCTACCGCCGAAAAATGAACTCCGCGCAACTTGCGCAGCTCGAGCGGCAATACATGCAGAAACGGCTCTGGGAGCGCTATAATCTTCCTCGCCTGAGTTTGTTCTACCTGACCTGAGGCCCCCGGCCGAGGATCACACCCCCCGCAACGGAAAGCGACCCGAATGGAAGTTCGAATAGAAAAACTTGTGTATGGCGGCGACGGCCTGGCGCATCACGACGGCCACACCGTGTTTGTCCCTCTGGTCCTCCCGGGAGAGCTCGTTCAGATTGAATCTTCCGCGCGGAAGAAGAAATTCATTCGCGGACGGCTGGAACGCGTCGTGGAACCTTCGACGGAGCGCGTGCCCGCCCCGTGCCCCCACTTTGGACGCTGCGGCGGCTGCCAATATCAGCACATGCCGTATGAAGCGCAACTGCGGTACAAGGCGGAAATTCTTCGCGAGACGCTCGGGCGTATCGGACGCATCCAGTGGACAGGCGCCATCGAGACGCAAGCATCGCCCCCGTTCGGATATCGCAATCGAGCGCAATGGAAACTGCGAGCGAATCAGGAGGGTGCAGCGGGAAGCGCGGGGATCGGCTATTTCGAGATGGGAAGCACGAAACTTTGCGCCGTGACGGAATGCGCGATTCTTTCGCCGCGGCTCGCCGACACATTTTCCAGGCTGCGCCAGTTAGTCTCGCAGGGCAAAGTCCTGTCGGCAATCGACGAAATCGAGGCCTTCGCCGATTCCAGCGACGAAAAGATTCTTCTGAATCTTTCGGCGGAACGGCTTGGTGATTCTCCCGAATCCATCGCGGCTGCCCTACGCGAAGCCGTGCCAAATGTTGAATCGATTCTGATCCAGGATCGACGGGCTGATAATTTCCACCTAGCAGGGCCCGGCTATCTGACTTATGCGGCAGGCGGCGCCCAATACCGCGTGGGTCACCTTTCCTTCTTTCAGGTCAATCGTTTTCTGGTTGAACCGCTGGTCGACGCTGTGATCGGCAAAGCCCGCGGTCGCCTGGCGCTCGATTTATTTGCGGGCGTGGGATTGTTTACCGTGGCTCTGACAAAGCAGTTCGAGCGCGTGATCGGTGTGGAATCGAATTTGGCCGCCGCCAAGGACCTCGAAACCAATTTGAAACAGAGCGGCGGCGCGTCTCCCTCTTCGCGCAACGTCACGGCGGAGGGATTTCTTTCTCGCTGGCATGAGACGCCTGACCTTGTTGTCATCGATCCGCCGCGCGCGGGCGTGGAGACGGAAGCGCTCGCTCACCTCAAGAAACTTTCCCCCGCGCACATCCACTATGTCTCCTGCGACCCTGCTACTTTGGGGCGCGACCTTGCGCAACTCGTGGGAACGCAGGAAGCGCGCGGCCCGTTCGAGATCGAGAGCATTAATTTGTTTGACATTTTCCCACAAACATATCATATGGAGGTGTTGGTGCGGCTCAGACGGCGCGCATGAAGCTGCCTTCCCTCTTCCCCGTCGCCCTTTTCGCGGGAGGAATTCTCCTCTCGATCGAGCTGAAGAACTTCGCCCTGCCGGGCCCACGCTTTTGTATTTTCGTTGCTTTCGCGTTGCTGCTTATCGGCTACATCTTGCTCCGCCAAAATTGGATTTTCACTGCGGCGCTGTTCGCAGCGGGCGCGTGGCTGTCGCTTGGCATGGCCGCGTCAAATCTGGAACGCGCGTCCGTGTCTCCAAATCTTGCCAGCACTCTGATCGAATCGGGGAAGCTGGATGCGGAAACAGCCTTGCGCTGGCGGGGACGCCTGCGCAGCGATCCGCTCCAATTGCCGTGGGGCATGCGTTATGAAATCAATCTGGATGAAGTCGAATCTTCCGCTGGAGTCGCGCCCGTCGCCGGCGGCCTGCGATTAACGTACTACAGCGAGGGATCGGCGAGCGCGGATCCTCCGCCGGCGCGCGCCGGGGATCGCATCGAAGTTCTTGCCCGAGCGCGTCCCGTGCGCAATTATGGCGATCCCGGCAGCTTTGACTTTCGCGGCTATCTTGCTCGCCAGAACATTCAATTGCAGGGCGCACTGCGGAATGGCCAACTTCTTACGGTTGTGGGTCATCCCCGATTGACTCTTTTCGACCGGTTTGCCCGTCTTCGTGGCCGCTTTCTCAATTCACTGAACGAGCTTTTCGCATCCCGCCCGGACGAAGGAGCGCTTGCTCGCGCCATGCTGCTCGGCGACCGCAGTTTCGTGGAGCGCGACCGCGTGGTCGATTTTCAGAAAACGGGCGTCTATCACGTTTTGGTCCTCGCGGGATTGCATGTTGGTGCGCTCGCGGCATTTTTCCTCTGGGCAGGGCGCCGCTTGCGCCTCGCGCTCTTCCCGCGCATTCTCTTGACGCTTCTTGCGCTTGCTGCGTATGCGTGCATCGTCGAGGATCGTCCGCCGATTGTTCGCGCCGTCCTCATGGCTGCTGTGTTTCTGTCGGCAAAGCTCCTCTACCGCCGCATGGACCTGCTCAACGTGGCGGCCATTTCCGCACTAGTGATCCTCGCCGCGCGGCCATCGGAAATCACCGATGCCAGTTTCCTTTTGTCCTTTGCCGCGGTGGCCACGATTGGAGCGATTGCCGTTCCCTGCATCGCCCGTTCGAGCGAGCCTTACCGGCTCGCACTCGATCACCTGTCCGACGTGACACGTGACGTCTCGCACTCGCCGCGCGTAATTCAATTCCGAATGGAAATGCGCGCCGTGGCCGCATGGATTTCCGCGCGCCTGCCTCGCTTTGCCGCGCCCATCGGATCCAGCCTGCTGGTCAGACCCTTTCGAGCCGCACTCTATTTCTGGGAGATCATTTTCATTTCCGCCATCCTTCAACTCGGAATGCTTCCTCCGCTTGCCTATTATTTTCATCGCGTCACCCTGGCAGGACCATTCGCCAATGTTCCAGCGCTTTTGCTGACCGGATTGGCTGTTCCTATTGGGTTCCTCACGCTCGCGGCTTCTCTCGTGTCTCACGCTCTAGCGGGATGGTTCGCGAAGCTTTTGGGACTCATTCTCGCAATGCTGGATGCAGCCGTGCGATGGTTCGCAGGCTGGCACGGCGCGAGCTACCGCGTTCCGGAACCCTCGCTGGCCCTCATCGCAATCTTTATTGTATTCGCGATCGCGCTTTCCGCAGCCATCCGCATGCGAAGGAATCTATGGTGGGCATCGAGCGCCGCGATCGCTTTGCTGGCCACGGCGTTCATCATCGCGACGCATCCTTTTCCGCCGCGTCTCGCGCCTCAGCGTCTGGAATTGACGGTGCTTGATGTGGGACAGGGAGACAGCCTTTTCCTTTCCTTCCCGCGCGGGCGCACGATGCTGGTCGATGCAGGCGGCGAACTCGGAAATTTTCATTCGGACGGCATGCGCTCCGGAATTGACGTTGGCGAGGATGTTGTTTCACCGTATTTGTGGTCGCGCGGGATCAAACAGATTGACGTTGTCGCCCTCACCCATGCCCACCAAGACCATCTTGGAGGGCTTCCGGCCATTTTTGAAAATTTCCGCGTTGGTGAGTTTTGGATTGGACGCGATATCCAAAGCGCCACTTACCGGCAAGTCCTTGCGGCCGCGCGAGCGCACGGAGTGCTCATCCGGCATCTGAAGCAGGGCGATTCATTCTCCGAAGATGGCGTCTCGGGGAATATTTTGTGGCCGGACGACCTTTCGGAAGGCCAGTCCGCGAAGAACGACGATTCCCTCGTCATGCGCTTGACCGATGGCGCGGAATCCTTGCTGCTGGCGGGAGATATCGAGCGGCCGTCGGAACGCAAAATACTCGCCGACGAGCAATCCGTGGGAGTGAATTTCCTGAAGGTCGCACATCATGGAAGCAAGACTTCCACGACCGACCCATTCCTATCCGCTGCGCATCCGGCGTTCGCGGCGATTTCCGTGGGGAGGGACAACATCTTCGGCCATCCTTCACCCGAAGTTACAGACCGGCTGGAAGCGGCAGGCGTGCGCGTCTATCGCACCGATCGCGACGGCGCTGTAACGGCAAGCACCGATGGCAGTACGCTAAGCGTGAGCACTTTCCTGCATGCGCAGTAGCACAGGCTTCAGCCTGTGGGAGTTCGTCTTTACGCTTGGGCAAACCCAACAGGCTTGAAGCCTGTTCTACTACGCTCCACCGCGCCACAGCATGAGAATCCACAGGATTGCCATCGCCACAGCGAGGCCGATGGCCGCTTCGTACTCCCGATTCTGCCGGTAGAGCGGCCACGAAAATCGTTCCGTCGATGCAATTGCAGGGGAAAGCCGCGGCCAGAATGCGGGGACCTGCGATGCGTATTCCACAAATGCAGCGCCGTAGAGCGTCTTGAGTTCGGCCTGCTCTCGCCGAATTACGACAGGATAAAAAATCGCGAGGTACGCAGCCAACAGCAGAGTGGAAATCCACGAGTGGCTCGCCACCGAAAATCCTGCGGCAAGTAGCACGCTTCCCAAATACAAAGGGTTCCGAGTGAATGCGTAAGGCCCCGAGATCGCCAATTGTTTGTGCTTTCGAAGATGTCCCGCGGCGTATCCGCGCAGGAGCAGCCCGCAAATTGCGATGCCCACCCCGCAGAGCAGCCACTTCATTTGCGGCCGCGCAAACCAGAACGCCGCGATGCCGACCGGGTATCCCACGCGGACACGCCACCGAATCCAAAAATTTGTCGTGGAGATCAAGCAGGTGCCTTCAGAAGAGCATCGGTCGCGGCCATCACGTCTTCGACGGTAATTCGCAGCATTGCCGCGGAATAATCCGATCGCCGCTTGTAGCTGATCTCATCCGGCCGCGCCTTGTGCACGATCACTGCGCCGGGCACAAACGGGCCGTTGCGCGCAGGATCGGTGGGACCGTACAAACCGACAACCGGCGTGCCGAGCGCCGCCGCCAAGTGCAGCGGACCCGAATCCGCCGCCACCACGACATCGCGCATGCGCCAGAAGTCCCATCAATTCCTCAATCGTCGTCGCAATGACCGCAGGGCGAGCGGGGGCTGCCGCGCGCGCCACTTCCTCCGCGAGGGATTTTTCACCCGGACCGTGAATCACGGCCACGCGCATGTCATTTTTCTTTTCAAACTCGCGGCAAAATTCACCATATCGCTCCGCCGGCCAGCATTTCGCGCGCCAGCTTCCGCCGGGCCCGACGACGATGTACTCCCCGCCGATTCCCAGCTCGTGCAGGCGCGCGCGAATCGATGCGGCGCCACCGGCCGGAACGCGCAAAGGATACTCCGGCGATCGAGGGCGCAATGCCCCCGCCTGCTCCGCCAAAGAATAATTCAACTCCGAAACGTGGCGGCCGGTGGGGATCACACGCTCGGTATAAAACATGGCCGCGCCCTCTTCGCGCGCCCATGCGCGATCGAAACCAATGCGGCGCCCGGCGCCGGAAAGAGCGGCAAGTATGGATGACTTATAGAGACCCTGAAAATCGATCGCGCACGTGTATAGGTTCTCCCGCAGGCGCTGAACGCACTCGATCGCGCCCCACACCGAGCGGCGGTCAAATGGAATCACGTCGTTAATCGCCGGACTTCCCTCCAGCACCGGCGCCCATCTCCGTTCGACAACCCAATCGATTTTCGCGCTCGCATGCGCCGCCCGTAGCGCGGCAACCGCAGGAACCGTGTGCAGGATGTCGCCAAGCGCCGTCAGCCGCACGACAAGGTAGCGCTCATCGCGTTTACTCATTGCGGCGCGGCGCACCGCCGCCATTCTGAAGAATATGGCGCACCGCATCCCTTAGATTCTCAGCCAGCGCATCGGGCTGCCTGGGCCAGGTGGCGCGATGCAATTCGTATTCGCCGCGGCCGTATCCGGTCATCACCAGGATTCCGCGCCCCCCAGCCGCGTGGGCCATCTCGAGGTCCGCATAGCGGTCGCCAACGACCCACGAGGCGGCCAAATCCAGCGCATGCTCGCGAGCCGCGCGATCGAGCAAACCCGGGCTCGGTTTGCGGCATTCGCAGGCGTCTTCCGACTTGTGCGGGCAGAAGTAGATCGCGTCAATCCAGGCTCCGCCCGCTGCCAGCTCCGCAATCATTTTCTTGTGGACTTCGTGCACCAGCGATTCCGGAAAAATATTGCGAGCAATCCCGGACTGGTTCGTTACGACGATCACCGGAATTTCCGCCTGATTCAACTCGCGAATCGCCTCGGCGGCATACGGAAAGATTTGGAAGCGGTCGACGTGATTGACGTAGCCCAATTCCTCGCCGATCGTGCCGTCTCGGTCGAGAAACACTGCGCGGCGCAGCAATTGCATTTCAGACATTCTCGGCACCCCAAACAGAAAGATTCTTCGGCGAGTTTTTAAGCTGCATCGCGGCGGCGAATACGGAGTCCACGGTAATCCGCGCCATGCAACGGTGATCTACCGGACACCGGCGCAAAAAACACGGACTGCAGGAAACGGCCTCGCGAATCAAAGTGAATTGTTCCGTCACAGGAGCAGTGCCCTCCGGATCCGTCGATCCAAAAATTCCGATGACCGGAAGGCCCGCGGCGGCGGCCACATGCATGGCTCCGGAATCGTTGCCGATAAAAACCGAGCAGGAAGCAAACAGTGCCGCCAAGTCGCGCATGGATGTCTCCCCAACCAGAGAAAATGCGCGCGACTTCATATTCGAGCAAATGCGAGCTGCAATTTCCTTTTCACCTGGCGTGCCAAAAAATATCACATCGGCGCCACTTTCCGAAATCAGGCGATCCGCAAGGAGCGCAAAACGCTCCGGCGGCCAGCACTTGGCCGCGCCGTAGGAAGCGCCGGGAGCTATCGCGCAGCGCCACGCGTTTTCTCTTGCGCCCGCGCTCCGCAGCGCGGATTCCGCGGCTGTGCGCGCCGCATCAGTCACGAGCAAGCGAATCGGCGGGATCGCCGGCGAGGCCTCGATCCATCCCGCGCGGCGCAATAATTCGAGATAGTAATGCGATTCGTGTTTGGGGATCTCGCCCTCTTGCGGCACCCGAATCGCTTTCGTAAGCAGCGGACCGCGCGCATCTCGCGCATATCCGATGCGTTCGGGAATACCCGCGCGCCATGCCAGCCACGCGGCTTCAAACGCATTTTGCAGGAGCACGGCGACGTCGAATTTTTCTTTTCGCAACTCGGCCGACGAGTTTTTCACGTCCAAGCCATCCCCCGTGTCTTCCGCGAAAGTCGTATACCAGAATTCGATCCGCGAACGGTTGTCCTGAAAACAGGTCTGCAATAACAGGCCGCGCCAAGACGCAGATTTCGTCGTCTGCGCGCGTTCGGCGGATCGTTTCCAGGGCCGGGATCGCCATCACCGCATCGCCAACCCAATTCGGTGCGCGAATGAGAATTTTCATCGCGCCTCGCTCGCCTTCCCGCGCCGCACCGCGTCCGTAACGGCGCTCCAAAAACTCTCAGGCAAATCAAAGGAAATCCGGCAACAATACGCAGGAAGAGCCGTGAACTGTACGTTGCGGAGATTCCACACATCTTTTTCCGTGCACACCAGCGCGTCGGCGCCGCAATTTGACGCAGCTTGTTCCAACTCCGCCGCCTCCCGGGCCGTGTATGCATGATGATCTGCAAAGCTGCGCTGCTGAACCACTTGGAATCCCCAGTTGCGCAAATCCTCGAAAAATGCGGAGGGGTTCCCAATTCCGCAAAACGCCAGAAATCGCGCCTTCTGCCAATCCTGCTGCGGTAAGGCTACGTCGAACCGCGGAATCCGCAGCACGCTTTCGAGGCGTGTTGAGGCGTAGAAGATCGGACTATTTGTGTGCCGGCGAATGATCGCCTCGATGGCGGGCGAAGGCGCCTGCACGCTTCGCGTGATGACCACAATGTCCGCGCGCCGCAGCGCCGAGAGCGGCTCGCGCAAGCGGCCCGCTGGCAGCACCATGCCGCCGCCAAATGGATCCGTTGCGTCCACGAGGACAACGTCGGCATCGCGCGACAGTTTCAAATGCTGGAATCCGTCGTCCAGCACAAACCAATCGATTCCGTGTCTCGCCAGGACCATGCCGGTCTTGTACCGGTCCGCCCCGACGCCAAGCTGAACTTTTCCTGCGAGCCGTTCGCGCAGGAGCGCAACTTCATCGCTCTGCGGAACGCCACTCGACCCGGCATCAGCGGTTCCTCGATACCCTCGCGTCAGAATCGCCGCGTGCTTCCCTTCCTCGGCGAGACGCTCCGCGATTGCCAACACCATCGGCGTCTTGCCCGTACCGCCAACCGTCAGATTTCCTACGCCGATCACTGTCCCGGGCAATTTGCGCTTTCGGAAAATGCCGCGCGCGTAGCACCAGGTTTTCGCGCGCGCAATCGAGGAATAGAGAAGCGACAGCGGCCACAACAGGCGAAGCCATCCCGAAGAACGCTTCACCTTCCGCCCCGATCTGAATCAACGACACGCTCGATGTGCTCCAGAACACGCTGCGTCGCGCCGCGATTTCGGTCCACCAATTCCCGCGCGCAGGCGCCCATGCGCGCTGAGCGCTCCGGTTCCCGGAGCAAACGTCTCCACGCTGCGCCCAGATCTTCCGAACTTTTCACCTGGATCGCAGCGCCCGCCGCGAGAAATGTCCGCGACATTTCGCGGAAATTTTCCATCGACGGGCCGTAGATCGGAACTTTGCTAAGAGCAGCCGGCTCGAGGATATTGTGCCCGCCGCCGGGAACGAGCGAGCCTCCCACGAACACGGCGTCGGCAAGTCGATACAATCCGGCAAGCTCGCCGAGACTGTCGAGCAGAAACACATTGACTGGTTCAGAAAGCGCGGCATTTCCGGCTCCGTTGAGTATGAGGTCGCGGCGGCGCAGCAATTTTCGCCCCGACTCGGCGACGATTGCCGCCGCATTGTCGAATTGTTCCGGCTTCCTCGGAGCGAGAATCAAGAGCGCGCGAGGAAATTCGCGCTCGACGTCCGCGAACGCCCGCAGGACAGAAACCTCTTCATTGGCAAGCACGCTGCCGGCAACAAGGACCGGACGGCGATTACTCTTTGCGAGTTCGGCCTCAAGCCACGAAGAAAGAGGGCTTTCGCTTGGTTCGGCGAGATCGTATTTGAGATTGCCGGTGACGAGGACTCGCTCGCCCGGCGCGCCCAAAGCAATCAGGCGCGCCGCATCCTCTTCACTTTGCATCAGAAACAACGTTGCGTCGCTCAATACTTTTTTCAGAAATCCCGCAAGAACTCCCGCGGAATACGAAAGCGCGCGGCCATAGCCGCGGAATGACCGCTCTGACAGCCGCCCGTTTACAAATATAACCGGAACCTCTGCGCGGCGGCACTCGCGCAGAAAATTAGGCCAAATCTCAGTCTCCACGATTATCACTGCCCCCGCGCGAGCGGCCGCGAGAGCACGCCGGACCGGACCGCGCCAGTCCAAGGGGAAGTAGAAAATCGCATCCGCAAACGGCATCCGCTCGCGCGCCAATTTCTGGCCCGTGACTGTTGTGGTGGAAACGACGAGGCGGCGCAGCGGGAACTTTTTCTTTAGCTGCCTGCGCGAGCGGAAGCACGGCAAGAACTTCGCCGACGGATACCGCGTGAATCCAGATCGATTTTTGTGTCGAACCAGGCGAATTTTCATCGCGCAACTCAGGCGGAAACCTCCATCCGAGGCGTTCCGGAATGTTGCTGAGGTATTTCCCCTGGATCAACCCGCGCAGCAGGAAATACGGCGAGAGCAGGAGCATCCCCGCGGCCGTCAGCAGACTATAGAGCGCATACATGCCAAGAGGCCCTCGGCGAGCCGTCTCCTGTCCGGGAAAAATCGAGAACTATCCCAATCACGCCTGCAAACCGGATATTATAGGCGCACCGCTGGCATTGGCATACCAATAGTGGAGCGAACCTATCGCCGGGAAGGCGCATCATAGCCAACCAGATTATGCTCCGCACAATTCTTGCAATCGTGATGCTCTTTCCTCTTGGCGCGTTTGCCCAAAGCGCGCCTCCCGACCCCATGTCGCTGCGTACCCGCGACGCGCATCAGGACTTGACCATCGTCGCCGACCCTTATCTCAGGGCAGAGCGCTACAGCAAAGAAGTTTTCGGCAAGAATTCTTTCTACGCCGCTGGCATCGTCGCCATCGATGTCTATTTCCGGAACGACAACAATGTGCCGATTCGCCTTAACCCCGAAACGATCCAACTGGTCATTTCTCAGCCTGGCCAGGAGCGCCAGCGTTTGGGCCTTCTTTCTCCCGAAGACGTCGCCGATCGCACTCTGCTGACAGCCAACTCCAATATTCGCGCGCACCGTCCATTCCCGTTCCCCGGTTCCTCATCAAGTTCCGGCCATAGCAAAGATTGGATTGAGATGACCACCACGCTTCGATCCGTTGCCCTCAGCACCGATGTTCTGCCGCCCCATGCCACCACTCACGGATTTCTCTTCTTCGATTTGAACCACGACTTTGGCGCGATCCGCAACACGCACCTTTACATCCCGGATCTCGCCTTCATGACGGACAACAAAGCCCTCTTCTTTTTCGAGATCGATCTCGCTGATGCTCCCTCAAGATAATCTTTACTCCGAGCGCGAATTTGCTGAACGCGTCCGCGTCGGATAGAATGTTACTTCCCAAACGGGCCCGCCTCCCAACATGACACTCATTGACGAACTGAATTCCGGGCAGCACGAAGCCGCAACGACCATTGAAGGTCCCGTCCTGATTCTCGCCGGGGCGGGCACAGGCAAAACGCGCGCCATTACCTACCGGATCGCGCACCTGATCGAGCAAGGCGTCCCCGGCAGCGCGATTCTCGCCGTGACGTTCACCAACAAAGCCGCGGCGCAAATGAAAGAGCGCGTCCGCGATCTGCTCGTCCGCCAGGGAAAGGCGTTCGACGATCCGTGGATCGGAACGTTTCACGCATTTTCCGCATGGCTCCTGCGCCGCGAAGCGAAACGCCTCGGACTGCCTCGCGATTTCAAGATTTTTGACGCCGACGACCAAATCGCGACCGTGAAACTCGCCCTCGAACATTTGAGCATCAAGGATCCCGGCGAAAAAATCCGCGGCCTTCTGGAGCGCATCAGCTTCGCGAAGAATCACGCGCAGACTCCCGCGCAAATCGCCGCGGAGGCCGCCAAGCACAACGACCCGCTGGGAATTACCGCCTCAAAAGTGTACGCGGAGTACGAAAACATTCTTCGCAAGGCCGGCGCCCTCGATTTTGACGATCTTCTCCTGCGTGCTGTCCAAGTGCTCCGGGAATTTCCGGAAGCGCGCTCCGCCTGGCAGACGCGTTTCCGCTACATTCACGTCGACGAATACCAGGATACAAACCGCGTGCAGTATGACCTGTTGCGGCTGCTTGTAAACGAATCGCGCAACTTGTGCGTCGTCGGAGACGAGGATCAATCCATCTATCGCTGGCGCGGCGCCGATATCGGCAACATTCTCCGGTTTGACGAGGATTATCCCGGCGCGCGCGTCGTTCGCCTGGAAGAGAATTACCGTTCGACGCAGAAAATTCTCGACGCCGCCGCGGGCGTCGTCTCGAACAACCGCCGGCGTCTCGGGAAGAATCTCAAGGCGACCCGTTCCTCGGGAAAAAATTTGGCGTTTTTTGAAGGGCGCGACTCGAAAGCTGAGGCTGAGTACATTGCCGACGCAATCCGCATCCTTCACGGCGATGACCCGGCCGTCCACATTGCCGTTCTCTACCGCACGAACGCGCAGTCGCGCTCCTTTGAAGAGGCCATGCGCGCGCGCGGCATGCGCTATCGCATGCTGGGCGGTTTCTCGTTTTACCAGCGCGCCGAGGTAAAGGACGCGCTCGCCTACGCTCGCCTGGCAATTTTCCCAGACGACGATATCGCCCTGCTCCGCGTGATCAATACGCCCCCGCGCGGCATCGGAAAGACATCCATCGACTCCATCTCCGCCGTAGCGCGCGAGCACGATATTTCCCTATGGGCGGCCATCGGCAAGATGCTCGATCCCTCGGCTGCAGGCCGCTCTCTTGCTCCGCTCCGCGATTTCCGGACATTGATTGAAAGCCTGCAGCAGGAAATTTCTTCTTCATCGCCCGCGGATTTCTTGCAGTCCATCCTGACGCGCAGCGGATATCTCGACATGCTCTCGCAGCGCGACTCCAGCGAAGACACTGCGCGCGCCGACAACCTACGAGAACTAGTGAACGCCATGGCGGAAGGCGCCGAGCGTGGCGAAACGCTTTCCGATTTTCTCGACCATGCCGCACTCGTCAGCGATGCCGACAATTTCGACGAAGACGCGCTGATCACGCTCATGACGCTGCACAGCGCCAAAGGTCTGGAATTCGATCACGTGTTCCTGTCTGGGATGGAAGAAGGCATCTTCCCCCACAGCCGGTCTCAAAACGACAATGAAGAGCTCGAGGAAGAGCGCCGCCTGTGCTACGTCGGAATGACGCGCGCCAAGCAAACGCTTACGCTGACGCGCGCCGTGTATCGGCGCATGTATGGCTCCGAGCGCCTCTCTGGTTCCATGCCGTCCCGCTTTCTTCAGGAAATACCCGCGGAACTGATCGATACGGCGGCCGGTTCCCTCGCCGAGGCCGGCGAAACGCGCCGCTACGAGCCAGACCCGGAATACTCCTACAGCGAGGAAGAATTTTCACGCCGCGTGAAACGCATCGCTGCCCCTTCGCGCGCGGTGAGCGAGGCTCCCAGCCGCCCGCGTTCGAGTGCCTCCCCGCGCCTCGGCAAACAAAATGCAAACCCGCTCATCGGCCAGCGCGTTCGCCACGCCACCTACGGCACCGGGACCATCATCGCCGTCGAAGGCGACGAGCCCGAACGCAAGTTCACCGTACGATTTTCCGATCACGGCACGAAAAAACTAATGGAGTTATACGCGAATCTGAGTTGGGCGTGAAGTAGGACAGGCTTCAGCCTGTCGATTTTGCGAACCAGCTTACGTCCAAAACCTGACAGGCTGAAGCCTGTCCTACTTTAGCGCCGCCCGCGCGGCGCTGCGCCGCGATGCCCACTTGAGCGCGCGGTACACCGGGTAGCTCGCGGCAAGCACGATAAAAGTCAGCGGCGTGTTCTCGCGATCGCTCGCAAGCGCGCCCACCAGGAACACGATCGAGGCCGCAAGAGCCAGCGAAGTCGTCCACGGATAGCCCCAGGCGCGATGCGGCCGCTCGCTTTCAGGCATGCGCTGCCGCAGCACGAACAACGAAACGAACGACAACGCGTAATCGGCCACAAAAAATGACGCGAGTATCGCCGCCACCCGCTCAAAGCTGAACATCGCAAAGCACAGGCCCACTGCGGTGGAAAGCCACAGCGAGGGAGCCGGAATTCCGCCGGCGTTCACGCGCGCAAACAGCGAAAAGAAAAGCCCGTCGCGGCTCATGGCATAGAGCGCTCGCGAGGTCGCCATTTCCATTGCGTTAACACTGCTCAACAGGCCCACCACGACCACAACGCGAATGAAATTGTCGCCCGCCGCTCCCAGCACGCGGCGCGCGGCAATTCCCATCGCGAAATCGCTGCCGGCAAACTCGCGAACCGACACCAGGTGCACGACCGCCGCGTTCACCAGGAAATAGATCGCGAGAACGGAAAATACGGTGCCGAAAATCGCGCGAGGAATGTCCCGCCCCGGATTGTGTACTTCCCCGCCGAAATACACCACGCCGTACCACCCGTCGTAGGTGTAGATCACCGCCTGCAACGCGACAATGAATGACACGAACAGCGGCCAGCCCACAGGCACCGCGGCGCGCGATGCCACAGCGGTCACCGGCGTCGCGTGGTGCATAAAGAAAACCGCGACAACCGCCAGAAACATTACCGCCTTCAAAATCGTCGTCAGGTCTTGCACGCCGCTGCCCACCTTCATGCTTTTCCATTGCAGCAGCGCAAACAGCAAAATCACTCCGGCGGCAAGCGCCCGCACATGGCCATGCGCTGCCGGCACCATGTCGCTGGTGTATTCACCGAAGACGATCGAGACGGCGGCAAAGCTACCCGCCGTGGAAATCCAATCGCTCCAGCCGACGATGAATCCCGCGTAATCGCCCAGCGCGGCCCGCGCGAAATTGTACTGCCCGCCGCTTTGCGGCAGCAGCGCGCCCAGCTCGGCGAACTGCAGCGCTCCCAGCGTCATGTAGATTCCGCCCGCGGCCCACGCGGCGAAGTACAGCCAGGTCGAGGGCAGCAGCGCAGCGATTTCGCCCGGCGTGCGCACGATCCCTGCGCCAATCGTGTTGCCGATGGCCACCGCGATCCCAAAACCGACACCCAGCGTGGTGATCAGCCGGCCGTGCCCGGCGTGTCGTGCGTCAACGGAACTGGATTTTGCCGCCAAAGTAAACTCGTCGCCGTCCGTTTCATACTTGAGTAAAAAGAAAAAGCAATCATAGCCGAGCGCACTCGTGGCGCAAGCGGAAGTTGCCAAAGGCGTTTCGATGGCGATGCCAACTCTGACCCACAAACAATTTCGACCACAGTTTTTGTGCGGTGACATGATTTTGTATTGCCCGGAGTCCCGGAGGGACGTCACAACGTAGCCCACCGCGGGAGCGGTGGGGCCCGCAATGCAATCATTTGCAGCCCCGGAGGGGCGGCACCCGGCTACCCCTGTGTCGCCCCTCCGGGGCTTGGTTCTCTCCCCTTACGCCTACCCACCGCTCCCGCGGTGGCTACGTTCTGTCGTCCCTGGCGGGACTGACCAAAGCGCGATTGTTTTTATGATGTGCGGTTGGAAACGTATGGCCGGGTCGGGCATTATGAATTGGCTCTGTTTCTTTGTTTCGCTAGCTATCGGTCTTATGATCTACTTTTCCTGTAGCCGCAAGCGCGGCACCCTGCGGAGATAGCCGGGAGCAGTCGTAAAATGATCACATCCATATCCGAAGCCGTTTTCAACGCGCTCCCCAAGGCCGAATTGCATGTCCATCTGGAAGGTTCCATCGCGCCGTCCACCGTGGTGGAATTGGCCGCGCGCCACGGGGTCACTCTCACTCCTGAAGAGACCGCCCCGCGTTACGCCGCTGGCACTTTCGACCAATTCATCGAAAATTTCATATGGATCACTTCGTTCCTGAGAGGTCCTGAAGACTACGCTTTGATCGCGCGGCGATTTGCCGAATCCATGCAGCGCCAAAACGTTCTTTACGCCGAGGTCACTCTTTCGATCGGCGTCATGTTCCGGCGCAATCAGGATCCCGCCGCCAATTTCGACGCGCTGCGCGACGCCGCGGCAGAGGTTCCCGGTGTCCAGCTGAAATATATTTTCGACGCCGTCCGCCAATGGGGCGCAGCAGCAGCGATGGAAGTCGCGCGGATCGCTGCCGAGCTGCGCTCGCCCGACATCATTGCCTATGGAATTGGCGGCGATGAACTGGGACTCCCCACGATCGACTTGCGTCCCGTGTATGAATTCGTGGCCAGCCAGGGCATGCACCGGCTGATCCACGCAGGGGAAATCGGCGGGCCGGAAATCGTCCGCGAAGCCATTGAACTGCTGGGCGTGGAGCGCATCGGCCACGGCATCGGCGTGATGCGAGACGAGCGCACCATGGACTTCATTGCCGCGCGAAATATTCCCCTCGAGGTCTGTCCGACGAGCAATCTTCGTACGGGGGCGCTGGCCCGGCAGATTGGCCGCTCGACGGCCGGATATGACCAACATCCGCTGCCGTCTTTTTTTCGGCGCGGCCTTCCCGTAACGCTTTCGAGCGACGATCCTTCCATGTTTGAAACAACGGTGAGCGACGAATACCGCCATGTGCAACGCATGGGTCTCACTCCGGGCGAACTCGTGCGCCTTGCCGAGGCCAGCTTTCACCACTCCTTCCTGGGTCCCGGCGAAAAGTCCGCCATGCTGGACAAATTTCATTCCGGCGTTGCGGCGCTGGGCTTGGTATAATGGGCGCGATGAAAGCACATGTATGGGTGATGCCGAAACGCACGGTCCTCGATCCGCAGGGCCAAGCCATACAGCATGCCCTTTCTTCTCTGGGATTTAGCGAGGTTCGTGACGTCCGCCAGGGCAAATTTTTCGTGCTCGATTTGAACGGCGTGGCCCGCGAAACCGCCGAAAAGCAGGTCGAACGCATGGCCAGGGAAATCCTGGCGAACCCCGTGATCGAGGAATTTCGCTACGAAATCGTGGAATAGTCATGTTTTTTTCAAAAAGGCATGAGCTGTTAGCGCCAGGAAACACCCAGCCTCGCTCATCCAAATCCGGGATTTCCTTGTGTTACTCTTTTTTATGCGGGCCTCCAAGTCTGTCGCCTAGCTAAACGTCCGGAGATGATACTGTGTGTGGAATCGTCGGATACATCGGGTCCAAGAAAGTTGTCCCTCTGATTCTGGATGGGCTGCGGCGCCTCGAATATCGAGGGTATGACTCCGCCGGCATCGCCGTGGTTGGATCGGACGGAAAAGTGCAGATCCGCCGCGCCCCCGGCAAGCTGCACAATCTGGAAGAAGTCATCCGCCAATCCCCAATAGACGGGTCCTACGGCATCGGGCACACGCGCTGGGCCACGCATGGCCGGCCAACCGAAGAAAATGCGCATCCGCACCGCGACTGCACGGGAAATATCGTCGTCGTCCACAATGGAATCGTCGAAAATTACGTCGAGCTGAAACGCCAACTCGAAAAAGAGGGCCACAAATTCGTCACCGAGACCGATACCGAAATTATCGCCCACCTCGTCGAGAGATACATGAAGGAGGGCGGCCCGATCGAGGACGCCGTGCGAAAGACCGTGCGCCAGCTCTCGGGCGTCTATTCCCTGGCGATCCTTTCGGCCTCTGACCCCAATAAAATTGTCGCCGCGCGCACCGGACCTCCATCCGTGATCGGCCTCGGAGAGAACGAGTATTTCGTCGCGTCCGACATCCCCGCGATCCTCGCGCACACGCGCGACATGTTCTTTCTGGCAGACGGCGACATTGCCGTGCTCACTCCGCAGGGCGTCCGCGTCATGGACCTCGATGGCAACACCATCCAGCGCGCCGTGCAGCACATCACCTGGGACCCCATCATGGCCGAAAAGGGCGGCTACAAGCATTTCATGCAGAAGGAAATCTTCGAGCAGCCCCGGGCCGTTCGCGACACGCTGCTCGCAAGCGTGGCGCTCGATTCCGGCAAGGTGTTCCTCGACAAGATGGACATTCAGGAAAAGGAGTTCCGCGAGTTTACGAGCGTCAAGATCGTAGCCTGCGGCACGAGCTGGCACGCGGGGCAAACCGGCAAATTCATGATCGAGAAGCTCGCGAAAATTCCCGTCGAAGTGGATTACGGCAGCGAGTTCCGGTATCGCGACCCGATCATCGATTCAAAGACCCTTACGATTTGCATCAGCCAATCCGGCGAAACCGCGGACACTCTTGCCGCGCAGAGGGAAGCCAAGCAGAAGGGCTCCAAGACGCTCGCCATTTGCAATGTGTACGGCTCGATGATCACGCGCGAAGCGGCGGGTACGATTCTGACTCACGCGGGGCCGGAAATCGGCGTGGCTTCCACGAAGGCCTTTACGGGGCAGCTCACCGCGCTGATGCTGCTGGCGATGTATCTCGGCCAGGTGCGCGGCACCCTCACCGAGGATTGCGAGAAGCTTCTCCTTCAGGAATTGATGCGCGTCCCGCACAAGATGGAAACCGTTCTGCAAGGCGATGAATCGGGAATTTATGAAGCTCTTGCCCGCACATTTTTCCGTCACACGAATTTCCTGTACCTCGGCCGCGGAATCCACTTCCCCATCGCCCTCGAGGGCGCGCTGAAGCTCAAGGAAATTTCCTACATTCACGCCGAGGGCTACCCCGCCGGTGAAATGAAACACGGGCCGAATGCGCTCATCGACGAAAATCTTCCCGTCGTGATGCTCGCCACGCGAGACGAAAACGATCCGGAATCCATGACGCGCTACGAAAAGAGCGTCTCGAATATCAAGGAAGTGAAAGCCCGCGACGGCATCGTTATTTCCGTCGTATCGGAAAACGATCATCTGGCCCGCGAAGCGTCCGATTACATTATCGTCGTCCCGCCCACGATGGAAATGTTTGCGCCCTTGCTCGAAGTAATTCCCTTGCAATTGATCGCCTACCACATCGCCGTCCGCCGCGGCTGCGACGTGGACCAGCCGCGCAACTTGGCCAAGTCGGTCACCGTCGAGTAGCCTTTAAGTAGCACAGGCTTCAGCCTGTGGGTTTTCCCTTCCGGATCACAGACCGGCAAAAATTGAAGTGGGGGGCAAAACTTTGGTATGTCAGTGCGGCAAATCCACAGGCTGAAGCCTGTGCTACTTTCTATTTCTATCCTGCGTTGCAAATCGCGTAATATATTGCTGCCGTGAAACGCATATTTCCTGCATTCGTAGCCGTCCACTTCATCCTTTTTGCAGCCCTCGCGGTGCGCGCGCAGACGCCCGCCGCGAATTCTCCCCCAAGCTCCGCCATCGCCTCCATCAAAGTCACCGGGACTCAAAAATTTCCGGCCGATCAAATCATTGCCGCGAGTGGATTGAAGGTGGGAGACGTTGTCACAGCGGCGCAGATTCAGGGAGCCACCAACCGCCTCGCCGCCCTCGGTACATTTTCCGCGGTCAACTTCCGTTACACCTCGAAAGGCGATGCGATCGACCTGGAATTCCAGGTCCGGGAAGCTCCCACCTATCCGATTTCGTTCGACAATTTTCCCTGGTTCACCAGCGCCGAGATCGGAAATGCGATCCGAAACCAGGTCGGCCTGTTTACGGGCGAAGCGCCAGGCGACGGGACGATGATCGATCAAATGACGGCCGTCATCGAAAATCTGCTCGCCTCGCAAAAAATCAAAGGTAGCGTGACGCATCAGCTTCTTGCGAAGTCCGTGGGTGAAGGCATGGTAATGCAGTTTCGGGTCGAGGGCGCCCAGCTTCGGGTTCAATCGGTTCAATTTGGGGATTCCACTGCCACGAATTCCGAGCGGCTGAAGGACCGCGTCCCCGACATCAAAGGCCAGCCTTATTCCCTCTTTGCCGTCGAAGTTTTCGAGAACGAGCATGTCCGGCCGCTCTACGCATCCAAAGGTTTTCTCCGCGCGCAAATCGGTCCCCCGCAAACGCACCCGATTCCTGACATGAACGATCCCAAGGAAACCGCGGTGGAGCTCTCGATTCCCATTAATCCGGGTCCCGTCTATTCGTGGAAAGGAGTTTCGTGGCAAGGAAACGTGGCCGTGCGATCCTCGGATCTTGACGGAGCCATTGAGCTGAAGCCCGGCGAAATTGCGGATGGCATGAAGATCGAAGCCCTGTGGCAGAAAGTCGAATCTTATTACGGTCAGCACGGCTACTTGGATATGAAGCTCAGTGCCGAACCACAATTCGATGACACCGCTCACCAGATTTCATATAGCGTCGGAATTTCCGAGGGCCCGCAGTACCGCATGGGCGACATGATCATCACCGGCTTATCCCTGGACGCGGAAAAGCGCTTGCGCCAGGCATGGCAGATCGCTCCCGGCCAGATTTTTAACGACGGCTATTATGAATTGCACGTGAAAATATTATCAAAGCCCAGCCGCGAGATCTTTGGAGAATTGCCCGTTCACTACAACGAGTTTGGCCATTTGCTTCGACCCGATGCGAGTCGCCACACGGTGGACGTCTTATTGGATTTCAAATAGCCCGTACTAATTTACTGTTTACTAAATACTCTCTACTTTTGTCATTCCGAGCGGAGCGAGGAATCTCTCCTTTCTTTTCCTTGCGCCTCCAATCAGGAGAGATTCCTCGCTCCGCTCGGAATGACAAAATGGAGACGCTTTTTCCCGGATCGCCCCTACAAGGTTTTTCCAGTCGTGCCACTTGATTTCGAGTTACAATCGCCGCCTATGCGATGGCGAATGCATTCCCTCCTGTGTCTTCTGGCATTGATCTTGACTGGAGTGGTTTGGGGACAGCAATCTCCGTCACCCTCCAGCGCGCCTCCGGCAAAAGCTCCCGCGAAGAAATCGCCCGCAGCCCCGCCGTCAACCGCGCAGCCGAAGAGTGACAACGCCGCGGCGGAACCTCAGGATTCCGCTTCTGACCCCGACGCCGAATTGCAGCTTGCCGTGCGCCAGGCCGGGAACGATAGCGCCACGCTCGTCAAGAGTTTGGAAGATTACCTCGTCAAGTATCCCGATTCGCCCCGGCGCGCGGCGATCTACCGCGCCCTCCTCGAATCGGAAATGAATCTTCACAACCAAAAAAGCGCGCTCGATTACGCGGAGAAGGTCATCGCCATCCAGCCTGAAGACAGCCAGTCGATGTTTCTTGCCGTGACGCTCCTTGAAAAAATGCCCGACGAAGCGAGCCAGCTCCGCGCCATCGATTACGATACGCGCCTGATCGACCGCGTCTCCAAAGCCGATCCGGAATCGCGTCCCCAGCAGATGACGCTGGACGACTGGCAGACGGGCCGCAACAAATTCATGGCGGACCTGTACGTATTGCGTGGCCGATTGCAGCACCACCTGCATAAGAATGAAGATGCAGTCAAAGACCTCACGGCCGGGTTCCAGATGCTTCCAAACCCAGAGGCCGCGCTGACCCTCGGGGAAATCGCGGAAGAGAATAAGCACGCCGATGAAGCCATCCGGCAATATGCGACGGCATTCATCCTGGCCAGGCAGGAGCAGCCGGATACGGACGGCCCACCCATGGACCGCGAATTGCTGCGCTTGCGGATGGGCAATCTCTGGAGATTCACGCACGATTCGAACGCAGGGCTTGGCGACATCGTGTTATCAGCCTACGATCGCAGCCGTGACGTGGCCAAGGCGGATAAGCCCGACGCGCCGGTTTACAACAAAGATTTAACCGATCCGCTCCAATTCAGTTTGCGGCACGTCGATGGGAGCGGCCCCATGAAGCTGGCCGAATCGCATGGAAAAGTCGTCATCCTGAATTTCTGGACCACTTGGTGCGCCTACTGTAATCAAATGGAATCGATGCTGGGCGATGTCCGGACGAAATTCTCGGGGCGCGATGATGTTGTCTTCCTGGCGATAAACGCCGATGAGAACGAATCTCTTGTCGCGCCATTTCTTCAGGATCAGAAACCCGGGGGCACTCTGGTCTTCGCCGATGGCGTCGGCCAGGCGTTCCACGTCGAATCGATTCCGACCGTCCTGGTGCTCGACAAGGCCGGCAAAATCGCCTACCGCACGCAAGGCTTCGCCCCGGACGGCTTTGCCGATCTTGCCGCCGCCGCGATCACTAAAGCTTCCGCCGCACCTGCTCCCTAGCGCAATACCCACAACTAATTGGGTTTGACTTTAGTGGCACAGGCTTCAGCCTGTGGAATTTTCTCGCTTGCTGGACAAACACAAAACCCCACAGGCTGAAGCCCGTGCTACCAGAAAACATACCGAATTCCTGAATTAATTATTTGTTCTCTGCGGGAGACTGCTGCAAAGCGACGTCACGCGCGGCGATGATCGTGTTGACATGAATTCGAACCGTATCCGCCACGCGCCGCGCATATCCGCCCGCAAGCGTGGACGCTACTGGGATCCCCCTGCGGCGCGCATGTTCGAAGACGAGCCGGTCGCGCTTCTGCAAGCCTTCGATCGTCAGCGCCAGTCCGCCGAGCTGGTCCTCGCGATACGGGTCCGCGCCTCCGACGTAGAAAATGAAGTCCGGCGTCATCTTCTTGAGCGCAGTGCAGAAATCCCTCTTCCAGGGCGTCGAGGTATTCGTGGTCGCGCGTGCCATCCTCGAGGCCAATGTCCTCATCGGAAGGAGGCTTCGGCATCGGATAGTTGTTTTCCTGGTGGATGGAAAGCGTGAAAACGCTCGCATCGTTTCCGAAGATCGCCGCCGTGCCGTTGCCGTGATGAACGTCCGTATCGACGGTCATTGCCGTGCGAATCTTCCCTGCCGCCTGAAGGGACCGGATCGCGACGCCAACGTCATGGATCATGCAAAACCCCTCTCCATGCCCCGGATAGGCGTGGTGGAAGCCTCCGCTGAGGTTGGCGGCAAATCCGTCCTCAAGCGCCTTGCGCCCGGCCAGAGTTGATCCTCCCGCCGCCAGCCAAAATGCATTTCGGGTCAACTCCGAGAGCGGAATTTCCAGCTTCATTCGTTCGCTGAGTGTGAGGGAATCCGTTTGCAGCTTGTTTACGTAGGCAGGCGTATGCACTCGCAAAACGTCTTCGTCCGTCGCGGACTCCGGCAGCAGGAAATCGCTCGCCTCCGCGATTCCCTCCGCGAGCAGCGCGTCGTGGATCAGCCTGAATTTTTCCGAGGGGAAAACGTGCGGTCCGAGGTCCAAATCGTACTGCGGATGATAAATGACCTTAAACGGCAGCATAAAAGAAATCAAGAGCGAGGGTCGCTCGTCAATTGTCACGGTCGAGAATGAAATCCGGAACCGTCCGCAGCGCGCGCCCGAAATCGGATGTCCCATTTCCGTTCAGGCAGGCCTTCGCCCGCGAAGCGAAATCGTGGGCCGCCGCCCGCGTGCGGTCGAGCGCCCCTGACTCATGCACCAGCGCAGTGATCTGTTCCGGGCGAACGCTCTCAAATCCCTTTTCTTCGAGCACCGTGCGCACCAGCCGCTTTCCCGCCGCGCCGTCGCTTTCGAGCGCGTAGATCAGCGGCAGCGTGACCTTGCCTTCTTTCAAGTCACTCAGCACTGGCTTGCCGAGCTTTTCCGGAGAGGCCGTGAAATCCAGGACGTCATCCACAAGCTGGAATGCAAGCCCCGCATAATGCCCGTAATCGGCCAACGCCTGCTCGCCGGCGTCGTCCAGGTTGCCAAGGACCGCGCCCAGCCGGGCGCAACCGGCGAACAAACAAGCTGTTTTGCGCGCGGCGAGTTCGACTGCATCCTGTTCGGTCAAGTCCATCCGCCCGAGCTTCGCCAATTGGAGAAGCTCGCCCTCCACCATGTTTTGCGTCAGTTCGATCAAAACGTCGAGGATCTTGAAGTTACGCTCCCCGAGGGCCATCTGAAACGATTGCATGTACAGCCAGTCGCCCGCGAGAACGCTCCGGTGATTTCCCCAGCGGGAATTTGCCGACGGCCGCCCGCGGCGCGTGTTGGCGCCGTCAATCACGTCGTCGTGGATCAGCGTGGCGCTATGGATCAACTCAACGACGGCGCCCAGCCGGATCGCACTGTCTCCACGGTATCCCGCGTATCCCGCCGAAAGCAGCAACAGGGCCGGGCGCAACCGCTTGCCCCCGCCTTCAAGCAGGTAGCGCGAGATTTCCGCCACCGGCTCGATGGCCGAGCCGTTTTGGAGCGCAAGCTCCTGCTCGACCTTGACCAGGTCATCGCGAACAAGATCAAAAATTTCCTTCGCCGTCAGAAGTGAGATGACACCCCTCCAGGGACTTCCCCAATGCGATTTCCGGAATGATCTAGACCAAAGAACCGCCGAAAGTTTGCAGACGTAACTTCGGCTACCTGGGTCGCTGGCAAGTCTCTCACATTCCCGATGGTCTGCGCCACTTCCGCGACATAGGCCGGCTCGTTTCTCCGCCCGCGGTGGGTTTGAGGAGCCAGGAACGGCGAATCGGTTTCCACGAGCAACTGGTCCAGCGGAATCTCCCGCGCTACGTCCCGCAAATTCTGCGCCTTCGGATACGTCACGTTTCCAGCGAAAGAGATCAGGAAACCCATCTCAATGCCACGCCGCGCTTCGTCAAGCGTTCCCGTAAAGCAATGGAAGATTCCGCCCAAGCCGGAACTCCGCCAATCTTCCTCCAGGATCTTCAGGCAATCCGGCCACGCTTCCCGGCAATGGATGATCACCGGTCTGTTCGCCGTGCGCGCTTGGCCAAGCTGATGGCGAAATACGCCCGCCTGCACGTCACGGGGCGAATGATCGTAGTGATAGTCGAGGCCGATCTCTCCCCAAGCAATCACGCGCGGATTCCGCGCCAATCGTTCCAGCTCCGCGTAGTGCGCGTCCGTCGCATGCCTCGCCTCGTGCGGGTGAATCCCGGCTGCTGCGTAGATCCAATCGTGCGCCTCGGCGTAGGGAACGGCTGCTCCCAGCTTTTCGACTTCCGGTCCGTTGCCGATCGCCAGCAGCGTCCCGACGCCCGCAGCCCGCGCTCGATCGAGCATGGCTTCTCGATCCGCGTCAAAGTCGGATACGTCCACGTGCGCGTGCGAATCGATCAGGTCCATGGTCACAGTGGGACAGGCTTTTTATCCTGAGTGCAGCGAAGGACAGCCTGTCGGGGTTGAATTTGCAGCTCGGAGTAGCTTCTGCACAAAAGCGACAGGCTGAACAGGCTGCGGAAAAACTAAACTTTTTGTCATTCCGAGGCGCGCTGCGCGCCGAGGAATCTCTCTTTTCCTACATTTAAACCAAAGAGAGATTCCTCACTTCGTTCGGAATGACAAAATAAATCACTTTTTCCGCAGCCTGTGAAGCCTGTCCTACTTCAACCTCGCCCCAACGGGCACGTCTTCCAGGAACCCTGCCAGCACGGGCGCACCATCTGGCGTCGAAGCCGCGACAATCATTCCATTCGATTCGACGCCGCGCAGTTTTCGAGGCGCCAAATTAGTCACCACCACTACTTTGCGCCCCACGAGTTCCTCCGGCTTGTACGCCAGCGCCAGGCCAGCGACAATTTGACGCACCTCATCGCCAATATCGACCTGCAGTTGCAGCAGTCTGTCCGCGCCCGCCACGCGCTCGGCGGACTTGACTTGCCCGACCCGCATCTCCACTTTGGCGAAGTCCTCGATGCCGATCTTCGCCGCCGCTGCAACGGCCGGGGCCGCGGCAGCACCGGGCCCAGCGGATGCGCTTACCGCTGCGGCAACCGGGAGTTCCGGGGCTTTGTTCTCTTCTTGTTCCATGGCTTCAATCCTCGCAATCGTTTCGGATTTATCAACGCGCGGGAAAATTCCTTCCGGCTTCCCCGTTTTGGTTCCGGGCTTGAGCTGTCCCCAGGAGAGAAGGTCCAACTGGACTCCGCTCAGCGGCTCGGCCTGCCCCAATTGATTCCATATTTTTTGCGTCGCTTGCGGGAGCACGGGATGCGCCAGCGCCGCGACGATCCGCAGGCCTTCCGCAGCCGTGTAGAGCACCGTCGCCAGGCGCGCTCGATCCTCCGGTTTTTCGGCGAGCGCCCACGGTTTTTCGACCGTGATGTATTTGTCGATCATGGCGATAATTTCCCAGATCGACTCCAGCGCCAGCGAAAAACTGAACCGGTCGTACAAATGCATCACCTTCGTCAGCGCCTCGTTGGCAAATTCCGCCGAGCCGGGGACGTCTGTTTCCTTGCCTCGCGCCGGCGCGGGCTTTGGAATTTCGCCGCCAAAGTAGCGCTCGATCATCGTGAGCGTGCGGCTGGCAAGGTTGCCGAGACCGTTCGCGAGATCGCTGTTGTATCGGGTGACCAACGCATCGTAGGAAAAGCTGCCATCCTGTCCGAATACAATCTCGCGCAATAAGTAGTAGCGCAGCGGCTCGATGCCCAGTGCATTGACGATGGGGCGCGGCCTCACCACGTTGCCGCGCGACTTGCTCATCTTCTCGCTATCAAACAGCAGCCAGCCGTGCGCCCAAATCTGGCGTGGCAGCGGCAAATCCGCCGCCATCAGAAACGCGGGCCAATACACCGCATGGAATCGAATAATTTCCTTGCCGACGAGATGCAAATCCGCCGGCCAGAGGCCGCGCTCGTCGTAATTCGGGCCGCCCACGGCGCTCAGATACCCGATCAGCGCGTCAAACCACACGTAAAAGACGTGCGGCGCTTCGCCCGGCACCGGAATTCCCCACCGGATCGTTGTCCGCGTAATCGAAAGATTTTTCAGGCCACCATGCACGAAGCTCAGAACCTCGTTCCGGCGGCTCTCCGGCTGAATGAAATCGGGATTGGCCGCGTAGAAGTCGAGGAGCTTTTGCTGGAATTCGGAAAGTTTGAAAAAATAGTTTTCTTCCGTGACGGTTTCCGTGGGGCGCCCGCAATCGGGGCAAGCGTCTCCGGGCCCCGCGTCCACAACGTAGGCATTGTCGTGCACGCAGTATTGTCCGGTATAGTGGCCCTTCTCGATGAAGCCGTTTTCCCGGCAGCGCTTGAACAGCCATTGCACGGTGCGGTGGTGCTTTTCATCCGTCGTGCGAATGAACTCGTCGCCCGGAATTCCCAGATCGTCCCAGAGCCGCTTCCACTGCACCGCTATTTCCGTGGAAAATTCCTGGGGAGACTTCCCCGCTTTTTGCGCCGACCGCTCGACGTTTACTCCGTGCTCGTCGGCGCCGGTGGTCATGAACACTTCGAATCCCCGCATGCGCTTGTAACGACGGATCACATCCGCAACGATCGTCGAATACGTGTGCCCGATGTGCGGCATGCCGTTCGTGTAGTACAGCGGCGTCGTTAAATAGTATTTTGGCTTGGCTCGGGGAGTGCTCATTCGCCCTTTCCGTCTGAAATTTTATGGTGAACCCTTACGATGGCAGGCCGCCTGTCACCGGCAGCAAACTCCGCACCGGGAACTCGAATTTCGATAGTAAGCGCGCTGCCGGATGCTGTCAAATCACCAGGGGTGAGTGCGCCTAGGGGAGCCGGTCAGTTGGTTTGGCAGGACACTGACTCTTGGCTGTCCCCCGAAGTGTCAGCAGCGCGAAAGCGGACAGCCAAAAGTGGCTGTCCTACTAGAATCGCAAGCTACCCCCCCCCCGAGTAGGGCCTACTTGGCTCCGTGCTCGTTTGATCTGTTGAACCTTGAAAAAAAACACCCGCCTCGTGGGTGCCTTTTTTTCTGTTCAATTTTTGAGGTCGATACAGACCCACGAGTCCCAGTGTCGTTCAGTCCTGCGGCGGAGGAGGCGGCTGCTTGCCTTCCCCACGATTTCCGCCTCTTCCGAATCCTCCGCCCTGCACCTGCGTGAAGGATGGATCCGGGGTGAAGAGAGAGGAGGCGGGCATCTGTCCGATGTTGGACAACTGGTAGGTCGTCGTCCCAAAACGCGGATCCGTGTGCGTCTCCTCCAGGAGCAGGTCCAAGGCGGTCGAATGCCAGCGCTCGGAGGTAATGACAATCGCGAATTGATTTCCAATCGCTCCCGCGGGAATGGTTCGCGTCACTTTCCGGTCGTCCACCGGATAGACCGTATTCGTGACAGGATCCGTATATGTCCCATTCGGATTGTCAGTCACGGTTTCGTTGTTTGAGTTTGAACCGTTTCCGTCCTTCTTCCCTCCGTCAGGCGGATTGTGTTCCCTGATTGGGAAAGCCTGGTAAGTCCCCTTCGTCACGTTGACAATGTATTGCGTGCCCTTCGCCACATTTCGGATGTAAGCAAACTCCTGAGCCTTGCCCGACGCCGCCCACGGCCCAATTGCCGACAATTTTACGTCGCGGTAGGTGCTGCCATCCGCGCCCCGGGCGAACGTGCCAGTGGTCGTATTGGAAATCGTGTTCCCGGGCAGGGTCTCCATATGCGTGATCGTAAAGGCCGCCAGGATGGGCTTTCCGGTCACCACCTTGCCCCCGAAGCCGCCCATCAGCCCTCCGAACTCAAAAATACCTGCCATTGGCCCGCCCATCCCTGGACCTCGTTCACCGAAGGGCCCTGGAGGCGGAGGGCCCTGCGCGCCGACAATCACGGCCACACCCGCCAACAGCATTCCCGCCATACCCGCCCCAAAAATTGCTCTTCTCACGGCCTTGCCTCCGAAAAACTAACTTGCAATCACTCCGATTCCCACACCTGTTTATTGAATCAACTTCACTCCGCGAGGCCAGCCATCCTCGCCCACCAAAACGTCCGCAAGAATCAAATCTTCATCCGGAGTTTCTGCGACCGGATAGCCAAGCTGCGCCAGAGAGGACCTCGTCAACTGGACGCGCACAATCATGCCTGGATCGTCCGCGGTGATTGCGCCCGTGAACGGCACAGGCACAAAATCGGAAGCTGCATACGTTTCACTCACGGGAGCGTCCGCAGCTACCGCATCTGCCGCTGCAGCCGCCTCATCCTGCTTCGAGGCGGCAGGCGTCTTCGCCTCCAACTGGCATTCCCGATTGGGATGAGACATCCTTTTTGGGGACCGGAGACGACTGCCCCTTCGAACGCCCGCTAACCGTCCACAGAAAAACCAGCAGCACCGCCGCAGCGGCTCCCACACTGGCCCACTCCAAGGTGCGCCGCCACGATGCACGCCGATGATGGTTCCGAAATGCCGCGAGCAACGACGCCTCCACATGAGGGGGCGTCTGCGCTCCACGCGCGCTCTTGCCCATCATTTCCGAAGCTTCCGCGAGAGCCGCTGCGTCCGCCATCCGCTCCGAGCAAAGCTCACAGTGGGCGGCGTGTTCCAGAACCGCCTCACGCACATTCACGTCCAGCAGTTCCATGCGCACAAATCCGTGGACGACTTCATCGAATTCCCTGCACGTCATTTCCTTCATGCCTTTCCTCCCGGACGCGCCCAGTTCGCCCTGGCCCCAATCCGCGCCGGACGGAGCTTGTCCAGCAAGATCGAACGTGCTCGATTGAGCCTCGACCTCACGGTTCCGACCGGACATTCGAGCAATGCCGCCGCTTCGCCGTAGCTCTTTCCCTCGAGGTCACACAGCGTCACAGGTTCGCGATAGTGATCGGGAAGCGTCAGTATGGCTTCGCGCAATAACTCCGCGATTTCCGCGCGCTCCAAACCCTCCAGAATCATCTCTGCCTGGCCGGGCCCTGCTGGAGAGTGGCCATTCCCGTTGGGGTGCCCTGCATCACCACTTCCTCCGGCCGAAAGCCCCTTGCTTAACTCATCGGATAAAGGGACGTACCGGCCCTCTTTTTCATGCAGCTTTCGCAAGTGGTTCCGGGCGATGCCAAACAGAAAGGCGGCGGGAGTGCCCTTTTCTTCGTCATATTTGCCGGCATGCCGAATCAGCGTTAAAAACGTCTCCTGAACCACGTCCGCAGCCGATTGCGGGCTTCCGCTCATATGCACAGCGTACCGGTAGAGTCCACCCTGATGGCGGCGGTAGAACTCCAAAAAAGCGTCATCGTCTCCCGACTGCAAGACGCCTCAAAAGTTCGACATCACGTGTTTCGACTGGCTCTGCCATCTACCCCGGTTGGACGTCTCTCCCGCGCTTCCACTATGAATTACGCTACCTGGCAGGAGGAGTTCCACTTTCTTGGGCTGATTGCCATCCCCACTACGCCTTGCAAACAGGTGCCTTAGTATATTCTTATAGCCGTTTCGAAGCTCTTCCTTGCCGTCGCCAGGCGCGCCGCTGGAAACAGCTGCGCGCTGCTGTTAAGATGCCTCCAGACGAAGAAACGCTTTCAAGAAAAGCCGTCATACAGCACGATATTCAGTGGGGAGGCGAGAGACCATGCAACACAAATTTCGACGCAAGATCCCGGCTGCGCTCTGGATCACACTCTTGGCGGCAGGCCTGATTTTCATGACTACCACGCGAGCGCAAAACTCGAGCGGCGCCGCGCAAACCCTGCGGGGCGAAGGATCGTTCAACGACTGGTCGAATGAGCGCCCGGGCAACCGGTATCTCATCAAGGCTTCCGATATGCCGAAGCCGTACGCCACGGATTCCGCGCCCAATCAATCCAAAGTCGTTCCGCGTCCCGCGGATGCGTGGCCGAAGGTGCCGGACGGTTTCAAGATTGACCAGGCTCTCACAGGGCTGGACGGACCGCGGACGATTCTCACCGCGCCGAACGGTGACATATTCGTGGCGGAAAGCAATCCTGGCCGTATCCGGGTCCTGCGCGGGTTTTCCAGCGACGGAAAGGTTATAACGAACGAGGTATTTGCCTCCGACTCTGACCATGCCGTACGGAATCGCGTTTTATCCTCCCGGGCCGAATCCGCAGTACGTCTATATCGGAAACACGAACTCCATCGTCCGCTTCCCTTACAAGAATGGCGACCTGAAAGCCAGCGGGCCGGCGCAAGTGGTCGTTGCGAGCATTCCAGGAGGCTCAAAGTACGGCGGCGGGCACTGGACGCGCAGCCTGGTGTTTTCGAACGACGGCAAGAAGCTCTATGTCGGTGTCGGCTCCAAGGCGAACGTTGGCGATGACGAATCGGAAACCAATCGCGCCGATGTGCTCGAATTCAACCCGGATGGAACCGGGCAGCGAATCTACGCAGCTGGCGTTCGAAATGCTTCCGGCCTGACGATGCACCCTCAGACGGGCCAGCTCTGGGTCGCGGTGAATGAACGCGACGCGCTTGGCGACGATCTCGTGCCCGACTACGTTTCGCACATTCAAGAGGGCGGATTTTATGGCTGGCCGTGGTATTACACAGGACCAAACCAGGATCCGCGATTTGCGGGAAAGCATCCTGAACTGAAAGAGAAAGTCATTGTCCCGGACGTCTTGCTGCAATCCCATTCCGCTCCTTTGACGTTGACGTTTTACGAGGGCAAGCAATTCCCCGCCGAGTATCGCGGCGATCTTTTCGTAACTTCCCACGGTTCCTGGAACCGCGCTCACCGGACAGGATATAAAGTCATGCGTGTTTTTACGCCGAACGGGAAAGCCACGGGCGAGTATGAGGATTTCGTCACCGGGTTTGTCGTGGACGACGCCCATGTTTGGGGACGCCCGGTTGGCGTGACCGTGGCAAGCGATGGCGCGCTGGTTTTCACCGACGATGCGTCGAACAGCGTCTGGCGCGTGACCTACACTGGGAAACATTCCGGGGATTAGAGTCGGCTGCGCTGCGCGAAGTGAGTAGCACAGGCTTCAGCCTGTGGGGGTTTGGTCTTTGCTTGAACGAAACCCCACAGGCTGAAGCCTGTGCTACATTCCGCCTTCAACTTTCGCTCCGCGTTCCCTATAATCGCTGTTTCTCTTCGCAGATGGGAGCCACTTGGTACACGTTCTCGTAGCCCGTGTTCGCGCCGCTCTCGCGGCGCATATCCGCCAGCACTACCAGCAGGACGTGGCCATCGTCACGGAGAAACCTCCCCGTATCGAAATGGGCGAGGCCGCCACGCCCGTGTGCTTCGAGCTGGCCAAGCGGCTGAAACGCGCTCCGCGGCAGATCGCGCAGGAGATTGCCGCGCAGCTTCCGCCGATCGATGGAGTCGAGCGCGTGGAAATCGCCGGCGGCGGCTATGTGAATTTCTATTTTTCGCGGGCCGCGTTTCTCGCCGCCTCCCTGAAGGAAGCGGAAACGCAACGGGCCGGCGCCGCTCCCGATGCGCCGAAATGCATCGTGGAACATACCAACATCAATCCGAATAAGGCCGCGCATATCGGCCATCTGCGCAACGCCGTGCTGGGCGATACGTTTGTGCGCCTGCTTCGCCGCGCGGGTCAGCGCGTGGAAGTGCAAAATTACATCGACAACACTGGCGTCCAGGTTGCGGACGTGGTCATCGGATTCCTCCACATCGCGAAGAAAACTCCGGCGGAAGTTCGCGCCCTGGCCGCGGAGCCGAAATTTGATTATTACTGTTGGGACCTGTACGCCAGCGTTTCTCGCTTTTTCGACGAAGACAAAAAGCGCCTCGACTTGCGCGGCGAAATGTTGAAATCGATCGAAGAAGGCGCGGGCGAGGCCGCGGAAATGGCGGACATCGTCGCGCCCGCCATCGTTCGCTGCCATCTGCACACGATGGAGCGCCTGGGCATCGAGTACGACCTCCTGCCCCGCGAGAGCGAAATTTTGCACCTGAAATTCTGGGATGCGGCATTCGAACTGCTGAAACAGCGCAACGCGATACATCTCGCCGCCTCAGGAAAAAACGCCGGATGCTGGGTGATGCGCATGAATGACAGCACGGCCAGCGCCGACGCGACCGGCCCCGACACTACTAGCGAAGACGACGACGCAAAAATAATTGTGCGCTCGAATGGAACGGTCACATACGTCGGCAAGGACATCGCCTATCAGCTCTGGAAATTCGGATTGCTCGGGCGCGATTTTCACTACGAGAAATTTCACACCTATCCCGCCGGACACGCGCTGTGGGCAAGCGTTTCCAGCGGAGGCGATCGCGCGGCGCCGGCATTTGGCCGCGCCGCGATCGTGTATAACGTCATCGATGCGCGGCAGGCGTATCTGCAAAACGTCGTGGTCGCGGGGCTGCGGGCGCTCGGCTACGAAGAACAAGCCAACCGCTCGATTCACTTCTCCTACGAAATTGTGGCGCTTACGCCGAGGTGCGCCAGCGAACTCGGCTACACGCTCAGCGAGGAAGACGCGAAGAAGCCGTACGTGGAAGTCAGCGGGCGCAAAGGGCTCGGCGTCAAAGCCGACGACCTGCTCGACCAGCTCGAAGCCGCCGCGCGCGCCGAAGTGGATGAACGCCACTCGGACACGCCTGACATGGAGCGCGCCGCCATCGCGCACGCCATCGCCATCGGCGCGCTGCGGTATTTCCTATTAAAATTCACGCGCACGGCCACGATTGCCTTCGACTTCGAGGACGCCCTCAGCTTCGAGGGCGAAACCGGCCCCTACTGCCAATACGCCGTCGTCCGCGCGCGAAATATTTTCCGCAAGCTGCGCGACCAGCAGCCGGACTTTGACATGGATTCACTCGAAAATGTGGACACGAGCGCTGCGGCAGGATTATTCGCCGGCTCCGACGGAAACGCATTCTGGGAAATGGCGCTCTTAGCGGGATCGCTCGACACGCAAATCGACGCGGCGGTAGGCGCGCAAGAGCCTGCCTTCGTCGCAAAGTATGCGTTCCAACTCGCGCAAGCCTTCAATCTTTTCTATCACCATCACCACATCCTCACGGAAAGCGACCCTGCCAAGAAAAAGTTCCTGCTGCAACTGAGCCGCCTCGTCGAGGTTCAGCTCGTTGCCGCGCTGGAGATCCTGGGAATCGAATCCCCCGAAAAAATGTAGCGGTCTATGGGCAGTGGACCAGCTTCGGACTGAGCGACCACTTGCCCTGAACGCACTGCACGGCTGCGTTCTTTTGGGCGGCTTGCATGCCGCAAGCGATTCGATTTGGCGCCTCCCGATCGGGGAGAAAGCCGCGCCCATGAGTCGCCCTGAACGGTCCAGCAGAAACATCCGTGGCGGGATTCTGGTAAACTGTCCGCCGCTTGCAAGTCGGAGACGAAGGTTCGAAGGGGTTCGCCCCATCAGAGCACGACACCAGGAGGAAGACCATGTTGCGCATTAACGACGAAGCTCCCAATTTCACCGCCGAGACCTCGCAGGGCACGATCCACTTCCACGAATGGATCGGCAATGGCTGGGCCATCTTGTTCTCACATCCCAAGGACTTTACTCCCGTGTGCACCACGGAACTGGGTTATATGGCTGGGCTGCAGCCGGAATTCGAGAAGCGCAGTTGCAAGATCATCGGGCTGAGCGTGGACCCAGTGAGCAGTCACAGCAAGTGGGCCGCCGACATCGAAGAGACGCAGGGCCACAAGGTGAAATACCCCATGATCGGGGATCCGGAACTCAAGGTGGCCAAGCTTTATGACATGCTGCCGGCAGACTCCGGCGATACCTCCGAAGGCCGCACCGCGGCCACGAACGCTACTGTGCGCACCGTGTTCGTGATCGGTCCGGACAAGAAGATTAAGTTGATGCTCAGCTACCCGATGAGCACCGGCCGCAACTTCGACGAAGTGCTGCGCGTGCTCGATTCAATCCAGCTCACGGCCAAGCACAAAGTAGCCACGCCGGTGAACTGGAAACAGGGCGACGACGTGATCATCCTGCCGGCGGTGTCGGAGGAAGAAGCCAAGCAGAAGTATCCCGGCGGCTGGAAGGCGCCCCGGCCTTATCTGCGGATCGTTCCCCAGCCGAAGTAAAAGTCCGCAAACGAGGATGGCGCGCAATGCTTTTCAAGCAGTTCTATCTGCCGTGCCTGGCTCACGCTTCTTACATTATAGGAATCGAATCCCCCGAAAAGATGTAGCGATCTGTCGGCACTGGACTGGTTTCCGAGTAGGCGACCTTCCGGGAGTTATCGCGAGGTGACTCGAAGCGAAGTGTCGAGTACGCTCACTTCTATGGATGGCCGTTATTTAGTCATTTAAGATTTACCGCTGAGAAAGCCGCACTGGAAGAGTGGCGTGGAGAATAGACGCCACCAAGCATACGGATCCTGGCCTAGAGGGAAGCTTTTCCGCGCGTCCGCCACGGCAGACTGTGATATGGCTCACAGACTCAACAACACAAGCGAGATACGGTACTTCAAAATTCTGTAACCCTCGAATAGAAAGGGGGCCCCTTGAACCAATCAACTTCCAGAAGGATTTGGACAATGTTGGCGATGGCCGCGGCGCTTGTGGGTGTGAACCTCGCCTATGGCCAGCAGCAACGAGGAGAGACCAGCTACGCCCCGGTGGACATTAAAGAGACGTTCGCCTCGATCATGGCGCGAATGACTGCGGCCAAGCCGGCGATTGAGCAGGAGCATACTGCACTTCTCAATGAGCGCTACGACCTCGCCAACCGGCCCGCCCAGGGCGTCACAATGTCGCGCGGAAAACCGGTGCAAGAAGGAGTTCGCGTCAAGCTGCCTGCAGGGATGACCTGGACGACGCTTGCGGCCATGAGCCCGGAGGAAATCCGCGACAAGAATCTATTCCCAAAGGGATTTTATCCACTGCCTCATCCCAACCATCCTGAAGGCGGAATGCTTTTTCCCAAGTCCACAATCGACGATATTAAGACGCAGACAGGGAGAGACCTTACCCGCTTTGACCTGGATTTCGATTTACCGGAGCATTTCCTGCCCGAATTTCCCCCTGCCATCTACCTGACCACGCGTCCAGACCTGGGCGATGTTTCTCAGGGCAAACTCGTGACCTCCGCCAACTACTATGAGATGTTCAACGGCATTCTCAACCCTAAGCAGTTAGAGGGACTGCGTCTGTTGGTGACACCGTTCCCGCAGCAGCAGTTCAACGCGACTGAGGATCGCCGGTCAGAGAAAGCGAGCCTCGGCGTGGCTTGTTTTGATTGCCACGTAAACGGCCATACAAACGGCGCGACGCATCTCGTGGGTGATATCCGCCCGCAGGAATTCCGCCATCGCATTGAGACCCCTTCGCTCCGCGGGGTGAATATTCAGCGGCTGTTCGGCTCGCAGCGCGCATTGAAAACGGTGGAGGACTTCACCGAATTCGAGCAGCGCGCAGCGTATTTCGACGGCGACCCGGTGACCGCGACTAAGAAGGGAGTGAACATTCTCGAACGCGGCAGCCAGGTTCACGACATGGCTGAACTCCAGGAACTTTTGGACTTTCCGCCCGCGCCCAAGCTGGACATATACGGGAAGCTCGACCCGACAAAAGCAACTCCTGCCGAACTCCGCGGCCAGGACATCTTTTTTACCAAGGGGAAATGCGCGAGCTGCCATGTTCCCCCTTACTACACCGATAACCTGATGTATAACCTCCGAGCAGAACGCTTCTACAAGCCCGCTCTGATCAACGGCGAAATGGCCAGCGCCGACGGGCCGATCAAGACGTTTCCGCTGCGGGGTATCAAGGACTCGCCGCCATACCTGCACGACGGGCGCCTGCTCACCCTGGAGGATTCCGTCGAGTTTTTCAATTTGATCCTGGGCACGCGTCTGGCAGAGCAGGAAAAACAGGACTTGCTGGCGTTCCTGCGTGCTTTGTAGCAGGAGCGGTTGCCCGATCATCGAACCTACAGGAAAATGCAACGTGGTCCAAGCCGCGCAAGTAGCAGCCGGACTTTGACATGTCCTCGCTAGAAACTGTGGACGCGAGCGCGGCGGCCGAATTATTCGCCGGCTCCGACGGAAACGCCTTCTGGGAAATGGCGCTCTTGGCGGGCTCGCTCGACGCGCAAATCGACGCGGCGGTAGGCGCGCAAGAGCCTTCCCTCGTCACCAAGTATGCGTTCCACCTCGCGCAGGCCTTCACACTTTTCTATCACCATCACCACATCCTCACGGAAAACGACCCCGCCAAGAAAAAGTTTCTCTTGCAACTGAGCCGCCTCGTCGAAGTTCAGCTCGTCGCCGCGCTGGAGATTCTCGGAATCGAATCGCCCGAAAAAATGTAAGGGCACACCGGGAGCGGCAGAACTGCCGAATACAGGACTATCCGCACCACGCTAATTTTCAATGGTGATGGCAATGTCCACACTGCAACATATCGCAGAAAAGGACAGCCATGTCCGTACCCTTAGGCTAAAATGCCACGTCGCTTAGAATCCTTAAGAATGACTAAGGACTAAGATAGCGATTTGGGTGATTGGATTATGAAACGAGCATTCGCAATAGCTTCCGTTGTCGTCTTGCTCCTTTTGGCTGCAGTGATGCACACGTCCATCAAGGACTTCCTGTGGATGCATCCATAGTGGCATAGTGCACTTGTTGCACTACCCACAATCGTCTTGGCTGCCCTTGAGTTTCGCGATTCTCGCGAAGCAAATACCCTTCGTGCCGAGCTGAACCAACACCTTCAACTTATTGCCAAGAACACAGAAAAGCCAGCGACCCAGGCCGAGAGAAATGCCAACACCCTTCGAGGACACCTCAGAGCCAATGTCGCAGTGAGCGAGGGGGGCGGGCACTGGGGTGCAAATACTCCAGAAATCGTGGATGTCAGCGACAACAACTTGGTCACGTTATTCACGCCGCGTGGCTATTCATCGTCAGAGGCGTGGTGCGTCAAGGTTCGGTGCGACGAACTGGAGATTATCGATATTCCTCAAGGCTCTTGCCCCTTGCGGGTCAGGATTCTCAAACGGTATGGAGATACCGTTCATCTGGGCGAAATCACAAGATGGGAAGATCGCTTGCATTCCGCATCTAATCTTACTTTTCGCAAAGGCGATACTGCTCATTACGCAACATACAGCAGAACCGGCTCGCCCGAGACGCGAAGCCTTTATGTATACGCGTCTAACGACGGATCTAACTCGTTTCTGCTCGAGGCTTCCACAGGAGAAAAAATCACGGGGGATAACAGAGAGATTTCTAAACAGTTTATGGTGCTGCAAATTGATTATGAATCGGAGGGCTTTAGGCGAAACCAATCGGGCACGAGACGTAGCCCTCACCAACTTTTCATTCCATAGGGCAGGGTCCTGCGGAATTAATCCGCTGAACGCCGACCAGGCTACTTCGCTGCAGTTCCGTTCGCCCCAAACTTCATGGCCAGATCGACGAGCGTGCGCACGGCCACGCCTGTCGCGCCCTTCGCGTTCCACGGCTTCACGTCGTCCTGCCAGGCTGTTCCCGCGATGTCGAGGTGAATCCACGGCGTGTCGCCTGTGAATTCCTTTATGAACATGGCTGCGGTGATTGCGCCGCCGCCTTTGCCGCTGCCACGTTTTGGATGTCGGCGATGCCGCTTTTGATCATTTCGCGGTAGTCGTCGTCGACGGGCAATGGCCACATTTTTTCGCCCGCTGCCTTTGCGCTGGCCAGGAGCTGGTCGGTGAAGGCCTGATCGGAGCCGAACACTCCTACGTTTATGTTGCCAACGTTCTGAATGTCCGCGATGCCGCTTTTGATCAATTCGCGGTAGTCGTCGTCGATCGGGAGCGGCCACATTTTTTCGCCGGCCACCTTTGCACTGGCTAGAAGCTGATCGGTGAACGCCTGATCGGAGCCGAACACTCCGATATTTACGTTCCCGAGGGCGACTACGACCGCGCCCGTTAGCGTTGCGGCGTCGACCAGATGCGTGCAGCCTAGCTGCTTGGCGTAGGCGATGCCGTCGGCCAGAACCAGGCGGCCCTCGGCGTCGGTGTTGATCACTTCGATGGATTTTCCGGCCATGGAGATTTGCACGTCGCCGGGCTTTTGCGCGCGGCCGCCGGGCATATTCTCGCTCGAAGGGATGACGGCGATCACTTTGCACGACGGCTTCAGAGTCGCGATCGCGCGCATCGCGCCGATCATGGCGGCGCCGCCGCACATGTCGTATTTCATCTTCTCCATGTCATTCGCGGGCTTGATGGAAATTCCGCCGGTGTCAAACGTGATGGCCTTTCCTACCAGTCCCAAAACCGGCGCGCCCGGATTCAATTTTTCGGGAGTATACGTGATGATGATCATGCGCGGAGGCTCCGCGCTTCCCTGCGCGACGGAAAGCAGCGCGCCCATTTTCAATTCCGCAATTCTCTTCTCATCCAGGATATCGACGGACAGGCCCGCCTCGCGCGCCATGGCGGCGGCGCGGTCGGCCAGCATGCGCGGAGTCAGCCGGTTGGACGGCTCGTTGCCCAGATCACGCGCGAAGTTCTGCGATTCGGCGATGACGCGCCCGCGCGAGAGGCCCAGATCCGCGTCGGCGCGCGAGGATTCGTCCCATCCGGCCAGCGCCGCGGCAGTGATTTCGTTCCCGGGCTTCTTGTCCGTCTTGTATTTGTCGGAATCGTAATTCGCCAGGATCATTCCTTCCACGATGGCTTGCGCCGCCGCAGCGGTGCGATCGTTCTCGCGCGCGAGAAACGTCACACTCTTCACCTGGCGCGACTTCAGCGTGCGCACCGCCGCCCCGGCAAGCCTTCGAAGCTCGGCCGTTCCGAATTTGCCTTTCTTCCCTGCGCCCATGACCAGCAGACGCTGAGCGGCCAGCCCTTGCGGGTAATACACCAGGGTCGTCTCCAGCATTTTCCCGGTCAGCTCACCGGACGCGGCAAGCTTGGTAAGCGCGCCTCCCGCAGCCTCATCGAGCCGAGCGAGAATGCCCTCGACGGGCTTCTCCTGTTCGAATGCGTAGGTCACGAGCGCGTCGGCCTCAATCTTAGCAAGCGCGCGGATATCCACCGTGATTTCCATAAGTTCCCTTCTTTGAATGAAATAGCGCTGCCCGCAAGGGGACTGCGCGAAAAATTCAACTTCCCACAATCAATCCGTAACTTGATTCCGGTCCATTGGTCTGTGCCAGCATGGCAAAACGTGAACTCAGACGGACTCTTGTGGCGCAGGCTTCGCCTTGTGGCTTTCTGGTCATGCAAAAGTCAAATTCCACAGACTGAAGTCTGTGCTACCGGTCAACGATGACTCAGTCAGCGATGACGAAACTGACGCATGGCCTCGCTGACTTCCCGTTTAGACTCCTTATCTTTCTCGGTCTGGCGGCGGTCCCACTTCTTCTTGCCCTGGGCGAGCGCCAATTCGCATTTGGCGAGGCCCTCGCGAAAGTAAACTCGCAGGGGCACGAGCGTCAGGCCCTTGGCATCCAGTTTTCGTTCCAGCTTGTCAATTTGTTCCTTCCGGAGGAGCAGCTTCCTCGTTCTGAGGGGTCCGTGATTAAATGGCCCACCCGGAAGATATTCGCCGATGTGGAAATTCACGAGCCAAACCTCGCCGCGGCGAATCACGCCGTAGGCGTCGCGCAGGTTCGCTTTACTCTCGCGGAGGGATTTAACTTCGGTGCCGAGCAACACCATACCCGCTTCCAGCTTCTCAAGAAGGTGGTAATTGTATGAGGCGGCGCGGTTTTGAGCCACGACCAACTCTGCGGGTTTTTCCTTTTTTTGGTGCGGTTTAGCCACAGGAAGCTATCTTAGCCGCGCGCAGTTACTAGAAGCAAGTTCGCACCTTGTTCGGGTTTTATGCGGGTGCTAGACTGATTTGATGAATTTGAACTCAGTGGAGCGCGGATGAACCTTCGGAATTTGTGTGGGCTAGTCCTGATGTTGGCAGTCGTGCTCCTTACGGGGTGCCCCAAGGGGAGCCAGGATACCAATGCAGGCGCTAGAGCCGAAGCACTCCATGATTACGACACGGCCCTCGACTATTACAACAAAGCCCTTCAAACCTCTCCAAACAGTACCGAATACCAACTGAAGGCGGCGAGGGCTCGGTTTGAAGCCGCGCAATGGCACGTCGATCAGGGCCGGCGTATTCGGGACCAAGGCAGCTTGGATCTGGCGCTTGCGGAGTTCCGCAAGGCCCAGATGATCGATCCTTCCAGCCCCGTTGCGCAGCAAGAATTGAAAGCCACGTTGGATTTGATCAACGCCAAACAAGGGACCACCCAAAACACAGGTCCATCCGGATCGTCTTCGGAAGAGCCAAAGCTCATGACCGGGCCGCCACAGGTCCAGCCCCTTTCTCGCGCCCCGATCAATATGAAAGCCACGAACGACTCGAAGGCGGTTTTCGAGGCCATCGGGAAATTGGCCGGCCTGACCGTCATCTTCGATCCGGATTTCACTTCGCGGCGCATTTCCGTCGAGCTAACCAATGTAACACTTGAGCAGGCGCTAAACATCACGGCGCTGCAGAGCAAGGCATTCTGGCGTCCGGTGACCTCCAATATTATTTTTGTGGTGCCCGACCAGCCGCAAAAGCGCAAGGATTATGAAGAAGAAGTCGTAAAGACGTTTTATCTGCGCAATACCGTCCTGCCGCAGGAACTCACCGAAATCGTGACCAGCATCCGGCAACTGCTCGATTTGCGGCGCGTGCAGCAAATCAACGCGCAGAACGCCATCGTGATCCGCGACACACCGGACCGCGTCTTGCTCGCGGGAAAAATCATCGACGATATCGACAAGGCCAAGCCGGAAGTCGTGATTCAAGTGGCTGTCATGGAGGCCAGGCGCGACCGCATGCGCAATGTCGGAATCACGCCGCCGTCGAGCGTTTCAACGGCCTTTGTGAATCCCGTCGTATCTACCGTCCCAGGCAGCACGGGCGCGGTCCCGGGCACGACCACTACCAATGGCACAGCCACATTCAGCCAGCTGTTGGCCGCTCCGTTTTCGAATATCCTCCCGCAAGGTTACAGCGTGACATTGCCAAGCGCGACGGCGAATTTCCTGATGACGGACACATCAACGCAAATCCTCGACGATCCGGAAATCCGCGTCGTCGATGGACAGACGGCCAAACTCCGCATCGGCGACCGCATCCCCGTCGCGACGGGAAGTTTTCAGGCCGGCATCGGAGTCGGCGCCACCGCCGGAGCCATCAATCCCCTGGTGAACACGCAGTTTCAATATCTCGATGTTGGTGTGAACGTGGACGTCACGCCGCGTATCCATCCGGACCACGAAATCAGCATGAAGGTCAACGTCGTGGTTTCCTCGCAGACCGGTTCTACAAATATCGGCGGGATCAACCAGCCCATTATCAGCCAGCGCAGCATCGAGCACGACATTCGGCTGAAAGACGGCGAAGTCAACGTCCTTGGCGGGCTGATGGAGCAGACGGATACCGATACATTCAGCGGCATTCCCGGCGTTGGAAGAATTCCCGGCTTCAGATATTTATTTGGGGGCGACACGATCGATCACGAAAAGGATGAAATCTTAATCGTCCTGATTCCGCACATTGTGCGCATGCCATCGATCTCAGCCGAGAACTTGCGCAGTATCTCTTCAGGAACGGACACCAACGCCGAAGTGCGGTTGGAAGATGCTGTGCTTTTGCCTGAGCCCCTGAAACCGCAAGCCGCGCCTGTCCCCCAACCGGCTCCGGCTGCTGCCGTGGCGCCTGCGCCCGCGCCCGCAAATAATTCCGCCTCGCAAAACGCATCATTGCAATTCGAGCCCGGGTCGGCTGCCTTGAAAGTAGGCGAAACCTCGACGATTGGCGTCACCGTTCAAAACGTGCAGGACCTGTACTCCATCCCCATGCTCTTGCAGTTTAACCCGGCGGTGATTTCCATCGAGGACGTTCGCCAGGGCGGATTCCTCTCGGGTGGAACGCAGGAAGTCGCCATCGTGGAGCGCGTGGATAAGGCGCGCGGGCAAGCTATTATCTCGGCAACCCGCATGCCGAATACGCCCGGAGTGAGCGGATCGGGCACGCTTGTGGGGATCGTCGTCAAGGGCGTCGCTCCCGGCAACTCGCAACTTTCGATTGTGCAGGTGAACGCAAAAGATTCCCAGCAGCGGCCGATCCAGGTGGTCACCAGCGAGGCCACCGTCCGAGTCCAATAAATAAAAGGGCCACTTCACATGCATCGACATACGTCCACCCCGCGTCCCGGAAGGAACAAGATTGCGGGATTGACCCTGATCGAACTTATCCTCACGTGCGGGATTCTTCTGATCCTTTCCTCAGCCGCGATCCCCATGTTTCAAATGACGATCCAGCACCGGAAAGAATCGGAATTGCGCTACGACTTGCGAGAGATGCGAAATGCAATCGATCGCTACAAGGATGACGCCGACAAGAATTTAATCCAAACAGAAGTCGGCAGCCAGAACTATCCTCCTGATCTGCAGACCCTTGTCGATGGCGTTACCATAAGCAGCGCCGGAAGTGGGGCAGGCGGCATCAGTGCCTCGGCGCTGGCTGGAGCGAGTGGCACGGGCCAGTTCGGATCGGCCGGCACTCCGCAATTGGGCACTGGAGCGGCGGGCGGGGCAACGCAATTTGGCCCGGGGACAGGCACTAGCGCGGGCGCGAGCACGGGCGCGACAGGCGGCATTCCGTCGCTTGGGTCAACCGGCACCGCTGGCCAAGCCATGTCAAACACTCCCAGCAAGGTGCGCTACCTGAGGAAAATTCCGGTGGACCCTATGACCGGAAAGCCCGATTGGGGTTTGCGCGCCGTGCAAGACGACCCGGATTCGACCAGTTGGGGCGGAGGCAACGTCTTCGACGTTTATTCTCAATCCCAGTCGACGGCGGTCGACGGGACGAAATACTCCGACTGGTAACGCGCGGATGAAATCCTTCCACATAGCGGCTTTCGGTTCCCGAATCAGGCGGGATAGCAATCCGTCCGCGCGACGAGGCTTTTGTGCGGCCGGATTCTCGCTGCTCGAAATGCTGATCGTCATCACGATTATTTTGATCCTGGCCGGGATCGCGGCGGGGAGATACGAGAAATCGGTCCTGCGCGCCAAGGAAGCCACGCTCAAGCAGGATTTGTTCGTCATGCGGAATGCGATTCAGCAATATACGCTCGACAAAGAGGCCGGGCCGTCGTCGCTCGACGATTTAGTTGAGGGGAAATACCTTTCCGGAATCCCGACCGATCCCATCACGCGCAACAAGGATTGGCACACGGAATCCGAGCAAGTTCTGCTCGACCCGCTGCAGACTACGCCGGGGATTACCGATGTCCACTCCAGCTCCGATCAAGTCTCCCCGTTTGAAAACACCCCTTACAATACCTGGTAGTCGAAAAACCGTGCCTGCGCGGCTTGTTTGCGAATTTCGCGTGTGCCATAGAGATGTTTCGCCCCTACCGGGGCTCATTTTTTTGGCCTGCGCGTGTTCCCACCACTCGCGCGGTGGGCTACGATCTGCCGTCCCTTCGGGACTTCTACCAATTCCAAAATGAAATTGGCCGTTCTTCCCACGCGCATTTTTTCGATGTGGGGTTCGCGAACTAGGCGGATTCTTCAGCCAGATTCCAATCGGGCAGCGATCTTTTTCCGCACAAGACTTCGGCGGCCCAGCGTCCTAGATAAACCGATTGCGCGACTCCGTGCCCGCTGTAAGCCCCGAGCACGACGGTGTGTGGACTTCGGGGATGCTGTGCAAATACCGGGCGCCATTGGTTGGCGATCAAGATCGGCCCACCCCACCGGTTCGTGAAGCGCACATTTTGCAGCACGGGATGCAGCGCGCGGACACGGGATTCGAGCCGCGCGATGAGTTCCGCCGACTGCCCTATCTCGACATCCAGGCTTGTGAGTTCGCGCCAATCATTCAAGTGGACCAGTCCGCTACCGAAGACCACTCCGCCCGCGCGCAGGATTCTCCCCCACAAATAGGGAAAATCGATTGTGTAGAACGGCTTTTCAGACGCAAGCCCCAAGCTCTCCAGTTGGCCTGCGCCGAGAGGTTCCGTTGCAACGGCGACCGTGAATTTCGTTTGCCCGAGGCGGGCAAGGTCGCTCAATTTGAGAGACATTCCATTCGTCGCCAGCAGGACTTTGCGCGCGCGAAGTTGTCCGCCAGGAAAACGCAGGCACACGGGATCTGCAAATTCAATTTCCTCGACGGAAACATTCTCGAAGATTTGCGCCCCGCTCTTTTCCGCCGCGCGCGCCAGACCACTCACCATTTTTCCCGGATCGATCATTCCTCCGGGCACTTGCTTCACCGCGCGAACGAGTCCGGAATCCGACCAGGAAATGGGCGAATCGGGCAGGCCGCTGCCGCGGCCTATTTCGTAGACTCCGGGAAGCGCGAGATCGCAATCGACCGCGAGTTCATTCAGGATGGAGGTGAATCCGGCCAGCACATCCCCAAGGCCGGGAAGATCGCCGGCAGCCGTTTCCGCCAGCACCATTCCGCCCGTGTGGCCGCTCGATCCTGCTCCGATCGAAGCGGATTCGAACAAAACCACGGTCTTCCCGGGCGCGAATCGCCGGAGCCATGCCGCTGCGGAAAGTCCTGAAAATCCTCCGCCCACGACGGCGAAGTCGGCCTCGGCGGGTAAAGACGCTTGAGCAGGCTGAAAATCGATGGACCATGGAGAATTGCCCCAGCGCGGATGAGAAACAGCTCGCGTCATGCGATATCTCCTAGCGAACCCAGAATACCGCAGTCCCGATCGCGCGGCTCGCCTGATGTGTTTGTAGGACGGCTCTCCAAAATGGCGTCAAAACTCGCAATTCGGAATCTAAATCGAATTGGACAACGCACCGGAAGACACGCGTTGAGTTCGATCGGTTGGATCGGCGGCGGCTGCCTTAATTTCAAAAATTGCCGCGGCAATTCTGAGAATTCGGAGGTCTGGGCTTTTAGCCCCGACGTTCAGTGCCCCACGTTCGTGGGCTTTAGCTCCTGAAGATTCAGGGCCTAAAGGCCCCATTTTGCAGCATTGTTTGTCCGACCTAGATAAAGGTCGGACCTCCTGCCTAACAACTTCAAACCCAGCAGTGCAACGCAGATCAAAATTAGGACTGCACGGATCAGCGGTGAAGCTCACTCGCCAAGACCGATGGCGAGACCGGTGAACCGCGGCTGGAACCCATCAAACTGTCCAAACAGAGGAGATGTGACGTTACTGAAGACGTCATGGGGATTTCCGCGGCCCGTGACGTCAAGCGAATAAACTCCAATGCGGATTTTCCGCACCTTGCCTGTGGGACGCTCTTTGAACGGAATGTGAATCGGAAAATCCCGGTACAACTTTACGTCGAGAGAAAAATAAGTCGGGAAGCGCAGGCTGTTGGGGACGCCTACATAGTTCTGGAAAACATCCACGTTCGAATAAGAAAAGCCTGAGTGCATGTCGGCAACGGGGCTAAACACCAGGCTCCAAAACGGAATATGGACAAAACCCCAGGCAAGCAAGCGGTTAGGGATGTCGGAAGGTTGAACGCCATAGGCATTGGGGCGGATCACTGGAATCTGATACGGGACGAATGTATCCGAGAGTGTATTGAGGTCGCCGCGCGCACGGCTCCACGAATACGACACGTTGATTTCGGCCTTCTCGTTCGGGCTGTAACGAGCGGTTGCTTGCGCCTGGCGATAGTGTGCGGTTCCCGTGTTTTCCAGGGCCAACAGTCCATTCGGCAGTCCGCTCGTTCCGGTCGCAGGCAGTATCGGATTCACCAGGAAAAGATCGTCCGTGTGAGTCTCATAGTATCCGACGCGAAGGGTGATGTTTTTCCGGATGGCGGTTTCGCTCTCAATGTTCCAGGTGAAAGTCCGGGGACTGTTGCCCGGATCTTCTGGATTGGCGGGGTTTACAACGGATCCTCCTGGAAGATAGACATTCTGCAACATGATGGACGGGCCGGATGAAAAGTTGATCACGCGAGTTTGATTGTCGGCAAAATCCTGGGCGAGCAAAGGGACATGACTGTAGATCAACCCGGTGCCGGCGCGGAAGACCGTCTTCCATCTCGCAAAGTAATACGCCAGGCCCGCGCGAGGCGCAAGAGCAGCGTCGAGGCCGATGGTTTGGGTGCTCAAGCGTGCGCCGAGGGTTAGAGACAGGCTTTTCGTCAACGTCCAATGGTCCTCAGCATATTCCGAGACTTCCGTATCGGAGCCTTGCAACGCGCCAGATCCTTGAAAAGTGATTCGCTCGGCAGGCGTGCCATCCTGATAGAGGAGGTTAATCGGCTGGGAAACGCTGCTCCCAGTAAAGGTCCGGTAAAGGAAGTCGACTCCAAATCGGATGTCATGGTGGCCGAGCCACGATTTTGTAGGAAGCTGTAGGACAGGGAGAGCTTCGAGCTGGTTTGCGTTCCGCGACGATGTATTGAAATAATTTCCGCCCCAGCCCTCCGGATTAATCGTCATTTGCTCGGCGCCCTGTCCGTGGGCATCGGTGTAAAAGTTGATGTAGCGGACGACCGTGGTCAGCACCATTCCGGAATCGAACTGGTAGGCATCCGAAAATCCGAACGCCACTCCGCGGCGGCGAAAATTCACGGAAGCGGACTGGGGAATAAGCGAATTGATATTGGCATAGAGATTGGTGGATGAAAAATCGTTCAGATTGAAGTTAATCAAGTGCTTGGGCGAGAGGATCCATTGTAAATTCGTAAAGGAATCGAAGGCATAGACATCCGTTTCATTGAAGGGCCACGTCAATCCACGCACCGGGTCTTTGCGAAATTCGTAGCTCAGGTCTTGTGAAAAGTTGAGCTTATCCTTCACCAACGGGCCTCCCACCTCAAAACGAGGGGTTATATTTGCGATACCGACCAGATGGTCATTTTTCCCCCTGAAAGATGGAAGGAAATCGAGGAACTTGTAATTCCACAAGGGCGATGGAGGTCTGATTTCGATCCGCGTCAAACCCGCGGAAAATCCGCCGTAGGCCACGCTGTCCGGTGTATTGAACACTTGGATGGACTGAATGGCGTCGACCGGCACGGGAATCGCGAAGCTTCCCGCCACTGGATCCACGTTCTCCGCCGAGTCCACAAGCAGCATGCCCTGGCTCTCCGCCTGCCCGTTGAAATTCAATCTTCCTTCTTGCGTCTTGATGACGCTCGGGCTTACGGAAAGCGCCTCGGTGAATTTACCGGTGCGAAGCGGCAGGGTTTCGAGCTGTTGCTCATTGACCGTCGCGGTCGCGCTTACGCTCTCCGTCGCAACCTCGGTGGTTTCCCCTTTGACCTCGACTTGTTCCTCGATCAAATTCAGTTGCAAGCCGGCGTCCTGGACAGCATCCTGGCCAGCAACAAGAGCCACCGTTGCGGACCACGGTTTGAAGCCCTCAACAGTCACTTCCAGCTTGTAACTCCCCGGCGCTAAATGAGTGAATACGAAACGCCCATCTGTATCCGAGACCGCGTCCTGGGAAGTGATGGCAGGCGCCGGCCCTGTCAGTTTCACGGTAATCGCCGAGAGGTTGTTGCTCACGCCTTGGGCCGAAGCCACGCTCACCCTGCCTGAGATGGATGCGGTCGCGGCTTGGGGACTCGAATCCCCCTCGCGCGCAAATCCGGGAACCGCGCAAACCAAGGCGGAGAGTAACAAAACCCCAAAGACAATCCATCCGGCTAGCTTTACCCTGCTTTGCAGCATCTTCAACAACACACTCCCTGACCTCGTGCTCGCAATTCCCGGCTGTTCTCGTGTTAAATGGAATTGTCCGGCGGACGGTACTTCATGAGGACCTGCAGATATGAGTGCATGCCTGCCATCCCCCGATTGGCCGCACGAATCAGAAATGAAGAGACTTAGTCTGATGCTTCTAGCGAACAGATTCTATCTTCACTTGTTTTGGCTCCCCTGCCAAACATAAGGTTGTGTCGCCTTTTGCAAAGGGTTACCGATGGGAAGACTCGCGAAGAGCCAAGTGGGCCACGTTGACACTCCGGGCCGGGCTTGATATGTTTCCACCTCAATCCAACAAGCATCGGATGCGCGAAATATGCGAGACATTTCGACGATTCTTGTTATTGTCTGGCACGTCCCGTAGTTCAAATTCTAGAAAGAAGGACTTCATGAAAATCGACATCTTCTGCCATATTGTTCCGCAAAATTACTACGACCGCATGCTTAAGCTGCCGGAATCCGGGACAACGATCAAGAGGCGTACGGCCAACATTCCGGCCATGGTGAACCTCGATGTTCGTTTCCGCATGATGGACCGTTTCGCAGACTATTGCCAGATCGTGAGCATGGCCGCGCCGCCGATTGAAGCTCTTGGGGACCCAAAACTATCGCCGGAGCTCGCCCAGGTGGCCAACGACGGCATGGCTGAACTGGTTGTGAAGCATCCCGACCGCTTCCCTGGATTCGTGGCGGCGCTGCCGATGAATAATCCCGCGGCCGCGGTGGAGGAAATCGATCGCGCAGTATTGAAATTGGGAGCTGTTGGGGTTCAGATCTATTCGAACGTGAATGGGCGTCCCCTGGATGAACCGGATTTCCTGCCCATCTTCGAAAAGATGGCGGAACGCAACGTAGCCATTTGGCTTCATCCCAGCAGATCGTCCAGTTTCGCCGACTACGTGACGGAGAAGAAATCAAAGTTCGAACTATGGTGGGTATTTGGATGGCCGTATGAAACTTCGGTTGCCATGGCTCGCATTCTGTTTGCCGGATATTTTGACCGCTTCCCCGATCTCAAGATCATCTCGCACCACCTGGGCGCCATGATTCCCTACTTTTCCGGGCGAACGGGTCCCGGCCTCGATCAGCTGGGGGCTCGCACCGAAGAAGAGGATTTGGCCATGGTTGGGCGGAAACTCAAGAAGCGCCCGCAGGAATATTTCAAAATGTTTTACGCCGATACGGCAACATTTGGTTCGCTCCCGGCATTGCGGTGCGGGCTGGAATTCTTTGGCGCCGATCAGGTTATGTTCGCGTCCGATTCGCCATTCGATCCCGAGAAGGGGCCGGGATATATTCGCGAGACGATTCGCTGCGTCGAGGGCGTGGAGATGTCAGCCGAGGATCGCTACAAAATTTACGAGGGCAACGCCCGGAAGTTGATGCGGCTGAAGCTGGCGTAGGCGCCGGTACGTTTTTGCCCAGATTTGTAACCACAATTAATGTGGCAAAAAGCCCCGGGACTGAAGGCCCGCAGGGCTTGTATTCGTCGCCCAGCGGGAGCCGCCTACTCAGCTATTCGTTTCTTCCCGCGGCTCGGGGAGCCAAAAACTTCCGATGAAACCGGCTGCGTAGGCGAGAAAGCCGACGATTCCCGCCGCGTAGCCGAGTTGCCGCGTGACGGTGCCTCCCGGCATATACGTAACGATGCTGGTCGTGATCAGGGCGGCGGATGTTCCCAGCATCCGCCCTCCCACATTGGCCGCAAAGCTCTCGCCGGTGCCGCGCAAATGCGTCGGATAGAGCGTTGGCAAATAATTTCCCCAAAAACTGAATTGAGCGACGGACACGGTGCCAAGAACGAAAATTCCCCAGGATGGCATCGCGGTGTCCCGCATGGCGGGAAGCAACACAACCAGCGGGATCAACAGCAATCCGGGAATCTGAAAAATGTGCAGCAGGCGTCTCCGGCTAAGAACAAAAATGGCGAGACCCGCCATCAGGATACGACCCACAAGGCTCCCAACTTCCTGAACTCCCTGCAAGGCGCTCACGATTTTCTGCTGGTCCGCGTGCGCCAGGATTTTGACCTCGGGAGCGCCCGGAATGATGCGGGCAAAATGCTGCAACATCCCGAAGGAAGCCGCGTAGGCGCACGCCATCATGAAGCAACTCAAGAGAGCCGTCTTGCGAAATTCCGGGTGGAATAATTCCATGATGCTGGGCCGCTGGAGCGTGCCTTCTTCCCTCTTCTTCTTCCAGATAGGCGATTCGGGCAAGAATGGGCGGACGATGAGAAGCGGAATGGCTGGAAGTATTCCCCACAAAATCGTATAGCGCCAAGCTTCATGGCCGCCATGAATGGCGGGAAGCAAATGGCCGATCGACAGGCTCAAGTAACTCGCGCCGCTCATCAGTATCCCGCCCGTGGAAGCAAACACCTGCGTGAAGCCAAGGATGGATTCTCTTTGATCTCTTTGCGGGAACAATTCGGCCAGCCAGGCAGTCGCCGCGACGAATTCGACCGACACGCCGACAAACGTGATGCAGCGATAAATCAGCAATTGCAGAGCGGAAGACGAATCGCTCGTGGCCAGCGCGGAAAAACAAAACAGCAGAATGCTCCAGAACAAGACGCGGCGGCGGCCGAACCGATCGATCAGGTATCCGCCCAGCAAGCCGAATATTCCGCCGGCTATGGCGGGAACGTAGAACATCAATCCGATCCAGCGATTGAACTCCGCGCTTCCGGGCTTGGCCGTAAGGAATTCGGTCAACGCCGGTTGGACGGTGAGCGTGAGGACCAGGAGTTCGTAAGTGTCAAAAGCGAATCCAATGCAAGCCACGCCACAGATGACCCAATCGATGGGGGTGAGACGACGAGACTTGCTCTGTGCCGTGGACAAGATCGCCTGCTTTCTGCGAAACACACAGTATTTGACTCACACAAGTTTAAAATGCGAAAGATGAATGGCCGCGGGAACGTACCAGACATCCGAGTTTACTGTCAATCGGCCCTTCTTTCCTATCACGAACGAGCAACCTACTTTCGGCGGAAAGAGGTAAACTTAATTTGCGCGCATCGCCCGGGGGTCGCATCGCGCTATCCTGCGGGGCGCATGCGCTGTTTTAGGAAAAGCAACCCCTGCGTCCGTGGAAGGCTCCAATTCTGCAGGATGAAAGGTTTTCACCACAGAGGGCATAGTGGACGCAGAGAAGATCCTGGGGAGAGCAAGTTATGGCGGACATTCAATCCCAATACACTGCAAGTGAGCGACGAAGAGCGACTATTATTCTATTGACCTGTTTGGCGGCTGTTTGTGCGTTTCTCCCGCTTGCCGCGCGGCAACAGGGGCCAATGAGCTCGGCGCCAGCCGGTGCGAACACGCCGAGCGATCCGCAGCCGAAGCCAGCCGCCACAACGCCGGCGCAGAACGCTCCGGCCAGCGCGGCGCCGCAAAATCCCTCGCTCGGACCGCCAACGATGCCAGTCGATGAAATCATCCAGAAATTTGCGGCGCGAGAAGCGGAATTCAAGGCCGAGCGCGACAATTTCACCTACACGCAAACATTTACGATCCAGACGCTCGATTACAGCGGACGGCCCGACGGCGAGTATACGATGACCAGTGAAATCGTATTCACCCCCTCGGGCAAACGGTTCGAGAGGGTGACCTATGCACCCGCTCCCACGCTCGAGCGCATTTCCTTGTCGCAGCAGGACTTGGACGATCTCGAGCATGTGCAACCGTTTGTCCTGACCACGACGGAATTGCCCAAGTACAACATAAAGTATGTGGACCACGTGCAACTCGATGAACTCACAGCCTATGTGTTCGAGGTGGCGCCGAAAACGCTCGAGAAAAATCAGCGATATTTTCAGGGGCGCATCTGGGTGGAAGACAAGGACCTCGAAATCGTGAAGACGGACGGCAAGGCGGTCCCCGACATCCGCAAGAAAGGAGGAGAGGAAAACGTATTTCCGCGGTTTGAGACATTTCGCGAAAACGTGGAGGGCCACTTTTGGTTTCCCACGTACACGCGGTCCAATGACATTCTGCACTTCAGCAGCGGCGACATTCCGATTCGCATGGTCGTGAAATATGAGAATTACAAGCGATTCGGCGTGACAGTCAAGATTGGAGCACCAGCGAAGGCGGTGCCGGAACCGGATAAATAGCAAACGACCGGCGTTTGCCTCAGCCTTCCAAGTTCCATGAGCATTCTGCTAGGAAACCGACAATTGCCGTTTAGGAGGTCCGACCTTTAGGTCGGACAACCAAGGTCGCGTGAAAGGGGCCTTTAGGCCCTGAAGCTTCAGTGGCTGAAGCCACTGGCGACGCGGCCTCGTACGTCGGGGCTGAAGCCCCGACCTCCTGAAAAACGCATCCATCGTGCTGAAACGAAGATCCATCGTGTGGATTTTCAAATTAGGACAGCACCAACATTTAGGCGTAGCGAAAAAGCGCTTTGAATCCATAGTCCATGTGCTGCTGAATGTGGCAGTGAAACAGGGTTAGCCCCGGCTGATCCGCAACCATGTCCACGGTGGCGCGCCCGTAGCCAGGCACGATCACGGTATCTTTCATCACTCCCGCCGTGGCTTTGCCGTTGATCTCCACCAACTCAAACGAATGCCGGTGCATGTGCAGCGGATGATCGTCTTCACTGCGATTGCGAAACACCAGCCGGTAACGGCTGCCTTGCTTCAGCATAAATTCCCGATCGTGCGGATATTCCTTTCCGTTGACGGTCCAACTGTTGAATAGCCCCGCGCCGCTGGGAATTTTCTGGAAAATCATGTCGATGGTGGAGTCCGGCGGAGGCTGCGTTCCCGCGCGTCCAAAAATCGTGTAATCCCAAACTGGTTTCGTGGGCGCAACCCATTGCGGTTGCTTGTGCTGATTCACGTATTCGATCACCACGCCCATCCCGCCGTTGCGCGCATCGTCCGTGGTCGTGCCGAGAATCCAGATTCCCGGCTGGTTCATTTCGACGATGGCGTCCACGCGCTCGCCGGGGCCCATATAGATCACGTCCGCGGATTGCGGCGTGGGAACCGGATTGCCGTCCAGCGCAATAATTTGAAATCGATGGCCGGGAAGAGCGATGCGGCGGTTCATGCTCGCGCTCGCGTTCAGCAAATGCACCAGCACTCTTTGGCCCGCCTGGACGCGAATCGGTTCGCCCGCTCCCAGGGCTTTGTCGTTGATGGAAAACATCTGGTATCCCACTTCGAGGCCGGAAGGACTCGTGTCGAGTGTCTTGGGCCGCTCGGGTTGCGGTCCGGAATTGGATTCGTCATCGTCATCTTCCTCTTCGGGATTGAAAAAAGGCTCCCATTCCCGGAGCGCGAGAAAGACTTCCTGATCGTAATTTCCGGGGTTATTTGCGGACTCGATCATGAGAAATCCGAATTGGCCCGTGTAAGCCCCGCGGTGCAGGTCCGGCCCGGCCATCGTGTGCGTGTGATACCAGCGCGTCCCGGCTGGACGCGGCGTGAATTGATAGCGGATGCGGCCGCGCGGCGGGACCATGGGAGTGTTCTCTTCCTCCACGCCATCCACTTCAGAAGGCAGGAATAGGCCGTGCCAATGAACGAGTTCCGGAACGTCGGTTTCATTGATGACGTCGACCGTGACCGGTTTCCCTTCCCGCATGCGAAGCACGGGTCCCGGAGAAGTTCCGTTATAGCCGATGGTGCTGATGATGCGGGTAGGCGTGAGTTCCACCGTAACGGGCGCAATCCGCAGGGTGAAATCGGCTTTGGAATTTCCTTGCGCGCCTGCTTCCGATTGCATGCCAGGCATGCGGGCCGGCACCGGGCTGTGCCTGAGACCTCAGCAGCTTCGTCGCGCCCAATCCGATCGCGGCGACGCCACCGAATTTCATGAATGCCCTTCGGTCCACAGTCTCCTCCCGCCCGGTTCCCGCGGGCGCAGCGCCGAAGAAGAAATCCTCTCACGGTGGCATGGCTGGTTCAAGGCCATCTCATAACAAAGCTCGGGCATTTCAAGGAAATTTCTGTCGGGCAAATGGGGATCAGCGATCCAGTAGAAAAGTACCTGTCCCTGAGTACCAGGCGATATTAGGACTATGTACCTATTGGCCTGTCCAGATTTCCTCGCGATCATATCTCTTTCGAGTGTCCATAGACCGAATCGCAATTGACTCGCGAGGATTACGACTCATGAGCCGCATCTACGACGCTATCAAGAGCGCACGAGAATCGCGATCCAGGAATGGACTCGACACCTCGGACTTCCTCGGCGAAATGAAGCTGCCGGAGCGCCGCGTGACCCTCAGGAAGGAACTGGGCATCGACTTGACGGTCTATGGCCGGTCCGCATGCGAAGCAGCCTTTTATGAGCAAGCAAGCGCGATAAGTGGAAATGCAAACGGAGGGGTGTTGTTACTGGCGATCCCTGTTATGGAAGGGCAGGACTTGCTGCTCATTAACAACGGCACTTCGCAAGAGCAAATCTGCAACATTGTGGGCGTCCGCATCCAGGACATTCAGACCCTCGAAGTATCGGTAAGTTTCCCATTGCCGAATCCGGACTTCTGGAAGCCTTCCGGAACGGCCCGGAGTATGTAGGCAAAGATTTTCGTCTGCCGCAGCCGGCCATCAAGAACGATTGCGCTTTTCCATCCTGCCCCGCTTCGATTGTTCCTTCATGGCGTAGAGAGCCCGATCCGCAAACTCGAGCAACTGTTGAACCGTAAGGCCGCATTTCGGAAATGTAGCGACCCCGATGCTCAGGCTGAGTTGCGGAACTTCCTCATCCGCTATCAAACAATTTCGTACGCGATCGACCACTTGCTCAGCGGCTGAGACGTTCGTTTCCGGGAGCACGAGCGCGAATTCGTCGCCGCCGTAGCGGGCCGCCGTGTCAATCGACCGGGAATTCAGCCGGAGAATCGTGGCGACGCGGCAAAGCGCGCGGCTTCCGATGACGTGTCCGTGGCGATCGTTGATCTTCTTGAGACCATCGAGGTCCATGAGCAGAACGGAAAAAGGCCGGCTGGTTCGTCCCGAACGTTCCAGCTCGCCTTGCAGAACGTCGATCAGGTGACGGTAATTCGCGAGACCCGTCAGGCTGTCGCTGATCGCAAGCGTGCGGACCTGGCGGAAGAGCCGCGCGTTGTCCAGCAAGGTGGCTCCCAGAAGAACGATATAGCTGATGGCGTTGACGAGTTCCGCAGCGCCGGCGGAGGCGTCCAGCAAACGCTCGGATTGGGACGCAATCAGATGGCTTATGACATTCAGTCCCGCCACCCAAACGAGGGCCGTGTCGAAAGCAAAGCCGTCACTTTCCTTGACGCTATTCAGGGCCACGGCGGCAATAAGAAAAACGGCTGCGGGGAGCAATTCCCAGACCCGTGGGGTAGGACTGTGCGGGTGGATCGCGGGAGTACTTGGAAAAATTAGGAACGTCGCCGCAACCAGGCAAGTCGCGCTGACCACGATCGAGGATAGCGCGATGACATTTTTTCCGGGGTCGCGCGGCCATGGCAGCCATTTGTTAATGACGCAAGAGACAAGTAGCAGCAGCCCGAGCAGCATCTGCCCAATCATCCAGGAAACCGGAACCCGGACTTGCTCCGAGTGTTTCAGGAAATGATCGTAGAATTCAAAAATCGCGCCCAAGTGGATGATGCCGGTAACTCCGAATGTCAGCCCCAAGAGAAGCGAAACGCGGTTCCCTGTGCCGTAATATCTCACCAAGACACTGGCGGCGATCGTAAAACTGAGCAAGGCCGAAATGATTTCGGCGCTCGACCAGGCCAGCGGATTCAATACGATATTGAGATCCCGCAAGAAGTGCCCGACGATGACAGCCCCGCTACAGGCCACAACCGCCAGCCACCAGGGAAGCCCAACGGGCCGTAGAGTTTTAAGTCTATGGAGTACAGCCATATGTATTTAGATGCTCCCAAAACCAATTGTGAGACACCAGGCTGTGGGAACGATCACGTCCATTGGGTCAGAATTGGTACAGGCGAGTTTTACCTGTCCTTCTTGGCGGCTTTCCGTTTGCTCGAAGGAAGTTGTTCGCATTGAACCAAAGCGAGCGGGTCGAACGCGTCGTGCAAAAACTTCGTATATTTGCGGCGGTCGTATCCGAACCAGCCGTCCCAGAGCGCATAGGCTCGCACGCGGTCGTTCGCCACGCGATTGTCGCTGTCGGTGATGATGTACTCGACGGTTTGGCCGGGCCGCAGCCGCACGCCGCTGCCGAAAAGTTGCTGCGCGGCGATGGCGGTCTGATTGGCTTTCCGGTATTCGCGCGGCTCGCGCGTGAGGCGCTTGCTCACGATTAAATCCTCGATCGCGACGCTGCCGTCGGCCACGGATTCCTCGCACCGGCGCAGAATTTCGCGGGCCTCTTCGAGCTTGGCCAGGTAGCCGGTGAAATCGTGCGCTTCGGCGAGAATCGCAAGCACTTCCTGCTGCATGCGCGCCACCAGCGGCGGCGTGTCATGCCGGCGCAATTCCAGGCCGCGCACTTTGAGCGCGCCGTCTTCGGCGACGGCGAAAAAACGATTGGGCACGGGCACGTCTTCAAATTGCCGCGACGGCAGAAACACAACGTAACGATAGATGGCCTCGATCGCCAGCGGCAACTGCGTGCGCGCGGCGATTTCCGCGTTGAGCGCTTCATAATCGTCGCGCGTCGCGCCGGCTTTTTGCACGTACAACGAATCCACGAGGGCGTGCAGAATTTCGTAGCCGCGATCCTCGGCGATCTCTTTAGCCACCAGCAGCGTTTCCCGCGCGACGGCGTTGATTGCTTCGTGCGCCTCGATTTTTCCGAAGCGCGCGTTCTTGTAGCCGGTGTAGCCGAAGCAGCAAACGAGGAGCCATTTGAGCGCGTCGCGCTGAAGTTTGTAACGTTTACCGTGAACGTTTTCCGTGAACGGCTGCGCTTGCTGCCCAGTGGATTCGCGCAGGTGCTGCTTCAATTCGCCGCGCTTCGCGATGAGCCGCTCGACGACGCGGCTGGTGATGCCGCGCCGCCGCTGGCAGACGCGGTAGCCCAGCTCGGGCACGCGCGGCGCGTCGGGACAGCACGGGCAATTGACCGTCTCGGGCGAAATGTTGAACCGGGCCATGATGCTCGGATACTCGCTGACGAAATCGAGTTCGGCAACGTTCGCGTGAAAGCCGGTTTTCGGCGTGAAGACCAGGCCGCCGCGGTCGGCCACGAGCAATTCGTCGGGCGGCTTGGGATCTTCCGGCTCGGCTTTTTGCTCGGGGATGAGCACACCGTCGCGCCAGGCCAGTTCCATCTGCATGTAGGAGATGCCGGTGCCGGTCGAAGTGCGCGCGCAATACTGCACGGGGAGTTTTGTGATGCGCGCGAGCTCCCACAATCCGGAGAGGTCGCACTTATCGGCGATGAACGAATTCTGCGTGTCCACGTGCAGTCGTCCGAAAAGCGTGGTCGCGCTGTTCTTGAACAGGATGCGGCCGTAGCTCATATAGCTGCGCGCGCGGCTCTCGTGCACTTCGGCGGAGGGATCACGGTTGAGCGCGAGCGGCAAACGCAGCCGCGCGGCCTGTTCGCGCAACTTCGGCAGGATCGTGGCATCGCCCCAATCGCTCAGGATCAGGTCGGGATCGTGCCGCGCGAGCAGATGCTGAAACGCGACGGCAGCGGGCTCGCCCGCTTCGTCGAGTTCGAACTGGCGTCCGTCCACCTCGATTTCGAGAGCGGTCCATTGTCCAAAAGGGGAACCATGCCTGGGATCAATGCCCTTGAGGCCGCCCAGGCGCACGCGCAGGATTTCGAGCGGCGGCAGCTCGTAATCAATCGCCCATTCGGTGTCGCGACATTCGAGCGCGAGGACGCGGCCCTCGCCGTCGGCTTCGACTTCGACGCGCGCCAGCGGAAACACGCCGCGCTGCCAGCAGTATAGCGACGCGAGCATCAAATCGCTGTTGTAAAGCCGCAGCGCGGAATCGAACTGGCGCACCCAGCGCGTCCACGAAGCAAATTCATTGGGATGCGCGACTTCGTGCTTTCGTGGCTCGGTGAAACGGCCTCATCGTTTCGGACTTTGTTCTGGGTCGCGTTTTGTCCTGCTGTGCTCGCCGTTTTCGTGCTTGGCCTAATCAAGGATCAACCGGACGTTCAACACAGACAAGAAAGTATTTTCGCGGCCTGGAAGACATTGAGTCCCGGGTTCAAACGCTATCTTGTCGCAGCAGGGATCTTCTCACTGGCCTACTTCAGTTTCGGATTCCTACTTTTGCGTGCGAATAATGTCGGTTTCTCGGTCAGGGATATCGTATTGCTTTACGCGTTGTTCAATGTCTCTTTCGTCGTCGCCGCACCACTCATCGGCAAGCTCGGCGATCGGATCGGAAGGACGCGTATTATTGTATTGAGCTACCTAATCTATCTTGGCATGAGCCTCGGGTTCGCTTTCGCAACGACGAAGTGGCAGATCATCCTCCTATTCGTCATTTACGGCGTCTTCTATTCGATAGACGAAGCCCAAAGCAAGGCATTCATCGCAGATGTCGAGCCCGAGCGACGCGCGACAGCTATAGGGGTCTACAATTTCGTAACAGGCGTTATCTACTTGCCTGCATCGCTTATTGCGGGAGCGTTGTGGGCAGTAGATCCAGGCATCGTCTTCATTCTGGCGGCGTTCCTTTCGTTTGTAGCAATCAATGCGTTCGTGTTCTTGCAGCCTGCACGTCAATAGCAATCTGGCACTACCCGGACGGGTATAGACCAATTCTTGCCACTTCCTGATAAGTTCGCTTCTTGAAAACTGGCCCAATTTCCGAATAGCTTACCGCTAGGTCGGAAACAGCAACGGTTCCGCAGGCGGTTCGGAGGCGATGCGGTCGAGTTCGGGGTAACGGTGGCGGAGCGGCTCGGGGACTTTTACTTTTGCGCGGGTGAGCAGGTGGACGAGCTGCAGCGCGTTTACGATGGCCTTTCCCTCGAAATGATTGTTGGTGATGACGAAGGTGGAGTCACCGCCTTCGGCCACGTGCTGGATGCGCGCGGCCCAGGGATCGAGTTCCTGCTCGGTGTAGAGATAGTTGTAGCGTTCCGAGGGCGGCGTGGTGGGATCGTCGCTGAACCAGGTGTCGTAGCGGCGGCCGTGCAGCCGGACGTAGGCGACGCGCGCGGTCGTGCGTTCCGTCGGCTTCATCGAGCGGCCAATCACGGGCTGGTCGATGTTGCAGAAGCCAACGCCGCGCGCGTGCAACATCGCATAGAAGGCCTTATCGTTCCACGTGGCATGGCGCACTTCTACCACCAGAGGATAATCGGAAAACTGTTTCAGGAGCTTGCTCAAATACGCGATATTTTCGTCGGTCCGGTGGAACGAGAACGGAAACTGGAGGAGCACAGCGCCCAATTTGCCGGCATCGCGCAGCGCATCGAATCCCGCACGAACGGCGCGCTCGTCTTCCGCCCCCGCATCCACCTCGTGCGTGAATTTCTGCCACAACTTCGCGGTGAACAGAAACCGGGGATTGGCGGAGACGAGTTCTATCCAATGCCGGCAATGCTCGGGCCGCAGCGGCTGGTAGAACGACGTATTGATTTCGATCGTGTCGAAAAACTCGGAGAGATAGGCGGCCTCGTGAAAACCGGCCGGCTTTCGCCCGGGGTACACGATGCCTGCCCAGTCGGCGTACGACCAGCCGGCCGGGCCGACACGAATCGTGCTCGCGCTTCCTTTTCGAATGTTCTGAGATCGGGACATCAACGCCGATATTCGACCTCCCTGCACTAGAGTGATGCCACTCCGCGGACAGCGCAAGAGGATTAGAGAGGCCGCCCTGGCACCGGCCTTTAGGGGTATGCCTATGGGGTTACCCATTCGAACCGGAACACGGATTGCTTCCCCTCGCGCCGCGCGTTCAGAGTATTTTGTTTTGGACTGCCCAACTCTAGACGGGCCGTAAGATAAAGAATGAGCCGAATTTTTGAAGCATTGAAACACGCGGAATCGCTTCGCGCCAGCAAAGCACTGGCGGAACCACCGGTAGCGGACGTGGTTGAAATTCCAGACCGGCGGAGAAGCCGCCGCTGGGCGCTCGACATCTCCGTGTACGTGTACGGTCACGGACCGGGGAAAGAACCCTTCCATGAAGAAGCGCATACCCTGAACGTGAATGCGAATGGCGCCCTATTGCTGCTGAGCGTCCCGGTGCAGGAGGGACAAACGTTATTGCTCACCAATCAGCTGACGCAGCAAGAGCAAGACTGCCGCGTCGTTTTTCTGGGCACGAAGCACAGCCGAACCGTGGAGACAGGCGTCGAGTTTCCGCGAACGAATCCCGATTTCTGGCAAATGCACTCAACGCCTGAAGACAAGCCTGCGGCTTGACAAGCCCTGATTTGAAATTTCAGATTTGAAATGGCGGGGACGAAGCTGGCCTGCGCGGCTAGGCGGAATTCCGGCCAGAAAAGCTTCACTCCGAAGGAAGCTCCCATGCAGGAAAGTCTCACTCCCAAGAAATCCCTTATGCGATCGAGAGGCTTCCTCTAGCAGCACGACACATTCGCGATCAGGAAGGCTTCCCCATCAAGACAGCTTTCCCGTATAGAGCGCCATTCCGACGGCGGCATTCATTTTGATGCGCGCGAGGGCGCGAATTTCTTCGCGGCTGCGAATGCCGCCCGCGGCGGTGATGGGGCGGCGCGTTGCGCGGCGCAGGGCCCGGAACCATTCGAGATTCGTGCCGCGCATCGTGCCTTCCGCGTCCACGTAGGTGCACAAAAATTCAGAGGCGTATTTTTCGAGTTCAGGGATTACTTCATCGGGGCGCAACCGCAATTTATCCTGCCAGCCGCGTACCAGGATTTTTCCGCCCTCGGTGTCCAGAGCGATCATCACGCGCCGCCGTCCAATCTTGCGGGCCAAACGATGGAGAAAATTGCCGTTCACGCATCCGTCCTTGAATGCGGCGCTGCCGACGATAATTTTCTCCGCGCCCCAGCCGGCAATCCGCGCGGCTTGCGCGACCGTGCGAATTCCGCCGCCCACGCGGACGCGCATCTTGCGTTTTTTCGCCGCGGCGCACAGGTCGCGCACGAGCCTGGTATTGCTTCCCTTTCGCATCGCGGCGTCGAGATCGATTACGTGGATCAGCGGGTATCGGCCGAAGCGGTCGAGCAAACCGAAAACGTCGTCTACCGCGAGTTTGCGTTCGCGGCCGTGGACAAGCTGCACGGCGCGTCCATCTTGCAGATCGATGCAAGGAATCATCATGCCCGGTGATTAACCTGTCTGGCGAACCGATACGCCTTGTTCGCTGAGATATCGTTTGAGTTCGCCCAGTCCCTGGATGCTGTCGTGAAAAATCGACGCGGCCAGCGCCGCGTCCGCGTGGCCTTCGCGGAACACTTCGAGAAACGTTTCCGGAGTGTCCGCGCCGCCCGAGGCGATCACCGGAACCGAAACCGCGCGCGAAATTGCGGCCGTGAGCGGGCAGTCGAATCCGGAGCGCGTGCCGTCCTTATCCATGGAGGTGATCAGAATTTCTCCGGCACCGCAATCCACTCCCTGGCGCGCCCACGCTACGGCATCCATCCCGGTGGGCACGCTGCCGCCGCGAACGAACGCTTCCCAACGGTCGCCGACGCGCTTGGCGTCAATCGCAAGCACGACCGCCTGCGAGCCAAACTCCGCCGCAAGCGCCGTAAGCAGCGCGGGATTGCGAATCGCCGCGGTGTTCACCGTCAATTTGTCCGCCCCTGCGCGGAGAATTGCGCGGCCTTCGTCGACATTCGCGACGCCGCCCCCAGCCGTCAGCGGGATTGCCAGTTCGGCTGCGACGCGTCGAATCGTCTCGAGAAACGTGGGGCGATGGTCGCGCGACGCGGCAATGTCGAGGACCACAAGTTCATCCGCGCCCTCGATGTTGTACCGCGCCGCAAGCGCAGCCGGGTCTCCAGCATCGCGCAAATTCACAAAGTTCACGCCTTTGACGACGCGCTCGCCGTCCGTATCGAGGCACGGAATGATGCGGTGCGCGAGGCTCATCCCTTGCCGCCCGCTTGCCGCACAAAATTGGATAGCACCTGCGCCCCGACCGGCCCCGATTTTTCGGGATGAAATTGCGTCGCAAAAATATTTCCCTGTTCGAGCACCGCGACAAACGAGGCGCAGTGATCGCAGTAAGCGACGCCCGCCTCGCCGGCATCGAGGGCGGCGTAGGAGTGCGCGAAATAAAAATACGCGTCCTGCGGAACGCCTTCCAGCAATTTACTGGGACGCGCGCGGCGCAACTGGTTCCATCCCATGTGCGGAAGGCGATCCACCGGCGGCAGCGCGGACACTTTCTGCGGAAACAGCGCGAGGCCCGCGTCTCCGGGCGCTTCGTCGCTTGTGGCGAACATGGCCTGGAGTCCGAGGCAAATTCCGAGCAGCGGCGTTCCGCGCGAAACTGCCTCGCGCAATGGCGCCACGAGCGAACGCTCGCCGAGCGAACGCATCAGCGCGCCAAAATGGCCGACGCCGGGAAGAATCAAAGCATCGCAGCCCGCAAGGGCTTCCGGCGTGGATGCGCGACGCGATTCGACGCCGAGCCGCCCGAGCGCACGCTCGACGGAAGGAAGATTTCCCGCTCCGTATTCCACGAGTGCGATATTCATAGCAGACCTTTCGTGCTCGGCAGCACGCGCTTCAATTGTGGATCGCGCGTGGCCGCAAACCGCAGCGCCCTGGCGAACGCCTTGAAGATGGCCTCCACCTGATGGTGCGACGACCGGCCGTACATGAGACGAAGGTGAACGTTCGCGCCCGCGGCTTGCGCGAAGCCGCCGAAGAAATCTTCAAGCAATTCCGTTTGCAGGCCGCCGACATGCTTCGCCGAGAATTTCCATTTGCATACGAGGTGCGGACGTCCGCTGAAGTCGATGGCCGCAGCCGCGAGAGTTTCGTCCATCGGCATCAGGAAGTATCCGGCGCGCAAAATTCCGCGCTTCGAGCCCAGCGCCTTGCGCACCGCCTCGCCGAGAACGATGCCCGTGTCCTCGACGGTATGGTGCTGATCGACTTCGAGATCGCCGCGCGCGGTGAGTTCCAAATCCATCGCGCCGTGCCGCGCCACGAGCGTTAGCATGTGATCGAGAAACGGAATTCCGGTGGAGATTTTCGCGCGGCCCTGGCCGTCGAGGTTCAAGCTCACGCGAATGTCCGTTTCGGTTGTGGTGCGGCGCAGATTTGCTTTTCTCATGCCCACAGTTTCTCCAGATCGCGAACGCTGTGCAGGATTTCGAGAGCTCCCAATTCGCGCAGGCGCGACGCGCGCGCCTCGTGCGCCTCGCTGCCATGTGGCAGAACGCCGAGGAACGGAACGCGCGCGCGCTTTGCAGAGAGCGCGTCGTCAATGTTGTCCCCGAGGTAGAGCGCTTCGCGGCGCGGCGTGCCATTAAGCAATAGGCGCAAACCTTCCGGATCCGGCTTCCCTTTTTTTACGTCGTCCATGGTAACCGACCGACGAAAAATATCGTTCGCGTCGGTACCCTCCAGCGTGTGGCGCAACTCCCGGCGCGTGCGGCCGGTAAAGAGCGCAAGCTCCGCGCGCCGCGACCATAGCTCCAGCCGCTTGTGCGTGACAAGCCAGCGTTCCCGCGCAACGTTGCCGGGGCTTGCCTTCGTACCCCAGTAGAACTTCTGGAAGCGCGCTTTCACTTCTTCGTACGGAACCGCCGGCCCGAGCGACGCAATCCAATCCGTCGTCAATCGCCAGTCATCGTTGTAGCCGGAGCGATTCTTCCACTGGTGGATTTCGGCGTAGGTGACGCGTCTGCTGGTAAAAAAATGAACCGTGTCGATGATCGACTTGTGAAACGATCCGCGGACGTCCACCAGGACGCCGTCCACGTCAAAAATAATGAGCTTTGGCGCTAGCTTCACAGGATTCCTTCCATGGCCCGGAGGACTTTGCGCGTATCGGCCCTCGTGCCCGCACTGATGCGAACGAAACCCTCGCGAGGAAAATCGCGCCGGCCGCGCACGAGGATTCCCTTCTGTTCCAGGGCGCGTACGAGGCGGTGCGCTACGGGACCGAAATCCGCAAGCACAAAATTCGCGCTGCTCGGATAAATCCGCGCGCCAAGACGTACGAGGCCCTTTTCCAGCATGGCGCGGCTTTGCAAAACTTCACGCGTGTAGTTGCGCAGAAAGCGCGGATCGCGAATTGCCGCTTCCGCCGCAACGAGCGCGGCCGAATTCACGGGATACGGCGTACACGCGCGGCGCATCGCCGCCAGGATTTCGGGCTTTCCGAACAAGCAGCCCACCCGCAACGCCGCAAGGCCTGCGGATTTTGAAAACGTGCGCGCCACCAGCAGATTGGGATACCGGCGAATCCACGGGAGAATCGTGAGCCCCGAAAAATCGAAATAGGCTTCATCGACAAGCACAAGCGTCCGCGAAGCTGCGCGTAAAATCCTGCGTAATTCTTCGCGCTGCACCAAAGTGCCGGTGGGATTGTTGGGATTCGCGATATACAGGACGCGCGGGCAGTGCTTTGGCGGCTGTCGCAGAGCGCGAACCACGGCTTCCACTGGAAATCGCATTTCCTCGTCATATCGCAACGCGACAACGCGCGCGCCCGCAAGTTCTGCAAAGAAGCGGTACATGTCGAATGTGGGCTCGACGATTAGAACCGAATCGCCATCCTCGATGAATGTGTCCGCGATCAGATGCAGAGCATCGTCAATGCCGTTCGTCAGGTGCATTTCCGCGGGCCGGACGCCGAAGAAGCGAGCCAGGCGCTTTGTCGTCACCTGATACTCGGGATAAATTGCCATCTCTTTCGCCGTCATGCGCGAGAGCGCACGCAAGACCGCGGGAGAACAGCCCACCGTATTCTCATTGAAGTCGAGGCGAAGTTTCTTGGCGCGCCCTTCCTCCGGAGCGTTATACGGTGCAAGGCCCAATACGGCCTTGCGGATCGGGATTGCCGGAAGCTTGGCGCGTTTCATTGGCGCACCTCGACGGCGCGGGCGTGCGCTTCCAAGCCTTCAGCGCGGGCCATGGCAGTGACGACCGGCGCGAGGCGCTTCAGTCCAACACGCGAGATTTCTTGCGTGCTCGAACATTTCACGAAGTCCGAAACGCTCAAGCCGCCTCGTGCGCGTGCCCAGCCGGACGTCGGCAGGACGTGGTTCGTGCCGCTGGCATAGTCTCCGATCGGCTGCGCGCTCCACGGCCCAAGAAACACGCTTCCCGCTTCCGACAATTTCTCGACCAATTTCTTGTTCGCATCCGGGATGCTCAAATGTTCCGGGGCCACGCGGTTTGCAAATCGAATTGCGGCGTCGAGTGAAGGCGCAACCAGAATGGCGCTCGCGAGCCGCAGCGACTTCCACGCCGGATTCGTTTTTGGCAAATCGCGCAGTTGCTTCTCTACTTCCGCGGCAACTGCTTTCGCGAGGCGCGGCGATGGAGTGACCAGCAACGCGACGGCGTCGGGATCATGCTCAGCCTGAGCAAGGAAATCCGCGGCGATGTAGCGCGGCGATCCTCCCGTGGCCAGGATCAGCACTTCCGTTGGGCCGGCAGGCATGTCAATCGCGCAATCATTTGAAACGATGCGTTTCGCGGCGGTGACGTAGCGATTGCCGGGGCCGCAAATCTTGTCCACGCTCGGAATCGATTGCGTGCCATAGGCAAGCGCGCCGATCGCCTGCGCGCCGCCCATGCGGGCAATTTCCGTCACGCCAAGGATTTCAGCGGCTGCGAGCAACGCGAGACTCGGTTTCGGACATGCCACAACGATGCGCTTTACGCCGGCCACTTGCGCAGGGATCGCCGTCATCAATAGCGTCGAGAAGAGCGAGAATCGCCCGCCAGGGATGTAGCACCCGATGGTTCCAAGCGGAGTGACTCGCTGGCCGACGCGAACTCCCGGCTCGACTGTAATGGTCCACGAGCGAGGGCGTTGCTCGTCCGCGACACGGCGGATGTTTCGAGCGGCGTGCTCGATCGCGCGCAGAAGATCGCGCGGCACATTGCGTCTCGCGGCGCGGATTTCCGCCTGGCTGATCCACAGCGACTTCCGAGTGAGACGAAGCCCGTCGAGACGCTGCGCCCAGCGAAACAGCGCGGCGTCGCCGTTTTTCCGGACGTCGGCGAGAATCCGAGCGGCAACACGCTCGGCAGCCGCGTCATGCAGGCTGCGCCGCGCGAGGAATTTCGCGGCCACCGCATCGGTTAGTTTGAGTATGCGCATTCGGTTCAATTCTTTCATTTCATTTCGCAGAAGACCTTAAACTTTTGTCATTCCGAGGCACGCTGCGTGCCGAGGAATCTCTCTTTTCTTGACTCTCAAACCCAGAGAGATTCCTCACTTCGTTCGGAATGACAGGCCAAATATTTTTCCCTACCCTGCTTAGAGCACGATCTTGTTTAGCGGATATTCGACAATCCCCTGCGCGCCTGCCGCTTTCAAGCGCGGAATGATCGAGCGAACAACATCTTCGTCGATGATCGTATTCACCGCGATCCAGTCGGGATCGCTCAGCGTGGAGACCGTCGGATTCTTGAGCGCGGGCAGTGCGGCCAATACCGCGGCGAGCTGCTCCTTGCGCACATTCAGCATGATGCCGACTTTCGTGTACGCCGCGATCGCGCCGGAAAGCAGAAGAAAAAGATTGGAAATCTTTTCGGATTTCCAAGAATCGGCCGCAGCCGCATGATTCACGATGAACACCGTGCGCGATTCGAGGATGGTATCGACAATCCGCAAGTGATTCGCGCGCAACGACGATCCCGTTTCCGTGACTTCGACGATGGCGTCGGCAAGCTGCGGCACCTTCACTTCGGTCGCGCCCCAGGAAAACTCGACTCGCGCATCCACGTTGTTGCGCGCAAGATATTGCTTCGTAAGATTCACCACTTCGGTGGCGATCACTTTCCCTGCGAGGTCCTTCACGGATTGCACCGGCCCGTCTTCCGGCACCGCGAGAACCCAGCGCACGGGCGCGAGACTTTGTTTGGAATACAACAGCTCCCCGATCTCCGCGACCTTCGAGCCAGTCTCGAACACCCAGTCGCGGCCGGTGATTCCCGCATCGAGCGCGCCGGTTTCCACGTATCGCGCCATTTCCTGCGCGCGAACGAGCATGCAGTTAATTTCCGGATCGTCGATGCCCGGAAAATAGCTGCGCGAGTTGATCGAAATCCGCCATCCGGCCTTGCCGAAAAGCTGGATCGTCGCGTCCTGCAGGCTGCCCTTGGGAATTCCGAGGCGAAGTACGCTCATCAGCGCGCATCCTTTCCGTAAACCGCGTTCGGGTCGAATGTGCGTTCGGCGACCAACTTGGCTTCGCCGTCCGGAGAAAGCTGCCGGAAGAAACACGAGCGGTAGCCTTCGTGGCAAACCCCGGGACCGAGCGCGTCTACGCGGATCAACAATGCATCCACGTCGCAATCCACGCGAATTTCACGCACACGCAGCACGTGCCCGCTTTGCTCGCCCTTGCGCCACAGTTTGTTGCGCGACCGGCTGAAAAATGTGACTTCCCCGCTCGCCTGCGTCGCGGCATACGCTTCGGAGTTCATGAAGCCCAGCATGAGGACTTCGCCCGAGCCCGCGTCCTGAATCACTGCGGGAACCAATCCGTCTAGTTTCTTGAAATCCAAGTCCATCTCCCCTCCAAAGCCGTGGCCATCGTCGTTTCCAAATAAAAAACCCGCTGGCGCTTACCGCACCAGCGGGCCGATGAGTGCGAATTTCGATGCGCTACTCAAGCCTCCGCGGGCACGGTCGTACGTCGTGATGGTGATGATGACCGTGGTGTCGCGCGGAGAACTTCATGGCAAAAAAGAATATACAAGAGCAAGCGATTCGCGTCAAGAGAAGTGATCGCGTCTCCCCCACCGAGTTTCAGGAGAATTCCGCGACGTGGTACCCTGCGCGAGGCATCCGGAAGGCCCGCGACTTACCGGCCTCCACGTGCTTTTAGCGAACCAACGCTCATTCAGGAGAGAAATGATGCACTCCAAACTCTGGACCGACATGTTCGTTCTCGCGCTTCCCGTGGCCGAGAAAATCCTGCGCCCGATCGTCGTTTACTTTTTTCTGGTGATCGGATTACGCTTGGCGGGAAAGCGCGAGCTGGCGCAGCTCAATCCATTTGATCTGGTTGTCCTGCTGACGCTGTCGAACACGGTGCAGAACGCCATCATTGGCGACGACAACAGCGTGACGGGCGGCATCATCGGCGCCGCGACACTGCTGCTGGTCAACTATCCTCGTCGTGCGTTTTCTTTTCCGCCACGAGAAGCTGGACCGGCTCGTCGAGGGCGAGCCTACGGTGCTGATCGAGCACGGAAAGATTCTCGATGACAGGCTGGCGAAGGAAGTGCTCTCGCTCCAGGAACTCGAAGCCGCCGCGCATAAACAGGGATTCGGCGATCTCCGGGAAGTGGACCACGCCACGCTCGACCCCAGCGGCACGATTTGCTTCACCGCAAAGCAGCCGGCTCCGGAGGAAAAGCGGCATCGGGAACTACTCGACCGACTCGATCACCTTACGCGCGAAGTGGCAACACTGCGGCTGCGAATCGTGCCCCCTGCGTCGTAAACGGGCCTCCGGCTTGGCTCAGTGGATCAACATTCCGGTCGCGGCAATCCCCAGTCCCGCAACGCCCGAAATAATTCCCAAAAACCAATAGAACCGCTTTCGCGAGAGCAGCGCGAGCGAGGAAATCACGAGCGCAATTTCGAGAAACACTTCTCCCATATCGAAGCGGTCCGCTTTGCGTTGCGCGCGCGCCGATTCGCTTTCGAGGTCCTTGGCCTGCTCCTCGACATCGGCTTGCTCTTTTGTGTACCGATCGGCTTCTTTCTGATATTTCTCGCGGATTTTCCCGGCCTGCTCCTTGTCCTTGAATTCGATCAAGGAAAGCAGGTCCAGGCTCATTTCATAGTTGTGGCGGCGAATATTTTTGGCCTGATAATACGCCCACTGATCGGTCGCGCGATTCTGCATCAGAAGTTCTTCGGTATGCGACCGGTGGCCCAGCAAGGAAACGATGGCCACGCACACGGCGAGGATGGCCATCGTGACGGAAATGGGGGCAAGAGAGGGATTTTCCCTTCCGTGCTCCGCATTCTCTTGCAATTCGCTCAGTTCATCCGACATGAACTTTCACCCCTTGTATGATTTTTGGACCGATGTGGAAATTGCGACCCGGATTCAAATAGCAGCCAACTATCCGGCGACGGCGGCCAGGCTTTCGCGGCACACCGCGAGCGTGCGATCGATATCCGCATCCGTATGAGCTGCAGATACGAATAACGCTTCAAATTGGGAAGGCGCTAGAAAAACACCGCGATCGAGCATTCCGCGGAAGAATTCGGCAAAGCGCCGCGTGTCGCATTTCTTCGCGGCGGCATAATCGGTTACCGGCTCGCGCGAGAAGAATAGCGTGAGGAGCGAACCCACGCGAACCGCCGTTGCGGGGGCGCCCGTTTCGCCGAGCGCTGCTACGATGCCGTCACCCAGGCGCTTCGCTCGCGCGTCGAGCGACTCGTAAAACCCTGGTGCGGCCAGCAAATCGAGCGAAGCGATTCCCGCGCTCATCGCCAGCGGATTTCCGGACAGCGTTCCCGCCTGATAGACCGGCCCGAGCGGCGCGACGCGGTCCATCAAGTCGCGGCGGCCTCCGTACGCGGCAACCGGCAATCCTCCGCCAATGATCTTGCCGAGCGTCGTCAAGTCAGGAGTAATTCCAAACAAAGTTTGCGCGCCGCCATAGCACATTCGGAAGCCGGTGATTACTTCGTCGAAGATCAGCAACGCCCCGTGCCGCGAGGAGAGATCGCGCAGAGCCTGAAGAAACCCGGGCTTTGGCGGAACGACGCCCATGTTGGCCGCAATCGGCTCGACGATCACCGCGGCAATTTTGTCCCGATGCAAATCAAAGAGTTTTTCCACCGCAGCGGCGTCATTGTACGGAGCATTGAGCGTCAATTCGGCGAGCGCCTGCGGCACTCCTGGACACGCCGCGATTCCGAGCGTCGCGAGGCCCGAGCCCGCCTCGGAAAGAAAGCTGTCCGAGTGGCCGTGATAGCACCCCTCGAATTTGATAATCAGGTCGCGGCCGGTGGCGGCGCGCGCCAGGCGCACGGCGCTCATGGTCGCCTCGGTGCCCGAGCTTACAAAGCGCACTTTTTCGCAAGAAGGAAGCGCCTTTCGGATGCGCGACGCAAGTTCGACTTCGAGTTCGGTCGGCATACCGTAACTCGTGCCTCGGCGCGCCTGCTCGGTGATTGCTTGAATAACCTTCGGATGCGCGTGGCCCAGAATCAGCGCTCCCCACGAGCAAACGTAATCGATGTATTCGTTTCCATCGGCGTCCCACAGGCGCGCACCTGCGGCGCGATCGACGACGATGGGTTCGCCGCCCACGGCGCGAAACGCGCGCACGGGACTGTTCACGCCGCCAACGAGCACGTCGGTCGCGCGGCGGAATATTTCCTGGGAGTGAGGCCGCTGCATTTTAACCAGTTTGGGTGAGCTCATCGTTGCCTGTGGATGAAAATATTCGCGTCAGCAGTTCTTCAACCAGCGCGCCGCGTCCTTTGCATGATAGGTGAGCACGATGCTCGCGCCCGCGCGATGAATGCCGGTCAAAATTTCCAGCGCGATTCGCTTTTCTTCGATCCAGCCGTTCGCGGCAGCCGCCTTCACCATCGCATATTCGCCGCTGACATTATATGCGCCGACGGGCACGCTGAATGTTTCGCGCACCCGTTGAATGATGTCGAGGTAAGCCAGCGCCGGCTTAACCATAACCATGTCGGCGCCCTCGGCGAGGTCCAGTTCGACTTCGCGGAGCGCCTCGCGCGCATTGGCCGGGTCCATCTGGTAGCTGCGCCGGTCGCCAAATTGCGGCGAGGAATCCGCCGCCTCGCGGAACGGGCCGTAAAATCCGGAACAATACTTCGCCGCGTAGCTCATGATCGCGACGTCCTGAAATCCGGCGCCATCCAGCGCTTTGCGAATCGCGCCAACGCGCCCGTCCATCATGTCCGACGGCGCAATGATATCGGCGCCGGCGCGGGCGTGCGAAAGCGATTCCGCCGCAAGCAGCTCCAGCGTCGGATCGTTCTTCACTTCCCCGTTTTCGACGATTCCGCAATGCCCGTGGTCGGTGTATTCGCAAAGGCATACGTCCGTCATCACGAGCAAATTTAAATTCGCGCGGCGAACCGCTTCGATGGCGCGCTGCACGACGCCATCCGCCGCATAGGCTTCGGTGCCGAGCGCATCTTTTTTATCCGGTATGCCGAACAAAATAATTCCCGGAATACCAAGTTGCTCCACTTCGCGGCATTCTTCAAGAAAAGTGTCGACCGATTGCTGCGCGATTCCCGGCATCGAAGCGATCGGATTCCGGACATTCTTGCCCGGGCACACGAACATCGGATAGATGAATCCGTGCGTCGACAGACGCGTCTCGCGCGCCAGGGAACGAATCGCTTCGCTGCGCCTCAGCCGGCGCGGCCTGGTTACCGGAAAACTCATACGGCCCTCGCTTTTGAGCCTGCGCTCGGTGAAAAATAGTTTTCGATTGCCGCCACCATCGATTCCGCCGTCGCGAGCGGCGCTTCGATCGCGACAGGCAAACCAGCACTGCGCAATGCCGCGGCCGTCACCGGTCCGGCTGCGACCAGCGCCGCTTTTGCTCCCAGAAGGGAGAGCAGTTCCTCGCCAAGCTCAGCGCGCATATTCTCAACTGCGGACGGGCTGAAAAAGGAGATAACGTCCACTTGGGTTTCGCGAATTGCCCGCATCACTCCGGGTTCGATCACGCCTACGCCTCCCGTATGATACGCCACGACCTCCGTAACTTCCGCGCCGGCAGCCTTCAGCGCATCCGGCAGATCGGGCCGGGCACGGTCGCTGCGCGGCAAAACAATTTTCTTGCCGGCAATCCACGCTGAAAGTTCGCGGGCCAGCGCAGCCCCAAGAAATTCCTGCGCCACATGATCGACTGGAAATCCCTCCGCGGCCACGGCGCTGGCGGTTGCCGGGCCGACCGCCGCGCAACGATAGTTTCCGTCCTGGCTCGGCTCCACTCCCAGCTTGCGGCAACGGCCCGCAAAAAATCGGACCGCGTTTGCGCTCGTGAACAAAATCCAATCGAACTCGCCGAGAGAACGGATCGCCCGATCCAGCTCGGCCGTATCGGAAGGTTCGGAAAAACTGACCGCCGGAAATAGCAACACGGTTGCGCCCATGCTTTCGAGACGCGCCAACAGTTCGCGCGACTGCTCGACGGCGCGTGTGACGACGATGCGTTTTCCTTCGAGCGGTCCGGGCATACTCATGCGCGTGTCCCGCGGCTTTCGCGCTCCAGCAAAGCCGCTGCGCCGCAGTCGCGCAATTTTTGCGCGACTCGCTTGCCAATCGCTTCGGCTTCTTCGGGCGATCCTGAATCTTTTTCCCACATGCGCTGCGCACCGTCCGGGGAGAGCACGACGACATCAAGCAAGAGGTTCCCGTTCTCGACGCGGCCCCATGCGCCAATCGGCACTTGGCAGCCGCCTCCGAGACCGGCGAGCGCAGAGCGCTCGGCGGTCACCGCACAGCGGCTTTCCGCATCGTCAAGCGCGGTCAGGACGCGCAATGTCTCGGCGTCTCCCGTGCGGGCCTCGATCCCGATCGCGCCCTGTCCCGCCGCGGGCAGGCTAACATCGTGCGGCAGCACCTGACTGATGTTTCCGCTCAAACCCAGGCGGTCGAGCCCCGCCTTGGCGAGCACAATCGCGTCGTAATCCCCGCGCTTCAGCTTCTCGATTCGCGTGTCCACGTTTCCGCGCAGTTCGAGCACGCGCAAATCGCGCCGCGCGTGAAGCAATTGCGACTGACGGCGCAGACTGCTGGTGCCAACGCGCGCGCTCTGCGGCAGCGAGGCCAGCGTTGCCGCGCTCGAAGAAAGCAGCGCGTCGCGCACGTCTTCCCGCTTTCCAATCGCGGCAATCGTCAAGCCTTCGGGCATTTCCGTCGGCACGTCCTTCATGCTGTGGACGGCCAGGTCGATGCGCTCGTCGAGCAACGCGTCTTCGAGTTCCTTGATGAAGACTCCCTTGGTCCCGATTTGACTGAAACTCGTTTGCTGAAATTTATCGCCGGACGTCTTAATGATCACGATCTCCGGCTCGAAGCCTGTAGTCTCGCGCAGCGCTCGCGCGATGCTCCGCGCCTGCCACAGAGCGAGCGCGCTGCCCCTGGTGCCAATTCGCAGCGCCTTCAAGGCTTCTCCCGGTCAAGGCGGAACAAATCTCGAATCGCTTCGAAGTTCTGGAGCTTGCGGCGCAATTCCGGAATGCCGCGCATGCGTTCCGCGGGAGTGAGAACCACGCGGTCGAGAAATTCCTGCAGCATTGCGGCAACCTGTGCGCGGTCGTCTTCGGAAAGATGCGCCATCGAGGCGAGACGTTCTTGCACGAAGGCCTCACGCTCGGCCGCCAGCTTATTGCGAAGATCTCCGAGCACCGCGCCCGCCGCGACGCCAGCCTGCCAATGCAGGAATTTTTCGACCTGCTCGTCGATGATCGCTTCGGCCCGCGGAATTTCGGCCACGCGAGACTTCTTGTTTTGCTCGACGATTTCGGTCAGGTCATCGATGTTGTACAGATAAGTGTTGTAGATATCTCCGACATCAGCGGCGACGTTGCGGGGAACTCCAAGGTCAATCAAGAGCAGCGCCCGATTGCCGCGCGCCGCCATGGCTCGTTCGATAATGGCACGCGAGAGGATCGGCTCGCTCGCCGAAACGGAAGTCACAATCAGGTCTGGCCAATCGAGTGCCGCGGCCATGTTTTCCCACGGGACGACTTCCCCGCCGAATCGCGCCGCGAGGTCCACCGCGTGCTCCGGCGTGCGATTCAGAACGCGCAATTGCTTGATGCCGCGGTCGCAGAGGTGCCGCACTACTTGCTCGCTCGTCGCGCCCGCTCCGACGATCAGCGCGCGGTGATTGTTCAGCTTGCCGAAAATGCGTTCGGCAAGTTTTACTCCCGAAAACGCCACCGAAACGGGCCGCGTGCCAAGTTCCGTTTCGTTGCGAACGCGCTTGCCCACTTCCAGAGCGGCCTGGAACATCCTGTTCAGAACGGGACCCGTTTCGCCGCGGTCGAGCGCGATCTGGTAGGCATCGCGCACCTGGCCCAAAATTTCCGCTTCGCCGAGCAGCATGGAATCGAGCCCCCCTGCGACGCGGAACAGATGCCGCACGGCGTGGCTATCGCGATGCCGGTAGAGCGAGCCATCCAATTCGATGAGGGAAAGTTGGTGGAAGGACGCGACGAACAATTCCACCGCGCCGGCGCTATCCGCCGTGTCTTCGCGCGGGACGCCGTACAGTTCGCTGCGGTTGCACGTCGAGAGGACCAGCGATTCCTCGAGAATGCCGCGCGAACGCAACTGTTCGGCGGCTTCGCGCGCCTGCTCGGGAGTGAAGGCGAGACGCTCCCGCAGGTCAACCGAAGCCGTGCGGTGGTTCAGTCCGATAAGAACGATTTCCATTTACAAGACGCTCGACCAACTCACCTGATTCCCTGCTCGCACACCCGCTCAGAAGTATCGGTGAAAATGGGAAAGATACCGGTTCACAATACTGTAACTGAAAATCACGAACATGAAATTGAATATGCAAAGCGCGGAAGCGCGCGCCCCGCGCCACGCCGCTGTCAGCGACAGGAACGTGTAGCCGACATAAATCAAAAAAATCAAGACCGTGATGATCACTTTTGGATCGCCATCCCAATACCGTCCTTCCAGCCGGTGCGCCCAGATCAAACCCGCCGTCATGCCGACGGCGAGCGAAACTAAGCCAATCAGGACGCTGCTGCGCGTCATGCGCTCGAGAACATCAAGCGCCGGAAACCGCCAACCCACAACACCCAGCTTGCGGTTGCGCAATCGCCGGTTTTGCACGAGAAAAATAATGCTGAGCACAAAAGAAATCGCGAACGCCGAATACGCCAGGATGTTCAGCGTGACGTGAAATGCGAAGAGCGGCCCCTGCGCCGGCGGCGCTTTGACCGGCCGCGCTTCGGGCAGGTGCGCGAGCAGAAACACTCCGAGGACGATGGGCAACACGAATGGACCGACCGCGCGGCGCCGGTGAATTGCCTCGAGACAAAGATAGGTAGCGGCGAGCAGCCACGCAAAGAGCGAAAGCGAACCGAAAAGATCATCGTACGGCACGGCGTGAATCAATCGCGACCGGGCCAGCAGCGCCAAGTAGTGAAGAGCCCAGCCCCACCACCAGGCACGAGGTCGCGCCAATCCCCGCCGCGCGCGAAGGCTCGCGCAAATTCCAGATGTACAGCGCAAGGCTTGCCGCGTAAAAAAGAAGCGTCGCGATTACGTACGGACTTGTCATCGTGTGCATGCATCCGCGGGGAGGGTGCTCTTTTCAGCCCGCCGCAAATGATCATTGCCACAACATTATAGCCAATTCCCAAGCGTGAAAGCACGAATACGCGGCGGGCCGTATCGGGCTAGTTTCCTCTAGGTGCGTTTCTTAAGGGTTGCCTTCCGAAACTCTGCTGATCTCGCCGCGACCTGCTCCGGCGACAAATTCGTTGTATCGAGAACAGGGGAAGCGTACGATGCCGCAGAAAGTGAAGGACAAGACTTGATCGGCGAGAGACGGCCCATGTTGGATAAATCCAAGGAGGGCACAATGTTAAACATGCGAACTCTATTGCGCGGTGCAGCCGCAGCGGCCGTAGCGATCATGATTGCGTTTGCTGCGTCATCTTTGGCCGCCGATATTCTTGACGATTGGGCCACAGTAAAACCTCCGCCGCCGCCCGAACTCAAACCGGTCACCCTCGATGGTTCAACAACGGCACTGCTCATTCTGGACATGATGAAGGCTAACTGCGGCGCCCGCCCGCGCTGCGTGGCCACGGTTCCTACCGTGAAGCGGCTGCACGACGCGGCGCGCACCGCGGGAGCAATGGTGTGGTACAGCTTTGTCGGCAGCAACGGCATGGCCACCACCGCGGACCAGATCGATCCGGGATTTACGGCGCGAGACGGCGAATGGGTGCGCCAGAACGGGCCGGACAAATTTATTGGCTCGAATCTGGAGGAGAAGTTGAAAGCGCGCGGCATCAAGACGGTCATCGTCTGCGGCACTTCGTTTCAAGGTGTGGGCATTGGCACCGGCGGAGGCGCGGCGCAGCGCGGCTACAAGGTGATCATCCCGATCGATTGCCTGTCATCAGAAGATACATACATGGAGCAATATGCGGCGTTCCATCTCTTCAAGGGCGGACCGACCGGCGTCACCAGCCAAGTGACGCTGACGCGCAGTTCGATGCTGAAGTTCTGAGATTCGAGGGTATTCAATAGCTCTTGCGGTCGAAAATACCTTTTTCAGCGTATAGCCATCACATAAATAACAAGAGCGCTCGAACGCATCGTCACTGCATTACTCTGGCCCGAAGGCCCCAGAGGACCAGCACCGAGAATGCAACTATCACGACGCCTACACTCATGAAACCTGCCATGACAAGGCTCTCTTGCCAGGGTTGCCCACTATGGCCTGCTGCTGTAATTGGCGAGAGGGCCGCAGTACCAAAAACCGCGGCAAGCGTGGTGACCAGCCAATTCGCATAGGTGCCGTAAAGCGCGGTCCAGTAGGCGATGGCTTTGGCTACACGTGGCAGTCTCACCTCGGCCCAGATTGCGCCCAACGCAATTAAGAACGTGCCGTTCATCACACCTTCCAGGTGTGCGGCGAGTCCCATGCGAATGTTGGCGAAATGCTGCTCGGCAAAACCCGTCATAAGCCCAATTAAAAACAAGAACATTCCGTGCCACATTAGACGTCGGTTCGTTGAGTCCATCTCCGTCCTTTCACCCACTGACGTTGCAATTGGACAAAAGCAGATCGCTGGCGTGGCGCTTCATTCACCAAAATATTAACGCGGCAACCAGGGAGGGGCCACGATGATTCCCAAGTGGAAAACTGGCCTGACACCCGATAGGCACGCGGCCATGCAGTGAACTCTTACTTTTGTTATGATAAATTCGCAGCTTGACCCTGATGACTCTATCTCCCGATACCGTGAATCGGAAAGCCCTATTCCTGCGCGCCTGTAGGTGTGAGCCTGTCGAGCGCGTCCCGGTATGGATCATGCGTCAGGCCGGGCGTTACCTGCCGGAATACCGCGCCATTCGCCAGAAGCACAATTTCCTCGAAGTCTGCAAGACGCCGGAACTGGCCATCGAGGTTTCCCTCCAGCCGCATCGGATCCTGGGCGTGGACGCCGTCATCGTTTTCTCCGATATCTTGATCCCCGCCGGCGCGATGGGGTTGCCATTCGAACTGTCGGATAAGGGGCCCGTGATCGAGTCTCCGCTTCGAACGGCCGCGCAAATCCGTGAACTTTCATCCTTTGATCCTGAGCAGGAAACAGGCTTCCTGATGCAAGCGATTCGTGGCCTGGTTCGGGAGCTTGGACCCGATGTGCCCGTCCTGGGCTTCGCGGCCGCGCCGTGGACGCTGGCTTGTTACATGATCGAAGGCCACGGGAAAGACGGTTTTCCCGCCGCAAAGACGATGCTTTACTCCGATCCGGAACTCTTTCGAAACTTGCTCGAACGCATCGCGCGCGCCACGGCTCGGTATTTGCGGGCGCAAATCGAGGCGGGCGCGGCTGCGGTGCAACTTTTCGACACATGGGTGGGCGAGCTGACACTCGACCAATACCGCGAATTTGCATTGCCCGCGACGCAGCTTCTGATCGAAGAGATTGGCGCAGGCGATACGCCGGTGATCCTCTACACGAAAGCGTCCAGCCACCTGCTGGCCGCCGCGGCCGAATCGGGAGCGAATGTGTTGAGCGTGGATTGGCGCGTGGATCTCGCGACGGTCCGCGAGCAAGTCGGACCGCGCATCGCGCTGCAAGGCAATGTCGATCCGTGCGTGCTCCTCGGTCCGGAAGAGGGCGTGCGCCAGGCGGCTCGCGAGGCTGTCGAAAGCACGGGCGGCATCGGTCACATACTGAACCTGGGCCACGGTATTTTGCAGCAGACGCCGGTGGAAAATGCGCGCGCGTTTGTCCAGGCGGGCCAGGCCGCCGCCGTTGCCGCCGATAAGGTGCGCGTGGAAGGGGCACGCTAGAAGCCTGGTATGAGCGATTCGAGCCTCCATCTGCAGCTAAATCGAGAACGCTTCGAAATTTCCGAAGCGTTTCTCGAAAAATACAATCGGCCGGGACCGCGCTACACGAGCTATCCCACGGCGCCGGTCTGGCAGGATAATTTCGGTCCGGACGACCTCGAACAGTTCTACGCGACGGCCAACGCGGCGCGCACTCCGGTTTCGCTCTACATGCATCTTCCCTTCTGCGAGAGCCTGTGCCTGTTCTGCGCCTGCAACGTCGTCATCACCAAGGATCACGGCGTCGCGCCGCCCTACATCGAAATTCTCGAGCGCGAAATCGAACACGTCAGCCGCTTCGTGTCCCGCGAACGGCCCGTCGTGCAATTTCACTGGGGCGGCGGCACGCCGACGTATTTGACGCCGGAACAAATGGAAGGCCTGTTTCGATTCACAGCCGAGCGGTTTACGTTCGCGCCGGACGCGGAAATCGGCATCGAGATCGACCCGCGCGTGACGACGCACGCGCATCTTGAAACGCTGCGGCAGCTTGGCTTCAACCGCCTGAGCATGGGCATTCAGGATTTTCATCCCGAGGTGCAGAAAGCGATTCACCGCGTCCAGCCACTGGAAATGACGCGCGGCTTGATCGAAGCGGCCCGCCGGCTCGGCTTCGATAGCATCAACGTCGACTTGATCTACGGCCTTCCTTTGCAAACCGCCGAGCGCTTCGCGCATACGGTGGAGCAAGTCGTCGCGCTCTCGCCGGACCGCGTCGCGATGTTCAGCTACGCGCATGTGCCTTGGCTGCGCAAGCAGCAAGGCGCGCTCGCCACGCGGCTCCCCGAAGGCATGGAAAAATTTCACATCTTCCGCGCCGGCCTGGAAAGTTTCCTCGACGCCGGATACCAATACATCGGCATGGACCATTTCGCGCGGCCTAGCGATGAATTGGCCGTGGCCCAGCGCGAACGCACGCTGCACCGCAATTTTCAGGGCTACACGACGAAAGCCGGCGCCGATCTCTACGGCATGGGCGTCAGCGCGATCAGCGGCGTCGGCGCCTGCTACGCGCAGAACGATCGCGACGTCGCTTCCTACCGCCAGCGTATCGAGCGCCGCGGCCTCGCCACCATGCGCGGCTACCGCCTCACCGAAGATGATCTGCTCCGCCGCACCGTCATCAGCCGCATTCTGTGCCACGGCGTGCTCCACAAAAGCGAAATCGAACGGGAATTTGGGATCGACTTTGACAAGACCTTCGCCCCGGAAATCGAACGCCTCGCCCCGTTCGTTTCCGACGGGTTGCTCGAACTCGAAGATGGCGTCCTGCGCACGACGCTGTTGGGGCGCATCTTCATTCGCAATATCGCCATGGTCTTTGATCCATATCTCGAAAGACAGAAGCTCGAAAGCCGCCAACTTTTTTCGAAAACGCTCTGATCTACCGATCGAGGTTTCGTGTCCATTCCGGCGCAGACTGCGTATCCCGTACTTGTGATTGGCGGGGGAATTTCCGGACTGGCTTGCGCGTACCGCCTGCAGCAGGCCGGAATTCCAGTGCGTGCGCTGGAGGCTGGGAGCCGTCCCGGCGGCGTAATTGCAACGAAGGAGAAGGACGGATTCCGCTTCGAGCTCGGCCCGCAGAGTTTTCTCTCCACGGAACCGCTCGTCGGGCTCATCGACGCGCTTGGGCTGAAAGACCAACTTCTGCGCGCCAATCCGCGCGCTCCGCGTTACATTCTCGTGGGCGGCCGGTTAATGCCGGCGCCGCTTGCCCCGCCTTCGCTTCTGACCACTCCACTGTTTTCGGCCGGCACGAAATGGCGCCTCCTCACGGAAATCTTGCGCCACTCCCAGCCGCCGTCAGACGACGAGTCCATCGCTGCGTTTGTTCGCCGCAAATTCGGAGACGAGTTGCTCAGCCGATTTGTCGCCCCATTCGTCTCCGGCGTGTATGCCGGCGATCCGGAACGGCTGAGCTTGCGCGCCGCGTTTCCCAAGCTTCACGAATTTGAGGCGAAGTATGGAAGCGTTCTCCGCGGGGCCATGAAATCGCGGCCCGCGAAGGGCACGCCGCGCGCTGGATTGTGCTCGTTTCGAGATGGCATGGAGACATTGCCGCGAGCCATCGCCGCACGCCTGGGTAACTCGCTTCTTCTGGAAACCAGCGTTGCGGGCTTGCGCCACGGCAAGGCCAATGGAAAGCCGTGGTTTGAGGTCGACATCACGCGCCATAATCATCGCGAAACGCTGGCGGCTAGCGCGGTTGTTATCGCCACGCCTGCGAATATTGCGTCGCAAATCCTGCTTGGCCTTTCCGATAAATTTGCGCCCCTATTTTCGCGAATCGAATACGCGCCGGTTGCGGTTGTGTCCGCGTGCTATCGCCGCGAGCAGATGCAGCAGCCTCCCGACGGATTTGGTTTCCTGGTCCCGCGCGACGAAAAGCTGCGCGTTCTCGGCACGGTGTTCAACTCCGCTCTCTTTGCCGGGCGCGCGCCGGAAGGAATGGTTTGCTTCACCAGCTTTGCAGGCGGCGCCACGGATCCCAAGTTTTGCGAATTGAGCGATGACGAAATCAGGGAAACAATTTGCGCCGAAGTCGCGCGCGTCCTCGGCATCACGGGAAAGCCTGTAGCGACAAACCTGCATCGCTACGCGCGCGCCTTGCCGCAATACAATCTGGGCCACACCCAAATCGTGAAATCGCTCGAAGCGCTCACTGCGGCTATGCCCGGATTGTTCCTCGCCGGGAATTATTTATCCGGCCCATCCATCGGGGCTTGCGTCGAGCAGGCGGATCGGACCGCCGAAGCGGTTCGTGTCTATCTCGCGTCGATCGGAGTTGCGGGTGTGGGAGCCATCGCGCACGCGTGAATATTTAGTAGGACAGGCTTCAGCCTGTCAGGTTTTCAGTCTATACGCTTAGCAAGCCCACGACAGGCTGAAGCCTGTCCTACCAAATTCCATTGTCGTAGTAAGATGTTGCGCGGAATAGCTTTGCCGGCCCGGTCTCATCCAAATGACTTCCCTTCCCGAGGCGCAGCGCCATGCGATTGAGCTGGCTTTCTTTGAGGGCATGTCGCACAGCGAAATTGTCGCGGCCACGGGCGAAGCGCTCGGCACGGTGAAAAGCTGGATTCGCGGCGGTCTGCTGCGGCTGCGGGAATCGCTCGGGGAGGCAAGTTCGTGATGAATTGCGAACAACTCGCTCCGCTCTACGAAGAGTACGCCCTCGGCGTGCTGGAGGGAAAAGAGCGCGCGGAACTCGAAGCGCATCTGGCGCGTGCTTGCCCGAAGTGCACGCCGGGCGTCGCCCATGCGAGATGGGTAGTCGTGCAAGTGACTCTCGCCGCGCCCGATGCGCAGCCCCCGGCGGCGTTGCGAGGCAAGATCGTGGACGCGGTCAAGACACCCGCGGACACAGCGCGCACCATGGTTCACCTCGAAAAGCCGAAGCCTTTGGCGCAAGGTGCGATGTTCCCGGCGTGGGCCTGGATTGCAGCCGCGGCGCTCGCGCTCGTTACGGGATATACGATCCGCCAGATGAGCAATCAAAACGAACAACTGGCCCAACTGCGCAAACAAATGAAGTTCGCCACGATGCAGAATCAGTCGCTTCAGAATCAACTGGACATGGACCACATGGTGGCAATGGTTATGATGTCGCCCGATTCCATGCCGCTCAAACTCATGCCGAAGGACAAGAACATGCCGATGGTGCACGCCTACCTGCATCCGCACATGGGCGTAGCCATCACGGCGGATCAAATGCCCTCCATGCCTTCTGCTCGTACGCTGCAGCTTTGGTTCGTGCCGAAAACAGGTAATCCGATAAGCGTAGCGATTTTCCATCCCGATGCTGCCGGCCAGATCGCGCTGGTGGCTCCCGTGAATATGCCGATGAATGAAATTGCCGCGCTCGCCGTAACGGACGAGCCCGCCGGCGGCAGCCCACAGCCCACCACTCCGATTGCCTGGATGGTGCAAGTCAATTAGCGGAGAGTGGTTGATCTCAGCATTCTCAGCCTTAGGTTTTCTCTGTGCCCTCTGTGTTCTCTGTGTTAAATGCATTTGAATATCTTGCGTGACTCGCACGCCGTAAAATCCTTCAACACAGAGAACACGAGGGCACAGAGAAAAACGGGAGAAGAGACAACCTGGACGGGGCATCCGTCCCACCTAGCTCTTCATGCGCGCCTTGAGACGTAAATTGCGGCGCTCTCCCGCTTCCCGGTAACGCCGCCGCTCTTCGCTCGTTTTCACAATCAACGGCGGCACGGGGGCCGGTTTGCCGGCTTCATCGAGAGCAACATAGGTGAGAAATGCCTTAGTGGTGTGTTTGCGCACTCCTGCTGAGGAGTCTTCCGAGAAAACTTCGACTCCTACTTCCACGGACGTATGGAACGCGCGATTGACTTGCGCTTCGAGGACAATTAAATCTCCCACCCGAACGGGATTCAAAAAATCCAGGTGATCCACCGATGCCGTAACCACCTGGCGATGGCAGTGCCGGTGCGCGGCAATCGCACCGGCGATGTCTATCATGTGCATGACTCGCCCGCCCAGAATATTCCCAAGCAGGTTCGAGTCCTGAGGAAGCACAAGCTCCGTCATTTCGGTGCGCGAAGCGCGGACCGGCCGGCCTGGCAACGAACCGTTTGGGTGATTGCTTGGTTTCGCTGAAACGCGGGTTGGTTTCATGGGCGAGTTCGATCTCCGTGGGGCATTTGGCGTTCTATCCCAGCGCGAATATACTATGCGCATGACCTTGACCCAACCACAGAAGAAGACGCGCCGCCAGATCCTCGAAGACTTCGTCGCCGCCAAGCCCACCGATGCTTTCGCCCGCTACGGCCTGGCGATGGAGTGCGCCAATTCCGGCGATACCGCCGCGGCCGATGAGCATTTCAATGCGCTCCTGGCCTCGCATCCCGAATACGTCGCCGGATACTTCCAATTTGGCCAATTCCTGGCCAAGTCCGGTCGCACCGAAGAGGCCCGATCCACGCTGAACGCCGGCATCGCCACGGCCCAGCGCACAGGCGACGAACATGCGCGATCCGAAATGGAAACCGCGCTCGCCGAACTGGGCTGACCGTGCCCTTCCTCTTCCGCTCGTAACACCCGCATTTCCTTCTACTTGAATCGCCCGTTACTAAGCGGCGTCACTTCGTTCCGGCGCGCTTGCCCGCCTGTTCTCCCGGTGCTACGTTCGATTGAGCGCTTCTCTTCACGGAGACTGGCAAAACCATGGCCCTGAGCATCGACGATCTTCTACGCCGCGCAGTTGAAACCAAGGCGTCCGATCTCCATCTGAAGGTCGGAAACCATCCCTGTCTGCGTGTGGACGGCTCGCTTACGCCGCTCACCGATGTTCCGCGCGTCACTCCGGAAGAAATGCTGTCCATGGCGTTCAGCATGATGACCAATCGCCAGAAGCAAAAGTTCAAGGAAACGGCAGAGCTTGACATGGCTTACGGCGTCGCGGGCCTGGGCCGGTTCCGCGTCAACGTTTTCCAACAGCGCGGCAACGTGGGCATGGTGCTCCGCGTCATTCCGACTAAGATTCGCACGATCGAAGAACTGAACCTCCCGCGAGTCATTGAGAGTATCTGCGAAGAGCAACGCGGCCTGGTCCTCGTCACGGGGACAACCGGTTCGGGCAAATCCACTACGCTCGCGGCGATGATTGACCGCATCAATACGACGAGGGCCGATCACGTCATCACCATTGAAGACCCCATCGAATTCCTGCATCGTGATAAGAAAAGCTTCATCAACCAGCGCGAAGTCGAAGTGGACACCGCCAACTTTTCAACCGCCCTGCGCGCCGGGCTTCGCCAGGACCCCGACGTGATTCTAGTCGGCGAAATGCGCGACCTCGAAACCATTGCCACGGCTTTGCTGGCCGCTGAAACGGGCCACCTGGTTTTCTCGACGTTGCACACGCTTGACGCGACCGAAACGATTCAACGTATCATCGCGGTCTTCCCTCCTCCGGAGCAAAAACAGATTCGCCTGCAAATGGCCGCCACGCTCAAGGCCGTCGTCAGCCAGCGCCTGGTGCACTGCGCCAATGAGAATGGGCGCGTTCCCGCCGTCGAAGTGATGATCGCGACCGCGTATATCCGCGATTGCATCATCAATCCGGACAAAACACGCCTGATCCACGACGCCATCGCCGCCGGCACCAGCCAGTACGGCATGCAAACATTCGACCAATCGCTCTTCGATCTCTATTCGCGCAACCTCATCACCTACGAGGAAGCGCTCTTGCGCGCGTCCAACCCCGACGACTTCAAGCTGCGCATCCAGGGTATCCGCTCCGCGTCCGACTCGGCCCGCGAGGAAATGGAACACAGCATGACCGAGTTCGAGCGCCTCGGCGGGCGATAGGGGCATGTTGTAGGTTGCTGGTTTTAGATTGCAGGTTGTGGAGCATAATCCCCTGTCGTCTTACCGCACGCCGCGCTGAAGGTCTTCGTCCTTCACTTCCTATAATTCCTCACCCTCCTTTACTTCCTTTTCCCCTCCCTCTATGCTCCTCCCATGCGTTCCACTCCGCGAAAACTTTCCACCGAGACCGACCTCTACACGGCCGCAATAAACAGCCTGGCGCGCCGTGCCTATTCGGTCTACGAGATGCGCACCTATTTGGAGCGCCGCGCGGAAGACAAAGACGTGGTCAAGAGCGTTCTGGACCGCCTGAAACATCTGGATTATCTGGACGATGCGCGCTACGCGCGCCAATTTGTCCGCTTGCACACCGAATTGCGAAAGCAGGGAGCGTTTCGCATCGCCCGCGATCTCCGCGCACGCGGCGTGCCCGACCGCCACATCGAAGCGGCCCTTGCCGAGCGCTCCCCCGAATCGAGCGAAAGCGCCCTCGTGCGGGCGCGCCTAGAGCGCCGCATCAAGTCGCTGCGCGGGCCGCTTGACGAACGGCGTGTCGCCTCGCTTTACCGCAGCTTGCTCCGCGCCGGATTTTCCACAGACACAGTCCGGCGCGAATTGAGCGCATTGGCTAAGCGATCGGTGGAAGAACTTCCAGAAGGTCCCGGCGAAGAAGCGTAATCTGTGCTCCTTCCAGTAGGACAGGCTTCAGCCTGTCGGGTTTGCGACTTCATCTGAATCGGAAAACCGACAGGCTAAACAGCCCGCGGAAAAACTCAAACTTTTGTCATTCCGAGGCACGCTGCGTGCCGAGGAATCTCTCTTTTCCGGGGTTTAAACCAAAGAGAGATTCCTCGCTTCGCTCGGAATGACAACAGGGGGCACTTTTTCCGCAACCTGTAAAGCCCGTCCTACATCTGCCGCCATTTCATTTCCACGCGAACGGGAATTTCGTTTTTCACTGGGAGGGCGAGGAGCGATGGCGGATCGATTTTAAAATCCGTCAGCGTCAGCGGAATGGTTCCCGTGATCAGCGTATCGCTCCCCTTCGTGACATGTTGAAAGGGGATCTGCTTGTACTGCACGATCTGCCCGGCGAATTGAACTTCCAAATCCGCCGGAATGGTTGCCAGGGAGGACGCGTCTTCGGGCAAATGAGTGCGCACCGTGATCAAGGGAAATTGTCCGCCGCGCACCACTTGAAGCATGTGAAGGTCGCGGTTGCTGTCGCCGGAATCAAACGACTTGACGGGAACGGCGATCAGGAAATCGCATTGTCCGGCGTGGCATACTCCCTTCCCTTTGGCCGCGTGGCTCACGCCCTCGGTTTGGTGCAGCGGGTGTGAGACGTGATAGGTGAGCGTGGATTCCTCGAGAATCCACTGGCTGTCCGCAGCGGCGAGCCGCGGAAACACCAGAAGTAAAATTGCCAAAATAAATCTTTTATCCACGGTCCATCCTTAGAATTTGCCTTAAAAGTTGCCTTAAAATTTGAAAGACACGGATACGATTGCCGCGCCGTAAGCCGCCGCTGTCACAATCGCCACTGCCCCATGCGCGCTCGCGATCCCATGAACTTTTTCACCTTTGCTTTTTTGGTCGAAGGCGATGGCTCCCAGGATCGGAGTCAGGATCATGCCCGGCCCATGAATCCAGGCGAGAGCCTTGTGAACGCGAATCTGGCCGCGAGTTTGCGTCCCCGGAATCTTGGGCGCGCGAATAGCGAAATAAGCGCTCATGAAATACAAATCCCCTGTCGCTGCGCCCAGGGCCATATGCAAGTAGCGGTCGGAGGTGCTGGTACTTCTGCCGCCGGCTCCGAACGAAGTAGCAACCGTGGCAATCATGGGAACGGCCGCGATCAGGCCGAATCGCTGATGCAACTTCAGCATGTGCGACCGCTTATCGAGCCGGGCCTGATCCGCCGCGGTGCCCTGCGCCTGATCGGGAGAGATGCCGAGGTCCTGAAGCGAAAGCACTCCAGCCAGTGTCACGTCGGCGGTTTTATTGGCGCCTGCTGCGACAGTCACTTTCACTGTGTTCGTGCTGTACCCTTCCGCCGATACGGCAAGCTCGTAATCTCCCGGCATGAGGTTTGGCACGTTGTAGTGGCCGGAAGAATCGGTTTGCGCTTCTGTCGATTGACCCGTGGCCAAATTCTTGACGGCAACTTTGGCGTTTGGAACGGCAACCCCGGTTGCGCTGGCGATCGCGCCGGAGAGCGAAGAATTAGCGTCCTGCGCTTGAATTGGAATTGAAATGGAGAAAAGCAAAATGAAGACGCTGAGCGCGACACCACGTTTCGCTGCTCTTGGGTTCATATCGACATCCTCCAAATGGTGCAGCTCCCGAATTCTGGGCGTAAAGATGCGCGACATTATTATGGGGATGCCCGGGAAAGCATGGAGGTTTCGCGTGCGGGATAAGGGATGAAAGCGCCGGCGGATAGTTTGGGTAGAGAGAGTTCGCTTCCTGCCTAGGAAGCAGATACGTCAACGCCACACCCCGAAACACCGGGTCGGCACAAATACTGGGCCTTAAACGCTTCTTCTCGCAAGAGAATCAAGCGGCATGCATGCTTTGCGTATGCCATCCCTTGAGACAGATGCGTGTGGATCGCTTCTCGGTGGTCAGCATGATTTTGTCTTCGCGCGCCAGCCAGCCAATCGCCCAGTCAAATAGCGGTGATCCGGCTTTCAATTCTTTCTTCAGCTTGGCCAGCGTCATTTCACCGTTTGCTTCGAGCGCGTGCCAGATCGCGCCCGCCATCGTGCCAATCTCTTCACTCATTGGGATTATCCCCTCCTTTCCAAATTCCGGTTTTCGAGAACCTCAATCGCACTCACCGTTGCAGAAGTCAATTCGCTGTTCTGCTTCCTCTGCCGAGCCCTCGATCGGTTGAGGCGCCGCGGCAAAGTTGGTTTGGGCGCAATTTCCGCTTGTAAGACGTAATAGCAAGGCTGCGCGCCGGCCAATGTTTCCAGGCGTTCCATGAGCAATACTCCCACTCCTTTTTGGTAGTCGATTGTGTAACTTTCGCAGCACCGCGTGCAGAGCCAGTAGTGCTTGACGGCGTGCCAATGGGAGGGTTGTTGCGCTTGCCCGGGAGTTTGTTGAAAGCGAAACAGACGCCCTTGCCCGTAATCAAAATCAGACGAGCAATCCGGGTGGGCGCATTTCAGATACATAAGCTTATGTTTCGCCGCCTTCGTCACAGGCTCCCGCAAAACGAATGAAAAAGCAAGATACTGGCCAGCGCAAGAACGGTCAAACTCAATAAATGGATTCAAAGCATCGGTGCATCCTTGCCAATCGCCGGGACATTTTCTGTGTCACGGATCGTGAGCAGCTTCGCGCGCGAGGCGTGCGCAACACACGTCGTACCTTCCGGGAAAGGTGACTTGAACTCATGACTCAAGAAGTTTTCCACATAGACGTCACCTTGAGGCGGTCCGCTCCCAAGCTCAATTTCAGCCGCTAAACAGACTGCGGAAATGGTCGAGTAGCACAGCCACTCTTTACCCCGAGCCCCTGCGAGGGGCTGGCTGTGCAGGTTTGTAAGTCGCACGGGCAGGCTACTAATCTAATGACGGTCGCAAAACCCGCACAGGCAAGAGTGCCTGTGCTACCAAAACATTCCGCCGCAACTTTTGCAGATGATCTCGCAAGCGGCGTGCCAGACTCGGGAGACATTGCCCGCGTTGCGAGTGCGTCACCCGTCTGCCATAATGTTTTCCCGGAGTAAATGCATCTTCGGAGAAATCCGCATCCAGAGAAAAAGAAATGGCGCCCCCGGGATCGAAGGGATTTCCGCGGGTCACGAGTTCACACATCACGAATCACAGAGGTCATCTTGCCCAGCGGCAACGACATCCGCAGCACGTTCCTGAAATTCTTCGCCGACCGCGGCCATCGCGTCGTGCGCAGTTCGTCGCTCGTCCCGGCGAACGACCCGACGCTGCTGTTCACCAACGCCGGAATGAACCAGTTCAAGGACGTTTTCCTGGGCCTCGACCAGCGCGAATACACGCGCGCCACGACGTCGCAGAAATGTGTGCGCGCCGGCGGCAAGCACAACGACCTTGAAAATGTCGGCTTCACGAACCGCCATCACACGTTCTTCGAGATGCTCGGAAACTTTTCCTTCGGCGATTATTTCAAGAAAGACGCCATCGCCTACGCCTGGGAACTCATCACTTCTCCCAGTTGGTTTGGAATTCCCGTCGATAAGCTGACGTTCACAGTGTTTGGCGGCGCCGAGGTTTCGCCGGGAAAAGTTCTAGGCGTCGACGAAGAAGCGCTCAACCTGTGGGTGAACGTCGGAGCCCCGCGCGATAGCGTAGTTCCCGTCCCCGGCCTGAAGGAAAATTTCTGGGCCATGGGAGACACCGGCCCCTGCGGCCCGTGCAGCGAAATTCACTACGACATGGGCCCCGCTGCGTCCGATCAAGGCCACACCGACTGCAAATTCGGTTGCGAATGCGGCCGCTATGTCGAAATCTGGAATCTCGTGTTCATGCAGTTTAATCGTGACGCTTCTGGCACTGTCGAGCCGCTGCCGAAGCCGTCGATCGACACCGGCGCAGGCCTTGAACGCCTCGCCGCCGTTCTGCAAGGCAAAATCTCTAATTATCGATACGGACCTCTTTACGCCCCTTGTCAACGCCGCAGAAACTCTCTGCAGTTCGACACGAACGACTCGACCAGAACTTGCTGCATCCTTCCGCATAATCGCAGACCACTCGCGCGCCGCCACGTTTCTAATCTCAGACGGTGTCACTCCTTCAAACGAAGGCCGTGGCTACGTCCTAAGAAAAATAATTCGTCGAGCGCTACGACACTCACGCATTTTGGGCGCGCCTACACCATTTCTATCGCATATGTCGGATGCCGTGCGGGCGCTCATGGCGAGCGCGTATCTGGACCTTTTGGAAACGGCTGGCCGCGTAAACCGCATTCTCGACGAAGAAGAAACTGCGTTTCAGTCGAACTGTCAACATAGGTCTCAAGAAGCTCGAAGAAGACCTCGACGAGTTGCGCGGGCCGGGCATCATGGAGCACATTGCGTGTGAGCACCTCCATGGCACACCTTTCAGGGCGGGGCAGTACTCCGGAGAAAAAGCTTTCAAGCTTTACGATACTTACGGATTGCCCCGAGATTTCATAGAAGATGTAGTCCGTGATGCAAACTTCTCCGTTGATTGGAATGGTTTCGAGAAGGCCATGCAGGATCAGCGCACTCGCGCGCGCGCATCTTGGAAAGGAGGACACAAGGGCGTCGCAAATCCTGTGTACGCGAAGCTCGCGGAAAGGTATCGCACGGAACCCGACTTTTATTTCGAAACGATCGCGAAAAATCGACGCATCGAAGCCATCGTCACAAAGGACGGCGCGCGTGAACGAACTTGCCGGCGGGCGCGGAAGGCGAAATTGTCCTCGATCGCACCGTGTTTTACGCGGAATCGGGCGGACAAGTTTCCGACATCGGGACGCTTTGGAACAATGAACACACGATCCAGATTGCCGACGTGCGGGGCGCGTACTATCCCGTCTCTGGACTGATCGCGCACCGCGTTTTGGCGAAGGAAAAACTTGTCGTGGGAGATCTCGTCGCGGAAGATGCCGACGGCGCGCGGCGCGAGCACATCAAGCGCAATCACACGGGGACGCACCTGATGCACGCCGCGCTGCGCAACATTCTCGGCACGCACGTCAAGCAAGCCGGCTCGCTCGTCGAGCCTGCGCGCCTGCGATTCGATTTTTCGCACTTTCGCGGCGATCGATCCGGCCGAACTGCGCGACATCGAGCAGCAGGTGAACGACGAGATTCTGCTCAACAGCGAAATCCAAACGAACATCACCACGCTGGACGACGCGCTCGCTTCCGGCGCGCTCGCATTTTTCGGCGACCGCTATCCGGAGCAGAACGTCCGCGTGGTCACGATTCCCGATCCGTCAGCGCCGCGCGGCTTCTACAGCAAGGAGCTTTGCGGCGGCACGCACGTGAGCCGCACGGGCGACATCGGCGTGTTCAAAATCGTGGTCGAGCAATCCGCCGCCGCCGGAGTGCGCCGCATCGAAGCCATCACCGGCGCGACCGCGCTCGCCGATTACCAGCGCGCGCAGCAGCTCCTGCGCGATATTTCCGGCCGCATGGGTGTGAACGAGGAGAACCTAGCCGCCGCCATCGAGCGCACGGAGCAAACGCAGCGCCAGATGGAAAAGCAGCTCGAAACCATGAAGCGCAAAGGCGCTCTCTCCAAACTGGACGAATTGGCCGCCCAGGCCCGGACGATCAAGGGCGTCAAGGTCATCTCAGCCGAACTCGAAGGCGTGGACCGTGAGGCCATGCGCCAGCTCGTGGACAGCCTGCGCCAGAAGCTCGGTTCCGGAGTCGTCGTCCTGGGCACCGTTGAGGACGGCAAAGTGGCCCTCCTGGCCGGTATTACCAAGGACCTCACCTCTAAGCTGCACGCCGGCAAGGTGATACAGGCAATCGCCAAGGAAGTGGGCGGATCGGGCGGCGGCAGGCCCGATTTGGCCGAGGCTGGCGGAAAAGACACATCTGCCCTAAAAAGTGCCTTGAACCACGTATACCCTCTGATCGACCAATTGTTATAATTCCCGGGTAGTGCCAGGAACGTCCAGGGCGAGATTCTCTCTCCCTGTCGCGGTGATTGGTCTGTCTCAAAGGAAGCAGAATCGCACTGCCTTCCCAGAACTGAACAATATGCGCTCTCTCTCCAATTCGGTGGTGATCCTTTTGGGAACGCTGGTCTTATGGGCTGTTCCGGCTCATGGCCAGATCGTTTCCTACATGGATACTAACGGCAAACGGGTGTTCATCAATTCCGACCCCGCCCCTGCCCGACCGTCCAAGACTCCGCTCCTAAGGACCGCCGCCACCGGGATAGCGCCGCGCACAACCCAAACGTCATTTGCAGAGGCTCCCGAAATGTCTGCCGCCGAGCAGGCCAATCGGGAGAAGATCGAGCAGATGATTCGCGAAGTTTCGGATCGTTATCGAGTGGATCCGGCGCTGGTTCGAGCCGTGATCCAGACGGAATCGAACTGGAATTCGAGCGCCATTTCTCGAAAAGGCGCGCGTGGGTTGATGCAATTGGTTCCAGGGACTGCGCAGCAATTGGGCGTAAGCAACGCGTTTGACCCGCAGCAGAATCTCGACGGCGGAGTTCGCTACCTTCATACGCTCCTGGAGCGGTATAATGGCGATCTCGACAAGGCCCTGGCCGCATATAATGCAGGCCCGGGCGCCGTGGATCGTGCTGGGGGCGTCCCGCGGTATCGAGAAACGCGCGAATACGTTCAGAAGGTTACCGATTCCTACTTCCGTCCCGGATCCGATCGCCTCCCCCGCGCATTTGGAGACCAACGTCCCATTTACCGCGCGGTGGAAGCAGACGGACGGGTCGTTTTTACGAACGAATGAGGCAGACGTTGCGGCAAGAAGCCGCCACAATCCGGCCAATCCTGCGCGTCCTTTTCGCGTCCGTGGTGGCTTTGTCGCTTTTTCCTCTCGTCAGCCGTGCTGATGAGAACGCTTCTTCCCGTCGCGATGCTGCAAAAACTCAATTTGAACGCGCGGAAAAAGCCCGCGCGGCGCTCGAAGCGCGCCCGGAGAGCGCGCGTACGCTCAAGGATTACACTGCCCTGGTCATCGAGTATCAGCGCGTATACCTGATTACCTCCCACGCCGCGGACGTTCCCGCCTCGCTCAATCAGGTGGCCGAGCTGTTCCGCACGATGGGCGATCTCTTCGATTCCAAATATTATCAACGCTCCATCGATTCCTTCCAATTCCTGATGCGGGAATATCCGACGAGCAAGCACCGCGAAGACGCGCTCCTGGCCATCGCGCACATCGAGCAGGACGATCTGCATGATTCCATTCTCGCGCAGAAGACTTACGAACAGTTTTTGTCGCTGCACCCGCGCTCGTCCCATGCCGCGGAAGTCCGCGCCATCATGGCTAAGCTGACGGCGGAGAGTGCCACGGCAAAACCGCCCCAGCCATCCCAGCCTTCCGCTGCCGCCAAGGATCACTCGGACCGGGTGCTCCCCAAAACCATCTCTGCGGATAAAACTCCGCCGGCGACAGACACGAAACAAGGGGCGCCCGAGGACAATTCCGACGCGGATGACTCTGGCCCGCAGGTCTCCCGGATCCGCACCTGGAACGCCGACACCTATACGCGCATCGTGATCGATGTCGGAGCGAAAGTGAAATATCAGGCGGCGCGCATCTCAGGGCCCGACCGGATTTATTTTGACATCGAAGGCGCGAAGCTCAGTTCCGCGCTGCTCCATAAGCCGGTCGATCTAGACAGCGCCGGATTCCTGAAAACCGTTCGCGTCGCGCAAAATCAATCCGGCGTCGTGCGCGTTGTGCTGGAAGTGAACCGCGTCACCGACTATTCCGTGTTTTTGCTGCCCGATCCGTACCGCCTGGTCGTGGATGTGTACGGCTCTTCCGCCGCTGCCGAGGTGGCCGCGCGCAACACGGCTCCTCCGCCTGGGCCGACGACCACGGACCTGCCGCCAGTGAAGCCCGAAAAGCCGGCCAAGGAAACCGGTGCCAGGACTTTGCCCAAAACAATTGAAAAACCCGCAGCCAAATCCGCGCCCGCTCCATCCGCTTCCGCCTCGGCTGTCCAGGCGCAAGTGCAGTCTGCTCCGGCCCTTGAGCCATCCGCCGGCGCCAAGGCCGAAACGGAACCGGCTCCAGATAAAGCACCAAGCAATCCAGGCAAGAATTCACGTAAAAATGCCTCCGCTGCTTCCACCAATGCAAATAAAGCGCAACACAGCGAAACCGATGGCTCCACGATGTCGGCAGAGGCGAACCCCGCTGACGCGGAGACATTGCCCCTCCCGACTCATCTAGCATCTCTAGCATCGCCGAAAAAATCGAGCCGCGCGACGAAATCGGCCCACGATCAGGCGGAGGAGATGGGGCCTCCTCCCATTCCGGAACTGACACGCGACGGGCAGCATTCCCTGACTCGCGCACTGGGACTCAAGATCGGCCGGATCGTGATCGATGCGGGGCATGGCGGACACGACACCGGCACGATCGGGCCTACCGGCCTCATGGAAAAAGACTTGTGCCTCGATGTGGCCCTGCGGCTGGGCAAGATCATTCAACAGCGGCTGCCAAGCGCCGAGGTTGTCTTTACCCGCGACGATGACACCTTCATCCCGCTCGAACGCCGCACGGAAATCGCCAACGAGGCCAAGGCCGACCTATTTATTTCGGTCCATGCCAATTCGAGCCAGGACCACCATGCGCGCGGGATCGAAACGTATTACCTGAACTTCACTGGATCGAGCGATGCCATGGAAGTCGCTTCCCGCGAAAACGCGTTGTCAGAAAACGGCGTACACGACCTGCAAGATATCGTCAAGAAAATCGCCAGCAACGAAAAAATCGAGGAATCCCGCGACCTCGCCACGATGATTCAGGATTCCCTGTCCAAACGCATGGAGAACCTCAACCGCGGTGACCGCAACCGCGGCGTGCGCAAGGCGCCCTTTGTCGTTTTGATCGGCGCGGACATGCCCTCCGTGTTGGCTGAGATTTCGTTCCTTTCCAACCCCAGCGACGAGCAATGGCTCAAGAAGCCGGAGAACCGCCAGCGGGTCGCCGACGGGCTTTACCGTGGAATTGAGAGCTATCTGCAAAGCACCAATAGTCTTACGTCCAATCAAGCCCGCTCCGCCGCGGAAAATATTGCGGGAAAAGTGGCGCGATCCGGGAACTCGCAGTAAACTTCTAGCGTCTAATATAGAGCGACATGCGCCGACTATTTGGGATTTGTCTAGTATTGCTTTGCCTTGCGGTAGCGGCCCATCCGGCCGCCGCCCAGGGTATTCTGCCGTCCACGTTCGCAGGCTGGACCGCCGCAGCGGCATCGACGGCCGTTCCGCCCTCTGGGCTCGATCCCCTTCTCGGACCGGATACGCCAGCATTCCGCGAATACATCGTGAAATCAGTGGAACAGAAGTCCTACACGCAGGGAACTCAGGCTGCATCGGTCACGCTCTACCGTCTGCGCGACCCGAGTTCCGCATATGGCGCCTATACGTTTCTGCGCGACGATGCGCTCTCTGCCGCGGATTTGGGCTCTTACGCCAGCGCCTCGCGTGATCGGGCGTTAATCGTAGTGGGGGAAATGCTGCTCGATGTTTCGGCGCCGGCAAAGCAGGCGCGTCCTTCGGACGCCGATTTGAAGCAGCTCGCAGACATTCTGGATAAAAAGGCGGATCACACCCCGTACCCTTTCATTGGTGAGCATCTTCCCGAAAAAGGACGCGTGCGGGATTCGGAACGCTATGTAATCGGTCCGCTAAGCTTGGCGCATTTCGTTCCGCTCGGAACGGATGACTGGATGGGCTTCGACAATAGCGCGGAGACGATCCTCGCCCATTACAAGGTCGCCGGCAAGGACGAGACACTGCTCATCGCGTCCTATCCGACCCAGCAGGTCGCCGCCGCCAAATTCGCGGGCATGTTGCGGCGGTTCGTCTTTGACCCGCCCGGCGGAGTGCAGCCGGGGCAGAACGTGCTCTTCGGCAAGCGAGTCAGTTCCTACATCGCGATTGTGGTGGGGGCGCCATCCAGAGAGTCCGCGAATAAGATCCTCGACCAAGTTGGTTATGAGAGTAATGTGACTTGGGATGAGCCAAAGCAGACTCTTACCGAACCAGGCATCAACAGTATGATCGTGGAAGCGTTTCTCGGAACCGGGGCGATTATGGTTTTCGCGGTTGCCGCGGGAATCGGCTTTGGGGGAATTCGCGTTTTGGTAAAAATTTTCCTTCCCAATAAGATCTTCGATCGCGAGAAGCAGATCGAAATCCTGCAGTTGGGGATCTCCAGCAAACCGATCAAGGCAAAGGACTTCTACTAGGAATCTCAAGAACCTGTTGAAAACTCAATAAAATACCTCATCTCCTGCTCGAACTTATTCAGCCAACACATTGATTACAAGACACTTGCAATCATTTAGATTCAGGTATTTCTCTGCTTGACAATCACATTTCCGGTCCTCTAGACTTTCCGCGAGGACAAAGAGTTCTGGTGCCTTCCGCGCATAGGCACGGAACTATTCTCCCCTCCGGAAAGCCCGTCCGCGAAAACGGACGGGTTTTCTATTTCTCGGCCGACTCCCACACAAGTTAGGACTTTCCTGAGCGGCAAGGATTCTCCGTGTTCTCCGTGGTGAAAGGTCTTGCAGCGTTGGGAGAGCTAATACGGGAAAACATTTAACACGGAGAACACAGAGGGCACAGAGAAGACAAGAGTTATGGGTGAGTTGGAGGGGCGGTCGATGACCAGGAATCGGGCGCGGGTGTCCATGACCGGGTGCGATAATCGCTCATCGTGAAGGCGATCAGAAGAGCGAGCCAGAAAAAACCCGCGACCAAGATGATCCGGACCAGGCCGCTGCTGTGCCTCACGCCCATGAAGAACAGAATCACCAGGAGCATTTTCGAAAACGCAATGGCGAGCGCAGCCACAGTGTTGAACGGCCCGAGGTCGATGAAGGCCACTCCTGTCGTCAAAATCGTCAGCCCGATCAGGCAGAGGAAAACCATCAGATATGTTTTTTGCGGCACAATCGGCTGTGACATTAGTAGCGCCCGCCTATCAAATAAAGCAACGGAAACAGGAAAATCCAGACAATGTCAACGAAGTGCCAGTACAGGCCCACAACCTCGACCGGAGCGAAATAATGGGGCGTGAAGCTGTTCTTTCGCGCTCGAAAGACCAGCCAGAGTAACAGGCCCATCCCGATAATCATGTGCAGAGCGTGCACGCCAGTCATCGCGAAATAGAATATAGAAATAAAGCTGCGCGTGACCGAGTCCGCCGGGCGCGAGACGCGCCAAGGTTTGACCTTCCGGAGCCCAATCCAGGCCGGGAACAACGTGCTCCACGAATTTTTGGTGGTATTCGTACCCTTTGACGCCCAGGAAAATCCCGCCGAGAATCATGGTGGCGATCAAGAAAAAAACGAGGGCGCGGCGATTTCCGGTCTGCGCGGAGCGCACGGAGAGCGCCATCGTGAGACTGCTGCCGAGCAGGACAATGGTATTCGCGGCGCCAAGCCGAATGTCCAGAATGTGGCTGCCGCCCTGAAACGCCGGCAAAATAGAGCCAGCGGTAAATCGCGTAGGCCGCGAAAAGCCCGCCAAAGAACATGATTTCAGTGACCAGGAAAACCCAGATTCCCAGGGCATCGGCTTCCTGCTGCTGTTCGAGGTCCTCAAACTGGTGCGCCAGTCCGGCGTGTTGGACGTGCGCTTCGGCGTCAGTCACCGGCGGCCTCCTCAGGCGCGTACGCATACGCTTCCTCGGTTACCACGGGAATCTCAGCGAAGTTCTCCGTCGGCGGCGGAGACGACGTCTTCCATTCGAGCCCCGTGGCGCCCCACGGGTTGGGCTCCGCAATCGGACCGTAGCGCATCGACCAGATCAGGTAAATCAGCGGAATCAAATAGCCGACGCCCAAGACCGTGGCGCCCGCCGAAGACATCACATTCAACACTTGAAATTCCGCCGGATAAAACGCGTACCGGCGCGGCATGCCCAGATAGCCAAGAATGAACTGCGGGAAAAACGTCAGGTTGAAGCCGATAAAAATAATCACCGCGGCAATGCCCGCCCACATATTGGGATATTTTCTGCCGGAAATTTTCGGCCACCAGAAATGGATCCCGCCGAGATATCCCATCACCGCGCCGCCGACCATGATGTAGTGGAAGTGGGCCACGATGAAATACGTCCCGTTGAGGTGCACGTCGGTCGCCAGCGAAGCCAGGAACAGCCCCGTCAAGCCGCCCATCGTGAACAAACCGATGAATCCCAGGGCATACAGCATCGGCGCTTCGTAGGAAATCGATCCTTTGTACAAAGTGGCAGTCCAATTGAACACCTTGATGGCCGATGGGATGGCGACCAGGAAACTCAACAAGGAAAAGATCAGCCCCGCGTAAACCGATTGCCCGGTGACGAACATGTGGTGTCCCCAGACCAGGAAGCCGAGGACGGCGATGGCCACGCTCGAAAACGCGACGATCTTGTAGCCGAAGATACGCTTCCTCGCAAAGCAGGCGATGATCTCGCTGACGACTCCCATCGCCGGCAAAATCATGATGTAAACGGCTGGGTGCGAATAAAACCAGAACAAATGCTGGAACAACAAAGGATCGCCGCCGAGCGCCGGGCTGAAGATGCCCACGTGGAACAGATGCTCGAGCGCGAGGAGAAAGATCGTGATCGCCAGCACCGGCGTGCCGAGCACCATGATGATGCTCGTCGCATACATGGCCCAGAGGAAGAGCGGCAAGCGGAACCAGGTGAGGCCCGGAGCGCGCATCTTGTGAATCGTTACAATAAAGTTCAGGCCCGTCAGGATCGAAGAAAATCCGGTGATAAAGACGCCAATCGCCACGGCGGTGACCTGCGTGTTCGAGTACGTGCTGCTGTAGGGCGTATAGAACGTCCAACCGGTATCCACGCCCCCGGCGATCGCCGAATACAAAGTGAACAGGCCGCCCACGATGTAGACGTACCAGCTCAGCAAATTCAGCCGCGGAAAGGCGAGGTCGCGCGCCCCCACCATAAGAGGAACCAGAAAATTTCCCAGGACCGCGGGGATTGACGGAATCAGGAAAAAGAAAATCATCACGATGCCGTGCAGCGTGAATAGCTTGTTGTAGGTTTCCGGCTGCACGAGGGCGCCCTGCGGCTCGACCAACTGGATGCGCATCAGGACAGCGAACGTTCCACCGATGATGAAAAAGAAGGTGATCGAAACCAGGTACAACAGCGCGATGCGCTTGTGGTCCAGCGTAAACAGCCAGGACTTCCAGCCGTAGTCGGCGTTCAGGTAATTTCTCGGAGCGTGCACGCGTGGTTCCAGCGTGGCCGTACTCATTGCTTCCCCTCTTCCTTTGGCTTCGGTTGCGCCTTGCCCAGCGCGCGAAGATAAGCGATCACATTATTGAGCTGCTCTTCCGTCAGCTGTCCTTGAAACGACGGCATGATGGGACTATAGCCAAGAACGACTTTGGCTTTGGGCAATAGGACGGACTCGCGCATGTACGCATCGTCCGCGGTGACGGTTTCGCCCGTGGTCAATTTGACAGGCTGTCCGTAAACACCGAGCAAGGACGGGCCAAGGCCGGTGCCGTCAGCCACGTGGCAAGTGGGGCAGCCGCTGGCCTGAAACACTTTTTCTCCCGCCTGCTCCATGGATTCGCCCGGCGCTCCCCCTGCGAGCCAGCGCTCATATTCATCGGGTTCCTGGACAATGACCGAACCGATCATCCCCGCGTGGAAGGCGCCGCAGTACTGCGCGCAAAACAGATGGAACGTTCCCACCTTGGTGGCCTCAAACCACAGCGTCGTGTAGCGTCCCGGCAAGACGTCCTTCTTGACGCGGAACGCCGGAACAAAAAAATCGTGAATCACGTCCTCCGAAGTCATCGTCAGCTTGACCGGACGGCCGAGCGGCACGTGCAGTTCGTTGATCTCGCGCTGCCCTTCGGAGTGCTCGACCTTCCACATCCACTGCTTGCCGGTCACGAAGATTTCCATCGCGCCCTTGGGCGCTTCGGAATTGCGGAAATACAACGTGGAACTCCAAATGAAAATTACCGCAACGATCAGCGTGGGAATGGCGGTCCAAAGCACCTCGAGCGGGAACGATCCTTCGATCGCCTTGGGGCGCTCGTCCGGCGAACGCCTCCGGTACTTGATCATGAAATAGAAAATGATCGCAAAAATCAGAACCGTAAAAAACACCGTAACGGCCGTTAGAAACAAATATAGCTCGTCCACCGACCTCGCGATCGTGGAAGCCTGCTCCGGTTGAAATGGAAGGCTCTGCATCAAGATCGTATCCTCACTTCACTAATCCTCACCGCGCCTTGGCGCCAGCCGCCGGGGGAACTCCAACCGGACGCTTGCGCTCGCGAAGAAACATCATGGTCATAAAAATTCCCAAGAGCAGCACGGTTAGACCGCCCGCCGCGCGCAGCACATTCATTACGACGACGCCGTATTTGCCGGTCATGGGATCGTACTGGTAGCAATACAACAGCGCGTGATCCGTCAAAGTTCCGATCTTGCCTTCCGAGGCCTCGACGAGTCCGAGGCGCACGTCTCGCGCCGGATATATCACGCCGTAAAAGTAGCGATCGATGCGCCCATCCGGAGTGAGAACGAGAATGGCGGCGGCATGCGCGTACTGGCGGATCGAAGAATCGTAGGCGTAGTGAAAGCCGACTGCATTTGTGAGGGCGTCAATCGATTGCTGCTCGCCCGTCAGGAAATGCCAGTGATCCGTAGCGCCGGGCCGCCCGTACTGCCCGATGTAAACGTCCCGCTTCGCCTTGGCAAGCGCTGGAGTATCTTTCGGCTCGAAGCTGACCGTCACGGCATCGAAGTCCTTCCCGAGATCGAGCGAGATCGCTTTCATCGTGCGCAGTTCCCCGTTCAGAACTTCCGTGCAGAGCGCCGGGCAATCGAAGTAGACCAGGGAGAGCACGATCGGCTTTTGTCCAAAAAAGTCGCCGATTCGCACGGACTTTCCGGTCTCGTCTCGGAACATGAGGTCCGGCGGAATCTGCGCGTTCAGATTTTGCGTAATGCCCACCTTGCTCAATATGGCGGGCGTGGTTGACTCCTGTGCGCTTGCGGATACTGCGCCAATTCCGGTCAGGACCAAGAGCATTGCGGCATAGAACCTGGATCTCATGGCTTCTTGCTCCCATCCGGCGCTTGTTTCTTCGCATCGGCGGGCTGCGCTTGCGGCGTGCCTTGCACCGGCAATCCCTTTTTCACCAGCAGCTCCATGGCTTCTTCGATCGGAACGCGCACGGTTCCGGCGGAGCGATTCTCCCACGCGTACGTTTCGAGAGCCTGCTCCTGCTCTTCGCGAAATTTCAGCCAGTCCTCGCGAGGATTCACTTGCAACTGCGGCCCCAGCGGCAACTGCCGCGTGTCCGCGAAAGGAGAGTCGGAAGCCGGCTGATTCACGTCGTGCGCAGAAAAATAGCGGAACAGTCCCCAACATACCAAGCCCGTGACTACCAGCACGATGCCCAAGGCCACCAGAAATTTGAATACTCCGCCCGCATTCGCGTCGCGCGTTTCGTAGCCAGGAGTGGTTGCGGAGGCGTTGTGTGGTTTATCCATGTTCGACCGCCTGCTCGGTAATTTCTTCCATGCGCGGATCGTGGACCGGCAAAAGCGGCATGCGCTGCAACTGCCAGATGAAGTACGCGAACCAGATCCCTCCCATGCCGAACGGGAGCGCCACGTTCATCCACGTGAGACGAACATTTCCGCCGCCGAACGCCGGCAAAACCATCCAGTACATATCCACGAGGCGCATCATGAGAACCAGCAAAGTCACGATCAGCAGCGAACGCGTTCTTCTCTTCACATGCCGGAACAGCAGCAGAAAAAACGGAAAGAAAAAACTCAAGATGATCAAAAGCAGCCCGACGTGGCCCCAGACACCCTCCATCCTGCGGATGTACCAGGGAATTTCATCGGAAAGGTTTCCGCCCCAAATGATCAGAAATTGCGAGAATTCCAAATAGGCCCACAGCATCACAAACGTCAGCAAGAAGCTGCCCAGGTCCTGGAATTGCGCGGGCCTCACGACCTGCGAAAGCGGTTTCCGGTCGGAAAGCCAGATCAAGATGGCAATCGAAAACGCCATAGCTGCAAGAGCCTGCCCCACCATGAAGAGCATCCCGTAAATGGTGGAGTACCAGCGGGGCTCCAGCGACATGACCCAATCGATGCTCGCGAACGTAACGGTAAATCCGTAGATCACCAAACCGATCCCGCTCAATCCTTCGAGGCGCATCCAAAGCGCGAGTCCCGCCTCGCCCGCGTCCTCCTGCCTGGACCATTTGTTCAGGAAATGCGCGAGCGTGAACCAGATCGCGAAATAGAAAACCATGCGCACAATGAAAAATTCAGGGTTGAGATAGGATTGCTTCGCCAGGATGACCGGGTCGGTCTGGCCGGGGCGGGACCAACTGTAAAGCGTCTTCATTCCCGCGAGAAGCGGCAGCGCCGCAACGGCCATGAGCGGAAGCGTGCGAGTGCTCGCTTCGAGGATTCGCCGAATGACGAGCGCCCACCTCCCTCCCGTCAGGTGCTGCACCATCAAGAGCGCGAGGGAGCCCAGAGTGATGCCAATCCAGAACAGAAACGCAATCAGGTACGAGCGGAAAAATTCCGCCTTGTCCGCAACGCCGGCCGCGAGGCATATCGCAAGCAGCACGGCGCCCGCGAGGACCAGCCGCATCGGCAGTCCTTCGAGTTTCAACGTTGTTTCTCCGTTTTCGCTCATTTCGATTCGCCCGTCAATCTTGCCCGCTCCGCGTCCGGCACATCGTCAATCGGCACTTGCCGGCTGAGTTGCAACGCCCGTATGTACGCGATGATGGCCCAGCGGTCCCGCGGCGGCACGCGGTAGCCGTACGGGTACATGACGCCAAACCCGTTCGTGATCACGTCGAAGTAATGTCCCACGGGCGCGGTGCGCATGCGGTCCTCGTGAAACGAAGGCGGATGGCGGAAACCGCGCTGCACGATCATGCCATCGCCATCACCTGCAAATCCGTGGCAGGGAGAGCAGAATACGTTGTAGCGCTCGCGGCCGCGTTCCACGACTTCCTTCGTCACGGGATACGGAAACACTTCCGACGGCTGGCCATTCACTTTGCCGGTGTAAACCAATTCTTGCGGGCCAAGCGTCAATTCACCGCGAGGAACCGTCCCCGCGACGGGCAGGCGCGCGGATTGGCCGTCCCCAAAAAAATCGGTCGGATCATACGGGTTGTAGCGCGGCTGCACGTGCATATCGAGGCGGCAACCGGCGCACACGAATAGGAGCCCGAATGCGGCCAGCATCCACCCGCCCGTGTATGATTTTCGAGAATTCACGCTAGGGCTCAATTTCGGTCACCTCGCGCGGGTTGAGCGTCTGCATGAACTTCCGGGTCAGTTCCAGGTCAAACATCGGATCGCGCGCCTTGATGCAGAGAAAAAAACGGTCCCGCGAAGCCAGCGCGAAGCGCGGCACGTTGAAGACCGGATGATAGGGCGTCGGCAATCCGTTCATCGCCAGCATGCCGAATACGGCGGCGGCCGCGGCGAACAGGATGGTCATTTCAAACGTGACGGGGATAAATGCCGGCCAGCTATTCATCGGCCTTCCACCGACATTGATGGGATAACTCACCGCCGCAGCGTAATACTGCATAGAAAATCCTGCGCCCGCGCCGAACATCCCCGCCAGCAAAACCACGAGCGGCAGCCGCGTGCGGTGGAACCCGACCGCATGCGCAAGACCCTCGATCGGAAACGGCGCGAAGGCGTCGATGCGGCGGTATCCCGCGTCGTGCGTCTGGCGGGCCGCCTCGAGCAATTGCTCGGGAGTGGCGAACTCCGCCATCAGTCCGTAGATAGTTTCCTGTTGCTTCATTGCACCTTTGCCATGAACAAAAAATAAAATCTCGCAACGCGCATCAGTTGGCCGCCTTTTTCTCTTCCTCGCTCGCCACCAGCGTCCGCATTTCGAAAATGGAAATCAGCGGCAAGTAGCGGATAAAGAGAAACACCAGGAACAGGAAGAGGCCTATCGTTCCGACAAACGTAAAAATGTCCCACCGGGTCGGGTAATACAAGCCCCAGGACGACGGGAGGAAATCGCGGTGCAAGCTAGTCACCACGATAACAAACCGCTCGAGCCACATGCCCACGTTCACGACCATGGCGATGGCGAATAGCGCGCCCACTTTCGCCCGGACTTTTCGGAACCACAAAAATTGAGGCGTCACGATGTTGCAGGCGATCAACATCCAGTACATCGGCGCATAGGGTCCTGTCATGCGGTTCAGGATCATGAAGCGCTCGTATTGATTGCCGCTGTAGAAGGCGGAGAACGCTTCCATCATGTAGCCATAGCCAACGATCAGACCGGTCGCGAGCAGCACCTTGCCCATATTGTCCAGATGGCGCATGGTGATGAAATCTTCCAGGCGAAAGAGCTTCCGTATAGGGATAGAAAGCGTAAGCACCATTGCAAATCCCGCGTAAATCGCGCCCGCGACGAAGTAGGGCGGAAAAATCGTGGCGTGCCATCCGGGAACGATTGCAAAGGCAAAGTCAAAACTCACGATTGTGTGCACGGAGAGAACCAGCGGGGTTGCCAGGCCGGCCAGAAGCAACGAAGCCGTTTCGTGTCTCTCCCAGTGAACCGCCGATCCGCGCCATCCCATTGCCAGCAGACCATAAATCATTTTCGCCGCACGATTTTTCGACCGGTCGCGGAGCGTGGCGAGGTCCGGAATCAGGCCGATGAACCAGAACAGCAGCGACACTGTCGCGTAGGTTGAAACCGCGAATGCGTCCCACACCAGCGGGCTCCGGAAATTGGGCCACATCTTCATCGTATCGGGATAGGGAAAGAGCCAGTAGCCGAGCCACGGACGGCCCATGTGGATCAGAGGAAATATCCCCGCGCAGGAAACGGCAAACAACGTCATCGCTTCCGCAAACCGGTTGATGGAAGTGCGCCATTGCTGCCGCAAGAGGAGCAAGATCGCAGAAATCAGAGTGCCGGCATGACCAATCCCGATCCACCAGACAAAGTTAATGATGGCAAAGCCCCATCCAATAGGGATCTGAATGCCCCAGACGCCCACGCCCAAAACAAGGAGATAGGTGACCGACACCATGAGAAGCATGACCAGGGCGAATGAGACAAGAAAGCCGATGATCCACCACTTCGGCGTGCGCTTTGAAAGCACAATCGAGCTGATTTTGTCGGTCACGGAGGCGAAATCGTGCCCCGGGCCGAGGATCGGCACGTTCGCCATTTGCGCCGCCAGTTTGTCGCTTGGGCTATCTGCCATTTGTCATTCCGCTCTAGACCGCTGACGTCTTTTCGATCTCCGGGTTCGGGTTGCGCAGCTTCGCGAGATACGTCGTTCTGGGCCGCGTATTCAGTTCTTCGAGCAATTTGTAATTCCGGTTCTTCGCCTTCAACTTGGATACGAGGCTATTGGGATCGTTGATGTTTCCAAACACGATGGCTTCCGACGGGCAAGACTGCTGGCAGGCGGTGACAATTTCGCCGTCCCGGATCGGGCGATCCTGCTTTTCCGCGTCGATTTTTACCGCGTTGATTCGCTGCACGCAGTAGGAGCATTTTTCCATCACGCCGCGGCTGCGCACGCTCACATTGGGATTGCGCATTCCGAACAGGCTCGGCGTATCCCAATCCGAATAGAGGTAGAAGTTGAACCGGCGAACCTTGTACGGGCAATTGTTCGAGCAATAGCGCGTGCCCACGCAGCGGTTGTACACCATTTCGTTCAGTCCCTCGGGACTGTGCACCGTCGCGGCTACCGGGCAGACGACTTCGCACGGCGCATTTTCACAATGCATGCAAAGCACGGGCTCGTGATACGTGCCCGGATCGTCCACGCCGCCTTCGTAGTACCGATCGATTCGGATCCAGTGCATATGGCGGCCGATCATTACTTCCTTCTTGCCAACGACGGCGATGTTGTTTTCCGCCTGGCAGGCCACTACGCAGCCGCCGCAACCCGTGCAGGCGTTCAAGTCAATGGCCATGCCCCACGCATTGCCCTCATATTTCACTTCGGGGTAAAGCGAGAGAGGATTCTCTTCCGCATCGGCTTGCGCAAACTTCGGATTTTTTTGGTATTCGTCCAGCGTCGCGATGCGGATCGGTTCGCGCCCTTCCATCGTGCTTTGCGTCTGCGTTGTTGCCAGCGCCCATCTATCGCCTGTTCTGCGAACCTCGAGCCCTGTGCCGATCCACGGCGTGGCGAGAGGGACGAATCCATCCGGCATCGAATCCCGTACCCGTACCAACTCGTCCGGAGCGCGTGCGTCCGTAACCGAGAAACACCGTTACGCTTTCGTCGGCGTGGCCCGGCGCGACCCATGCGGGGGCAATAATCGTTCGCCCCTGATACTTTAGTTCGACGGCATCCTCGCTCTTGACTCCCAGGCGCTCGGCCGTTTTCGGACTCAGCATGGCCGCGGCATCCCACGTGAGCATGGTCAGCGGCTTGGGCAATTCCTGCAGCCAGCCATTGTTAGCGAAGCGGCCGTCCCAGATCGTGTGATCCGGCCGAAAAACAATTTCGAGACCCTGCGCAGCGGCGGCAGGCGTTTCCGCGCCAACCCCTGGTTTCAGCGAAACTTGCTTTGGCGGAAAAGCCGTGTCGGCGACAACTCCATCGCGCAGCGTCTTCTCCCAAAACACATCGAATCGATCAACGTTGGGGCGCTGCGCCTGCCAATAGTCATGCACGAAATCGTGACTCGATTTTGAGGATTGCGCGTTGAGCACAGCCAGAAAATCGACTTCCGATTTTCCGCCGTAAAGCGGAGCGATCAGCGGCTGAATCACCGTGGCCGTGCCATCGTATCCGCGCGCATCGCCCCACGATTCGAGTTCATGGGCTTGCGGAATGTGCCAATGACAGAGCGGCGAAGTTTCATCTTCGTAGAGTCCGAGACGCGCGCTAAACGGCACCTTCGGCAGAATTTCCTTGAAACCCAAATCGGCGGGCGCGTCATAAACGGGATTGCTGCCCACAATCAGCAATGTCGTAACGCTTCCCGCCCGAATATCCGCCGCCAATTGGCCGATGGAATCCCATTGATTTGCCGGGGACACTTCGATCGGGTCCGTGAAATAAACAGTCTTGCCGAAATTGCCCAAGGATTGGTTGATGGCATGTGCTAGCGCGTGCACGATGGGCGGTTGCTGATCTCCGGCGACCACCAGGGTGGTCCCGGGATATTGCTTGAGGTCGCGAGCAAGGGCCGGAATCCACCCTGACGGAACGCTCGGAGCAATTGTTGGTCCTGCAACCGCGCTCACCCCAAGCTCGCGCGCGAGGGCGCGAGCGAAGCTTTCGATGTCGGAAGCCCTCATTCGCAGACGGTGATCGGCCATCGCCCCGGTACTCGTCAGAGTGGACTCGACGGCGTACAGGCGATTCATTTTCGATTCGGGTCCTTCGACGCGGCGCTTCCTCGAGAATTCCCGCGCGTAGCGGACGCTTCCTGGCCCGGTGGTCAGCAAGTCCGAATCAAGTGTGACAATTATATCCGCCTGATCCAGGCGGTAAACTGTGTTCACGTATTCGCCGAATGCGATTTTCGCGCCTTCGCGTACATGGTCGCGCGTCACCGATTCGTACTGCACCCACTTCGCGGACGGATAGGCCTTCAAGAACGCGTTAATTTGGTCTCCGAGCGTCGGAGACGTGATCGTCGGCGTCAGCAGTCTCACGCCGGAACCGCCGTTTCCCTTTTCCGCTCCGAGCGCCGTGGACAACTCATCCTGAAATTCCGCCCAGCTTCCGATGCGTCCATCGTGAATTTCCGCTTGCGAGCGGTCCGGATCGTAAAGCCCCAAAATCGAGGCCTGTGAAAACGCGTCGGTCGCGCCCAGGCTGCCCGGGTGGTCAGGGTTGCCCTCGATTTTCGTGGGCCGCGCCATGTTGCTCTCGACCAAAACGCCCGTAGCCACGCCGCCGAGGGTCACCGCAGTCGCATAGAAGAGCGGCTTGCCAGGGATGATTTCCTCCGGCTGGCGAACATAGGGAACAATTTTTTGCGTGGGAAGCTTCGTGCAACCGGACAGCCCGGCAAACGCGGCGGAAGCCGCCATGACTTTTAGAAGGTCTCGCCGGTCGAGTTTCGCCTCGGGATCGTTTGCTCCGTGCGGAAACTCATTTTCCTTGTGGTTCCGGAATTCCGGCGTATCGGCAAGCTCATCGAGCCCGCGCCAAAATCGGGGTGTTTCTCCGCCGCTCACGGCCTTGCGCAATGCGGCAATGTCCACATCAGGCTGACCGGCGTTTTTTCGATCGCTGTCCATGAATCCCCTGATCCCTTTAATAAATCTGGCCGGCTATCCGCCTCGGCGGACAGCCCGCGCCCGCTAGCGGTGGCACGTCGTGCAGGTCGTGAGTTTCTGCACTTTGTATTCGCTCATCAGCCGCTTGCCCAAAGCCTCCTGGTCCGAAGGAGGCTCGTAAAACGCGTTGAACACCTCGGATCGAGGTCGCAAATATTTTTCCGGCGCGTTGTGGCATTCGAGACACCAGCGCATGTAGAGACTCTGCGCGCGCCAGGTGATGTTCATTTCCGCGATGGGCCCGTGGCAGGTCGTGCAGCCGACGCCCTTCGCAACGTGAATGCTGTGATTGAAATAAACGAAATCAGGTAGCGCATTGACGCGCGTCCAGGCAATGGGAGTGGAATCGCGGTAGCTCGCCCGCACCGGTTCGAGGATTGCCGCACCGGTCCAGATTTGCGAATGGCACGCCATGCAGGTTTGCGTCGGAGGCATCCCCGCCGAGGAGGAAACTTCCACCGAGCTATGGCAATAGCGGCAATCCAGACCGAGTTCACCCACGTGATGCTTGTGGCTGAACGGAACGGGCTGCGGCCGCGCGTTGTGCACCTCGGTTACGTAGGAGGTTTGATTCACTACGTCCACGGCGTATCCCAGAACCGCAATCAGGATCACCGCGCCGTAAATGCTGACGCGAGCAATGGTGTTGGTGCTGCGATGAAATATCTGTGCCATACGTGCCGGCCTCGGAAGACACACCGAGGTATACAGTCAGGACGGTCTTAGCGCCTTTCTGTCGGCCGCAAATCCGGCCTCAATTTGGTGCGGGAAACGGCGCCTTCGACCTGTGAAGGAGGAAACAACCCGGCGGCACTGCCTTTATCACTTTTATTATTCCGCCGAACTGTCATACGGGTATTTCTAAAATTCCATCTATTAAGTATTCCGATCGCCCGTCGCCCGCGCGAAACACTATAACAGCAATCTAAAAATAATTTCAATCGTTCTATTTTCTCCACGGTGATAAATCGCACAATCCGCCGTGACGCCAGCCACGAATTCTGCCCCGTCTCCGGGTATCCTTAAAAGTTCTATGGATGACGTTCTCCCAAACTGCTCGTCCTTCCTGGAACAGGTTGGCAGGCTCTCGCGTGCGGAAGGGTTGTGTGTTAGGCGCCTAACACGCATTCATCGTATAACTTATGTAACGGGCCGGGAGATTTGGGCATCCAAATAAGTATCGATTCCGGAAAAGTCGTGTGTCGTATATTGAAGTTCCGCTTGCGAATTTATTCGCGGCAAGATTTTCAGTAACCTCGAGGACAGTCACATGTGGATCGTTCGGATAGCGCTGACGCGGCCTTACACGTTTATCGTCGCCGCGCTTGTCATAGTGCTGATGACGCCGATCGTGTTGCAGCGCACGCCTACCGATGTATTTCCCAACATCGACATTCCAGTGGTGAGCGTATGCTGGAATTACACCGGATTGTCCCCGCAACTGATGGAAGACCGCATCGTCTCGCCTTACCTGCGATTCTTGACCACGGTGGTGGACAACATCGAGCACACCGAGTCACAGACGGTGGCGGGGCGGTCGATCATCAAGATATTCTTTCAGCCTGGGGCGGATGTTCATGTGGCGGTCACGCAGATCACTGCCATTTCTCAAACGATGATTCGGCAGTTACCCCCCGGCATTTCCCCTCCGCTCATCATCACGTATTCGGCGTCGAGCGTACCGGTCTTGCAATTGGGAATGAGGGGCCAGGGGTTGTCTGAGCAGGAGTTGTTCGACCTCGGAGCGAACCTCGTCCGCAATCAACTGGCGAATGTGGCCGGCGCGGCAATTCCGTGGCCTTATGGCGGAAAACAACGCCAGGTCTCGGTGAACATCGACATCCCTGCGCTGCAGGCGAAGGGGCTGTCGCCTACAGACGTCATCAATGCCGTCTCCACGCAGAACCTGGTACTTCCTTCCGGCACGGTCAAGATGGGTTCGACCGAGTTCAATGTGGAGATGAACGGGTCACCGGATACTCTTGCCGAGCTGAATGATTTACCAATTAAGACAACGAACGGCGCGACGATCTACGTGAAGGATGTTGCCTATGTAAGCGACGGCTTTTCTCCCCAGATCAACATCGCGCGCATGGACGGACAGCGCGGCGTGATTCTAGCCATCTACAAGACCGGTGACACATCCACGCTTGACGTCGTGTCGCAGATCTACGCCAAGCTGCCGCAAATCAAGAACCTGCTGCCTCCGCAAACGGTGATCACGCCCCTATTCGATCAATCGATTTTCGTGAGGGCGGCCATTCAGGGAGTGGTCCGCGAAGGAGTGGTTGCCGCCTGCCTGACCGCGTTGATGATCCTTCTATTCCTGGGCAGTTGGCGCAGCACGGTGATCATCGCCATCTCGATTCCGCTTTCGATTCTGGTCTCGATCACGGTTCTGAGCGCGCTCCACGAAACGATCAATCTCATGACGCTCGGCGGCCTGGCGCTCGCGGTCGGCATCCTGGTGGATGATGCTACCGTCGCCATCGAGAATATCGAGAGAAACCTGGCGCAGGGGAAGGACACAATCCGCGCGATTCTTGACGGTTCGCAGGAAATCGCTATTCCGGCCCTGGTCTCGACGCTCTGCATCTGCATTGTATTCGTACCGATGTTTTTCCTCACGGGCGTGGCGAAATTCCTATTCGTCCCGCTTGCGGAAGCCGTAATTTTCGCCATGCTCGCATCGTACGTTTTGTCCCGGACGCTGGTGCCGACGATGGCCATGTACCTTCTGAAGGAGCATCACGGGGAGGAATACGCCACCGGAAACGATATTTTCTCGCGAGTGCAGCGCGGATTCGCGCGAGGGTTCGACCGCATGCGCGGCGGCTATCGCGCGTCGCTGGCTTTTTGCCTGGAGCGTGCGTGGCTTTTTGTGGTTTTGTTTCTCGTGTTCTGCGTCGCTTCGCTGTCACTGGTTCCCGTGCTGGGCCGGGACTTCTTTCCAACCGTGGACGCCGGGCTGATTCGTTTGCACATGCGCGCCCGAGCGGGACAGCGTGTCGAGGAGACTGCCCGAGAAGCGGATGGGGTGGACAACCTGATCCGGCGGGTCATACCTCCGGAAGACCTTGGGACCGTCCTCGACAACATCGGCTTGTTCAACAGCACCGTGAACACGGCCTACAGCAACTCGGGTGTGATTGGCGAGTCGGATGCGGAAATTCTCATCGGACTCAAACCCAAGCGCAAACAGCAAACCAGGTATTACATGGACGAGTTGCGTGAGCGATTGGCCAAAGAGTTTCCCGGCACGCAATTCTTTTTTCAGCCGGCGGACATGATCAGCCAGATCCTGAATTTCGGTGTGCCCGCGCCAGTCGATATTCAGCTCATTGGCCCAAACGAGAAGGCCAATTACCAGTTGGCCGAGCAAATTACCAACCGCATTCAGCATATTCCCGGCGCGGTGGACGTGCACGTGCAACAGTTGCGCTCTTATCCGGCGATTTTCCTGAATGTGGACCGCACGCGGGTGCAGTCCGTGGGATTGAGTCAACAGGACGTGGCCAATAGCGTCCTGCTCACGCTGAGTTCGAGCGCCCAGGTCACTCCATCGTTTTGGGTCAACCCGGGGAACGGCTTTGAATATAACGTTGCCGTGCAAGTGCCACAGTACAAGATCGACTCCATGCAATCGCTCGACAACATTCCGATTTCTTCAGCAAAGACCGTGACCCCGCAGATTCTGGGGAATATGGGGACCTTAAGCGTAAATACCGAGCCGGCGTTGCTCAGCCAGTATGACAGCCAGGCCATGATGAACGTGTATGCCTCCGTGGAAGGGCGCGATTTGGGCGGCGTGGATACGGACATTCAGAAGGTGCTGGCGGATTTTCAAGACAAGCTCCCGCGCGGCACGCAGCTTGTTCGCCGAGGGCAGGTGGCCACGATGACGTCATCCTTCGCAGGACTGAGCGCCGGTGTGGGCGTCGCCATCGTTCTGGTTTATCTCCTGATCGTGGTGAATTTTCAATCGTGGATCGATCCCTTTATTATCATTACGGCGCTGCCTGGGGCCCTGGCAGGGATCATTTGGATTCTATTGCTCACGCATACCACGCTGAGCGTGCCCTCATTGACTGGCATGATCATGTGCATGGGTGTTGCCACAGCCAATAGCATCCTGATGGTGTCCTTCGCGCGCGAACGCTTGAATGAAGGACTGAGTGCGACTCAGGCGGCGGTCCAGGCGGGGTATGTTCGGATTCGCCCCGTGCTGATGACCGCTTTTGCCATGATCATCGGCATGGTCCCCTTGTCGCTCGGGCTCGGAGAAGGCGGGGAGCAGAACGCTCCGCTAGGCCGGGCCGTGATTGGAGGGCTGATCGTCGCCACGTTCGCAACTTTGTATTTCGTGCCGTGTGTATTTTCTTTGGTTCACAAACACCATCGTCCGGGAAAACGCGTCGGCGCCGCGGAACTCGGAATCTCTTAGTAGAGCCATGAATTCAGGGAGCAAATAGGGAATGTCTCAAGACCCAGTCGAGTTGCAAGACGAATCAAAATTTACGGAAGAGCCAGGCGGAGCCGGCAGAGGACCGGGCGCGCTGCTCCGCTGGTTTTTCATTCTATTTTTTATTTTTCTGGTTCTGGGAATCTACGCCGTCTCGCAACGCGTTTCCGAACACAAAGCGCTCGCGCAACAAACTGAACAGATGGCGGTTCCGTTCGTCTCGGTGATTCGCGCTACCCCCATCGACGCCAATTCCGATATGGTGCTCCCGGGTACCCTCAAGCCCTATGTCGAGTCTCCGATTTATGCGCGGACCAACGGCTACCTCAAAGTCTGGTACAAAGACATCGGCAGCCACGTCCAGAAGGGCGTTCTTCTTGCCGAGATCGATACTCCTGAAATTGACCAGGAACTTGCCCAGTCCCGCGCCGACCTTGTCACCGCGCAGGCCAATCTCAGTCTGTCCACCATAACAGCGACGCGGTATCAAGACCTGATCAAGTCAGATTCCGTTTCCCGGCAAGACCTCGACAACGCCAACGGCGACCTCGCGGCCAGGCGGGCCATGGTGCAATCGGCCGATGCCAACGTAAGGCGCCTGGAAGAGCTCGAATCATTCAAGCATGTGTATGCTCCGTTTACGGGAATCATCACGCAGCGGAATGTCGATCCCGGCACACTCATCAATGCCGGCAATGGCGGGACTGCCACCAAGGAGATGTTCGATTTGGCACAGATCGACCCGATGCGCGTCTATGTCGCTGTGCCACAGGCGTATTCTCCTTCCATACATGTCGGGCTGAAGGCCTGCCTCTCGCTGACGGAACTGCCGCAGCGGAGTTTCTGTGGAGAGGTCGTGCGTACCGCGAACGCCATCGATCCCAACACTCGAACTCTCTTGACCGAAGTGGACGTCCCAAACGCTTCGGGAACCCTCTTGCCTGGGGCGTACGCGGAAGTGCATTTTGACGTCAAGGTCACCGGCCAGCGCCTTTCCCTGCCCATTAACGCGCTTCTGTTCCGCCCGGATGGAACAATGGCCGCCGTCGTCGGACCCGACAACCGAATCGATCTTAAAAAAATCACGGTTGGGCGTGATTTTGGCAATGCCTTGGAAGTGCTCCAAGGGATCGATCCTACGGACCGCATTGTCATCAATCCCCCGGATGCGCTGGAACAAGGCGAACCCGTCAATCTCGCTCCACAAGATGCCCCGGGGACTGCGGCCCCTCATACCGCCCTTCCCTCCAAACCCTGAGGACCCGAGCGGACTTTTTACACGCAAGAAATTCGAAAAATTCACCCTCTCTTCGACCTTGACTATAACTTTGCAGGAGTGTAGCGTGAGTTTGCCGCGCTGTCTGATTTCCCTCAGTAATTCCTCTCCCGGCGCGACTTGGGAGGGTTGTATGTCAAGCGGACCACAGGTTTCACCCGCAATCGGTTATCAGGCCGGTATGTTCGAAAATAATTCCTCACTAACTTTGCGCTCACGGGGCGCAACCGCCATTTCGTGTCCGAGCGTTTTGCTAGTCGGCCGGAACGGCTCCTGGGGATCATTGGTGCTAAAGTCCCTTGAAAAATTTGGGGCCGAATTGTTTTTTGCAGCGCCGCAAACCGTCACGCCGGAATATGTGAGAAAAAGCGCATACAATCTTATTCTTCTCGATTCCACGGTTCTCCCGGAACAACGAAGGCAACTCGCATCCGAGCTCGTCGGATCGAGCGTCTCTATTTTTTACACCTTCCCGGTGGAAAACGGCTGCTGGTGGCTGCCCACTTTGCGGCACGGACAGGATTGCCACGGCGCCCCGGCATTTCGCAGGAATGAGTTCCCTTATGAATTGGAGGGCATACTCCAAGATCATCTGGAAGCCTAACGCATTCATTTTTGCTTTATTAAACTACTAACATCTGAAAAAAGCGCTGGAGATTCCCTTATTGAGGGTTCGCCTCGCCGAGGATGCAGCGCGCCGTGTCCCGGGCAATCAACAATTCCTCATCGGTGGGTATGACGTAGGCGGCCAGACGGGAATCCTCGCGGCTGATCATGCCTTCCACGCCAATTGTTTTCTGGTTCTTTTCGCTGTCCAGCGACAATCCAGCCCATTCGAGCCCTTCACAAATGTTTGTCCTAACCGCGGGCGAATTCTCTCCGATCCCGCCCGTGAACACAATGGCATCCGCTCCGCCCATGGCGGCAAGGAAAGCGCCGATGTACTTTCTGACCCGGTAGCAGAAAATATCGATGGCCAGTTTTGCGCGGCGGTCGTCGTGGTTCCGCGCTTCGTCTTGCAGGACTCGCATATCGTGCGTGAGCCCCGAAATTCCGAGCAGGCCCGACTGCTTGTTCAGCATCGTCTCCACTTCATGAATGGAAAGTCCTTCCTTTGCGGCGATGAAGCCCAAAACGGCCGGATCGACATCGCCGGATCGCGTTCCCATCACCAATCCTTCCAGCGGCGTCATACCCATGGATGTGTCGACGGAATGTCCGCCGCGGATGGCCGCGGCGGAACATCCGTTTCCGAGGTGAAGGCTTACGATATTGGTTTGCTCCCGCGCCAGATTGCGAATCGTGCGATAGCGGTATCCCATGTACCGGTGGGATATGCCGTGGAAACCATACCGGCGAATTCGGTAGCGAAGGTAGAGATGGTACGGAATCGCATACAAATACGAGCGTTCCGCCAGAGAGTGATGAAACGCCGTATCAAATACCGCGACTTGCGGGATCTGCGGGCCCAGCAATTCGCGCATCGCGCGAATTCCCCGAAGATTCGTGGGATTGTGCAAGGGAGCGAGGTCGATGCAATTCTCGATCCCGGCCATAACTTCATCGGTGATCAGAACAGAATCGGTAAACGACTCGCCTCCATGCACCACTCGATGTCCGACCGCGTGAATGTCAGCCATGCTCTGGATTTCCGAAACGCCTGATTCCGGCGAGGCTGCCCAGCGAATGATGAAGTCGAGCGCCCCGGAAATATTCTTCAAAGATGCGGTGAGTTTCTGCTTGGGGCCATCTCCCTTTTGCACGGTGACGACCGCTTCGGCGCCGATACGCTCGACGTCGCCACGCAGCAGGCGGACGTCCTTATCCTGGCGGATCCGGTCGAGATCGGTGGCGATGATTTGAAACTTCAGGCTGGAGCTGCCGGCGTTGAGAACGAGAATGTTCATTAAACTCTTTTCGCGTGGCTTCCGTCATTTCTCTCGAGCTAATACGGCCACTTCCAATTTTTAATTTCCGGCATATCATCGCCAACTTCCATGATGTATTCCTTGTGGTCGATCAGCTTGTCGCGGAGGAATTGCTTGAAGTGCGCTCCGACGCGCCGAAGGCGAGGCACGCGGTCCACCACGTCCGCGGCCAGGTGGAAACGATCCATGTCGTTCATCACGGTCATGTCGAAAGGAGTGGTCGTCGTTCCTTCTTCTTTGTAGCCGCGCACGTGGAGGTTTTCATGGTTCTTGCGGCGGTAGGTCAGGCGATGGACGAGCCATGGATATCCATGAAAAGCAAATATGATGGGTTTGTCGATCGTGAACATTGAATCGAACTCCGTGTCGGGCAGGCCGTGCGGATGTTCACTCGCAGGCTGCAGCGTCATCAAGTCCACCACGTTAATGAAGCGAATGCGCAGGTCGGGAAAATGCTGGCGCAGCAAGTCAACTGCCGCCAGTGCTTCGAGCGTGGGAATGTCTCCGGCGCACGCCATCACGACGTCCGGTTCGGCTCCCTGGTCGTTGCTGGCCCAATCCCAGATGCCGATTCCGGCCGTGCAGTGCTGGATCGCGGACTGCATGTTCAGAAATTGCAGAGCGGGCTGTTTGCCGGCCACGATCACGTTGATGTAATGCCGGCTGCGCAAACAATGATCCGCGACGGATAGAAGCGTGTTCGTATCCGGAGGCAAGTACACGCGGACGACGTCGGCTTTCTTATTCACCACAAGATCGAGGAACCCAGGGTCCTGGTGCGTGAAGCCATTGTGGTCCTGCCGCCACACATGCGAGGTGAGCAAATAATTGAGAGAAGCAATCGGGCGCCGCCACGGAATTCCATTCGTGACTTTGAGCCACTTCGCATGCTGGTTGAACATGGAATCCACAATATGGATGAACGCTTCGTAACACGAAAAAAAGCCGTGCCGCCCGGTGAGCAGGTATCCCTCAAGCCAGCCCTGGCACATATGTTCGCTGAGCACTTCCATGACCCGGCCTTCGCAGGAAAGATGTTCGTCCGTGGGCAGCAGGGGTTCCATCAGAATCTTATCGGTCGCCTCATAGATCGCGTCGAGCCGGTTCGAGGCGGTCTCGTCGGGGCCAAAAACACGAAAGTTTCTTGCCTCGTTGTTTAATCGCATCACGTCGCGCAGGAATTTTCCGAGTTCTCTGGTCGCCTCCGCATTCGTGGTTCCCGGCTTGACGACTTGCACGGAGTAATCACGAAAGTCCGGCATCACCAGGTCTTTCAGAAGCAGGCCGCCATTGGCATGGGGATTCGCTCCCATTCTGCTTTTCCCCTTGGGTGCAAGCTCGGCCAGCTCCGGAATCAGTTTTCCGTTGTAATCGAACAGCTCCTCCGCGCGGTAACTCTTCATCCATTCTTCCAGAAGGCGCACGTGTTCGGGCTTCGTGGCGAGTTCGGCGAGCGGCACCTGGTGCGCGCGCCAGGTGTCCTCGACGGGCTTCCCATCCACCACGCGCGGCCCCGTCCAACCCTTGGGCGTCCGAAGAATAATCATCGGCCACAGGGGGCGTTCCTTGACACCCTGCAGCCTGGCCTTTTGCTGGATGGAGCGTATTTCCGCAATCACAGTATCGAGTGTCCCCGCCATGAGCTGGTGCATGACGTCGGGTTCGCGGCCTTCCACGAAATATGGATCGTATCCATAGCCGGCGAAGAGCTGCGCAAGCTCGCCGTCGGAGAGCCGGGCCAGAACGGTGGGGTTCGCGATTTTGTAGCCGTTCAATTGCAGGATGGGCAGAACGGCGCCGTCGCGCGCGGGGTTCAGGAATTTGTTCGAATGCCAACTCGCCGCGAGCGCTCCCGTTTCCGCTTCCCCATCGCCTACGACGCAGCAGACCAGCAATTCAGGGTTATCAAACGCCGCGCCGTTGGCATGAGCGATGGAGTAGCCCAGCTCTCCACCCTCGTGGATGGAGCCCGGCGTCTCCGGCGCCACGTGGCTCGGAATGCCGCCAGGAAAGGAGAATTGCTTGAAGAGGCGCTGCATGCCCTCTTCGGACTGCTGGATGTTGGGATAGAATTCGCTGTACGTGCCCTCGAGATAAGTGTTTGCGACCAGGCCCGGACCGCCATGGCCGGGCCCTGCGATATAAATGGCATTCAGATCAAACTTTTTGATCGCCCGGTTCATGTGCACATAAATGAAGTTCAAACCGGGAGTCGTGCCCCAGTGGCCCAGCAAGCGCGGCTTGATGTGATCGATCTTCAGAGGCTCGCGCAAAAGCGGATTCGCGAGCAGGTAGATCTGCCCGACGGAAAGATAGTTTGCCGCGCGCCAATAGGCATCCATCCTCGATAGCTCTTCACTGGAGAGCGGATTTCCTGAAGCGAAAACTTTGACGGAACCGGGCGTGTGTGTAACGGCCATTTGAATCTCCTTTTCCGGGCTTCCATGTGGACCCAGGCTGCAAGAACAGCGCCACAATTAAAGCTTCGACATGGAAGCCAGCTTGGCCGGGAGGCCGCTGGAAATTAGCGGGCTTGCAATTCAGCAACAGGCGACGATGCCTGTGCCCACTTAATTAGGCCTGGAAGAAACGGACTGACGGAATCCGCGTGTTTTGGCAATAGGCGAATCGCATAACCATGCAACCCGCTTCTTGCTGAAGGTTGAACCACAGTTTGAAATAGATAGGCTCCCGCGGCATCCCGTTCCGAAAGCCGCATGGGAATTACTATAGGATCTTTGAGGTTGCCGTCCGCATCGACGAGGCCCGTCAGAACCTGGACTTCAACATCATCCGGAGTGAGCGAGTTCAGCGTCACTTTTGCCAACACGAGAACCTCTTCGCCGAGACGAATTTCAGAAACGCCTTCGCCGATTGATTCTACACTCAATCGCGGCCATTCCGTTTCAACTTTTCTCAGCCAAGCAGCGACCTCTCTCGCCCTGGCCGCGTTTCCCGCGCTCAAATTCCGGAAACGCCGGTTGGCGATCAAATAGGATTCTTCCGCATACTGCATCGCCATCCGCTGCATATTGAACTCAGGACAAAGCTTCGCAATCGAGGTTTTCATGAGCGCGATCCACTTGCGCGGCAGCCCGTCCGAGCGCCGGTCGTAAAATGTGGGCACGATTTCATGCTCGAGGAGTTCATACAGCGCCTCCGCCTCACTTTGATCTTGCTGGTAGGGATCATCGTAAGCCTCTCCACCGCCAATGGCCCAGCCGACATCTCCCTCACTTCCCTTGCCCATCTGCCAGGCTTCGTCCCACCAGCCGTCCAGCGTGCTCACGTTGATGACGCCGTTGGCGAGCGCTTTCATTCCGCTGGTGCCGCTTGCCTCCAGCGGACGCAGCGGTGTATTGAGCCAGACATCGCACCCCTGGACCATGCAGCGCGCGGCGGCCATATCGTAGTTTTCCAGGAATACCAGCTTTTGGCGGAATTCCGGACGCTCCGCAAGATTGATGATTGTCTGGATCAATTGTTTTCCGGCGTCGTCCTGTGGATGGGCTTTCCCCGCATAGAGGATCTGGACGGGACGATCCGGGTCATTCAAGATCCGCGCAAGGCGATCCGGATTGCGCAACAACAGCGTGGCCCTTTTGTACGAAGCGAATCTGCGGCCAAAACCAATCGTCAGCGCGTCCGGACTCAAAACCTCATCGGCATATTCGACGGCCGACTTGGGGGCGCCACGAGAGATCAATTGCGCGCGCAGCCTGCGCCGTGCGTAGCCCACCAGATGTTCCCTGCGCCTCTCGTGAGTTCTCCACAATTCCCCGGCGGGAATGGTTTCGGTGCGTTGCCAGAGTTTTGCGTCGGCGGGCTCTTCCCGCCATTTGGGACCGAGGTAACGGTCGTAAAGTTGGTTCATTTCGAGGGAAACCCAGCTTCGGAAGTGAACGCCGTTGGTGACGTGCCCGATCGGAACTTCCTGCTCGGGGACATCTGTCCAAATGCGATTCCACATCTGCCGTGACACAGCGCCGTGCAGCTTGCTTACGCCATTGCTATGGGAAGCGAGGCGGAGGGCCAGAACCGTCATACAAAAATCTTCGGACTCGTTGGCCGGATCCTGGCGGCCGAGACCTAGAAACTCGGAGCGGCTGATCCCCAGGCGCCTCATGAACTCCGAGAAGTAGCGATCCATCAAAAAGGCCGGGTAGTAGTCATGCCCGGCCGCCACCGGAGTATGGGTCGTGAAGACCAGGCTTGCCGAAGCAAGAATGCGTGCTTCGGAAAAAGATAATTTACTGGTTTCCATCAGCCGGACAACACGTTCGATGCCCAGAAACGCGGAATGGCCTTCGTTCATGTGATACACGGTTGGCTTCAGGCCGAGCGCTTCCAGCGCGCGATATCCGCCGATCCCCAGGAGAATCTCCTGCCGGATGCGCATTTCCAAATCTCCGCCATAGAGCTGCGCGGTAATCTTTCGGTGCTCGGGACTGTTGGACGGCAGATTTGTATCCAGCAAATACAGCTGGATCCTGCCGACATTCACGTGCCAGATCTGTGCGTCCGCTCTTCCATCCGGCAAATCGACGGACACGGTTACGTTTCGTATGAGCTCAATCGGCCACGTGTGGAAATCGTTGTCTTCCAGCGCTTCCTGCTGCCAGCCAGCGGCATTGAGGTATTGCCGGAAATATCCTTGCTGGTAGAGAAGCCCTACGCCCACGAGCGGAAGACCCAGATCGCTGGAGGCCTTCAGATGATCCCCGGCAAGTACACCCAGCCCACCCGCAAAAATGGAGAGGCACTCGGTAATTCCGAACTCCGCAGAAAAATATGCCACGACCATGTCGTCTTCCTTGCCGTGATTTCGCCGGTACCAGGAGCCTTCTCCGGAAATGTAGGAATCCAGTTTATCGACAACACCCTTCATATGCGCCAGGAAGGAATCGTCCTTCGCCGCGGCTTCGAGGAGCGATTGTTGAATGGTACCCAGGACCAGGACGGGATTGCGATTGCATACCTCCCAAAGGTCCCGGTCAAGCCTGCGGAATAGATCGATTTCCCCGTGGTCCCAACTCCACCGCAAGTCGTAGGCAATGCGCAACAGCGGTTGTAATTGCGGCGGCAGTGAAGGCCGGACGTTAAATGTACGGATGGATTTCATTGTCAGTCCTCGCGCAATTTGAAATTAGGGTCCGGGAAATTTCAAGCCTTCACGTCTTCGCGACCGTGAACAAGCTTGTTTTCCCGAGATTCAAAGCCCGGGAAGCATTCGACAGCGATATTTAATAGTTCAAGCAAAGGAAGGGAATCTTCGGCGTCCAGCTATCCCAAGGAAGAAACCGACGTTGGAAGCCAATTCGGCCGGGGTAAGGCCGCTCGTCTAAATCTCAATCCAAAAGAATTGCTAGAAGTGCGATTGATTTAACGCAATTCTCGATTCATCTATTTTATCTTCGGCTCGGGATGAAATGCTGTCAACAGTGGAAATTGCTCCGGGGTCCAATCTTGTAACAACGGCCAGCCACCCACTCTCTAACTGAAGATCAAGAGTAAATACGCTGGCTGTTTTGTTCATATTTTGGCAAGTCGCATGCTTTCAAAGGAAAGAGGCCTGATTCTTCAATCTTAGTTTTCTCACCTTCTTCACGTCCTGAAACGCGGCACTAACTGGAGCGCATTCTCTCGCTGGATTTTGCGGAGGTCGCCGGTGGAAATGTCGAATTTATTCATTGCCGTTGCGATTTTTTCGATCGTCCAAAATGGAATGTCCGATCCAAACAAAAGATGCTCTTTGGGAATCACATTGAACACCGCCAACATGGCGGTGGGATTGACCGCGACGCTGGCGATATCGTAGTAGAGTTTTTGCAATTCATGTTCAAACCCGTTCGGAATCGTAGCCGCGCGCTCTTCCGGCTTCAGAGCTCCCCCTGCGAGGCGTGACAGCAGCATCAGAATCGTTCCTCCTCCGTGTGAAAAAATGAAGCGAATGTCCGGGCAGCGCATGAGCGTTCCACTGTAAACGATATCCGTAATCGTTCGGGTCGTATCCGTGGGAAACTCGATCGACGTGATATTCACGCGGGGAATAGGATCCCCGCAGCAAGACACCGTGGGATGGACGAAGACGACGGCCTTCCGGCGATTGAGCTCATCCATTACTGGCGCAAAATTGGGATGGCCAAGCAATTTCCCGTTTTCGTAGCTTGACAACAGGCCGATCCCATCGAGCTTCAAAACGTCAAGCACGTATTCGATTTCGCGAAGACTTCCGTCAGTATCCGGCAATGGAATCGCGCCCCACATTCCGAAACGCCCGGGATAGTCTTTAACCAACTGCGCGCCGTATTCGTTCACGTCCCGCGCATTCCTGCGCCCTTCTTCATTATTTCCGAACCACACGCCGGGACTTGAGATCGAAGCGATTGCTGTGGCGACGCCATTCTGGTCCATCTGGTCGAGCGAATAGCGCGGCGTCCAATTCGTGTAAAGGGAGCTCGGGACAGCCGGGGCATCATCCACAATTCGCTTCAGGTTATTGGCTGTATGCTTGGGTGGATAAATGTGATGGTGGGTGTCGATGATGCGAGATCCGCTCCCAATATTTTGAGCGAAGGAGCGCGGAGACACAGCCAAACCCGCGCCAACCGCGGAGAACATGGCAAGAACCTTGCGGCGCGAAAGACACTGTTCCTCGGAGCAATGATCGAGGATTCGCCTCTCGAGAAATGCAGTTTCCTGTTTCAATGGTTTTCCTTTCCGGATCGCAGCGTTCGGCCCGAGGAGCGGCGCGCAATTTTACAATTCTCGGCAAAAGTTCAGGTGGACCGTACGTCCGCGACCTAATCTTGTCAAGAAACTTTTTTGCAACTTTTTAACCGTCGGTTTAATTCTCGAAATTCCGGATGTCTGAAACCTTAGGCAGGAGTTGAATAGATTGGAAGTGGCCGTTCAGTGGCATCGAAGGAGACACGCTCCACGAAGGACACGTTGGGCGGTGTTACCCGCCCAGCGGATTTGAAAACGGTGCGGGAAATGTTCCAGTCCTGCTGACTTCTTAACTGGCGGCGGTTTCCGCGGGCGCCTTTGCTGGCGCTTCCGTTGCCGTGCCGGCGGACTTGGCCGTAATTTCGAGTCCATTCTTGTTCATGTCGAATCTCTGCTTCCGGTCCAAGCCTTTGACGAACTCACGTGTCGCCTTGGCAACGCCTCCAGGAAGACTCGACGCATCCACTTTCACCGTCGATTCCACCGTTTCCTCATTGCGATCTTGATAACGAAATTGCACCTCAAATGTTTTCATGCACCTTACCTCCCTCTTCTAAAGTTGAAAAAATCGGTTCGCGCGTTCCAAATCATGTCTGGGTTCTACAACTGCCGTGACCTCCAAGACCTAACTCCGGCGATGCTTTCGACTCGAGGTTTTCTTTTTGGACTTCTTCGGTTTCAGGGCCTTAATCTCCGCCTTGAGCACATCGTTCTCTTTCGTCAAGGCATCGCGGGCAGCCGTCACTGTTTCGAGATTGTTTCCCATTTCGCCGTTCTGTTTCTGAAGGTCCGCCACCTGGGCCTTCAATTGTTCATTCTCTTGCAGGGTTTTTGTGTCCTTGCAGGCAGTTAAAGATAAACTGAGCACTACTGCTACAACAAGGCTCGCCAAAGTGCTTTTGCGCGTCATGCGCCTTCCTTCCATCACTAGAATTTGAACAGCAACCGGAGCAGCCGATAGCGGGTGAGGAGGGGAGACTCCGCCGACAACTCAGTCAGCGTACTGGAGTTTCTTAGCTAGCGCAAGCCTGATAAGCGCTTTTCACAACCCTTAATTAATTGATCCCAGGCATATCCCCTCTCTGTCTGCTCGCCACATGTTTTCGCGATGGATATGGAAGGGCGGGGACCATGTGCTAACGGCTGGCCGGCGGAAAACCCAGGGAAGCAACGCCTGCCTCCCGAGAAGGACCCAGGTGATTCCCATCACTTCGCAGAATGTCCGTCATCACATCGAACAATTTCAAAAAAGGTTAGTATAACGCTGTAAGTGAAGTTGCCTCAAGGAAAGGGGACTTATGAACACTCAAGGTGAACGTCCCAATGTAACGACTCAAACCGGTTGCCGGGGATCAACATTTGGGTATCTGGCCGCCGGACTGGGTATCGGCGCCGCCCTCAGCATCTTTTTGGCTCCCAAATCGGGGGAAGAGACTCGAAAATGGATTGCGGGCAAATGCTTGAACGCGGTCGATACCGCCAACGAAAAAGTTCGGAAGTCTCGCGTGCACGTTAAGGAGATCATGGACCGGGGTCAGCTTCAGGTCAGCGAGGCTGTGGCCGCAGGTCGAGAAGCAATCGGCAAGCCCAAACAGGCGACCAGCTAGCGAAATGCGACAGACGCTTGAAAGCGCCCGCTGGATGCTGAATGAACGCCTCGCGAGTTTGTTTTATCTCCGGTCCCGCCAACTATGCGGGACCGGTTTTTTGTGAGGCCGTGATCAGTTCGGTAAGCAGAAGCAACGAGTGCGAGTGAGGCTCGAAGCTGGGACGAATCTGTCCCGTAAAACAGGCCTGTTTTCTACAACAGACTACAATAGAAATGATACGTAGATGAGTTGACCGTATCGCTCGATCAGGAGGACAACCGCGTCACCTGTTGCCAACTTTGCCAAGCCTGCGCGCAAATCAGCCAGGCTCGTAACCGTGGTACCGTTCAAGCCGTGGATCACGTCTCCTGTTTGGAGAGGAACCTCTCCTATCCCGACCCCTGAAGTCTTGGCCGCGACGATAACCCCGCTGGGAATTCTCAGGTCGGGCAACGAGTGGGCCAGGTCAAGATTGAGTTCAATCCCAAGAATGCCAAGACGCGATACAAGATTTTTTACCGGGTCGACCGAATCCACCAGACTGTCCACTTTATGGGGCCGCTCCGCGAGGGAAACGTCCAATTGCATGCGATCCGAGCCGCGAAGGACTTCCAGCTTTGTGTGCTCGCCGCTCCCGTGCATAAAGAGGCTCTGGCTAAACAGGGGGAGACTTCCCGTTGGTTTTCCATCCACGCTGACAATGATGTCCTGAGTTCTCAGACCTGCGCGATCTGCCGGCCCGCCGGGCACGACATCGGAGACAATTACGCCGAAATCTTGCGGCAGGCGCAGTCCGGAAGCCAATTCCGGCGTGATGGTTTGAAGGATGGCTCCGATTTCAGGTTCATGGATATGACCATATTTTACGAGCTGCGGATAGGCAAATGCCACGACGCCCGCCGGAATCGCAAAGCCTAAACCTTGATTCCCGCCCGATCTGGACAAGATGAAGGTGTTGATTCCCACAAGTTCTCCGTCCGCGTCCACCAGCGGCCCGCCGCTGTTGCCCGGATTGATGGGCGTGTCGGTTTGAACGTAAACCAGAGGGCTATCGGGATCGGGCTGCCGTGCAACCGCGCTCACGACGCCCATGGTCACGCTATTGCGCAGTCCCTCGGGGCTTCCGAATGCAAAGACCATTTCGCCCTGTCTTGGCAAGACGGTCTTGCGGATCGGGAGCGCGGACAATTTGTGCGCCTCAATCTTGATCACGGCGAGATCGAGCTGCCGCGCCACACCAACGATCCGCGCGTCGTAAGTCTGTTCGCGGTTTGCCTGAATCGTGTCGAGCGTTTTCTCACCCGCGGAGGGAGGGGGCACGATCACCTCGATTTTCTCCGCACCTTTCACGACGTGCGCATTGGTCACGATATAGCCTTCGGAATCCACGATCACTCCCGAGCCAATCGTCCGCTCTTTGCCGATCACGACGCTCATCTGCCCCTGGTCTGTGTCCTCGGTCGATCTGTATCCCGAAACAAGGATTTGAACGACGCTTGGCGAGACGCGCTTAACCAGCGCTTCGACGGAATCATTCAGCTGGTGCAAGGCATCGGGAACATTCGCGGACTGAGGAGTTTGCGCCGTCGATCGTGGCGCAAACAAAGCGGCAGCGAGAATAGCAACAATCACCAATGAAGCGCGTTCAGCAGGTCGCCTGATGCCAACTTTACTGCGGATATTCGTCATATCAATTAATTAGACGCCCTTCTACCGTTCCTGGATTCAATTGTATTGCCGAAGATGAGCCAGTCCACAAAACAGGAGCGTTCACATTGCTCGCTTTAGAACCGCATGCGGGCAGCCCCATTTGCCCATGAAAAAGGCAGAGGCGTATCGCGACCGCCTCTCGCCGTGCTGTCTTACGCATCAAGTAATTGACGATGCCGGTAAATATGAATACAGTTCACCCATGAAGCCGCAAACTATTATCTCACGGGGAGCAGTTTCCTGCGCGTTACTTTTTGCCTCGCTGTGCGCGTATGCCGGCCCGCAGGCAAGGGAGCGCGCTCCCAGATTTAACGCCAAAACAACGGACGGCGAGAAGTTCACGAACGAAACGATCAGAGGCAAAGTCGTCCTGCTGGAGTTCTGGACCACGTGGTGCCCGTACTGCTTCGTGGAAGCGCCGTTTGTGGACAAGATTGACCACGAGTACAGCAACAAAGGGCTGATCGTTCTCACGATCAATGTCGGAGAGTCCAAGAAGACGGTGAAAAAATATCTCGACCAGCATCCGCGCTCGACCCGCATCATCCTCACTGACGATACGAATCTTGCGGCGATGTACGAGGCGGTGGAGTATCCGATCTACGTCGTGATCGACAGGGACGGAAACGTCGCCGCAACGCAGCATGGAGCCGCGGGAGAAGAGGCGCTGCGAGAAATCCTGGCAACCGCCGGCATCGGATCGAAGAACGAACCGGCTTCAAAGTAAAACGTCTCGCCAGTGGCGATGGTATTCATACTCATCCCCTTCGAGATCTAATTCTGCCCAGCCGCAACGGAGAAACAGTTTTCTCCAGAGAACATCCGTTAGCGGTAATTTTAAATTATTCCCGGAAAATGCTTGATCGGAAGATAGCCGGGTATGCGCCGAATTCTATCTTTGCATTCGTGGAACAATTCACGGACAGCTTGATATTTTCATAAGTCTCGTGCGTAAAATAGGAAGGAGAAGGACAAAATCATGAACCAACGAAAGTTCTTTCCTATCGCTCTTATCGCAATGGTATCTCTCGCGCTTGCGGGGACCGCAACGAACCTCATTGCGCGACAGACGGCGCAGCAGACTCCACACCAGAAGCCCGGCGACGATTCCGGCCAGAATCAGAATATGCCTGGGATGGACAATAGCATGTCCGGCATGGACATGGATCACGACATGCCCGGCATGAAAATGGGCCAGGGCGCGGACGAAAAAAATCAGCAGACCGAGCACGGCGCCATGGACGCGATGAGCCACATGCACCATCACCAGATGGGGCCGCACATGTACATGACCAAGCTGCGCCCCTCGACGCCGCAGGATTGGGCCAAGGCCGACGAGATTGCCAGCGAATTGCGCGAATCCATCGAGAAGTACAGGGACTACCACGCCGCGCTCGCCGACGGGTTCCGCATTTTCATGCCGAATCTTCCGCAGGCTGAGTATCACTTTACAAATTATTACAATGGATATCTCGAATCGTTCACCTTCGATCCCACGCGGCCCACTTCCCTGCTCTACAAAAAAACGAAAACCGGCTACGACCTGATCGGTGCGATGTACACCATGCCCAAGCGCGTGTCGGAAGAACAATTGAACGAGCGCGTCCCGCTCAGCGTCGCGCAGTGGCACCTGCACACCAATCTCTGCATGCCTCCCAAGGAGCAGCGCGGCCACGCCGACCTCACCAAGTTCGGCTTGCAAGGCTCGATCCTCACCAAGGAAGCCTGCACCGAGGCCGGCGGAACGTTCTACCCCGTGATTTTCGGCTGGATGGTCCATGTCTATCCGTTCGAGGATTCACGCGAAAAGATCTGGGGGCAGTAGCGCCTAGGATACCTTCCGTCTTCCTTGCAGCGCAAATCTGAGCCATAACGCAGGGGTGTCCTCAGTGGGCGCATTAGACCACTCTAATGCTGAAGTACTTCGATTTTTTGCCGATATATCCCGATATGAGTGGTCCGATCAGTCTTAGGCTGGAGCCAAGGACAGCCATCATGGCAAGAGCCGAAGTGGTCTGGGAAGATCAACCCGGAGCTTGGCGGGGTGCTTTGGCACAGATCGAGGACACGTCCCGCTCTGGAGCGTGTATTCGAGTCTCCGTACCGATTAGCATCGGGGCAATGCTGAAAATCAAGTGGCAGAGGGAGGAATTCTCCGGTGTTGCCAAGTATTGCCGTCGCGATGGAGGGGATTACGTCCTAGGCATCCAGCGAGAGACCCCTGAGAACGAGGCACGAACAACGGTGTTACTTCACCATGCGACAACTAGCATTCCAATGCCCTCGTCCACCAATATCCAGGACGCACCGCCGCGACAGGAAAAGAATGTTCAGGAATTGCCTAAAATCAGTCCCAAGCCGGCACCTGCACCAATTGCAGCCGCAACCGTCGCTTCCCCAGTGGCCGCAGAAGCAGTGCCCAAAGTGGCGAACGAGAGTGAGGCGGCGAACAAATGCAAACCTGTGGGTGATCCCAAGCCCAGGCACTCACAAGAATCAGACACATACCGGCGAAATGAACTTCTTGCGCAAGAGCCTTCACAAGGTCAAGAGAGGACAATCGTGTTAAATAAATTATTGCATCTCGGTCCTGGACGCCAACAGCAGAACGCACATGATGGAAACAGTGGCAATACGAAAGCGCAGATAAATAGCACCGATGCTAAAACCACTCGAGAGAATCAAACGAGCGCGAACGCCAGAACCCCAGGCCTCCCACCCCACCAAGGCAGTCTGCTCCCGTTGCAAGATATTTACCTGGCGGTTGGGATCGTGAGTTCGCGGCTTGGCTACAACATCGAAACAGTATCGTCAATGCTCGACAGCGACCACATGCGAGGAATGACGAGCGACGTCAAGAGGGCCTCCGTTCTGATGGCCCTCGAAGCCGCGGGCATTCCGGCTGACGAACTGCTGCAGGACGGCGCGAAACGCCTGGATGCTCTCAATGCCTATGAAGCAGGCGAGCGCAAACGTTTTGAGGAATACGAAGCGCGGAAGTCTCAGGAGAGCGCCCAGATTCAGTCGGAGATTGACCGCATGACCGCGCATTGCCTCGATCGCATCAAGCATAACCTGGGCGAGGTGACGTTGGCCAAGGACGCATTTCTCAATTGGCAGACGACAAAGCAGAAGGAAGCCCAGCGAATATCCGATGCGGTCGCGCTCTTTGCGAAACCGCCTGCTGTCGAAAAGCCGAGCGATTCGAAACCCGCGCTTCAGACGGTCGGCGCTGATTCGAAACAGTGAAAGCCACCCCCTTGTGGTGAACGAGGGCGAATGATCGGGCAGGCGCCTGCACGCGCCTGGGCCATTCATCCTCTACTCATCTTGTTGTCACCAAACTTTTACATTGTGTGCGTATAATGGACGTTCGGGAGACACTCTTGTGACTTCGCGCCCATTGTCAGCGGTTGAGCAGTCGCCCGCCAATCCGATGGAAACCCCTGACGCCCCCTCCCTGCGGCTGGAACCCTCCCGGAAGTACCCCGGGGCCCTGATTGTCGTGGAAGGCATCGATGGCTCCGGGAAAAGCACGCAACTCTACTTATTGAAGCGCTGGCTGGAAATCGGCGGCTATCGCCTTCATTTTACGGAGTGGAATTCCTCGCCGCTCGTGAAGTCCGCCACGCGCCGCGGAAAGCAGCGGCGGCTTCTGACGCCCACCACGTTTTCCCTGCTCCATGCCGCGGATTTTGCCGATCGCTGCGAACGGCAGATCCTGCCGCTGCTCCACAGCGGATACCTTGTCCTTGCGGATCGCTACATCTACACGGCGTTTGCGCGCGACGTGGCGCGAAATTGTTCCCCGCGATGGCTGCGCAATCTTTACCGGTTTGCCCCGGTTCCGGATATTACGTTTTACTTCCGCGCGCCACTCGATGTGGCTGTCAAGCGAATCATGAGCGGCCGACCAAAGCTGAAATATTACGAAGCGGGAATGGATTTGAATCTCTCCCTGGACCGCGCGGAAAGTTTTCGAATTTTCCAGGGACGCATCCTGGCGCAGTACGACGAAATGATTGAATCCGACAAGTTCGTGGTGATGGACGGCACGCTGCCGGTGAATTCGCTGCAAAAACAGATGCGCCAGATGGTGAAAGCGCGCATCGATTTGGCGCGGTTTGCCCCCAAGAAGTCCGCGCGGAGGGCCTTATGAAATCCGCGAAAACGAGCAGAAAAAATGGCCACTCGAAAAAAGGTCTCTCTCCCTCGGGCGCTTCCCCGCGCAATTATGGCCTGCCTCTCCCCGGCGTGAGCGATGAGGAATTCGGCGGCTCCCTCATCGTCATTGAAGGCATGGACGGATCGGGCCGCTCGACTCAGATTTCCTTACTGACGGAATGGCTCGAGTCCGAAGGCTTCGCGGTGGAGACGATGGGCCTGCGCCGCTCGGGCCTGGTAGCGAAAGATATTGACGCGCTTCTGGCCGAAAACACGATTACCCGGATGACGCTCACGCTGATGTATGCCACCGATTTCTACGATCAGCTCGAGCACCGCATCATCCCGGCGCTGCGCTCCGATTTTGTTGTTCTCGCGGACCGATACTTTTATACTTTGATCGCCCGCGCGGTAGCCCGCGGCATCGAGCGCGACTACCTGAACGGCCTATACGAAATGGCGGTTCGCCCCGATCTCACGTTCTGGCTCAACGTGCGCCCGGAAGTGGCGTTCGAGCGCGAGTTTCGCAAGTCGCATGCGATCAGCTACTGGGAATCTGGGCGGGACCTTTCGCTTTCGGACGATTTGTTTCAGTCCTTCATCCTGTATCAGGCCAAGATCAAAAACGAATTTGAATCGCTCTCCGAGCGCCACGGCTTTCTGGCGCTGGACGGCGAGGCGAGCGTCGTCTCCGTCAATACGGAATTGCGGAAGCGCATTGCCGCCCATCTTGGCATTCAACACACGCACTACCGGCCATCCTCTGCGCTGGCCCACCTGTGGCGTTAAGACTCCGCAAACCCATCCAACTCGCGGCGATCGACGCCGGGTCCAACGCGTTCCGCCTGATGATCGCGCGTATCCGTTCCACCGACGATTGGGAGATTGTGGAGTCGGTTCGCGCCCCGGTGCGGCTCGGCCATTCGGTATTTACTTCCGGGGAATTCGACCGCAAGACTTTGCGCGACGCGACCGCCGCGTTCCGCGAATTCCGAAACATCATGGATGCGCACGGCGTCACCGCGTATCGGGCCGTGACGACGAGCGCAGCGCGCGAAGCCCGCAATCGCCATGTCTTGATTGAACGCATCCGCCACCAGGCCAAAATCGATTTGGAAGTCATCTCCGGCGATGAAGAAGCACGGCTCGTGCGAGTCGCGGTCCTTCGCGCGCTGCGTGATTTCGATCCGCCCCGCTTCATCCTCGATCTGGGCGGCGGCAGCCTCGAGCTCAATGAATTGCGGCGCGGCGTCCTGCAGGAAAGCATCGGCCTGCCTCTCGGAACAGTCCGATTGATGGAGGCGTTCCGCGCGCAGGGTGTGATTCACGAACATACCGCGAACGAAATCCGTCTGCACGTATTGTCCGTCCTTCAAAGCGCGCTGCCCACCCGTCCGCGCTCCTCCGGAGCATATACGGTTGCTTGCGGGGGCAACGCGGAAACCCTGGCCGCACTGGCTTCAGGCCCCCGGATGGGCGGCTTCACTACCCTGAATCCCCGATTGCTGCGCGACCGGCTTTGGAACATTCTGCAGCTCAATGTGGAAGAGCGCATGAAATCGTTTTCAGTGCGGCGGGACCGCGCGGAGGTGATGGGCGTTGCGGCCATCGTTCTTGCGACCGTGGCATGGTGGTTTCGGCTGCGTCAAGTGATCGCTCCGCGTGTAGGAGTGCGTGAGGGCTTGCTGTATGAACTCGCCTCCACGCAGATGGGACCACCCGAACTTACCGACGAGCATCGGAAGCGTTCGCAAGTCATGCTCGCCGGCGCGGAATCCTTTGCTGGACGCGTGCGTTGCGATTTGGAACACGCGGAGCAAGTCCAGGCGCTCGCCCTGCAACTCTTTGACCAGCTTTGGCCGTACCACCATTTGGATTTTGAAGCGCGAACCATTCTGGCATCCGCCGCGATGCTTCACGATTGCGGCGTGCTCATCAACCGCAAAGCGCATCATCGTCACGGCGAATATCTCATCCACAACGCGAAAATCCCGGGGTTGCGCGGCTGGGCGAAAAACATGACGGCCTGCCTCGTGCGCTATCACAACCGGAAATCCGAGCCCAGCACGGCGCACTCCGTTTTCGCCACGCTCAGTCGGGAACAAAGAAAGAAAGTGCGGCTTCTGGCCGGGATGCTGCGCCTGGCCGAGCGTCTGGAAAGCGATCACCGGCAGGCCATCTCCAAACTCACCGTCGAGGGCGGACCGCGCGACGTCCGCATCCACGTGGAAATGCATGACGCTTCGCGGCTGAACCTCGCGGGCATCGAAAGAAAAGCCCGGCTTCTCGAACGGGAACTGAACATGCGCCTGTCGTTTCAGCGGGTCCTGGTAGTCGAGAAGGAGAGGGTCGCTTAATGATGCATCTTTATTTGATCCGCCACGGCATCGCAGTGGACCGCGAAGATCCCAATTGCCCGCCCGACACCGAGCGCCCCCTCACTCCCAAAGGAATGAAACGCTCTCATGCCGCAGCGCTAGGCTTGCGTGCTCTTGATGTAAAACCGAATGCAGTGCTGACCAGCCCGTGGCTGCGAGCCGTGCAAACCGCCGAAATCTTTTGCGAAACGATCGGCTATCCGTCCAAGAAAATCATACGCACGGACGCCTTGAAGGGCACCAGCGCTCCGTCCGATTTATTGCGCGAACTGCAATCGATGAAAGCCAAGGTTGTGCTTTGTTTCGGCCACGAACCGCACCTGCACCTCGTGATTGGCCACGTTCTCCGCACCAGCGCGAAAATAACGGAACTCAAGAAAGCGGGCCTCGCTATTTTGGAATTGGAGCGCTTCTCGCCGCCTCAGGGACGATTGCTCGCGCTCTACCCCGCGAGCGCGCTGCGGCTTCTCGCAAAATAATTCAGACTCGAGTCTCCGCCCAGCGGAAACAGGTGCGGAGATGATCGTTCACCATGCCGGTGGCTTGCATGAACGCATAGCAAATAGTCGAACCGACGAAACGGAAGCCGAGCTTCTTTAGAGCCTTGCTCATGGCGTCGGATTCCGCGGTTCGCGCGGGCACATCTCTTGGGCCTCGACGCGCGTGCCGCAGCGCTTTCCCGCCGGTGAATTGCCAGATGTATGCGTCGAAGCTGCCGAATTCGCGCTGCACTTCGAGAAACGCCTGCGCGTTCGAAATGGTGGAAGAAATTTTCAGGCGATTTCGAATGATGCCCGGATCGGCGAGCAACGCGCGCACTTTTCGAGCGTCGTACTTCGCGATTTTGGAAGCATCGAAGCCATCAAAGACCTCGCGGTACCGCTCGCGCTTCCGCAGGACCGTCTCCCAACTCAAGCCCGCTTGCGCGCCCTCGAGGATCAGGAATTCGAACAGGCAGCGGTCGTCGTGGATAGGCACGCCCCACTCTTCGTCGTGGTAACGCGCCAGGACGCCGCTTTGCGCCCAATGGCACCTGCGCCGGGGCTGCTGAGGCGTCCCGGCGCGAGTTCGATGCGGCATGGTGAGCTTACGAGATGTGGCGCTGAACGGCTTTCTCGATCTGGTCGCGAGGGACCGCGCCAACGACTTGCTCGGCAACCTGCCCGCCCTTAAAAATGAGAAGGGTTGGGATGCCCCGGATGTTGAACTGGCCGGCGGAGTTGGTGTTTTCGTCGACGTTCAATTTCACAACCTTAATTTTTCCCGCGTAGGCGGTCGCGACCTCCGCCACCGTCGGAGCCAGCATCAGGCAAGGCCTGCACCATTCCGCCCAGAAATCGACCATCACGGGTTGAGTCTTGCTCGCCTCAATGACTTCCGCCTGAAACGTTCTATCCGTTACATTGGTAACATTATCTGCCATGTGAACCCTTTCCTATGGGAACTACCGGCGACATCTTAGCCGATTTTGCCCCGGCTTTATTGGATGAAGCTGCACCTTTTCGGATTCCGGATTTCCGGGCCGCCTCGTACAGCTTCACATATTCTACCGCGGAAGCATGCCAAGAGAAATCCTTGGCCATGCCGCTCAACTGCATGCGGCGCCAGACTGCCGGTTCGTTCCTAAAAATAGATAGAGCCTGGTGGATCGCATCGAGCAGCGATGGACCATCATACGCCTGAAACTTGAATCCCGTGCCGCATCCTGTCGCCGGATCGAAGGCTTCGATCGTGTCGTCCAGGCCACCGGTGGCCCGAACCACGGGCACCGTGCCGTACTTCAAACTGTAGATTTGATTCAAGCCGCACGGCTCATACCGTGAAGGCATCAGGAAAATATCCGCGCCTGCCTCGACCTTGTGCGCGAGGATGTTGTCATACGCCACTCTCACGCTGAATTTTGCCGGATATGCTTTCGCCAGTTCGCGGAACAGTGTTTCGTATTTCGCTTCACCCGCGCCGAGAGCTGCAATCGCCAAGTCCTCGGCCAGCAAATCGGCCGCAATTTGTTCGATCAGGTCGAAGCCCTTTTGGTCGGCAAAGCGCGAGACGATGCCGATCACCGGCTTGTCGACTGTTTCCGGGGGCAAGCCGAACACTTCGAGCAGATTCTTTTTGCACGCGAGCTTGCCCGACAAATCTTTCTGCGAATAGCGCGAGGCGATTACCTTGTCGCGCTCCGGACTCCACGCCGCGTAGTCCACACCGTTCAAGATTCCGGTGAGGCGGTCCGCGCGATTCCGTACGACGCCGTCGAGACCGTGGCCGTACTCCACCGTTTTTATTTCTTCGGCGTATTTCGGGCTCACCGTCGTCAGATAGTCGGCAAAAATCAGCGCGCCCTTCAGGAAATTGACACGTCCATAGAACTCCATCGCGTCGATGTCGAACAAGCTTTCCGGCAAACCGATTTTCTTCATCGCTTCGCGTGGAAACGCGCCGTGATAGCCCATGTTGTGGACCGTGAAAACGACAGGCAATTCGCGCAGCGCGTCATCCTTCGCGTATCTCGTTCGCAGCAGCACGGGCACCAGACCCGATTGCCAGTCGTGGCAGTGGATCACATCCGGCATCCAAACGTGCTTGCAGAATTCGATGGCCGCGCCGCAAAACTCCGCAAAACGCTCCGCGTTGTCCGGATAATCCTTCCCTGCCACGCCGTACAGCTGCTCGCGATCGAAGTATTCCGGGTCATCCACGAAGTAATAGTTGACGCCGTGCAGCGTTCCACCCTCCTCGATTCGCGGGAAACGCAGACCGTCGCCCATCGGAATCGTGAGGGTCGGCATGGGGACAGGAACCGCCCGCGTGTTGCGGTAACGCGGAAGCAGCACGGCCACTTCATGGCCGATGGCGACCAGCGATTTGGGCAGCGCTTCGATCACGTCCGCCAGGCCGCCCGTCTTTGAGAATGGAAGCCCTTCCGGTGCCACAAAGAGTATTTTCATAGCGAATTCGAAGCTTCCAACGTACTGAAAGGCTTTGCGGGCGTCAAGGACTGTGCGCAACTGGCGGTGACCCAAACTTGCCTTGTAAATCGCTTCCGCACTTTGAAATAGTTCGGCCAGTCATCAGTCTACTTGAGTTGCGCCCCGCATGACCTATACAGCGCACAACCATGCCGCCTCTTGGTACACTTCCCTGCCATGTCACCTGAGAAGCTGGGACAACATTTCCTCACCGACGCAAGTTGGCAGGAGCGGATCGCGCGCGCGGTTCGGATCGACGACGGTGTGTGGGTGGAAATCGGCGCGGGGCACGGGGAAATGACAACGCGTCTCGCGCAGCGGGCGAGCAAAGTGTTCGCCATTGAGCTCGACTCGCGGCTTGCCAGGCGGTTGCGCGAAGTCACTGCGCCGTGCAAGAACGTGGAGGTTGTCGAAAGCGACGTGATGGCCGTCGATTTTGAGAAACTGACGGACGGCGAGCGTTTTTCCGTTTACGGAAATTTGCCTTACTACATTACTTCGCCCATTTTGCATCGCCTGTTCGAGCACGCGGAGCGGATTGCGGCAATTCACATCGTGATTCAGTTTGAGGTCGCGGTGAGAATTGTGGCGCAGCCGGGACGGCGCGATTACGGGTATCTCTCCGTGGCTTCGCAGTGGTTCAGCCGGCCGGAGATCGCGTTTCGGATTCCTCCGGGAGCGTTCCGGCCACCACCCAAAGTTGCGTCCGCGCTCGTAAGTTTCCGCATGCCGGGAGCGCGCGCGAAAACTTCCGTCGAGGATGAAAATGCATTCCTCGATTTCGTGAAGGAATGTTTCGCGCAAAAGAGAAAGACGTTGCGCAACAACCTTCGAGCACGGCTGGGGGCCCGTGCCGAGGACGTCTTGCGGGAGGCAGGTCTATCGCCGGATGCGCGCGCGGAACAGCTTACGGTCTCTCAGTTTGCGGAGCTGTTCCGTTTGGCGGGCGTGTAGGACAGACTTCAGTCTGTCGCACTCTCTTTCGATCAAGCTGAGCCTGAAAACCGACAGGCTGAAGCCTGTCCTACGGGGACTTCGGATTAACCTGAATATAAGATCCTTATTTGTTTTCCTGTAAGACGCTTAGAAGCCGGTCGGGATAGTCCGTGATAATGCCGTCCACGCCCGTCGCGATCAGATGGCGCATCTGGTCCGCTTCATTAATCGTCCAGGCCGCCACCTGCAAACCCGCATGATGGGCCTTCTCGACTACGGCGGGTGTGATGAGGTCACCGCGCGCGACAAGCTGCCGCGCTCCCGCGCGAACCGTCCGCTCGACCAAATCGTTCGATGGGTGCTCGCATAAGAATCCGGTCATCATGGTGCTATCAAGCCGGTGAACCGAATCGAGCGTGGCCGGGTCAAACGACAGAATCACGACCCGCGCGGACGCGTTCTGGTCGCGTAACTCCGCGACCACTGCGTGCTCGACTCCCCACGCCGGGCCAGACTTGATTTCGAGATAAAAAATGACGTCATGCTCTTGGGCGAAATCGAGGATTTCCTTGAGCGTGGGCACGCGTTCCCCGGAAAATGCCCCTGCCCCGTGGTCGCCGAACCAAGCGCCGGCATCGAGAGCGCGAATTTGCTCGAGCGTCAGCAAATGCACCTGGCCTTTGCCGCTCGTCGTGCGGTCCAGTGTGAAGTCGTGGATGGCTATGACTCGCGCGTCCCGCGTGATCTGCAGATCGGTTTCCATGAAGCGCGCGCCCAGTTCAACGGCGCGGCGAAACGCCGCCATCGTATTTTCGGGCGCGTGTCCGGAAGCGCCGCGATGCGCGATAGTCCAGATGGCCTTCTTTCCCATTTCCTCTCCACCGTTGGCAGGACGCAAATGATCCGGCGTCTTTCGCCATCCTACCAGACCAGGCCACTGCGGCTGGAAACGTTCGGTGAGCATTGTGTCCAGGTTGCTTTTTGAGCTAATACCGCATCTAAGAAAATGTAGGGCTGTAATGAACGCAGGCGCGTGATGGCTGCGGAAGGGAGGACTCTCATGGAAACTCGTGCAAGTCTTCTAAGATTTTTATTTGCAACGATTTTAGTGGGGCTGATGGGCTTTACCTTGGGGGTTCCCGGCGCAGCCGCTGGCACCAAGACGAACCCTAAGGTCTTGACGCTCAGCGACCATGTGCATCACGAATTGGTGATGCTTCCCTGGTACGGCGTGTTCGACCACCTGGATTACGAAGTGAACGGCACCGAAGTGATTTTGAACGGCCAGGTGATCAGCGAGCATGCAACCACAAAAGACGACGCGGGGAAATTTGTGAAATCAATTCCCGGCGTAACAAAAGTGGTGAACAACATCGAGGTGCTGCCGCCATCCCTGTTCGACGACCAGATTCGCAGGGCCGAATTTCGCACCGTGTTTTCACAAGCGGACCTGGGACGATACACCATGGGCGCCATACCGCAACTCCATATCATCGTGAAAAATGGGCGCGTGTCTCTCGAAGGCGTGGTAATGAATCAGATGGACAAGACTATGGCGGGGATCTTCGCAAATTCCGTTCCTGGAGTCTTCTCGGTGGAAAACAACTTGCGAATCGGGTAACGCAGCGTCACTCTCGCTCGAACCAGTGGGCCCGGAGTCTTCCAGGCCCACTGGATGATTGCCCACAGGATGATTTAGAGATCGCCGATCGTTAATCTACTTTTTCGAGCGGTCTTTCAGCAGGCCTTTTAATTCGGACATGAATTCCTTCACGTCCTTGAAATCCAGATAGACCGAAGCGAAGCGAACGTACGCAACTTTGTCGAGTTTCTTAATTCGATTCATCAGGAGCTCGCCGATTTCGCTAGTCTTGCGCTCGCGCTCGGACGCTTCGTGGACAAATCGCTCCACTTCGTCCACCAGCGCCTCGAGCTTTGCCGTGGCCACGGGCCGTTTCTCGCACGATTTCAGCAGCCCTTGCAGTATTTTCTGCCGGTCGAAACGCTCGCGGCGGCCGTCCTTCTTGATCACCATGTACGGGATTTCGTCGATGCGCTCGTACGTCGTGTAGCGCCGGCCGCACTTCAGGCATTCGCGGCGGCGGCGAATCAGATCACCGGCGCGGCCCTCGCGCGAGTCAATGACCTTGTCTTCCATGACCGAGCAAAATGGACACTTCACCGCGCCGAATCTCCTCGCACTTTTACTTTCACTTGGCCGGAAGGTTGCGTGCCATTCGCGCCCGGAATCCCGATATGCTTGCCGGCTTCTTCCGCCTCGGCTTCGGCGCGCGCCAGTTGGCGCAATTCGCCCATGGACATTCCTTCGTGGATCAACAGCGGGATGCCGGCTAAAGTTCCGCCGGCAAACGTGATGATCCACAGGACCACCGCGATCGCGGCCGCGGGCTCTTGCTCGACCCCGAAAATTTTCGTCAAGCCGATGAAACTGGCAATTTGCGCTCCGCCACCCACCCCGGGAAGTTGCAGCACCGACCCGACCAGCGTCACGGCGAGCAGCAGCATCGCGCCCGAAAAATTCATGTCGGTGTGGAGGAAGGCTTCCCCGAACGCCTTGGCGACCCCAAGATAGATCAGCGTCGCAAGCACCCAATGCAGTGCGGTGTAAAAAATGGCCACCAGCAAGTCCGCAGTAGTCCGGATGGCCTGCAGCCCTTCGCTTATTCCTGAGATCGCCGAAGCAAAGCGGCTCCGGAAACCGCCCGCGGTGCGCCAACGCTCGAGGCCGCGGTCCAGGATCGCCGCTCCATGTAAGCGGTAAACGACCAGAATTGCAATCAGGGCAGTCATCGCAGCGAACAACAACCAGCCGCCATTCCGCGCGCTATCCACCCAATTCATATCCGCACCGGCATCGGACAAGCGGTTGGGAAATACGAGCAAGGCGAGACAAGCAAGGGCCGCGGCCGCAGAGAAGTCGCAGAAACGCTCCAAAAAGAAAATTCCAAACAAGCTGGCCACAGGGAGACGCTCTTTGCGCGCGAGGATGAGAGGCCGGACGGGCTCGCCGGCTCGTCCTAAAACAAAGATGGCCGCGAAGCCCATCAGCGTCCCCGCATACGTGTTCAAAAAATTAGTGGGACCCACATACTTGCAGAAACGCTGCCAGCGGACCGCGCGGATCGCATAGCACCCGTAAATCCCAACCAAGCAAAGCAAAAGAAGAAATATATTCGCCTGGCCGACGCTGTAGATGAATTTCTTCCACGTGAAGTCGGCCAAATGAATCTTATGGCGCGAGTGATAGGCAAGCGCCACCACCCCCGCCAAAATCAGCAGTGCAATCAGTATCCTGCGGAGTCTTCCAGGCATTCGCAGGCGAGGTTAACCGCTGCGGCAACGGAGTGTCAAGAAAGGACGTGCGTGCACGTTCTAAAAAAATCCGCATGTCCTTTAATGCCAGATAAATGCAGGGTTACAAATGTTTCATGTAGCCCCGAGGCTCCCGAGCTATGCTGGCGCACCCAATCCGGTTTTCTAACAACAGATTCAGAATCTGACGGCGATGCTATTCAGCAGAGATGGGTGCGGTGTGTTGTGGCGCCGGCGTCTCGCCGGCGATCTTGCAACGTGTGGAGGCCAGAGAAATCGCCGGCGAGACGCCGGCGGTACGAATAGCGTAAGTTCTTTAGTTCGTTATACGATTTGCGTTCCATCGATCAGGATGGCCATGAGAGATATTGACTATCGCTCGACAAGCCGCTCGAGCGTGGGGAAAAATTCCGGGTAGGATACCGCGGCGCATTCGGCGCCGTGAATCACCGTTTCACCTTCCGCTCCAAGCGCCGCGATGGCGAACGCCATGGCCATGCGATGATCGCCGTGCGGCTCAATCTCAGCGCCGTGCAAACGGCCTGCGGAGCGGCCCGCCACGCGCAAGCCGTCAGGAAGCTCCTCGACTTGCGCGCCCATTCGCCGGAGGTTCTCCGCCAGGACGGCGATGCGATCGCTTTCCTTCACTCGCAGCTCGGCCGCGTTGCGGATCTCAATTCCCTGCTCGGTGTATGGGCCAAGCACGGCGATCGCCGGAAGCTCATCGATCAACTGCGCGATGGCGTCGCCTTCGATCGAGCCCCCCTTAAGAGGTTCGTGACGGACGGACACGTCGCCGACAAGTTCTCCATGTTCGCTGCGAATTGAAACGAGGCTGACCGGCGCTCCCATCGAACCCAAGACATCGAGAACGGCGGAACGCGTGGGATTCAAGCCGACGTTGTGAATCACCAAATTCGATTCCGGAAGCACCAGCGCCGCCGCTAGAAAAAAAACGGCGGACGAAAGGTCTCCGGGAACCGCGAGCGAACGCCCCTTCAGGCGCGGCCGTCCATGAATGCGGATCGTGCGGCCCTCGTGATCGAGGCGCGCGCCAAATTCAGCGAGAGCCAATTCCGTGTGGTCGCGCGTGCGCACCGGTTCCGTTACCGAAGTTACGCCCTCCGCGAACAATCCGGCGAGAAGGACGGCGGACTTCACTTGCGCACTTGGTACGGGCAGCGCGTACTCGATAGGAGAGAGACGCGTGCCCTCAATCTTCAAAGGGGCAAAGCCTCCTTCGCGCGCATGAATTCGCGCGCCCATTTGCGTGAGCGGGTCCATCACGCGGCGCATCGGCCGGCGGCGCAAGGAAGCGTCGCCGTCGAGGGTGGACCGGAATTCCTGTCCGGCCAGAATCCCCGCGAGCATGCGCATCGTCGTGCCCGAATTTCCCGCGTCAAGTGTATGGCGCGGTTTGCGCAACCCCTCAAGGCCGAGGCCCGCGATGCGGATGCGGTCACCCTGAATATCGATTTTCACGCCGAGTCGCGAGAAACAATCGAGCGTGCTGCGGCAATCAGCCGCGGCGGAAAAGCGCGTGATCTCGCTTGGGCCCTCGGCCAGCGCCGCGAGCATCGCGTAACGATGAGAAATGGATTTGTCGCCGGGAACTTCGAGCGAGCCGCTGATCGTGCGGGCGGGACGAATGATTTGTTTGGACACGCCAGAATTCTAGCACGCGGATAAACCTGGCCGCAGTTTCCCTGCCGATGAGGCTGAGAAATTGGCCCACGGGACTGCGTCAAGCTTTTGTGGCGCCCGTCCCTCACGCGGCACAGGCGCTACACAAATCCGAGTTGCCACATAGGCTCGGAACGGTAGTATGATTCGGGAAAGCCATTCCCTGAGGAGGCACTAGGATGAAGCACTTCGTTGGATTCGTATTGGCCGCGCTGCTCGCCATTGCGCCTGCGTTCGCGCAAGCGCCAAAAGGATGGAAGGTGCGCGGGGACCACAGTTCAGACGCGTCCGACCCGGATGCGGCGGGCGCCATCAAGTTCGCCGTCAGCGGATCGGGCTTTCACGCTACAAATCCCATGGCGGCTGTCTACTGGAACCCTGCGAACACGGTCACCGGGAATTACACGCTCAAGGGCACATTCAAGCTAATCAAATCGACGGGCTACAACGAATACTACGGGCTCATCTTCGGCGGAAGAGATCTCGAAGACGCAACGCAAAGCTATTTATACTTTATGGTAACGGACGACGGGACGTATCTCATCAAACATCGAGATGGGTCCTCGACGCAAGGGGTGTCGACCAAGACCCCGAGCGCCGCGGTGAAAAAACCCGACGCCAATGGAACGGCCACCAACGCTCTTGAAGTGCGCGTAAAGGCCGACAAAATCGACTTCGTCATCAACGGCACGGTCGTCACCACGCTTCCCAAAACCGGAGCGGCCGCGAAGACCGACGGCATCTTCGGTATCCGGATCAACCACCAGCTCGACGTGCAGATCGACGGATTCGGAATCTCGAAGATGTGATTTCCAGTAGGACAGCCACCCGCAGCGGCGGGTGGCTGTCCTACAAAAATCTGGCAGAGTTTGACACGCTTGCGGCGCTGTGCTCTAAATGAGCCATGTCATCGGATCGCGAGAAGCAGGCGAACCAGCGCTTCCAAGAGGCGTTTGCGGCGCAGATGGAGGGCGATTACGACCGCGCCGTCGAACTCTATCTCGGATCCCTGGCGCTGCATCCCACCGCCGAAGCTTACACATTTCTCGGCTGGACGTATCACTTCCAGGGAAAAATTGAAGAAGCAATCGCGGAATGTAAGCGCGCCATCGAGATCGATCCTGACTTTGGCAATCCGTACAACGATATTGGCGTCTACCTGATCGACCTCAACCGCTATGACGAAGCCATTCCGTGGCTCGAGCAGGCCCTGATCGCAAAGCGCTATGAACCGCGGCACTTCCCTTACTTCAATCTCGGCCGCGTCTATCTCGCCAAAGGGTTGATCAACCGCGCCCGCGAACTCTTTCAGAAGTCGCTGTCAATCGAGCCGCGTTACACGCTCGCGCGCCAGGCGCTCGAAAGCGTTCGCCGTATGGTGAATTGACGGCGTTCCACGAGGAATTGCCCTCCAATAGAATTACAAAACTTTTACAGTCGGATTCCTCGCGCCATGACAAGATCTGGGACATGAGTAATTATCCGACGATCATTCAAGGCGGCATGGGCGCGGGAGTCTCGAATTGGCGGCTTGCGCAGGCCGTCTCTCAAATCGGTCATCTAGGCGTTGTTTCGGGTACGGCTCTGGATCAGATCTTAGTTAGGCGATTGCAGGACGGCGATCCCGGCGGACACATGCGCCGCGGCCTTGATCATTTCCCGTTCCGCGAAATGGCGGAGCGCATCCGTCAGGAATATTACGTTCCGGGCGGCAAGCACGAGAGAGCGCCATACAAAACTTTGCCCTTGCATGAGAAAAATGGCCCACGGGAACGCGAAGAGCTATGTATCGTAGCCAACTTTGTCGAAGTGTTTCTTGCGCGCGAAGGCCATGACAATCCGGTAGGCATCAACTACCTGGAAAAAATCCAGGTCCCCCACCTGCCTTCACTGTACGGAGCAATGCTCGCTGGAGTCGGATACATCCTGATGGGCGCAGGCATACCCGTGAAGATCCCTGGGGTGCTTGACAGATTTGTTCACCACCTGCCCGCAACCTATCCCTTGCATGTGGCGGGCGCGCAGGAGGGCGAGGAAGCGGAACTGGCGTTCGATCCCGCGAAGTTCACGGCGGGAAATCTTCCGCCGCTTGCCCGTCCCCGGTTTCTTGCAATTATTTCCTCAAATGTACTCGCCGCGGCGATGCTCAAGAAAGCCAACGGCAGCGTGGAGGGATTCGTCATCGAGGGGCACACCGCTGGGGGCCACAATGCACCACCTCGCGGAAAATTGCAGGTGGACGATACCGGTGAAGTGATCTACGGGGAGCGCGACCAGGTGGACATCGATAAGATCCGCCAATTAGGGCGGCCATTCTGGCTTGCGGGCGGTTACGGCTCGCCGGAAAGATTGCGCGAAGCCTTGAGTGTTGGCGCTGCTGGAATTCAGGTAGGGACTGCGTTCGCATTCTGTGAGGAGTCAGGCTTGAGAAGTGATTACAAGCAGGCGATCCTCGAAAAGGTTGCCCGCTCGGAAGCGCGAGTCGTGACCAATTCATCGGCTTCTCCCACAAGTTTCCCTTTCAAGGTTGTGCAACTGGAAGGCACGTTGTCAGATCAGGAAGTTTATTTGGCAAGGCCGCGCATCTGCGACCTTGGATATTTGCGCGAAACCTACCGAACGCCTGAGGGCGCGATTGGCTACCGCTGTTCCGCGGAGCCCCTGACGGTATACGTCAGCAAGGGGGGGAATCCGGAGGAAACGACAGGAAAGAGATGCCTATGCAACGCGCTGCTTGCGACGATCGGCCATCCCCAGGCGCGAAATGGGAAGTTAACGGAGATCGGTGTGGTTACCTCCGGCAACGACCTAACGACGCTCGGTCGCTTTCTACCGCCTAACGGGCTAACTTACAACGCTGCGGACGTAGTCGCGAAACTCCTCAACGATTGAAATATCTCCACAGTTCCCCGAACCGAATTCCATGTGTATCCGGGGAATTCCGATTGTCCAATTATTGCGGATTTCTTACCAGCCACTCACGCCACATCCCTTCACTCGTTGAACGCAAACCCAATGCGTCCAGGCAGAGCCAGTGACACGGGTTTCAGCCTGCGAGTTTTGGATTTCCTGGACGGAAACACCCGCAGGCTGAAGTTTGTGCCACAAAACCCTCGGAATGATTCGCAAGTAAATCCTCGCCGCAAAGTGAGCGCAGAATGCGGTACACTACGCGCGGCTTCGCACCAACGATACGGAGAGGCGCAACGAATATGAATATGATGCTTGTGGCGCTGTTTTTTCTTCAGGCCATTCAGACGAGTCCCCTGCTTGAAAATGATTTCGTTCGAGTGTTCAAAAATAGCGCGCCGTGCGCGGCGGCTGCGGCTTCTTGCGGAGAGCGTGTCGTGGTGGCCCTCGGCTCCGTCGAAGTGAATGGTCAAAAAATGGAGCGAGGCGACATCAAAGCATTCAAGACAGGCGAACGCTACTCTCCTCCCAAAACTGGAGATTTCCTCGAGGTCGCAATCAAACCGGCGCATCCCAAAGTGATGCCTCCAAGCGCCGGAACGCCTCCGCCACCGGGCAACAAGATCCTGTACGACGGAAAAGATTTCACCGTGTTTGCGGAGAAGATGCAGCCAGGCGAGTACAGCGCGCCCCACAGCCATAACTTGCGTTTGGCAATTTTCCTCAACGATACGCAAGTGCAGCAGTGGGCGGACGGGAAAGAAGAAACCAGGGAGTTGGTCCCTGATGTCGTAATCTGGAGGCCCGCGGTCGTCCACGCCTCCAAGGATGTGGGCACAGTTCCGATTCGCAATATCCTGATCGAATTCAAACCTTAAGGGCCACTCTCGATGAAACGCAGCTCAAATCGAATTCTGACAACGCATGTTGGCAGCCTGATCCGTCCGCCCCGGCTTCTTGAGCTCGTGCGCGCGCAGCAGAACGGCGAGGCCGTTGACGCGCGGGCTTACGAGCAATGCCTCAAAGATTCCGTCGCCGAAGTCGTGCGGCGGCAAGCCCAGGCGGGCATCGACATTGTCAACGACGGCGAATTTGGCAAGTCCACCAGTTGGTCGCTCTATGCGCTGAAGCGCGTGAGTGGCTTCGAGTTGCGCCCGATCCAGCCCGGCGCCGATCCGTTTGCGCGGGGCGCGGACAGGGAGCGTTTCAAGGAGTTTTACGCGGAACTAGAAGGGGGAAACGAGCGCACCTGGTCGAATGTAACGAAGCGAGAAGCGGTGTGTGTCGCCCCTGTTAAGTACACTGGCCTCGGCGAACTTCAGCATGACATCGACAACCTGAAAGCGGGGCTGCAGGGTGTGAAGGTGGAAGAGGCATTCCTTCCCGTGGCTGCTCCATCCAGCGCCATCCCAGACCGAAAGAACGAATACTACCGAAACGACGAAGAACTCGTGATCGCCTTGGCAGAGGCGCTGAGGACGGAATACCGCGCCATTGTTGACGCCGGCTTTCTGTTGCAACTGGACGATGCCCGCGCCGCAGTGACGTATGACAGGATGGTGCCCCCGGCAAGCTTCGATGACTACTACCGATGGGTGGGCCGCCACGTCGATGTCCTGAACCACGCATTGGAAGGAATCCCTGAAGATCGCGTGCGCTACCACGTTTGCTGGGGAAGCTGGCCGGGACCGCACACGACGGACGTTCCGTTGAGGAAGATCGTCGATCTCATTCTCAAGGTCCGTGCTGGAGCCTACCTCATCGAGGCCGCCAATCCCCGCCACGAACACGAATGGCGCGTCTGGAAAGACGTCAAGCTGCCTGAAGGCAAGATACTAGCCCCCGGCGTCGTCAGCCACGGCACGAATGTGGTGGAACATCCGGAGCTTGTGGCTGAACGCATATTGCGTTTCGCCAGCCTCGTGGGCCGTGAGAACGTCATCGCCAGCACCGATTGCGGCTTTGCACAGGAGCAATTCAACCGGCGCGTTCATCCCACGATCATGTGGGCGAAGCTGGAGGCCATGGCCGAAGGCGCGCGGATCGCGAGCGAGGAGCTTTGGGGGCGGGCCAAAGTTGAACATAGCCGAGCTTCTCAGTAGCCGACCTTAATAGCCCGCGAGGTACGATCAATTCGCAGAGGTAAAAGAAGTTGCAGAATTGCTGGAGCCGAGGCCCGGACTTGAACCGGGGACCTGTCGATTACGAATCGACTGCTCTACCAACTGAGCTACCTCGGCCTTGTGTAATTCACTCTAGCATCGCGTGGAAAATAGTGTCAAACGCCGGTGATGTCCTAATTTCGAGAAGACTCGCAATATCAAACTGGAAGTTGCTTTGCAGGAGGTCCGACCTTCACGCCACGCCAGCTTGGCGCATGACGGCTTCGGACTTCACGCGGATTTCGCGGGCGACCTCGTAGGGATCGCCTTGTTGGAATTTTGGCAGGAAGAGTTCCACCGAGAGTGGACCGGCATATCCCTTTTCGGCGAGCTTGCCCAGAATTCGGGTCAGCGGACTGATTCCGTCGCCGGGAATAATTCGCGTGGATAGATCCAATAACTCACGCGGCATATCGGGCACATCCTGAAAGTGCACGTGGCCAATTTCCCCGGCGCGGAGCGTATCGAGATCCTCGAACTTGTTGAGGCCGGACCAGAAATGATAGCAGTCCAGCATGGGCTCGATGTTTGGATGCGCCGCCGCTCGCGTCATCTTCAGCAGCGTCGGCAGCGTGGAGATAAATGTCGAGCTGCGAAGGAATTCGATCCGGAGCGACGTGTTGAATTGCTTGGCTACGTCTCCCGCGTCATACATATTGTCCACTCCGGCTTTGTAGTCGTCCTCCGTGACTTTCTTACTGCATGTGGTGGGTGAGTAAACGCGATTCAGTCCCATGTTCGCGTACATTTCGCAGCGCTTCTTAAGATTATCGAGCGCGGCGGCGCGATTGGGATTCGGCTCCCAGATTTCCGTCACGCCAGTCGCGGCGTGGACGAGGTTCAGACCCAGGTCGGTGATCACCCGGCGGGCAGCCGCCAGATCGTCGGTCTTCAGGAATTCGTCCAGCAGGATATTCGTGATCTCAACATTCTTGATTCCCGCGCGCGCCCAGCCTTCCAGCGATTTGCGGTAGCCCGCCCCGTTCGAGGTGTTCTGGTGCATGGCGAGCGTCATCTTCTCCGCCGACGGCAGCCGACATGGCGCTCGTGGCGGCCAGCGCCACTGGGGTCAGGAGCATTTCTCTTCTGGAAAGTGTGGTCATTGAATCTATCCCTTCGATTTTTTGTCGCGCCAATCAGATGCTGAAAAGTCGATTTGGAGTAGGTTTTAGTAGCACAGGCTTCAGCCTGTGGGGTTTGATTCCTGCACGCCCGAAACCCCACAGGCTGAAGTCTGTGCTACTCAACCCTTCCAGCGATCCACTACGCTTTCGGTACCGGCGGCCAAATTCTGAGCGCGCTGTTGGGCCCGTTCGGCGCGTGGACCAGATTTGGAACCACGGAGTGTCCGTTCAAACCTAAGGGCGAATTTGCAACTGCGGGCGCGTAGTCCCGGTCAAAACCTTCCTTGGACGCGAACTCGTAAAGAATACCGTGCTTCGCCCATCCGGCGACAGAATTCAGCTTCCGGGTCCTGACGCAAGAAGGAGTAGCGCACATCTTCGGCAGCCGCTCCAGCACATATCCGGCGTGCATTTCTTCCTCGAATTCCAATGCACAATCGAAGCTCCCTACTTGAATACACGGAGCGCCCGTCATCCCTTCCTTATAAGCGCCAAGCGCGGTTCCCTCGCGTCTGCAAGTCTCGGTAAAAAGGTTCACGCGCTCACCGACGCGCATGGCGAGCATCTTCTTCCCTTGTTCCGGCAGCGCCGCGTTGAGTAAGCTCGGGACAGGGTCGCCGAATACGCCCGCATCCGTCGCCGCAATCAGGAGCATGTAGTGATACCCCTTGCCGACTTTGGGATCGTCGACATGTTTGTACCGCGTGGAATTCTCAGCGCCGCCTTCGAGATCCTGCGACGCGTAGTGCGCCGCCCACAAGTAGCCGGGGCGCTTCAAGAGGTCGGGAAGATACGTGCCATGAAGCCATGAAAAATATGCGTCGCGGCCCTCCATTGGCAGGTCGTACCACGTGATCCAGAGACCTCGGTCCGGCGGGGCGGTTCGCCCGTGTTCCTTTTGCGGCGCGGATTTGGAACTTTGGCTTTGTGCGAAAGTGCTCTTCGTGGCGGCGAACGCAACTGCCGCGCCACTCGCGGCCTTCAAAAAATTGCGACGATTCCGGCTTGTCTCACCGTCTTGCCTTTTCATGTCGTCTCCTTCGTTTTAGCGAGTTCAAACACTAATCTTGAGCAGCTTCGCCGCGGTGTTGCTGAAAATCGAAATCCGCTCCTCGTCGTTCAATCCAGGTACGGCGAGAATCCGATCCACCGGAGTGCGATTCCACAGCGTGGGATAGTCGGTCCCCACAACGACCTGGCTGGCGCCAACCACAGCAATTAAATGCCTCATGTCCTCGGGCGTAAAAAGCACGGAATCGTAATAAAGCTGCTTCAGATACTCGGTCGGAAGCTTCTTCAGAGGCTTGCAAAGATTGGGAAACGCTGTCAGGCACTGATCGCTCCGGCTCGAGTAGGATGGCAGGTAGCCGCCGCCGTGCGCCGCGCAGATTTTCAACCGCGGAAAAAGATCCAGAGTTCCGTCTTCAATCAAATGAGTGAGCGCGAGAGTAGTCTCCAGCGGGTGTCCGACGACATTGTCCAAAAATCCATTTCCCCGCAGCCTTTTTTCGTCGATCGGCGCCCCTGCGGATTGCGGATGAATAAAAATCAGCGTCTCCAGCTCCTCGGCCTTCGCCCAAAACGGATGAAACTTGGGCGCGGAAAGATCGTCTCCATTGACGCTGCCGCCGATGGCGAAGCCGCGCATTCCCAGATTCTTCACGCCGTCTTCCATTTGCTCGACGGCGAGCGACGGATGCTGCAGGGCCACGCTGCCCAGGCCGGCGAAACGTTTCGGGTGCGCGGCGCAGAGTTCCGCGATTTTCTCGTTCTGAATTTGGACGATCTTGCGCGCGAGATCCACATCCGCCCAATACCAGAAGGGGTTGACCGAGACGGCCTGCACATCAATTCCCATTTCGTCCATATCCGCGAGACGTTTTTCAACGTCATTGTGTATGTTGGCCGGGCTGTCCGGATTTGCCAACTGCACGTCGCCGGCGCGGCCCTCGCGCCCAATGCGGTCCTTGACGAGGTCCCAGGCTTCGGGCACTCGAACGTGAGCATGGATGTCCACAACCGCCGTCCGGCGACCGCTAACGACGACTTCCCTGCGTTTGCGGCTGGCGACAGGCTGTGCGGCGGATTGTTGGAGGCTCGGCGCAAAACCCAATGAAGAATCAGCACAGCAGCAACCTGCGAAAAAGATTCCCGCCGTTGTGCGTGACACACTCTTCAGGAATTCTCTGCGAGTCGGCATGTTCGCTTTCCAATTATTCGCTGACTTCGATTTTCTTTTGGCCCTTCCGGATGGGCCTACTTATACACCCGAGGCCGCTCCGTGGGAACGGCCATATTGTTTCTGGGTTGAATCCCGCAGAATTATCCGTGTTGAACTTCGTGGGAAAGTTGCATCTGGCCAGCAAGAACGGGAAGCGCTACAATCGGCAACCATTATGACCCAATCCACATCAACCGCTCGGCGTGAATTTATAAAATTTCTGGCCGCAAGCCCCTACGTTGCGGCGCTCGGCGGAGTCGCCGCTTTCTTCGAGCAAAGCGGCCTCGCCCAGAGCATGCAGGAAACTTCCGACGTCATCACCAGCCCGGCCGGCGCCTTCGACGTTTTCGATTTCGAGGAGGCCGCTCACCGCAAGGTCCTGCAAGGCCATTGGGCGTACATGGCGAGTGGCGTCGACGACGACGCGACGCTCCGCGCCAATCGCGAAGGTTTCAAGCACGTGGAATTGCGTCCGCGCCGGTTGCGCGACGCCACCAAAGTAGACATGCACGTCGATCTTTTCGGTACCACGTACAACAGCCCGATCTTCCTGTCCCCGACCGGCGGCGAAAAATCGTTCTTTGCCGATGGCGAATTGTCCGTTGCGCGGGCAGCAAAAGCGCGTGGAACTTTGCAGATTCTGTCCACGGCAACTTCGACGGCGGTCGAAGACGTCAACAAAGAACGCGGCCAGCCAGTCTGGTATCAACTGTACGCGACGACCTCCTGGGATGCGACCGAGAAAATTCTGCGGCGCGTGGAAGCCGCGGGGTGTCCGGTCGTCGCGCTTACGGTCGACAACACCACGGGCCGCAACAGTGAAACCTACCTCCGCACGCGCGGCAAGGATCTGCGCGTGTGCCTCAACTGCCACGAAACTCCGGCGGGGCCTACTATAAAAGAACGGCCGATGTACGATGGCATCGACATGACCGGGGTGAAAACACAGAATCCTGCCTTGGACTGGGACTTCCTCGATCGCCTCCGTAAAACCTGGAAGGGAAAACTCTTCATCAAGGGGATGGACACGCGCGAGGACGCGCGGCTATGCGTCGAGCACGGCGTCGACGGCATGCTCGTATCGAACCACGGCGGACGCTCGACGGAAACTTCGCGCGCGACGATCGAAGCGCTGCCCGAAGTCGTGGCCGAAGTCGGCAGCCGCATTCCTGTATACGTCGACGGCGGATTTCGCCGCGGCACGGATGTATTCAAAGCCCTCGCGCTCGGCGCCAAAGCCGTTGGGATTGGACGTCCCTTCCTGTGGGGTTTGGGAGCCTTCGGCCAGCCCGGGGTCGATCGCGTGATCGAAATCATGCAGGGCGAACTGAAACTCGCGATGGGCAACTGCGGCACCCGGACCGTCGCCGACATCACCCGCGAATACGTCGCCGCGCCCGACTGGAAAATCTAGAGAGGTGAAACCGCCGGCTCTTTTCCTCCACCGACAATTCACCGCGGCGGCTTAGGCCACCAACTTATAAAGCCATCTCTGTTCGGCATTTTAACGCGCGGCAGAGATTTAGCGTCAAGTACTGCATCCGGCGGAACTATGCCGTCGATGGACAGAATATAAGCCGTCACCGCGTAGACTTCATCATTCGTCAATGACTGCGGCGATGTGATCGGCATTGCCCGCCGAATATAGTCGAACAGCGTAGTGGCGACTGGCCAATAGCTCGCCGGCGTTTTGACCGGCTTTCCGGATGCGAGTGAACCAACGCCTCCCGTGAGTTGATCCTGTGGCTTCCCCCCGCCCTGCGCCCCATGGCAGTACTGGCAGGATTTGGCGTAAACCACGGCGCCCGCCGAAACAGATCCGCTGCCCGGAGGCAGCCCCTTTCCATCGGGAGCTACAGTGATGTCTATCTTTCGAATTTCTTCGGGTGAGAGCGGACGTCCGAGGTTGGGTCCTTGCGCGCCACACACGGACGGCAACAGGAAAAACGCCACTGCGGAGAAAAGAAAAGCAAATCTAGGCGTAGACATTCTTCACCGTCCCATCGGCCTCTATGCCCCAAATTTGAATGCCATTGAAGTGATACTGCTGACCCGGCGCAAATTGAGCAAGCCAGCTAGCCCTGGTGGGCTGCGTGCCGCCAGTCTCATCCGTGGCCCGGCTCATCAGCTTGGAAGGCCTCCCATCCCAGTGCCACGGCAGACGGAAGCGCGTCACAGCCTTCGACAATACCGGCTCGCTCAGCGCCGCGGTGGCCCAGGTCTGGCCGCCATCCGCGGAGACTTCCACTTTCGAAATCCGGCCCGCTCCTGACCATGCCAGTCCGGAGACTTCGTATAGCCCGGGCCCTTTCATGCTCATTCCAAATGACGGCTTGATGATCGCGGATTTCGCGCCCTGGGGAAACATGAATTGACGCGCCTTTCCGCCCGGCATCAATTCCGTATAGTGCGAAGTCTCATCCCTGGCATCCACCGGCGCATCGGTCACATTTAGACGGCGCAGCCATTTCACGTTCATATTGCCTTCGAAGCCCGGGAGCAAGAGGCGCATCGGAAAGCCCTGCTCCGGGCGAATCGCTTCTCCGTTTTGATACAGAGCGACCATCGCGTCGTCCATGCATTTCTCAAGCGGGATGCTCCTGCTCATTGCGGCTGCGTCGGCGCCTTCCGCGACCACCCACTTCGCTTCCTTTGTTACACCAGCTTCCGCGAGCAGAGTCGCAAGCCGCACTCCGGTCCACTCCGAGCAGGAGAGGAGGCCGTTCAATTCTCCGGCGGTCACTTGCTGGGGCTGCGGCTGGTTAAAGATCCCACTGTTGCCCGAGCACTCGATAAAACGGATCTGCGTCTCCATCGGATAGCGCATCAGCGCGTCGAGCGAAAAGGCCAGCGGCCGCTTCACCATTCCGTGAATGAATAATTCATGCTGCCCGGGATCGATATCCGGGACGCCATTATGATGACGTTCATAATGCAATCCACCTGGCGTGATTGTTCCCTCCAGCAAGTGAAGTGGGGTGCGCGAGGAACCTGTTCCGGCGCGCCCCGGCGCGATCGTGAAGATACGCTGCACTTTTTCTTGCCAGTGAGACGGCGTGCCGTATGCGGAGAAGGGCCGGCCAGGCGTCTTCATCCATTCCGGCGCATTGGCGCCAATGCTGTCATCAGCCTGCACAATGCCCGCACTCGCGGCCGCGATCCCGGCGGAGAAGAGCGCGCCCCGCAATAGTGCGCGCCGATTAATCAAACCGTTTCCGGCAACAGTTTCTTCCCGCAACTTTTCGGTTTCCACTTTTTCAAAATTTTTCATTCGCACCCCGATCTCCGGTCTTTAGGAAAACACTCTTGCGTTTTTCATTTGGCACGAAAACAAGACAGCCTCGGTGACGCGGAAAGCATAGCGTGACACCGAGGCGGCCTCAAGCTTCCATTTCAAATATCGCTAACTTGTCTAACCGGGTGCCGGAGGCCCCACCCTCGCCGCGGCGAGGGTGGGGGTATAGATTCAGATAATCCAAAAAACGTCCGCCCCAACGAACCATCATGCAGACGCGAGGCCCTTATTTCCACGCCGAGTAAATCGGCTTGCTGACCAAGTACGCGGGATTCGCTCCTGGACGCGGAGTAAATTTTTGCGCGCGCCCATTATCCACTTCGGCGGTGTAGAAATTGCCGTCCTGATCGACGCTGAATCCGTGCACTCCCCAGAAGCCGCCTGGAAAATCTCCCCAGGTGCCCCAGGAGTACAGGAAGTGTCCCTCGAGATCGTACTTCAGCATCTTGGACGTGCCGCGGTCATAGGCCCACAAGGTTCGGTCGGCTCCGATATACAGAAGGTGCACATCGGACGGTTCCCGGCCCATGCTCCACTCATAGAGATATTTTCCATTTTCGTCGAAGACTTGTACGCGATGGTTGCCACGGTCGTTCACGAAAACGTGTTTGGTCACCGGATCGATTGCAACTCCATGGACGTTATTCATGTAATAGGGGCGTGTGTCATTCGGAGGCGTACCCTTCATGCCCCAGTCCTGCAGAAATTTACCGTCCTTATCGAACTTCGCGACGCGCGTGCCGTTGTATCCGTCCGCCACAAACAGGGTGCTATCGGGCAGCCAGGATAGGAACGTTGGCCGGTTGAAGTGCGTGCCATCGGCGCCATGTACGGTGGGCGTGCCCAGAGTCTGCACGAGCTCCTTCATGTCATGCGTGAATTTATAAATGGCGTGCATGTGATCGTCCACGATCCAGATGTGTTTCTCCGGATCATAGGGATTGATCGTAACGTAGTGCGGCCGCTTGAACAGATGGTCGTACTGCGGGAAGGTCTCGACGATTTTTCCCGTCGCGTCCACGATGGTCAGGCAGTGTTCCCACTTGGCATCCACGCCCACGACTCCCTTTCCCTCCATCCAAAGCTTTGGCCCATCGTCCGGATCCTGACCCGTTCCGCCCGCTCCCGGCAGAGCCGAAACCGTAGCGTCCCGCCACGGCAACCGGCCGATCGGATAGATCAAGCTCGGTCCGAATTCGGGAATTAGTTTTGCCGCCGGCCGCTTGATGTTCGGCAGCTCGCCGCGGAATAGCAGGAAAACTCGATTCGGATTCTCCGCGTAGATTCCCTGCCCCGCTCCCCAGGTCCATTGTTCGTTTCCGGGCAACGTGCTGATGTTGGCCGGCCAATTTTTGTCGACATCATAAGGACCGAAGGTGTCCTGGCCTCCCACCACGCCCGGGACCGCCGCGATGCTGCCCGAATTTCCCTGCCCATGGACAGTCCAGGGATTGCTGCCAAAGGAAAATCCAATCAAGCAACCCACACCAATCGCAAAAACTGCCAGCAAGACTTTACGCATGAATCCCCTTCCTGATGTTTCGACGCTGAGATTTGTATTGTTGGCGTGGCACAGAACATAGGCACGCTCTCAAGCCTTATATGCCTGCCGCCTAGACGTGTCAATATTATCCTGATTCGGGCGATGCGCCACTTCCGAGAATCTGCTAACGATTGCTAATTTTTTGAAACAATCTTGCCTTATAATTCGTCTTATATATAGTGTCGGAGCCGCGATGGGTGTTCTCCGACAGAAATGCCGCGAGAAATCGCGAATCGAATGGATGGGGGAGAACGTGAAAAATACTCGAGTGACCTTTCTGGCCCTGTGTATAGGGCTTTTGACGATTACTAGCGTGGCGTTCGCGCACCATGGCACGGCGAACTACGATACGAACAAGACAATTACCGTAAAGGGAGTGGTGACCGGATTCGAGTTCGTCAATCCTCACGTCCAAATTTACTGGGAAGCCAAAGACGATTCCGGAACGACCCAGAAATGGCAAGGGGAACTCACCAGCCCCAATCGTTTGACCAGGGTTGGGTGGACGAAGAGCTCCATTAAGACCGGCGACACGATCACCATCAGCGGCTATCCCACGAAAAGCGGCTCTCACGAAATTTGGATTCAGAAGGTGGTGCTGGGCACTGGCGAAGAGCTTGCGACCGGTATGGGGAACTAGAAAATTCGTTATCGTTGCTGCAAAGTTTCAAGCCACATAATCCTTTCTCCAAGGGAGAGTTTCCGGATGAGGAATCTCGTTGTCACGTTCATTCTCGCGGGGGTCGCGGCTGCGGCGCTCTCCTCTGCTCTGCCCGCGCAGACCGCTCAACAATCAGGATCGGCAAAGCCGGCGGCGGCATCCGCGCCCGCCCCGGCACACGATCTTTCGGGTGTCTGGAACATGCACTCCACGCCCGCTCAGCGAAAGTATACCGGCAGCACCTACACGGCCGAGCCGCCTGAGATGACTGCCTGGGGGACCGAGAAATACATGGCCAACAAGCCTTCCAACGGTCCTAGGACGCATTCGCTTAAGGAAACCGACGACCCGGTTCTGAGACAGTGCCTTCCTCCAGGCACTCCGCGAATTTATCTCCAGCCGTTTCCCTTTCAAATCGTGCAGACTCCCAAGGAAATCATCATGCTTTACGAATATGACCACACCGTGCGCCAAATATTCATGGACGGCCGCGCGCATCCCGATGATCTCCTCCCCACCTACATGGGCCACTCGATTGGCAAGTGGGATGGTGACACGCTGGTCGTCGACACGGTCGGTTTTAACGAAAAGACCTGGCTCGACCGCGATGGCCATCCGCACAGCGACCAGTTGCACGTCATCGAGCGCTTCCACCGCGTCGATCGCGATAACATGACGATCGATATCACCATAGATGATCCGAAAGCGCTCGTAAAACCATGGAAAACTCAGTTGAATTTTCAGCTGAAGCCCGATTGGGACATCATGGAACTGGCCTGCACCGACAACGGGGCCTTCGAAGACTTCGAAAAGTAAGAAATCTCCGCGATGCGGCAAGGGACAAAGCCGGTTCCTTGCCGCCTGTGGGATGACTCCGCAAAGAGAGTGCATTTCGCGGCTGATCCTCGCTTACCTTCCCATTCTAATTTTCCGATGCGATCTTCTAATTGTGTCTGCCCAATGAATCGCTCGGGGATTCTCCCAAATTAAGGAAGACGGATCCTCATTTGTAGCCAGTGACGCCGGTCGAATTCCTCATTGAAAACCTTTCCAATGCCGCCTGGGACCATCCGAAAATTGTAAAATTGGACTTGACATTTAATTTTGAATGGAACAAGATTGCGCCAATTAGAGGGGGTTGTCGTCGGGGTTCAAGTCTTTTCTCATACTTCAAATTCCTAATACTCGGGCATTCTGGCACTTTCTTTTGTTTCTGTAAGTGGCAGATCATTGCGAATCCTGGCCAGCATTCTTGACCAGGTAAAGACGTGGCCTCAAAACTTTGGGCTCTGGGATTTTCCCGCAACGGCAGAAAAGGCTATGCGGTCGAGAACCCGGTTGAACCATTGCAGACTGAGGCGGTCACGTGCAGATTGTCGGTCGGCCGGGAAGTCAAAATGGGAATCCCGGTTCGGTTGTGACAAAGGTCCGTGTATTCCTGTACGGAGTGGAATATTTGTTCCCGTGAAATGGGATGCTCGTTAAGGGAATAGTCTCTTCCTATTCGAGGGCGCTTTGAAAGTCAAATATGCCGCATGTTTGATTTGCCTTCTGCTCTTTGTCGCTGCTGTCGACACGGTCCCGGATTCTCCAGTAATCAACCCGCGTACCAGCCAGAGCTGCAGGATTTCCGCCCCTCATGTTCGCAGATCTTTTACGCTGCTGGAAAAAGAATGGCTCCTCGTGTCTAGTTCGGCTCGACCCGGTCAGATTAATTGGTTTTCATTTAGGTTAGCTTTCGACAATGAGCATGTTGGTGTTTGTCCCCTGCCTCTAGTTCAACGCGCAGCAGATAGCTCGCCCCCCATTTTTTCTTGAAATAGCGCCTATCTGAGTTGCAAGGATGAGAAATGTTTCAATTTCTCATGGCGTTGTTGAATCTACGACATATTAAATTCAATGGAGGGAAAAGCCATGATTGTCGAAGAATGCCTGTGTGCATTTCGGGAAGAAAAGAATTTCTCTACGAAGCCTGGGGTATTGTTTTCCGCCAAGTGGAAAAGTACTGCGGTAGTTTTTTTCCTGACGATTGGATTGTCACTCCTAGTTTGTTCTCCGCTTTTCTCTCAAGGCAGCGCAGGCCGCATTGTCGGAACGGTCGTGGACTCAAACGGCGGCGTGGTCGCTGGCGCCACAGTGACTATCCTGGACGTAGAGAGAGGTACCACGCGAATTCTGACCACGGAAGATGTGGGAGCGTACAACGCACCGAACCTGCTTCCAGGCACTTATAAAGTTCGCGTTGAGTTAAAGGGGTTCAAGACCTTTGAACGGCAGAATCTCACCCTTGAAGTGGGTCAAGAATTGCGCGTTGACGTTACTCTGCAGCCCGGCGAACAAACGCAGACGATCACTGTGGAAGAAACGGCCCCGCTCGTGGAAACCACCAACGCAACGATTGGCGGCGCTCTCCAAAACGAAGAAATCAACAACTTGCCGCTGAACGGCCGCAACTTTCAAAACCTGCTGGCCCTGCGGCCCGGCGTCACCATCTATCCCGGCGGCAGCGCCTGGACCAAGAGCACCAACGGCCTGCGGCCGCACGACAACATGTTCACCGTGAACGGGATCAACAGCAACGATCCATGGATGGCCCAGAGCGTCATGAATGCCAACATGGCGGCGGGCGATGCCGGAACCATCCTGCCGATCGATGCCATCGACGAATTCCGAACCGAGCAGAACCCCGGCGCGGAATACGGCTGGAAGCCGGGCTCCGTTGTCAACGTCGGTATCAAGTCCGGCACGAACTCACTCCACGGCACCGCGTACGCCTATGGGAGGGATGGCGCTTGGGATGCCCGGAACTTCTTTAACCCGCAACCCAATCCCGTCGCGCCCCTCGACGTCGAGCAATTCGGCGCCTCGGTAGGCGGACCCATCAAGAAGGATAAGATTTTTTTCTTCGCGAACTACGAAGAGCAGATGTACAACGTTGGCAGCCCGGCGCAACACACGGTTCCAGTTACCGACGGGGCGGGAGCGAACGATCCGAATTTTGGCCTGATCGGCGCCTGCCAGGCAGCCCTCGGGGCGGGGAAACTTACCGCGCTAAGCGCGCAACTCGCTGGTCTGGACACCTCATGCAACAAGCAGTCTTGGTATCCGGGCTTCTTCCTTCCCGCGACCGGACCGGCGGGAGAGAGAGCCAACGTAAATTCCAACATCGGCACCACGAACAAAATCTACGCCGGCATATCGAGAGTCGATTACCACGTTAATAACAAGAACAGCGTGTATGCATCGTACTTCATTAGCCAGGGATCGGGAGTTGCGGTGGACAATCCGCCCGCCGAAATCAATACCGCCTGGCTGACAGACACATTCGCTCGCTCCCAGGTATTCTCGGCGGGCTGGGTCTTTACGCCGAGCTCTAGCTGGACGATTGAGAGCCGAGTCGGCTACTCCTATTACCACCAGATATTCCTGAGCAATGACTCCACTCAGAATCCGGCAACCTACACTCTGGATGGCCATACCTATACGATCAACACCGGGCAAACAGACCCGGCCTATTTTGGCTTCCCACAAACGCAATGGCAAGGCGGCTATAACATGCAGTTTGGATTGAACTGGCCCAAGTATGTGGGCCCTGACGGCGTGCTCAATATCGTGGAGCACCTGTCTTACCTGCACGGGAATCACACCTTCATCTTCGGGGGAGAAATCCTCAACCTGCAAAGCTCCAACAACGTCACGCAATACACCAAGGGCTATCTCCGGTTCGGCGACACCTCGGGCGCCACGGGGCTCCCCGCCCTACAAAACTTTTTCGAGGGTATTTCGAACCGAGCCCGGTTCTCCAGCGGCGACTTCCAGCGTCAGATCAGCAGCAACGGGTTTGCGTTCTTCATCCAGGACAACTGGCGCATAAAACCAAGGATGATGCTGAATCTCGGCGTGCGGTACGAGCTCAACACGGTCATGAAAGAGCGCGATGGGTTGATGGGCAACTTCGACCCCAACGCGGGGCTGCTCCAAGTCGGCAATGGAATTCCGTCTCCTTATGACGGCGACCATAACAACTTCGCACCGCGTTTGGGCCTTGCCTGGGATATAAGAGGCGACGGCAAGACCGTGCTTCGCGCAGGCGGCAGTGTCGAATATGAGCAGTTCAGCTTCGACACTTTTAACGCTTTGGGCAACCTGGTCGGCTTGCGCACAATCCCCACGGGAGCCACGCTGGCCTATACCACAACCGACCCGGTTACCGGCTTGCCTGTGCAGGTGGTGAAGCCAGGGTCCGGCAACATCAGTAGCGCCGCGACCTTCTTTGCGGGTGCTGGTCTAGCAGGTGTAAATAACAATTGGGCAAACAACAGCACGACCCCTCTGTTTTCTGGCGCTTCACCGGCCTGCGGGGACGGAACAATCACTTTGACGAATGGCAATACGCCGCAGCCGTGCAATATCCTGGGAGTTGACCGACATCTCCGCAGCCCCTACGTCACAACCTGGATGGTGGACTTGCAGCGGCAGATCACCAATAGCCTGTCCCTCGATATCGGATACGTGGGCAACCATGGAACAAAGTATCTTGGGTTGACGGACTTGAATCAGCCCCCAGTAGGTGTAGCTTGGGGAAGTCCGACGGTCGCCGGAACTCCGGCATTCAACTGCGTCCAGAGCGCCTCGACGGGCTATAACAATTGTCTTTCGAAAGGCAATTTGAATACATTGGCCGCGAATGAGCTTCTAGCGCAGCCGTTCCACAGCAAGTTCCCGTACCTCGGATATATCAACTGGCTATCGAACCTGGGCAATTCCAATTACAACGCCTTGCAAGTGACCCTGACGCAGCGAACCTCCCATGGGTTGTCGTTCGTTACAGGCTACACGTATTCGCACGCTTTGGACATGACCTCCGATAACTGGGGCGCTGGGCTCGTCAGCCCCATTGACTCGGCGAATCCCCATTCGCTTTACGGCAATAGCCTCTTCGACATGGCCCATCGGTTTACCTTCTCTGCGACCTACAATATCCCCGGGATTAAGTCGCCGGGGCAAATCCTCCAGGGTTGGTCCGTCAATTCGATCGTCACCGTCGAGACCGGAATGCCTTGGGGCGTCAACGATCTCACCACCGACTTCAGCGGAACCAACGAGATTGGCGGCTCGGCCCCCGAAGGCGAAAAGTGGAACTTCTACGGCAATCGCGCCGACTTCACCTCCAAGAACAGTATGCTGACATCCAATGGCGGACAGGGGGGAATTCCCTATTTCAAGGGTACTTCCAACTCGGCCTGCCTAACCCAGGCAACAGCGAATGGTCAGCTTGCGGTCGCCTCACTCACGAATCTCGGATGCTATGCAGTGGGCAGCTCCTTCTTGATCCCCCCGGCATTCGGAACAACTGGGACTTCCGGGCGTGACTCATACCGGGGCGTGCCCTTCTCTAATGTGGACTTCTCGGTCACCAAGATGATGAAGTTCAAGGAGCGGTTGACGGCGCAGTTCCGGGCCGAGTTCTTCAACGTGCTCAACCATCCCAATTTCGCCAACGCATTCGGAGGACCGGGAGGCGATAACTCCTACACCGATCCCTCGGCCTTAGCGGGCGCCAGCTTCGGCTTCCGGCCCGATACGCCCGACGTGTTGAGCTCGAACCCAGTGCTCGGAAGCGGCGGGGCGCGCGCAATACAGTTGGGGTTGAAGCTTCTCTTCTAATCGATCCCTGCGGATCAATCTGAAAAAAACAAAGGGGCCGTCCTGATATATCCTGGACGGCCCCTTTGTGTTGCTGCCGCAGCCGATGTAGCTGAATGACAACCAATCTTTATCCCGAGCCCCTGCGAGAGGCTGGCTGTGCGGATTATCAGTTGAAGCCCGATTGGGACATCATGGAACTGGCCTGCACCGACAACGGCGCCTTCGAAGACTTCGAAAAGTAAGAAATCTCCGCGATGCGGCAAGGGACCGAGCCGGTTCCTTGCCGCCTGCGGGATGACTCCGCAATGAGCGCGCGTTTCGCATCTGGTCCCGCGTAACTTCCAATCCCAATCCTCGGCCGGAACTATCGACTTAATCTTCCAAGTGTGTCTGCCCGATGATAGGTTCGGCGATTCCCTCGAAAGATTTAGATTCCCGTCCGTAGCCAGTGGATCTGGCCGGATTCCTCGCTGGAAACTTTTCCCATGCCGCATGGAAAATGCCGCCATGTATAAAACATAACTTGACATTTAATTTTGAATGAACGAGTATCGCGCCCATTGGGGTTGGTGACTAAGCTTAAATTTTATTGCCGTACTTCATATTCCTAATACTCGGGCATTATGGTTTTTTCTTTTTTTGTTTCTAGGGGTGGCAGATCGTAGCGAATCCTGGTCATTCTTCATGACCAGGTAAAGGCGTGGCCTCAACAAAGGGTTGCGATCCCTCATTCGCTATGACTGCGAAACGAACCGAGGAGGGTACGTTATATGAAGCTTGGGGTATTGCTTTCCGCCAAATGGAAAATTGCTGCGGCAGTTTTCTTTCTGATGATTGGATTGTCATTCTTGAGTTGCGCTCCGCTGTTTGCACAAGGCACGGCCGGTCGAATTCTGGGAACGGTTACCGATCAGAGCGGCGGCGCCATCGCCGGCGCTACCGTCATCGTTACGGACATGGACCGAAACGTTCCGCGAACCTTGACCGCGGATCAATCGGGAGAGTACAGCGCTCCCAACCTCCTGCCCGGCAAGTATAAGGTCCGAGCCGAAGCCAAAGGCTTCAAGGCCTACGAGCGCTCGGGCATCTTTTTAGAGGTCAACGGAGAGGTTCGAGTCGACCTTGTGATGCAGCCCGGCGAAGTGTCGCAGACCATCACCGTGAACGAGGCGGTCCCCATGATCGAGACCACCAACGCTGAATTGGGCGCCACGCTGCAAAGCACGATCATCGAGGACATCCCCTTGAACGGCCGCAATTTCGAAAACTTGCTGCAACTCAACCCCGGCGTGACGATCTACCCCGGTGGCGCGGGATTTACGCAGAGTGCCAATGGCCAGCGCCCCCATGACAACGTGTACATGGTCAACGGCATCATGGCCAGCGACCCCTGGATGGGCCAGAGCGTGTTTAACGCCGTCATGGCTGCGGGCGACGCAGGAACGGTCATGCCAGTGGACGCCATCGACGAATTCAAGACCGAGCAAAATCCTCGGGCGGAGTACGGCTGGAAGCCCGGCGCGATCGTCAATGTCGGCGTTAAGTCAGGCACCAACGCCATACACGGGTCCGCGTATGCCTATGGCCGCGACACGGCCTTCGACGCGCGCGATTACTTCAACCCAACGAACGGCGCCAATCCGACGAAACAGCCGGTTGGACTCGAGCAGTTTGGCGCCACATTGGGCGGCCCCATCAAGAAAGACAAACTGTTTTACTTTGTGAACTTTGAGAGCCAACGCTATGCGATCGGAAATCCTTCCGCCATCTCCACCCCTACGCAGGCGGCCCTCATGGCAGCATGTAACTCTGCGTTGTCTGCCGGCAAACTCGCTCAACTTAGCGCATCCCTGGCCGGTCTTACCCCCACCTGCGGACTCGATTCGAGTAAAGCCACCACGGATCCGGGTGGCCTTCCGTTCCAGGGCTTATTCCCTGTGAACTCAACGGGAACCACATTTGCGAACATGACGAGCAACAACACGATTGACGGCGGACTGGCAAAGGTGAACTACCACGTCAACGACAAGAATCAGCTGGAGGCCATGTATTTCATCAGCCAGGGCGACAACACTGCGGTGGACTCCACCGGCAGTGAGGTGTCCAATGCGTGGCTCAGTGCGCAACATGCGCGGTCCCAAGCGTTTTCGGGCGATTGGGCTTACACCCCGAATTCCACACTCGTGAACGAGGTCCGCTTTGGATACTCTCACTACTATCAGACCTTCTTCGGCAATGACATCAGCCAGAATCCCGCAAACTACAATTTTAATGGGCAAACCTATGAAATCCCGACCGGGATCACCAACCCTCTCTACTTCGGAGCCCCGGATATTCGAATTGCGGGCTACAATGGCTATCCGGCGGGTAACGTGATCGGTGTCGGCTGGCCCAAGATCGTTGGGCCCGATGGCGTCGTTGAGTTGCTTGACCATGTCTCGATCTTGAAGGGCAAACATTCCTTCAAATTTGGCGGCGAACTCATTCTAAACTCGTCCACCACTAACGAAACGGCGAACGCCAAGTCGCAGATTCGCTTCAAAAGTTTTCAGAATCTCTCACCTCTGGACACCTTCATGCAAGGAGATGTCAGGCAGAGCGCCTTGTTTCTGGGAGACGCCGTGCGGACCTTCACCAACCAAGGTTATGCCGCTTTCCTCCAGGATGACTGGCGTATCAAGCCCCGGCTCACTCTTAATTTGGGCATACGCTATGAACTCAACACGGTTGTCCACGAGCAAAACGGATTAATGGGTAACTTCGATCCAATTATGGGACTAGTTCAGACCAACAATCCCTACCACGGAGATCACAACAACTTCGCGCCGCGCCTGGGCTTTGCTTGGGACGTCTTCGGCGATGGCAAGACCGTGATCCGCGGAGGAGGCGGTATCCTTTACGAGCAACTCAGCTTCGACGTGATGAACGGCGAGGGCAACCTGCTCGGTCTGCGCACCTTCCCCACTGGACTTCCGCTTTACAATGCCGGCGCCACAACCGCTCAGCCACTGGCAGGCAATATCCAGCTGCAATCTCTCACGTTCACTGGGCCAAGTCTCGGCCCCATCAGTTCAGCTTGGCAAAAATTCAATCCAGCGCTCCCCGTTGCCGGGCAGACGACTCTTTTCTCAAGCGTTGCCAACCCCGCTTGCGGAGACGGTATTAATAATCCTAATCCATCGATCTATCAGGTCGCTCCCTCCCCTTGCGAAGTCTACGGCGTGAATCCCAATATCCGCACCCCTTACGTGAGCAACTGGAACCTGGACATCCAACGCGCGATCACCAACAACCTCTCGATTGACATCGGCTATGTCGGCAACCACGGGACAAAGTTGTTGGGCAAGCTCAACGTGAACCAGCCGTTGCCTGGCTCTGGTTGGACACCGGCGGCCATATCTTCGTGCTTGGCCAGCGCAGCTAATTGCGCCCCTGATCCTAATGCCGAGCAGGCAGCCCAGCCGTTCACAGCTCCCTGTGCCGCATCAGTTGGCGTAGGACCAAACAGACCCGGTGGTGTATTCAACCCCACGAATTCCTGCTTCTCTTTTTTGAACTACATCACGATGATTCAAAACAATTACGAATCTAATTACAATGGCATGCAAATCACCCTGACAGGGCGCAATTACCACGGACTCTCGTTCACGTCCGGATATACGTATTCCCATGCTCTGGGTATGGCCTCCGACCAGGGAACGGCAGCTAACTTCCCCGTTCCTTTGAACAGCTACGGAGATCTTCGCCAGCAGATGTATGCCAACACCGATTTTGACATCCGGCATCGCTTCACTCTTTCCGCAAACTATGTCTTTCCCCAAAGGAAAGGTTTCGGACAACTGCTGGAAGGCTGGTCGGTCAATACCGTTGTGATTGTCACGAGCGGCTTGCCCTGGGGCCTTTCCGATCAATCGAACGATTTCAGCGGAACCAACGTGATCGGCACCGCAGCGCAAAGTTTGGGTGAGCAATGGAACCTCTTCGGCAATCCCGCCGATTTCACGCCGGTCCACGGGTGGACCGACACGAACGGCGGCTGGCAGAACGGTGGCGGCGGGCTTCCATTTTTCGGCGGTAGCGGCGATGCGAGCGCTCCGACCACCAATGCTACCTGTAACGCTAAGGCTGCGGCCATCGGACCACTTGCGTCAGCTTCGCTTGCTAACCTGGGCTGCTACTCTGTTGGCAACACAGTCCTGATCCCTGCGGCATACGGATCCTACGGCAACACGAAGCCGAATATATTCCGCGACGCCGGCTTCAGGAATGTGGACTTCTCCGTGACCAAGGTTTTCACGATCAAGGAGCGGCTCAACGCTGAGTTCCGCGTCGAGATCTTCAACCTTTTCAACACTCCCGACTGGGCAAACCCAGCCGGAGGCCCTGGCGGCGGCATCCCGGATCCCACTGGCCAGCCTTTCGGCTTCATCGGCTTAACACCCGATACCTACAGCTCCAACCCGCAACTTGGTTCTGGCGGTCCTCGGGCAATGCAATTGGGCTTGAAACTCAGCTGGTAGTCTTTACGTCTCAAGCAAGGGGCCGGACTAACCTCCGGCCCCTTCTTTATTTGGACATGCAATTTCGAACTGCGGTGCGCGAAAGGAAAAACCGCGTGCGCTCCGCTCAGCAGGCCGCTGAAAAGCAGCCTTTGATTGTCATTCCGAACGAAGTGAGGAATCTCTCTGGGTTTGAAATCCAGAGACAAGAGAGATTCCTCGGCACGCAGAGTGCCTCGGAATGACAACGTTCTGGGTTTTTCCGCAAACTTTCAAGGAAGGCAGGAGGAATGCCATGCCAAGCGAAAAGTTTCCAGTTCCCACAAGGAATAATTTGGTTGAGAGGCGCGAATTTCTTAGCGGCGCGGCAACTCTTGCAGGAGCTTCCTTAGTAGGCGGCGCCGGATCATCGTTGCTGGAGAGTTCGGCCAGCGCTGCGCTCCCTCCCGAGCCTGAGCCGCCTTCCATGACGCCCAACGTGGAACGCAAGCTCGCGCGCTGGCAGGACCAGCGATGGCTGCTGGACGCCGTGATTGCCTCCCTTGGCCCGGAGTGGGATCAGGGCCGACTGGGTGTCCTAACCAGCATTCCAGGCGGAGCGGCCGATGCCGCGGGATTGCGCGCGCGCATCCACAAGTTCAACGACATTTCGCGCGAATTCACGCGCGCCGCGGTGCGCCGGGAGAGAGAGGCGCGGCAATACGAGAGGGACGGACGTACAATTCCAGCGCGTGAGGGTTATTTCCTTGCCGCGCATCTTTATGCCGGCGCACAGTGGCCGATCTTCGAGAACACGCCCGACACCGTCTTGCTCAACGATAAGAAGAACGAATGCTACGCGAAATACATTCAATTCGCGGACCACGAGATTCGCCGCGTCGAGGTGCCGTTCGGCGGCAGCGGCAAGACTTTGCCCGGATACTTGCACTTGCCCCCAAACCGGTCGGGCCGCGTTCCTTGCGTGTGGTCCATCTCCGGCCTGGACAGCAACAAAGAGGGCGGAGCGGCCATCTACGGCGACGGCCTGCGCGAGCGCGGCATCGCCACGCTGGCACTCGAAGGACCGGGCCAGAATGAGTGCGCCATTCGCGGAATCTATCTGACGCAGACGAATTGGCAAGAAGCAGGACGCGTTGTTCTGGAGTGGCTGCGTTCGCAAAAAGAGATCGATCCGGACCGCATCGCGCTGCGCGGCGCAAGTTTGGGAACGTACCTCGGGACGCAGGTAGCTTCGATCGACTCCCGGCTACGAGGCGCTGCCCTGCAGGCCATGGCTGTCGAGCCGACGATGCATACGGCGTTCGAAACAGCTTCTCCGTCGTTCAAGCTGCGATTCCTCTACTACACGGGTTTGGAGACGGAAGCGGAGTTGGACAAATTCCTGCAAACATGGACCCTGCATGGCGTAGCCGAAAAGGTCAAGTGTCCCTACTTGCTTGTCGGCGGTGAAGATGACCAACTCACGCCCGTCGAGTATGGCCTTCAACTGATGGATTTAATTTCCGCGCCGAAGCAGATGATCCTGTACGAGGGCGCCCTCCACAGCGTCAGCGGCTCCCCCGCGACAACGAACGGGCCGAACACTGGCACATTCGTAGCGGAATGGTTCAGGGACCGCTTTGACGGCAAGCCGATGCCAAGCAAGCTCATGAAGGTGGACGCGGGCGGTCAGGTGCACGATTTCAAATTCGAGGACTCGCGCAAATCGCTGTCCGTATCGCTCTTGTGGCAAGGAGCCGAGCAGCGCACCAACACGCCGGAGAAGCCAACCCAAGTGCAAGAGCCATAAGGCTCGGCAAAGTTGTTCCCCGCTGAAACCTGCGGGGGCCACGCCGACGTCAAACTGAAATACGCAAGCGCTACGCAAAGAAAGATCTAAGGACGCTCGTTGACCCTTGGGCTATCGCGCGAATCACGTGAGCGCCTCCCTCGGATCCGTGAGGTGAATCAGCATTACACCGATTCAGTCTCCGAGCCTGTGCGAAGAACGCGTAACCTGATTCGCCCGGAATCGTTCCACAAGGAGCCGTGAAATGAAATCGACCGCAGGCCAGTCCATCATGCGAATTCTGATTATCACCGGCATTGCCGTGGCAAGTCTCGCGCTATTTGCTCGGCTCGGATACGCCGACGAAATTCCCAAGGGCTGGGAAGCGAGCAATCTCCATCCGATCGGCTACAGTGACGTGGACGGCCGCGGCGGCAACGTCAAGATGGCCATCAAGCACGTCAACGATCATTGGTACCTCTACCTCTCGCACCTCTGGCATCACGGCTGGACAATTATGGATGTGACCGACCCCACTAACCCCAAGGTCGTGAAGTTCATCCCGGGCCCGCCCAACGGCGATACCAACCAGGTGGATCTGCACGGCAACATCATGATTACCGCTCTTCAGAACCGAGCGGCCTACAACTCGCACGATCCGAGCGTGCCGCGCGACGAGGGCGTTGTTATTTGGGACATTAGCGACCCTGTTAATCCAAAACAGCTCTCGCGCTGGGAGACGCATGGCACCGGCACGCATCGCGACGGCTACCCCGGCGGCAAATACGTGAATCTGGCCGCTGGCATGCCCGGTTACAACGGACAAATATTGGTCTTCCTTGACATCAGCGATCCCGCGAATCCGAAAGAAGCCGGCCGCTGGTGGATGCCCGGCCAGAAAGAAGGCGAGCCGCCGCTGCCCAAGAATATCTACGGCTTCCACGGCCCGGCCTTCATCGATGGCGACCGTGCGTATTTGGGATATAGCCCCTGGTTCGTGCTCCTCGACATCAGCGATATAGCGAAGCCGATGTTGATCGGCTCGCTCAGCTTTGATCCGCCTTTCGGTGGCATTCAGGTGCACGACGCCATGCCGATCCCCGGCAAACCGTTTGTCTTTGTTCATTCGGAAGGAACCGGAGGGGCCGACACGCCGACAGGACCGCGGGCCTGCACGGGACCGATGTATCTCACGGCGATGGTGGACATCAACGACCCGACGAAACCTAAATTGGCATCCATATTCCCCACCCCGGTGCCGCCGGCGGATGCGCCTTACACCGATTTTTGCCAGAAGGGCGGACGGTTCGGACCTCACAACACAAACATTTTGCAACATTCGCCCGACGTGGAGAAGCAGGCCGACCTCATCTATCTGACCTACTTCAACGCGGGGTTGCGGATTTATGACATCAAAGACCCGCGGCTTCCAAAAGAAGTCGGCTGGTTCATCCCTCCGACTCCGACCAAGCGGCTGGGTCCCTACCCTTACGATAAACTCGTGAACCAGACCGAGAACGTGCTGGTCGATACACGCGGCAACATCTTCGTCACCGACCGGCAGTTGGGGCTATTTGTTCTTCGCTACACGGGCCAGGGCGAGCCGGCGCCGACTGCGAAGTAAAAATTGTAGTATAAGCACTCCAACGGAAAGGAAGGATTACATGAGCGAAATAACACGGCGTGGATTCGTGAAAGGCGCGGCACTGGCACCACTGGCGTTTTCCCCGCTGACCCTTGAAGCGCGGACGACGGCGGCTCCCAGCGATCGTTTCGATATTGTGGTGGCTGGCGCCGGGCACAACAGTCTGATCACAACCGCCTATCTGGCCAAAGCTGGTTTCCGCTGCCTCGTGCTCGAAGTGCATCCGATCATCGGCGGCGGAGTGAAAACGGAAGAATTAACCCTGCCAGGCTTCAAGCACGATACGTGCTCGACGGCGCACAATGGCATCCAAGGCAATCCGCTAATGCGGAATGACGAACTGAAGCTGCGAGACTACGGCCTGGAATATATCTCCCCGGATCCAATCATGCACATGCCGTTTGCCGATGGCAGCTATATTACGCAATGGGCCGATCTCGAGCGCACGGCCGCGGAATTTGCGAAATTTTCCAAGAAAGACGGGGAAGCTTACGAGCGAATGTATCACGAGAGCGAGGCCGCCAAAGACCTTCTCGGGGGAGATCAGTTTGCGCCGCCGGGTACTGGAAAGCCGCTCGCCGAGCGCCTCGCCGCGAATCCCATGGGGAAATTCTGGCAGCGCCGGCTGGCCATGTCCCAATGGGAAGTCATTCGCGAAAACTTTGAGAATGACCACTGCCGGGCATTCTTGATGGGAACGCCATGGAGCATGCAGCCGCCGCAATATCCCATGACCGGGCGTTCCGCGTACATGGCGATCCGGACAGCGCCTCGCAAGATTGCTAAAGGCGGATCGGGGATGTTAACGCAGGCACTCGCACGGTTCATCGAGGCGCACAATGGCGTGATTCTCGCGAACAAATCCGTCGCGCGACTCATCATCGAGAACGGGAAATGCGTCGGCGTGGAGTGCGCGGACGGCAGCTCGTATCGAGCCGACAAGGCCGTACTCTCCACAATGCACATCAAACATCTCGTCGAGATGGCGCCCCACGACTTGTGGCCTCAAGATTTCCTCTACGGAGTGGATACGTGGGAAGGCGAAGTTTCTGAAGTAGTGACGCACTATGCCATTAAGGAGCCGCCGAAGTATCCGATTAAGGGCGGCACCATATCGCCGGCGGAGTCGGCAATTCTTGCGAGCTCGGAACGCCTGCTACGCTTTGCATACGACGACACAACCGGCGTGTCCAATATCGACGAGCCTCCGATCTCCATCTTCTGCAGCACCGTCGCCGACCCTACGCGCGCTCCCGCCGGCATGCACACTCTGAAAGTGCTCGGCTTTCATCCCTACAATATAAAAGGAGGGCCGGAGCGGTGGGACACCATGAAGAATCAAGTATCCGATGCGCAGCTGAACTATCTCCGGCGGTTCGCGCCAAATCTAACCGACGACAAAATTCTGGCCCGATTCGTAATGAGTCCACTTGATCTCGAGCGCAAGAACCCGACTTTCTGGCACGGCAGCATCCACGGCGGCGCATCGGATCCGTCACAATCTGGCGCGATGCGCCCCATGGCGGGCTGGGCGCAATATCGCATGCCGATCCCTGGCTTGTATCAGACCGGCTGCACGACGTATCCGGGAGGTTCGGTGACTGGCGCGCCCGGGCGAAATGCAGCAATGGTGATGCTCAAGGATCTCGGCACGAGCATCGAGGAAGTGGTGGCGAAAGGAAGTTGAGTAGCACAGCCACTCTTGGCTGTGCGCCTTTGTTGAGTGCGGCAAAAACCGCACAGCCAAGAGTGGCTGTGCTACAAAAAGTGATGAAGCCCCGGCGCACGAAGCAAACTGGAAATCCGTAGATTGTAGGAGGTTGCGATGACCAAGATCACGCGGCGCGGATTTGTGAAGAGCGCGGCGCTAGCCCCTTTGGCGCTGAGTTCTCTTAACAGTATGGCGCAGACCTCGGTGCCGGCGAACCGTGCGGGCACGAGCGACCGGTTTGACGTCGTCGTTGCCGGCGCGGGCCACAACAGCATGATCGCCGCCGCGTATCTGGCCAAGGCCGGTTACAAAGTTGTACTCCTCGAAGGCCGGCCGATCGTTGGCGGCGGAGTGAAGACCGCGCAATTTACAATGCGTGGTTTCAGGCACGACACTTGCTCGACCGCGCACAACTCGATCCAGAACAATCCGATGTTACGGAACAACGAAATTAACCTGGGCGATTATGGCCTCGAGTACGTTTATCCAGACCCGGTCTATCACATGCCGTTTGCCGACGGCACCTACATCACGCAATGGCGCGACCTGGATCGCACCTGCGCAGAACTGGCGAAACACTCGAAGAAAGATGCGGCTACGTACCGGCGCATGTACGCTGAAATCGAATCGGTCTCTCCCATCTTTGAGGCGACCACCTACGCGCCGATCGGGTTCGGGAAATCGCTGAACGACCGACTGGCCGAACATCCCAAGGGCAAATTGTGGCAGCGACTGTCGGCAATGTCTTGCTGGGAGATCATCCGCGGCAATTTTGAGAACGAGCACGTTCGCACCTTCATGATGGGTTGCCCGCTGCCGACGCAGCCGGTCATCAATCCTATGACGGGCCGTTCCGCGTACGGTATTTTCTCGCAGCAACGGCACAGCCGCCCAATTCCGAAGGGCGGGTCGGGTATGTTGACGGAAGCATTGGCGAAATATATTGAGGCCCACGACGGCGTAATCCTCACGAACAAGCCCATCGCCAAATTGATCGTCGAAAACGGCCGGTGCGCCGGCGTGGAATGCGTTGACGGCGCCTCCTATCGCGCCGATAAGGCGGTCCTATCGACGATCCATATCAAGCACCTCGTAGATATGGCGCCGCGCGAATTGTGGGGCCAGGACTTCATCGACGGCGTCGACACATGGCAAGCCGAAGTGCAAATGTTTGCCGTCAATTATGCGGCCAGCGAACCTCCAACGTACGCCGTTGAGGGTGGCGTAATCACGCCTGCCAATTCTGCGATCGTCACAAAGCCGGAAACCATTTTGCGCGTCGCCTATGATTTCGCGCGAGCAGCCGTGAATCTGGATGATCCGCCGCTGGCGGTCCATTGCACGACTTCTGCCGATCCGACGCGTGCGCCAGCGGGCATGCACACAATCAAAGTAGTTGGCTGGCAACCCTACGAATTGCCGGAAGGCCCTGAGCACTGGGACGTCATCAAAAAGCAGGTGGCCGATACTTGCTTGAATCATTTGCGCCGGTTTTCGCCAAATCTGACCCCGGACAAGATTCTGGCCGAAGTGATTCAGAGCCCGCTCGATCTGGAGCGGATGAATCCCCACAACTGGCATGGGAGTTGTCACGCCGGCGCGCAGAGCCCGGCGCAATCCGGCGCCTTGCGGCCCATGGCCGGGTGGGCCCAATATCGCATGCCCATCCCGGGTCTTTATCAGACCGGCGCGTGCACCTATCCCGGCGGTTCTGTCACAGGCGCGCCCGGCCGAAATGCGGCCGTCGTGATGCTCAAAGATTTTGGCACCAGCATTGAAGAAGTGGTGAAGAAGACTTAGTAGGACAGGCTTCAGCCTGTCTGGTTTTGATTTTCGTTAGCTCAAGAAGGCAGACAGGCTGAAGCCTGTCCTACTAACCCCTACGAATCCGCCCCCAGCGTCTTCGCTGCCCAATCCGGAAACACGACTGGCCGCGACGCCCGAGGTCCGCCGGCATTGGCGGCCTGGACGTGGCCGGTGCCCTCGACCATATCACGCTTGGAGTTCTTGGCAGCCTCGTAGAGCCGCAGAGCGCCGGCCGGGTCCATGATCCGGTCGTCCTTGCTGTAACCGATCAACATGGGGGCTTCGATCTTGTCTGCTCTTCCCCCGCCGAGGTTATAGTCGTCAAGTTTCTTCCGCGCATCGGCCAGGTCCTTCGCCCCGATGATCCAGCGCACGCGCTCCTGAATGGGAGGATAGTATTCGAACAGGTCCGATTTCAGGTCGTAGGAGCCGCTGCTCATGAACGCTGCCTTGATTCTCTTCTCGCCGCTCGCGGCTCGCGGAACACCGTATCCACCCATGCTGATTCCCTGCATCCCGACGCGGGTGGCGTCCACATCCGCGCGCGTCTCCAGATAATCGATCATGGCTTTCGCAATTCTGTCCGTGTCCGGTGGAAGATGAAGATCGTGCAAGCGCATCGCGCCCCCCTGGCCCGGGAAATCGACGGCCAGATAAGCCATGCCGCGCGACAAATAGGCGCCTGCATTCATGATCGTGGCTTCGGCCATCGTGTCCGCGCCTTGGAATGGAATGATCACGGGGAACTTCTTCCCTGCCGGATTATTCGGCTTTCGGAAATACCCATCCAGCATTTTTCCTTCGTAGTTGATCTGCACGCGCTCGAAAGGCGGGCGCGTCATCTTCCAGGCCTTGTCGAAGGTTTCTCGCATCTTCTTGTAGGTTGTCATCATGCGAGGTTCGTCGACCGGCTGCGGCCAGCACGCTTCCCGGTAAAAGGTTGACGCCTTGAGATAGTATTCGTTGGCCGTGACTTTGTAGCCCTCACCGGCGAACTTCTCTGCCAGCTCCTCATTCCTCTCTGCGACTCGCGTCCACTCCACGATCCAGGATTCCAGGTCGAATGGCTTCATTCGCTGCGCGACTTCGAGCGCGTCCGGATCGCTCGTGTAAATGGATTGGGTCAAGCGGATCTCGAGCTGTCCGCCTCCCTGCAGTCCTTTGCCCGTGTAGAGTTCTTCTTCCGCTCTGCCGCCTATAGCGCCCTTCTTCCCGCCTTCCGCACTGGCATCCTGGGCAAGCGCGTTCGAGCTGAGTGCCCTGGTAAGCATCGGAAGTCCGGCTGCCGCCAGACCCCACTTGACCAAACCTCTCCGGCTTACGTTCAATAAAGAATCCATGTTCTCGCCTCCATTCATCGCGCAGATTTCGATACCGGGAATGGACCCCACTCACGCTGCCGGGTCTTGAGCAGTAAGACTGTGCTCGGAGGGGTGTTGGTTTCAGGCATTTTGAATCGGCGCCCCGCCGGAATTCGCCATTTCGCGCCACGCAAGCGAAGCTGTTTTGCTAAGACCATACGGCAGAGCCTACCGCCTGTCAAGCGCAGGTTTCCCGCCATCTCGCGCTTATATTTACTATTACTGACTATATCTTATTCTGATTACTTCCATCCGTGCGGCGCGAATGGTGCGCGAACAATTCATCTCGCACGCTATCGGCATTTCGATTGACAGGCCTGACAAAACAGTGCGAAACTCCGCCCCAACGGGAGGAATTCATCCATGAGGAATGCTCTGCTCGCTGTTGGTCTTGTGGCCGTGTGTCTGTTCGTGCTTTCCGTGCCGGCGCTCGCGCATCACGGCGGCTCGGCCTACGACGCGTCCCATCCGCTCACCGTGACGGGAACCGTGAAGGAATTTCAATTCATCCAGCCGCACCCGCTCATCACTCTCGAAGTGAAGGACGACCAGGGTGCCGTAACCGAATGGTCCGTGGAAATGACGGCGCCGAATCATTTGGTCCATTACGGCTGGAATGGACACAAACTAAAACCGGGCGACCAGATCACCGTTACCGGCCTTCCTTCCAAGAACGGGCTGAAAGTCCTGAATCTCCGGAAAATCTCTTGGGCGAACGGCGAAGTAATTCCTCTGGGCCCGCCTCCGGAGCCCGGCCAGCAATAGATCCGGGCCGTCCCGGCGAATCGCGTGGCCGCCTCACCGTTCGTCCCGATATCGGCAATGCTGCGTGCTCCGCGACGGTTTGATTCGATCCGAACGACAGGAGGATTTCGAGACATGCAAAGATATTGGGTGGACCAGACATTTTTCTTGCGGGCTCCAAGTAGAGCCCGCACCCTTGCTCTTGCGGCTGCTCTGATCTTCTCGTCCGGATTGCGCGCGCAGACTTCGCCGAAAACAGACGCAAAAATGGAAAAAACAGCGGTGCCGCAAGGACTTCCCAGGACGTCGGACGGCGTGCCGGATTTCTCCGGCGTTTGGGAGGGGCACATGCCGCCCAGCGCTCGCAAGTGGGCTGGATATTCATTTACGGGGGATATCCCTGAGATGACGCCTTGGGGAAAAGCGCAATACGAAAAGACGAAGCCGTCGTGGGGTCCGCGTGCCGTCGTGGATTCAACCGACATGGTTAATCCGACAACTGGCAATGAAATCGGATGTTTTCCGACCGGCGTGCCGCGAATTTACGTGCACCCTTTCCCAATGGAGATTCTTCAAGTCCCTGGCCGCGTAGTTGAACTGTTCGAATTTAACCACTTCGTCCGGCAAATTTATACGACCGGACCCCACGAACACTCCAAGGATCTGGACCCCACGTGGATGGGCGATTCGGTTGGCTGGTGGGAGGGAGATACGCTGGTGATCGACTCGGTCGGGTTCAATGACAAGACGTGGCTGGATCGCGCGGGCCTTCCGCATTCCGATCAGCTCCACGTGATCGAACACATCTCGCGCCCCAAGCACGACACCTTGGTTGTCCACATCACAATCGACGATCCGAAAACGTATACCAAGACCTGGGAAGGCGAGCGAATCTACGTGCTCGAACCGGACTGGAAGCTGACGGAAATGATCTGCGAAGATAACATCACCTTCAATGATCTCAAGAAGGCAGGTAAGGAACAATAGGATAGGCTTCAGCTTGTCGGGTTTTGCGACAGTCCTGGCTCGTACACGAGAGACAAGCCGAAGAGCCTTTGTGGCACTCAATTCAGAACGGGCCAGCGGCTAAAAACCGCGCCCTACAAACATTTTTTGGGGGCGGGGGGAGGTTACGACGAACTCGGCTGGTGTACGATTCCCATGCGGCGCATCTCTTCCGCATAATACTTGCGATAGAGCAGGTCCCATTCTTCGCTTCCTTCCAGTATTTCCTTTTTCTGTGAGCTGATTTTTTTCCGGACTTCGGCGTCCATCGCTTCTTCTTCCTTCAGCAGATCCTGCAGGATCTGCAAGACCTTTTGGCGGATGGTGTCCCGGTCTTCGACGAATTCGACGTCGTCGCTGGCAACTAAAAGATCGGTAATCACGTGGGAAAGGCGAATGGATTTTTCGCGGGTGAGTCGCATCAGTGGGTTATCGAACTTCCCTTTCGTTTTGCTTCAACGCAGGATCAGCTTTCTTTGCCGGGCCAGTTCGCCCTTCACTTTCTTGTACATCTCCTGATACTGAACGCCCGTCCGGCGCATTTCGTCGGCATGTTTTGTGAGAATTTCACGAACTTCTTCGTTCAGGCGGTCTTCGACGCTGATCTCCTCTTGCATTGCGACACGCACGCGCTGCGCGAGGGTGGCCGCCGACGGCGCTTCAATCATTTTGGCCGCGAGAAGGCGCTTCACCACTTCGCCAGCCATGTATCCAACGTAATCGCGCGAGAGAAGCATCGTCTATGTCCCCTGAAGAATTCGGCAAAGCAGTTTACTGTCCCGCGCGAAGGAGTGTCAAGGAAGGTTCGCGCGGAGTGGTGAAATCGACGCCAAGGAAAAACCCGGCCGGAGCACTGCAATCGCAAACCCTTTATGCCCAACGATTTGCCAGAGGTGACGCCGATTGGCTCTGGCTATCCTTAATGGAAGAGTTGGATTATATTGGACGCCCAAATGCTCACCCGAACAATTCCGTCGAGCGGCGAGGCGTTGCCCGTCATCGGCATAGGTACGTACAAAGGGTTCGACGCCGGGTCCGGCAGCAAAGAGCGGGCCGCGCTCGGGGACGTGCTCGGCACCCTGTTTTCGTTCGGAGGGTCGGTCCTCGATAGTTCTCCGATGTACGGCCGCGCCGAGGGAGTTGCCGGTGAACTGCTAGCCGCGCACCACGCGCGCGAAAAGGCGTTCGTTGCCACAAAGGTGTGGACAGAAGGGCGCAACGCAGGCATCGATCAAATGAACCGCTCGATGAAATTATTGCGATGCGAGCGAATCGATCTCATGCAAATTCACAATCTGGTCGATTGGCGCACGCATCTCGCGACGCTTCGCGCGTGGAAAGAAGAAGGGCGCATCCGATATCTCGGCATCACGCATTATTCTTCGAGCGCGTATGGCGAGTTGGAAAAGATCATGCGGGCCGAGGCGCTCGACTTTGTGCAACTCAATTACTCGCTCGACGATCGCGAGGCGGAGCGGCGCCTCTTGCCACTCGCGGCGGAACGCGGCATGGCGGTCCTGGTCAATCTGCCGTTTGGACAGGGACGTCTGTTCAAGACTTTGCACGGGAAGCCTGTTCCTCCCTGGATGCAAGAAGCCGGGTGCGAAACATGGTCTCAGGTCTTGTTGAAATTCGCGCTCGCTCACAAGGCGGTTACTTGTGTCATCCCGGGAACCGGGAACCCAGACCACATGGCTGAAAATTGCCGCGCGGGGGATGGGGCCATGCTGGAGGAATCCCTTGTCAGAAAATTGGCCGCGTTCTGGGATTCCGTTGAGGTTGCAAGATGCAGCATAAATGCGGCTTTGTCGCTGGCCAATTCATTGGTGCTACACGCATCGAGACTTGAGTCCCGCCCACTTGGCGGGACTGTCCTACTTACTACGCCGGAATCTTCAGCAGCTTGCACATGGTTCCGCCGAGGATCGCGATCCGATCGGCGTCGCTCAGGCCGGGCTGCGACATCACGTCATCCACGGGAGTGAACGCCCACGGAAACGGATAGTCCGTCCCTAAACCGATTTGGCCTGCACCGACCACGGCGATCAAGTGCCGCAAGCCTTCCTGATTGAAGACGATCGAATCGACGTACATCTGTTTCAGGTATTCCGAAGGTTTCTTCAGGATTTTTTTCGTGCATTCCTTCGGGAACACGCGGCATCCTTCATCCAACCGCCCATCGTAGCTTGGAAGAAAGCCCCCCCCGTGCGCCGCCAAGATTTTCAAGTTTGGAAATTTGTCGAGCGTTCCTTCCATGATCAAGTGGGAAAGACAAATCGTGGTTTCCAGTGGATTTCCGATGACGTTGCTTAGCACACCATTCCCCTGCACTCGATTTTTAATACCGGTGGCGACGGGACTATTCTGCGGATGGATGAAGATCAGTGCCTGCAACTCTTCGGCTTTTGCCCAAAAGGGATCGAATTCCGGGGAAGATAGCTCCTTGCCCTCGCAACTTCCGCCGATGGCCACGCCGCGCAATCCGTATTTCTTCATGCCCACTTCGAGTTGCTGGGCGGCCAGCTCGGGAAATTGCAGCGCCACCGAAGCGAACGCGACGAAGCGGTCCGGGTGGGCCGCGCACATCTCCGCAAGTTTTTGATTTTGCAGGTCGATCAGCTTGCTCGCGAGATCTTGGTCGGCCGAGTACCAGAACGCGTTGATGCTGACGGCCTGGACGTCGATGCCCATTTCGTCCATGAGTTGAATGCGTGCGGGAGTCAGTCCGGCGTCATCGTAGCCGCCGAGCGCGATTCCAGCGCCGAGACGCCTCTCAATTTTCGTACCCTTGAGCAGTTCCGTGGCTTCGGGCACGCTCACGTGGCAGTGAATGTCCACGGTTTTCACACGGCGCTTCCCCACGATGACAGGTTTGTGCTTTACGCCGCTTCCAGCCTGCGCGGGGCGTCCCGCGGCCATCGCATCGCAGATATTGCAGCCGGTAAAGACGACACCAGCGGAGGCACCCACGACACTCTTTATGAAATCCCTGCGATTCGGCATCTTTTCTCCTTTGTGGTCTCCTTTGCCGGTTCTTGACAGGCGGAAGTTTATCGACACACACACGTCCTGTCGACAACAAATTCGCGGACTTCTTGCCACGATGTTCGGAGCCGAACGACGCCGCGCCAAATAGGAAAATAAACAGGACCGTCATTGCTCTCCGTTTGACTGGAACATGGTCGCAATCCCGATTAAACTGTTTAGCGCTGAGAGGGCGCCGTCGCTCTTTCCTACTCGATTACACGATTTGGAGGTGCCATCATGAGTTTGCCAACACGTCCGCTGGGTTCGAGCGGATTCCATATCACAACCGTGGGTTTTGGTTCATGGGCCATTGGCGGAGGCGGATGGGCCTTCGGCTGGGGACCGCAGGACGACGCCGAATCCATCGCGACGATGCGGCATGCCTTGGAATTGGGCATCAACTGGATCGATACGGCCGCCGTCTACGGATTGGGGCATTCGGAAGAAGTCGTCGGAAAGCTGTTGCGCGAATTGCCGGCGTCGGACCGCCCGTTGGTCTTCACCAAGTGCGGCCTCACCTGGGACGCGAACAATCCCATGCAAGTCGCCAAGCGCATACTCAAGCCGGAAACCATCCGGCGCGAATGTGAAGCCTCGCTTCGGCGGCTCGGCGTCGAGCGAATCGATCTTTACCAGTTTCACTGGCCGGATGAGACCGGGACGCCCGTCGAGGATTCCTGGGGCGTCATGGTGAGACTGATCGAAGAAGGAAAAGTGCGCGCCGCGGGTGTATCGAATTTCAACGTGGAGCTACTCGAGCGATGCGAGGCGATTCGCCACGTCGATTCGTTGCAGCCGCTGTTCTCCATGGTCAGCCGCGCCGCGGCAGCCGATGTGCTTCCCTGGTGCAAGAACCACGACACCGGCGTGATTTGTTACAGCCCGATGCAGTCCGGAATTTTGACCGACGGCTTTACCGCCGAGCGCCTCGCGAAGATGGCGAGCGACGACTGGCGGCGGCGCGGCCCTGAATTTCAGGAACCGAGCCTCAGCCGGAATCTCGCATTGCGTGATGCGCTGCGGCCAATCGCCGCGCGTCACGGAGCGTCGGTCTCCTCGGTCGCGATTGCCTGGACGCTCAGCTGGCCGGGCTTGAGCGGCGCGATCGTTGGAGCGCGCACTCCCGCGCAAGTCGACGGATGGATTCAAGCGGCAACTTTGCAGTTGACGCAGGAAGACCTTGCGGAGATTGCCGCCGCAATCGCCAGGACGCGGGCCGGCGCTGGTCCATCGCAGCCGGCGAAATCCGTTGCCTCAAGGGGAGGGAGCGCCTCATAGTTTCGGTGGGGACTCAGTTTGACCATAAATATTCCCGTTCCGTCCCGGAAAACATGGGGCGGAACGGCTGCAACAAAACCGTCCAGCCTCGTTGAAATTGGGTCTCGTAGAGGCCGCCCGTTTTTAAGGCGGGCAGCCGCCTGCTCCATTCAGACCCAGCTGAGTCACTACCGTAGTTTCCCGATCCTTGAGGAGTCCTGATGAAGCAAGAAGCGAACTATGCGTCCATGCTTGAAGTTGCGCTGTCGGAAGCGCAGCAAGGTTTGGCCGAAGGCGGCATCCCGGTTGGCGCAGCCATCTTCGATCAAAGCGGCCGACTGATCGGCAAGGGCCGCAATCGCCGCGTGCAAAACGGCGACCCTTCCACACACGGTGAGACAGATGCGTTCCGAAACGCGGGCCGTCAGCGCAGCTATCGCGACTTGATCATGGTCACGACGCTTGCACCATGCTGGTACTGCAGCGGCCTCGTCCGGCAATTCGGATTCGGCACGCTGGTTGTGGGCGACAGTAGAAATTTTCAGGGCGGCGTCGAATGGCTGCGATCGATCGGCGTGAATGTCATCGATCTGAATTCGCCGGAATGCGTCTCGATGATGGCGGAATACATCCGCAAGAATCCCGCGATTTGGCACGAGGATATTGGAGAAGTGTAAGGCTGCCGGAAATCGCAAGCCCCAGTTCTTCCCCACTCGCAATTACCCGTCAAGAACAAAGCGGCGGCATCCCGATGGGAAGCCGCCGCCCTGAATTTGTAGCTCTAGTCTTAGAACGTGAGGGCGAGTGTCATCTGAATCTGCCGCGAGCTGCCGATCGTCTTCGTGACTTGCCCGAGGCCAGAGGGGCATTGATAGAAATAACCGTTCACAAATGGATTGCCGCCGTTGCCCGCGCACGTCGTGGGCGAGGGGACTGCATTAGGGGCGTTAGCCGTAGAGGGGAACGGGCTGAAGCCCAGGTTTTGCGAAACGTTGTCAATAGGAATGTCGAAGCTGGGAGTGTTCGTAAGGTTGAAGACGTCGAAGCTATACGTCAGCGAAACTCGCTCCGTCAGTTGTGTCAGCTTCACAATGGAGATGTCGGCGCGCTTCTGCCATGACTGCCGGAAGATGTTGCGCTGGCCCGAGGTGAAATTGGTTTCGTAAATATCGCCGGGGGGAATCGCACCGTTTAGGTCACCCGGGTTCAAAAGCGGCACTGTGAAGCAGGCCGCGTTCAGGGCCGGAGCACCGGGAGTATTCCCGACCGCCCCGGTGAGTGCGCTCTTCGGAGTGCAACCGGCAGCAAAGTTCAGAGGCACGATGGGATTCGTGATTCCGTCATTGATGCTGTAAAAAGTGCTTCCGACTGCGCCGGAATAGTCGATTACGCTGTAGGGCTGTCCGCTTTGGACGACTACGAGACCTTGGATAGCCCAGCCGTCCGCCACTTTGCCTTCCCACGTAGAGGTCGCATAGAACTTCGGGAGTTCATAGTGATAGTCGACATTGAATACATGCGTCCGATCGAAGTCCGACGGCCCGTAGCCATCACGCAGGTTGAGCGGGTTGTTGCCATTGTAAAAGAGCCCCAGGGCGCTCTGTTCGTCAAACGAGCGTGAGAACGTGTAGGAAACGCCGAACTGAAGCCCGTGACTGAGCCTCTTTTCAACGTGCGCCTGGAGAGCGTTATAGGACGATATTCCGGCGGCGGTGTACAACTCCGACTCACCCGCATACCCAATGTAAGGGACGCGCATGTCGACGTTGCCGCCTTCGGAATTGAACTGCATCGGCTGCGCCGGCTGCCCGTTGGCCGCGGGCAACCCCAACGTACAGCCGAGGAATCCGGGGCTTGCGCAAGTCTGCACTGTGTAGCCATATGTATAAGACTGGGTAAATGGCGACCCCGTTGGGTTCGGGCATACGGCCGCAGGCCCGCACAGCGGATTGGTCGGCGAAGCAATCCTCGCCTGGTTAAACGGTATGGGAATGACCTCATGCCGACCAAGGCCATTCACGTACCCGATATCAATCGCCAGATCGTTGCGTGGCTGCCATTGAATATCCAGGGTGCTATTCATCGTATAAGGAAGCTTGTTGTTCCGCGCGTAGGCTCCCAAATAGAAGGGTATTTCGCCATTCTGGAGGGCGGAAGCGTTGGGGAGAACTACGCTAGCAGGATTCCCCGTGGGTGCGGGACCGAGCGTGGGGCCCCACGGGTTCGAGAGTGTCGACGTCTGGGGTACCGCGTTCCCCGCTGTGCCCTGAACGACGCATCCTTGAAAGGTACCTGGGTACACGGTCGGGCAGAACTGTGTATTCACAAAGGGTTGCTGCTGGTTAATCCCGAACGGCCCGCCTGCCGAGATGGTCTGCGCAACGCCCGGCGAGAGATAGCTGTAGAGTTCGCCGCGGTCGTAATACATTCCCCACCCCGCGCGGACAACGAGTTTGCTGTTGAACCTCTTCGGACTCCAGGCAACGCCAAACCGGGGCGCAATACCCCATTGCCGTCCGGTGAGGGTAGAGTTGCTCACGCCAGACGTCCCGTTCGGATTATTTCCAGCCACAATCAGACCGTTCGACGCAATTGTGTCCGTCGTGGGGTTGTAGGAATACTTCGACGGATCGAAGTTGAGCAAATTGCCATTCTTCTCCGTCAAGCCACCATCCCAATCAAAGCGCACACCAGCCGTGATCGTCAGGTTGCTCCGGAATTGGAACTTGTCCTGTAAGTATTCGCCGGTTTCGTTGGCGCGCCAGTAGCGATTGGCATTCCCGTTGAGAAACAACGTCCCATTGTAGAGATAATCGTTGTTAAGTTCGCCCTGAAGGAATTGATTGATGGATTGCGCCGCAATCATCCCCAGTTGGTTTCTCTCATCCCGTGTGTTGAGCTGCGTATAAGCGAAACTGCCGCCAAACGTAATGGTGTGCTTGCCCAACGTCCAGATCGCGTTGGCGGAAGGATTGAAGCGGTTTTGGAATACACCCGTGAAGGCGCCCTGGGAGCCCCCCCCAGCACCGATATTCATGGTGTACGGATAGGAAGGAAGCGTCGGCAATGCCCCGCCCCACACAATGCTCATGCCAGGAAAAACAGAGGAACCAAATGTATTGATCGTGCAGTCAGCAGCGGACGCGCCAGTGAGAGTTTGACACGCAGTAGCGAATTGTGCCGGTGTAAAGGGCTGGTCAATCGTGTTGTAGGCCTTTTCCCGGATGAAGCCGAATATTTCGGTAATACTCAGGTTGGATTTTACGATCTGCGTGTGACTGAGCGATACGACCTGGCTTCCGGCGTCCAGGTGCTGCGCGGAGCCGGCGAACATTGAATACCCGTATGGGGCGATCGTCGGGTCATGCTGGTAATAATACTTGGCGGAGAAAGAATGCGACGAATTGGGGTTCCAGTCCAGGTCAGCGACCCCCTGATCGGCAATGAATAATGCTGTTCCCGGAATCGCGGCATCCTCCGGAAACGCTTCCACCATACCGGCTTGAACGGCCGGATTTGAGCTGAATGCACCCGGATTTAAGGCAACTGAGTTGGGATTTGCCGACGGAATCAGGAATTGGCCATTCGGCAGTTTGTAGTTGAACATGGTATATGCGATTGGGCTGATCTGGTTGGATGTTGTGCCAGTTCCGCATGAATTTGTATTACCTGCGGATGGAGCTGCAAGCGTCGTCGTGCCGATTTGGGGTAGGGCGCACGTTTCATTCAGGCCAAGGAAACTAAGATTATTGTTGTTCGCTAGCGTTGCCAATCCCGCCGCATTGCGATTGATGTCGGACAGCCCTGGCGGGACAAACGCGCGCGAGATGCCGATCTCCTCGTCCGAGGCATGCGTGTGCTGGTAGCTGCCATAAAAGAAGAGCTTGTCCTTCTTGATTGGCAAACCGATTGTTCCCCCAGCGGTGTACCTGTGCAGGGACGGATTCTTTTCGTTCGCGGGGATATTCGGATCGGCATTGTAGAAATACGGATCGGCGTTTAGCCAGTTTGTCCCGCGATGAAGGTAGGCACCCCCATGAATGTTGTTGGTGCCGGAAGCGGTGCTCATATCGATGTGCGCGCCACTGGTCGAGCCTTGTTGCGCGTCGTACATCGAAGTATTCACGCGAACTTCCTCGATGCTTTCAGGAGCAGGCGAAGGAATTGCCTCGCCGATGGCAAGGTAAACGGACGCGCTGCTCTGGATGGGAATGGAACTGAGGCTGGAGGCGCCGCTGACGCCCGTGTTATTTACGACGCGAGCTGAAGCCACTTGGCTCGTGCTCTTGCCGTTGAAAAGGTTTCTGGCGTCAACACCGTTCAGCAAATAGGAGTTGCTCGTATCGCGCTGACCGTTGGCCCAGACTGGCGCATTGCCCAAGCCTGCATTGGCTCCAGTCCCGGAAGAGAGTTCCGCATTCACGCCAGGGGAAAGAACAGTCAGCCCCGTGAAGGAACCGGTTGGGAGAGGAACCGCATCGATCTGCAATTTGTCCATCACGTAGCCGTTGGTCGTGTCGACCAAGTTGATCAGCGGCGTTTCCTCGACGGTGATGGATTCACTCACATTGCCGATTTTCAGTTCGGCGTTCACGGTCGCGGTGCGGTTCGCCTGCACCTGGATGGAAGGAATGTTCTGCGACTCGAAGCCCTGCTGCGTGAAAGTAAGCGTGTAGCTCCCGATGGGCAGGTTCACAAAAGTGTAGGATCCGGTGGTGCTGGTGGTCTGCGTGCGGCTCAGCTTCGTCTGATCGCCGATCAGTGTGACCGTTGCGCCCGAGATCACGGCGCCGGATGAATCCGTGACGGTGCCCGTAATCCCTCCGAGTGTTTGCTGGGCATGAGCATTTGGTATCAACAGAAACGCGATTGCGAGAAATACGCCTGGAAGCAATGCGGAACGCTTGATACGCATTTTCATTCTTAATCCCCTCTCCAATTGTCGAAAATCGAGAAGTTCAGAAGCACGAATCGAGGGTTTCTAATTGAGATTCCTTCCCCCTTTTTCTGCTACCACTCTCGGACTCCAATAATTGGAAGGAACTTACGCCTTTCATGGCTGGATGAAAAGCGCAATCTTTCAATCGTCGCCATCAAGTATTTGTATCTGTATTTGCACGCACTGAGCGGGCTTATTACAAGAGGCTTAGGGCAGAATTCCCAAAATGGTAAGGGTCAGGAAAGGGCTTTTCGAAATGTTACCTTCATTGGGATCGTTACTTTTTCGAAATTATTGTTCGATGCATGCGATCAGCACTGGCAGCGAAACGCTTCAAGTCTTCTTCTCTTTTCGTCCCCGCCAGAAAAACCACAGCAGACCCGCGCTCAAATACGCGAGGTAGATATAAGGAAGCTTGCACGCGAGCGACGCCGGCCGCATTTGAAAAACAAATCGAAAGATCCTGCTTCTACAATTCGATAAATGCCCGCAAAAAAGATACCCTGTTTCGTCAAGGTTCTCCGTTGACGGAGCGGGGCGCTCCGGCCTATAGTGGCGCACTTTTCAGAGAGGCACCTATTGCTCGAGCGAATTTTTCATCTCACGGAAAACCACACCACGGTTCGCCGCGAACTTCTTGGCGGCCTGACCACCTTCATGGCCATGGCCTACGTGGTGGTCGTGAACCCGCGCATCCTGGGTGAAGCGGGCATGCCGGTCGAGGGCGTGCTTTTTGCAACGTGTGTTTCTGCGGCGCTCGCGACCCTCGTGATGGGCCTGTGGGCGAATTATCCGATTGCCCTCGCACCTGGGATGTCTCTGAACGCGTACTTCACGTACTCGATTGTTCTTGGCCGGGGCGTGCCGTGGCAAACGGCGCTCGGCGTCGTTTTCTTGTCCGGCACTCTCTTTCTGATTCTGACGCTCACCAACATCCGCGAGCACATCGTCAACGACATTCCCGATTGCCTGAAGCACGGCACCGCCGCCGGTATCGGCTTCTTCATCGCTTTCGTCGGGCTTCGCAACGCCAAAATGATTGTGGCAAATTCGGCCACGTTCGTCGGCCTGGGAAAATCTTCCGATCCTCAGGTACGTCTCGCCGCGTTCGGACTGGTTCTGATAGCCATCCTGATGTCACGCCGAGTCGGCGGCGCGATTCTGATCGGCATTGTGGCCATTGCAGTGGCGGGCATCCCTCTGGGCATCACCAGCGTACCCTCGCACGTATTTTCATGGCCACATCCGGGAGGCACATTCCTGAAACTTGATTTTCGCTCGGCATTTAAACTTGGCTTCGGCGATTTGGTCTTTGTCTTCTTCTTTGTCGATCTTTTTGACAACGTGGGAACGCTGGTCGGCGTCTGCGAACAGGGCGGATTCTTGCGCGACGGAAAGTTCCCGCGAGCAAGCCGCGCCCTGCTGGCCGACGCCTTCGGCACAATGGCGGGAGCGCTGACCGGAACGTCCACGGTCACGAGCTACATCGAAAGCGCCGCCGGAGTCGCTGCGGGGGCGCGAACGGGCCTTGGAAATGTGCTCATTGCCGGACTTTTTATTGCCGCAATTTTCTGCGCGCCGCTCGTCGCCGCCGTTCCGACCTACGCAACCGCTCCGGCCCTGATTCTGGTGGGCGCGCTCATGTGCGCGTCACTCGCCAAAGTACACTGGCACGATTTTACAGAAGCGTTCCCCGCGTTTATCACACTCGTGGCGACGCCGCTCACCTTCAGTATCGCCACCGGATTGAGCCTGGGCCTGCTTTCGTTCACCTTCATCAAGATTGGCACCGGAAAGATCCGGCAAATCAGTCCCCTCATCTGGGTCCTGTCCGCGCTCTTTTTACTGCGTTTCGCGTTCCTGGGCGCGGAGTAGGAATTTCCTACCCTACGTTTCTGCCGCCAAATCTCCAGCCGCTCCTGCACATGGGCATTTAGTGAACGTTCCGGATCGTCGTCCATATCAATCAACACGATCTCAATTTTGGGAACTTGCAAGACCTTGTCGGGGATGAGCGGATCGTCCGAGGATGGATGCGCAAATTGGGGTTAGAAACCGGGAAGAAGAAACCGTGCATGGCCCAACAAAAGCGATTGTAAAATATGCTGAATGTAAGTGCCGGGGATAGCATCTTGAGCCACTTTGCACTCCCGCGCGCTCTGCCATAGGACCGGGGACGAGGCTGCTCTGCACTCGATGACAACTGGCGCCACCAATTCCATCCAAAAGGTATTCCGATATTTCCTCTATTTTGTTTTATGCCTGACGGTCCTGGCTGTATTCATCCCATTAGCCCCCTCGATGCCTGCGCATGGGCTTGATACGTCCTGGATGTTTGCGATGAATCAGGGAGTCGCACAAGGCTTGGTTTTTGGCAGGGACATCGTATTTACGTTTGGTCCGTACGCGTCCATATATACCAAACTCTACCACCCCGCGACAGACAGGCTAATGGTCTGCGGCAGTTTGTTCCTGGGACTCAGCTATGCCCTGCTGTTGCTGCTGCTTGGGAAGGGCGAAAAAATCTATGGGCTGTTGCTGTACGGGATATTCCTTGCATGTCTCATGGATTCGCGGGACGCGCTTCTTTTTTCTTACCCGTTGATGATTGCGCTTGCGGTCTACCGCATGACGTTGCCTGACGACCACGCATTGCAACTCCATTTGGCAAAGCCCCTCGAATATAGCGTTACGCTTCTTTTTGCGCCTTTGGGCTTGCTTCCGCTAATCAAAGGGTCGCTTCTGCCAATAAGCGGCATCACTGCGGTCCTTTGTTTCGCGATTTTTTGGCGCCGTGGGAACAAAGCCCCGGCGTGCATGGCGGTAAGTATTCCTGCAATTACCTGCGTGGGTTTGTGGCGCTTTTCAGGCCAGCCGATATCGGCATTGCCCAATTTCTTTTGGAGCATGCGGCAGATCATTTCCGGTTATACGGATGCAATGTCTTTCCCGGGAAATGTTTGGGAGTGCGTTCTCTATGTTCTTGCCTCTGCGCTAATCATACTGGTTATCGCCTGGACTTCGCGCGGACCAAAAAGTTCCACATGGTTTTTATGTATTTCTTACGCATTTTTTTTGTTCATCGCCTTCAAGGCCGGTTTTATCAGGCATGACCCGTGGCACAACGTAATTGCCGGGACCTCCCTATTGGCCGCTGCCCTGTTGCTCATCTTTGTGCTGGGTGAAAAGCCTTCGCTTCTTCCATTGGCGATGGCCGTGCTGGTCTGGGCATACATCGGTCACGGAACCGTACAGACTACGGCAGAAGATATTTCGGTGAATCTGCGGGGCACATTCGGGCGAGCCTTTCAGGGAGCGCGGACAAGATTGAGGAAGAACGGCGACCTCCAGAAGCAATATGACGCGCGCAACGCTGCAATAAGAAAAGAGTTTCCGGTTCCTCGGATGTCCGGGACGACTGATATTTATTCGTTTAATCAATCCTGGATTCTGGCTTCCGAAAACACCTGGGCGCCGCGGCCGGTAACGCAAAGTTATTCCGCGTACACGCCTGAGCTTGCCAAATTGAACCTCCGGCATCTCCAAGGTGCGAATGCACCAGATAATATTCTATTCAGGGTGGAACCAATCGATGGCAGGTTGCCGTCCCTCGAAGACGGCCTGAGCTGGCCAGCCCTGATCAAAGGATATTCCTTGCGGAATTTAGAAGGACAATCGGCATATTTGCGCAAGAGGACAACGGAGAATAAGAACGTAGCGGGAGTGGAAGATGTTTTGTACGACGCCAGGCATGAACTCGGGGAGGAAGTCACGCTTCCAGAATCAAACGATCCCCTGTTTGCAAATATCGATATTCAGCCCACGCTTCTTGGAAGGGCCTTGAGCGCTTTATACAAGCTGCCGGAACTCCAGATCACCATGCGATTGCGCGATGGCAGGGTAATAAATTACCGCGTGATTTCAAATATGATGAAAACGGACTTCTTGATCACGCCGCTTGTTCAGAACACGGAAGAGTTTGCTCTTTTTGCCGAAGGCGGCAGCAAATATCTGACCGCCAATGAGGTGAAGAGTATAACGATTTCATCGGAGGATCAGAGGGGGCTGTTCTGGAATAAGCCGTATTCCTTAAGCCTGCGCAAATTGAATTTATTGGGAAATACAGATACCGAGAATTCTTTCTTGTTCGACAAGATGAATGAGGCCGTGCCCGGGAGTCTTTCGGTTCCTTCGACGCAGGTGTGTGAAGGAACGATCGGGGCCGTTAACGGAACCCCGCCCCGCTCCGGGATCCCAACGGTGGGAAATGCCCTGTCCGTTCAGGGATGGATGGCCGTATCGGGCAAAGATGGAATCGTACCAGATATTGTTTTTGTGACCTTAACGAGTGAAAGTGGAAAAACCATCTACATTAAGACCCATAGCACGCCGCGCGATGATGTGCGGCGGCATTTCAAACAGCCCGGGATGCCCGATCCGGGGTACGCGGCGATAACAGACGTCTCGTCTTTGAGTGGACGATACACGTTGGGTTTGGCGCGGACTTACAAAGGGAAACTCGGAATCTGCCAGCAATTTAAGATACCAATCCTGATCGCTCACTAGCCCGGATTTCTCGCGAATCCGTGGAAGGTCATCCTTCGCGAATTCAATAAATGTCGCTACAGTGCGGCGGGGCCGCAGTTGAAGGTGAACGACAAGTGGTGCACCACAGGCGCGGCAGCGACGGGATCTCCGCCCACGAAGCCGTCACTAAACCGGATGTCGTATTAGGACGCGCACGGAATCGTGGAGGACAGGTCAACGAAATGCGGTAGCGTGGTAGTGAGTCGCTTAGGCGGCTGGACGGGCGATCATCGGATTCGCGCCGTCAAAGAGTGCCGCCGGCAGGCAGGGAAAGCTTCTCGTCTCTTACGCGTCGCTTTGGCTGGGTTTCCAGCGTATCTCGTGAGGGGGAGTTGGAGATAGAGAGGTACGTCGACTGGCTGTTTCTATGGCCCTTGTGGGTCTGGGCCATATGGGTCGCGATCCCCAAGGCGAGCGCCGAAGTCTTGCCGGCCTCTTGTCCGCAGGAATCCGAAGCTTACCCGCCACTCAAACAAAACCGGGAATCCTGGAGCAGCCCCAAATACGGCGCCGATGTGATGGGTTAGGTTGCCCTTGTGTGCGCTCGGCAGTTCCAGGAGGTACCCGAAATGATAGGAGACCCCGCCATATGCATAATGAAGAGGAGAAGGTGAAATCACGCCGTTCACAGCTCGCTCTGAAATGTCCACAAATTCCGGCGTGACCGCAAAATAAAGGCCCTGGGTATTGGTGATGAGGCGTTCGACGCGCGCGCCGGCAAACATGGTTGACCTGCTATAGACGAACTGTTTTTCGCCGCCAATGGTCGCGCCGACCTCTCTGCCATAGGGCACCCAACCATATTCCAGCGCCAGCCGGGCTGGAATCGGCAAGAGGCCGCCAGTCATATGGCGAAAATCACCCACATACGCCAAAGACAGCTCCCCCCTTCCTTCCGTCCAGTCGAAAAGCCCCACGCCGAACCGTACCTCATGCCACGGTACGACGAAAGGCTTGTAAATGCCCTCCGGGACGCGCGCATCGGGGTGGTCAACCAAGTATGTTGTTGCTGCTTCCGCCGTTGTAACGCCGCATTTAGCACACGGCGGGTCATCTGGAAAGGGCTGCAACGCGCAAGCCAGGTGGTCGGCGGGAACATCCAGTCCAGGAAAGAGGATCTCCGCATCCGCAAGGGCGAACCGGCCGTCCCGGGTGCGGGGGAGGCTCATGGACTTCAAGTACGGCTCCATCATGAAATGGAATTTGGTGCTCCGATCCCGAAGGCCCCAGAAAGAGTAAGGCTCGATGTGCAGGTTGTCATCGACGCCCCGAGCAAAGCGGCCATCATGGTCCATGTCCGGGGCCATCGCATGTTTTCCAAGCTCGGCAGTGGCAAAGAGCGGAAGGGCGACGGGAGGCGAATTTTTGACGAGCGTGGAATATAGATTGTTCGGAGCAAATGAATCATGATCGGAAGCAAAAACGTTCCGCACGGTTCCACCGAGCTTGTCCACTTCGACAAATAAATGCTCGGAATCATGGATGTGCGGGTGGGCTTTGCCTTCGTCGAACGGATAATAGAACCAGTACTCAATCAGCCAAGTCCCGGGGTAGGAGAGCGTTCGCACATACATAGTGCAACGCGACCACCGCCGATTTCCCATGGACGCGTAGGCTGCCCGGTAACCTTCGATTGACCTGCCTTGTACCAGCGGCATGATCTCTTCCCAAAAATTCACGTCACTGGGATAGTCAGGCTCGCCGTCGGCGAATTCGAGGACCGGCGCATAGAGGTCGTTGTTTGGCGCGACGCGATAAAACGACCACACGAGTCCCGCCGAAAGTGTTTGCTTATGAAGATTTGCAGCAAGCGTTTCCAGTGTCGACTCGCTCAGCGGCTCCGAGCGGCCTGCCCTCGGCGTGGGAAGTGTGGCATCGGAAAATCCAAGCTGTGCCTGAAGCGCCGCCACAATGGGATTCGCAAACTGTCCAACCGGGGTGGCAGGAATCCGCGGGTCGATGATTTTTGTTACGCGAGCGGTGGCCGCTCCGGTCTGGTCCGTGCCGGATTCGGTCACGAGCACCAGGAAATCCCGCGCATCTCCTCGATGACCTGCCAACAATTGAAAATCCGCACCTCGGGGCAAGCGGTAGGGGAGTTCTTCCTGCGTGCCAGTTTGAGGGGAAACGACAACCAGTCGCCCATCCTCGTGCGCATAGAGGACGCGGCCATCCTCGTGGACTGCGGCTGCAACAGCGCTTGCGCAAGCATTTTCGGTGGGTTGGCCTAGGTCGTCCAGCAGGCAGACTTCCCCGTTTTTCGCGTAGGGGAAAACCTGTTGAGGCAGGCGGTGCTGGGGGGAAGGGACATCACCGGCACTGATTCCAGTGATGCGCTCGGTCAAATCGAGAACGTGCGGCGTGCCGTCGGCGAAGACAACAAGAGCCTTCGTGCCACCCACAGAAAGAACGACATCGGCTACGATCTTATCGGAAGGAGAAACCGGAATCTTGCGAAAGCGCCATTCCAGTTTTTCAGACGGCGATGCCAGCGTCGCGAGAAGAATTTGGCCCTGGCCTCGCCCCACGGCGACAAT
>CAWHYM010000022.1:0-71629 GCA_963833595.1 uncultured Acidobacteriota bacterium | reverse complement strand
GGAGCCCGAACCCGGGGGACACAACGAACCCTAAACGGGAGGCTCGGAATCTCCCATTCTATCCTACTAGGAGCGGGAACAGAAGCGTTGGGTAGTGTCCTACTTTGAAGGTATCGGCATTCAGGAGGGCCGAGCGTCAGCTCGGCCATTCAGGTGGCATTTCATTGCGGGCTTCAGCCCCACGGGGCAAAAGATCGCTCTTATCGGCATAGCCCGTCCCGGAGGGACGAAATATCGTAGCCCACTGCGTAAGCGGTGGGTCCGTGCGTCGTAATGATTCAAAGCCCCGTAGGGGCGGCACACTGGGAATGGCAACCCTGTGCCGCCCCTACGGGGCTTTGGTTTGTGCCTTTTCGCATTCCCACCACTGAAGCGGTGGGCTACGATATTTCGTCCCTACGGGACTGGATCCGACGATAAGTAAGGATTCTTCGTTCCATGGGACAGACTCATAGTTTACTAGTCCCGAACCATTTCGGATTGCTTCAGCGAGGGAAGACCCTTGATCGTCTTTCCGGTTTTCTTTTGAGCGAGGCGCAGTTCGTACTGATTCTGCAGGTTGAGCCAAAATTCCGCACTGGTGCCATAGAAATGGGCGAGTCGCAACGCCGTGTCTCCGGTAATGGCGCGTTGTCCGTTCAAAATTTGCGTAACCCGGGTCGTGGGTACGCCGAGGTTGCGCGCAAGTTCCGCGGCGCTCATGCTGAGCGCTCGAATCTCTTCGGACAAATGTTCGCCGGGATGAATTGCGGTTGATGCCATAATCTTTACATCTGGTGATGTTCAACAATTTGTACCAGTATACCAATTGCCTTACGATTAGCTTATGCTATTAGCGTGTCCGAGTCCTCATCGCCAGCACGCGTGCCTCCGGAACCATCAATAACAAATCTGCCTGCCGAACAGCCTCCCAAACTGGTAACTCCACCAACAGCGGGAGAGGTCATCACTAGTGAAGCGACGGGTATTACATACACCATGGGGGAGCAAATTGGCGAAGGGCATTTTGGGCTCGTCTACGGCTGTGTGGATACCTGGAATAACAGTCTAGCGGCTAAGGTACTTAAACCGCTTGCACCGCACGACAAACTGGAGGCTTCGGCTCTAGCCGAACTGCAGAAACTGCTTTTACTTCGTCATCCACATATAACGTACGTCTTTGATGCATTTGAATTTCGGGACACCTTCTACATTATCACGGAGCGATGCCATTGTCCGCTGACAACCCTCTTGACGTTGGATCAATATGATGGCTTTGCCTGGCTGAAGCCTGTCGCCCGCTGCCTGTTGCAGGCGGTCCACTACGCCCATATAAGCGGATATGCTCATCAGGACATACATTTGGGTAACGTCTTCGCAGCATTTGTGAGAAACGAAATGAACTCGGAAGACCCAGGGGCAATTCAATTTAAGCTAGGCGACCTGGGAATTGCGAAGGTATTTAGCGAGATAGACGCGGCAAACACCAGAGCACAATGGATGCTCCCACCCGAAGTTCTAGAACCTTCGGAGTTTGGGCCGCTTGACCATCGGATAGATATTTACCATTGCGGACTACTTTTTTTACATCTGGCACTTGGGAAGGAGTTGCGCTTTACCGCTGAAGAGATTAGAGCAGGCAGGCCCAAAGAGCTAGCCCTGCAGCTTCCGCCGCCGTTCAGTTTTGCGCTGGAAAAAGCATTGCGGAGGCACGTTCCGTATCGCACGGCAAGCGCAATGGAGCTTTGGCGCGACCTGAATTCTCCAGAACCTCCGGTGCAACAAACACCAGAACAGCTACACTTTGAAGCAGAGGCAATGTCGCAAGCACAGCCCTCCCCGGCTAGTGCCGCACAGCAGGCACCCAGAGAATCTCGCCCGCTCGAAATCGCTGAAACCTCGGAGTCTAACGACGAGGCCCAGTCGCCTGAAATAGAGCCATAGCACGTGGTGAATTCTGCCCGGAATTCGCTGTTCGCTTTCCTACGGCAGATTCTCGATTCTGCGCGCGTCGCCCGTGAGTTGCAGGATGTGCATTCCCGTGTTGGCGCGGTCGACGATGTAGATGTAACCGCGGTCGTCCACTTCCACGTTGTTGGTTTGGATCGCGATTTTGCACTTCTCTGCGTCGCCGGTGCCGACGCAGCGCTTGTCGGTCTTGTCGGTGATGGCGGGAATGTAGTAGGCGATTTCCCTGGGGTTGTACGGATCGCGCACGTCGACGGCGCGCAAGCCGGCGTTGAAGTGCGCAACGAATATGATGCGATTGTAAAAGACCGGCGTCATGCTTTCATTGATGGAGTGCGTGCCGAAGCGTCCGCCGCGGCTGCAGAAGTTGCCGCTCGGCTCGGGCACATACCACGTCGAAACGCCGAAGATTTTCGTTTCATCAGTGATGTCGAAAATGTGCATCATCTGCTGCATGGCGTGGCACTCGTTGTCCGTGGTCTCGCCCACGATGACGATGAAGTTCCGCTTGCTGATGGACGGGCCAAATTTCGCGAGGTTGGGCACATCCACTCCAATCATCGGAAAGGTCGTGTGCGCGCCCACGTCCGGCGGCAAATCGAGCCGCGCGATCATGGGATACTCGAGGTTCGCGTCGGTCGGATCCTTGGGGCCATGGATGAGCTTGTCGCGGTCCAGAATTTCGATCACGCCGCTCCGGGTCGTGCCGTAGCCCGCGTAAATGCGATTCCCTTTCGGACCCGTGGACATAACACCGTGCATGTCGGAAGGCTGCGGGCCGGTCGCGCCGGGTTCCTGGCCGGGCAGTCCGTAATTGCGAATGAATTGCGGCTCTGATGGATCGGCAAGGTCGTAGACCTGCCCCATGCGTTTCGCGCGCCAGCCGGGCACGCCGGAAACGAGGAACGCCATGCCGGTATCGCACTCCCACCAGCTTTTGTGCGTGTCACGCATTCCACTCTCGACGACGGTCAAAAGGCTGGGCTTCGCGGGATCGGTCACGTCCCACATTTCATGGGAAGAGGTGCCACGCGAGCGCAGCAAATAAACTTTTTTCTTGTCGGCGCGAGGCAGGTCACTGCCGTTGCACACGCGCGCCATCTGCGCTCCGCCGGTTTCGCCCGGCCCCGGGATGCGCGGATCGCCGGGAATATGCGCCAGATATTTCGGATTCTTCGGATCGGTCACATCCACGATGGACGTGCCGTTGTCTTCCACTTGCCCCGTCAGCGGATTCATGGCCGAGCCGCCGTGATGGCCGATATATGCAATCCAGCGATTGCCCTGCTTGTGGATCTCCGGCTGGTAGGCGCTCCGCCCCTGCAAATCGCTGTAGCCGACGAGCTCCATGTTCTTGCTCTCGGGCTTATTCTGAGCGAGCGCAGTCATGGCCGCGTATCCCGCAAATAATAGACCCAGTACAAAAATGCCGGCCCTTCCATTCCGCACGCGAGCTTTACCCAACATGTATCCTCCCGTTTCGAGTCCGCAGCCAGCCGAGGCTGGATGCACATGCGCGAAGACCTGCGCAAACCCAACTAAAATTTTGCAGAATCTTGGTTCCCGCCAAGGATTCCCGGGCTGAAAGTGTACACCTGAAGCATGTTTCCCCGCACAACTTCGAGTCTGATACAGTGCTCTCAGCCACAGCAGAGTCCGACGCACGATCGGCCCGAAGCGTTTCACCCATGAAATATTTCACCACACTGGCGCGTAATACTTGATGGATGCGAGGAGACATCCCGAAGGGATGAGCCCCGCGGAACAGGCCGTCGCCCAAGAGCGGATCGTCCTGGCCAAGGCCGGCAACGCGGAGGCCTGGGGCGAACTTTATCGCGAGCACTCGCCCGCGATATTCCGTTTCTGCCGCCGGGCGATGCCTACTCGCGAGGACGCCGAAGACGCCACCATGGATATTTTCATTAAAGTCCGGCAGAAGCTTTCGCAATATGACGCCAGCCGCCCGTTCCGCGCGTGGCTGTACACCGTGGCCGCGAATCATTGCTGGGATCTGCTGCGCCGGAGAAAATTGCGGCAGGACCTGGAGACGGGCGAAGTCGAGAACATGCCGCTCGAGCATCCCGATCCCGGCCAGCTCGAGCAGCTCATCGAGCGACGCACCGGCCAGGAAGTGCGCCGCGCGCTCGACAAGCTGCCGGCGCGCTCGCGCATGGCGCTCGTGCTGCGCTACTACTCGGATATGAGTTATGACGACATCGCCGCAACGCTGGGAGTCCGCCGTACGTTCGTGGGCGTCGTGCTGTTGCGCGCGCGGCACCAGTTGCGCGAGATCCTCGAAGGGCAAGGCGGCGCGAGCCTGGCCACGGGAGGCGCCGCGTGACCCATTTTGACGAAATGGCGTGCCTGCTCTACCTCGAAGGGCAAATGGATCCGGCACGCTCGCGGGAAATTGCCGCGCATGTCGAAGAGTGCGCATCCTGCCGCGATCTGCTTCACGCGCTCGAACGCGAAACGACGTTGCTTTCGAGCGCACTGACCGAGGACACCGAGCCAATGCCCGCGCGCCTCGTCAGCGCGCAGGCTCGAAGTTTGCCGTCCTGGGTCTGGACGCTGGCATTCGGAGTTTTTGCAGTGGGCGCGTACTGGTTTTGGACCGACGGAATCGGGCCCTGGTTCGATCAATTGAGCAATGCAGGTTTCGGCGGGACCGATGTATTCAGCATGATTATGTTCAGCGGAGCTTTCTGGGAAGGATGGAGTGACATGATTGACGCGATGCAAATCGGGGCATTGATTTTGTTGGCGATCGTGGCGATCGGGTGGATCCGGCGCCGACTGCGCCGTTCCGTGACGATTGCAGTGGTCATGTCGGCGCTGTTGTTCGCTGTGGCGATGCCTCAACAGGCCTCGGCGGCGGAAGTGCGGCGCGGACGATCTATTCTCGTTCCCGCGGGCGATGTCGTTCACAATGACCTGATCGCCGCGGGTCCTTCGGTGAGGATCGAGGGCACGGTGGAGGGCGATGTGATCGCGTTCACGCGAAACCTTACCGTGACTGGGCACGTCACGGGCGACGTCATTGCGTTCGCCGGAGAGACAGTGATCGACGGAAACGTGGACGGAAATGTTCGTGTATTTTCGCGCAGCGTGATCCTGCAAGGGACCGTCGGCAAGAACGTAACGACATTTGCGAACTCGGTCGATCTGATATCCAAAGCAAACGTGGGCGGCGGAATGATCGTGTTCGCGGCCGAAGCGGACCTGGACGGCAGGATGCAACGCGACCTGCTGGGAATGGTTGGCAGAACCGATCTCGATGGCTTGATCGGCGGGCAGGCGTGGATACGCGGAGGGAGCCTCACGGTAGCGTCCACCGCGGAAATTCGCGGGCCGGCCACGTTCGAGGGCCCCCAACAGCCCGTCGTAGAGGCGGGAGCCAAGCTGGCAGGTCCTATTCGAACAGAAATCGCACAGGAGGTTCGGCGGACCAGGAGGACAGCGGCACGCGTCGCGATCCGCGCAATTTTCAGTTACGCATCGGCTTTGGTGGTTGGAATTTTGCTCCTGGTCATTTTCCCCGGCTTTTTCCGTGCGACATTGCGCGAAGCGGGCAGCATTGGTCTCCCCATCGGGATTGGGGCGCTGGCGCTGATTACGGGAGCGTTCCTGCTGATTCTCGGAGTCCTCTTGATCTTTGTCGGCGTGGGCGCGGGAGTGGCGGGCGTGATGGCCTTTGCGCCGATTCTGTACGTTGCGCAAGTGTTTGTCGGTGCATGGCTCGGCAACAAAATTATGGGCGAGCCGCCGGCCATCACAAGCGCGGTGATCGGCCGAATGGCGGTGGGCCTGCTGATCCTCCGCGTCGCGGGACTCATCCCCTTTCTTGGGGGGCTCGTGTGGCTGGCGGTTCTGCTATGGGGGACCGGAGCGGTGCTGCTGGGCTTCTATCGGATGTCGCGCGTGGAGAGCGCGCCAAATACGCCGCTTCCCGCGTAAATCAAGTCCGGCGTTTCGCCAGCCGGAATGCGCGGGGCGCACGTGCCAGCCCAATTTATTCCTTAGGAATGGGATGGACCGTCATTCTATGGTTTCACGACGACCTTGTTCGCAAGCAGAGTTCGTCCACCGCTCACGTTGAATAGCGGCCCGCGCACCGATACCATCTCGCCAATAACGATATTCGAGGAATTGATGATTGTGCCGACTTCGTAATAAATCGTCGGTGGGGTCAAGGATGTTTGCGCCGTTATTGAAGTGATGCTGCCAAAAAGAGACGGCAGATTAACCAGAAATAGGTTCGGGAGTCCGCGCTGTATAGCTGCTGTAATGCGAGACGAACGCAAGCGCACACGATCCGCATTGATTTGACTTGGCGTTGAATTGCTATTGCGCCGAATCGAAACCTGCTGGCCTACGGCCAAATCAGCGGGCGCCGCGAAGAGAAAACCCGCTGTGCTCATCTGGAGATTATCCGCATGAACGAGATCAACATCAAAGGGCGTCTGAGTCGATGAATACTGCACGGTGATGGGCTGGCCGATACTCAATCCCGAGACCGGCGCGGACATGGTTTGAATCACGATGTTGAATTGCTGCGACCCTACATTCGTGCTGGTGATCATGCCTTCGATTTCCGCGTCGCTGCTGTCAGCGTCCTCGAAAAGGATGTTCCGAGCCAGAATCGATCCGTCCGACTGGAAGCCGATATCCACGTCGAGGATTTGATTGCTTTGCAGGCACGCGAACCCCGCCGTTGAACACGTGGTGGTAGGAAACTGAAAGAATGTCGATGTATTGTTCACCTTCAAGGAATACGATCCCGTTGCGTTCGTCAGCGTAAACGTATTGCTAGAAGCATTGATGTTTCCGATTTGACCGACGACGTCTTCCGCGCCGACCGGTGGAGCGCCAAACCCAGCCGGGGTGAACGTGGTAACTGTCGTACCCGCGCTGAAGTCCTCGCCCAGCGACGCGCTCAGTAAATTGTCCAAGTTGACGTCGATCAGGAGTCCCGAAGTGCTGGAAGAAGCGATCGTGAAGGCCGTCAGGGGAACGGTCGTCGACAGATTTGCCGTTGCTGTCGGCGGCATCGTGCAAATCGATACCGCAGCGCAGGTTCCGATGGCGCTCGCCGTGTCGTTTTCGATCGTGAGCGACGGATTCGCGAATGTGAGAGTCACTGCCGTGTAATTGCCCGCGGGAATATTCGCGGCCGTGGTGAGGTACGCAAGGTCAGTCTGAAGGCGCATCAAGTCCACCGTCGCCGATCCGGAAAACAAAGAAACGTTTCCGGGGGTCAATGTCGCTCCGGTGAGCGTTACCTCGGCCGAAAGAATGCTCACGAGCGAGGGAGGAGTATCAGTCATAGCCAAAACGACAGACGAGTTTCCGCTGCTTTGGGGCGCCGAACCAAATTGCGCGTTGCTGCGGCAGCCCGCGAGCGCCGCACAGAAAATCAGCACAGAAATTGGCCAGATCAATCGAATTCGAAACATGTTACCCCGGTGGCGTCGATCCGCCCGACAGGTAAGCGCAATCACCCCTCCGCGCTCTGCCAGGCTGGATGCCTTGATGGCACATTTAAAGCTAGCATAAAGGGTGATTTACAGCAGGTAAATCCAATAGTGCGGTGAGCAAAGAGTCTCTGTCCCAAGGGGCAGGTTTTTCCCTGGTCTCGTCTAGGATTCCCCGTGGAGATTGTGTGATCACTCGTGCCTTTCGGGACCACCCGTGCCGCTGGCAGGACACGGAGAACCCTCCCGTTTCAGTGCAGCAAAATGGCAACACCTAAGGGTTGCCATTTTGCCGCATTGCCAGGGCGAAGCCAGGAGTAGCACAGGCTTCAGCCTGTGGGCTTTCGGATGCGCAGAGAAAATCAACCCCCACAGACTGAAGCCTGTGCTACTGGGAGGCCAAAATAGAAGCGGCGTCCCAGCCCTGCCGGGACGCCGCTTTCACTTTGAATTGCTTACGATTGCGATTTACTGGGCCTGCCCAGTGGTGCGCAGCAGGAGTTGCGTGCCGCTATCCAAGTGAACGTTCTTCGTTGCAGAAACGATCATGGATCCCTGCGTCGCGCTCGACGCCGCGGAATCGATCGAAAGGCCCTCCAGGCCGAATACACCGCTGCTGTTGGACGCCAGCCGGCCCGTCGAGGTCGGCCCGCCCACTGCGCCTGAGGAGCGCGCTACCGTATTCAGCGTCCCTCCGGCATTCAACGGAACCGAATTGGACGTATTCATGACGGTCCCTGCGGTTGCGCCAGCCGTTGCGCCCGCATTCGAGGCTACGCCGCCTACAAAGCCGCGTCCGCCCCGCGCCGATCCTTGCACTGCGCCCAAGCCGTTACTCGAAGCCATCATATCGTCGGCTCCTGAAGAGACCGACGCTGCGGATTGCGCCGAGGCCAGAGCCTGAATCGAGGCGCTAAAGGGCACTTCCTGACCGTTTTTCAGCACGGCATGATCGAACACAATGCCTAGCTGGGATTGCGTCTGCCCGCTGGCTCGCGCCTGCGCTTGCGTCACGTGTCCGACGAGATGTGTTCCCCTCTTCAGTACGACTTTGCCGTCTTCCTTGACGTCCTCCTCGGTGCGGACTTCCACGTCATCGCCGGGCCTGCTCCTTTTCGCGTCAAGAGAAGTGGCCAGCGTCGCGTCAATCTTCGTGCCGTTGGGAATATTCGCGGAAGCGTTTCCCTCATTGGCAGTTGCCGGCGTCGAAGATGACATCGCTGATGGCGTCACTGCCGAGCCGCTGCCGGAAGCCTGCGCGCCGGAATTGTTTGCCCGCACCGCAGTCTGCAACTGTTCCGTGGGGCCCGCTTGACCCGAGGCCGCTGTTTGCGCGGCCAAAGTCCACGAACCCAGCGTTCCGATGGCAAGCAATAAAAATGTCCGTTTCATAAAAAATCCCTCCTATTGGACAATTCGTATTCCTCAACCCACTCTTGTCCCCCGGTTTTTGCCATTTGAAAGAGCACGGCCCAAGGGTGCAATTCCCTCGCCAAGGAACAACTCCCTATTTTTCATTTTGTTAGAAGGTAAGGCACTTTTAGACGCGGAGTTGGGACCGAGTCATTTTTAGACAGTCGAGCAATTTCTACGGAGGTAAGAATCTTCCACTTCTTGCCCCGAATCTGTGCGCGACAAGCGAATAAAAAGAGAAACTAGATTAAGCCGATAGCGTGTCCCACTTCCGCGATGATTGCACATGCGCGCTCCAGGTCCGCGCGCTTGTGCGTCGCCGTGACCATGGCGCGCAGCCGCGCCTTACCTTCGGGAACCGTGGGGAATCCAACTGCGGGAATGTAGACCCCGGCATCGTACAGGCGGCGCGAGAATTCAAACGCCTTCGCGCCTTCTCCCACGTGAATGGGAGTGATGGGCGTTTGCGTCGCGCCAGTGGAAAAGCCGAATTTCTTCAGACGGCGCTGGAAGAATTTCGTATTCGACCAAAGCTTCTTGATCAGCTTCTCGCCGTCCGGGGAATCGAGCAGCGTGAACGCGGCCTGGCACGTGGCGATCACCGAAGGCGGGTGTCCCGTGGAATAAAGAAAAGGGCGCGCGCGGTGGCACAGAAAATCGATCAATTCGCGCGAGCCGCAAACGTATCCGCCCATCGCGCCGATCGCTTTGCTGAGTGTGCCGACCTGAATGTGCACGCGGCCGTGGCAACCGAGATGGTCCACCGTGCCGCGCCCGCCGCGGCCAAGCACGCCGGAAGAATGCGCGTCATCCACCATCATGATGCAATTGAATTTTTCGGCGAGGCCGCACAATTCCGCGAGCGGTGCGATGTCGCCGTCCATCGAGAAGACGCCGTCCGTGATGAGCAGCTTGTGGCCGGGCCAGTTTTCGGTTTCCTTGCAGAGGCGCTCGCAATCCGCCACGTCCTTGTGCTTGAACACTTTGATCGTCGCGCGCGAAAGGCGGCAGCCATCGATGATGGAAGCGTGGTTCAGCTCATCGGAAAGTATTAAATCGTCCTTGCCGAGAATCGCCGCGACGGTTCCCGCGTTTGCCGTGAAGCCGGACTGAAACACCACGCACGCTTCCGTTCCTTTGAACTTCGCGATCTGCTCTTCGAGCGCCATGTGCAGGTCCATGGTGCCGGCGATGGTGCGCACCGCTCCCGCGCCGACGCCGTGCGTGCGGATCGCTTCGATGGCGGCGCGGCGCAGCGCCTTGTGCGTGGTCAGCCCGAGATAATTATTTGAGCTGAGATTGATGACATCTTTCCCATCGAAATGAGCGACGGGTTTTTGCTCGCCTTCGAGCACGCGCAAGCGGAAATGCAGCCCCTTGGCGTCGAGTTCAGCGAGTTGCTCGTGCAAGTAGGAAAGTGGATTGGGATTCATTGCGGTTCCAGTCTCTATTTCTCACGGTAATTTTGATCGGCGCAATCTTTACCGGCGATCGAAAATTCTATTGTACGCGTTCGAAGATGTAGCCCGAAGCCTCCAGCGCGGCGGTCAGGTCCGCGACGTGCTCCGGCCCGCGCGTCTCCATCGTGATGTCGATGACGGCGTCTCCGAGCACGACGCCGTAATAGGCCCGGTCATACATCGTTTCCACGATGTTGGCCTTCTGGTCGGCGATCACGCCGGCGAGCTTTTGCAGCGCGCCCGGATGATCGGGCAAATGAATTCGCAGGCGGACGAGGCGGCCGTCCTTGACGAGTCCTCGCCGGATGATCAGCGAGAGGAGCGAGACATCGATGTTTCCCGCGCTGACCAGGACACCGAGCTTCTTTCCGTGATTCGGAGTTTTCCGGTTCAGAAGGGCCGCGGTCGCGGCCGCGCCGGCGCCCTCCGCGAGCATCTTTTCTTTTTCGAGCAATTGAAGAATCGCGCTGGCGATTTCTTCCTCATCCACGGTCACGATTTCATCCACGTATTTTTGGACCAGCGGAAACGTCAGCGTTCCCGCGCAGCGCACGGCGATTCCGTCCGCGATGGTTTTGTTCGCGGGCAGCGTAACGAGTTCATTTTTTTCGAGCGCCGCCTTCATCGAAGCGAGCCTCGAAGATTGCACGCCGATCACTTTAATTTTTGGATTGGTTTCTTTTACCGCGCAGGCCACGCCCGCGATCAAGCCGCCGCCGCCAACGGGAATGACAAGAGCGTCGAGGTCGCCGTGCTGCTCCAGCATTTCGAGCCCGAGCGTTCCCTGGCCCGCGATCACTGCCTCATCATCAAACGGATGAATGAACGTAAGACCGAACTGCTTGGAGCGGCGAATGGCTTCCTCGCACGCCTCATCGTAATTCGCACCTACCAGAATCACTTCCGCGCCGTATCCGCGCGTGGCGGACACTTTCACCAGCGGCGTCGTCAGCGGCATGCAGATCTGCGCCTGTATGCCGCGCTTGGTCGCGTGATACGCCACGGCCTGCGCATGATTTCCCGCCGAAGCCGCGATCACGCCGCGGCGGCGCTCCTCCTCCGAGAGCAGGAGAATCTTGTTCAGCGCGCCGCGCTCCTTGAACGCGCCCGTCATCTGCAAATTTTCGAGCTTCAGGAAAATCGAGTTTCCCGTCTGCTGCGAAAATTTCTCGGAGTGCACAAAGGGCGTGACCACAATCGAGCCCCGGATGCGTTCCCTCGCATCCTCGATCGAGCGAAGCGTCACCATCGGCAAAATCCTGGAAGTTTTATGGTCATCGGAAAAGGGTCAGTCAAATTTACAGCGCTCGCCCACTCCCCTGTCACAATCCACCCGGTCGTGAAGCGTTATAGCATTACACAAGCGGCGGCTTAAGGCCAACCGGTTCCCTTGCGTTGCGCTTCCGGACAAGTTCTCTTGTGCCTGCTCGTCCTGGCCAGTAATATTTTTTAATAGGGACCCGAAATGACTGACACGCGCTTACCAAAGGGCCTATTTTTCGCCATTGTTTTGGCGGCGATTGCGCAGTGCGTTCATGATTTTCCGCTGCTGCCGGATCGCATGGCGTCGCACTTTGCGGCTTCCGGAATGCCAAACGGCTGGATGACGAAAACACAATTCCTGGTAATGTACGGAGTCGTGCTACTGCCCGCGCTGGCGATTGAATTCTGGGTGTCGCATAGGATCGCGAAAAAGCCTGACGCCCGGCTCAACCTTCGGAACAAAGAATACTGGCTCGCCCCCGAGCGCCGCGCTGAAACATTCGCCTATTTTGAAAGCTTCTTTGCCTGGTATGGCTGCGTCTTCCTGTTCGTTGAGGTGTTCGCGATGGGGCTGGCCATGCGAGCGAATTTCGATACTCCGCCCCAACTTCCGACCGGCCCGATCGTTTCCGTGATTGCCGGATTCGTTCTCTTCAATATCGCAGCGGTGACAGCGATGTTCCGCCGGTTTTCAATGCCGCGATAAAGTGGTTTATGCGGCAAGATTCGTCTTCAAGCCGCAACTTCCGCCCCGCGGTAGCGGCGGACTCGAATCTTGCTCTGGCGCCTGCGGGTGCGCGCAATATCGTAAGCAGACTGGATGCGCATCAGAGTATCCATTTTCGGGCCGAAGGCCTTTTCGATCCTCAGGGCCATTTCTCCAGACAGGCCGGCCTTGCCATTCAAGAGGCTCGATAGAGCGGGGCGGGAAACACGCAGGACTTTAGCGGCGGCCGTCACAGTCAGGCCGAGCGGCTCTATGATTTCGGTCCGGATCAACTCACCCGGATGCGGTGGATTCAACATAGGCATGGGTTCATTCTCCTTGGTTTTAGAGTGTAGCGTGTGACTTTACACTATTCAATTGTTTGAACGCCGACAGGATTGAGCGCGTTCGGCAGCCCGCATATTCTGGCTTGCCAACTGCGCTTCCGCTACAATCGCGCCCGTCCCGTTCGCCCCGCCTTGCGCGTCCGGCGTGGCAGGAGTTACGTTTGAGCTTCAGCCAGCGCTTGAAGGAAATCCGCGATGGGTTCGAGCCCGCCTTCTGGGTCGCGAACGTCAGTGAAATCTTTGAGCGGCTTGCCTACTACGGCGCGTTTTCCTCGCTTGCCAACTACCTGCACGAATCGCTGAATATTCCCACGGAGCAAACCGGCTCGCTCGCCGGCCTGTTCGGCGGGATGGTCTGGTTTCTGGCGATCCTGGGAGGGGCGGTAGCGGACCGGCTCGGCTTCCGGCGCGCGCTTTCGCTCGCGTACCTGATCCTGGCTTGCGCGTATTTCCTGCTCGGTTCGCTGGGATCGGCGTGGATGGCGCCGGTGCGGAGCGCCGTGCCTCTGCTGGGCCTCGTGACATTTGTTCTGATTCTTCCGGCGCTCGGCATCTCGATGGTGAAACCGAGCGTCGTGGGAACCACGGCGCGCGCGTCGCGCGAAAATGTGCGATCGATCGGGTATTCGATTTACTACACGCTGGTGAATATCGGCGGAGCGGCGGGGCCGTACATTGCGTCTTGGGCGCACCGGCGCCTGGGAGTCGAAAACGTTTTCCGTGTTTCCGCGCTGAGCGTTCTGCTGATGTTTTTCGCCGTGCTCTTGTTTTTTAAGGAGCCGCGGCGCCCCGGCGAAGTCCAAGGGGCCAGCCTCGCCGAAACGGCGCGAAATTTATTCGCCATAATGACGAATCCGCGCTTCATGCTGTTCCTGCTGATTTTTTCCGGATACTGGATCGTGTTTTGGCAGCAATACATTGTGTTGCCGATTTACATTCACGGGTACGTCGACCCGCATGCGGATGTGGAATTGATTCTGATCACCGATGCCGCAACCGTTATTTGCCTTCAGTTTCTCGTCACTTACTTGACGCAAAAAATTCCCGCGTTCCGAGCCATCACGATCGGGACGTTGATCTCCGCACTCGGCTGGCTCATCGTCGCGTCTCACCCCGCCGTGTGGGCGGTCGTGCTGTCCATTTTCGTCGTCGCGCTCGGCGAGATCGTCCTTTCGCCGCGCTATTACGAATACGTCTCGCGCCTGGCACCCCCGGGCCAGCAAGGAACCTACATGGGCTTCGCGTTCGTGCCCATCGGAATCGGATCGCTCGTTGGAGGATGGCTGGGTGGCCGGCTGATGCATCACTACGGGGAAGTCGTGCATCGCCCCGCGCAAGTCTGGTGGGCCATCACAGGAATCGGGATTGGCACGACGCTGCTGTTGTGGCTGTATCACTTCGCAGTGAAGACGGATTTGCCCGGGTAGCACGGGCTTCAGCCTGTGAGGGTTCATATTTGTGCGGATGAAAAACAAACAGGCTGAAGCGTGTGCTACGTGAGGATTTCCGCTGCCAGAGAGGCGACCTGCTCGGCGATGGCCAGGCTTGATGTCAGGCCAGGCGACTCGATGCCGATCAGTTGGATGGCGCTTGGGACGTTCGTGTCGCGCGCGATCACAAAATCGGCAATGCCGGCGTGCCCGGGCGGCACGAGCTTTGCTCGGATTCCCGAGTAGGCGAGCTGCAAATCGGCGGCTTCGATTTCGGGCAGCAAAGATTTTGCGCGGCGCGCGAATTCCTCAATGGGCAAGCGGTTTCGCTCGTAATCGTTTTTCTCCGAAACGTAATCCGCCGTGGGACCGACGAGCACCGTGTCCCAAAGCGTGCGCGTTAAGTGAACGCCAAGGCTAAGGCCGTCGGCGTGTGGAAGCGGGTAGACCAGATTGTTGACGAGATGCGACTTGGCGCGCACCAGCTCGCAGTATTCACCGCGCACGGGATAGATGCGGTAGGCGCGATTTCCAAGCATCGCGGCGATTTCATCCGCGTAGAGCCCCGCACAGTTGATCACGCAGCGCGCTTCGATGGTTTCCTCGGAACATTGTGCGCCTTCACCGGCTTCTCCCGCGACGAGTGTTACGGCAACGGAATCCGCGCGCGGGTCGAGCCGCACGACGCGCGTGCGCGTCAACAGGCTGGCTCCGTGATCCGTGGCCATGCGCGCGAGCGTTTTTATCAGGTCTTCGGCGGAGATGATGCCTGTCGAAGGCACCTCCAGCGCGGCGGCAGCTTCGATGTGAGGCTCGCGGGCGCGCACCGCGGCGCGGTCCACCAGGCGCAAACCCACGATGCCGTTGGCGCGGCCGTTTTCGGCCAGATGTTCGAGCTCCGCTTCTTGCTTCGCATCGTGAGCCACTACGAGCTTGCCGCAATTCCGGTGCGCCACATGGTGCGCGGCGCAGAATTCGTACAGCATCCGGTTGCCCGCCACGCACAACCGCGCTTTCAGCGAGCCGGGCGGATAATAGATGCCCGAATGGATCACGCCGCTGTTGCGCGTGCTCGCGCCCATGCCGAACTTGGGCATTTGCTCGACGAGAAACACGTCGCTCCAGCGTTGCGAAACCGCGCGCGCCACGGCGCAACCCACCACGCCGCCGCCGATGATGACAATGTTTGCGCGATCCACAGCAAACAGGATAGATGATTTGATGTGAGAGGCAAAAGGCTAAAGAAAGGAGGCAGGATGCAAAGAAACAATGGGCAAGAGGGCTCCGTGGGCAGGGTTAGAGATTTGAGATTTGAGATTTGAGATTTGAGATTTGAGATTTGAGATTTAAGATTTGAGATTCGAAAGGGCGCGGGATTCAAGCGCGAAAAGCTCGCTTTTCCACAATCGCGTTCTAGATGTATTTTTGGTTTGAAACGCACGCGCAAGGGTGTAGATATATGCCTTGCTTGAATTCCCATTCAAACGATCGAACACTTCGGAGGATTGCGATGCCTTGGAAATCCTGGTGGAAAGCTATATTTACGTTCGCGGCGTTGATTCTGCTGGCAGGAAATTTCGTTGCAGTGTACGCGCAAACCCGGCCTGAGGCGCCGCCTTTTGACGCTTCGCGCATGACGATGCAGCCTCCGCCGCCGGAGGGGGTCGCCATTCGCGCGGGGCGCCTGTTTGATCCGCGCACGGGAACGAACCTCACGAATCAAGTGATCGTGATTCAGGGCGACCGCATCACGGACGTTGGCCCCGCCGACCGCGTGAAGATTCCAGCGGGCGCGCGCGTGATCGACCTCAGCGCGGCGACCGTGCTGCCCGGTCTGATCGACAGGCACGTGCACCTGATGCAGAATCAGGAGCCGAACGAAGCGCGCGCTCTTCTTATCGGGCAGCATTACGCTCTGGCGGATTTGTACGCCGGCTTCACGACGCTGCAGGATATGAATTCACCTTTCACCTACGCGACGGTCGAATTGCGGGACGCCATCAATAAAGGCGTGATCGTGGGCCCGCGGTTGCAGGTTACTGGCCCCGGGCTCACTCCCAGAGGCGCCACCTACTATGCGGCGCCGTCCGAGGTGGGTCCGTTCGGCCAGGTCCCTGGGATGCCGGTCTGGCAGAACTCGCAGAACATCAATTCACCGTGGCTGGCTCGCGCGGCCGTTCGCGAACATTCCCATTACGGCGTGGACTGGATCAAGATTTACGACACGGAAGATTATGAAGGAAGCGGATACCCGGTGCCTTCGGGCGCGGGTGCGTTCATGCCGGACGGCAAAATGATCACGGTGCCGTCGATAACGCTGGAGGAAAACCAGGCTATCGTCGATGAGGCGCACAAGAGAGGATTGAAAGTTGCCTGCCACGCGTATGGCGGCGAAGGATTGCGCAACTGTCTCGCGGCGGGCGTCGATCTACCCATCCACGTGATTGTCGGCGTAACCGGCGCGCCTGGGCTGGATGACGAGACCATTCGTCTGTTCAAGGTGCCGCTGCCTGATGGGACACTCCGCCCCGTAAATCAGACCCTCTGGGACTTGGCGGGACCTTTGGACGAGGCCGATATGAAAGTAAGCGGCGGGAAAACCTCGCGCTTCCGCCTGACGGAGCTGAGTTTCAAGAGGCTCGTGGCTGCGGGAGTGACGCAAACCTTCGGGAGCGGAGCATACACCGTCGGACACGGCGTGCAGGCCTACCAATTCCCAATTTATGTGAAATGGGGAATGTCACCAGCGCAGGCGCTGCGGATGGCCACGAGCGACGCCGCCGAAACCCTCAACTATGACCTGGGCAAGCAAATCGGGTACGTCGAAAAAGGAAAGTTCGCCGACATCGTAGCCGTGTCCGGCAATCCGCTCGAGGACATCACCGAGATGGAACGCGTGAAATTTGTGATGAAGGGCGGCGTCGTATTTCGCAATGAATTGAAGTAGCGAATCGCAACTTTTATGGCCGCGTAGCGCAGCAACCAACCGCTTCAAAATACGAGACGGGCGGTCCGACTTTTCGTGCTGGGCACGGAAAGCTGGACCACCCGTCTCTTTGTTTCTAACCGTCATCTCCGGCAGAAGTCGGAGTCAACCATTTATTTTCAATGTTAGTGGCTGGCAAGTGCGAGGGCAGGTTCGCCCCCGCACCGGCCAGTTGAATTAGAACGCGAGCTTCAAGCCGAGTTGCATAACCCGCGCGCTGCCCGAACCAACGAGTGGATTGCCAGCCAGAACGTCAGGCGTGGCGCAACCGCAGCCGAAATTCTTGGGGTTCCCGCCGGGATCGTTGCCGATACCAGAGGTAGCGATCGACCCGTACGGATTGGCATAGTTGGGGTGATTGAAGATGTTGAAGAACTCGGCCCGGAACTGGGCGTTATATCGCTCTTTGAACGTGAAGCTCTTAAATACGGAGAAATCCACGTTATTGAAGCCGAGGTCGCGGAAAGGATTTCGGCCCAGATTGCCATAGGTGTTCATGGCTGGAGGAGTCATGACCGACTTGCCGGAAACGAAGCAACCATAGGTTGCAAGGTTAGCGGGGCTTGCAGCGCCGGCTTGGCATTGCGCCCACATGGCTCCCGGGTTAGGCAATTGGGTTTGTACGCCGGTTATGCCGCTGGTTATAGAGCAATTCGTTGGACCGGAGCAAAAGGGGATGGAATTTGCACCGGCGGATTTGAAGTCGTTGGGGTTTCCGGAGAAATTCCAACGATCCGTGTTATCGCTGCTGATGAAATTCCCAGAAGAGTCAACACCGGACGAGAAATTGTTCGCGGTGTCCCACATGGTCCAAGGCTGTCCAGACTGGAGGGTGATGATGGCGTTGAGCTTCCATCCTTCCAGCAACTGGGCATGGCCTTTGATCGATGGGAGGTCATAAGTGGTTGTAAATGTGAAACGGTGCCGGATGTCGAAGTCCCCGCTTGCGTATTCCGCCGCAGGATCCAAGCTGTTCTGCGGGAGGAAACCGTTGCGGTTCAGGGAACTGTCGTCGAGCCCGTGGCTATACGTGTAACCAAGGGTATAAGAAAACCCGTGACTAACCCGCTGGGTCAAGGTCGTCTGCAGGCCGTTATAGTTAGATATGTTGTCGTTGGTGAACTGGTTGACATACCCGAGGTAAGGGAAACTGTTCGCAAGCGGGAAAACGCCCTGGGTATTCGGCTGATTCAGGTCGACGAAGCCGGTGAGACGCGACCCGTGATCGCCGACGTATTCCACTTCCAGGGACAGATTGTTGGTGAAGGCGTGTGTGATGCCCAAGTTCCAAGCCGTAACGTAGGGGGTGGTGAGATTAGGGTCCACCGACATAATGTTGCACTGGCTGCCGGCGGTGCAAGAGGGTACAACGCCTGTCGGAAAAACCTTGCCTCCGTTGAGGCTAGGATTGGTGTTGACCGTGGGGTCCCAATTGAGACTGCCCGCCTTGATTTTGTTGTTCGTGAGGGTGATCGTGCCGCCAAAGGTCTGGCCCCCCACCCCCGAGCAAGTACTTCCCACGGGAACGACCGTATTGCAGGCACCTGTCGGAACAGCGGCAACGGTGACAGCCGTGCTGTTCTGGAAATTAACCTCTTGCAGCAGAGTGGCCATCGTGAACGTCGAGTACATGATGTTGAATCCGCCACGGACCACTGTTGTCCCCTTGCCTGTGACATCCCAAGCAAAGCCCACCCGCGGAGAGAAGTCCTTGGTATCGGGCTTCCAGAGTGAACCACCTATCGCATTCTGTTGAACCATGCCCTGCGTGGTGTTAAAGCTGCCAAACAGGTTATTGGCCTCGACTGCCGGGGATACGTACGAATAGCGCAACCCCAGATTGATGGTGAGCTTTGGGGTCAGGCGCCAGTCATCCTGAGCAAATCCAGCATACGAGCCCCAACTCGAGCTGCGGACAGGATCGCCGCCAAGGAGATATCCCCGCGACGGATCGCCTGCGAAGAAATCTTGGAGCGATGTCGAAGTACCATTCAAGTTCTGCCCGCCCTGGAAATCGATTCGGCCACGAGCAGTCTCGTAGGAAGCATTATTAACCTGGATGTGAGCGATCTCGACGCCAAACTTAAAGGCGTGCTTGCCCATCAAATACGAGACACTGTCCTGACCATCGTAATAGGGGTTGTTGAAGTAAAAGGGGCGGTTGTGCTGCGTGCCCAGGCTTGCAAAGCCAGTGATATTGATATTCGGCAGACCGCCCGGGGACGCAATGCCCGTGTTGACGGGGAAGCCCGCTCCGCCTGTGAGGCCCGAACCGTCCGAGGGGATGCTGGCATCGTTGGAGATAAAGTTGAAGTTCACTTTGTTGTAAGCAAACCGCACTTCATTCACCAGACGGGAATTAGGAGTCCAATCCCAATTGCCCTGGGCAGTATATGTGGTGATTGGAGCTTGATCTTCGAACAGTTGGTTCAGGAAGGGATGATCTTCTCCCACCGAGGAATAATGACCAACCAAGACTAAGCCATTCAGCGTGTTCTTGTCATTGATGTGATAGTCGATCTTTCCGACTCCGTTGTCGCTGGTGTTGGTGTTGGGAAAGGTGCTTGTGAATCCAGTTGAGAACCCAGGGTTATTAGGGAACAAGCCGCCCGTGCACGCCACGGCCGGGGTCAATTTGCACCCCGCTAACGCCAGGCTGACGGGACTGATCGCCACGCCGGCGCCCTGCAACGAAGTGATCGCGTCCACCATGCTGTTTTTTGGATCTAGCGTTGGTTGCGCAATGGTTTCGGGAGTGCCGGCGGAGCCAAGCGCATTACCGATGAAGGAACGCAGGCCCTCGTATCCGGCGAGGAAGAAGAGTTTGTCTTTCTTGATCGGTCCGCCCACCACGCCGCCAAACTGCTCCAACTGAGCCGGCAGTTTATCGCATGCATGGAGGGTGGCATTCGCGCAAACGCCATTAGAGGCCGGCGCCGGGTCAAAAGCGTTGCGGGCATCCCAGCTACCATCGCGGCCAAACGCGTACGCCGTGCCGTGAAGAGAATTGGTTCCCGACTTGATTCCGACGTTGACTACGGCGCCTGGCTTCCAGCCGTATTCCGCCTTGGGATTTTCCTCGAGGTCGAATTCCTGGATGGCGTCAATCGGAAGAATTGTCGCTCCATCGGTAAAAGGACTCGGCATGTTGGCAACGGGACGAGAATCGTAGAAATTGGCGCTGATCACACCTTCCACCATCCAGGCCGATTCGTCGGGACGGACGCCGTTGCTGCTTTGGGTCCAGGGTCCGCCACCCGCCTGAGCCGTAATGCCGGGACGCAGGGCCAATAGGTTTTGGTAGTTGCGGCCATTCAACGGCATGTCGTTGATGTCCGCGTTATCCAGAGTTCCGCCCAGGGTGGCGTTCGTGGTCTCCACCAGGGGAACGGATTCGGTGACCGTGACGGTTTGTTCCTGCTCGCCGGGTTCCACGGTCAAGTCAACTCGGACTTCCTTGCCAACCTCTATCACAATGTTCGTGCGTTCGAGCTTCTTGAACCCTTTGGCTTCGGCGCGAACCGTGTAGGTGCCCGGAGTCAGGTTGGGAGCGTTATACTCTCCCGCGTCATCCGTTGTCAGCGTTCGCGTGACGCCTCTCTCCGTGTCCACGACCGTTACCGTCGCGCCGGCTACGACGCCGCCGCTTTGGTCGAAAACGGACCCGAGGATTCGCCCATTACTTGTTTGTGAATGTGTCGGCAGGCAAAGCAAAAGCACGCCAAGCACCCCGCCTAGCAGTTGCGTTGCCTTCCTGCACCAAACACCCCTGGATTTACTACCTAACGAATTCAAACCACTCATTTATGGACCTCCGTCCCATGATCATGATATTGACTCTGAATCTAACCCTTACCTCACCCACCGCTAGCGTTCCGATTGCCTGAATACACCACAAAAAACTCAGGGAAATTTCGGCATTCCCGAGATGTGGTTCCGGGAACACTATTCCCATCCACTAAAATCCTGGCTTCGGACACACTAATGCCGAAGCAATGTTCATCTAAGGGTGGCGGTTGCGACGAACGTCGCACCACAGGGCCCGGAGGAGGTCACGCTCTACGCGACCGGCATCTTTCGCCAGCCAGCGCTACGAATGGCACCCACCATCTAAAACAAACTTGGCCTTTTTTATAAAGTACTTATTCCAGAATAAAACCACATGGAAAAGGACTCAGCACCCTTACTAATCATTATGGGCGAAATTCTGATTCTTCCGGCGCACAGTGTCAAGCAATATCTTTGGGAGCTTTACACAAATGAAACATTACAGAGACAGGCGAGCCAGATTTGCGGCAAGATTTGGCGCGATTTTCGTATTGATCTGGGGGTGTGCCGCAGGTTTCACAGGCTGCGGAAAAAGTGATTTATTTTGTCATTCCGAACGAAGTGAGGAATCTCTCTTTGGTTTAAATGTAGGAAAAGAGAGATTCCTCGGCGCGCAGCGCGCCTCGGAATGACAAAAAGTTGAGTTTTTCCGAAGCCTGTTCAGCCTGCTGGTATTTCCGATGGAGTAAATTTCAAGCCGCAGGCTGAAGTCGGAGATCCCGACCCAGTTGGGGCCTGCGCTACTTGTCCTGCTGGAACACCTACGGTGGCGAGGGCAGCGAACAAAACGCTCCAGAAATGAAAACGGGCGCCGCCTGAACGAAAGGCCGTCGCGCCCGTTTCCTAGTTTCTAACCGTCATCTTCAAGGCATATCGAAGATGACCCTTGATTGTTCCTAGTCAGTGGCCGGCACGAGGGGTTGTTCTCCCTCGCACCGGCCGAGTTAACTAGAAGGTCAGCTTCAGACCGATTTGGATATCCCGGTTAGCCCCGGAGCCGATGAGCGGGTTGCCGGCTGCGACGTCTGGCGTCGCCCCCGAGTAACCGAACGCCGATGGTCCAGAGGGGTCGATGCCTCCGAGATACGCGTTAGACGCGCCATACGGATTGGAAAACGTTGGCGAGTTGAAAACGTTGAATACCTCAAACCGGAACTGGGCTCCATACCTCTCCTTCCAAGAGAAATTCTTGAACAAGGAGAAATCCATGCTGTGGAAGCCCGTATCGCGGAAGAGGTTGCGTCCCATCGTGCCGAATGTCCCGGGCGTGGTCGGAATCATGACCGAGTTGCCAGAGACGTAGCACCCAGCCGACGCAAGAGCGCCAGCCTGAGTCTTTACGCTACCCGGATAAGCCGCCGGGGAAACTCCGGTGGCATGCGTTGTGCATTGGTTGTACATCGTGCTCGACTGAGAAGCCGAATAGTTGATCGGTCCATTGAGCGAGCTGTAAGAGCACGTAGGGGCGCCGCCGACAACCTGGCAGAAAGGAATGGTCTGCGGACCGGACTGGAAGTCCGAGGGATTCCCGAAGAAATCCCATCGATCAGCGTTTTCGTTCGTGCCGCTGAAATTAAACGAGCTGTCGCTAACGGTCCAGGGCTGTGGGGTCTGGTAGTTTCCAATAACGTTGATCTGCCAGCCTTCCAGCATCTGGGCATACCCTTTGATTCCAGGGATGTTGTACGTGGCCGTTACGGTCAGGCGGTGCCGGATATCGAAATCGCTGCTGGCGTATTCCGCATTCGGATCGTAGCTGTTCTGCGGGAGGAGGCCAAAGCGATTCAGCGAACCGTTGTCCAATCCATGGGCGTAGGTGTAGCCAACCGTGTAAGACAACCCATGTGTCATGCGTTGAGTGAGGGTCGTCTGCAAGCTGTTATACATGGAATGGGCTTGGTTCGAAGCATAATTGATGTAGTTCAAGTAGGGGAACTGGGCGGCATAGGGTTGAACATAAGAGCCAGCCGCAACATTCGGTTGGTTGATGTCGCGGAACCCGAGCAGATCATAACCTTTGTTACCCACGTAGCCGACCTCCCACGAAATGTTGGGGGTAAAGGCGTGAGTGATACTAAGGTTATAGTTCACGATGTAGGGGTTCCGGAGGTTCGGATCGACGCCCATGATGCTGCACGGGCTTGCGTTCGTATAGTTTTGAGGAGTGGTAGAGCCCAATGGGGTGCCCGTGTAAGCGTTGCCATCTCCGCATTTTGCGATGGGCGAAGGAAAGAGCGGGTTGGTGGGGCTGTTAGCCTTCCAGTTGAGTGCGCTGCCAGGAAAATTGGCAGTACCGAGCTGAATCGTGCCGCCGGCAGTCGGGCAGCTGTTGTTCACCTGGCAAGTCCCCGTTTGTAGAATCGCTCCCGTCGGAACGGCGGCGATGCTGGTGGCAGAGTTGTTCTGGAGGGAGAATTCCGCCATATACGTGAATAGAACGAAAGACGAGTCCATGACACTGGCCCCGCCGCGAACCACGGTCGTCCCCTTGCCCGTGATATCCCAGGCAAAGCCAAGGCGCGGTTCGAACCCGCGATGGTCCGGCTGCCATAGCGACGGCAACCCCGCCGAACCCTGCTGAACCATGCCCAGGGCAGGATTGAAGGAGCCAAATGCGTTATTGGCGGCCGAGAACGGCGTGTTGTATTCGTAGCGCAAGCCCAGATTGATGATCAGCCTTGAGGTAGCGCGGTAGTCATCCTGGATGAACCCCGACGTGGACATCATGCGCGCCTGGATGTTCGGGTTGCCGCTCAAGAGAACTCCTCTCGTAACGTTCCCCGCGTAAAAGTCCTGCAAGCCGCAGGACGCCCCGTCGCAATCCGTCAGGCCCGGGGTCAATCCGCCGTTGAAATAGATTTGGCCGCGGCCCGAGGAATACACAGTGCTGTCCGCCTCGGCGTGGATGAACTCACCCCCGAACTTGAAGGAGTGTTTCCCCTTCAAGATCGAAATCGAATCAGAGAAATCGTAATAGGGGTTGGGAGAAGACGATTGGGGACGGTTCTGGTTCGTGCCCAGGTAACCCTGCCCGCCGAAAGGCGAAATGTAAATGTTTGGCAATCCAAGTGGCGTCGTCACGCCAGTGTTAAGGGCATAGGCCGTGGTATTGGTGAGGTCCGTGCCGTTCGCGGGTATGTTGTCGATGTTGAGAAACCCGAAATCCACCCGGTCATACCCAAAATGCATTTCGTTTACCACGGTGGAACTGGGGGTATAGACCCAGCTCACGACTGTTGACCAGGTGCGGATCGGCGAACTGTCAGTAAATTGTGGAGCAACGAATGGGTGATCTTCTCCGAGTCCAGTGTAGTTGCCCAGGAAGAACATGCCGCTGAGTCTGGTTCTTGTCGTTGGGGTGGTAGTCGAGTTTTCCGATCCCGTTGTCGCTGGTATTGGTGTTCGGATATGGGCTGGACTGAAAGCCGGCCGCCCCTTGCGCAATCTGATAGAGGTTACCTACCCCACCGCAAGTGGTGGCGGATGGAGTGGATCCCAATTTGCAACCCGTCAGGGCCATGCTGACTGGGCTTGGCGTTACGCCGACCGCGACCAAGGAATTGATCGCATCGACCATGCTGAGCTCAGGGTTTGCCGTTGCTCCCGCTGAGGCCGTCCCGGGAACGTTCGCGGTAAAGGGCAGGGCGATAGAGGAGCGCAATCCTTCGTAACCGCCAAAGAAGAAGAGCTTGTCCTTCTTGATCGGCCCGCCGACCACAGCGCCAAACTGTGTCAATTGCGCCGGCTGCTGGGCGCAACTGTTTATTGCGCTCACCGGGGAACCCAAGCAGTTTCCGCCGCTCGGCGCTGGGTTAAAGAAGTTGCGCGCGTCCCACGATCCGTCGCGGCCAAAGGCATAGGCCGACCCGTGGAGTTGATTGGTTCCGGACTTGATTCCGACGTTCACCACGGCGCCGGGCTTAAGACCGTACTCCGCCTTGGGATTTTCCATGAGGTTGAATTCCTGAATGGCATCGACGGGCAGGATCGTCGCCCCGTCGGTGAAAGGACTTGGCATATTGGCCACGGGACGACCGTCAAAGAAATTCGCGTTGATGACGCCATCCACCATCCAAGCCGTCTCGTCGGGACGAACACCGTTGGTGCTCTGGCTCCACGGTCCGCCGCCCGGCTGGATCATGACTCCGGGGCGAAGACCCACGAGGTTCTGATAGTTGCGGCCATTCAAAGGCAGGGAGCTGATGTCCGCATTGTCAAGAGTGCCGCCCAAGGTGGCGTTCGTGGTCTCCACCAGAGGGGCAGCCTCGGTGACGGTGACGGTCTGTTCCTGCTCACCGGGCTGAACGGTCAAGTCGGCTCGAATTTCCTTGCCGACCTCGAGCTGAATACTCTGCCGCTCGAGCCTCTTGAACCCTTTGGCTTCGACGCGGACCGTGTAGTTGCCAGGAGTCAGGTTCGGAGCGTTGTACTCACCGGCGTCATCGGTTGTTAGCGTTCGGGAAACACCTCGTGCCGTGTCCAGGACGGTTACTGTTGCGCCGGCTACGACACCGCCGGTTTGGTCCGTGATCGTTCCCAGAATGCGGCCGGTGTTGCCCTGCGAAAACATCGGCTGGCAAATCAAAAGTAAGGCAATCAAACCACCCAGCAATTGCGCGGCATTCTTGCTCCGCGCACCCCAACATTTCTTCCATAGCGCCATTACTAAATTCATTTCTGGACCTCCTGTCCAAAAAACCGTCCAAAGAGTCGCTTCTGAATCTGGCCCCGTACCTCACCCGTGGTTAGGTTCCAAACACTCAGACAACGGAAAAACCAAATAGAAACTTTGGCGTTTCCGGCTGGCGGCTCCATGAATTCCGACACCGCATAATTAAACCAGTGGCTTCGGCCACACAAATGCCGAAACGATTGTTCAAGTAAGGGATGCGGACGCGCCGAACGTCGCGCCGAAAGGCCCGGAGGAGGTCACGTTACGCAGCCGGCATCGCTCGCCGACCAACGCTACTAATTGCACCCACCCTGTGAAACAAACTCGGCCGATCCTATTAAGTACTTATTCCACTATAAAGCCCATGGAATAAAGACCCAACACCCTTACTAATTATGCCGGGGATTCTGATTCTTGCGGCACAGAGTGTCAAGCAATATTTTTGGCAACCTTACGCAAATGAAACATTACAGTGTTAGGGTGAGCCAAATTTGCGGCAAGATTTGGCGCGATTTTCGAAGCGATCCGCGGGTGTGGCGCAGGTTTCAGCCTGCCGGTATTTCCGATCGAGCAAATTTAAAGCCCGCAAGCGGAAGTCGGAGATCCCGGCCCGGTCGGGGCCTGCGCTACTCGTCCTGCCGGAACACCTACAGTGGCGAGACAGCGAACAAAGCTCTTCAGAAGCGAGAACAGGCGCCGCCTGAACAGAAGGCCGTCGCGCCCGTTTCCTGGTTTCTAACCGTCATCTCTATCAAAGCAAATCGAAGATGACCTTTGTTTTTCCAAGTCAGTGGCCAGTGCGAGGGAGGCATTCTCCCGCGCACTGGCCGAACCGGCTAGAAAGTGAGTTTCAGTCCGACCTGCATGACCCGCTGGCTTCCCGAGCCAATGAGCGGATTGCCGGCCGCGAAGTCCGGTGTCAAGAACGAAGCGCCGAGCGGGCCTTGTCCGGGGTTATTCCCGGAATTGACGAAGCTCGATGCGCCGGAGGGATTGGCGGCGATGGGTTGATTGATGACGTTGAATACCTCCCAGCGCGCCTGAATGCCGTACCGCTCCTTGAATGTGAAGTTCTTGAAGATGGACATATCCCAGTTCTTGAACCCCGAGTCGGGGAGGATGTTCCGGCCCATATTGCCGAAAGTTCCGAGTGCCGGAGGCGTTATGAACGAGTTGCCGTTCGGGGAGACGTAGCAACCGCCGGTCAAAAGCGTAGCCGGCGACACGGCATGGGAAGTACACCCCGAAATCGCGCTGCTGGTCTGTGCCGCGGTCAAGGTTTGGGGAGTGCCGTATGGGTTTGCGATATTACAGGTGACGGTTGTTGCATCAAAAGTCGTCGACTTTGGTGCAGCCTTGCACCAGGGGAAGCTATCGAAGCCGGACCGGAAGTCGCTGGGAGTGCCGGCGATGTTCCAGCGGTCCGCGTTTTCCCCGGTCCCGCTGAAATTGTCCCCCTGGTCGAACGTTTGCCATGGCTGAGAAGTTGCATAGGTCACAATCGCGTTGAGCTGCCAGCCTTCCAGAAGCTGGCCGTATCCCTTGATTCCGGGAATGTTGTAAGTGGCCGTGGCAGTTAGACGGTGGCGGACGTCGAAGTCGCTGCTGGCGTATTCCGCCGCGAGATTGTTGCTATTCTCCGGATTGATGCCGAAGCGATTCAAGGAACCGTTGTCTAGTCCGTGCCCGTAGGTGTAACCCAAGGTGAAGGACAGGCCATGAGTCATCCGTTGAGTCAGGGTCGTCTGCAAGCTGTTGTAGTTGGAATACGCTCTGTTCGTTACCTGGTAGATGTATCCCAAGTATGGAAACTTGGAATAATACGGCCGGGATTCCAGCATCGCAAGCGCACCGGGCGCTGCCGGATTTGCGCAGGCATCGGCTTTCTGCGCTGCCGTCAAGGAATTCATACAATACGCCGAGCCCTGTTGGGCCTGGTTGATGTCGGCAAAACTCAGGAGCCTGTAGCCGTGGTTGCCGACATACTCGACCTCAAGGGAGAGGTTGGAATTGAAGGCGTGCGTGACGCCAAGGTTGTAGTTAACAACGTAAGGTAACTTCAGGTTGTGGTCTACGGACATGAGGTCGCATGGGGATGCGGCTCCGCCAACACCATCTCCGCATGACGGGCCGCCCGTGGATCCCGGGAGCACGGTTGCCTGGCCGGGAGCGCCGCATGCAGTCGGAACCGAAGGATCCCAACATAGTCTGTTGGGAGCAAAAGCTACCGAGCCCAGACCGATCGTTCCGCCTCCCGAAGATGGGCAACTGATCGATGGAACCAGGGCAGCAATTCCACAAGAGAGCGTGGCTCCCGTAGGTATGGCGTTAATTGCGGTGGAACCATCACCCTGCAACCCGAACTGGCCCTCGAACGTTTCCAGGGTCCAAGTCTCGTGAATGAGGCCGACGCCGAGCCGGACAACGGTTGTGCCTTTGCCGGTCATATCCCACGCCATGCCAATCCGAGGTTCGAAATCAAAGGGATCGGGCTTCCAGATCGTGCTGAACCCCGGCTGCCCTTGCTGAACCATCCCGCTCGGTGACGATGGATCGAAGTTGCCGATGCTGTTGTTGGCATCCTTCATCGGCGTAAGGAATGTGTAGCGCAGTCCCAGGTTGACAATCAGCTTTGGGGTGACGCGCCAATCGTCCTGGATGTACCCAGCGAAATTCAATGCGGTCAACTGTGAATTCGGGTTACCGGTGAGGAGCTTTGCGTCCGAAGGAGTCCCGGCGAAGAAGTCTTCGAGACTGGTCGAGCAGGAGCCTGCTGTGAGAGGGGAGCCAGCAGAAGCGGCTTGGGGCAGCTGGTCGCCGAGAAAATCAAATCGACCGCGGCCGTTGTTGAAAACTGCCGCATCGGCCTCCAAATGGGCGAACTCGCCACCCACCTTGATGGAGTGTTTGCCTTTCAGGACCGAAACTGAGTCCTGAATGTCGTAATAAGGGTTAGGCGTAAAATATTGGGGCCGGTTAAACGCCGTGCCAAAAAGCGGCGTGCCGCCACTCCCGAATCCACTGACTGTGATGCTCGGCAAGCCTCCCGCCAGCGGATTTGTTACGCCCGTGTTGATGCCGTATGTGGTTGCGGGAGAATTGACGTCGATATTGATGAAGTCAAACGAAACGCGGTCATACCCAAACCGCAATTCATTCACCACATTGGAGCTGGGAGTGTAGACCCAGCTCGAAGTGATCGACATAGCGCGAATGGGGGTATTGTTCGTCGAATTTACCTGTACGAACGGGTGATCTTCTCCCGAGGCGTTATAGTGGCCATAGAAGAACATGCCGTTGAAGGAATTCTTGTCATTCGGATGGTAGTCAAGTTTCCCGACCCCGTTGTCGCTGGTGTTGATCGTCGGGAAAGTGCTGAGGAATGAATTGGAGGTACCCGAATTCGGAAGCAAACCCAGGCTGCCTTGGTTACAAAGTGGGGTCGGGCCAGCGGTGCATCCGGCCAACTTTAGGCTGACCGGGCTCGGGGTTATTCCCGCATTCTGGATCGCGGTGATCGCATCCACCATGCTATTCGCCGGATTTCCGGTTGAAAGGGTGGCTGGAACCGCGATACCGCCGACGAACCCGATTAAGGAGCGCAAACCCTCATATCCTCCGAAGAAGAAGAGTTTGTCTTTCTTGATCGGCCCGCCCACCACGGCGCCGAACTGCTTCAATTGGGCAGGCGTCTGATTGCACGATCCCCCTGTAACCAATGGGCAGCCTGAAATGGGGTTTGCGACGTTGAAGACGTTCCGCGCATCCCAGTTTTGATAACGGCCGAACGCATACGCATCGCCGTGAAGTGAATTGGTTCCTGATTTGATACCGACATTCACGATCGCGCCGGCCTTCCAGCCGTATTCCGCCTTGGGATTTTCCATGAGGTTGAATTCCTGAATGGCATCCACGGGCATGATTGTCGCTCCGTCCGTGAACGGACTCGGCATATTGATGACGGGACGGGCGTCAAAGAAGTTGGCGTTGATCACGCCTTCGATGAGCCACACGGATTCATCGGGACGCACGCCGTTGGCGCTCTGTGTCCATGGTCCGCCGCCGGGCTGCAGCATGACTCCGGGGCGCAAACCAAGCAAGTTCTGGTAGTCGCGGCCATTCAAGGGGAGATCGATAATGTCCGCGTTCTCAAGGGTGCCGCCCATGGTGGCGTTCGTGGTCTCCACCAGTGGGACGGATTCGGTGACCGTTACGGTCTGGGTTTGTTCGCCGGGCTGAACGGTCAGGTCGACCCGAACTTCACGGCCAATCTCAATCCCAATGCCCTGACGCTCGAGCCTTTTGAATCCTTTGGCCTCCACGCGGACCGTGTAGTTGCCGGCAGTCAAGTTGGGAGCGTTATACGCACCCGCGTCGTCCGTGGTTAAGGTTCGAGTGACGCCCCTCTCCGTATCGATGACGCTTACTGTGGCGCCCGCTACGACGCCGCCGCTTTGATCGGTGACAGTTCCGAGAATACGGCCGAAACTGCCTTGTGAAAACGCAGGCAGGCAAAGCAAAAGCACAGCAAATACGCCACCCAGCAAACGCACGGCATTCCTGCTCCGCGCACCCCAACATCTCTTACATACGGCTATTACTGAATTCATTTCCGGACCTCCTGTCCAAAGACTGTCCAAAGAGTCGCTTCTGAATCTGGCCCCTTACCTCACCCGTGGTTAGGTTCCAAACGCTCAAACGACGGAAAAACCATATAGATACTTTGGCGTCTCCGATTTGCGGCTCCATGAATTCCGACACCGCATGACTACAGTCGTGGCTTCGGCTGCTCCTCCGCCAATTGCATGTTCAGGATATAAAGTGGATCGCTCCAGATGGTGGCGCACCGCACGACCGGCAACGGATCGCGAATTGCGCCGCTCTAGTTTCTCGGTTATTACAACCTCTGGCGACGTTTAGCATCCCCAGATCACCATCACTCTATTGTTTAAAAAGTAACCCACCCAATGGAAGGAGCCCGACTGCCCTGATATGGGCGAAATTCTTATTCCATGTACGCCGCGAGTCAAGCTTTATTTTGTAAAATTTCACCCTCGATAAGGGGGGGCAATTTACATTGCTAGAGCGCCAGGGAGCGCAACCAAAACTCTGCAGCAGCACCTCATATTAGCCATTTCAGTGGTCGGTACGGCGGGGCTGACGTTGCAGATCCCGGCGTTGCCGGGGCCTGGAGCCACAGAACGAGTCAAAATTCATCGCGCACCGCGAAGAATTCGCGGAATCGTATGGCAGGGCCCTGAAGCGGGCCGGCGCCTAAAGCTTTCAGCCGAATCACGCTTGCGGCGCAGAACCTCGCGAATTTTCCGGGCATTCTGTGAAGGGTGAAAATGCGCGTCCCGATTTTGGCTCCATTCGGAAAGGGCGATGTAAGGAAAAAATCCAGCTTGCGCGGGGGATTCAATCTACTCGGTTGGGCCCAATGGGAGGAAATATTGCGTGCCCTTGACCGGCTCCTGCAGGCGGCGCAGGAGTTGCTGGAGGTCGGCATTGCGCTCGACGAAATCGATTTCCGAGGTATTGATGACGAGCAGGTCCGACGAGGAGTACCGGAAAAAGAAATGGTCGTAGGCGCGGACGACTTCTTCGAGGTAGGCGCGCGAAATCTGCTTTTCCGCGGGAGATTTTTTCTTTGCGATGCGTTCGCGCAGGACTTCGGGAGTGGCCTGGAGATAGATCACCAGATCGGGCGGTTTCAGGGCCGCCGCGAACATTTCAAAGTAACGCTCGTAGAGCTTCAACTCTTCGTTGTCGAGATTGATGTAGGCAAAGATCTTGTCTTTCTCGAATAGAAAATCGGAGACCAAGGGCGCCACGTCGCCCTGTTGCGCCTCCATAAGACGCCGATGCCGCTCGATCAGGAAATATAACTGCGCGCGGAAGGCGGAGCCGGGTTTTTCCTTGTAGAAGTCGGCAAGGAAAGGATTGTCTTCGGGATCGAACACACGCCGCGCATGCAGGCGGTCGGCCAGGATTCGGGCCAGCGTGGATTTGCCCACGCGGATTGGCCCTTCGATCGCGACCGAGCGTGGCGGCTCGAATGCGGGGGTCGGCTGCGGCGCGGCGGACGAGGATCGCGGCATGGCCCGGAATTATAGCCGAAAGTCGGACAATCTTGCTGGCGGGCTCCAAGTAGAGCCCGCACCCGCTTGCTGGCGGACTCCAAGTCGCCGACGCCCGCCTAAGCCAGGCTTTGGCGACGGCGCGTAGAGCCCGCACCCGTACATGCTTCCACAATCGCCTCCGTAAGGAATGGGCAGTCAGGCGAGTTTTGCGGGGTTGTTGCGAGGCGGCGAAGCAACGCTGCGGGGAGAGAATGGAAACGCGGCAGGGACGGCCGGAAGCTCAATGCGGAAGGTCGCGCCGCCCTCCGGCCGGTTGTAGCAGGTGATTTGTCCGCCCTGATCCTGGATCAGCCCGTAACAAATGCTCAGGCCAAGCCCAGTGCCCTTTCCGACTGGCTTGGTCGTATAAAACGGGTCAAACACGAGGCGGGGATCGCGAAGACCGGGGCCAGTGTCGGAGAAAAGGATGACGACATTGCCTTTTTCAAACAGCGTCCGCACGGTAAGAGTGCCGCCGCCGGCTTCCTGCATGGCATAGACGGCATTGTTGATGATGTTGGAGAAAACCTGGAGCAATTGATTCATGTCCGCGCGAACTTCCGGGATGCCGGCGCCGGTTTGCACATCGATGCGGATGTTCTTGCCGCGAAGATCGAAACGGCGAAACTGCGCCGAGGTGTTGACGACCGCGTTGATATCGAGCGGCGAACGCTGCTCGCTGGGCACCTGGCGGGCGAAGCTGAGCAAATTGTTGACCAGCGTCTTGGTGCGCCGCGCTTGTTCGCGAATTTTTTCGGCAAGGCGTCTCGTTTTTTCGCCGGCGGAGGGATCCTCCGCGAGCAACTCGGAATATCCCAGGATGGCCGTGAGCGGATTGTTGATTTCGTGTGCGGCGCCCCCGACCAGTTGTCCGATGGACGCCAGTTTCTCCGATTGAACAAATTGCGTTTGAAGCCGCTTGAGATTGTCGATAGATTCTTGCGAGGCACGGAGTAACCGGAGACGCTCGCGATCCACCAACTCGTGGCGCAGAAAGGCTAGAAAACCCAGTGGAAAGACAGCGCCGAGCGTGATCAAAATGCGAAACTCGCGCACGGCCATCGGCGCCTGACTGACTTTCATGCACCAGAAGCCAATCAAAGGAAGCGAAAATAGCGCCATTTGCGCCAGACGCGATGCCCAGAGCGTTTCGTCAGCGGAATTATTTTCGGCCGACGGCTCGGTCTCGGGTCCTGAGGTGAAGTTCGCTTCCTCCCCGCGATTTTGGTAAGCAACAACGCCCGCCGTGCCCAGCCAGAGAAACGAAATCAACAGCGGCAGATCGTACAAACTGCCCCTCGTATAGGTGCCCCGTCCGGCTACCAGCTGAATTGCCAGCAATCGAATTACGTAGATGGCCCTGGCCGCCGCAAGATGCGCGTAGATCCGCCGCCAGTATCCCGTGGCTTGCGTGAAAAAGTGGGCGGCCCCGCCGACGAATACAAGGTTTTGAAGAAGTGAGATGACACTGAAAGCTTGAATGTAATGCCTGCTGTCAACCGCAACGTATTGCCAGGGGATCACGGCGAACACGTAGAGGTAAAGCCACCAGCAGAGGATCAACCCAAAATCCACATAGCCGTACACCATCTTCCGGTCATCCAGGCGCTTGTGCGGTTGCACAGCGAGAGCCGCAATCATGGGAATGGCGTGCAGATAAAAAACAATATCTACGTTGAAATGAGATCCGTTGAACAGATAAGGGGTGTGCCGGTGCTGGTAGACCTCGATATAGGTCCAGATCGTCTGGCCCGCCAACCAGAGAGTGCAGCCGAGAGCGAGCAACATCCAAAAGGCTCTCTTGCGCCAGTCGGGTGTAACCGCATTGATCAGCAGAGCCCCGTTGACGAGGAGGGGCATCAGGCAAAGAAGAATGTCAGCCGCCGAGGTCCGAGCCGCCCCGGCAGGAACCCACTCGCAAACGGCGATGTATCCTCCCAGCAGGATGAGCCAGGCGGATGCGACGTACCAGCGGCCTCGGAGGGCGGGTTTCATAATCCGACTGATTCCTCATTCTATCGTAAGGTCGAAAGAGGTCTGATTCGGCGAGGTACAGGTATGACGAAAAACATAACAACCGAATCGCAGCCGATCCTTCGCGGCGTCTCCAATACACTTGAAACCTTGATTTTGTGGGGGAAATAGAGTTGCGAATCATTTCCCGCGGCCCAAGTGACGGCCTTTTGTCCTGGGTAACACTATTTTAAATACGAGGTTGATGGCCATCCTTCGCTAAGTAGGGGCTGAGGGGATAAAATACGGAGCATGGCGGAAAGCAGCGCTCAGGAAAGACTCCAGGTCGAAGAGGCGCGTGCGGATTTCATCGCGCGTTTCCCGGGCTATAAGAAGACTGCCTTGCTGGACGATCTGCGCGCGACGGAATACCGCCGCCTGGACGAACGCGGCCATGTCTACCTCGATTACACCGGCGGTTCTCTCTATGCGGAATCGCAATTGCAAAAGCACTTCGAGCTATTGCGCTCCGGAGTTTTCGGCAATCCGCATTCCGCGAGTCCGGCCTCGGTAACGATGACGGAGCACGTCGAACGCACGCGCCGCCAAATTCTCAGTTACTTCAATGCGCGCGCGGAAGATTACGTCCTCGTCTTCACGCAAAACGCCTCGGCAGCGCTCAAGCTCGTGGGCGAATCCTTTCCCTTTGCGCCCGGCAGCCGTTACCTGCTCACCTTCGACAACCACAACTCTGTAAATGGTATTCGCGAATTCGCGCGCGCCAAAGGAGCCGCAATCTCCTACGCTCCGCTGGTGATGCCGGAACTGCGGCTGGACGTTGCGCGGCTCGATACTATGCTGAACGACGCCGATCCGGCCCACGCCAATCTGTTTGCTTATCCGGCGCAGTCCAACTTTTCAGGAGTAAAGCATCCGCTCGATATTGTCGCGAAAGCGCAGAGCAAAGGATGGCGCGTGCTGCTCGATGCGGCTGCCTTTGTGCCCACCAGCCGCCTGGACCTCACGGTGGTGCAGCCGGACTTCGTGACGCTCTCTTTTTACAAAATGTTCGGCCATCCGACGGGCGTCGGCGCCTTGCTCGTTCGCCGTTCCGCAATGGCGAATCTGAAGCGTCCGTGGTTCGCCGGCGGAACCGTAAATTTCGCGTCGGTCCAGGGACAGGCGCACGTGCTATCGCCGAACGAAGCCGCGTTCGAGGACGGCACGCTGAACTATCTCTCCATCCCTGCCGTGGAAATTGGATTGCTCCACCTGCAATCGATTGGCATCGAGACGATCGCGGAACGAGTGCGCTGCCTCTCGGGATGGCTGCTGGAGGAATTGCTCGCGTTGCGGCACACGAATGGCCGCGCCATGGTGCGCATCTACGGCCCGGCAACCACGCAGGCGCGTGGCGGCACTGTGACGCTCAATCTCTACGACCCGCAGGGACATTTGCTGGATTACCGGCGCGTCGAGGAAATGGCGGGCGCGGAGGGAATTTCGCTGCGCACAGGATGCTTCTGCAATCCCGGCGCGGGAGAGATCGCGGAAGGTTTGACCGAAGAAGACATGCGAGCCGGCTTCACCCTGGGAACCGAAATCAATCTGCTGAGTTTCGTCCGATTGATGCAGGAACGCGGACACAAAAGCGCCGGCGCCATCCGCGCTTCCATCGGGTTGGCAACAAATTTTGCCGACGTCTGGCGCTTTCTGCGCTTCATCGCCGGCTTCCGTGACCAGACGCGCCTGACAATCGGAGACGTCAGCTTCGACATCGAGTCCTGCCGCATCATCCGCGACGGAAGCTAGCGCCCGCCAGATTTAACTTCGTCCGAATGAATGATTCCGGTACGTGCGAGTAGCACAGGCTTCAGCCTGTGGGGGTGGGATAAGCGAATAACAAACCCCCACAGGCTGAAGCCTGTGCTACTAAAAGCGTAAAAAATTGTAGCGCACTTGAATCTGGCGGAGGGGGAGGGATTCGAACCCCCGGGACCCTTTCGGGCCCAACGGTTTTCAAGACCGCCGGTTTCAACCGCTCACCCACCCCTCCGGTTCTCCCAGTTTAACTGGCAAGTGGTCCTACTTCCAACAGCCATGACGCAGGCGCCCTCCTGTCCGTACATCTTCAACCATAAAAAATCGTGTCGCTAACTTCGCGCCATTTTGGGTCTTGGATCGTGTACCTGGCTGAAGGTTTCGGGGTTGCGACGAAAACAATTTGGTTCATTCAGAGCGGTTTCGGGTGTATAAGGTGGCCATCCGGGCAGTCAAAACGGGATTCGGTAGAATCGTTGCTATCCACGGGCAGCAGCAAAGGACTGAGTACTGTTCCGTGAAGCCAAATGGAAGAGTGCCATGATAAAAAAGCTCAAGACCATTTCCTTCGTAGTAGTTGTTGGCCTGCTGTTGGTTTCCGTTCCGCTATTCGCGCATCATGGCGGCGCGTCGTATGAAACGGATAAATCGGTCATCGTGAAGGGAACGGTGACGGCCTATGTTTGGGCGAATCCCCACGTTTTCGTGAAAGTTGACGTCAAGGACGACAGCGGCAACACGGTGCATTGGATCGTCGAAGCTCAAAATCCGGTGTCCATGATGCAGATCGGCTGGACCAAGGACACATTCAAGCCCGGGGATGAAGTCGAAATTGACGCCATGCCGGCCAAGAATGGCAACCCTGTCGGGTTCCTGGGAAGTTCTAGCCCAACCGCCCCGAGAAGGCGAATCGTGATCAATGGCAAACAGTTCCAGCCCTAGGGACCCCTCGGGTGGGTGGATTCGAAAGGTTGGGATGGAAGATGCCGGAGGAATTTCGAAAATGTCCAAGCGCCAAGTGGCCTCGGCCGTTGCCCTGCTTGCAGGATTGACGCTTTCACCGGTGCTGCGCGGGCAAACCGTTGCACCCAAAGCGCCGGGAGAAGAGGCCAAGCCGGACAAATGGAACAGCATCCCGCCAACCAAGCCCGAATACGCCGGGAAGAAGTCAGCCCCGGCTCCGCGCCGCGACATTTCGGGGGTCTGGGATGCGGCAGAACTTGATGGGGGACGCCAGCCAAGCGGCGCGTTAGAACATCCAGCACTGTTAAAACCCCGGGGACAGGGCGTCGAAGGGGGGCGGCCCGATGAGACGGGCATTATGCGTCCCCTGCACTACACGCCTTTGGGCCTGGAAGCGCTCAAGGCCAATAAGCCCTCCGGACCAAGCGTCAGACAAGTCCCTGCCTCGCTTGCAAATGATCCAGTGGATCAGTGTGATCCGATCGGGTTCCCGCGCATGGAACTTTATGAATTGAGGACCATCGAGCTCGTTCAGACTGCGAACCAGGTGATTTACTTAAATCAATTTTATGGCAATTGGCGCGTCATCTGGACGGATGGGCGAGAACTCCCCAAGGACCCGGAGCCGCGGTGGAACGGGTACTCCGTCGGAAAATGGGTGGACGACTACACTTTCGTGGTCGAGACGGTCGGGCTGAATCCAAGAAGCTGGCTCGATCACGCGGGCCGTCCGCATAGCGAAGATTTGCGGGTGGAGGAAAGGTTTCACCGGGCGGACCATGACAATATGGAACTCACGGTGACGATTGACGACCCGAAAATGTATACGGAACCCTGGCAGGGTCTCCACAATTTCCCTCTCCACCTGCAACCGCCCGGCTTCGATATCTCGGAGTTGATCTGCTCGCCAATTGATATGGCGGAATATAATAAGCAGGTTGGGAACGCGGTCCTTTCCCCATCCGATAAGAAGTAGATAACGCGAATTTCCATTAACATTAAGAGGCACTAGAGAACTCTACCGCCGGCAATGCCCTTGCCCCACGCCCTGCATCAATTACGTGCATTCGTATCCGGATTTTCGAACAGAACGGCAACGACTTGAATTGCCTGTGCGGCACCCGTAACCAATACGAGTCGGAGCCACAACAACCATCAGGACATTCCCGCGCATCGAAGCTAATGTGGAATTGTAGTTTTACCGATGCCGCAGTCGAAGCGGAGCACGTCGATGATCTTGGCGCTGGTAGTAATCCTGGGAGTCGTGGGCGTGGCGCTGTTGCTTCGTCCCTGGCCCTTTTTCCTCACTCCTGAAGAAACTCATCCTTATCACGACCGGAACGTAGCCGTGGAATTCGTCAAGTGGGTCGAACGGCAGGCGCTCGCGCGCGGATTGAGCGTGCGCGGCGTGGCGCGGCCCGTGCCGCTCGAATGCAAGAAGTGCGGCAAGTCTTCCAACTATTTCGTCTACCCCGATGAAGTCTGCGAACGCTGCTGGCACGCCACCCTTAAGCCTGTTTCCACTCCTGCGAAAGAACACCGGCCGTCAGCCTGAACAACAAGCTGGACAACAGGTTGAATTTTGGAACTGAGACTCAACCAGCAAGCGCCGCAGTCAGCCGGCTCATGTCGGGCACGCCCTCGAGTGATTTCACGAGTTCGATGACCGACTCGGCCTTTTGCGAAGGCCATTTGGCGAATTCGGCGTTGCCTCGGAACTTGTCGGCCACTTCCTCATAGGTCATGGGATTTTCCGGACTTCCTTTAGCGGGTTCGGTACGGCCTGAAATGACTTTGCCGTCTTTCATGTAAATTTTGAGGATGCTCTGCTCAACGAGCATGGCCTGCAATGAAGCTCCCTGAAGTTCCAGCTTGTTGAATTCAGGGTCCACGTAATACCTCACGCGCCTGATCATGTCCTGCACGTCCGGGCGCTGCACGACCGCGTCGGCGAACGAGCTCAGGGTCGCCTTGCGCTCGATCAGCAGGATGCTCATGGCGTACTCCATGCTGAATTTCCCCTGCAGGCCGGTCGTGGGGTGGTGCTGAAAAAGCGTTTTGTAGTTGCTCAGGTTTCCGCCGACCTCGACCTTTTCGACGTCCGCTGCCTTGATGTTGTTCTGCTGAATGAGGCGCAACATCTCATCCATCACTTGCTGCTGGATCGTGCCGCAGGGAAATCGCTTGATCAAATCTCCGGGAGACGCGAACATCCACGGCTTGCCGAGGCGATCGACGATCACTTTCGGATCAAAACCTCCGCCGGCCTGGAAAAATCCGAGCGGCGCTTCCAGAATATCTCCCGCGGCGGTCCAGCCGATGGCCGCCAGATCGGCTGCGACGGCGCCGTTTTCGCCGGCGTGCCCTGCATGGAACGGCTTCGTCATCGAGCCAAAATTATCGCGGAGGCCACTGGCCTCGGACCCGGCGATGGCCAGCGCGATGGCGGTCTGCGCCACATCCAATCCACGGAGTTTCGCGCACGCCGCAGCGCTTCCGAAAGTTCCGATGGTTCCCGTCGTGTGATAGCCGTCCTGTTGGTGGCGGGGCGAGACCGCGTCGCCGATCTTGTTTGCGACTTCGACGCCCACGTGAAACGCGAGCATCATGTCCTTGCCGCTCCGCCGATCTAATTCGCAGAGTGCAAAAGAAGGCGGAAGAATTGGCGCCGCAACGTGCAGCGCCGAGCCGGTGTCGTCATAATCGTCCGCATGGATGGAGATGCCGTTCGCCAGCGCCGCGAAGCGGGGATGGACTTTCATTTTCGTTCCAATGACGCTGGAGTTTCCCCCGCAAGGGCCAAGCGATTCGATGTATTGCCGGATGAGAGGGCCCGCGGTGGAAACGGATCCGGCCAGCGCCAGGCCGAATCCGTCCAAAATTGTTTTCTTGCCGAGGGCGATCACGTTGTCCGGAATGTCCTCGTACTTCGTGTTCACGATAAATTTGGAGACGTATTTGGTCAGCCCCGGCGCCTTGGGCAATTCTTCCGCGGGATTTGCCAAAGCTTCCGCTCGTTCGCCGCGCAGCGCCAATCCAGCGAGCGCGAGCGATGTCTTGCAAAAATCGCGTCGAATCATTGGAGATCACCCCTCAAAAATTGTGTAGGACAGGCTTCAGCCTGTCGCACTCTTGTGATAAGCGTGAAAAATAAAACCCGACAGGCTGATGCCTGTCCTACCTGCTCGGACCACAACTACTGCGACACATGGCGCCATCCTATCACTTACGATTCTGAAATTTGTGCGTTACTATTTTCTTAAGTTGGAGTGAGAGCGCGACGCAACTCAATACGAGCCAAATAGTTGGTTCCAATAGAAAGTCGGAGAATAAAATGCGGATCGTAAAATTAGTATTGATACTCGCAGTTCTAGCCGCAGTTCCCGTGTTTGCGCAAGGGCCCCCGCCATCGTACCCGCCGGGCCAGCTTGACCAGTTGGTTTCGCGCATCGCGCTCTACCCGGACCCGCTCGTCGCGCAGATTCTCGCGGGCGCCACGTATCCCGACCAGATTCCCGATGCGGCGCGCTGGGCGGATCAGCATCATTACCTCACCGGACAAGCCCTGGCCGACGCAATCCAGGGGGATCAACTCCCGTGGGATCCCAGCGTTCAGGCGCTGCTGCCGTTCCCATCCGTGCTGGAAATGATGGCCTCCGACATGAACTGGACAAGCGACCTCGGAAACGCGTTTCTGGCGCAGCAGGAAGACGTGATGGACGCGGTCCAGCGGGAGCGGCGGAGGGCTCGTGACTACGGGTATTTGCGAAGCAACGGCCAGATTATCGTGGGCGGCGGACCGTACATCACGATCATGCCTGCAAATCCCGGCTTCGTCGTCGTGCCGTATTACGATCCTCGAATTGTTTTCTTCGCGCCGCGTCCCGGCCTCTTTGTCGGCGGCGCGATCCGTTTCGGATTTGGCGTGTCGCTCGGAGGATTCTTCAGGCCGTGGGGCTGGGGCTATAACCGCTTTGACTGGGGCGAGCACGGTATGTTCCTCAACAACGCCCGGTGGGGGCGAACCTGGGGGAACCGCGGCGAATACATGCATCCCTACGAGGGCATCCATCGATATGGGCCAGCCGATCGCGCCCCGGAGCGGCATGATTTGTACGGGCGCTCAGAGCGCGAGCGCGGGTATCAGCGAGAAGGACGCAGAGGGCCAGAGGAACATCATGGCGGCGGGCATGGTGGAGATCACGGCGGCAATCACGGCCACCAGTAAAGTTTGTCAGGCAAGTGAAAGTCCAGAGCGTCGGCAGCTAGACAGTTTGCGAAAAAAGTTCCTCCAATTGTCATTCCGAGCGAAGCGAGGAATCTCTCTTTGGTTTAAACTAAGGAAAAGAGAGATTCCTCGGCACGCAGAGTGCCTCGGAATGACAGTGTTTTAATTTTTCCGCAAGCTATAAAGCCGGGTTGAATATATGGCCTTACGTCATGCCTAAAGCTGCGGTCAAGCTGTGATCAGGCCGCGCCTTGTCGTTTCCGGTTCGCCCAAAACAACCCAACGATCCCCGCGATAACTAGAATCCCGCCGCGCACCGCCCAACGCATTTGCCCGGTCATGAAACTCCCCGGCAATACATTGATTCCCTGCAGGAACCAGATGCTGCCAATCAACACCAGCAGCACGCCCACAATGTTCAAGACGATTCGCATAGTTCCTCCATCCGTCTGACCGAGAAACCTGCCCTTGAAGAGCGCCAAGGACGGGGCATTACTTTCCTCGGAGCATAAGCACAACTTGGACGATGCCCACTATAAGAATCACAACGGTCAGGCTGATGTTCACCTTGGCGAGAAGGGTGCTCGTTCTGTCGAGTCGAATCAATGCTTTTCCTAGCAGTCCGATCGCGGCAGCCGTCCCAGTATCTCCGAAGTTTTGGCTGCCAGCTCCGCGTGCTCCTAACTTATTAAATCCCTCCTCCAATTCGTCTCTTTTTTTCATGAAATCCTCCTATGCGTCGTAGGGGACTACTGGTGCTTTTCTCCAGGTCAATCAATTCCGCTGCAAAAGCGGCCGAAGCTCGCGGATGTCCTTCACATTTTCCAGGTTCAGCAATTTTTCGATTAGGGCGTCGCACTTTGTCGCGCCGAGGACGGGAATGATGAGATCGCGCGCTTTGGCGACCACCTCTTCGCGGTCCATGGGGTTTTCCGGCGTGCCGCGCACGGCCTCGACGCGTTCGGTCAGCTTCGTTCCGTCGTTGAGGGTGACTTCGACGATGGCCACGCGCTTGGGGATGAGTTTTTCTAGTTCTTGGTCTCCGATGAGCTGCACCTTGGCGCGCACGCGCAAAACTTCCGGGTCCTGCATGCGCGGCTTGTCGTGGGCGGCTTTGAAGGAAGCGGTCTTGTCGATGATCATGACGGCGACCATGTGTTGCAGGCAAATGTCGGGCATCTCGCGGTTGTTCACGGTGTAGGCGGCGCTGGTCGCGGTTCGCACGACGACTTGTTTCACCTGGTCCGGCTCGAAGGGGTGTTTTTTCATTATAAGTTGCAGCGCGTCCAGCGGCGATTGGATGGGGCCTCCGGTCGTCCATCTCTTCAGCGTAGTCAGTGTCACCTCGTACCGCTCGCCGAGGCCGTCAACCATCCTTGCTGGATCGGCTTTGGGATTGTAGGACAGGATGAAATTATCGGGGCCCGACATGACGTCGTTGACTGCTGTCCAGCCCAGTTCCACCACCAGCGCGGCGTTCACACCGTTGCGGGCGCTGCTGCCGCCGAACACAAATCCTTTTTCGATGTGGTCGGTATCGCGCCGCCACGTAGCAAAGCCGGCTCCCGCCTGCTGAGCCGCGTAATCGAGCAGCCAGCGCATTTGCTGAGCGTTCAGTCTCATCGCGCAGCCGGCGGCTGCCGCAGCGCCGAAGGTTCCCACCAGAACGTGAGTGTCTTTGAGGATGGGCCCTGTGCCAACAGTCTGATAAGCGCGCATCCCTATGTCATAGCCGAGCGCCACGGCTCGCGTGAAGTGCTGCCCGCTGATGCCGACTTTTTCCCCGATCGCCAGGGTGGCCGGCACGACGGCGCTGCCCGGATGCGCTCCTCCCCCGCTATAGTCATCGTCCGTTTCGTCGGAGTGAGCGAGTTCCCCGTTGGCGATGGCCGCCTCGATAGGTCCCAGGAGGACATCCGATGCTACCACCGTGCAAATACCCGGACCGCCATAGGCGTGAGCAAACTTTAGGGCCATGCGTCCCGGTGGAAGCTCGGAGCCCGAAATCATGGCGGCAAAAGTATCGAGGATGTGATGCTTGGTCTCTTGCAGCACTCTATCGGGCAACGCGGAGTTGCGGGCTTCGCTCATGTAGGTGCTGAGCTTGAGCATCATCGAGCTGACATTGGGGCTGACCTGGGGGCTGGCATTGGGGCTGACATCTTGAGCGGCCAATTGCGCGCCGCCCGGAAGCGCTACCGCTGCGATGACCCACACCGCGCGTTGCACCAGATCGCGCCGAGTCAGATTTGTTTTGGTGTTTCCGGCTGGAATATACGCATCTCGATCGCGCCTCATCCATGGCCTCCTGAAAAATTAATTCGGGCGCGGCACTACATTTACGCTGAACGATTCCAGTGACGCGCAGTGCCCGCCGGAATGTGTTTTTATCCCGGCCACGCCAGGCGATTTCCCGTATACGGCATTGTAACTGACATTTCGGCTCGGGCGCGCCGGAACCGAGTCCATCTAAAGAATGGAAGCGCCCGAAAACCAGATCGAAAGTACTGTGTCGTTCCGCGCGAGGATTGCAGTTCGCAGTGGTATCATCCCATGCGCAAATGAAACCGAATCGAGCCGCGCGCAATCGCCTGCCCATCTCGCTGCGGCATTGCTTCGCCGGTTCATCCCAGCGTCGCACTTCCACTTTTACCTCCGCGCAATGACACACACTCGAATCCCGCTGACACCAAATCAAGTGCGCGGCTTCTGGGCGGCGTGGGGCGGATGGGTGCTGGATGGCATGGATTCATTCATCTACGCCCTCGTTCTGGTTCCGGCGCTGCGGGAGCTGCTGCCTCGATCGGGAATTCCAGCGACGTCCGCCAATATCGGATATTACGGCGGTGTTCTGTTCGCTTTGTTCCTCGTCGGCTGGGGAATGGCTCTGCTGTGGGGGCCGGTCGCCGACCGGTTTGGACGCGTACGCACCTTGATGCTTACCATTATTTGTTTTTCGGTATTTACTTTGTTGAGCGCGTTTGCCACGAATATCTGGATGCTCGCCGCGCTTCGGCTTCTTGCCGGAATCGGCATTGGCGGAGAATGGGGGATCGGCGCAACGCTGATCTCGGAAGAGTGGCCGGAAGAGCGCCGGACCATGGGCGCGGGCATGATGCATACGGGATATTATTTCGGTTTTTTTCTGGCCGCCCTGGCCAATTATTTTGTCGGCAGCCGGTTCGGCTGGAGATGGATGTTCGTCGTAGGAGGCTTGCCGGCGCTGCTCGTGATGGTGATCCGCAGAGGGATGAGCGAGCCTGCTCGCTGGGAAGCCAAGCGAGGATTGCCTGGCCAGAAATTGACGATGAGGCGCACGTTTTTGGAAATATTCTCGCCGCAATATCGCCTCCGCACGCTGCTCAATCTCATGTACCAGCTTGTTTCCACGATTGGTTTGTGGGCTGCCTCCGTGTACGTGCCGGCGGCGATCACATATCTGGCCGCGAGGGCGGGCCACACCTCGTTTCAAGCGGCACGTCTCGCTTCCTATGGCACGGCGATCCTTTCCATTGGAACGATCCTGGGCGCATTGAGCGTGCCCGCCATTGCCGACCGGCTGGGCCGCAGAATCAACCAGGCAATTTTTTATTCGTTGATGTTCGTGGTCATCGTGGTGACGTTCGGATACGTTTTCTATCTGCAGACGGACGCGCTGAAATGGTTTTTTGTTTGCCTCTTCTTTCTCGGGATTGGCGGAGCGAACTACACGGTATATTCTTTCTGGTTGCCGGAACAGTATGGAACCGAATGCCGCGCGAGCGCTCTGGCGTTCGCGCAAAATGTGGGACGGTTCGCTGGTGCCGGCGCCACGTTTCTTGTTGGATTAGGAGTGCGCCACTTTCAAACGCTGGGCATTCCGGTGGCGCTCACCGCCTCAGCTTTCGTCGTCGGGCTCTTGCTTCTCCCCTTCGGCGTCGAGACCAAAGGCAAACCTTTGCCCGCCTGAGGCAGCGAGAATGAGGCGGAAAGAATCATCAACAATTGAGGATTGATAATGACTCAGGGACATGACGCGCAATCAAAAACTGAAATCCGTGACGGTATGAGAATCGATTGGGACGTGCCGATCCCCATGGATGACGGCATCGTGCTGCGCGCCGACGTTTTTCGGCCGGCGAGCGAAGGCCGCTATCCTGTGTTGCTGACGTACGGGCCTTACGCAAAGGGCCTCGCGTTTCAGGATGGCTATCCCGACGCCTGGGAAACCATGGCGCGGGAGCATCCCGATGTGGTGGCGGGCTCAACGAACCTCTATCAAAACTGGGAAGTGGCCGACCCTGAGAAGTGGGTGCCGCACGGCTACGCGTGTGTGCGGGTTGACAGCCGCGGTTGTGGACGCTCTCCCGGCTACGTCGATCCCTTCTCGCCGCGCGAGACGCGCGACTTTGCTGCGTGCATCGCATGGGCCGGCGAACAATCGTGGAGCAGCGGTAAGGTCGGCCTGAACGGCATTTCCTATTACGCCATCAATCAGTGGCAGGTGGCCTCGCTGCAGCCGCCACATTTGGCAGCGATGTGCGTCTGGGAAGGAGCGGCGGAATGGTACCGCGATACTTCGCATCACGGCGGCATTTACTGCACGTTCTGGGCGAACTGGTATGACATGCAGGTCAAAACGGTGCAGCACGGGCTTGGAACGCGCGGGCCGCGCAGCCGCGCGACAGGCGATCTCGTGTGCGGGCCGGAAACATTGACCGACGCGGAGCTGGCCGCCAACCGCTGTAACTTCGGCGCTGACCTTCTGGCGCATCCGCTCGATGACGACTATAGCAAGGACCGTTCGCCCGATTGGTCCAAGGTAACGGTGCCGTTGCTCTCCTCCGCGAATTGGGGCGGTCAGGGACTGCATCCGCGCGGAAATTTCGAAGGTTTCATGCGAGCGGCCTCCTCGCAAAAATGGCTCGAAGCGCATGGGATCGAGCACTGGACCCATTTCTATACCGATTATGGCCGCGAGCTGCAGAAGCGTTTCTTCGATCACTTTTTGAAAGGGGAAAAGAATGGCTGGGACCGCGAGCCGCGCGTGCTGCTGCAGGTTCGCCACCTCGACCGCTTTGAGGAGCGCTTGGAGCACGAATGGCCGCTCGCCCGCACGCAATGGACGAAGTTCTATTTCGATTTTGCGAGCGGTGCGCTCGTAACGCAGCCGCCGGCAGAGTCCGCGAGTCATTCCTTTGATGCGATGGGCGACGGCTTCACGCTGATGACGCCGCCTCTGCCGGCCGAAACCGAAATTACCGGTCCTTCCGCGGCGAAAATATTTCTTTCCTCGAATACCGAAGACGCCGATATTTTTGCCGTGCTGCGCGTTTTTTCCCCGGATTTAACGGAGATCGTGTTCCAGGGAGCAATTGACCCGCACACGCCGATCGGCCAGGGGTGGCTGCGCGCTTCGCACCGAAAGCTGGATTCATCACTTTCAAAACCGTGGCGCCCCTATCATTCGCATGACGAGCGGCAGCCTTTGAAGCCTGGCGTGCCGGTGGAATTGGACGTGGAGATATGGCCAACCAGCATCGTAGTCCCCGCTGGGTACCGAATCGCGCTCACGATCCGCGGCAAAGACTACGAGCACGCGTGCAGGGGAGGAAAACTTTCGAATTTCAAGAATGAACTTCGAGGTTGCGGACCGTTTCTGCACGACGATCCCGCCGATCGCCCGGCAAACATTTTTGCGGGCAAGACGACGCTTCACGGCGAAAAAAACAAACAACCTTATCTGCTGCTGCCAATCATTCCGCACAAGTAGGACAGGCTTCAGCCTGTCTGGTTTTGATTTCTCTCGTGTAACAAAAAGCAGACAGGCTGAAAGCCTGTCCTACTGGGATCGCGAGACGAATATCGCTTTGCGATGATTATGTCAGCTGAAGGAAGGGCCGCAGTTCTAGAATGTTCTTCACGTTTTCGAGGTCAAGAACTTTCTCGATCAAGCTCGACGTGTTCGCGGCGCCGAGGACGGGCGCCATCAGATCGCGTGCTTTCCTGACGACCTCGTCGCGCGTCATCGGATTCGCCGGCGTGCCGCGCACGGCCGTGACATGCTCGGTGAGCTTGGTTCCGTCGTTGAGCGTGATTTCGACGATGGCCTCGCGCCGCGGCAGAGCGCGCTGGAGTTCCTCGTCATCGAGGACTAGATTTACTTTTGCTCGCACACGCAGGACTGCCGGATCTTGCATCCTGCGCCTTGTCGTGCGCCGATTTGAAGGACGCGGTTTTATCGATCAACATGACCGCGACCATGTGCTGCAGGCAGATATCCGGCATCTCGCGGTTGTTCACGACCGACCCCTGCGTCCTAGCAACCCGGACGGTCACCTGCTGTACATCGTCTGCCGTGAAAGGACGCCGCTTCATCAGAATTTCCAGCGCGTCGAGCGGCGCCTGGATGGGCGCTCCCACGGTCCATTTTTTAATGTCCGTTTCCGTCACCTCGTAGCGCTCGCCGAGTTTTTCCACAAGGTTCGCCGGATTCGCCTGCGGCGCATAGGCCAGGAAAAAATTGTCGGCTCCTGACAGGATGTCGTCCACGCCGGTCCAGCCCGATTGAACCAGCAGGGCCGACGTGACGCCGCTGCGCGCCGGCATGCCGGCGTAAACGAATCCCTTCTCGATGTGTTGCGTGTCACGCTGCCACGCGGCGATGCCGGAAGATTGCTGCGCGGTGTAATCGAGCACCCAGCGCATCTGTTGCGGATTGAGGTTCGCCGCGCAGGCCGAAGCCGCTGCCGCGCCAAAGACTCCCACGATGCTGTGGGTGCTCCTGTGTTCCTCGCTCTGCACGGACGCGCCGCCCATGGTCAACACGAAGCGCGTTCCGATGTCGTAACCGAGCGTTACGGCACGCAGGAACTGCGCGCCATCGATGCCGAACTGCTCCCCAACCGCAAGCGCCGCAGGGACCACGGCGACACCCGGATGTGAGAGCGTCGGGGCGTGCGCGTCATCGGTCTCGTCGGAATGGCCGAGCACGCCGTTGACGAGCGCCGCCTCGATTGGGCCGCACAGGACATTCGAGCAAACGACAGTGGCGACTTTTTCGCCACCGTAGCTCCTGGCAAACTTGAGCGCCGCTTGTCCGGGCAGCAGTTCCGACCCGGAAACCATCGCGGCAAATGTGTCGAGGATGTGGTGCTTGGCCTGCTCGGTTACTTCGTCCGGCAACGCGCGATTGCGCGCATCGCTCATATAAGAACTTAGCCGGGCCATAGTGGGACTGACGGAATCCGCAGCCAGAGCCGACAGTCGCGAAAATCCCGCAGCTGCGACCGCCCAACCCGCGCGTTGCAGCACGCCGCGGCGGCTCAGGCACCAGCCATTATTTGGCGCCGGGACGTGCGCGATCCGATCACGTTGCATACCCGCTTTCCTCCATGTTCCTATTGCGATTTCTAACAAGACTGACGTCGCGCGACACCGTGCGCTGACGCATTGTAACTGAAAATTGCGTTCTCGTTCCCGAACGGTATATTTTGCTCGTTCGCCGCAATCGCGGTTTCACGTATGGTAGTAATGTCGAATCCTATATCGCCAAGGAGCGCCATGAGCTACGTTGAAAAGCATCTCATCGAGGGAGAGACGATTATCTACGAGACGCGGCTGCATTGGATCGTGCTCATCGTGCCGATTCTGCTCGGCTTGCTTTTTGGATTGCCGGGGGCGGCGTTGCTTGTGCGCTCCGCGACTGGCGTGGGCGGCAAGACCGTAGAATCCGAATCCATGATGGCTGGTGGAGCGATCTTGCTTCTCCTCGCGATCATTTTCATCGTACGAGGCATCCTGGAGAGAAATGCGACGGAAATGACGGTGACCAACAAGCGCGTTTTCGTGAAGGTGGGACTGGCCGCGCGAAGAACAATCGAGCTCCTTCTATCGAGAGTGGAGAGCATCGGCGTCGAAGAAAGCGTCATGGGGAGAATGCTCGGCTATGGCACGGTGATCGTCCACGGAACCGGCGGCACGCCTGAGATCTTCAACATGATTGCCCATCCGCTCGAATTCAGGACGCAAGTCCAGCAGCAGATTGAAAAGTCACAGGAGAAATCGCGGTAGGCGGAGTGCACACCGTCCCAGGAGTCACCCCATGACTTGAGCCGGCAATGCACCCTGATGCTTTTACTTTTCTTTTTTCGCGTTGTTCTTAAGAAATTCTTATCGTTCCTCATTATGCTGGAGTTATTGCCATCCCCCGTCGCAGCATCCTGTGCGGCGGAGCCTCTTAGCGTAGCGTTTTGGGATTGGAGAGCCGATTCGCCTTGACACCGGCCTCACACGGGCACACCGTGGTTGTGCAGGTTGGAAGTAAGCCCAACAACCGTTACGCACTCTCGCCCCCCTTTCCGAGATTGCCTCGCAGTTAGTATCTAGCTCGCTGTGCAAAATGAGAAGGACTTGGCTCCGCTGCGAGCATTCACGTGGAGTCGTCTGTTGACCGATTGACCTGGAATTGGCCAACGGAATTTGGGGGGAACCATGAAAGCCCGAAAGAGTCATACGACAATCCATAGCGCTGATCACAACTTCACAATTCATCCGAAAGCCTTCGTTTTCTTTGACAGGAAAACCGGCACCCAGCGATTTGAAGTCAAAGCGAATGCAGATGGAAGCATGCCGCTCAATCACGTCGCCAGTCTATTGGCCGTACACTGTGTGACGCGAGGACAGACGCCCAAGGACTTTGGCGTGATGGTCGCGGCCGGGGAAGACCTTCTAAACGGATTGGGAATGCATGCAGAAAAACTCATCCAAGAATACCAAATGTTCCAATCGCCGGTCCGGCTCACCAGGCGGCAGGAAGAAGTGCTCCATGAGGTCCTACAGAATCTTTCGAACAAAGAGATTGCCGGGAAGGTGAATCTCTCCGTCCGGACCGTGAAATTTCATATCTCCGCATTGCTGGGGAAATTCGATGTTGCCAATCGGATGGGCCTGATCCGAAAGACCGTCGACTTGTTCCCCCAGGAAAAATATTTCAACGAGCCGGCCATTCCCATACTCGTGGCGGATCCGAAGCTTAGGAGCGGTCAGGGAAGGGGCAATGCTGGCGATGGACCGGTACGTATGAATGGTTTGGAAAGAAGATCTTGCAGATGACATCGGCCGAGGAACCGAGTGCCATCGCTCAATAATCTTGCGGTGCCGAGGATAGAAATCCAATCGCGGGGGTTTCGAGCGAATGAGTTGCGTCCAATCCCCGCCTTGCTGCACAGAGGTTCCCATGAAACCATCTGACAGACGATTTGCGCAGCGTTTCCCTCTCACCATCCCGCTATTTTTTCGCGAGTGGAAAACCATGACACCCGAGAAGGAAGTGGAATCGGTGAATGTCTCCGAGTGCGGCGTCTATTTTGAGACCGACACACCGCCGCGCGAGGGCGCAATGGTGCAGATCCGATTGGAGATGCCAAAGGAGATCACGGGCGACAGGACGGCGGAATGGCGTTGCACGGGCAAAGTGGTTGGCGTCCGGCCCACTAGTCCTCCGAGTGGTTCGCTCGGCGTCGGGGTGCGTTTCGACTATTACGAAATCATGCGAATCCCTGGTCCATCGTCAGGGGCAGCCATTCTTAGCTTGATGCATCGCGAGAGGTGATTCCGAGTGCGGCAGCGGCAGGGGACCGGAGCATGAAAATCGAAACTGAAATTGAATCGCGCAATCAGAACGGCGCGCGCGGAGGAACACCAGCTGGAACGCCTACGCGAGCACTGGTCGTCGAGGTTGAAGAATCCATGTGCGTGCTCATCAAGGAAGCCTTGGGAGTGGCGAACATTGAGGCTGTCACCATGACAAGAAGCGCAATGGCCACTGGTCAGTTCCAGGACGAGAAATTTGATGTGATCCTAGTTGACCTGGGCGCGCCACCGGCAGACGGAAACGCACTGGTGCGGAGAATCCGTTCCTCGGGTTTCAACCGAAAAACACCGATCATCATGATCAGCGACGATCAGAAGCCAGGCGCCCTCTCGGAGAGCTTCAAAGCTGGGGCCAGTTTCTTTGTCTACAAACCAATCGATCGAGCACACTTGATAAGTCTTATCCGCGCAACTCAGGGGACTATCGAGCATGAGAAGCGCAGATTCCGACGCGTTGGTGTGCAGGCAAAGGTTCAAGTCAAATGTGGCGATAGAAGCGTGGTAGGCGAAACGATCGATATCAGCTTGAACGGCACGTTGGTTCGAGCTTCACACACATTTCCTGTTGGCTCCCCCGTGGAAGTCAGCTTGTATCTTCTTGCTGGAATGCCCCCAGTGGCCGGATTGGGGTCCATCATGCGCGTAGCGGAGGGCAACCAAATGGGTATTCAACTTGAGCGCTTGCCTGCCGCAGTGAGCGAACGATTGCAGGACTATCTGTTGCCTTTCACTGCCGGCTAAGGCCCTTCCTGAAAACGGACCGACTTCTCATGGGATAAACTTTAAAAGATGGCTAGCTCGGGCGGACAGCGGCGGACGGCGCGGGCCAATCGGCGGGAACGAAATCAACGCCCCAGAAATGCGGCGCGGGCGTGAGGAATTCGATGCCAACGCGCTGGCCCTTGTCGGTCGCTTCGCCGAGAAAGACGACGCGGGATTCCTGCTCTTCCTGCGTGAAGGGATTGGTGAGGACGAGCATGGCGTCCATGGCGAGCGGCTGGTTCAGATACATCAGGCCGCCGTGCGCGTTGATCACGATGGTTTCGCAGGCCTCGCGGAAGCGGCGGCTGTCGGAATTCTTTCCCGCAACCACCACGCGCACCCGCATGAAGACTCGGGTACTGCGGCGAACCTTGTCGTAATCGTTCGCGGGCATGGTGAGCCTATGCTGCGGCACTTCGATTGCCCCGTCAACGAAAGTGTCAACGGCGTGTTCCCGCCCTGCAACGTAGATTTATCGTCCCAGATTGCACGCCGGGCCAAAGCGTTTCCGCATGCCTGTGGATGGATTACGCGCTATCATCTCGCGGGACACTCAGCGTAACCGGCAATTCCTGGGAGACTGCACATGAACTTGACCGAATACATCGATTCCAAGCGCGAAGAACACCTGAACGAGCTCTGCGAATTTTTGCGAATTCCGAGCGTCAGCGCGCAGTCCGAGCACAAGCCGGACATCGAGCGCGCCGCAAAATGGGTGGCCGAAAAGCTGCGCGCGGCGGGCCTCGACAACGTCGAAATCCTGCCGACGAAGATGCATCCGCTCGTGTATGGCGAATCGCTGCGTGCGCCCGGCAAACCGACCATCCTGTTTTACGGCCATTATGATGTGCAGCCGGCCGAGCCGCTGAACCTGTGGACCTCTCCGGCGTTTGAACCAACCATCCGCGGCGGGAATTTGTATGGCCGCGGCACTGCTGATGACAAGGGGCAGGTTCACATCCACATTCGCGCGCTCGACGCCATCATGAAAACGGCGGGCAAGCTGCCCATCAATCTGAAAGTGATGATCGAAGGGGAAGAGGAAGTCGGCAGCGTGAGCCTGTGGGAATTCGTGAACGCGAACAAGGCGCGGCTCAAAGCCGACGCGCTGGTGGTCTCGGACACAGGGATGCTCGCGCGCGGCGTGCCGTCGATCACGTATGGACTGCGCGGACTGAATTACTACCAGATCGAAATTACAGGGCCGGCGCAAGACCTGCACTCGGGAATCTTCGGCGGCGCGGTGCCGAACCCGATCACGATCCTGTGCGAGTTGTTTGCAAAACTGCACGACAAAAATTCTCGCGTGGCAATTCCCGGCTTCTACGACGACGTCGCGAAACTATCGAAGGCCGAGCGCAAGGCGCTCAATTCGCTGCCGTGGAAGGCGAGCGAGTTCAAGCAAGACCGTGGGCGCGCCGGGACTCAGCGGGGAAAAAGGATGTTCGATCGTGGAGCAACTGTGGACGCGTCCGACGCTGGAGTTGAACGGAATCTGGGGCGGCTACACGGGCGAAGGGTCGAAAACGGTCATCCCGTCCAAGGCGTACGCGAAATTTTCGACGCGCCTCGTGCCGAATCAGAATGCGGACAAAATCACGCGAGCGGTCGAGCGGCAGATCCGCAAGCTGCTGCCGAAAACGGTGAAGTTCAAGCTCGACGTGCACAGCCAGGGAAAGGCGTGGGTTGCGCCGTACACGCACCCGTTCTTTGAAGTCGCGCACGAAGCGCTGGAAAAGGGATTCGGCAAGCGCGCCGTCTTCATCCGCGAGGGCGGATCGATTCCGTTCGTCACGCAGATGCATGACACGTTCAAAGTGCCGTGCATCCTGCTCGGCTTTGGTTTGCCGGATGAAAACGCGCATGCGCCGGATGAACACATCGCACTCGAAAATTATTTCGGCGGGATCAAGGCCGTGGCGCAGTTTTATGAAGGACTGGGAAAATTGTAGGGTTTGAGTAGCACAGACTTTAGTCTGTGGGGTTTAGGCCTTGCAAGGACGAACCTCCACAGGCTGAACAGGCTGCGGAAAAAGTGATTTATTTTGTCATTCCGAACGAAGTGAGGAATCTCTCTTTGGTTTAAATGTAGGAAAAGAGAGATTCCTCGGCGCGCAGCGCGCCTCGGAATGACAAAAAGTTGAGTTTTTCCGCAGCCTGTGAAGCCTGTGCTACTGAAGCCTAAACAGTGGAAAGCGAAGCCTGCCGCCCGCGTGCAAATTCCTCCAGCGTGGCATTCGCGGTCGTGATAATTCCGAGCGCGTCGGAGACGACTTCGAGTTTCGCGCCGGGCACGACGACGTACATTTCATCCGCGCCGAGGTTGGTGTACACGCGATTCCCGATGCAGCCGAGTGTCGAAACGGTTCCATACGCGAGCGCCGCGGGAAGCGCCATGCACGACGGCCGGCCGAGCAGCGGCAGCGTGCTGCTGGCGCCGGCGCGGATGGAGGCTTCGTTGAGCAGCATCGCCGCGGGAGCCTTGCACGCAAAGAGCACGACGCTTGGCGCCATGGGCGCGTCCCCAAGCGGCGCAAAGACAACCGCGGCAGGCTCTTTGGGAAGGCGCGGGATCCCTGGAACTTCTTCCGGCCGCACGTAGCCGAGATTGAACATCATGCCCAGCGTCGCCTCGGTTTCCTGAACGCGATCGGGCGGAAGCTGAACGTTGTGCGTGTAAGCTCCCACGGCGCAGTTGAAGTGATCGGCCGGAACGGTATAGAACGTGCGGCCCGCGGCGGCCAGCCGCCAGAAGCTGCAGCCGGCGGGCTCGGTGCCGGAAAATTTGGGAACGCCCGAAGGCTCTGCGTCAAGAAATGTGACAGCCACGGGGCGCCGGCCGAGCGCCAACCGCGCCGCGAATTGCTTTTCGAGTTCTTTCCAGTTTGTCATGTGCGCTCCTCGCAAAAAAGTGAACAGCAAGATTAACACATTCGTGTTCCCGGAGGGCGCACCGCTGGAAGCCGCGTCAAATCGGGCTTTTTATATGTTTTTTCTTGCGTTGGGCGGACTTCGCCCGTATAGTGCTCGCCGTGCGTGGCTCGTGCGCTTCGAAGCGTGCCGGCACATTAGCAATTTCAATTCTGAGGAGGAGAAAGGAACTAGATGGCAAAACCACTGAGCAAGTCCAAGATCGTCGCGCACATCGCCGACAAAGTCGGCACGTCCAAGAAGGTCGCCGCGCAGTTTTTCGAAGAACTGTTCAAGCTGGCGGTCAAGGAAGCAAAGGGCGGCGCGGGCAAGTTCGTTATTCCGAACATCGGACGCGTCGTGAAGGCGCACCGCAAGGCGCGCATGGGCCGCAATCCGCAGACGGGCGAAGCGATCAAGATCAAGGCGAAAACCGTTGTTCGTCTACGCGCCGCAAAGGCTCTCAAAGACGCGATTCTCGAATAGGACGCGTTTCGCAAACCAGATTTTTCGTGGCAACGTGCAGGCTGGGTGTATCACCGTGGTTCCGAATTCGCTTCGGCGGTTGCCGGGACGTGGCATATCCTGTCGATTCACCCAGCTTCGCTCCTAAACTTCGCAGTGTTACGCTCACTGCTTTTCCGCCCCGGGCCCGGCTCTCCGGGGCTTTGTTTTTTACATCCGATCTATAATTTTTTGAATAGCACAGGCTTTTTATCCTGAGTGGAGCGAAGGACAGCCTGTGGGGTTACTGTGCTCGCGAGAAGAAGCCACACAGGCTGAAGCCTGTGCTACTAAGACGGCGGCGCGTTAACGCTTTCGAGCAGCCTTTCTTTCATAAATCCCTACGTTTACTCCGCATCTGGGTTATCTTTGAGTTGTGATCTCCGAGCCTCAGAATATCGTATCGCGATATGTACAAAGGCGCGTGCTGCTGTTCAGCCTGATCCTGCTTGCGTTGTTGTTTGTGATCACGGCGGCGCTCGCCCGGACGTATCATGAGCGCGAGGAAGGGCTCGTTTCGGAATGGTTTCAAAAGGGAAATGCGGATCTGGCGAATGGAAAACCCGCCCTGGCATTCGAGGATTTTCGGAATTCCCTTTCCTACGGTCCCGAGAATCCCAATGTGCAACTCCGCCTGGCCGAAGCTTTGCTGGCCGATGGCCGGCTCACCGAAGCGCGTTCGTATCTGGTGAACCTTTGGGACCGGGCCCCAGGCTCCGGTGAAGTAAATCTCGACCTGGCTCACGTTTCCATGCAAACGGAGGATGTGGATCAGACGATTCGCTATTTTCATGGCGCGATTTTCGGCAGTTGGGAAAAGGAACCTGCGCTCCAAAGAAGAAAAGTTCGGCTCGAATTGTGCGAATTTCTCCTCTCTCATCGGATGACCAATGAAGCGCAGGCGGAAATCGCAGGCCTCGCGGCGGATACTCCCGCCGGAGATGGCGCCCTGCGCGAGGAAAGCGGCCGCCTCTTTTTGAGGGTGGGAGAGCCCGGCAAGGCTCTCGCTGAATTTGAATCCGCGTTACAGACCAATCCCCGGCAAAGCCAGTGGCTTGCCGACGCCGGCCAGGCAGCTTACGAGGCTGGCGGCTATTTGAAAGCGGAAAACTACCTTTCCAAAGCGGATCGCGAAAATCCCTCCAATGAAATTCACGCTTCGCTTGTGCTCGTTCGGGACGTGCTGGGCAACGATCCCTATTTGGCCGGACTGAGCGATGAAGAACAGACGCGCCGGTCCTGGCGCGATTTTGAACTGGGACTTAAACGCCTTCGCAATTGCACCGGGAACAGCAAAGCCGGCTCGTCTTCGGGGCAGCCGCCATCCGATTTGCAGTTCCTCAACAAGGACGCGCAAGACTTGCAAAAACGCGTGAATCTCCGGTCGCTCGGCAGGAATCCCGAAATGCGAAACGAAGCCATGCAACTCGTTTCCCGGATCGAGAACGCCACTTCGCGGATCTGCGGACCGGCCACAGGCTTGGATCAGGCTTTGACGCTAATTGAAAAACGGCACGAGGGAAACAATCCGTGAGCGACCCCAACATTCCGGTCGAAGTGGCGCAGGTGGCCGCTCCAAAGGGAGATCCTCCTTCCGCGGCTGAGAACGACTCGGGCCTCAAGTGGCTGAGTTCCCGCGCGCATTTGTTCACTCTTTCCGAGGGCAATCTATTCCTGCTGCTGGCGATCATTATTGGAATGTTTTCCGGAATGGCCGTGGTTTGTTTCCGCATTACCATCGAATGGATTCGCCTCGGCCTTCTCGGGTCCGCGCTTGCGCCGCCGCCTATGCGGGTTTTATTGGTGCCGGCGGGAGCCGGGCTGGTCGTCGCTTTTCTGGTCCAAAAGTTCTTCCACGGCGCTCGCGGCAGCGGCGTGAACCAAACAAAGGCAGCCGTTTATGTATTCGACGGGTACGTGCCCTTTCGAAGCGTCATCGGAAAATTTCTGACGTGTTCGCTCGCGATCGGCAGCGGCCAATCGCTAGGTCCTGAAGATCCATCCTTGCAGATGGGAGCGGGGATCGCTTCCGCGCTCGGCAGGCGCTTGAAACTTTCCCGGGACAAGCTGAGGCTGCTGGCTCCCGTGGGCGCGGCAGCGGGCCTCGCCGCTGCGTTCAATGCGCCCATTTCCGCGGTCTTATTCGTGATCGAGGAGGTGATCGGCACATGGAGCGCGAGCGCCCTGGGAGCGATCATCCTTGCGGCGGTTTCCAGCGCCGTCGTCATGCGAGCCTTTCTCGGCGGAGAACCGATGTTCCGTGTCCCTGCGTACACTCTAGCGCATCCCGCCGAATTGCTAGCCTATGCCGTGCTGGGAGTCGTCAGCGGCGTTCTGTCCCTCGCCTTCACGAAAATTATTGCCTATTTCCGGCCGAAACTCCGCGCCTTGCCCGAATGGACGTATTACTTCCAACCTGCGGCCGCGGGACTGCTGATCGGTTTCATCGGCCTGCGCATCCCCCAATCCATGGGGACGGGATATCCGTACATCGACCAGGCTCTCCATAGCCAGTACACGTGGGAAATTCTGGCGGTCCTCGGATTCGCGAAAATATTGACGACGAGCTTGTCGTTTGTCAGCGGCACGCCGGGAGGAATGTTCGCGCCGGTGTTATTCATCGGGGCGATGATCGGCGGAGCGATTGGCGGGCTCGAACATCACTTCTTCCCGCAGGTCAGCGCTTCCGTGGCGCCGTTTGCGCTGGTTGGCATGGGAACTTTCTTCGCGGGCTTCCTGCGTGTTCCGATCACATCCGTGTTCATGGTCGTTGAAACCTCGGGAAGCTATTCGATTGTTCTCCCCGTCATGATCTCCAACACGATCGCTTACTTGATTTCCCGCAAATATCAGGATGTCGCGCTGTTCGATATCCTGGCCAAGCAGGACGATTTGGAATTGCCTTCGATGGAGGAACAGCGCGAGCAAATCGTGTTGCGCGTCGAGGACGCGTTGCGGAAGCCGGATTTACCGCCATTGCAGGCAAGCGACACGCTCGCGCGCGCGCTGGAGATTGCGGAAACTTCAACGGAAGAAGTCTTGCTGGTGCGCTTTCCAACGGGCCGGTGGGCGGGAATCGCCAGGAAGGATTTGCACGTGATGGCTTCGGAACACCCCAAGGAATCACAGTTGCGCGAGGTTCTGTCCACGGCCCGCTTGCCCGTCCTGCATCCCGATCAGCGCCTGGATGACGCGCTGCGATTCATTCAGGGCCACGCGCTGTTGCCCGTAGTCAGCCGCGCGGGCTCGCGCAAGCTGGAAGGAGTGCTCTCCCTCCCGGACATCCTGACGGCGTACCAAAGGACTTCCTGAAATTCATTCCTCCGTTTCGCTGGCGCGCTGTTTGGCCGCATGGGGTGGTGTAGCACAGGCACTCTTGCCCGTGCGGGTTTTGCGATTGTCGCTGGGTCGGTAATCTGTATGTGCGCCATACAAAACCGCACAGCCAAGAGTGGCTGTGCTGCGCAAATCACCGCGCCAAATCCGACGCAAACACCAGCCGGACGCCCTGGCGTTCCGCCTCGGGCAACATTTCGTTGAGCACCACCAGCGTTTCCGGATGCGGATGGCCGATCGCCAGCGCCGAGCCTTTTTCCCGGGCATCGCGAATGGCCAGCACAAATTGTTTGCGGATGGCCAGGACCGATTGCTCGTCGTCCAGAAACACGTTGCGCGAGGTTGCGGCAACTCCGGCCGCATGCGCCGCCGTTTCCGCGACCGTCGTCGCGGTCGTGCGGCTGTCGATAAAAAACAGATTGCGCTGGTGCAGCAAAGGCATCAACTCGTTCATAAGTTTTTGATCGGCAGTGCCGAGCGAGCCCTCGTGATTGTTGACTCCCGCGGCATAAGGAACGGTGTCCAGCATGGCCACAAACGTTTTGTCCACATCGGCCGAAGCCATGCCTGGATGTAACTCGACTGCTTCGTCCTTGTCTCCGGCGTTCGAGGCCATGGGCAGATGCAGCATCACCTGATACCCGCGCCGGTGCGCCTCTTCGGCGATTTCGCCGGAGTTCGCCTCGTGCGGAAGAACTGAAATTGTAAGCGGATAAGCCAGCCGGAACAGAGAGTCAGCCTGCGCGCGGTCGTTTCCAAGATCGTCGATCACGATGGCAAGCCGCGGGCGCCCTGCCGGCGCAGCTGCAACTTCCGCGCTTGGCAGCGGCGTAATGAGGTGGATCGATTGCGTCCGCCGGCCATCCATCAGGTAATCGAAGCGCTCCAGACCGGGCTCTCCCGGCCGCGTGACGCGCTGCAAGTGGTGAAACCCAGCGACGCGCGCCATTTCCGCTTCGATAGCATCATGAGCGGCTCGGTCCGGGACGCCGCCTTTCGTGAGCGGCACAGTGATGTAAATGTGATCGGCGGCGAGCGTCTGCTGTTTGCCTGGCTGGCGAGCGGCGTATTCGGGCCGCATGCCCACTTCGGCGCGTCCGCCGCTTGCATTTCGCGCGGCAAACACAAATTCACGCGTAATGTTTCGGATCCCCACGGCTGACACAGGCGCGGATTTTTTCTTGCAGCCTGCCGCGAAAAACAGCGCGGTGGCAAGGAGGAAAAAGGTAATGGAACGCAGAGGAAAACTTTGCGCAGCGAGTTGGCCAAGCGCGTCCGGTCGCCGATTCACACTTCAGGCAGCCTTTTGGGCCTCGCCACCTTTGAGCAGTTCAAGGCCCTTGTTGTAAACCGGGTCGTCCGCCTTGGGGAACTGGCCAGGACCGAGCGGGGCCTCGTCCTCCGTATCGGAGGGTTCGGCGGATGGATCGACGGCCTTCGGATGCACCTCCACCGTGGGAGCCACGCCTTCCTCCACGATGGATTTGCCGTCAGGCGTTGAATAAAACGCAACCGTGAGGATCAACGCTCCGCCGTCATCGAGCGGAATAATTTTTTGTTCGGAAGCGGAGCCGAAGGTGCGTTCGCCCACCAGATCGCCGCGCTTATTTCCCTTGATCGCCCCAGCAAGGACTTCCGCTGCGCCCGAGGTGCTCGGCGAGATCAGGACATCCACGGAGGAGTGCCACACGGCCTTGTCCGGCTCGGCATCGAAATCCTTGTGCGCCACCGTTTGCCCTTCCAGGGAGGCAATCTTCCCCGAAGTCAGGAAAAACTGGGCGGCAACAACGGCTTCGTCAACATCGCCGCGCGTGCAATCGCGCAGGTCGAGAAGCAGTTTGTGCACGCCTTGTTTGTCGAACTGCGCCAGTTTGTCATGCAATTCAGACACATCCAAAGGATCGATGGCGGGCAATCGGACGTACGCCACGTCGTCCCCGACGCGATCCGCCACGATATGTTCCGGGCCAATCACCGCGCGATTGATGCTGACTTCCTGGGGTTCCGTCTTTCCCCGGCGGATCACAGCCACTTTTACGGCCGTGTTGGGAGCGCCTTGCAAGAGCGCGTTGGCCTGCCCGACGGACATATCGCGCGTGCTGAATCCGCTGATGGATTCCAGAATTTCGCCGCTGCGCATGGCGGCCTTCTCGGCCGGGCCGTCCGGAACGACCGAGACAACCACGATGTACCCGTACCGCTTCGATACAGTAATGCCGATTTCGCCGTGCACGGCATTCTTCGTTCGGTCACGATAGTCGGCATACTCACGCGGGCTCAAGTAGCCGGACAATGGGTCGAGCGATTCGAGAAGTCCGTGCATGGCGCCGGACGTTACGACGGCCATGTTGGGCTCATCCACGTAGTCTTCCTGAATGTGCTGCAACACCTCGCCGAACACGCTCAAGGAGCGGTAAGACTTGTCGTCCGTGGTCTTGCCAAGCACATAGCCCAGACCGACGTATAGAAACACGACGACGGAGAGTGTTACGACGGATATTCTAGCGAGGCGGCTCATCGTTGTTATTGGCCTCATGCGCAAAGATAAAGATAAAGTCCCAATTATGATAGCACGACTGGCGCACTTGACGCGCGGCGATTCTCGAACAGTTGCTCAGGGGGACAAGCCGGTTTCCGGCGCTGGACCGTTGCGCGCTCAGTGAGGTGTAATCTTCTCAATCGGCGTGAGATACGTTTGGGAGATGCGGTCCTGCCAGCAAAGCTGATCATCATCCCAGAGCGCCCAAACAAAGCCCAGAAAGCACGTCCCAGCGGAGATCAAATATCCAAAGCTTCTCCAAACCATCTGGCGCGAGGTGGGCATGCCGCCGTCAAAGCTGACAACACGCATGCCGCGAAGCATCATGCCCGGCGTCGAGCCGCCGAAAACCGTGAATAGAGCGAAATACTGGGCGTAGAAAAGCGCAAACGTGGCCCCCACCACCGCCAAGTCAAGCTTGTTAAAGCCGATATGTCCACCCAGAACAGCAAAGAGCGCAAGCATTCCACCGTAACTGAACAGCAGCAGTCCCACGTCGACGATCGCCGCCCTGCGGCGCTCCGGGAGCGAAGCCACGGAATACAGGGGCGCATGCGCCAAACCTGCGCCAGGCGGCGAAGCAGCCGGCCAGTGGGCATGGCTGGCAGATGAGGCAGTCTCCAGCTTGGGGATCGATATTTCGAATCGCTCGTTGCGATGCTTGCGTGAGCCATGAGTCTGTTTGGAAGGCGCTGGTGAGGCAACCCGCGTCCTTGCGCCAGAGTATTCGACTGGGTGCGGAGTATCGGAGTCGAAGGGCAGAGACGTCTGTAAATCAGCGGCGGCACCGCCGCGGCGCCGGGCGCGATAATCCTGAAGCCTGCTGGAAACCTCACGCCGCCAGTCCGGCTCGACGGCCAGGTTTCCTTCGGTATGAGTGGCAACTCGGCGCGAAACCGACGAGCGTCCGAGGGCGCCCAAAGGGGCGTCGCAGAAACAGCAAATGCCGGACGGGTCGCCGTTAACGGCGCCGCAATGCTGACAAGTTTTTATCACCGTTCCGTTTTGCGCTGCGGACGTCTCGCCGAACGGAAGTCGGGAGTCGCAGATATTCTATCAGCAGCGCGCCGCCGCGAAAAGATTTGCATTGATTTGTAACGAATTGGATACCCCAGGCAGCCCGCGCGCGCGAATCGCAATCTATACAGTTTGTGAAAAAACTCAAAACACTGTCATCCCGAGCGAAGCGACGAATCTCTCTTTACTTGGATTTAAACCGAAGAGAGATTCCTCGCTTCGCTCGGCATGACAAAGCGAGGCACTTTTTCCGGAAGCTGTATTGCTAACAGAAAGTGGCCGGAACAGACTCACCGTTACTGGCGCGGACCTGCTTTTGCTCTGAGCGTATTAACGGAATCGTGGAGCCCGCTGGAATCATTGTAAGCCTTCAGAGGGAATGCTAGGCTAACGAGCTATTTTCATCAAAGCCCTTACAGGCTCTTCTTCTTGGTCACGGGTGCGGGCTCTACTAGTTTACCCTGAGATTCGAAGGGGAGCCCGCCGGAATCATTGGCGGCGCCAACACATGGGACTCGTTCATAAATTCGGTGTCGCATACCGGGGGCGCGTCCTTCTTGCTCTAGCCGCGGGTATCTTTGCGCTTCACGGAGCCGCCGCGCAGGAAATCATTCCGCCATCCTCTTCAGGCCAGGCCAGCGTGCGTCTGGAAGCCGACCAGCAACGCAAGGAGGGGGACGTCTACTTCGCCGACGGCAACGTCGAAGTCCAATTTAAAAACTTTCGATTGCGCGCCGACCACGTGCAGTACAACACAAAGACGTATCAGGCCACGGCCCACGGCCACGTGCTGTTCGATGTGGACACGCAGCACCTCGCCGCGGATTCCGCTGAGTTCAACGTGCAAAGCGGAGCAGGCCTCTTCGAGCACGTGCGCGGCGAAGTTACGATGGAACACAAGCCGAATGCGAGCCTGCTGGTTTCGCCAAATCCGCTGGTCTTTGAAGCGCGGGAAGTGCGGCGGCTCGACGCGCGTACCTACTCGATGGAAAATGCCTGGGTGACCGTATGCGAACCGGACAAGCCCAGCTGGAAGTTTTCCACTTCTCATGCCACGCTCCAATTGGATCGCAAAGTCGCCATGTTCAACGCCGACTTCCGAATGTTCCGCATCCCGCTCATATATTTCCCTTATGTGTCGTTGCCTGCGGAACGCAACCTGCGGAAGTCCGGATTCTTGATCCCGGAATTCGCCGATACTACGCTTGACGGACTCGTCGTTGGCGACGGCTATTACTGGGCGCCCAAGGATTGGACCGATCTTTCTCTCGGTGTGGCCTATCTCAGCCGACGTGGATGGCAGCAAAATGGAGAATTTCGCGCCAAGCCCTGGGAGAACGTGTCGATTTCGGCAAAATATTTCGGCGTGATCGACCGTGGATTACCCGCGCCGCTGCTGAATGCTCAGGGAGTCCCGGTGCTCAATTCATCGGGCGTTCCGGAAACGGTGCTGGAGAGCCAGGGCGGCCACAGCGCTCAATTCCAACTGGACGCGCAACTGCGCGATGGCTGGCGCGCGGTCGCGGATGTCAATCAGCTCACCTCGCTGATATTTCAATTGGCGTTCGCGCCGACCTTTGGCGAAGCGGTGAATTCCGAAGTTCGCAACGCCGCATTCCTGACCAATAATTTTCGGGGGTTCAGCGTCGATTTCGGCGCGACCAGTTATAAGAACTTCGTGAACGCCCAGCCACAAGTCGTCGAGGATGTTCGAACCGCTCCAGAGGCCCGGTTCAGCTCGGTGGACCAGGCGCCCTGGAAGAACCTGCCAATTTATTTTGGCGGGGATGCGTTCGCGGGAACGGTGCACCGCAACGATGAAGATCTGGCGACGAACTCCACAACGGGGGTGGAAACCGTTGTGCCTGGAATTGTGACTCCCGCGGCCGTGGAGCGCTCGGAAATCGCTCCGCGCGTCGTTGTGCCGTTGCGCTGGGGACCCTGGCTCGGGGCAACGACAAGCTTCACCGTCCGGGCGACTTCTTACAGCTCGCAATTGGTTGCGGGTTCCGTGGTGAATAACCCGCTGAGCCGGACTACGGGCGAAGTGAACATCGATCTCCGGCCGCCTACGCTTGAACGGGTCTGGAAGACCGCGAGCGGAAAATGGAAGCACACGATCGATCCCGAAATTGAATACAACTACGTGGGGGGTGTGGGACAATTCGACCGCTTCATACTTTTCGACGAGGATGAAACGCTCACCGACACGAATGATTTCGTTTACTCGGTTACGCAGCGGCTGTTTCACCGCGCGGGAGACGGCCAGACGAACGATCTGGTCACCTGGAGAATCGCGCAAGCCTATTACTTCGATCCGACCTTCGGGGGGGCGCTCGTTCCCGGAACGCGCAATGTTTTTCAGGCGCTCGATTTGATCACGCCGTTCGCTTTCGCGGATGAACCGCGCCGCTTTTCTCCCATCAATAGCGACCTGATCCTTTCGCCTGACGGGAAATACGATGCCGAGATTCGATTTGATTACGACACCGTGCGCCATAGGATTACCACGGCGGAGACACTTCTGAAAATTCGTCCGACAGATAATTTCAACTTCACCGTGGCGCAGTTTTCCATCGACAACACGGCCATCCTGCCGCCATTCAATGCCGTGTTGCAACCGCCCGCGAATCAGATTCGCGCCCAGGTGGGATATGGCGAGTCGAACCGCCGCGGCTGGAACACAGAGGCCGGTGTTGGCTATGACGTCAAGCAGAACGTCTTGCAGAACCAATTCGTCGAAATAAGCTATAACGGATCCTGCTGCGGAATTTCGCTCGAATACCGGCGCCTTTCGCTCGGCGAGATCCGCACCGAAAACCAATTTCGCGTCTCGCTGAACATTGCAAACATCGGAACGTTCGGAAATCTGCGCCGGGAGGATAAGGTCTTCTAACCATGAACATTGAAGAATCGCTCGCATTTGCCGCGATCGAGGAACTTGCCGCGCTGCTGGCAAAACGTAAGATTTCCGCCGTCGAGCTGACGGAACTGTTTCTGCGCCGCATCGAGCGGCAAAATCCTTCTCTGAACGCGTTCCTCACGATCACCGCCGAGCCGGCGCTCGCCGCGGCGCGCCGCGCGGAGAAACAATTCCTCCGCCGCCATGGTTCGCGGCGTGAAAATTTCCCACTCTTCGGGATACCGATCACGCTCAAGGACAACATTTGGACGCGCGGCATTCGCTCAACCGCAGGATCGAAAATCTTGAGCGATTTCGTCCCGCCAGAGGATTCCACCGTCGCGCGAAAACTTGCCCGCGCCGGCGCCATCCTGATCGGCAAAACGAACCTGAACGAATTTGCTTACGGGATTACCGGCGGCAACGCGCACTACGGCCCCGTGCATAATCCGTGGGCGCTCGATCGGATTTCCGGCGGATCGAGCGCGGGCTCTGCCGTCGCGATTGCCGCAGGCCTGTGCGCGGCTTCCGTCGGTACCGATACCGGCGGCTCGATCCGTGTGCCTTCCGCTTTTTGCGGGACCGTTGGGCTGAAGCCGACCTTCGGGCGCGTCAGTGTCTTCGGCACCATGCCGCTCTCGCCGTCGCTCGACCATGTCGGCCCGCTCGCTCGCAGCGTCGCGGACGCCGCCATTCTGCTCGGCATGATCGCCGGGCGCGATCCGCTGGACCCGACCTCCTCGCCGAAGCCAGTGGAAGATTTCCGTGGCGCACTGCGCAAGCCTCTCCGCAAATTCCGCCTGGGCCGCCCGCGCGAACATTACTGGGAAAAGCTTGACCCCGAAGTGCGCCGCGCAACCGAAGCCGCCGTGCGTGACATGGAAAAACGGGGCGCGGTCGTGCGTGAAGTTTCCCTTCCGCACTTGAAAGAATCGCTCGATGCGGCGACCGAAATTTCGCTCGCCGAAGCCCTCCACGTCCACGAAGCGGCTGGCTACTTCCCTGCTCGCGCCGCCGAATATGGCGAGGAAGTGCGCCAGCGAATCGATGCGGGCGGAAAGGTGCCGGCCCATCGTTATCTGGCGGGGTTTGACGTGCGGAAGCGTTTGCTCGCCGAATTTGACGCGGCCTTCCAGAACGTGGACGCCGTCGTTGCGCCCACGGTTCCCGTCCCCGCCCCGCTCATCGGCGCCGAATCCGTGCAGATCGATGGAGAACAAATCGGCGTGCGCCCCGCGATTGTCGGACATTGCCGGCCAGCCAATTTCACGGGACTCCCCGCGATTTCCATCCCCTGCGGATTTACGCGCGACGGCCTGCCAGTCGGTTTGCAATTGATCGGCCGCGCCTTCGATGAAGCAACGCTTTTGCGCATCGCGTTTTCCTACGAGCGCGCGAATGATTGGCGCGCGCGCCATCCCAGCTTCGGGTAACAGCAGCCTCTCAAGTAGCCGCTTGGCCGCGCGCCACAGTATTCGCCTCGGCGCCGCAGGCCACACGGCCGAAGAAATCGCCAGTCAGCCAATTGCTTCTTTCCAGTAGTCCCGAAGGGACGACAGAACGTAGCCCACCCCGACCCGGTCGGGGTGGGAAACTGTGCCCGCCAAGACAAGAAAGCCCCGGCAGGGGCGACACAAGCCGCTCGCAGCGCATGCGGCGGTAGCTGTGCAGACAAAGTCTGGAGGTTACCTTAAGTTATCTCGTAAATCAGTTTGCGGAAATTTTCTCCGCTTGCAAACACGGCCATGTTGTCGCGCCAACGGCGAGGAGAATGCCAGCCCGGGGCAACGCCCCGGGTATCGCGCCGGCGTGCCATCGTCCGCCCTGAATGGGCGGAGGACTCCTGCGCCCTTTCAGGGCGCACAACAAGCGATTGAACGTGAAACCCAGGACGTTGCCCCGGGCTAGCCAGCGGCGGCGCTTTCAGCGCCGGAACTTGCGTGGCTCACCCACGCGAATTTGGCCTGCTACCGGCAGGCGAAGAAATCCCCCCGAGCGGACGTATAGTTATGTGAAAATATAGATTGGGTTGAATCGTTGGCGGGCTTGCAGCCGTCTGATCCAACGAAGCATCAAATGACTTGCAGCATCCTTCGCCGGAGATAATTTCGTCCGATGCAAGTATCGATTCTTTACGCCTTCATAGCGGGAATTATCTCGTTCCTATCGCCCTGCGTGCTGCCCCTGGTGCCGGGATACGTCTCGATGCTTTCGGGTATCGGCGTCGAGCAACTCCGCACGGGCCAACCGGCGCGCAACAGCCTATTTGCTTCCTCGCTGGCGTTTGTCTCGGGATTCTCGGTAGTCTTCATCAGTTTCGGCGCTTCGGCAAGCGCCGTGGGACAATTTCTGCTTCAGCATAAGGCGCTGATGGGACCTGTCGCCGGGGCCGTGATCGTTCTGTTCGGCCTGCATCTGGTCGGGTGGCTAATCAAATTGCCCGTGAATGCCGGCCTCGTGATCGGTGGCGTGCTGGCGTTCGGGGCCGCGATTCTTTGGCGGCGGTCTGGAACCGAAACTGTCGGTCCCGGCGGCCTGTTCGGCTCCGTGCAACTGCTTTCGGTCGCGCTCATTTTCCTGGCCGGACCGTCGTTGACGCGCTGGCTCAACCGCGACGTGCGCTTCCACAATCTCGGCAGTCAAACAGCGGAAGAAGCCAAGGCCGGCGGCGCGCTTTCCGGCGTGACCAGCGGTTTCCTTCTCGGCTTCGCATTTGCCTTTGGATGGACGCCGTGCATCGGCCCGATTCTCGCCGCCGTCCTGGTGCTGGCCGCGAACACGCAGACGATTTCTCGCGGCGTTTTTTTGCTGGCGGTGTATTCGGCCGGCCTCGCGGTCCCCTTCCTGCTCACTGCGATTGGAATCAACCAGTTCCTGCGTTTTTACCAGCGATTCCGGCGCCACCTGCATACCGTGGAAGTATTGAGCGGCGTGCTGCTGTTGTTCGTCGGGGGCCTGATTTTTTTGAACCGGCTGACCTGGCTATCGGGTAAACTGGGCTTTCTGAATAAGTTCGCGCTGTAACGTGTGCGCGCTCTGCTTTTGCGCTGAACGCTTCCAGCGAAGCGTGGAGCTCGCCAGAAAGAAGTGCTGGATATGAAAAAGGGCCTTTTTATTGCTGCGGGTGTGGTTGCGTTGCTTGCCGTCATGATCTGGGCCGACCACAAATTCCCGGCCGCCGGCGTGCCTTCCGCGAGCGCGCCCGCCAAACCGACCGATGCCCCAACGGTCACCCTGAAAGACCTCAACGACAAGGATGTCACCCTCCAGCAGTACAAGGGCGAGGTGGTCCTGGTGAACTTCTGGGCGACCTGGTGCGAGCCCTGCAAAGTGGAAATCCCGTGGATGATCGAATTCCAGCAAAAGTACAGCCCGCGCGGCTTCACCATCCTGGGAATTTCCATGGACGAAGACGGCAAAAAAGCAATCGCACCCTTCCTCGAAAAAGAACGCTTCGACGTGAACGGCCAAAAAGAGGCGATGAGCTATCCGATCCTGCTCGGCAACGACGCCATTGCGGATAAATTCGGCGGGATTCTGGGCCTCCCCACCAGCATGCTCTTCACCCGCGACGGCAAAAAGGTTAGGACCATCGTCGGCCTGGTCAATCACGACGATATTTCCAAGGCCATCGAAAGCCTGCTGTAAACTATCTCACCCTCGCAAACATCCTTTTTTCAGCTTCCCATGTGAAATAATAGAGGGATAGCGCGGAGCGCATGAAACCTCGCATCCATCATTTTCGCGAACCGATTGGCGTGGCGCTCGAAACGCTGCGCGCGCACAAGATGCGCTCGTTTCTGATGCTGCTGGGGATCGTGCTGTCGGTGTCCACGCTGATCATGGTAGTGGCGCTGATCTCCGGCGTGAACTTGTACGTGGCGAATCGCATCGCCAACCTCGGGTCGAACGTATTCCTGGTTCTGCGCTTTCCAATCATCACGGACATGGATGAATTCGTGAAGGCCACCCGGCGGAACAAACCGCTCACCTGGGACGACTATATATTTTTGCGCGACAACTCGAAGCTCGCCCAACGCGTCGGCGCTCAGGCCAACCTCCTGGGCCGTACCAAGGCCAACGGCCAGACCGTCGAAGACACGACCATCTATGGCGTGACCGCGAATATCGGCGACATGAAGACCGAAGGGCCCGCGTCGGGGCGCTATATCACGGACACCGACAATCAGCACCGGTCGCTCGTCGCGCTGATCGGCTCAGACATTGCCGAAAAACTTTTTCCCGGCGTAGACCCCATCGGCAAGGAACTCGCCGTGGATGGGCGGCCCTATGAAGTAGTGGGAGTCGGAAAACCAATTGGCACGGTGCTGGGCCAGACGCAGGACAATTACGTCTACATTCCCATCGAAACGTGGATGAAATTCTACGCCACGAGCGCGACCAGCCTGTCGATCAACGTGCAAACGCGCGGCGCGGACTGGATGTCGCGCACGCAAGAAGAATCGCAAACGCTAATGCGCGCGCGCCGGCACCTGAGGCCGAACGACCTTGACAATTTCGGCATCCTGGACGGCGGCTCGCTGGTGGATTTGTTCAAGCGAATTACGGGGGCCCTCGCGGCATCGATGGTTGGGATCGTCGCGGTATTCCTGGTGATCGGCGGCGTGGTGATCATGAATGTGATGCTTGCGACGGTGACCGAGCGCACGCGCGAAATCGGCCTGCGCAAATCCCTGGGCGCGCGCCGCGCCGACATTCTCCTGCAGTTCCTCACCGAGACCGCCGTAATGTCCACGGTCGGCGGGGCGATCGGCGTCGCCTTGGCGTACGTGTTTGCGATGATGATTGCCGCCTACACACCCGTGCCGATGCACGTCCCAATTTCAGCGGTAATCACTGCCCTGGCCGTTTCGACCGCCGTGGGCGTGTTCTTTGGACTGTATCCGGCGAGCAAGGCCGCGAACTTGAGTCCGATCGAAGCGCTGCGGCAGGAAATCTGAACCAGGAAACCTGAACAATGATCGGGAATCCATGCGAATAGCGCTCGGCGAAAACGCGAAGATGGCTCTGGACACGCTGCGGGAGAACAAGCTGCGTTCGTTTCTCACCGTGCTGGGCGTGGTCATTGGGATCACCGCGCTCATCACGGTTTCGTCCATCCTGGTCGGATTCTACGCGGATATTACTGTTTATCTAAACGATTATGGTGCGAATACCATCTGGGTGTTCAAAGTAGCCCCCGGGATCAACACCGGACGAATGACGGCCGAGGAGCGCAACCGCAAGCCTTTGACCTATGAAGATGCGCAGGCGATTCGGAAGCAATGCCCGGCGGTGCAGGAAGTGTCCGTGTCGTTATTCAAGCGCATCTATGACATGAATCGACAGCCCGATGTCACCGCGCGCTACAAGGACAAGGAAGTCAGCGGCCTGAATTATTCAGGTTCGGACGTCTACTATCCGGATGTCTATAACAACAGGCCCTACATTGGCCGCTATTTTACAGAAGCAGAAGATATGCACCGCGCGGACGTTGCCGTCATTGGCTACGATCTCGGCAAGACATTTTTTCCGGACGGGGATGCGGTGGATAAAATCATTTACGTCGAAGGATTTCCCTACCGCGTCATTGGGGTATTCGAGCATCGCAAGGGCCAGCTCTTCCAGAATCCTCCCGCGGAAAAGCAGGTGCTCGTTCCCTATCATACCTACCGCAAGCATCATCCCGCCGACGACGAGCATTTCATCGGCGCCGTGGCGGCTCCCGGAAAAATGGCGGAAGCAAAGGACGAAATCAGCGCGGTCTTGCGCCGCACGCGCCGCCTCCCTTATTCGGCTCCTGACAATTTCGGCCTGTCCTCGGCCGAGGAAATTGCCAACCAGTTCAAGCAGATCACCGGATCGGTTGCGATGCTGACCGCCGTGGTCAGCTCGATTGGCCTGCTCGTGGGCGGAGTCGGCGTGATGAACATCATGTTGATGTCAGTCACGCAGCGCACGCGGGAGATCGGCGTGCGAAAGGCGATTGGCGCGCGGCGCCGCGACGTCATCTGGCAGTTTCTGACGGAAGCGGTTGTGCTCACGGGCGCAGGCGGAGTCATCGGCGTGCTGCTCGGAATTGGCATCAGCTTGCTCATCCATGTGGTCTGGCCCAAATTGCCTTCGACTGTGCCACTGTGGGCCGTGCTCCTGGCGGTACTCGTTTCCATGGCCGTCGGCCTTTTCTTCGGCATCTATCCGGCGGTGAAGGCTGCGCGGCTCGACCCGGTGGACGCGCTGCGGTATGAGTAGGTAGAAGGCGGCAGGTAACAGGCGGCAGGGTTCAGTGCCCTTTTTTGGCGAAGTTTCTGTATCAAGCTGGCGAGCATTGGCCTGCCCCCTGTCACCTGCCCCCTGCTCCCTTCCTTGCCCGAGCCGCCGCTTCGCGGTACTCTCTCTCTGCCATGGATGAGCATGAATTTCAGAAACGATGTGATGCGGCCTTTGAATCGCTGCGCCGCCGCCTTCAAGAAGTTGGCGATGAGCGCGGATTCGAAGTCGAGGGCGGAAGCGGAAAGCTTGAAGTCCTGTTCGAAGACGCGGATGAAACCAGATTTGTCATCAGCCCAAACACGCCAGTTCGCCAGATATGGATTTCCGCGCTGACCACCAGTTTCAAGCTGTCGTGGTCGGACGCGGCGGGAACTTTCGTCCTGGACAAAACGGGAGAGACACTGATGCAGCTCATGGGGCGCATACTCACCGAGCAACTCGGCAGCCCCGTGACCGTCTAAATCTATATGAACTCACTCCTTGAAAACGTTTTGCGATTCTCCGGCCGGCGCGCGAGTATGCCACGCCTGCTTGCGCGGATTGTGTTCCTGGCGCTGGCCATCATCACCCTCAATGCATCTGCGCAGGACAGCGCTTATCCCCCCGCGGCAAGCGTGCTTCAGCCGCAGGCCTACGTTTCGTTGCAGCCCGTGCCGCGCGGCCACTCCTTTGAGATCGCGGTGGTCGCGAAAATTTCTCCGGGCTTTCACATCAACGCGCATGTGCCTTCAGAGGACTATCTAATCCCCACGAAAATCATGGCGGACCTCTCTCCCGGAGTGTTGCTCGTGGAAACGACGTATCCGCGCGGGGTGATGCGCGCGTTCCGATTTTCGAAGACGCCCCTGCGAGTTTACGAAGGCTCCTTCACGGTGCGAATGAGACTCCGCGCGAGCGGCGCCGCGCCCCTCGGCCCTCAAAAAATTGGCCTCACAGTTGGCTACCAGGCCTGCAATCAGGATGCGTGCCTGCCGCCGACAAAACTTTCGGTGACGACAGACCTGGAAATCGCAGCCGTGGACACACCCGCCCATCCCGTCCACACGGATATTTTCTCTTCGGCTCCGGCCCAGAAGTAACCCGCACAGCGTTAAATTTCAGGGAAATTGTCGGGAACGAATCAGCGCGCAGCGAATGCTT